>CAWHAA010000008.1:0-550243 GCA_963827275.1 uncultured Spirochaetota bacterium
AAGCGAAGCCGCACCTTGGTACGGACCGCCTGCGCGGCATAGTAACGCGGATCCGGGAAGCGCTCATCGCATCAGGGTCGCTTATCAATTTCAATGAATCGATCGATGACCTGGTCGTCCACGGCGGGGCACTGGCGGGCGTCGTCACGTCGAAGGGGAGGGAGGTCCCGGCTGACCGCCTGGTGCTCGCAACCGGCCATTCGGCGCGCGATACCTACTCGATGCTCGCAAAGAGGGGCGTCACCCTTGAAAAAAAAGGCTTTGCCATGGGAGTGCGGATCGAGCACCCTGCGGCCCTTATCAACGAGATCCAGTACGGGCGATCGCAGTTCCGGGACCGGCTGCCCGCCGCAGACTATACTCTCGCGCATACCGACCGCGCCACCGGCAGGGGGGTCTATTCCTTCTGCATGTGCCCGGGCGGAAGGGTCATCAATTCGTCGTCCGAGCAGGGACGGCTCTGCACCAACGGGATGAGCTTTTCCAGGAGGGACCATCCCTTTTCAAACGCCGCCATCGTCGTCACCGTCGCGCCGCAAGAGTGCGGCGATGAGCTCCTCGGCGGGATAGGGCTCCAGAGGGAGATTGAGGCGGGCGCGTACGGCGCGGGGGGCGGCATGTTTTCCGCCCCGGCGCAGCGGGTGACAAGCTTCCTGTCGGGCACTATCGACAGGGATCTTCCCCCCGCGTCCTACCGGCCCGGCCTGTTCCCCGCTGATATTGGCCGGTTTTTACCGGCATGGCTCGCTGAAGAGTTGAAGGCCGGCATCCGTCAGTTCGATAGAAAAATGAAAGGATTCATCAGCGAACAGGCCCTCCTGATCGGGGCCGAGACGAGGACCTCCTCGCCGGTGCGGATCGCGAGGGGCGACGACCGGCACTCGGTCGCTGTCAGGGGGCTGTATCCCGTCGGTGAGGGCGCGGGCTACGCGGGCGGGATCGTAAGCTCGGCAGTTGACGGCATCAGGTGCGCGGACGCCATTATCGGCGAGACAAAGGACTGATGCCCGGGAAGAACCCGGGCCCCCGGGGAGCATCCATGGTAAATTACCGGGGCCGGCGGTATTAATCTTGACGACACGGTCCCCGGTGGCGCATCGTTACCGGGCATACCAGGAGACGGTGAATGCCCGATACGTTTATTGAAATAGCCCGGAACAAGAAGGCGCGCTTCGACTATGAGATAGTCGAGACCTTCGAGGCCGGCATCGTCCTCGCGGGGAGCGAGGTGAAAGCGATGCGCCAGAAGAAGGCGAGCATCCAGGAGGCGTACGCGCGGGTGAAAAACAACGAGATGTACCTGACCGGGATGAACGTCGCCATATACGAGATGGCGAACCGGTTCAACCATGAGCCGGTACATGACCGGAAGCTCCTCATGCACCGGCACGAGATCAAGCGTCTCATCGGCAAGGTGCAGGAAAAGGGGTTCACCCTGGTGCCGCTGCGGCTCTACTTCAAGAACGGGAAGGTGAAGGTGGAGCTCGGCCTTGCCAGAGGCAAGGCGAAATATGACAAGCGCCATTCCATACAGAAACGGGAAGTCGAGCGCGAGATCCAGCGCGAATGGAAGAACCACCGGTGACGGAATAAAATTCTTGACAGGACGCTTCGGCGCGCCCAACGTACTCTTTACGCGCCGGGTGCGGCGCAATCGTTTCCAATACTAAGACAAATACTACAATTACGAGGGAATACCATGGCTGACGAAGTACAAGCAACTCAACCGGCAGATGCGGCAGCGTCTCCTGAAGGCGCCCAGGCTGCGGGAAAGGCCAAGTCAAAAAAGGTCAACAGGATGAACGCGAAAGAACTGGCCAAAAAAATTGAGGAAGTTGAAAACACCCCGATGACCAGCTCGAAATACTACAAGCACCTTCTCCAGAGAAAAAAAGAGCTGGGCATATAGCGCTTTCCCGGCCGGCTGCGCCCGCGGGCGCGGCCGGTAATCAATCCCGCATCAGCACCAGATATTCGTATTTATACAGGTCCTCGATAAACTGTCGTATGATTTCATGCTCGTCCTTTTGCGAGTTGGATGTAAGGATGAACCGGAGCCTCCCGGAACGGTCGAAGGTGATAAAATCCTTATACTGGCCGCGCACCGTACGGTACCCTAATGCCCGCGCTACTTTTTCCAGATAAGAAAATTTGATCGTGTATTCATCATGGCCCATGAGAGGGATCCGCTCGGGATTCCCCGGGCCCGGGACATGCAGGACGTCTCGCAAGTCGTCCGAAACTGATGCCTCGCAGCTGTGCTCGCTCAGATAAATGTTCCTGACGCCTGCGGAGCAGAGCTTCTCTACCGCTTCTATGGCGCCGATGTTGAGATTGAACCGCCGTTCCGGAACCGGAAAGCCGTAGGCAGAGAAGATCCTTCTGATAGTGGCCAGAACCGGGTCGGGGCTTATGTCTGAACCGGAGATACATGCAGGATCGATATCGCATGCGGTGGGAAAGTCCCCGATGATTTCATTCATCAGTACCAGGTCAAAGTCGGCGTAGAAGCGCCCGTGCATAGAAAAAAAATCATCATGAAGAAACTCGACCGGCGCGCCGGCAAGGGTTTGTTTCTGGCGCTCCAGCAGAACGGGGGAGAGGTCGAGCATTGTTGCCCGTGCGGCGGGACATCTGGCTAAAACATCGCGGGTGATGAAGCCGTACCCTCCGCCGATTTCAATGAATCGCGAGACCGCATGCAGGGGGAGTATACACGCAAGCTGGTCATAAAGCAGTTCGCCGAAACCTGCCTTTTTATGTATGATGCTGCGGCATGGGCTCGCCGTGCCTTCCAGTGCATTGCATACGGTGAGCTCCCAGCCGAGGGTCTGCATCCGTTCGCGGTGAAACAGGGTTGTATCGTTTATATGGTATGCGATGGGCATAGTGGGAGGTCGTGGCTGCGGGCCGTGAAGGCCCCGCGGTCTGTCTCAGATGATTATTTTTCCCCGGGGAGCGGGGTCGCGCGCCAGCAGGTAGATGGCGATTGCCATGACCGCAATTCCCGCGAAGGCGGCCAGGAGCGCGAGCACCAGTTTTCGTTTCTCCGCACCGGGGAGCAGCCTGAAGTTCATGAGCCTGTACTTGAGGTTGAGGGCCCGGGTTATGGTGTACGGAACGATCTGGCCGAGATTGATGCTGCTGATTGCGCTTCTCAAGGGGGACATCTTTTTTAAATCGCACGATGACCGGCTCAGGTCAAACGATGCGTCGGCGTAGATGTCGGTGCTGTCCGGGTCCGCTACGAATGAGTAGCCGCAGGCGCATTTGACCCGTATGGTCCCCTTGTCAATGGGGAAGCGGAGCTTTGTCCTGCATCCGGGGCATGCTTTAATCAGGTACATGGGGCTACTGCAGGTCCCTGATCTTTTTCAGGATATCGGGCACCTGCGAGAACAGGCCTTCCAGGTCTTCCTGCGCGAGCGCGACTTTTTTTATCGCCTCGTCGCGTATCTCGTGGAAGAGGCCGTCGCTGCCGATGCCGATCCCCCCCATGAGGCATATCGCGTTGGCGATATGCACGATGGAGACTTCCATGGAATGTTCTGCGGGCGCTGCGCCGGGGTCCTGGTAGTACCGCACAATGGAGCGAAGGACAGGCGGGAAGTTCCATTTCTCGAGGATCTTTTCGCCGACCTCCTGGTGGTTGTAGCCCATGACTTCCTTCTCGGCCTGGGGGAATGATATGTTCTGCGACTGCACCAGGCTCAGGATTTCGCTGAAGGCCTGCTGGACGAACAGGGCAATAACCACCTTCCCCACGTTGTGTATGATCCCGCCCGTGAAGACCACATCAACCAGGTCTTTTCTTTTTTTCAGCAGGGCGATATCGCGGGACATTGTCGCAACCGCCAGCCCCTGTCTCCAGAGGTCGCCCTGGGCGAGATCGTAGCCGATGACCGGCTTGGCCATGAGCGGCTTCGCGGCAACGAGGAACACGATGTCTTTAACTTCCTTCAGTCCCAGGGTCACGATCGCCCGGTCAATGGAGGTTATCTCTTTTCCCTTGCTGAAATATGCCGAATTGCACAGTTTGAGTATGTTCGCGGTCATGGCCTGATTTTTCGAGATCTCGAGCGCCACCTGCTTGAAGGAAATATCGGGATCGTTCACCATGTTGATGACTTTCCCGGCGACCTCCGGGAGGGGAGGCAACCGGTCAATGTTTGTTATGATGGCTTCTATTTGCTTTTTAATATTCTGGTCCATACATAATCTCCGGACGGCGAAATTATACTTTATAGTAAATTTTTTCCTGTCCGCCGGCCTTGACCTTCATGCGCCCGTCTTCCAGGTAAAAATCGATGACTCTTCCGAGATTCCCGCCGACTTCCTCGACAAGGACTGCGATGCCGAGCTTCTTGAGCTCGGTCTTTGTCTGCTCGATGTTCCGGTCCCCGATCTGTCCGAGCATCACATTTGCGCCGAACTTGAACATCGATGCGCCACCGGTTATCTTTGCGGTGAGATTTTCCTTTTTTGCCCCCAGCCTCAGGATCTCCTTCACGAGGAGCGGGATTGCGGTATCCGCGTATTTTTCAGGGTTCGGGTTTGATTTCTGGTTTATCGGGAGCAGGACGTGGGCCATCCCGCCGATTTTCTTTATCCGGTCATAGATACAAATCCCGACACAGCTCCCGAGAATGGTCCGCAGCACTGCGGGAGACGAGGAACATCGTATCTGTGCGACACCCACGGTAATTATTTCACTCATGTCCGCTACTCTGTTCGATTAAGTTTATACACAGGCCTGATGTCAAAAAATGATACTACCGGATAATAATAAATTTGTCAAGAGCAATAGATATCTTTTCTCCCCGCCGGGAGCGGGCATGGCCGTCACGGGAATGTTCTTGACGAGGCAGGAATTGTTTTGTAACTATTGATATGACATCGTGTCGGCCAGCGAT
The DNA here is from genome assembly GCA_963827275.1 of uncultured Spirochaetota bacterium. Taxonomy (GTDB): domain Bacteria; phylum Spirochaetota; class UBA4802; order UBA4802; family UBA5550; genus RBG-16-49-21. Next base: position 4,914 of record CAWHAA010000008.1, read on the forward strand.
GATAACCTTTAATTTATACGCCAGCCTTAAACAGACGGAGATGTAGAGTGAAAAGAAAGTGGCCAATTGTTGCGTGTCTGATGTTTTTCGTATCCGCACCATCCGTGTATCCGGCCACCATCCATCTCGGTGACGATCTGAGGAAACAGCCGATCGGGCGTCATGTGGAATTTCTCGTGGATGAATCGGGCGGATTGTCGATCGAGGATGTGTCGCGCAGGAAGGGGGCGAACTCGTGGCATGCCTCCAATGACATCAACCCGGGATTCGGGTTCACCGAGTCGGTGTACTGGGTCCGCTTTACGGTCGCCAATGACACGACGAGAGAGATTTCCCTGTATCTCGAGCATGAGTATCCGCTCGTTGATACCCTCGAGATGTTTCTCCCACAACCGGATGGAACATATCGGACGATAAAAACCGGCGACCGCTATATGTTTTCAGAACGGCCCGTCGAATACCGCACGTTCGTCTTCCCCCTCGTCTGCGAAGCGCGATCGACGAAGACATTTTATCTGAGGCAGAAAACCTCCAGCGCGATGAATTTTCCTCTTATACTCTGGTCGCCCGCCGAGTTTAAAAAAATGTCGGTAAGTGAAGAGCGTCTCCTGATGTTCTACTACGGCATGATGGTGATCATGGTGTTCAATTATCTGTTCATCTACCTGCTGATACGCCATGCCAGCTATCTCAATTTCGCGCTTTTCATCCTTTCCATTCTTCTTTTCATAATGACGCAGGTGGGCGCCACGTTCCAGTTCATTATGCCGAACAATCCCGGGCTCGCGAGCATCTGCCCGCCGCTCTTCCTCTGCATGGCCAATCTGTCCGGCAACCGCTTCATCGCGATCTTTTTACAGTTAAAGAAAAACGCGCCGGTATTCAGGAAAATTCTCGACGCCCAGTTCCTCGTCTTTCTCGTCGCCCTGGTATCCGTCGTCACCATCCCGCTGTTCGGGCAGTACAAGGTGATCATGACCGCGACATCATACCTGTCGGTGGTGACGATCATGCTCGCCTTCATCATCGGCCTGTATCTCGCCGCACGGAAACAGCGGAGCGCATACCTGTTCGCCCTGATAAGCCTCGGCTTCCTGTTGCGGGTCGATCCTCTATCTTCTTAAGACCTTCGGGCTGATGCCGGGCAATTTTATCGCCACCTGGTCTATGGTGATCGGCTCGGCCACCATCCTGATATTCCTGTCCATTGCGATGGTGGACCGCATCAACACCATGCGTAAAGGCCTCAAGATCGTGTCGCAGAACCTGGAAAAGCAGGTAAAGGAGCGGAGCATCGAGCTGCTCCTGACCGAGACGGCGGCAAAAGTCATGGAGGTCAGTGACGCGAGAGCCGGCGGGGCGGGCAACGAAACAATCCATTTACCGTCGATACAGAACCTGCTCAATAACCAGAGGGACCTGACAATCAACAAGCTGAGCCAGGACATACGGATCATATCCAACATGGATGAATTTTTCGCGAAAACCGGGTCGCGAATGATGGAGATGGCGCATGCCGCCAGGATCTACCTCTTTGAGCTGAATGATGCTGTGCCGGAGCTCCGGTCGTTTATCGACACCATTGAAGGCGACAGCCAGGGATATTCCGCCGTTATTGTGGACAAGGCCGTCACCACCGCGCTTCCCGTTGTCAATTATGACGATACAGCGCAGGGAAACGGCGCCGATGACGGGGCGCGCGATAATGATGCCAGGCCCGTCATGGCGGTCCCGATGGTTTCGAACCGCCGCGTGATAGGCGTGTGCTACCTGGAGCGGAGTGACGGAGGGGGCCCGTTCTCCGAAAAAGAGGTCAGCATGGTAACGGCTTTTATCGATACCATCATCCCGGTATTTGAAAATGCCATCTCGTACCGGAAAAAGATGCTCAAGGTCGATGACAGGTATACCTATTCAATCACATCGCAGACCGAGGAAAAGATCAAGCAGGCGATAGCGTATATCGAGGTCAATTACACCGAGGACATCTCGCGTGAAAATCTCGCGGCGTCGCTTGATATCAGCCCCAATCATCTGGGAAAGTTCTTCAAGGTCCATACCGGCAAAAAAATCAATGAATACATTAACGAGCTTCGTATCAGCGATGCCGCCAGAAAGCTCAGGGAACAGAAAAATGAGAATATCATCAACATAGCGTTTTCAGTCGGGTTCGAGAGCCTGAGCACGTTCAACCGCGCGTTTCTGAAAGTGATGGGGGTGACGCCGACTGAATACAAGGAGCAGAACAAGCCGTAGGGACGCGGAAACCGCGTCTGAGAGAGCGTCATTTATCATTCCACAGGCCGGGGGCTTTTTCTTTCAGGAGTGCCAGGGCGGCGGACATTTTTTTCATGTCGATGAAGTAGTACCGCTTGCCGTACTGCAGCAGCACCCTGCCCTTGTACTTTCCCGCGAGAAGATAGGGAAACGGCACGCGTATCGCTTCCTTCCCGTATTGGGAAAACCAGAGACCGGTGCCGCTTTCCCACGCGCATCCGCCCGAGGCAAGCTCTATGTCGCTGATATCGCTGAAGCGTTTCAGGGACCGTTTCGATTTTGCCGCGAGCGAATAACGGACCAGCTCCCATTTCCCCGAATTCCCGGTAATGTAGAAAAGCGACCCGGGGCCCGCATGGTGCTTTGACGATGACATCTTCAGGTTTTTTAATTCGACTGAACCATTGGAGGAAGAAAGGATGTTGAAATAGTAAGCGCCGGCGATTCCCGTCAGGAGGCACAGCATGTCATTGACCGTATACAGCTGTGCCGTGTAATAACTCGCGTAGGGCGGCGGGAAGGCCTCTTCGGTCAGCGGCTCGGTGGAACGGTCGGTTATGTTATAGCGATAGAGAAGTGAGTTTTTATAGTAGATGATATCGTCCCCCGAAATTACCAGCGACCTGAGGGGGCTCTTGGGGTCACCGACCGATTCCTCATGAATAAGATCGCCGTCACTGTCGAATATGCCGAATTTGAGCCCGTCATGCAATACAATATAGGTGTCATTGATATCTACCTGCCGGATACCCTGACCGCCGGGGAGCGACACGGTGCAGTCCCGGGGATACACGATATCCACGCTGTTTTCATCAATGGCGTAAATGCAGGTGCCGCCGGATTGCAGCTCCGTTCCCTTGATGGAGTCTATTGCTATGTTTGCAATGAACAGGTCCGCCAGGGTCCGTTCCGCCCCCGGGGTGCCGGCGGCGTAGTTCTCCATGGCGTCATGGAACTTCCGGTCCGGGTCGGGGGTGCAGCCCCAGAGCTGGCCCAGGAGCGCCATGATGCAGAGTGCCGAAAATAGTTTCATCCCGCTACTTTATCTTTTTTCTTGATTGTATTTTTTCGATCGTTCTCTTGACGTAATCGGCGTCGTATAACTCGATCGTCTTTGATTGCGCCACCGTCTTGGCCCGCAGGCTGAATTTCGATGTCGCTATGTACATGCCGTTCTTGCACTTCTCGTTCGTAATATGCCGCTGGAACTCGTTGATGGTGTCTTCAGTAATTTCACGCGTGGTGCGGTGAAAATAGATCAGTATGGGAGGATCGTTAATCCTCTTTATGTTATAGGCCTTGTACTGGTATTCGTTCGGGCTGATGCGCTCCTTGGAGATGATATTGTAATTCAGGCCGGAGATCATCTCCACGATGGTGGGCTGGAGCGCCTCGAGCGAGGAGACGAACAGGGTCATCAGGCTTTCATTTCCGAGGATCCCCTCGTAGGATTCGAGCTTGATGCGGGTGCCGCGAAAGTTCGGATTGTCCTCCGCTATTTTTGTCCAGTGGTGATAGGCTTCCTTTATCTTGTTCTGGTGCTCGTAGCATTCTGCGAGGAGATAGCGGTATTCGTTCGACTCCTCGTCTTTTTCCTTGAGATTGACCAGGCCCTGTTCGAGGACCTCGATCGCGTTGTCATACTCTTCAAGATGGAAATACACCTCGCCGGTCTTATAGAGCGACTTCAGAAAATATTTGCGCTCCCGCTTCGCCTTGTCGAACATCGCGATCGCGTTGGTGTATTCTTTTTTCATCTGGTAGATGCATCCCAGGTGGTACTGTGCGTCGCTGTTGTCGCCCGGCGCGCCGAGCGCCCTGAGCAGGTATTCCTCCCCCTTTTCGTAGTCGGAGATGTTATAACAGGATATCCCCAGCGGAAGATACACGTCGCTGAGATTCGGGTCAATGCTGATGGCCTTGACCAGGTGGTCGCGGGCCTTTTTATATTCCTTCTTTTTATAGAGCGCGTGTCCTATCCGGTGGTTCGCCGTAAGATCATCCGGGTTGAACGTGAGGATCGCCCGGTATTCGTCCACTTCCTTGATGAAATTCTTCGTTTCATTGTAGAGGCGGGCCAGGTGATAGTGTATTTCAATTTCGTTTATAAATTTTTTGAAATTGGGCAGGCCCAGCACGGCATTAAATTCGGATATCGCGAGGAGGTACTGGTTCTGCTTCATCAGCACGAGGGCCCGGAGATAGCGTGCCGGCACGTAATCGCTTTTTCGGTCGAGGATTTTCTTGATGATCTCATTTGCCTTGCTCGTGTCGTCATCTTCAAGATATTCCTCGGCTTTTCGTATCTTGGCAGGAAAAGATGTTGATTTTAATATGATAACTATGGTAAGGATGAGCAGGAAACATAATACGACAATGGCATATCTCATTGCGGTTGATTGGTTATCCTGTTATTTAATGCATGACAACGGGTAACGGCGGTCTTGAAATCCGGTACTGACAGGCTACCGTCCCTATAATTTATGTATGTATTGATAAATAGACCGTTTAGTCAAGCAGATTATCGATATGCGACGCGCTTTGTCGGAATATAAAATTCATTATTGACAAAATAATTATGGACTGACTTCTTAATTATTTTCTGTTTTGAAGCAGGATTGTTGCATTGCCCGCGGGGCGAATCCTTACAAGCGAGGGAAGCGTATGGCGGAAGTGGGAATAATACTCGGCAGCGATTCGGACCTTCCGAAAATAAAAGACTGCTTTGACATTCTCGATCAGTTCCAGGTTTCATATGAAACGATAATATCCTCCGCGCACCGCTCCCCGGCCCAGACGGTGGAATGGGCGGGCACCGCCGCCGCCAGGGGCGTGCGGGTCATCATCGCGGCGGCGGGCGGCGCGGCCCATCTTCCGGGCGTGGTGGCGGCGCATACCACCCTGCCGGTCATCGGCGTGCCGGTGGAGACGAATATCGCGGGCGGCCTTGATTCGATACTCTCGATACTCCAGATGCCCGCCGGGGTCCCGGTCGCCGCCATGCCGGCGGGGAAGGCCGGCGGAGCGAACGCGGCGCTGTTCGCCGTCAGCATCCTCTCGCTTGGGGTCCCGGCTTACGCCGAGGGGCTGCAGCGGTACCGGGAAGAGACCGCGGAGAAAATAGCGGGGCGTAACCAGGAACTGAAGCGGCTGGGGCCGCGCGAATATATCAGGAAGAAAGAGGCGGGAAAATGATCGAGCATTCCGTCCAGATCCCGAATGAGCGTATCGTCATACTCGATTTCGGGTCCCAGTACACGCAGCTGATCGCCCGGAGGATCAGGGAGCTGCAGGTGTACGCCGAGATCGTGCCTTACTATTATCCCGTCGAGGAGATCAGGAAGGAGCGGCCCGCCGCCATCATATTGTCCGGGGGCCCGTCATCGACCTATGACAAGGGTGCGCCACAGGCGTCGCCTGAGATCTTTGGGCTGGACATCCCTATCCTGGGGATCTGCTACGGACTCTACCAGGTGGTAGAGGCGTTCAAGGGCAAGACGGAATCCGCCCGGTCAAAGGAATATGGCCGCGCGATGATCAATATACAGGGCGGGTCGCCGCTCTTCGGCGGCCTTTCGGACCGCGAGCAGGTATGGATGAGTCATGGCGACAAGGTGGTGGCGCCGCCGCCGGGGTTCGCCGTTATCGCGTCTTCGGAGAACGCCGAAATCGCCGCGATCGAAGACCGGCAGCGAAAGATCTACGGCGTCCAGTTCCATCCCGAGGTGTATCACACTATCAACGGGAAAAAGGTGCTCCATAATTTTCTCTTCGAGATATGCCGGCTCCGGCCGACCTGGAACATGAAGTCCTTTATCGATTCATCGGTCGAGTCGATCAGGAACGAGGTCGGGGACGGCACCGTCCTTCTCGGCCTGTCCGGCGGGGTCGACTCGTCGGTCACTGCCGTGCTGCTGGAGAAGGCGATCGGCGACCGCTGCTACTGCGTGTTCGTCAATAACGGCGTGCTGCGAAAAAATGAGCACGTCCAGGTCGTTGAGCGCTTCAAGAAGAACATGAAGCTGAACCTTATCTATGTCGACGCCTCCGCGCGCTTTTTAAAAAAGCTCAGGGGCGTCGAGGACCCGGAAAAGAAACGGCGTATCATCGGGCGGGAATTCATCAAGGTGTTCATGGACGAGGCACGGAAGATCGGGAGGTTCGATTTTCTCGCGCAGGGTACCCTCTACCCCGACGTGATCGAATCGGTTTCCACCAAGGGCCCCTCTGACACCATCAAGAGCCACCACAACCGGGTGCCGGAGGTGCTGAAGCTGATCAGGTCGGGAAGGGTGATCGAGCCGCTGAAGGAGCTGTTCAAGGACGAGGTGCGGGAGCTCGGCAGGGTCCTCGGCATGAACGAGGAGCTCATCAACAGGCAGCCCTTCCCCGGCCCGGGCCTCGCCATTCGCATCATCGGGGAGGTCACGCCGGAGCGGATCCGCATCCTCCAGGAGGCGGACGATATCGTGGTACGGGAGATCAGGGACGCGGGGCTGTACAACGAACTCTGGCAGATTTTCGCGGTGTACCTGCCGGTCAAGTCCGTCGGGGTGATGGGCGACAGCCGCACCTACGAAAATGTCATTGCGATCAGGGGCGTTACGTCGGTGGACGCGATGACCGCCGACTGGGCGTATCTTCCCGAGGCGCTGCTCCGCAAAATATCAAACCGCATCATTAACGAGGTCAAGGGGATCAACCGGGTGGTGTATGACATTTCCTCCAAGCCGCCCAGCACGATCGAGTGGGAATAGGCTCAGACCGTATCTTCAAGCTGCCGGCGCTTGAGGGCCGTGTGTATGGTCCAGTCCAGGTCGATCCCGGTGACCGGCTTCAATAAATACCCGTAGTAGAACGACGAGCCCTTCGCGCGCTGGATCACCTCGTGGTCGGTATTCGCGGTAAGATAGACGATCGGAATGCGGCGGTCCCTGTTGATGCGGATTGCCGCTTCTATGCCGTCGATTGCGCCGGAGAGAGTGATGTCCATTATAATGAGATCTGGTTTCAGCTTCTCGATCATCCCGAGGGCTTCCTCGCCCGAGTGGAGGATGTCGGTCACCGTGTATCCCAGGTTTTCCAGCATTTTTTTGATGGAAAGGGCGGTCACTTTTTCGTCTTCAATTATCAATATCCTGGCGTCTTTCATCATGGTCCTGCTAACGGTACGGTATCTCAAGCATACTAGTATTGCCGGTATGCACTACCAATATAGTGACAATTTACCCCATGAAATGACAAAAAATATTTAAAAAATAAAAATATTTATACGGGATGATCAGTTTCAATCATTGGCGCGGGCGAAGAGCCCAAGGACCGCGGTCCTGTCCCGCTTTAACTGTTCCGCAAGTTTTGCACCGGATTCGAATGTAATTTCACCCCGGATACATGTATGGAATTCGATAGTCAGGATAGAATCGTAGATTTCCTCGTTGAATTCAAATATATGCGCCTCGATGGTCCGGGCCTCTCCTGAGAACGTGGGATTGGTGCCGACGTTCAGCATTCCTGTTTTCCTGGTGCCGTCCTGGAACAGGACCCTGACCGCGTATACGCCGTCTCCCGGGAGTATCTTGTCCTGGTGGAGCGGGTGGATGTTCGCCGTGGGAAACCCGATGGTCCTTCCCCGTCCCATCCCCCTGACAACCGTGCCAGAGAGCGTGTAGCGCCACCCCAGGAGCGCGTTGGCTTTTGTGATGTTGCCGCTTTCAATCTCGCGGCGTATCCAGGTGGAGGATATGGGATGCTCATACCGGTCCTCCTCCTCGATGCGCGTTATCTCCACGCCGGTGGATGTCGCAAGCTCCGTCAGGAAATCAAAATTCCCCTCCCTGTTTTTCCCGAAGGCATGGTCATAGCCGATCACGAGATACTTGGCGTCCAGCTTCCCGATCAGTATTTCATTATAGAATTCGATTGCGTGCATCTGCGCCATCTGGCGGGTGAAATTCAGCAGGATAATGTTGGGGATGCCGAAATTGTAGATTTCGTTCACCTTCTCGTCGGTAGAGGTGATGATCTTGATCGGCAGCTCCGGGTTCAGTATCTTCCGCGGGTGGTTTGAGAAGGTTATCACCACCGGGTCCCCCGACACGGCGGCGGCCTTGTCGATCAGGGCCGAGAGGATCTTCCGGTGCCCGAGGTGCACGCCGTCGAAATTGCCGATAGTGACCACGGGGTTTTTGAAGAGGTCCTTGTGCTCCGGGATGTGGTGGTATATTTTCATACTGTTTCTGAGACCGCGGCCGCCGGAAGGATCACAGCGTGTACTTCTTCCTCATTTCCTGGTGCGCGACATTGATGATGTACTGGTCAAGGAGCACCATCGCCATGAAGGCCTCCGCGACCGGCCACACCCGCGACACGATGGTCGGGTCGCGCCGCGTGACGGCGGCGAGCTCCGCGTCCTTCATCGCCACCTTGTCGATGGTCTTCTGCGGCTTCGCGATGGTCGGGGTCGGCTTGATGGCGAGACGCACCACGATATCCTGCCCGGTGGTGAGGCCGCCGGTGATCCCGCCGCTGTTGTTGTCTGAAAATGCCACGGCCCCGTCCCTGACCGACATCTGGTCGTTGCACTGGCTCCCCGTCATGTCTTTTACCCTGAGCCCCGCGCCGATCTCGACGGACTTCACCGTGCCGATGCTCATCATCCTCCCGAGCTCTCCGTCAAGCTTGCTGAAGACCGGCTCGCCGATGCCGGCGGGCACGCCGCGCGCGACGACCTCGACCACCCCGCCGCTCGAGTCCCCGTCGTCACGGACCGCGAGTATCCGGTCATACATGGCGTTCGCGCTCTCGGGATGGGGACAGTTCAGGACAGGGTGGAGCCCCTTCTCGGCGAGCTGCGCAACCTCTTTGTCCGAAAGGGGCGGCCGCTTGATGCCGGGGACCATCTTTTCAATTTCCGCGAGGACCGCGATCTTTTCCACGAAGCGCATGCCCGGCCGGATCCGGCCCTCCCGGTACACGAGGTTGTAGACCGGGTCCATGTCGCGCCGGACCTCCTTGAACGAGCGCACCCGGTCGCGGATCGTGTCATAGTCCATCTCGGCCATGGCGATGCCCGCCGCTTCGCGCACGAAGGAAAAAATTTCAATGCCGTGATCGGCGAGTATCTTTTTCGCCACGGCGCCGGCCGCGACGATGGTGGAGGTATAGCGGCCGCTGAAGATGCCCGCGCCGATGGAATCGTCCCAGACCCCGTACTTCTGGTATGATGCGTACGAGGCGTGGCCCGGACGCGGCGTCCGGTTCGTAACGCGGTATTGCTCGATATGCTCAAAATGCCGGTCAAGGTTGGGGATCAGGACCGTGAGCGGCGTGCCGTTGGTGTATCCCTCGTTCGGGAACCCGGTCATGGTATCGGCCGCGTTCACGCCGGTGTAGATGACCGGGATGTCCGGCTCGCGCCGCGGCGAGGAAAGCTCCCCCTGGCCCGGCTTTCTCTGCAGCAGGTCGGTATAGATCTCCTCCTCGCTCAGGGGTATCCCGGCGGGGACGCCCTGGAGGTGGGTCACCAGCCCTTCCTGATACGAGCCGCCTGCGACCGTTACCTGGAAAAAAGTTCCGTATGTGCATCCGATCATTGGTTTCACCTGCTATGGTTTGAGATTATGTATAAAAAAAGAATGCGGCAGGAACCGCATAGATCTCTGATACTTATGAATCGCCTGAATCCGTGTCAAGTTTTTTAACAGGTCGATGCGGTTGCCAGGGGCTATTTTCTTTCCCCGGTGTCATTATTCCGATCGGTCCTTCAGGCCGAAATATACCTTTTTGATGAGGGGATAGGTTGAGGGGCGTGAGATCCTTTTTAAGAAGAAGGATTGAAGCTTCCCGAACAGGCCGGGGGTGATCCGCGCCCTGCCCCTGAACATTGCATTGATGCCGATTTCGGCGCAGGCGTCGGCCGAAATGAGGGTCCACCTGATGATGCCCGGGATGAAGACGCTGTTGGCGCTGAAAAAATTGGTCTTGATGCCCCCCGGCGTGAGACAGGTCACCCCTATGTTGTGGCGCTTCCATTCACAGTGGAGCGCCTCCGACAGGGAGAGGATGTAGCGCTTCGTCGGGCCGTAGGTAAGGGACGCAGGGTCGGGGAATTCCGCCGCGATCGATGATACGGTAAGGATGTGTCCCCGACTGCGCTCTATCATCTGCCTGCCGAACAGGAAACAGAGTTTTGTCACGGACATGACATGGAGGTTGATCACGTTTTCAATAGAGCCGATGTCGCGCATCTCGCGGTCGATATTCAGCATTATCCCGGCGCAGTTGACCAGGATGCCGACCGGCATGTCTTTCTTTTCGCAGAACGCGAAGACCCGGTCCGCCGCATCGGGCCTGAACAGGTCCATCTCCAGTATCGTGACGGCAGGCGAGGAAGTGCGTGATGTAATCTCCTTCCTCACCCGGTCCAGTTCCTTCTTGTTCTCACTTACGAGTACCAGGTCATGGCCCCTCATCGCAAGGTTTTTCGCCATGGCTTCGCCGAGCCCCGAGGAGGCCCCGGTGATAAGCGCTGTTTCTTTCTTCGGTTGATCGGTGCGTAAGGTCATGGTCATTGCCCCCGGTGCCGTGATGACATGCTCTCCGCCATGCGGCAGGCGGTCTCGTAATCCAGGCCGGTCGTGATCTTGAAGTTCGAGTAATCGCCCTGTACCATCCTGACCCTGAAGCCGGCGGCAAGGACCAGCGACACGTCGTCCGTGGCGGCCCGGTCGCGCGACGCCGTGTGCGCACTTTTTATTATTGAGTACCTGAAGGCCTGCGGGGTCTGGGCGCAGAACATGGCGTCCCGGGGCGGCACCGATATGACGAACCCGTCCCTCACCTCCGCGATCGTGTCCGTTGCGGGAACGTAGATGGCGGCGGCGCCGTGCCGTGCCGCTTCCGCTGCACAGTGCCGTACCAGCTCAGGACTGATAAACGGCCGCGCCGCGTCATGGAAGACAAGAATGTCATCATCGGTAAAGGAGCGGGCGGCGAGGGCGTTGCCGGCGGATTCCTGGCGCGTTGCACCGCCCGGAACGAATTGTACCGGTTTTTGTATGCCCCGCGCGGCGGTTATATTCCGGGCTTCTGGAATGTATTCTTCCGGCAGCACGGCGAGGATGCGGTCTATCTCGGAGAGAGCATCGCAGAGCTCAAGTGACCAGGCGATGACCGGCTTCCCTCCCAGGGGGAGAAACTGCTTCGGGGTGCGTGCATCAAGGCGCGCGCCCCTGCCGCCGGCAAGAATAATTGCATAGGTGCGGCCCATGGGGCGTTACCTGCTCCCTTTCAGCGATTCGAGGCTCTCGATCAGCATGCGGGTCGATTTCTCCCACGAGAATTTTTTTGAGCGGCTGAGGCCCTTCCCGGACAGCTTTTTTCTTGCCGGGCCGTTTTGTAAAAGGGCTTCCATGGCCGCGGCGAGCCCGTCAACATCATGTGGATCGACCATGATGGCGGCGTCGCCCGCGACTTCCGGTATCGATGAGGTAGTGGAGGTGATGACGGGACAGCCGCACTGCATCGCCTCCAGCACGGGAAGGCCGAACCCCTCGTAGTACGTGGGGAAGACGAAGATCTCCGCACCGGTGTAGATGGGCGCCAGCTCGGCGCTGGGGACATACCCGGTAAAGACAACGTTGTCGCCGACGTCTGAGGCGGCGATGTCCTTGAAAAAATCCGAGGTCTGCCAGCCCGCCATGCCCACCAGGACGAGCTGGAAGTCGCGCCGGACGGGCACCCTCCGGTAGGCAGCGAGCAGCGTTGCTAAATTTTTTCTCGGTTCGAGGGTGCACACGGTCAATATGTATTTTTTCCGGATCCCGTATTTTGCGCGCGCGGCGGCAACTGCCGCGGGGGAAGCGCGGTGGAAGATCCCCGGGTCCGCCGCCAGGGGGATCGCATCGATCCGCGTTGCAAGCCGCAGGATCTCGCGCGCGTCCTTCGCCGTGTTTTCGGAGATAGATATCAGGAGGTCCATTTTCTTCATGTTCCGGAGCGTGAAGAGCTTCATCCGCATTTTGTTGCCGAACTCCATGGTCTCGGGATAGAGCTCCCAGACGAGATCGTACAGGATTCCGACCTTTTTTACGGGCGAGAGAAAGAAGTAGGGATAGTAGTAGGTCGAGGTCCCGATGTAGATGTCCGCGCCGCTGCGTTTCAACGACGACGCGAGCTTGAAGGTGAAGATGATCTCGTCCGGTATTTCGAGCATGATTTTTGCTATGCGGTACAATAGCGTGCGGAGCGAGAGCAGGGCCCCCGGGTTGCCGCTTTTTTCCGATTTCAGGCCGAGCCACCGCTGCCGCGTCTTCATGAGAAGCCGCTTCACCGGGTATGAGAATTCCATGTGCCGCCAGCGGGGGTTTGTAATCTCAAGGTGCTTCAGCCCTTCCATCGTGTAGACAATGTACTCGTTGGCGTCATCGAGCCGCTGCAGCTCGTTCAGGTAGTGCAGGATGACGTTCCCGACACCGGTGATCTTTTCCTGGCTCAGGGCGTGCGCTTCAACCGCGATTTTCATGTGTCCGCTCCTGGGCAGGGGTGTATTCAAGAAACAGCCGGTAGATGGCGTGCGCGGTCTTTTCCCAGGTATACTGCCTGCAGTTTTCAAGGCCGGCCCTGACAAGCCTGCTTCTGAGGTTCCGGTCCTTTACGATCGAGAGCATTGCCGAGGCGATATCCTCGACATTGTGTGGATCGACGTAGAGCGCGCCGTCGCCGGCGACCTCGGGACAGCTTGAAACGTTGCTCGTGATGACCGGGCACCCGCATGCCTGCGCCTCCAGAATCGGGAGCCCGAACCCTTCGTAGAGCGAGGGGTACAGGTAGCAGTCCGCGAGGTTGTACATCATCACCAGGTCCTCTTCGCTGATATAACCCAGCTTGATGATCCTGTCCTTGAGGCCGGCGCCCTGTATCAGGCCGTGGACCTCGCTGTCCAGCCATGAATCGCCGCCGGTGAAATAGATGACGTGGGGGATGGATTCCCTGATCCGCATGAAGGCCCTGATGAGGTTCATCATGTTTTTACGCGGGCTCAGGGAGCCGGCATAGAAGAAGAACGGCGTCGTGAGATCGTAGGTCTCCCTGACGCGCGCCAGCCTTTTCTTGTCGGTTATTCGTTTGAAATGGCTTTCCACGCCCTCCTTCACGACGCGGATCTTTTCCGGATTGATACGGAGCAGCGACTTCATCCTCGATGCGGTGAAATCGGAGACGGTGAGGTCGATCCATGAAAATTTCGCCGCCACCGGGATCATGATCTTGTGGTGAAGGTTGTCGAAATATTTGAATTCCCTGAAGTCGAAATCCTCGAAGTAGACGATGTCGTGGTAGACCGGAATTTTCTTGCCCCTGACCAGCGGGGAAAAGGTGTTTTTCGGGAACAGGAAGATGTCGATGCGGTTTCGCCATGAGAAAAACGGGACGTAGAAGTAGTCGAAGAACAATTTTGACCGGAAGCGGACCACGGACACCACGAAATTTGACGGGAGCTGGAAATCAAAATCCATCTTGTCGTACATGAGGATATGATACCGGTTGGTCCTGTCGATGGCGGCCAGCTCCCTGATGACGTTCATGGTATAGCGGGCTGGCCCGCCGTGGCGCTCATTTAACACCCGGGCATTGATGGCGATATTCATGGCCGTTCCGTCCGTTTTCCAGGCGCGGCGGCAATGCGGCTGAAGGCCTCGCGGTACCCTTCCGCCTGCCGCGCGACGTCGAATTTTTTTGAAAGCGCGAGGCCCCGCTCGCGCAGCCGGGCGCGTTTGCCGTCATCAGCGATCAGCTCCCGGAGCTTTCCGGCGATATCCTCCGGCGAAAGCGGGTCAGCGTACTCGACCGCCTCGCCGAACACCTCGGGGATGGCGGTGCTCCGGGCGGTGAGGACGGCGGTGCCCGACGCCATGGCCTCAAGGATGGGAAGGCAGAACCCCTCGTGCAGGGAGGGCAGGGCGAAAACCGCCGCCTCGCGGTAGAGGCGCGCGAGCTCTTCCCCGGCGACGTAGCCCTTGAAGTCGATGCGCTTTCTCACACGGTCATCCAGGCCGTCGATCAGTTTCGCGAGCGGGCTGTTTTTCCATCCGCTGCCGCCGACGATGACCAGCTCCCCGTCAATTTCGCCGGCAATGAGAGAGAAGGCCATGACGAGGTTGACGAGGTTTTTCCGGGGCTGCAGGGTGCCGACAAAAAGCACGTACCCCTTCTTTGCCGCCGGCTGTGCCGGGGTAAATTGTGAAAGGTCGATCCCGTTGTATATCACGGTGATTTTTTCCCCGTCGATGCGGAGGTACTCCATCATCTCTTTCTTTGAATGGTTGGAGACGGTGAAAAAGAGATCGGACCTCCTGACAAAAAACGGGAACATAAATCGATAGAAGATGCTATTGGTCAGGGAGATCGCTTCCGGCATCGCCCGGTAGGCCACATCGTGGATTGTCGTTGCGACCTGTACCGAGCGGGGCAGGAAGAGGGGAAAATATTCGGCGCCGGCGAAAAAGAGTTCTATGCCGTCGCGCAGTATCTGCTTTTTCAGCGAGGGGCTCTGGAGCCAGAACCGCCGTTTTTCCCGGAACACGCCGCTGATCGTGCGGAGCCGGAAGCGGGGGTTGGCGAATATAACGCCGGCGTAGTCGTCATGGGTGATGCCGGGCGTGTAGAGGTAATACTCGTTCTCCGTGTCAAGGCGCGACAGCTCCTTGAGGAGCCTCAGGAGGTAATTGCCGAGCCCGTCAATGTGCCGGGCATAGAGATAGTATGCGTCAACGCCTATTTTCATGTCAGTATCAACCAGAATAAAGGAGTACGGGAAGGGCGGCGCACCGTCAATGAAAAAAAATCAGGCAGGCGGCATAACCGGGGGCGGGGACCCCGGGAATTCCGGGAAACGGCGTACCTATAACGCCCGTTTCAGCATTTCGATCAGCTTCGGCGTCCTGACCGCTTCCCCGGTTTCGTTGAGGTGATAAATCGTGTCGGCAAAATATTTTTCAGGGTACATGAAATCCGCGGGCCTGTTCAGGAGCGTTCCCTTGAAGGACCCTTTCATGAGGTCGTGGTAGGCGTTGATGAACCGAAGGTTCTCCCGGTATTGCTCCTCGGGGAAATGCGAGAAATAGAAGAACACCCGCGCCTTTTTCTGCGCGGCGTAATCGCAGAATTCATTCAGAAATACGATGTTCCTGCTGTCAGGGTAATTGAAGGTCGTCCTGATCCCCGCCAGCGGCCGGAAGATCATGTAGGGCTGCGACCGGTCGCCGTATGCATTGAACTCCTCGAGATAATTGGGAAAGCCCTGGTCAAACAGGCGGGAGTATTTGAACGTCGCCATGTTGCGGATGAACGACTTGACCTTCATCTGCGTCATCTCGTGGATTATTTTAAATAACTCAAAGTACTTCCTTTGCTCCAGGTAGATCGGTATGTGCCGCTCGGGGGCCATCAGAAAAAAGAATTTTTTGCCTTCATCGTTGGTCAGGGTATAATTGTAATATTTATCGTCGAGCAGCGTGCCGTATTCCATCGTGATTACGATGATATCGCCGGACCTGACAAAGGGCTTTATCTCCTCGAGGTGCTTCCTGGTCGCAAGCCCGCCCCAGAGGCTCATGTTGATGACCGAATACTTCAGCTCTTTTTCGATAAGCTGGCTTTTCAACGACAGGACGCTGCTGCCGCCCACGAAGATCATACGCGGTGACGGTTTCGATATCAGCATCTCCTTCTTGTTCACCAGCGCGGCCAGGTCATGCGGGACCGTCCCGGGGGCATGCCAGATCACCAGGATGGCGGCCGCCATCAGGATAACGCAGATCAGTATGTTGCGGAGCAGTTTTATCATAGTACGTATAGCCTAAAATTTAAAATAAATGAACTGCTGGTTCGCGAAAACCCCCAGAAACACGAGGACAAAGAGCATCCCCAGGTAGAGCAGCCACCTGACATACCATGGCTGTTCCGACAGAATGTCCCGCAGCCGCCGCGGGCTGTTCTCCTGGATGATCTCTATCACCGCCCAGATGACAAGGGTCAGCGCGAGGGTGATCATCTCCGGCAGAAACGCGGGCTTCGCAAACCCGAGGAACGTGACCTTGTTCTGTATCACCAGGAATGATTTTAATTTCTGGTAATCCATCGTGAGCAGGATATCGAACAGCCTGTCGAATCCGGAAAAAAGATGGCTGATGATGTAGAAGCCGTCCGAGGTGGTGTTGGCCCTGAAAAAGATCCCCGCGAAGGTAAAGAGCAGGAAGGTGATCACGATCCTGACCGCATTGTGCAGCTTCGGGAGGCGGTCCAGCCTGATCAGCGCGACGAATTTTTTCCGGAGGGTCTTTGTCCATATCGACGCGAGGGAGTAGATGCCGTTCAGCCCGGCCCATATGATAAAGGTCCAGTTCGCGCCGTGCCATATGCCGCTCAGGATAAATATCACCATGATGTTGTACTGCCACCGCCAGTAGCCGACCCGGTTGCCGCCCAGGGGGATGTAGACGTAATCGCGGAACCATGAGATGAGGGTGATGTGCCATCTCCGCCAGAGCTCGGGGATCGACCGGGAGAGGTAGGGGCGCTTGAAATTGTCCGTCAGCCGGATACCCATGATCTGGGCCATGCCGACGGCGATATCGGAATAGCCTGAAAAATCGCAGTAGACCTGGAATATGAAACAGAGGCAGGCGATGATCAGGTAGATGCCCCAGTAGCCATGGGGGTCGTTGAAGACCTCGTTCGCCACCATTGCCGCCCTGTCCGCCACGACTATCTTCTTGAAGAATCCCCAGGCCATGAGCTTGAGGCCGTCCGCGGCGCGACGGTAATCGAAGTCCTGCTTTTCATGGAATTGCGTTATCAGCTTCAGCGGCCGCTCGATCGGGCCCGCGACGATTTTCGGGAAAAACAATATATAGAGGGAGAATATGCCGAAATGCCGCTCCGGCTGCGTCGTTCCGCGGTATACGTCCATGAGATAGCTGATGCTGTGGAAGGTGTAGTACGAAATGCCTATAGGGACAAGCAGGTCGAGCACCTTCGCCGGATACTTCAGGCTGAAGAAGGAGGCGATCTGCTCGATCGACTGGTTGAAAAAGTTGAAATACTTGAACACAAAGAGCAGGATAAGCGTGTACGCGATGCCGACGGCCAGCAGCAGCTTCTGGTTCCCGGCCCCTGTTGACCTGCTCCTGTCGATCATGATCGCAATGAAATAATCGACGACGATGACCGAGACGACCGAAAAGGCGGCGATCACATAGTAGAGCGCCGGGTTCCGGCCGGGGATATAGGTTGAATAATAAAAGTAGCTGAAAAAGAATGCGCTCGTCGCCAGGAGCCATGCCCACCGCCACCTGTGGGGGAGCAGGAAAAAGAGCAGCACCACCACGGGCAGGAATATGAAGAATTCGATTGAATTAAAGAGCATACCGCGTATTGTTTCTCATTAATAATTGATATCCGGCAGCATGCCCGGGATCGCCGCGCTGCCGGTGCCATCGGCACCATACATGAAGCACGCACCCTATCGTATATTTTATTATATCGTCAACAAAAAAACGTACCGGCGCCCGGGTACGGAAGACGTCATTCGGAAAGCATCCACTCCAGCGTGTCGCGGATGTCGTGCGCCGGGCGCCAGCCGTGCGATGTCCTGAAGGCCGAGCTGTCCCCGACCGCCGTGACGATCTCATTTTTCCGGAACAGGGTGTCTGAGTGGGTGATATCCAGCCGCACGCCGGCGACTTCCTGCGCAAGGACGAGCAGTTCGGACAGCCGGTAGCCGTGTCCGCTTGCGATATTGAACGTCCCGCCGTCGGGGAATCGTTCCATGAGCCTGATATACGCATCGACCACGTCACGCACGTCCAGGAAGTCCCTGGTGACCGACAGGTTCCCCAGCGTCATGCCGGGGCTCTTGTCACTGATCGCCCTGATGATTTTTGCTATCACAAAATGGGGGTCCTGGCCGCGGCCGATATGGTTGAAGGGCCGCGCTATAGCGACGGGCAATCCGCGCTCATGGCGGAACGCCATGGCGATCTGTTCCGCCGCCGCCTTGCTCGCGCCGTAGTGGTTCACCGGCATGACCGCGTTTCGCTCGTCGATCGGCTGGCGGTCCTCCGGGACGATCCCGTATACCTGCGAGGAGCTGACCAGCAGGAAGCGCGGCCGCTCGGCACACTGGGCCGCGGCGATGAGCAGGTTGAGGGTGCCGTTCACGTTGACGCGGTACAGGAGCGAAGGGTCGTCGTAATCGACACGCGAGATACCGGCGAGATGAAAGATAAAATCGGGCCGCAGCTCGTTGACGCATTGCGTGACCGCGGCCAGGTCCGTGATGTCAACCGCGTGTACCGCGCTGTCGCCGCTTTGCACGTCGATGCCGGATACGCGCACCCCCCTCTCTTCCAGGGAACGGCGCAGGATGCGGCCCACGAAGCCGTTACTGCCGGTGATCAATACGTTCATTGTGGTGCTCATGACAGGCGTAGAGAATTTCTTCTGCCGCGCAGCGATATTATGAAAGCCTTGTAACGCGCTCGAGGTCGCGCTCTACCATTATTCCGACCAGGTCCTTGAAGCGCACCTTTGGCTCCCAGCCGAGCTCATTCTTCGCCTTTGAATAATCGCCGAGGAGCTGGTCTACCTCGCCCGGCCGGAAGAATTTCGGGTTTATCTTTACCAGCGTTTTCCCCGTTTTTGCGTCAACGCCGTATTCGTTCGCCGCGGACCCTTTCCACTGGAGGGTGATCCCCACGTGGCCGAAGGCGTGCTCGATGAACTCCCGCACCGAATGGTTCTCGTTCGTTGCCAGCACGTAGTCGCCGGGCTTCGGCTGCTGCATCATCATCCACATGCCCTCGACAAATTCCCCGGCATAGCCCCAGTCGCGCTTCGCGTCCATGTTGCCTATCTCGAAGTGGTCCTGCTTCCCCAGTTTGATCCTCGCCACCGCGTCGCTCACTTTCCTGGTCACGAACTCGATCCCGCGGAGCGGGGACTCGTGGTTGAAGAGGATGCCGGAGCACCCGAAGATATTGTATGACTCGCGGTAGTTGATCGTGAGCCAGTGCCCGTACAATTTTGCGGTGGCATAGGGGCTGCGGGGGTAGAAGGGCGTGCTCTCCTTCTGCGGAATTTCCTGCACCTTGCCGAACATCTCCGAGCTGGAGGCCTGGTAGAACTTTATCCGCGGATTGACGATGCGGATGGCCTCGAGCACTCTGGTCACGCCGATGGCGGTTATCTCGCCGGTGAGGACCGGCTTTTCGAACGAGACGGCGACGAAGCTCTGGGCCGCCAGATTGTAAATCTCATCGGGCTTCACCTTGTCGAACGTCCTGATGAGGTTCCCGGTGTCCTGTATGTCTACCTCCATGAGCTCGACGTCGTTCATGATATTGAGCTCTTCGATCCTCCAGAAGTTCGGCGAACTGGTCCGCCGGTAGCCGCCGAAGACCCGGTATCCCTTTTTCAGGAGGAACTCGGATAGATACGCACCGTCCTGTCCCGTGATCCCTGTAATGAACGCTGTTTTTGCCATGTTATGTCCTATTCAAGAATGAATTATGCAATCAACATCGATGAATGCCGAACGACACGGTCATCTCTTTTTCTACTATGAAATGGAGCGGATATTTGTCAATAATCATTTCTATGCGGTAGCAGGGCCATGAGAAAAGCATTGACAAAAATATTTAATTAATCAGATCATATCGTCATTATCTCCACCCATTGCGAGGATCATTATGACAGCACGTAAAATTTCCCTTGTTATCCTGTCCTGTCTGGCGGCCTGCCTCCTGTCGTGCGATATTGATGTGCCGATACAGGAAATGGTCAACGCCAGGACCACGATTGAAAAAGCGCGCGCGGTCATGGCCGAACAATATGATCCCGAGAACCTCGGCAAGGCCGAGGAGTGGCTGAAGAAATCACACGACTACCTCGTTGAAAAAGACGTGAAAAACGCGAAGGGCGCGGCTGAGAAATCCTCCGTCTACGGCGACATGGCCCTGCAGGCGTCGCTTCCAAAGGCGACCGATGCCGCCATCGCGGATGCGCGGGCGGTGGTTGAAGAGGCTGACAAGCTCAATGCCGGGGAGTACGCTCCTGAAGCTTTTACGCAGGCGGCGGGTGCGCTCGTCGAGGCTGAAAAGCTGAAAAATGACAACAATCTATGGGACGCGTACGTGAAGGCGAAGGAGGCCGTTGCCGCCGGGAACGAAGCCAGGGAGATATCGCAGGGAAAAATCCCCGGGCTGAATGAAGAGCTCGGCAGGCTGAAAAAAGAGGTCGACGACCTCAATTCCCTGAAGCTCACGGATCAGCAGAAGAAGGCGGTCGCCGCGGCCGGCGCGGAGCTGGACAGGGCAGGCGGGCTGATCGTGGAGAACAATGTGAAAGCGGCCCTCCCGCTCATGGCTGAAGCGGAAAAGACCATCACGACAGTGAAGGCCGATGCGGGGAAAGCGTCGGCCAGGGCGCGCATCGCGCAGCTCCGTAAAGAAGTGGAACAGCTGAAGAAAACGCGCGGATCGGAATTCGCCGGTGAGGACCTCGATGTCGTCGTTACCACGCTGAATGAGGCGGATGCGCTGCTCGAACAGGACAGGATAGACGACGCGAACAAAAAGATCGCGGACGCGGAAAGCTCCCTTGCCATTGTGAAGGAAAAGAACGCCAGGGCCCTCGCCCTTGACAAGGCGAAATCGGTGGAGAAGCTCCTCGAAGAGACCCGCAGCAAGGACACGGAAGGCACATACAAGGCCGAGACCGACCGGGCGGCGGGGATTATCGCCGACGGGAAAAAGCTCCTCGAGGGCGGATCGTACAAGGAGAGCCTGGTAAAATTCGAGGAAGCAGAGGCGCTCCTCTATTCGCTCGGCGTGGCGAAGGAGAAGGGGGACCTGAGCAAGGGGAGCGGCCTGTACGAAGAAGAAGGCAAAACCATCTACAAGGTCGTCTACGACAGGAAAAAGCGCGATTGCCTCTGGCGGATAGCGGACAAGGTGTACAATAACGCCAGGCTCTGGCCGCTCATCTACATGGCCAACAAGGACCAGATCAAGGACCCGGACCTTATCTTCCCGGGGCAGAGATTTGTGATACCTGAGATCCCGAAGAAACAAAGTGACAAGAAAGAAAAAGAGGACACCAGCGCGATACGCGAGGAAAAAACAGGCGCCGAAGGGAATGCAGGCGGCGCTGAGCCGGAAGCGGCGAAAGATACCGTTGATGAGGACATGACAGAATAATTTGTGAAAAATACAGTTCTCGTTTTATATACGTGCCTTTTCATCTCATTGATCCTGCCGCCGCTTCATGCGCGGGACATCAACCTTGACGCCATCTATATCAGCCCGGCCTCGCGGTTGTATGAGCGGCTGCTCGAAAAAAAAATCGAGGCCTACCAGACAGCCGGTTCCCGCTTCATCGACCGCGATGTGGTCTTCGCCTGCTGGGGGGACGGGTTCACCCTGCTCTACGCGAAAGAACTGCCCCGGCTGAATGTCATCTATTCCTTCAACCGGTCGACCGGGAGGAACGCCGAGTTGTTCAGGATAACCGGCACCATTACGGCCTTCCGGAGCAGCGCGAACGGGAAGTACCTGTTCATCAAGCGCATCGTCGCAGGGAGCGGCGCGGTGCCGCGGGGCGAGACCCTGGTGCTGAATATCCCGGCGAAGACCGTGAAGGCCCTGCAATCGTCCTACCCCTTCATCGATTTTTCCCTCGCGCCGGGCGGCACGACGCTGCTCTACGAGACCGGGGACGGCATCGTTGAATACAACCCTGATACTGAGGCCCGGCGCCTGACGGTGCGGCGCTCCGAATACGCCGGCATCGCGGCTGCCGGCGCGCCCTCGATCGCCTATGTATCGCCGAACAGGAAGAACACCGTTATCGTGAGCGGGAGCGGGGGCTCCTACCGGTCAAAGATCATCGTCCCGGGGGCCTCGTGGGGCCTCCCTGGCGTGACCTCTGCAAGCGAAATGTACTGGGTGGACAACACGCGTTTGGTGTACCGGATGGGCGAGGCCGGCAATTACTCGGTGCGCCTCTACGATACGGCGGCACGGAAGGGGTCGACGCTCCTTGAAAATTCACTCAACACGAATATACAGTTTTCGGTCTTCCCGAAGATGATCTCGTTTTTAAAGGACCAGGTCATTCATATCCACGACCTGCGCGGCGGCGAAACAGTGAATACCGGGCTCGAGGGCGAGGATGTCGGGTTCTCTCCGGACGGCAACCGCTTCACTTCCCTCTACCTGAAAAAACTGTTTCTCACCAGCGTCACCACGGTAAAAAGGAAGAACATAGAGATGGCCAAGGTCGCGCGGCAGATCACATCGCTGTACCGGGAGCTCCTCGGATCACGGGGCGACCTGGCCAATGAATACTCGGCGGATTACATCCGGAAAAAGCTGTCGGTGTACGGCAGGATGGACGAGTGACGCTCCGGACGGGGCACCTTCCACACTATCGGTCCGGGATACCCATGTGAAATTCCACACAATAATCGAAAGGGCGTCGCTGCGGTTCAGGCAGTATGTCGCCATGCTCAACTCGGGAAGCAGGCCCCGGGCGCCGAGGCCGGTGATGGAGACCGGGATGCCGCCGGCCCCTCCTGCAAAAAAGGACCGGCCCGCCGTCAATATCCTGCTCTTTCTTGTCACCCTGGTCACCGCGACCTTTGCGGGGGCGGAAGACGCGGCAACCATCCCGTCGATGTTCGCAAGCGGCCTGCCCTATTCAGTAACGCTGCTCACGATCCTGCTCTCCCATGAATTTGGCCATTACGGGGCGGCGCGGCGGTTCGGCGTGGACGCGACCCTTCCCTACTTTATTCCCTTTCCGTCGATAATCGGTACCATGGGAGCGGTCATAAAGACACGGTCGCCGATACCTGACCGGCGCGCGCTCTTTTATATCGGCGCGATGGGGCCGCTCGCGGGTTTTATCGCGAGCCTCGCCGCGGTCATCTTCGGCGTATGCCTGTCGGAGATCAGGCCGCTTCCCGCTCCCGGCGGCGACCTCCTCATATTCGGCGATTCGCTGCTCTTCGGCGGCATCGTCAAGCTCGTGCACGGCACCATGCCGGCGGGGCATGATATTTATCTCTCTCCTTATGCGTGGGCCGGATGGGTCGGGTTCCTGATCACCAGCTTAAACCTTATGCCGATCGGCCAGCTTGACGGGAGTCATGTCCTCTACGCCCTGATCGGCAGGAGACAGGTCATGTTCGGCTGGGCCTTCCTGGCCGCGCTTGTCGCCCTGTCGTTCGTCTGGGAGGGCTGGGTCGTATGGGTGATCCTGGCGCTCCTGGTGCTGATGGTCGGGCATCCTGAGGTGCCGGAGGGGGCGCCCCTGTCACCGGGGGAACGGGCGCTGGGATGGCTCTGCATGGCAATACTGGTGGCGACCTTCGTGCCGGTGCCGGTCGATTTTCTATAGGATCAGTGCACGGCCCCCGGCCCGCTGCTGTCATGGTCATCCGCGGCATTGACTTTTTTATATGCGCGCAGGTTTCGGATTATCAGGGCGGAGCAGAG
This sequence comes from uncultured Spirochaetota bacterium, assembly GCA_963827275.1. GTDB lineage: Bacteria > Spirochaetota > UBA4802 > UBA4802 > UBA5550 > RBG-16-49-21. The sequence goes on from CAWHAA010000008.1 coordinate 28,748, forward strand.
CAGGTCCGCCCCGTACCACGCGGCAATGAGGAGATAGAATTCCCCGCTGCCGATTTCGCTGTTGAAGAAGCGGAGCTGGCCGCCCGGGGAATAGATTGACACGCCCCAGGCCAGCACTGCCGATGTAACGCCCAGGAGAAAAAGCATGGCACCAACGGCGGCAGGCACACTACGGTAGGTTTTGAATACGAAGAGCAGTAACAGGGCCATTATTGCGAGGATGAGGAATACCATGCTGTACCTCTGCCGCGTGAAAGATGCAAGCGTCTGCCGCAGACGCTTGCATCACATAATCGGCCAGGCGGTCGATCAGTAAAGATTTTTTTTTGCATATTCTGAAATTGTAGTGTTATATTGATACCGGCGGGCGGCACGTCCCGGCCGGGAGAGGTCGAAGGCCTGGCAGCAGGGAAACGGCATATTTTTTAAAATTTTTCTTGAAATATGGGCTGTTTGATAAAATTTTACCCGGAAAAATACATTTAAACAAGAGAGATGAATGATATGAAAAAAATCACCGTCATTGCATGCGCGCTGCTGCCGGCGTTCGCGGTCATTATCGCCTGCGGCACCATGGGAAACAAAACCGTCGACGCGGCAAACAGGAAGTTTCTCAATGCGCCGTTCGACCCGGCCACTGACAGGGAGACCTTTCGCGTGCTGATCATGTCCAACAGGTATGAAGTCGTGCAGACCGGCAGCCAGGAGACGATTGAACGGGTGAAGGATACGGGCGGTGACAGGTATATCTGCGACGAGTTGAAAAAATACGATAAGATCGACGAGTCCCGCGAGGGGATGTATCATATTTCACTCTACCCGGACCGCGGTACGCTCCAGAAGGTGCGGCCGTACCGGCCCCTCAACCTGATAGAGCTTGACAACCTGATCCTTGACGACCTGCAGCGGTGGAGCTTTAATTTCCCGCAGAAGACCATACGGCCGAGCCAGATGTACATCAAGTACCGCATCGTGCTCAGGAAAAAACAGACTGATGCGGATATCAAAAGGGAACTTGAAGAGAAGATGAAGGGCGACGAGTAGTCGCCCCCGGGGCTGTCAGAGCGATGACGTGTTGATGATAAGGCGCACCGCGTTTTCGTCCATCATCAGCTTCCGCGATATCTGGTCCGAAGACCACCCCTTGTTCGAAAGCTCCCGGACCGTCTTTATAACATTTTCATTCATGTTCTTCGGGGCGGCGGCGCCCCCCTTGACCTGCTTGAGGATCGGGTTGTTGTTGTCAACCGCCTGGATGAAGTCCGCAAACTGACGCATCTTCATGTCGGTCTGGGTGAAGAGCTCCTGGAGGCGGTTGTCGGTGGAGTTGATCTCGCTTCGCAGCGCGTCCACCTTGTTGAACATCGCCTGTATCTGCTTCACCCGCGCCTCCATGATCTCAGAGAGGCCGTCCAGCTCGCTGAACTTGTCCTTGATCTCCTTGATGTCGCTTTCACGCGTCTTCAGGATGAGCAGGTTTTCCTCCACGCCGCGGAGGTGCTGCGTGATCTTGTCAACCCGCCGCTCGGAACGCTCCACCACCTTCTGGTGCGCGTTTATCTTGCCCTCGACCGACTGTATCAGGATGTCTGCCCTGTTCACCGAATCGAGGTTCCGGGTGATGACGTCCTCGTACTCATGCAGCTCCCTGATCCTGGCCTCGATGCCGGCGTAGCTCTCGACCAGCGCGTCGATGCGCGAGCTGACCGCGTCGATCTTGGAGAACTGGTCCTGGCAGCACCCGGCCTTTTCCATGGCCGCGTCGCTCATCTCCTGGAGGGCGCGGATCTCGCTTTCGATGTCCGCCAGCTTCTCTTTCTTGTTCTGGTAGGACCTGATCTCCCGGTCGAATTCCTTTGTCAGCTCCTTTACGTACTCTATGTCGGAGAAGAATTTCTCGATATGCTCGGCTTCCTTCTGCGAGTCAAGGAGCATCTGGTTCAAACGCTCGATCGCCTGGTTCACGTCGCGCATCAGGGTGTCCGTCTTCGTGAAAATCTTGCTCTCGTCCTCGTAGTTCAGTATCTCCGCCTTCATGTCGGTCAGGCGCTTGTCCATGGCGGCGATCTCTTCTTTTACCTGTTCGCCGTTTTTGCTGATCTCCTCGGTCTTCGCTTCAGCGAGGCTCATGATCCTGGTCTCGAATTCCTGAAAGCGGCCTTCGAAATTATCTATCTCTTTTTTCACGCTCTCCGCCTCGCGGCGGGAGGCCTGGACGATTTCATCACGCTTGGAAATGGCGTGGATGCTCAGGTTGTCCAGCTCGCTGCGTACCTTGTCCACCTCCAGCTCGAATGTCTTGATCAGGCGGGACTTCGAGTCGTTTACATTCGCCTCGACCGAGCTGAGCTTGTTGTAGAGCTTGTCGATCTCGTTCGTTTCAAAGGAATTCAGCCTGTCGCCCAGCGCGTCCAGGGAGCTCCTGATCTCGCTTTCCACCCCGGCACTCCGTTCGCGTATGTCGGAGAATATCTTTCCTTCGAGGTCGGCCATGTTCAGCTTCAGCACCTCGATCTGGTTCTGGAGGTTCGAGGCGCCCTCGACTGACTTGGCGACACCTTCGATGCGCATCTTGAAGTTCTGGAGCAGTATCTCGCCGGTGTCGGTGACGCGCTGGTCCAGGTCGGTGAGCGCACGCTCGAAGGTCCCGGTCAGATCGGCAAGCTTCTGCCTGCTGCCTTCCACCAGCAGCTCTTCACGGTTGTCGATCGTTTCGCGGAGCTTGTTTATCTGGTCGGTGAAATCAGCGGTGAGCTCACGCGATTTTTCCTTGAGGCGGTTGTTGAAGTTCTGCAGAATTTCCATGCTCTCGGTTTTCAGGGACTTGATCGATTCCTTCATGAAGGTCATGTTGCCGGCGAGTTCGGTAAACCCTTCTTTCGCCCCGGCGATGAATTCGATCTGCTTGTTCACGTCGCGCGCCGACTGGGATATCACGCGGATATCGTCCTCGACTTTTTTCAGGTTGGTTTTCTCTATATCGAGCCCCTGGAGCCTGTCCTCAATCTCCTTGATCGACACGGTTATGTTTTTCGCCAGGGCCGTCGATCGCTTGATCATTATATCCATCTCAATGGTGGCATCGTTAAAGCGGCGGTTCTCGGTCTCCGCGAGCTTTTTGAATTCATCAAAGAGTCGCGATGAATATCTCCTCAGCTTTGCCATTTTCATGTTCGTCCGGTCCAGCTTCCTGAAAAGGATAAGCATTCCGAGACAGACCACGCAGGTTATGATGTTAACGATCATGGTGATAACTCCGATGTAAAAAATCGTCTTATTTGAATAAAAATATACACTGGAAGTTTTTTGTCAATCCTAATTTTATGTCTCATTAGAAAGTAGTAATATTGTGCGCAGGCGGGAGTGCGCGCGGCAAGGCCGCGGAACTGATGCGTCCGGTGCGCACTGCCGGGCCAGTTTTTTTATTAATCTTATTGACAAAAATCGATTCTTTTTAAAATAGTACATTCACTCTTTTCTGACCATGTTTCTGTTTTTAATCAGGAATGTAACTGACGTTTATATATACGAGGTAATGCACATGAAGAGGACATTTCAACCAAGCACAGTAAAAAAGTACAGGACCCATGGCTTCCGGGAGCGTATGAGCACCGCGGAAGGCAGAAAGGTCCTGAGCAGGAGAAGGAGAAAAGGGCGGTACAAGTTAACCGTGTCCGATGAGCGGAGATTACCCAAGTAATTGTTATCGTGAAACATATCTATTCTTTAAAGGGAAGGAATTTATTTAAGGAAGTTTATCAAAAGGGCAGGAGAACACAGGGGACGGGTATCCGGATATATACCCTGAAATATAACAACAGTGAATATGTAAAACCTGGCAATAGCATTCAATCGTCGGAAAAAATAAAAAATATCAAAATCGCAATTGCTCTTACAAAATCATTCGGGAAAGCATATACAAGGAATCTGGCAAAAAGAAGAATACGCGCGATCTGCACCGGACTGTTCAATGAATTACGTGAAGGGTTTTGCATAATAATCAGGATCGATAGCAGCTTCAGGGACCTGTCGTATGAGGATCAGAAACGGGTCGTTATATCGTTGTTTCAAAAAGCGGGATTATTGAATAGTGATGCGCATTAATCAGTATAATATAACTATTGGCACTATATGTTCAACTATCATTATACTTATAATTAATTGTTACCGTTATTTACTATCACCGATAGTACCGCGTTCATGTCGATTCTATCCATCCTGCTCGGCCTATGCGATTGGCGCAGTGAAAAAGCACGGGCCCGTCAAAGGCTCGTATCTCGCGGCGCGGCGGATCGTTCGCTGCAATCCCTTCAATGAAGGCGGCGTTGACCCCGTGCCCGAAGCGTTCCACTTCTTTAAATAACATTCCATCCCGTTAAAGAATGCCGCGCGGGCCGTGTCATGTGTGCTGACAGGTGCCGTGCAAGCATGACATGCGATTATAATCGCATTCGTGAGATTATCACAAAGGAAAATGGCCATGGATAAAAAAAGTTTAATTGCAATATTGCTCATCGGCGTGCTGTGGGGCGGGTATTTCATCATCTTCAAGCCGGACCAGCCGGTGAAAAAGCCCGCGGCAGTGACAACTGAAGCGGTGAATAATAAGGCGGCGGATAAAACCGCTAAAAGCCCTGTGCCGGTTACCATTATGCCGATCAGCGCGGGCGGGACCGAAAAACAGATCACGGTGAAGACGAAAAAGTTCGCGTTTACGCTGTCCACGAAAGGCGCGGCCATCACCGCCTGTACCTATTTAGAGAGAAATATAGATCTCACCGTCGGGAAAAATCCCTTCGGCGCGAAGGGAACGCTTGATTTCGCGCTGCATTTTGACGACGACGAGTTCCTGGCGGGAAACAGCCTCGACCAGGTCCTCTGGATGTACCGCCAGGACGGGAACAATGTCATTTTTTTCAGCGATATACGGATGGGCAGGAATCCTGTCAGGATCGAAAAAGCGTATATCTTCCCCGATGACGGGTTCGGGTTCAGGGTCGAGTACCGGATCAAGAATAACGGCGGGGACGCCGTCGCGTTCAAAAACGGGCAGGTCATATTCTCGCCCGGCGACCTTCTCGGTCCGGAGCTCGATTACACCAACACCTACAACAGGCTGCTGAGCGTCTACTCGGTAAACGGCAGCTTCGAGAAAGCGGACAAGGCCGGCGGCGGTTTCCTGGGGTGCGGCTCGTCTTCCGGCGGGGAGGCCTTGAAAAAAGAGGCCGGCACGATAAACTGGGCGGGGATCATGAGCCGGTATTTTCTTGTCATCATGATACCTGAGAACGCCGCGGGCAAGGGCGTCGTCCACGACAACAGGAAACAGGCCGGCTTCCGTACCGGCATATACATGGACGCGGCGTCGCTCGCGCCCGGCAGGGAGATCAAGAGATCATTCAAGATATATCTGGGAGAAAAGGACAAGAAGATGCTCGCGGCCACGGACAAGTCGATCATCGACGCCGCCGACGTGAGCAAGTTGATTGAGCCGATACGGAATTTCGTGATCTGGTGCCTGATGGGGATCAACAAGTTTGTCGGCAACCTCGGCTGGGCCCTGGTGATTTTCTCGATTCTCACGAAGGTCGTGTTCATGCCGCTGACGATCAAGTCGACCGAGTCGATGAAAAAGATGCAGCAGCTCACGCCGAAGCTGAACGAGCTGAAGGTAAAATACAAGGACAAGCCGGACCAGTTGCAGAAGGAGATGATGAATCTCTACCGTGAGAACAAGGTGAATCCCATGGGCGGGTGTTTCCCGCTGCTGCTGCAGATGCCGTTTTTCTTTGCCCTGTACAGCGCCCTGATCGATTCAATTGACCTGTGGCGCGCGCCGTTCATCCTCTGGATGAAAGACCTTTCAATGCCGGACACCGTCCTCACCGTGTCAGGGTTTGACCTGAACATACTGCCCATCATCATGACCGCGTCGACCTTTGTGCAGCAGAAACTGACCACGGTGGATACCGGGGGACAGCAGAAAATCATGATGATGATGATGCCGCTGGTGTTCATCTTCATATTCTGGAGCATGCCGTCGGGCCTCGTTCTCTACTGGGCGCTGCAGAATATTTTCCAGATTGCCCAGCAGCTGTTCATCAATTACCGGTCAAAGGGTGAAAAAGCATGACAGACCCGCGCGGCGCCCTTCGCCGGGGGGGCGGGGCGCATAATGCGCGGCATAATTGGATAAGGAATACATGATTCAGATCGTTGCTTAAACAAGGAGACCGATTATGAAAGTTATAGAAGTTGAGGGAAGGACCGCAGACGACGCAACAAAAAAAGCTATTGCAGAATTGGGAATTACCGACGCCTCAAAGATCAAGATAGAGGTTATCGACGAAGGGAAGAGCGGCATCTTCGGTTTTGGCGTCTCCCGCCCGGCCAAGATCCGGCTGTACTATAATATCGATACGAAGGACATCGCGGACGCGATCAGGGAAGTAATCGGAGAGATGTTCACAAGGATGCAGATAGACTGCACCATCGCTGATATCAAGGAAGGCGAATCGAAAGTATACATAGAGCTGGACAGCAAGACCAGCTCGGGCCTGATAATCGGCAGGAAGGGCAAGACCCTCGAGTCACTGCAGTTCATGGTGAACCTGATCGTCAACCACAAGACCGGGAGCGACAAGAAAATCATCCTTGATATCGAATCGTACCGCGCCAAGCGGGAGCGGGCGCTGCGCAAGATGTCCAAGGACATCGCGTTCAAGGTCATCAAGTCCGGGAAGCCCTGGACCCTGGAGCCCATGAACCCGTTCGAGCGGAGGCTGATCCACCTGACGCTGCAGAACGATGCGCGGGTGACCACCAAGAGCGAGGGACAGGGTATTTACCGGAAAGTGACCATCATGCCGAAACAGTGACCGGGACGTATGACAGACGATACCATCTGCGCACCCGCCTCACCCCCCGTTACCGCACCCATCGCAATCATCCGGATCAGCGGCCCCGACGCCATGCGGGCCGCGAATTCCCTGTTCCCCGATTTCTCTGAATTCAAGCCGCGGCACGCCCATTACGGCACCATCGTGGATGACGGAACGCCGGTCGACGACGCGGTCGTCGTCTGCTACCCTTCGCCGCGGAGCTACACCGGCGAGGACATGGCGGAGATATTCTGCCACGGGAACCCGATCATCGTGCAGCGTATCATCATGCTGCTGACCGGGCGGGGGGTGCGCCTCGCGGAGCCGGGCGAATTCACCCGGCGCGCGTTCCTGAACGGGAAGATGGACCTCACCGAGGCCGAGGCGGTGAACCATATCATCACGGCAAAAAGCGAGTGGGAGATCGAGACCTCGCTCAGGCAGATGCACGGCTCGCTCAGGGACATCATCCGCGAGATACGGGCCCGGATAATCGAATTCAAGGCGGACATCGAGGCGGTCATAGATTTTTCCGAAGAGGAGATGGAATTCATAACGGCGGGCGCGGCGTCCGGGGCGGCGGCGCGGATACGGGCCTCGATCGAGGACCTCCTGGGAAGGTGCAGGACCGGGGAGCAGCTGAGCCACGGGATCGATATCGCCATTATCGGCAAGCCGAACGTGGGGAAATCGAGCGTGCTGAACCTGCTTCTTAACAGGGAGCGCGCCATCGTGTCCAGCATCCCCGGCACCACGAGGGACATCATTCGGGAGCCGTTCCAGATCGGGGGCATTCATGTCAACCTGGTCGATACGGCCGGCATCGACACGCCGGGGGACGAGATCGAGAGGATGGGGATCGACCTGAGCCACCGCAAGATAGCCTCATCGCCCTTCATCATCATGGTCCTGGACGGCGCGGCCGGCATGGCCGGGGACGACCGCAGCATACTCGAGACAATACGCGGCAAGAAACGGGTCATCATCATCAACAAGAGCGATATAGCGCGGCCCGAAGACATACGCGCGATGCAGGAGGAGGCAGGAGAAGAGGCGATCCCCTTCTCCGCCCGTACCGGAGCGGGGCTTGCGGAGCTGACCGGGGCCGTGTCGCGCCGGATCAAAAAGGATTTCGTTACGCTGGAGCATTCGTTCATTGCCGATATGCGGGTCATCACCCTCCTGGAGCGGGCGCGTGTAAATGCCGCGCGGATCGGGGAACTGGTGAACGGGCATGGGCCGGCTGAAATTGTGGCGTTTGAGCTGCAGGCCCTCATGGACACGCTCGGCGAGATAACCGGCGAGATAACCCCGGATGACATCCTTGACTCGATTTTCAGCAGGTTTTGCATTGGCAAATGACGGATTTGACCCTGAATGTAAAATGAATTTTTTATTGTCCAATCCTTACAATATAATTGACATTTTTATTTTAATGCATTTGTTTAATAAGGTAACGTAGTGCAGATTTTTTCATTATACCGTGCGGTCGGCTACTATGGATAAGGACAGGTTAGATAAAACAAAGGACAACATCGGCGTTTCAAAGCTTGATGAGTCCACGAGAAAGAAGCTCTTCGAAAAATTCGTTGATGGCGGCGGACGTGTCATTGTCGAACGATCGAAGGGCCGGCGGCTTACCATCGACCGCGAAAAGCAGAAGCAGTTTCTAAAACATGTCGACCGCCATTCAACCAGGCAGGTCAAACGGGAGCGCCCCAGGCCGGAATCAACCCGCCGCGTCGCTGCTGCGAAGACGGCGGCCAGAGCTGAAAACAGGGCGATGGCGCTCTTCTTCGGCAGGCTGAAGCTGCGGTTCAAGCTGAAGCTGCTGGGAATCACCGGATTCAACGGGTATGCCTTTGACGGCCGCTTTTTCAGGAAATTCAACAACCACTACCGGCCGGCCCTCATGGAGCTGCAGATCATGTTTCTTGACATGTTCAAGAAAAACCTCTCCGTCGGATCAAGGATCACCGACAAGCTCGACGAAATGAAGCCGCTCTACTATGAGCTCATCGAGATGGCAGGCAACCTGTTCGATAAAATGGAAGCCGACCAGGTCCTCGAACAGTATATCAATTTCCCCGAGGTCCCGAAAAAGACGGCCGAATTGAAGGAGCAGGTCCTGTCATACTACAAAAAGCTGTATGTCCTCAGCCAGTATGAAAATTCGATACTGACCGGGTTTGATCGCGCCATCGAGTTGTATTCTAAAATAGAAGAAAACCCGACCCAGTCGCGTTCCGCCATGAACCGGAGGATGAGGAACGCGGTCTTCGTTCTCTTTCATAAGTTTTTCCCGCGTCTGCATCTTCTCTTCTGCCTGTACGATGGCAGGCTCCGCCCGATGTACGACCCGGATATTGAAATGATGCTCGGGATTACAGAAGCTGATAAGCCGGGCAACCGCCAGCTCGCCAGGTATTTTGACGACATGGCCGTTGAGATGGAAGAGGAGGGTGGACAAAAGAGCGAAGAAAAAGAGGAGGTTGACGAGAACCGGCTGAAGATCATCAGGATAGGGCTCGAGATGATGGCGTCGCTCGACATGGCGAAGATGCGCATGCATCACGACCGTCAGCGGCTCTTTGAAAACGTGAGCGACGCTGACAAGGTGTTCATCACCTATCTCCTGTTCAACGAGTTCGACTACGAGTATTCCTTCATCCTCACGACAAACAAGATAAAATTCAGGACGGATTTTGTCGCACGCACGAAGGTCGACTTCAGGGCGCGCCTCACCGACCTGTACGACAAGATGAGAAAGAGCACCGACATCCTGAGCGAGTACGCTGAGAACCTGGTTGATTATGAAAAATCAAGGCGCGAGAAGCCGACCGGGAGCTCCCAGTATATCGAATTCACCAAGCGGATGGAGTCGCTTGAGAAAAAGAAGAATGCCATCGGCAAGAGTGCGCGGGCTGTCGTGCGGGATTACATGCTGGAAATCGTCCAGGAACTGCAGGTGCTCCTCGATGACATGGACAGCCACCAGTTGTATATTGAAAATCCTCAAGAGGTGCTCACTTTTGATCCGCAGATTGAAGGCGAGAAGAAGATCAACGGGAAAAAGATCTACGAGGCGCTCTACCTCGTGTACTGCTACGCGTTCGCCTTCGCTTACCGGCTCAGCACGGGCGGCGACCTCTCGGGCGACCTGGAATTCAACAAAGAGGAGCTGGAGCAGATGCGCCAGCAGTCAAAGGAGGCAGCTACCGCCACCGACCAGGCCGAAAAGAAGCCCGACAAGTCGGTCCTCGAAGAACTCGATGACATGATTTGAGCAGCGCCTTTCCCGGCGCCGGCACGTTCCGCCCGCTACCGCTCCGCCCCCTTCCGCTGTTCCCTGAAAACGCCCATCTCCCTTTTCCTGCGCTCGAGAATTGCAGACGGCTCATCCCTGAGAAGCTCGTCCCGGTAGGGGACGGAACGGACGTTGCTTCTGAGCAGCGATAATTCTCCGGCCGCCAGGGGGAGTATGGCCCCGGTTTTTGAGGCCAGGGTCCCCTCCCGCTTGCCCCCGACGGAAGGCCCCCTGCCGACCATGAAGCCGGCCTCGATAAGCGCGCCGCGTACCTGGAGGGCGCTGGAATAGGTGGTCAGCACCGCGTCGTCTTTCATCACGCGCGACATCTCCCTGAAAAAATCAACCGACCAGAGCTCCGGGTTCCGTGAAGGGGAGAAGGGGTCGAAGAATACCGCGTCGAAATACCCGGAGGGGAGCGAACGCACTGACAGCCGGGCATCGCCGAACTTTACGTCAACGCGGGTCTGCCCGTGACGCACGGTGCCGTTCATGTACGCTTCCCGCACGAGGGAATAGGGGCCGTCCCGTCCGTCCGTAAAGCAGATGCTGCGAAGGGCGGGGAGGAGCGCCCTGTCCTTTTCGAAAGAGATGACGGAGATTCCGCCCGTATAACGCTGCTCATGTAAGGAAACAATGAGCGCAAGGATGTTGTATCCGAGCCCGAATCCGATATCAAGAACCGCAAGGCGGTCAGCCTGTTTTCCGAGCAGGCCGGAAGGACGTACATGCTTGAGAAGGGCTTCCTCGTAGGCGCCGGACAGAGAATGCATGTGCTCGTCGTATGCGGGAAGATAGAGGGTCTGGGATCCGTCCCCGGTCAGGACCAGCTGGTACACAGTGTCTGGTTGTTCCCCGCCCGCGGGCTGCTTTCCGCTGCTATCGTCCCGATTCATGGCTCCGTGCCGCCTCAAAAAATGTTTCTGCGTTAAAATCGAACACGGCGGTACACTCTTCCCCGGAACAGTTCAGGTGACGAAGCGTCGCACGCGTGATGATCTCCGGTATCGACTGCCTGCAGGCCTCCAGGCACCGGCTGTCGGTGCAATGCACACGGGCGTAGCTCAGCAGGAGCGTTCCCGCCCTGTGTATTCCGGCACGAAGTACGGCGTCGCGGGCGCTGCCCCTGCTCTCACCGTTTTCGGGGTCAGGGGCGGTGTCAAGCGTGACTACGACCCGCAGGGTGGTGCCATGCATGCCTTCCCAGATTTCTCCCGGTGATAAGGTAGTGGAGCATGATACAATCGCCGCCAGGGCGCAGGATAACGACAGGCAGATCGGCAGCGCCGTACACAGGATGGGCCGTATCATGTCATTCATTCGTTGTGCTGTCATTCTTTCATTTCAGAGCTTCATGGCAGATGCGCACAGATATGCATCTGCAGCGCGCCTGTACTCCGGCGATACTGATGATACAGTTACCGGCAGGATGTTTTTAAATTGCAACCATTTTTGTCCCCGCCGTCACCGGGTGGACCTCCCGGGAGGTTCCTGGCGACGGGCGAAAAAAAATCTTGCGGATTTAGCCTTGCTGCGATAGAATTTTGCCGCGCGAATCGTTACCATAGGAGCGGGGGTGTCCGGTATGGCAAAAAAGCTGATCATCCATGGCAGGGTCCAGGGAGTTTTCTGCCGCGCCTATTGCAGCAAGTACGCGCAGAAACGCCGCATCAGGGGGACCGCGTCAAATCTCGCAGACGGCACCGTCAGGGTGCTTCTCGACACGGATACCGTTCCGCTCGTTGAGCAGTTTGTTGCTGATATCAAGACGAACCCGGACGGGCTCATGTTCTACGGCACCATCGAATCGGTCGATGTAGAGGAGTACGCAGGCCCGTTAACCGGCGATTATCACTTTTAATATCGTTCCGTGTGAATCCCGGCAGTGAAGGCGCCGGCATTCTTCCCCCCTGCGATCAGGGGGGAAGAATGCGCTGAATATCCTACCACTTGCCTGTCTTCGCGAGCGACGGCTTGGGCAGGTCCTTGAGCTCGGCGAGGGCGGCGTCCACTTCATCCTGGTGCAGCTCGTGGTCCGCCAGCCGGTGCTGCAGGAACAGGTCGTAGCCGTACAGGTCCATCAGGCCGTGGCCGCTCAGGTTGAAGATGATGACCTTCTCCTTTCCCTCTTCCTTCGCCTGCTTTGCCTTGCGGATCGTTGCCGCGATGGCGTGGCTGGTTTCGGGCGCGACGATGATCCCCTCGGTCCTGGCGAAGAGCATCGCGGCGTTGTAGCACTCGAGCTGCTGGATCGCCATGGGAGTGAAGAGGCCCTCGACGACCCCCGCGGAAACAAGGGGCGACATGCCGTGGTAGCGAAGGCCGCCGGCGTGGATCGCGTCAGGGATAAAGCTGTGGCCGAGCGAATGCATGGGAAGCAGCGGGGTCATCTTGGCGATATCGCCGTGATCATAGATAAAGGGCCCCTTGGTCAGTGTCGGGCATGACGCGGGCTCGACCGGTATGATCTCTATCTGTGCGCCGTTGATCTTGTCGCTGGCAAAGGGGAAGGAGAGACCGGCAAAGTTGCTGCCGCCGCCCGCGCACCCGATCACGATGTCCACCTTCTTCTCTCCCGCTTTCTGGAGCTGTTTTTTCGCCTCAAGGCCGATGATGGTCTGGTGCAGCATGACGTGGTTCAGCACGCTTCCGAGGGCGTACCGGGTCTCGCCGGTGGGATCGGTCACCGCGGCCTCCACCGCCTCGCTGATGGCGATCCCGAGGCTCCCCGGGGTGTCGGGATGCGTCTCGAGGACGTCGCGGCCCGCCTTGCGTTTCCGGGCTCGGGCTCGGGATGCAGGTGGCGCCCCAGGTCTGCATCATCGTCTTCCGCATCGGCTTCTGCTCGAAGCTGATGCGCACCATGAAGACCTTGCACTCGAGGCCGATCAGCGCGCAGGCGAACGCGAGGGCGCTTCCCCACTGGCCGGCGCCGGTCTCGGTGGTCAGCTTCTTGATGCCGAACTGCTTGTTGTACCACGCCTGGGCAACGGCGGTATTCGGCTTGTGGCTTCCCGCCGGAGAGAGGCTCTCGTTTTTATAGTAGATGCGCGCCGGCGTCCCCAGGGCCTTTTCCAGGTGGATTGCCCTCTGGAGCGGCGACGGCCGCCACCGGTAGAGGAGGCTCGAGCACCTCTTCCGGTATGTCGATCCAGCGCTGCTGGCTCACTTCCTGCTCTATCAGGTTCATGGGAAAGACCGGGGCGAGCATCTCGGGGCTGATGGGTTTCCCGTCCGGCCCGAGGGGGGGCTGGAGCGGCGTCGGAAGGTCTGCGGCGATGTTGTACCACTGCCGCGGGATTTCACTTTCGGTAAGAAGTATCTTTGTATCCATTCGTTTCTCCTTGTATTGTTAGCCGGTTGGGTTACACGGGCTTTTTTTCTATGACGGTCCTGTACTTTTCCACCATGGCCTTGAAGGACGAGTTTGATTTTTTAAGCTCCCGGGAGCCGCGGGTGATCTTGCACAGGCTTACGCCCATGCGCTCGGCGATCCTTCTCTGGCTCATGCCGTCGTAGAGCAGCTTCACGAGCTCCCAGCGGCCGGATATCTCGTCGATCTCGTTTTTTGTCAGGATGCTCTTCAGAAATCCCTCGATGGCGTCAGCATCGTGGGTAATCGATAGAACACCCGCTATCTCTTTCAATTTGTTCATGGTTTCAGCACAATGTTACTATTTATAGTAACGATTCTATTAGTAGAAACATAAACCGGGAAACGCCATGCCTGTCAAGTTTTTTTCAGAAAAATTTACATTAATGGCCGGTGTCGGGCCGGTGGGCTTTGTGCGGCCGGGAAGCTCCCTATGCGGTGATGACGACCGGGCGCGGGTGCTTCATCCGCACGGCGGTAACCTTGCGGTAGCGGCGGTAGAGGTCCGGGGAATCCATGGAGAGGAACGGGAGGTGGGGGGTCGCGTGGATATTGCCGATGAACGACCGGAGGTCGGCATCATAGAGGGTGTCAAAGTGCTTTTTGGAATGGCCGTGCGCTTTTTTAAACGCTCCCATGCGGCGGATGTCCCCGTCGAAGGCGGGACTTATGTGATAGAGTTCGTGGAATATCACCCTGAGCTTCTCCTCCCACGCGAGATTGAAAAAACGCGGCATGTAAAAATAGATGATATAGAGGCAGGTCCGGCCGTTGTGGGATATTTCCGGAATGGTGTATACCCTGCCGCGGTAGCGGAGGAGCCGGGACCCGTTCTCGAAGCGGAGCGGGATGAGCTTGCCGTACAGCCCGCCGCGGCGCCCGCCCCTGTTTGAGCCGACGCACACCAGGGTGCTGTCAACATCGATATGGCTGAGCGATTGCGAGGACCGGACGATGTCATGTATGACGGCGGTCAGGGCCAGCGACAGGTTTATTTCATCGCCCGGGCGTGGCGGTTGCTTCGGCATTGCGCACCATCTCTTCGGCATGCTTCATGGAGAGGTCGGTGATCGTTTCGCCGGCCAGCATGCGCGCTATCTCCCTGATCTTTTCTTTCGGGGTGAGCTGCTTGACCAGGGTGGTGACCCGCTCCCCCGTCTTCCCCTTCTGCACCGAATAATGGGTGTCCGACATGGCCGCGATCTGGGGCAGGTGCGTGACGACGAGGACCTGGCGGTTTGCCGCGAGCAGCTTCAGCTTCTTTCCCACGATCTCGGCCACTTTGCCGCCGATCCCGGCATCGACCTCGTCGAAGATCAGGCTCTCGACGAGGTCCGAGGAGAGGATGACGTTCTTGATGGCGAGCATGATCCGCGACATTTCACCGCCGGACGCCACCTTCCGGAGCTGGCGCAGGTCTTCGCCCGCGTTCGCCGAGATGAGGAACTCGATCCGGTCCAGGCCGTGCGGGTAGAGGGCGTACCGCTTGTCGTCGGCCTCGATCTCGCCGAGGGGATTGACCTCGCGCTGGATGGAGACGCGGAACTGGGTGCCGGCCATGCCGAGATCGGCGAGCTCCTTCATGACGCGCGATTCAAGGCGCTTCGCCGCCTCCCGGCGGCGCTCGGAAAGCCGAAGGGCGACCTCCTTCGCTTCCCTGACCGCCTGACGGTATTCGGCTTTCAGCCGCTCCGCCGCTTCGGCGCCGGAGTTGATGGTATCGAGCTCCTTGCGGGCCTTCTCCGCGTAGCTCAGGATGTCCTGCACGGTCTCGCCGTATTTTTTCTTGAAGCTCGATATCAGGGAGAGGCGCGCTTCCACATCGTTGATGCGCTCCGGCGAAAAATCGATGTTCTTCTCATAATCGCGCAGGTAAGCGGAGGCGTCCTCGAGGGAATAGAGCGACTGCTTGATCGAGTCGAGGACCCCCGCGATCTCCGGGTCGTACTGCGAAATCTTCGAGAGGCCCTGCTCCGCCATTTTGAGCTTCTGCAGAATACCGCCCTCGCCGCCCATGAGCCGCGAGGAGGAGTTGATCTCCCTGAAGAGCTTTTCCGAGTTCGCCAGGAGGACCGATTCGTTTTTCAGCTCTTCCTCCTCGCCGGTTTTCAGATGCGCTGCGTCGATTTCGCGGATGGCGAAGGTGTTGTATTCGATACGGCGCGCCTTTTCGCGCTCGTCAATCTCGAAGGAGCTGATGCGGTCTTTCAGGTCCTGGAGCCGGGCGTGGATGGCCCGGACCTTCACGACGTCGTCTTCCAGGCGCCCGAACCCGTCAAGGAGCTCCCGGTGGCGCGCGACTTTAACAATGTTCTGGTGTTCGTTCTGGCCGTGTATGTCCACCAGGTATTCGGAGAGCTCCTTGAGGCGGGAGGCGGGAATCTGCACGGCGTTGGCGAACGAGCGGCCCTTGCCGCTGGAATAGAGCTCGCGGCGGAGGATGAGGGTGTCTTCGTCGCAGTCAATGCCGGATTCGTCGAGCATCTGCTGTACAATAGGAACGGCGGATATGTCGAAGCTCGCCTCGAGGGTCGCCTTTTCGAAGCCGGTCCGGATCATGTCGGTGGTCATTTTTTCGCCGAGAATGCCGGAGAGGGCGTCGATGAGGATCGATTTTCCCGCACCGGTTTCCCCGGTCAGGATGTTCAGCCCCCTGCCGAATTGTATGGTCAGGTCCTCAATGATGACGAAGTTCTTTATTTTCAGGTCGAGCAGCATGGCATCATGTCCCGGTCCCGGTCATCCCCAGCCCAGCTTTTCGCGGAGTATGGAGTAGTAATTTTTTTCCGGGTGTGTTATCAGTCTGATGTTCTTGTTTGACTGGCGGATACAGATCTCGTCGTTTCCGTCGATGGTAATTACCTCCTGCCCGTCGATTGTCAATAATAAATTCTTGAAGTCGGAGATGATGCGGACACTGAAGGCCGAAGAGGCAGGGACGATCATGGGCCGCATGGCCAGGCTGTGCGGGCAGATGGGGCTCAGGAGAAAAATTTTCGCCTCGGTGGGGGTGATGATGGGCCCCCCGGCCGAGAGGGAATACGCGGTCGATCCGGTGGGCGTCGAAATGATGAGGCCGTCACCGGTGTAGGTGCTCAAAAAATCGCCGTCGATTTTCATCTCGAGGCGGATGGGGCGGGAGACCGCGCCCTTGTGGATGACGGCGTCGTTGAGGAAACAGAGGCTCATTATCTCCCCGCCGTCGCGGACCAGGGCGGCTTCCAGGACAAGCCGCTCGACCGCATGGTAGTCCCCGGACAGCACTTTTTTAAGGTGCCGCGGATACTCGTCCGGGCTGAATTCCGTCAGGAAGCCCAGGCGGCCGCGGTTGATGCCGAAGATCGGGGTGCCGGTGCCGCAGAAGAGGCGTGAGGTCCTGAGCACCGTGCCGTCTCCGCCGATGACGATGATCAGCTCCGGCGACGAAATGAACTGGTCATGCGGCACCGCCATTGAAAAGCATTCGTCGCCGCGGATAATGTCGTATTCGGGGAGCATGATCCTGACGTCTTCGTTGCGCAGGAACTCAATGACCTGACGCAGCAGAGGGAGACAGCTCTCATCGTCCGGGCGGAAATTGATTGAAACATTTTGTATCATGTATACCCTGCTTGATTGCGCTACTATACCGGCCGTTGCCGGTGTCAGTCAATTAAAAAAGGTGCGCGGAGGGAGAATATCATGCCGCGATGCGGCCATGCAGTGTATACGAACGCAGCGGCAGGAAGGAGAATTTTTTATTCAGTCCCGGACGGATTTGTTGTAATTAAATGTTGACAACACCGAGATTCAAACATATAAGATGTGACCTGTTACAGGCGGGGATACGGTTGTCATAGACACGACACTGCACGGGGAGAGGAGAAACGGCCGATGAAGCCCGAAGACTATATAAATATCATGGCCCTGGAAGAGCGGCTGGGCGGAGACTTCGGATTTTTCAAGGAGCTGGCAGCGCTCTTCATCTCCGATTCCCCGCGCCTCATGGCTGCCATTGAAGAGGCGGTACAGAATAAAAACGGCGAAAAGATTGGAAAGACAGCCCATACCATGAAGGGGGCTGTGGCCAATTTTTCCGCCGAGCGGGCCTTTATCGCGGCGCTCGCGCTTGAAAGAACCGGCAAGAACAACGAATTTGACATGGTTGACGCCGCTTATGACCGGCTCGCCGCTGAAATTACGGCGATGCGGGAGGCCCTGAAGCTGATGATGGAAAAGCAGGGGTTTTAGGGAAAGAACCCCCGTTATTTTTTTCTCCGTATAATCGACTTTCCGAACGCAACGCACCCGCCGGAAGCTATCAATACCGTGCCGAGCCAGACCAGCCAGATGAGCCGCTTTTTGCTGACCGTGACGAGCACCGTATCGGCGGGGACAGTTATATGTTTCCCCGGCGTCACGTGGAGGTGTATCCTCTTGCTGTTCGCGTCAATCTGGCGGAGCGACACGGTGCGGTCGGTGCCGGGGACGTCCCGGTCAAGGTAGCGCACCCCTCCGGCGGTGAACTTGATCCCCGGCGCCATGGGGGCCCCGTTGACCGTGAGGTCGGCATAGGTGGAGGGCTCGCCCGAGGTCATGTGCTCAGTCCTGAAGCCGTTGAACCGGATCTTCAGCCCGCCGATCTCCTTTTCCTCCCCCTTTCCCAGCGCCAGGGTAGTCATCGAAGCGGCGCCTGATTCAAATTGCTCGGGCGCAATATAGATGTCGTTCAGTATGCCCGGGATGATATGGGGCTCCTTGTAGATCGATTCTGTTTTTTCGTCGAAGTAGTAGGCGGTCTTCGCCTGTATCGTGCTCGCACCGCTGGCAACGGTAAAGCTCAGGGAGGGCTCAGGCCCGTCCGCCATGCCGTTGAAGAGGACGCGCAGCGAGCCGAAAGCGGTTTCAGTCCCCTGCGTAAGTTTTTTCTGGACAGAATATTCGTGGAAATTCG
Source organism: uncultured Spirochaetota bacterium (assembly GCA_963827275.1). Lineage (GTDB taxonomy): Bacteria > Spirochaetota > UBA4802 > UBA4802 > UBA5550 > RBG-16-49-21. The sequence continues at coordinate 47,242 of CAWHAA010000008.1, forward strand.
ACGTGATAACGCCCAGGACCAGAAGCCCCACGCCGATATGGGCGAGCCGCGAAGGAAGGGACGCGCGGGCTTTCGTCTCCCACAGGTCGATGAGCGCCCTCGCGACGAGGAACAGCGCAATCATTGATAACAGGTACGCGGCCGGGTTGCCGGTATGGCCCCGGTTGACGGCCGCACCGAGTACCACCGACAGGACTGCGGCGATGATGGTTTCTTTATTGATGATATTCCCCCGCCTGACGATCATGAGGGTCGTGGAGGCGAACATCAGGGTGAGTATCAGCGCGCCCAGAGGCTTGGAAAAATTATTATAAAACGCGGCGGTCACGTTTGATGGCCTCGCCATGAAGATCCCGGAGAGGATCGGCATCGATGTCCCGGTGAGAATGATGAGTGCATACACGATGAGCGCGATGATGCCGAACACGGCCATGGTCCTCCAGTCAAGGAGGCTGGTTTCAAGCCTCGGACCGGTGATATGCCGCACCCGCGCGAGGTAGAGTCCGAGACCGCCCGCAGCGTACACGGCGAGGAACAGGAGAAGATATGCTGCGATTTCGGAAGCGGAGAACGAGTGCACCGAGAAATTGGAGAGGACGCCGCTCCTGGTGAGCCAGGTGCTGTAAAAGACCATGATGAAGTAAAAGAGCGCGAGAAAGAGGTTGAGGCGCGCCAGGGAGCCGCTCCGGTTCTGTATGAGCGCGCCGTGCACCAGCGCGATCGCGATAAGCCAGGGTATGAGGGAAGAGTTTTCCACCGGGTCCCATCCCCAGTACCCGCCCCAGCCGAGCACTGAATAGGCCCAGTACCCGCCCAGGAAGATGCCGATGCCGAGGGTGATCATGCTGAAGAGGAGCCAGGGGTACGCGCCGGCGAGCCAGCGGTCCGCTTCTTTTTTCAGCAGGGCCGCGGCGGCATACCCGAAGGGGACGGTCGCCGACGCGTAGCCGAGGAAGAGAAGGGGCGGGTGGGCAACCATCCATGGATCTTTTAACAGGGGGTTCAGGCCCGCGCCGTCCGCCGGGAACATGCCGGGGCCGAAACTCTCAGGGTACTTGTCCCAGATATACATGAAAGGGCTCTCGACAAGGAGGAGAACCAGCATGAAGATCTGCGAAACCAGGATGACGGCGGATACGACCGGAGAGTAGTCGTCTTTTTGCCGCATGACGATCAGGCCGAACAGGCTGAGGAAAAAGAGCCAGAGGAGGAGGCTCCCCTCCTTCCCCGCCCAGAAGGCGGCGATGCGGTACGCGAGCGGCAGGTCACGGGAGGCGTTGTGATACACGTAGAGGAAACGGAAATCGCACGCGATAAAATAATAGAAGAGCAGGAGCACTGAGATGGAAATGCCGGCGCCCGCTGCAAGGGAGAGCGGCCCGCGCGGCAGGAGCGGCTGTTCCTTCCCCGCCGCTTCAAAGACCGCCGCGGCAGCGGCAACGAGCGAGAGGACGAGCGACGCGATGATGAATATGTTCCCGGTGCTGGCGCTGAAATCCATGGTGCTATTTTCTCCTGTACTTTGATGGGCACTTCACGAGCACCTTGTCCGCTTCGAAGAAGTCGCCCCCGGCGCGGTACTTGCCGAGGATGACCGCCTGCTCGGCGTGCTCGAAATTCTGGGGCCTGGTGCCTTCGTGAACGACCTTCATTTTTGTGCCGTCCCTGTCGATGATGGTGAAGGCGTAGGAGCCCTCGGCGTGGGTGATCGGAACGGACCTGTCCAGGCTGCCGATGATCTGGACGTAGCGTTCCGGGTGAGACCTCGCCTCCCGGAACGGGACATAGGGCGAGAGGATGTCGTCGCTGAAGGAGAAGATCGCGATCACCAGAAGCGCGAGCCCGGCGATGAAGATGAGCATGTTGCGGTAGTTCATGTTGCCTCTCTTGTCCGCGCCGGTCATTCGCGGAGACGCATATCCTTTTCAAGCGCGGCCACCCTGCGGTCGATCCTGAAGAGAAAAACAGCGAGGCCGGTCCAGACGAGAAGCACCACTCCCATGACCCGGTAGAGCACGGCGGCAGTGTCGCCCGATTGCGGTGACTGCGCCGGCGCTGTGTCAGGCGCAGGCGCTCCGGCCGCGTACGCGGCAGGGCCCGCCGGTTCCGGGGCGGCCGGGAGAAGGGCCGGCGCGGCGATTGTCAGCAATATCACAATCAATGCCAGGATGTTAATGGGCCGCATGGTGTTCACCGATCCTTTTTTTTAGAATTGCCACCCTGTTCATGAGGGAGAGGAGATGCCCGTAGAGCAGGCTGAAGGCCAGTATCGCGACAATGAGGGTCGCGCGCATGCTGGCGTCGAGATACACCTTCCGGTCCGGGTTGATGATGGGGTCCGGGTGAAGGGACGGGTATATCCGCGGCACGAGGAAGGCGAAAAAGGGGAGGGTGATCATCGCCAGGACCAGATAGGCCGAGCCGATCCTCCCCCTGTTTTCATTGCCTGCCAGCGCTCCCTCGAGGCTGAAGTAGGCGATATAAATGATGAGAACGATGATGATCGAGGTCTCCCGCGGGTCCCAGTTCCAGTATACGCCCCAGCTGATTTTCGCCCATATCGAACCGGTGATGACCGTGAGGATGGTGAAGACCAGCCCGATGACAGCGGAATCGTGCGAAAGCTCAACGAGACCGCCGGAGCGCCGCCTTGTATCAATAAGAAAGATGACGGAGAGTATCCCGGAAACAATGAAGGCCAGGATCGAGACCCAGGCCAGCGGCACGTGGAAATACATGATGCGGCTCGAATCGCCCAGGATCTCCGCGGGCGGCGCCCAGAGAAATGCCATCACGATAGCCGCGGGCATTAATATATATACGCTTCGTAGTGCACCATTTATTATTTTCATACGCACCATGACCGGCCCCGGCGGGGCGTTACTCGTCAAGCCACACTGCCCTGAACAGTAAAAAGGATATAACTGAAATGAAACCCGAAAATGCAAGCAAAAAAACCACGTTGCCGCAGGACGGCGCCGCCTCCCCGAGCGCGGCCGTCGTGGACGTGATCGACACCCAGAGGACCGGGAGGAGCACCGGGAAGGAGATGATGGTGAAGAGCGACGCCTTCCCCCCCGCCTTCGCCACCATGGCGGCGAGTATGGTCGTCGCCGCGGCGATCGCGGCGCCGCCCGCCGCCACCGTCAGTACGAAGGGGACGGCATGGCGCACGTTCACCTGTAAAAAAAAGAGAAAGAGGGGCGTGACCACGGCGCACAGGAGCATCATGAATGCCTGGTTGAAGATGAATTTCGCGATGAAGACCGAGTCCGCCGTAACGCTGATGCGGAGAAAGAGCGCGGTCGCCTGGTCTTCCTCGCGCACAAAGATGTGCGAGAGGCCGTTCATGGCGCTGAAAAAAATCACCGTCCAGAGGAGGATCGACTGGACCGCCGGGGGAAAGGGGACGCCGCCGGCCGTCAGGCTCATGGCGATCGTCACGATGGCGGCGAACGAGAGCGCGATGTTCAGCGCGAACCGGCTCCTGAATTCGACCCTGAAGTCCTTGCGGAGGTTCCTGATAATATCGCTACCCAAGCCGGATGCCCCTGTCGCAGAGTGTTGCCTCGCGCGCGTCATTGGTGGCCAGGAGTATGATCTTCCCCTTCCGCACCGACTCGATGCGGGAGGCGAGGAGCTCCCTGCCGGCGTCGTCGAGGTTGGTGCCCGGCTCGTCGAGAATCAGTACCGGCGGATCGTTCACGAGGGCCAGGACGATCTTCAGACGCTGCTTCATGCCCGAAGAATAATGCTTCAATTTTTTTTCGGCGTGACGGGAGAGGTCAAAATCGTCGAGAAGGGCCCGGGCGCGCGCCGCGCCGGCCCGGTCACCGAGGGCAAACTCAATGTTTTCAAGCGCGGTCAGCTCGTCGTAGGGATGCACCATCGGGCCGGTATAGCCGATATGGGCGTGCCACCGGTCCCTGGGAATCCCGGCGCCCGCGGCATGGCCGACGCTCCCTCCGGTGGGCGCAAGCAGACCGGCGAGGATCATCAGCAGCGTGGATTTCCCTGACCCGTTGGGCCCGGTGACGCACAGGGATTCGCCCGTCTCCAGGGAGAGGTCGAGGCCCCTGAAGAGCTCGGTCCTGCCGAACGTCCTGGCGAGCCCCCTCGCCTGCAGTGTGTAACGGGCACCGTCCATTATGCTCAATCTATTTTTTATTGATCAGCTTCGCTTCAAGGGCGACTCTGTTCGGGAAGTTCTCGGGGATATGGAATTCAAATCCCAGCCGCTCCGCCTTGGCCTTGAGCTCGTCGATGAATTCCCCGGTGGTGCCGGCGAAAATGACCTCGACGCGGGCCGCCCTGCCGACGCGGCCCTTCTCCAGCACCTGCCGGACGCCGCGCACCCTGTTTTCGACCTCGTTCCTGAATTTTTTCAGGCCGCTGTAGTCCAGGCCGGTGATGAAGACGCTGATCTGCCGCTGCGTGGCGGATTTCACGAACTGCTTGATGATCTCTTCCATGAAGGGGCCGGGCTTGCTCGCGCCGGTCGACTCGTCCTTTCCTCCCAGGATTTTTTTCAGGACCGCCTCGATGGCGCGCTTTGACGCGGTGTCGGACTGTATGTGCACGCCGGGCGCGTCCTTGCTCGTGGTGGCGAGGATCCGGCCTGAATACACGTCAACGGCCTTGAGCCGAACGATGGCGGATTTTGATTTCATGCTTGTCGTATAGGCGCGCAGGACCTCGGACTGGTCCCTGGTCTGCGCGGTCCCGATGATGAGGACCTCCGCGCCCGCGTCATTCAGGAGCATGCTCTGCACGTCCTCGGTGACCTGCCCGTTCATGGCCTTTGACATGCGGCCGTACTGCCGTTTCATCAGGTCCTGCACCGTCTGCATGTCCACGAATTCGAAGCCCGCCCCGCCCATACGCTCCTGCATGAGGAGCTCGGTTTCCGTGAACCCGGGGGCGTTCATCTTCCGCTCGAAGGTCTCGCTGATCAGCACCATGAATTTCGGCTTTCCGTACCGGTTCAGCGCGTCCTCGATAGCGTCCTCCACCACCGCCTGCTCGACGGTGCCCTCGATTTCCACCGAGTAGAGGTCGGCGTCGGCATGTTCTTCAATTATCTTTTCTTTTTTCACGAGGCCGTAAGACCGCGCCTGCACCAGGTGCTTCACCAGCTCGTAGTTTTCCATCACGCTTTCGCCTGTTATGCTCGTGCCAAGGACCTTCTCCACCAGCTTGTTCCGCGCGTCGTTGAGCGCCCGGTCGCGCGCCAGCGCCCGGTCGTTGTCGAATATGGCGGCGACCCCTTTTGCCCGGTCCCTGGCCGCGGTGGTGCTGCCCGGTTTTTCATCAAGGGCAAAGTCGCTTGAATTTTGTCCGTCTTTTACGCTTTTCCCGCCGCCGCAGGAGACAGCGCCGGCAAGAACAAGCACGCTGGCCAGGATCGCGATATTCTTTTTCATGTTAAGGCTCCTCCCGGGAGTAACGACTGGTGGCTGGTGTTGACAGACAGTGCTCCGGCCGGCATGACGCGCGGTACGGTTCGTTGTGCTGCTCCAGGTGTGATATACTATGAGAATTATTTACTATTAGTCAAATTGTTTTTTATATGCATCACGGCCCGGCCGGCGTCGCGGCGCTGACGGTGCTGGAAAAATCGGACATCCCGTCGTTGTTGACCGCGGCGATGCGGTAGTAATAGGTGGTGCCTGCGGTCAGGCCGGCGTCGGTGTAGGAAACCGCGTTCGCGCCGGTAATCGTGATCGATCTAAAGGCCGCTCCATCAGCTGAGCGCATGATTTTATACCCGATTTCCAGCCTTGTCCGGTCCGACCACGCAAGGCGTATGCTGTGTGCCGTTTCCGCGGCCGCCTGCAGGCTGCCAGGCGCCATCAATGCCGTGTTGGACTGTGGCAGGGGTTCCGCGACCGCCGCTCCCCTGTTCTCGGTCTGCCCGGTGTCATTCAGGAAGATGTCCTGCCACAGCGCCCAGCCGGGGCCGTGTTCTACATACGCCAGCAATCCTGCCGAGTATGGATCAAGCCGGTTGTTTACCGCCCAGAAATGTCTTCCATAGCCGCCGTTGTCCCGCTCGATGACCAGGGTATACCCGTACCCGGCAAGCAGATTTCCTTCAATGTAAATATTGTCCAGGAAACAGTCCTCCCATGTCGCCTGGAAAAAAATTGCGCCGGTGGCCGCGTGAGACGGTGGATTGGTAAGTATGCTGTTATTCCTGACCAGGGCCAGTGCCCCGCCGAAGTCTCTCATGGTAAATCCGTCCTGGTGGGACTGGCCGCTGCCCAGGAACCATTCCCCCTGGACCAGGTCGTGGATACAGGTGCCTTCCATTGTGACCGGGTCCTGCCCGTTGAACGCCACGCCGCTCGCAAGCCCGCTGATGTTGCAGAGCAGGACCTGGATGTTACCGCCGCTGATCGCGATGCTGCCGCATGCCGGGTTGGTGCCGTCGGCGTTCAAGGGGATGGCGCTCCCGTCGATATCGCAGCGCAGTATGTTGTTCGGCGATGCCCCGGTCCCGCGGAGGAGCGGCATTCCCCGGCCGATCGATTCAGGGCGGAACCAGCAGCGATCGAAGGTGATATCCCCCGCGGAAAGGTCGATGCCGCCCATGTTAATGCGCTGCCCGGTTATGACGCTGCCGGCGGGAACGTACCAGGTCTGGTACTGGACCTCTGCCGCCGGCGGTTCATACAGCGGCAGGGTATTTCTATCGATACCGGCCCCCGCAAGGCCGGTGTTGGTCCCGTTAAGCTGCCACCCTTTCAGGGGAGTGACCGGCGGGGGCAGAGGCGGGGGCGTCGAAGGATCTGAGGGCGCTGGTTCTGACAGAGAGAACAGAAGGGCCGCACGCTTTGCGTGTCGCTCCCCATCGCCGCAGGACAGAGGCCCTGAGAGCAACAACAGACTGGTGATGAGGACGATCGGTTTTTTCATCTGGGGGCCTTGCATGGGTCAATATTCTTTTTCAATAACAGCGCATGAATAGACTAAACAACCAGTGAGATGGGACCCCACCGTGTTGAGGCACCATGGTCATCTGCGTAATAGGATGTACGCGAATGGATGAATATATCAACAAAAAATTGACGTAAATAAGAAATTTGCCTCTTTCCATCCCGTGTTACAGGATATATCTTGACGTTAAGAAACATCGTGCTATAGTTACGCCGTCTTTGAAGAAAGCTGCACGAGGAATCAATCCCGGAGGATGAAGTATGAAACATGCCGTAATCGCGCTGACCGTTGTGTGTGCCGCAACCTTTTCATATGCCAGGACCTCGCCGGAAGCGTACCTGACCCAGATCCCGGCCGCGCCCAAAAACGCCTGCGGACTTACAGCGGCGGAACAATCATCATACAGGCAATCAGTCCATGATCTCAATAAAAAGATGGAGAAGGAGATACGGGAGAGAAAAAAAGAGTCGCAGGCCTATGCTGACACGAACAGGGAAGCGATAGCCTCCAGGATGATAACCCTGCCGGAAAGGAGCACAAAGGCCGGGAAAAGCGGGAAGATGACCAGGGAAGAAAAACGGGCCAGGGCCGAGCAGATGATGCGGGAATACGGCGTTTCGCCGGACGATCCGAAGAAGCTCAAAAACATGAGCAAGGAAGAGCGGCTCGCATGGGCCCAATCATACAGCGGAACGGCGAGCAAGAAGCTGGCGTCCGATCAGAACTACCAGGAAGCAAAGAGCCAGGCGAAGCCCAACATGGCGCTGCTGGCGGAACAACAGGCCCTGATGAAAAAGATAGAGGACCGCATGGGGGGGTTCGGAAAAAAATTCGACACTCTGGACCAGGATGCCAAGGCCCTGGAAAATAGCGAACTGGGCCCTATCAGGAAAAAACTGGCTTCGTACGGCGATATTATAAGCAAAGAACAGGTGCCCCTCGTGGAAGAGGACATGAAGAGGCTGAAGGCCGCCCAGAAGCGCTGCTGTGAGGCGCTCTCGCCCCGGTATCGCGCGCTTCTTGATGAATACCTGTCCGCGGTTAAGGCCTCCCTGCCGGATTACAAAAGACTGGATGCGATAATAGCCAAAACGCAGCTGGGGCTTGACAGGCCGGTTGAGGCGAGTGACGGCCTTTCCGGAATCGAGGCGCTGCGCGGTTACCTCGGCCGGCTTGGCAACGTGTTTAAATATGATCACCAGGAGAAATAGCAGTTAAAGAGACGCTATACCAGATCGGCAAATTCCGCATTGACAATAATTTTCAGGTCAAACGGCGACAGCTTCACCTGCATCCCGCGCGCCCCCGGGCTGACATGTATTTCATCGTACAGCTGCGCGGTCTCATCGATAAAAGTCGGGAAGGGCTTTTTCATCCCGATCGGAGAGCACCCGCCCCTGATGTAGCCCGTCGTCAGCAGCAGGTCTTTCATCTTTATCAATTCGATCTTTTTGTTCCCGCTGGCGTGAGCGGCTTTCTTGAGGTCCAGTTCGCAATTACCGGGAATGACGAATACAGTGTGCCCCGTTTTATCGCCTGTGGTGACAAGGGTTTTAAAAACCGTTTCCGGTGACGCGCCGATTTTTCGCGCGACACTGACCGCATCCAGCTCATCCTCGTTAACTTCGTATTCGGAAGTTGAATAGGGAATCCCTTTTGATTCAAGAATCCTTATTGCATTTGTCTTGGACATTGTCGGCGGTTTTAATTTTCAATGATAGTGCCCTGAGGGCAGGTTGTGACCCGGTAGTATTCCCGTAAATCCTGTTATTATAATGGTATGTTTAGCAAGCAAAATTTGATACGGGAAGGAGGAGCGGCGGCATGCGTGATGGCGGCGCTCGTGAGGGCGCAATCGGCTATGCGGAGGGCCAGTCGATTACTCACCCTGGCCCGGCGCTTCGGGATTGAGCCGCTTCTCGAGCTCCTGCCGGAGCTGTTCCTCCCGTTTCTGCGCGGTGGTCTCGCGCGAAATTGCGAGGATCATGGACAGGCCCTGCCCGCGGTCCTCGACCGGTACGACCCGGACCTCCCACCATCGAGGGCCGCCGCAGGCGCTGCTGAAGGCATCGAACCGGCCGACGATGCCATTCCGGGCGAGGTGCACGGCCGCCCGCGCGGCAAGGCTGTTGGTGCCGTCCCACAGGTCGGCGTAATGGCAGCGGACCGCCGCGTGGGCACCTGATGCGCCGAGACCGGCGAGCCCCGCGCCGTTCATGAACAGAACACGTCCGTCACGCTCCAGAAAAGCGATGGCGTCGGTGCTTTCGTCGATGACATGCCGGTAGAGCCCGTCATAGAGACGGGACGCTTCCGGCGGGATGCCGGGCTGGGTTATCTCCTCGATAACGAGTATGATGCAGAACAGCATGCCGGCGTCGTCTTCAACAAGATGGTGGTGGAACCGTCCCTGACGCAGCGAACCGTTTTTATGAATGAAATGCACGGTGATGACCGCATCCGCGTCAAGGTGCAGGCCCGCTTCCGTACGGTACATGGGGTGAACAATGTCAAGGACTGAAAGGCCGAGGAGATCGGCCTCGCTATAGCCGGTGACGCGGCAGAATTCCGCGTTGGCACGTAAAAATTCCAGGCCCGGGCTTATGACCGCCTGCGCCATGTCCGAGAGGTCAAAGGCGGCGCGGTACACGTCCTTTTGCTTCATGATCGCTTCGAGGGCGATCTCATTGTAATTGGTCACGGTGTTCATGGGCATCACCTGCTTTCTTTCTCTCTACTGACAAGATAGGTGGTCGCGGCCCGTATGACAATGACCGGTTTTATGTGTTTGTCGTGCCGGGAATATGTTGCTGCGGTGTAGCGGAATCTGTCAGGGAGGGTAATGGCAGCCTATGAAACGCGGTTCCGTGGGCTGTGATGCGACATAACGGCGCGCCGGAGCTTTTACAAGGCATATCGCTTTATGGGCCCGATCAACGCCAACGCCGCGTCAGCGCCGCTGACAGGGGCATGACATTGCGATCCCGAGCATACATACAGCGCCGTCCTTCCATTGACCGGCCCTTTACCGGCACCAAGCGGTATGGACGACAGGCCGTTCTCATCCGCATAGGCGAACACGGCGTTTGGAAGATAGCGGGCGCCAATGTTTTTTACCGCGGCGTTGAATTCCGCTGATTTTTTATTACCGGCAACCGTTACTTCCGTGACATCGTCACTGAGAAAATCCGCCGCGATGATCAGCTGGGAGAAGGCCCCGGGATACCGCAGCGGCAGGTCCCCTGCCGCGTTGAACACGCCCCGCGCCGTTTTCCTGTATGTATCATCCTGCATGTAGTGGTGCAGCCTCAGGCAATTCAGCGCCGAAACGGCGTTGGCGTTCGGGACCGCGCCGTCAGCCAGATCCTTCGTCCTCACCAGCAGGTGGGGGGCGTCGGCAGGGGAATAATAATACCCGCCGCCGGCCGTATCCGAAAAGATGCGGTCCTGGGCCTTCTGCAGATCGACCGCCCAGAGGAGCCACGTATCGTCGGCGGAGGCCTCGTAAAGGCAGAGGAGCCCGTCGATCATGAAGGCGTGGTCGTCGAGGGTCCCCGGATAACGGGCATCGCCGTCCCGGTACCGCCGCAGCAGCACGCCGTCCCTCCAGAGCAGGTCGCGCACGCACGCGGCGGCCCGCACCGCGGCATCGAGATACCTGCCGTCGCCGAAGGCCCTGTGCGCGCGGGCCATGGTCCCGATCATGAGGCCGTTCCAGGCGGTGAGGAGCTTGTCATCCTTCAGGGGACGGGGACGCCGCGCCCGCACGGCGCGCAGAACGGCACGCGCCTGCATGACTTCAGGACGGCAGCGGTCTTCCCACGCGGCATCCGCGCGCAGTGAAAGGACGTTCGTTCCCTCCTCGAAATTGCCCGTCCGGCTGACCGCGTATACCCGGCAGAGGGCATCGTACTGCTCCGCCGTGAGCGCTTCCCTGAGCCCGGCGTCCGTCCAGACATAGAACCGCCCCTCCCTGCCTTCGCTGTCGGCGTCCTCGGCGGAATAAAACCCCCCGGCCGGGGAGCTCATGTCATCGAGCACGTACCCGAGCGTTTCGCGCGCCACATGCTCATAGAGGGCGTTCCCGGTCGCGCAGAACGCCTCGATGTATGCTGCCGCGAGCAGCGCGTTGTCGTAGAGCATCTTCTCGAAATGGGGGACCAGCCATCGCTCGTCGGTCGAGTAGCGCGCAAACCCGCCGCCCAGGTGATCGTAGATGCCGCCGCGGGCCATGGCGGCAAGCGTCACCTCGGCCATCCGGAGCGCTTCCGGGTTCCCCGTGCGGCGGTGAATGCGGAGCAGCAGGCGGAGCAGCGTTGACGGGGGAAACTTGGGCGCGCTCCCGAACCCGCCGTTGACAGGGTCGAACCCGTCCTTTGCGCTGCGATACGCCCCCCGTAGAAGCTCCTCTCCCTCTGACGGCCGCGTACTCCTGCCGGCAGGCATGGAAGGCCGCGCGAGGGCGGCATGTATTTCGCTGCCGATTGTGTCGATTTTTTCGCGCTCTTCACGCCACAGGCGCTCTATCTCCCCGAGCAGTTCCAATAACACGTCACGGGGGAAATAGGTCCCTCCGAAAAAAGGACGGAGCCCGGGCGTCAGTATGACGGTCAGCGGCCATCCGCCGCGCTGTCCCATCGCCTGAACGGCATCCATGTATATATGGTCCACGTCGGGATGCTCTTCGCGGTCCACCTTCACCGCGACAAACGACCGGTTCAGGAGCGCCGCGACCTCCCTGTCCTCAAACGACTCTTTTTCCATGACATGGCACCAGTGGCAGGTGGAATAACCGATCGAGAGAAAAACCGGGACGTCCCCTGCCGCAGCTGCGGCAAAGGCCTCGTGCCCCCAGGGCCGCCACCACACCGGATTACCTGCGTGCTGCCGCAGGTAAGGGCTTTTCTCCATGCCGAGCAGGTTTTCCCCGGTTTTACTCATGTTTTTCCGCCTTTCATAAAATATAGCACAATATCGTTACAAGCGCCATAGCCGACAGAAATAATAACGCACCGGGATAGTACGTCACAATACCGGCCGTTATTGTATAATTAATATTAAATTAATTCATATTTTTTATTGACAGAAAAGAGGGCGTATATATTTTAAATCTTCCTGTAATTTTTTGCCATTTTTTTGGGAAAAATCATATAAAGTACGAGAAGATCATGAAAGGCATACAGAAAACCTACTCAATGAAAGCGTCGGAAATCAATAAAAAGTGGTTTCTGATCGACGCCGACGGGAAAGTGCTCGGCAGGCTTGCTTCCGAAGTGGCGAGGATACTCCGGGGCAAAAACAAGCCGACCTTTACGCCGAACCTTGACATGGGCGACAATGTCATCATCATAAACGCCGAGAAGATCGTCATGACCGGCACCAAGGGCGAGGACAAGGAATATTTCCGTCATTCCCAGTACCCGGGCGGCATCAAGTTCGTGAATATCAAGAAGATTAAAAAAGAACGGCCCGAATACGTGATTGAGCATGCCGTGAAGCTCATGCTGCCGAAAAGCAGGATGGGAAGGAAGATCTTCGGCAATTTGAAAGTTTACACCGGCAGCGAGCACCCGCACCAGTCGCAGAAGCCGGAACCACTTGATATATAGGGGAGAGTCTATGTCGAACCGTTATTACGCAACAGGAAGAAGAAAAACCTCCGTGGCCAGGGTATGGCTCGCGCCCGGCTCCGGGAAGATGATAATCAACAAACAGCCGATAAACGAATACTTCAGGCGCCAGACCCTCGAGCTTATCGTGCGCCAGCCCCTCGAATTCGCGGGCATGCTGGACAAGTATGACGTGCTGGCGATCGTCGACGGCGGCGGCTGGTCCGGCCAGGCCGGCGCGGTCAAGATGGGCATCGCCCGCTGTCTGGTGAAGTGCGACGAGAAATTCAAAAAGCAGATGCGCGACGGCGGGTTCCTGACCCGCGATTCCCGGGAAGTCGAGCGGAAGAAGCCGGGGCAAAAAAAGGCGAGAAAGAGGTTCCAGTTCTCGAAACGGTAACAGTGTCTTATATCGCGCGGAAAAGAGGATGCCTGCTACGCATCCTCTTTTTATTTTCAGGGGGCGGGTGTGGCCACGATCATCAAAACACGGCTGGCCGACGAATGCATCGCGGTCGAGTTCGACAGCGGCGAGGTCATGAAGATCCCGTGCGGGGCGGCGGGGCCGTTCCGTCTCGAGGCCGGGAAGACCGTGGACGCCGATGAATACACGCAGATGAAGGCCGAATCACAGCGGCACCAGTCGAAAAAAAAAGCGCTCGACTACCTCGCGATATGCCCCCGCTCGGCGAAAGAGATGGAACGCTACCTGTCCCGGAAGGGCTTCGACCACGACCTGGTCCGCGAGATCGTGGAGGGGCTCAGGGGCGCCGGGTACCTCGACGACGCCGATTATGCGGCGCGCTATATAGCCAACCGCTGCGGGAAGAAGCTCATCGGGAAGAACCTCCTGACCAACGAGCTGCTGAAGCGGGGGGTGGCGCGGGACGTTATCAGGGACGCGCTCAGGGAGGCGGGACCGCTACTTTCATCTTTTGACGACGTGCTGGCGCTTGCGGAAAAAAAGTACGCGGGCATGAAGGACAAAAAGAACGGGCTCGCGAAGCTCGCGTATTTCCTCCGCGGCAGGGGCTTCGACCCGGAGCTGGTGGCCCGCGTCATCGACCGGGTCGGACGCGGCGATGAGGAGTGAGAAGAGGCCTACGGGATAAACCTGCCCCTGTCAGCCATGAAGTCGCGGTAAATGCGGAAGTGCTCGGTGTCTTCATACCGTATCGTGCCGATCGGCGCGCGGTCGAAGCTGAATATGGCCGCCCCCGGGAGGGCGAGCAGGATGGGCGAATGCGTGGCGATGATGAACTGCGCGTGCCCGCCGGCGGCGGTTTCACGGAGGAGCGCGAGGAGCTCGATCTGCCGCGCCGGGGAGAGGGCGTTTTCCGGCTCGTCCAGGAGATACAGCCCCCTGCGGGCGAAGCGGCTCCTGAAGAACGCCATGTGGCCCTGGCCGTGCGACTGCTCCATGAGCGATTTTCCCCCGAAGTATTCCAGCGTGGCCGGCGACATCGAGGCCCACTCGTCGAGGTTCACCGCGAAATTCCTGAAGATCTCGGACGCGAAGAAGGAGCCGGGCACCGGCCCGTCCGCCCATTCCGCGTCGATGTACCGGTGCAGCTCGCGCTCGTGCGGGTTATAGTGGGCGCGGGTCCGCTCCATGCCCTCCCATATGTGGATGCGGCATTTCATCGCTATGGCGCGGAGCAGGGTGGACTTGCCCGATCCGTTCTCGCCGATGAAGAACGTCACCGGCCCGGAAAAAGCGACGTCCTTCGTGGCCCTGAAAATCGCCAGGTTGAAGGGGTAGAGGTCGTCAGCCGGGTATTCGGCGGGTCTCAGTGTGATTCGTTTCAGGTGCATATTTTTCCGCGCCTTCCAAGCCATGATGGGACATGGCGCATATATCATACCCTCAGAAAGAGAATGTTTTGTAAAGTATTCTTTTCTGTCGCACGAACAGTGCGCGGGTCCTTCCCTGCCACCGCGTATAAAAATTCCGGGCACTATGCCCGCGAATTTTTTCAGACAGGCGAAATGATCAGGCGGCGGATTGCATGCTCGTCGTTACTCCGGGTTCCCGTAATTATTGAACAGGAGGAACCGCCTCGCGAAGAAATTCCACAGGGAAACAAGAATGCCGGCGGCGATTTTCGAAGAGTAGATAGTGGAACCCCGTCCCCTCCGTGAACAGGAACATCAGAAGCTCGGTCAGCCCGAGCCCGATGAACCCGATTATTATGAAGACCGCGTATTCCGGCATGCTTTCATACCTGGGGATGTACGCGTTGAATACTATTCTTTTGCAAAGAAAATAATTTACCGTGGTGCCGGTTATGAAGGCAATTGCCGCAGAAACAAGATACTGGAGCCCGAGCTCGGTGAAGATGAATAGCAGCAGATAGTCAACCGCGAAAGCGGCGATCCCGGCCAGGGGATTTCTCGCGAACTGGATGACGATGTTGTCGGTTGGCCGCCTGAATACGCCGTCCCAGTCGCTGTCCCGTATCAGTCTTCCCAGCTCTCTGAATGTATCTCTCATCGCATGTATCACCGCCGCAGGGATTGCAAAGCCTTGCATGCGGGACGTACCCTGTCAATAGTTTAACGTTTACATGCTTGGAGCGTGTCATTCCTCTAACTATGAACATCCGGCAGATTGATAACCGGGGTTTACTCCAAAATAGCTGGTTGTTTCACCTGCTTATTAGAATGATAATTCTAATTTACAAACACTTTCTGAGTAATTCTTTTTTTATTATGCTTGTATGAATGGCAATATAATTATATAATTTATTACAGACCGTCTGCAAACAAGTGATTCATGGAGAGTGGAAATTATGAGGAACCTTGTTGGATTTTTTATAAACAGGCCCATGTTAATCAACATTATTGTGTTAGCGATAATCGCGCTTGGAGTTAAAAGTGCAACAGAGATTCGCAAAGAAGGCTTTCCGGAAATTTCAATGAATAAAATTATTATACAAACAATATATCCGGGCTCCTCGGCTGGTGATGTTGAATTAAACGTTACGGTTCCAATAGAAGATGCACTTGAGGAAATCGAGGGGATAAAGGAAATATTATCTGTTTCGGAGGAGGGAGTTTCAAGAATTGAAATACAAGCGGACGACAACGCTTCTCCAGAAGAATTCAGGAAGCTCTATAACGATGCTGAAAGCGCGCTTGCGTCAATAAGCGATCTGCCGAAAGATATTGAAGGGAAACCCTCAATCCAGGAATTCACATCATCAGATGTTCCCGTAATGGAGATTTCCTATACTGGGGAATATAAAATTCTTAAACCTTATATAGACCGTCTTGAATTGAAGCTAAAAAAATTATCAGGGGTGTCCAACGTTACAACAATTGGAATTCCTGATGAAGAAGTTCAAATTCTGGTGGATCCTGTCCGAGCCCGTGAACAAAAAATAGATTTGAAGATGATATTACGGGCCATACAGAAAAGAAACCTTGAGGGCTCTGGCGGTACACTTGAATCATTTATCGGTGAAAAGAAAATTGTTTTTTTAAGCAAATTTGACCGTTATCAAGATGTCCTGGATACAAATATAATTATGAATAATGAGGGCTTCGGTACAAAACTAAAACAAATAGCGAACCTGAAAGTCATTCCCAAAGAGAGTAACCTTATTGTCAGAAACAATGGGGACAGAGGGGCAACTATTTCTATTAAAAAAACCGGATCAAGCGATCTTATTAAAACAGTTGATGGTATCAACAGTTTTCTTGAAAAGGAAACCCTTCCAGATGGAGTTGTATGCAAGGTGCTTTTCGACCAGTCGAGACTTACAAGAGACAGAATCAGTCTCCTCGCGGGGAACGCAGTTCTCGGTTTTATTCTTGTCGTTGCCGTTCTTCTCATGATATTCAACATCAAAACAGCTGTCTGGACCGCCTTCGGCATTCCATTCACCCTTTGTGGAATGTTTATCTTTATGAAAATTTATGGCATTTCTCTGAATCTTATATCCCTTGGCGCTTTTATCATTATTCTCGGAATGCTGGTCGACGATGCCATCGTTATAGCAGAAGAGATAAACAGTAATAAGGAACAAGGGATGGAACCTAAAGATGCGGCCGTTGAAGCTGTAAAAAAAATGTGGGTTCCAGTAGCTGCTTCTTCTCTTACAACCATGGTGGCATTTTCTCCGTTATTTTCTCTCGGTGGCTTCCCCGGTAAATTTATATGGGCAATTCCTCTGATGGTGATTGTTGGTCTTTTAATATCACTTTTTGAAAGTTATTTTTTACTTCCTGGCCACATGAGTCACGGTAAGGTTAAAAAAACTTTAAAAAAACCCTTTGTGATAAAATTCGAAAATTTATATGAAAAAGCAATGGTCAAAGCAGTTAATCGTAAATATCTTTTTATTTCATTAATGGTTATTCTACTAATGGCTTCTGTAGTTCTCTTTGCCCGATTTGTCGATAAAGACCCTTTTCCGCAGGATGCGGCTGAAGGTTTTAGCATAGCAGTCACTCTACCGAAAGGCTCGCCTCCTGAGGAAACAGAAAAATCAGTAATTGAAATGGAGCAACTGCTGAAAAAACTCCCCGAGAATGAGATTGTAGGATTCAGTTCGAGGATCGGCACCCAAAGCCTGTTAAGCGCCACCACAATGGGAACGCAAAACAATATCGCGGTTATCTTTGTTTATTTAAAACCATTCTCTCAGCGGGACCGTACTGCAGATCAGATAATGGCAGCACTGAAAAAAGATATAACACGGGCTGCGGTCCAATCTCATTCACTTTTTGTAATGAATCTAAGCAGACTAGGGCCACCCATGGGACGCCCCTTTGAGATTAGAATAATTTCTAACGACAACGAACTTCGAGGAAATAAAGAAAGAGAAATCAGAAAATATTTAAAGACACTACCGGGGATATTTGATATTGAAAATGATGATATCGAGGGGAAAAATGAACTAAATCTTAAAATCAACCATGATATTCTTTCAAGAACCGGCCTTACTGTCGAGGATGTCCTGACAACTCTTCGTATCGCATTTGACGGAATGATAGTCACTAACCTGTCAACTGTAGACAAAACTATTGAATTCAGACTGCGTCTGAATGAACGCGCGAGAGCAGATAAGAATTTTATCGACAACCTGCCTATCGCAAACAGCATGGGAAATATAATAAATCTATCGATGTTTACATCTTTGGTGGAACAGCAATCACGCGCCGGAATTCATCATATAAACGGCATCAGGGCCACAACCATTTTCGGGAATACCGACCTGAAGAAAATATCCCCCGTTGAGGTAATGAACAAGGTGCGGTCATTATATCCTTCTGATGCAAATGTTGCTATAGAATACTCCGGCCAACCTGTTGAAACAAATCAAATTTTTTCAGGGCTTGCCTCAGCCGCTCTGGCCGCCTTTGTCGGCATTTATCTTCTTATTTCGCTTATACTTAATTCTTTCTCAAAACCTTTGATAATAATGACTTCAATCCCCTTTCTTGTTATCGGGTTTGCTTTTGTTCTGATTACTCATGGCATACCCGCTTCGATGATGGGAGGTATTGCTATGGTAGGTCTTATGGGGGTTATTGTTAACAACTCCATTATTATGGCTGATACAATCCGCGGGCTTTCGGGTGATCATCAAATTACTAAAAATATTATTATTAAGGGCGCAGTCTCGCGTCTCAGGCCGGTTCTCCTGACTACAATAACAACTGTATTTGGAGTTCTTCCAACAGGTTACGGTATAGGCGGTTCTGACCCGTTCCTTGCGCATATGTCGCTTGTACTGGCCTACGGTTTGCTTTTTGGCACAGCTATTACACTTTTCATGGTTCCATTATTGTTTACTGCAAGTGTAGATATTTCCAATAGTGCAGTCAGAATAACTAAAAAATTTAACATTACCTTTCTTTCCAGGTATCTGCCTCCTCTCAGGTAAAGGCCCGGGGGACACAATGAGCTTTATGTGAAGCAAGTATGTGAGATCGTCCTGCAACTAATATAAATATATAGGAATCTGTTGCCTCATCAGTACAAGCCCAGGGGACACATGGAGGGGCTTAATCTAAGAGGAAGTAATTGCTGATAAAAAGCATTCAGTCACATTGACCTGTACTGAATACGGAGCATTGTCCTATATAAATATATAGGAATCTGTTGCCTCATCAGTACAAGCCCAGGGGACACAAAGCATTTTATATGAAGCTGCTTCCTCTCAAGTGAAGCCGCCTCCAACATAAAAAAGCGCTGGACAGGAGCTTAAAATTTGTCCCAACAATGTATATTGGCCTTCTCAATCATCCCCGGATCGAATCACTCGATCTGTCTTTCGTGTCAGGGTGTTTCAGCGGCAGCGCTCCTCTGGCAGTGGAAATAATAAAGAAGTTCGAAGAAAAAACCGGGACCGTCATCTGCGAGGGCTTCGGGATGACCGAGTCATCACCCGTCACCCATATCAATCCCTTTGCAAAAGGCAGGACCAAGCCCGGGAGTATCGGTATACCGATTCCCGATGTCGAATGCCGCATCGTGAGCATCGAAGACCAGAGTACCGATGTCGAGCCCGGCGAACCCGGCGAGCTCATCATGCGTGGGCCACAGGTCATGAGGGGATACAAGGGGATGAGCGGTGAAACCGAGAATACCATTCGCGACGGATGGCTGCATACGGGCGATATAGCGCGGATGGACGATGAAGGCTATTTTTACATCGTCGACCGGTTAAAGGACATGATATTGTCCGGAGGGTACAACGTGTATCCGCGCGACATCGACGAGATACTGTATACGCACCCGAAGGTGCTCGAGGCCTGCTCGATCGGCGTACCGCATTTGAAGCGCGGTGAAGCCATCAAGGTGTTTGTCGTGCTCAAGCCTGGAGAAGAGGCCACCGTTCAGGAGATAATCGATTTCTGCAAAGACAAGCTCGCGGTGTACAAGCTGCCTGAGGAAGTCGAATTCAGGAATGACCTCCCGAAATCAACGGTCGGTAAAATCCTCAGGAAAGAGCTCAAGGCCGAAGAGATGAATAAAAGGAAGAATAAGTAGATGAAGGATTGCGCAGCTTGCCCGTGCAAGCTGCGCAATGACCGAATGACATTAACCGGTTGTCGACAAGGGACATTTTCCGGTGCCCCCGTTTTTTGACGATTGTACTATAATTTATCTTTGACCCACTCCCATGTTTTCTCCCAGACTTCCATGCGGTTGACCTCGTTGAAGTTCTCATGGTAATTGGCGTGGTAGTAGATAACATCGACCGGCTGGCGCTTGATCGATTTCAGCGCATTCTCGCTGTGTTCCGGGTCTGCCAGCATGTCCTGGCCGGCGATGATTCCGAGTATGGGTGATGCGTCCCATTGGGCTATATTGCCGAGCACGAACTTCTGGGCCTTTTCCGATGCGACGGCCAGACCCGCAGTGGCCGTTTTTCCACGCACGCCGCTTTTCTCATCGGCATGATGGCGCGCCGTGATTTCGGCGTCATGAGTCAGGTGATCGGTAACCGGCTGCGGAGTTACCTCGAACCTGGGGTTCATGAGGGATATGATTTTAGCCATGGCCCTCAATACGGGAGATACTTTCACCCTGTTGACAAGCCAGGGGGATGAAAGAATGGCCCCGGCTATGCCGGATCCCTTGCCGATAGTCAGGCCGTAGTAGAGGGATATGAGGGCGCCGTTTGAATGGGAAAGAAAGAAGACCGGTACCCCGCGGTGCTTCATCCTTACATCGCGTACATACTGATCAATGTCCCTGACGTAGGTGTCGTATGAGTCGATATGAAAGAAGTTTTTTTCCCCGGGATTATGCCGGGGAAAATCCCCGTGCCATCTCATGTCAGGGGCGTAAGTGGCGATCCCCTTGTTCCTGAAAAAAAGCGCCGTTTCCATCCAGTCTCCTGCATAGGCCATACCGCCGTGAACTGCAATGAAGACCGCGCGGGGTTTTTCCCTGGGGAGCCATACGTGTGACACCAGCTTTGCAGTGCTGTCAGGCTGAAAGATTTCACATTTTGTTTCTGAATACTTCATCTCATACTCCTGCTGACTGTTGTATAAAAAAATGATACCGGCAGGGTTGTAACCCTGGCCGGCATAAGTGTACCCGGTTTTATTACAAGCGGGGAAGGATCCCCGCAGGTAAGCTTATTTACTTGACCGTGTTTTCGATCATGAAATCAATCATCGGCATGAATACCTCGTTTTCCCTGTCCGGGTTGTCGGTGGCGGCAGTGAGGGTGTCGAAGTGGTCGTATCCTTCGGCCGTGACCTGTGAAACGTCAATGCCTGCGTTTTTCGCCGGTTCATAGAATGGACCGTCCCCTGCGAGCGACAGGAAAACATGCTGCTCTTCGAGCTTGGCATGATGGAAATAGTTCAGGCCGTATTTTTTACTCACTGGATAGGTTGCCATCAGCATGTCAATGACGATCCTGGTGGGGAAGTACCATTCCATGAGATTCGACGGGCCCTTGTACATGGTAGCCGCGATCGTGTGCAGGTCGGTGACCTCGGCTTTCTGCGTGGTAAAGGCGAGCTCATCCTTGCCGAGCTCGTTGTAGTTTTTCCATGTATAAAGCACATTCTTGTCATCGGCGATATAGAGATTGTCCCCGGTAAAAAGAATACTGATGAGATCGGTCAGTGGAGGAATTTCGGGAAGTCCGTCGGGAAGCGGGAAATTCTTTTTCACTATAGCCCCGCCGCTCAGCATCCCTATGCTGCCGTTACAGATCGATATTGGCATGAAGTTGTCGTCGAGGAATACGCCAAGCAGCGCCTCGTTGGTGAAACGGTAGTCCGCTATGGACGGGTCGGGCTGAAGAAACTGGACAAGGCTGCGGGAATGCACCAGCTTGAGCAGCGTTTCGACGCTGGCAGAGTAGGGGACTTTGCCGAGGAGAGTGGATTCCTCGTCGGGCCTGGTATCGGCCAGTATGCCGATGAGCTCGAGCAGCATGTATGTTTCGGAGTTAAACCCCATCGTTTTGATGGGCAGTATGCGCGGGAGGGTGCTGTTTTTCAGCCCGGCGACGATGATCGGGTAGGCGCCGCTCGCCATCCCCGGGACCATTGCCTGTATTGATCCGGGAAGCATTGCCATAATGGGATCGAAGAGATCGACGAAGGGAGACACGATCGTGTCGAGGCCCACGATGCCGGCGCAGTTGTTGTATCCGGCGTCATTGGTGGTTGCGGGGTTGCCGTCAAAGTCCCATCCGCTGAAGAAAGCCGCAAGGAACCCGCCCAGTGAATGGCCGCCCACGAATACTTTCTTCTTGCGGACTTTCTGGTCGGGGACCAGGGTCTTGATGAGAGTATAAACATCCTCCATGATGAGCTTGAGGCCCATATCGGCAAGATAAGGGACATCCTTGTTAAGTAAATAGCCCTTGAACGTTTTACCGTTGATCGCCTTGCCTTTATAATAATAATCCAGGGCAACGTCGATATTCCCGGTTCTCTCGGCCTCCTCGACGCCGGTGAGGTCCTCGAGGCTGTTGTATCTTCTGTCGGGGATCCATACTTCAAGCGCGATGCCGCGCTCCTTCTGGGCCATCGAAACCATTTCCCTGCCCAGGAATGACATGACGTTGTTGCTTACCAGTATGCCCGTCATGAGCACGAGCACCTGGTCTGCGTCTGAACCGTCGCCCTTTTTGCCCGCAAGACCGTAGCGGAGATACTTGATCTTCTGGCATTCAGCGGGAAGATTGGCAATACTGATCGGGGCGTTAATGCTTCTCATTTCGGAAACCACATCGACCGAAGCAACGGTCTCCAGCTGCATCGAGATAGTGTCTCCCGGGACTTCCGGCGATGTTCCATCCGTGAGGGAACCCGGGGAGGAAAGATCATCACATCCTGAAAATAGTATGAGAGCGGTAATCGTGAAACATAAACCGAGTTTGTGGATCGTTGAAATCATGCTGCACCTCCATCTTCGTCTTTCTGAAACCATCTGGACGGTTTGATGGATTTAACGTAGCACAATGATTATTGGCTGTCTTATTAATTCACGACATGTCGGAAAATGTGAAGACTGAAGGGCGGTATTTATTGCCCGGAATCGCTGTTTTTGCGGAAATCCGAGGGCGTCATCCCGGTTATTTTGAGAAAAACCCTGTTGAAGGTAGCGAGGTTTTCGTATCCGACCGAAAACGCTATATCGATGATCCTGTTTTCGGGATTTTTCAGCTGGTCACGCGCGTCTGCTATCCTGCGCTCGTTGATGTAGTCCTGTATCTTTTTGCCGGTGTACGAGGTGAAGATGCGGCTCAGGTGGTCGGGGCTCATGCCGATCGAGCCGGCCAGGCCCTCGCGGGAGATGTCGGACCGGTAGTTTTCGTCGAGGAAGGCCATGATCCGCTTCAGCTTGTCTTCTGCCGAGGAGGTCACGGTGAAGCCCCTGGCCGGGGTATCCGGTTCGCTCAGCTTGCTGTAAAGCAGGGCAAGGGCGGTTTTACTGCTGATAAGGTCCCGGACGATGTATATGATGGCGAGCGTCGAGATGATCGGTATCGTATAGGTATGGGTCAGGGGAGGTGTATGGATAAAGAACAGATAGCTTGTCACATCCCATAATATCAGCGAGCCCGGGAGAAACCCGAAAATGATGAACAGTGTAATGGACGCGTCTTTTTTGATTTTTTTGATCGTATACAGGACATGGCCCAGAACAAGGGCAGCTGCGAACATCGCTGACGTACCCAGTATCCTTCCGGGGTAATACGGGGATGTCGTATCGGGAAAGATCCATATGACCACTGTGATAATTATGAACGCAGGAATGACGATCTTGTTGTGCCCGGAAAGGTAGCATTTATAGTACGCCTGGATGAAAAGCAGGTACAGGATTGAGAAAGAAGACGGGCACGACCAGAGAAACGTGACCCTCGCGTCGATCGAGAAAGGGAACCATGGAGAAAACAGGGACAGGATATACAGGCTCCAGCATATGAGGACGGATGCCGCGTACACGTTGACTTTTTCGGTCCGGTTGTAGTAAAACAGGGCCAGGTTGAACATGGCCTGCGCCACGAGGAAAATAACGATGCCTATCGGGAGCTGGCCGTAGATGAAACTGTCGAGTATCGTCGTACGAATAAAGGTTTCCCCGGGCATGAGCGCGGGCGATCCTCTGACGCCGCCGTATTCTTTTCCATAGATACCGAGATATACATGCACGGTATTCTTTCCCGCTTTAAGCGTCCCGCGCGGAATGGTGTAGTTCCTGGGCGTATGCACGGCCTGTATCTCCTCGGCGGTGTGGCTCCCGACCGGGATGCCGTTAATGAAGCTGCGGTCGGTGTAATATATCCTCCCGAGGTTGATGCCCGCAAACCGGTCCGGGTCTCCGGTGATGTCGACATCCCCCCTGAGCCATAAGTGGCTGTATTGACCCTTTCTCGTCACCGGATGACGGAACATCGCGGGCAGTGAAATCGGCTTCCACAGAGCGTCGTCGCAGGGGATGGTTTCGGTTTCGCTGAAGATGACGGACCAATTCGTGACCGGCAGATCGTCCCGGGCTGGGGAACATCCCCCCAGGGTGATGACGAGCGCGGCCGCAAAAAACACGGGGATTCTCATCACCCGGCGTTTAATGGTATGTATTTTTAGTACTGACATTTTTTTACGGTATAATCCGCCAGATCGTATTTTAAAAGATTGCCACTGCGGCGCAGAGACACAGAGGAAAATATGACAGAGCTAAGATTAAGATATAACTTCTTTATCCCACGACGGAGAAAAACTAGATGTTTAAATCTTTTATTAGACTTCTTCATTATAGTATATTGTTGTTCTCTGTGCCTCGGTGACTCTGTGGCCTTCTTAACATAGATGCTGCTGCCCGACATGTCAAGCGGAATGAGCCGGGCTGGCTGTCCGGAAAAAAATTTGTTGATTTAATAGGAGGGGAGTATTAGCTTTGGGACGAATCGTACAGGGCGATTAGCTCAGCTGGTTAGAGCGCCTGCCTCACATGCAGGAGGTCGTTGGTTCGAGTCCAATATCGCCCAAAAGAACTTCTGGAATATTCAGGAGTTAGAAAGCTACCGGACAACCGGCGCTTCTTAAAAATCCAAAAGTGTAGCACAAGTGTAGCATGAATTTGCACGGTGCTCACGATTGCAGGAGGCTTAAGATGTCGTCGCACGGTAAACCCTACTCACTCTACAAACGAAATCGCACCTATTACGTCCGTTACAAACTCCCTGACAACCAATGGAGCACCGCAAAGAGCACCGGGGAAAGTTCCAGGAGCAAGGCCGAGCGCTGGGCTTTCGATTATCTCTCTGCAGGGAAGATCGTTACTAAAAAGAACGTTACCCTTGCCGAGTATGCACAGGGCTACAGTGTTGATTCAAGACCGCGGCGGCAATTCTTTCGCGGTCATGGTTGGGGAGGATGTGGGACTACCCTGCCCCGGAATACAGTATTACAATACCTATTACGCGAAATAACTCAAATTGAATTAAAAACTTTTATATCATTAATATATAGGAATCTGTTGCCTCATCAGTACAAGCCCAGGGGACACAAAGCATTTTATATGAAGCTGCTTCCTCTCAAGTGAAGCCGCCTCCAACATAAAAAAGCGCTGGACAGGAGCTTAAAATTTTCAGAACTGGATCGAGGTCTACGAGATGTTCGCGAAGCTGTACAAGTTTATCCCGTGGTAAACGGCTCAATCGCCCCCCGTCCAGCGCTTTTTTATGTTGAAAATATCAGGCTGATCTCCCATGATAGCTGCCGATATGGCCGATTCATTCGCATTGGCCTGTGCTGAATACAGAGCATTTTCTTAGATATTGATATTTATTCATCTTTCGTGCCCCCTCCGGGGGCCAGGGGGGCGTTGCCGCATGACATTCATGGACCCCAAACAGCCGGTAATATTAGGATATGACATGGTATCCCCCCTGGGGAGCGACCTGGCATCGCAGTGGGACCGGGCGGCGCGCGGCGAAAGCGGCGTGAAGGAGCTCACGCGCTTTACCATGGACGGCGGCTTCCCCGTGCGCATCGCGGGCCAGGTGGAGGAAATTGACGTCGCGCCCTATCCCTTCCTTTCGCCGCGCGAAATGGCGCACTGGACATCTCCTATTTACAAGCATGCGATGCTGGTGGCGCACCGGGCGCTCGTCCGGAGCGGCGTGGACATCACGCCGGACCTGGCGCCGCGCGTCGGCATCACCTTCAGCACCGCGGTAGGCGGCCTGGACGCGGTCATAGCCGCTGACCGGCTCATCGTGAAGGAAGGAAAGGCCCCCAATCCCTTCACCAATCCCAACTCCTGCATCAACATGGTGGGGGGGAAGATATCGATCCTGACAAAAGCGACCGGGCCCATCAGCGCGACCATCACCGCATGCGCGACCGGGGCCACCTCCATGATCATCGGCTCCATGTTCCTCCGTCAGGGGATCGCGGACGTCGTGATATGCGGCGCGGTGGACTTCCCCCTGGTCGAGCCCATTGTCGCGGGGTTCGCCTCCATGAACGGCGCGTTCAAGCACAAGAAGGACCAGCCGGAGGATCCCGCCGCGGCGAGCCGTCCCTTCTCCGCCAACCGACGCGGGTTTGTCGTTTCGGAAGGCGCGGCAAGCGTGATCATCGCCACCAGGGAATTCGCCGAAGCGCACGGGCTGGATTACAAGATAGGGATCGCCGGCTGGAGCATGACCTCAGACGCCTACCACTTCGTCGCGCCCAATCCCGAAACCGTGACCCGCTGCATCGCGGAGAGCGTCGCCGCTGCGGGCCTCGCGCCCGGCGACATTGACGCGGTGAACGCGCACGGGACATCGACAAAGATCGGCGACAAGGTGGAATACGACGCGCTCAAAAGCGTGTTCGGCGATTCGATACCGCCGGTGTCCGCGAACAAATCCCAGATCGGGCACGCCATGGGCGCGTCCAGCGGCATAGAGTCGGTCCTTGCCATGGAAGGGATGCTCAGGGGCGCGGTCCTCCCCACGATAAATTACACTCCCGATCCGGAGATTCCCCTTGACTGCGTGCATGAGGGCGCCCGTTCGCTTGAACAGGAATTCACCCTCAAAAACGCCTTCGGCTTCGGCGGCTGCAATTCCTGTATTGTTTTCAGGAGGGCTGGCTGATTCAGTGGTGGGTTTTTCCGGGGCTGGCGCGCGGTCAGTCGATCCGTTTCATGACCACCATGGTCAGATCATCATCATACTGGTACTCCCTGAGCTCCCGCAGTATGGAGTCCTTGATCACATCGGTGGATTCCTTTCCATTTTTCTCAAGCGTCCGTTCAAGCCGCTCCACGCCGAACATATCTTCTTCGAGACGCATGCCCGTCGTCTGAGGCGCGGAGCGGAGCCAGGCTTCGGTTATGCCGTCGGTATAGAGAAGGAGCACATCGCCGGATTCCATGCTGATGCTTGAGTTTTCACTCGGCGACCATTGCACGTCATTGAGGCCGAGCCATATCCCGTTGGTCACCACCTTGTCGACCTTTCTGCGGGCCGCGCGGTAAATCAGTATATCCTGGTGCAGGCCCGAATGATACAACCTGCCGTCCCGGAGGCAGGCAAGCACGGTTATGGTCATGTACTTGTCTTCATCAAGCAGTTCTATATTTTCCGAGATCACCTTGTTTACATGGGTGAGCAGCATGTTGGGCATAAGGCCGGGCGAGCCCTCCAGGACCGTATGGATGGACGTCTGCACCATCATCATGATAAGGCCCGCGGGCACCCCGTGGCCGGAAACATCCCCGATCACCACCCAGTCCATGCCTTCCACGTTGATGATATCGTAATAATCGCCGCCCACCTCGTCCGCGGGCTGCATGAAAGCGGAAATCTCATAGCCGTTAATCAGGGGGTGCTTCGGCAGAAGCATGGTCTGTATCTTTTTCGCGAGCTGCATCTCTCCCCAGAGCGAGTCCCTCGTTTTTACCAGGTTCTCGTTCATCACCGCCATCTCTTCATTGGCCGCCTGAAGCTCCGCCGTCCTCTCCATGACCTTTATCTCAAGGCTGTCCTTGAGCGTCGAGAGGTTGGTGTACAGGATTGAATTACCCAGGGAGATGGACGTGGCGTTCCTCAGGTTGTTGATGAACTGAACCTCGTCGTCGGTGAGGGGCCGCAGGTCCGGCTTTTCCGACATCGCGATCACGCCAAGCAGCTCGTTGTTGTTGACGAGCGGCACAAGGAAGTTCGCATCGTCCATGGCGAACAATCCGGCAAGGCCGCCGCGAACGTCCCGGTAATCCTCATGTATATCAACCGTGCCTTTGTCGAGGAGCCCGTCATGGCCGGCAAGCCAGGGGATCAGCCCCGGATCGACGTCATGGTTAATTTTTTCCATACTCATGAATACATTCGATTCCTTGTCGCGCAGATACACATCGACCATTTTTAACGAGAGGGATTTTTTGATTATGCCCCGCACCTGGACCAGCAACTCGCCCAGCGTTTTGAGAGATGAAATGTTGTTTATAAAATTCGATTCTATCGACCGGAGATCGTACTTCCTCCTGTTGAAAATTTCATTTATTAACGGTTGTACCAACCGTATATACACAAGGTTTACCGCAAACCAGACCAGTATGATGAAGAACAGGAATGCCGGCACAATTTTTATAAGATATGAATACATGAAATAGAACAGCAGGATATTGGGCACGAGTATGAGGGACGACGTTACCACCCATATGAACGTGACATGGAGCACGCTCCGTATATCCATAAGCCGGTGGCTGAGGATGCCGTACCCGAGAAACCCGAGGGGGATGAAGACCATGGTCCCGAAGGGGTAAAAGTCGATGCCGTTTATCGCCGGAATATTGGACACGGTAAGCAGGAATCCCATGATGAACGACATGTGGAGATATTTATATTTCAGCCTTATGACAGGGTTTTTTTCAGTCCTCATCTTTATTATAAAAAGAACGATAAAATGCAGGATGACAACCGTGCCGTAAAAACCAAATATCTGAAAGGCGATCCCGCCCTTCGCGATATATCCCCAGCTGTAGGTATACAGGCCGTTGAAGTAATAATCGGTCAGGGTGCTTAATGAGAGGATGAAACTCAATGCAAAAGTGAGAGGAACGACAAATCGTATTCTCGTGTTGGTTATTTTATAGAAATAGACTATATAGATCGGCGGCACATACACATAGAAAAAATGTATGGCGCGTTCAATTTTCAGTATCAGCTCTTCATTTCCCTTGAGCAGGTGGTGGCAGATAAACGCCGGCGTGAGCAGGATCATCCATATGACCACCACGGAAAACATGACATTTTCGAATTTCAGCTTCCCTCTGTAAATAGATATAAACGCGAGAGTAAGGCCGAAAATCAGTGAGAGAAGCGGAGGTATAATGTAGATGTTTAATCTTGACAGGAGTTCTTCCAAATTTCTTCTTACCTCCGTCGCAATACTATTACCGTTACATCGTCATTGCAAGTATAATTTTCAAGCGTTTCGAAAATTGCGGCCCTTATCTCTTAATATATAGGAATCTGTTGCCTCATCAGTACAAGCCCAGGGGACACAAAGCATTTTATATGAAGCTGCTTCCTCTCAAGTGAAGCCGCCTCCAACATAAAAAAGCGCTGGACAGGAGCTTAAAATTTTAATACTCGGGGAAATACACCCTCATAGGTTGAGGCCCATGCGATTGAATGCATTTTATCAGCAATTACTTCCTCTTAGATTAAGCCCCCTCAGGCACAAAAAGCGCTGGACAGAGGCTTAATATTTTTCTTTTATTTTTCTGTTTTATCTGTTTCATATAAAAATTTTTCATAACCTCTTTTTCAGCGTATTATACACCTATAAACCATTAATCTCTCACAATCATCATCAAACGCAACGACCGGCATATTGTCAGTCCCGACTGCTATAGAGCAATCATAGGCATAACCATAATCTATTATACCGATGGTTTGCCATGTGATTCCCGATACCCATTT
Source organism: uncultured Spirochaetota bacterium (assembly GCA_963827275.1). Lineage (GTDB taxonomy): Bacteria > Spirochaetota > UBA4802 > UBA4802 > UBA5550 > RBG-16-49-21. The sequence continues at coordinate 76,706 of CAWHAA010000008.1, forward strand.
CGCAACATGAACATCCGTATCAGAAATAGTATATTGCACGGTGGCAACCACCGGCCTGCCATCCGTACCAATAGCAATTGCTTTTCCGGATTCATCATATATACTGGCAAGTCCGTAATCAATCAATGTTGAATCATCTCCACCCTTCATCACGTGGGCGCGATAATCGTTATCGCCATCGGTGAACATGAATATCGGCAGGTTGTCCTGGCCCATCACAATAACCGGATTATATCCATTGGGAGTCAAATATCCTGGGTCTAACCAGGCAGTGCCGGAATCCCACATGAGCAAGCCCAATTTATAATCATTACTGTTATCCTGATATATCAGGGAAGGTTTATTGTTATTAGCCACAGCTAACGAGAAATGATTCATGGTGTAATCATCGAATATACCCATGTCACTCCATGAAACACCGGATTCCCATTTAAAGGCTCTTATAAAATAACCCCAGTCCCAGTATTTAAGAAGGACGACGGGCCTGTCGTCAGGCCCGATGGCGATTTTCTTTTCCTGTAATTCGCCCCCCACAAGGCCAAGATCATCCCAGGAAGTGCCGGAATTCCATTTCATGACATGAGCCTTACCCCCATTGGAACTATCCCTGTAAACGATGACTGGCTTACTGTCTGATCCAACCGCAAGTTCAGCCAAATAGTCATCGAAATAACCAAGATCATCCCAGGAATTTTCAGCATTCAATTTATACACGTGCATGCGCAATAAACCGTTTATCTCATCCTCGAAAGCTACAATCGGCCTATTATCCGGACCGATGAGTATTTTTTCATTCACGACATATTCCACATCCGGAAAGCCAAGATCCTCGAAAATGTTATAGCGGGCAATAGATATATCAGAATCGAATTTATCCTCTTTATACGCGTATGCCCTTACTTCCGTCATGGCATCAATTGTTGCAATATTTCCCGTTATCGCAGTGCTGCTCGTCTTCGGATCAGAGCCATCTGTTGTATATTTTATTGTGGCACCTTCCGTTGAAGAAATTGTAACTTTCTGCGGTCCTACATATGAACCTGAAAGGGGATTGAATGCCGGAGTCGAACAGGCAGACCAGTTTATTGTATAGGCGGCTGTTGCAATTTCGCTTTCATGATGAAGCCGTGTTATCGCAATGGCCTTTATGGTGACCGATGTCCCATTTCCTGAAACCCGAATCGGTTCTTTGTAGACCTTCGACCGAATATCCGGATCGCTCCCGTCAGTTGTGTAGTACACCGTAGCCCAATCGAGCATGCAATAAATTTCTACTTCCAGATCATGGTCATAGGTACCTGGCAAGGGGCTGAATTCCGGCGGGAATACATAGCCCGATTCGGAATAAGAAAAAAAGGGTCCACTATTGACTTTATTGGAATCGCGTTTGCAGCTGAAAGGGAAAATAGTTATGCATATGATTAATAACGCATAAAATGTATTTATATGTCGTATGTTTAATTTATTCGGCATGCCCACCCCCCCAAAGGAATTGAATTATTAGACTTTTTATATGCTAATCCCCACAAGAGGTTTCTGTATATCTTGGATATCAATAATTAACTATTATTCAACAAGCATAATGATGGAAGAATTTATGATTGTTCTTTTCATATAATCTCCCCGCTACTTGCTAAAGACGAGTATTCGTCTTTAACTCTGAAAAGAACGCCGAGGTTGACAAAGGGCTCGATTCTGGCCGTATATTTTCGGCCATCATTACCTTTCCATTCAAGCAATCCCACCCTGGCTCCACAATCAAGACTAAGAGTAATCAATTTCGCCATATTATAATTGAACCCCCAAGCAAGCCCTAAATTGGTTCCAAAATGCTTATCATAAAAATCATATGAAAAATGTACATGTGGGCCGAGCCAGAACCTGAAATTTTGAAGTCGTACGATCCCGAAACCGAAGGAATTTTGCATATTTAGAAAATTATGATTCTCTTTAGCAACATAGAATTTTTTTTCATGAAGATAATTTTTCCTCTGCAAATTTGTGTAATCCAAATGCATACGATAATTGAACAGATTGTTTTTTGCAACAGTGGTGTCAATGATGAATCCCGCGCCAAGAAACATTCTATCACTGTATTCATCTTCATGATATCCTCTATGGAACGTGGCCCCACCAGTGAGATGTACGCCGAGACCCACAGCATATGATTTTACTGTAATGAGCATAACAACGAAACTCAAGAATAATACTAATGCATTTTTTTTCATAAAGCATACTCCAATGCAGCATTTACATATTGTTTTCAGCTGAGAGATCAATGAACCAAGCACTACCACATCCTTCATTTAACATCTTCATGAGACTAAGCTTAACCACAAAGCCTTCTCTTTTCCAAATATAATTTTTTTCTCTTGGATCACCTGCTTGAAGATCATAATGTATTATCGAGGATGATGCATCATACTCACCAATTTCATTTTTCAATTGCAAATAAATTTTATAAAAAAGTTTTTTATTGTATTTATAATCAATTTGATGGCATATTGAAGCATAACCTTTTTTCGAACAATAGATACATTCCTTTCTGAAATCAGTGGGTTGGATAATAATTTGTTTAATCTTATTTTTTTTTATGTCAGATATTATTCTTATTCTTACACTTCCTATATCATGCCATCTACTATAGGAATAATTGATTATACCTTTTTCTTCAATTTTATTAATTAAATCATCAGTTGAAACTCTACTTTCATAAAAGTTAAATGGTTTAAATATCATAGGTAGATTCATCGAATTCTTACTAGTCACTTCAGTTGAATTTGAACAAAAAAGTGATATAATAATCGATAAAAATGAAACAGTGAATAATTTATTAATTTTAATTCCCATGATAATCTCCTATTATTCTGGATCTGGATTCTCCCAAATCCTATTGTCAATCGGTTCGGTGTTAATATCCTGAAAAAAAGGAGCTGGATCAAGCCAGTTTGATGTTGGTTGGGCATTTGTACCTGGAGGATTATCAATATCACTTATACCAAAATGAAGGTGATCTTCGCCTAGTTTTGTCAATCCTTCAGCTGAAGTATTACCTGTCCTGGCTATCTTTTGACCCTGTTTAACTGGATCTCCAACTTTAACATCTCTCTCAATTAAATGAGAATTCCATGCATAAAACGTCTTTCCATCCATTTGCATTTTATATCTCATACCACCCCAATTTCCTGTAAAAAAATCATATAATCTATTGCCAATTGTGTAATTATATGTAAATTTATAAACGACTAATTGGCCATAACCCTTAGTATTATACTCTGATCTAACAACAACACCATTCCCAACAGCATAAACATTTTGACCTATATTGGCCCTTAAATCTACAGCACCATGACCATATAGCCCTGAATATCTATTATGTGTTCCAAACATATTCGAAATAGGATCGAATCGTCCACACTGATGGCTTCTTATTTAATATATAGGAATCTGTTGCCTCATCAGTACAAGCCCAGGGGACACAAAGCATTTTATATGAAGCTGCTTCCTCTCAAGTGAAGCCGCCTCCAACATAAAAAAGCGCTGGACAGGAGCTTAAAATTTAAGCCCGTGAAGACGAGGAACAAACAGCTCAAGCTTTTCAATGAATTTACCAGGCGATGGGTTTTCAATTCTCATGCGTATGATGCTGAACGCTACATTCAGGACCATGGCGATTTTCAATTATCCTAGGAGGTTTTCTTGTTAATTATTAGAGTTTTCATTCACCCTAAAGGGGTCGTTGGTTGGGCTACCTGGTCTCGAGGCAGCGCCGGATAGCGCACGGGGCCTGCTACCCTGCTCCTTCTCCGTGTTCCGAGCCTTTGGCTTGGTGAGTAGTGTTATGCTTTGTGTTCCGGTTCTCTGCCGGCCAAGGGATTAGTACTGGTTGTCGTGTGCAGGATTAGCGTCAGTTGGGCAGGGCCGACATGGTTTCCAGTAATAAAAAAACCGGGTCATACGAAAAACCAATCAATGAAAGAAATAAAATATGCTGATATCAATATTGGGATATTTTCAAGTAAAAAGAAATAATATCTGAGGCCTTCTGCTGATTTAGGAAGTCTCAATACATTAAAATGATAAAATATTAATATATATGGCTAAACCCAATAGAGGACTCAAATGGAATATTTAAAAACAGTGAATTTCCTTTAAATCCACTATTTATATCATAAAATCCATTTTGAAAGGTATTTAGAAATGGATTTGTGCCAGTCAACAGGCATAGTAAATGAACCACCTACACCTAAACCGAAACTTAAATTTATAGCCCAATGCCTATTCATTGAAACACCAAATCCACCACCCGCCCAAAGAATTCAATGAATATGCATTGGCTCCCTTGCTCTACTTCTAATAAGTAAATAAAAAGCATCTTCTCTTTTATTTAAATTATCATTGTCTTCAAAAAATAATGAATAATATTTATCCAAAGAAATCAATTCAATAGAAGAAATATCTTGAGGCCGTGATCTCCAAACAGTAGCAAAATGTATATTACTAGATTGACCGCTACTATTTTTATAATATTCCTTATTACCCTCTTTAAATTTATCAATTAAAATTTTTAACACTGAGTTATAATAATTATTATAAAATTCAATTTCTATCTCAATACTATTATCCATTGGAGCGAAATGGTAAACTACTCTTGATATTTTATTTTTATCAAATCCAGAACCAATAAAATATTTTGTTTTGATACATATTGGAGCATTTAATAAATCATTTGTTTTTACAGAATCGCCATAGGGATTGAAACCACTAAATGGAATGCCTTTCCCCCTTAAAATCCGAACAACTTTTCTGCTTGTTAATTTGCTAATATCAATACCAAATATTATATCAGGAAAAGTAATATACATTTTCTGATTATCATCAGATAATCCACCTGATTTCTTACAACTAAATATACTCAACAAAAAACATAAAATGAAAATCTTTGGCATACTATTTTTTATATTAATAACCATAATCCCAACCCCAACTATACCTGAATATTATTGCATTTCCAAAGCCCCCGGTAGGACTTACATCTAAATAATCCCATAGAAGGTTAAAACTACTTCCAAAACCTGTAATACAACCCCATGAACCACTATTATATAGTGACCCATCAGGATAGTAAGGACTACTTGTATCGTATGAGCCTATTCGAAATATATAGGAATCTGTTGCCTCATCAGTACAAGCCCAGGGGACACAAAGCATTTTATATGAAGCTGCTTCCTCTCAAGTGAAGCCGCCTCCAACATAAAAAAGCGCTGGACAGGAGCTTAAAATTTGGCGCGCGCTGCGAAAATTGAGAAAAATTTTTGAAAATGTGTAAAGAAAACCTACCCGCGAATAGTACAACAGCGGTTTGTCAAAATAGCAAGAAATTTTTGGGAATTATTGAGAGAAATCAAGCATCAAGGCCCCTTTTTCATCCTGAAATACCCGCCGACAAGAAGATGTGTCTTCCAGAGTTTCCTCCATTCCCTGTCGGCAAAATACGCAAAAACAACTGATTCTGCCATGTATGCGCCACAGTCGGGGCAGATCTCAGGATTTGTGTCGAAAGAATGCTCTATGGCGTGCGCCCAGGTCTTTCGGGTTATCTGATCTAGCTTGTGTTTAATGCCATGCGCATATATCCCATAGTATCGTATCGCTTTGCGGTGCTTATCAGGCAGATAAAAGAGCATTCTTGCCATGAATTCGTAAACGTCCAGGGTCATTTCAGAGTAGGTCTTTTCTTTCGTGTTACGGTCAACCCAGCTTTTATATCTGAACGTTATTTTCGCTTTATTATGGTTTATGCCTGTTATCATGCTGTTGTGGAAGTATCCGGCCGCGAGGTACTCGGCGGTGCGAAATAATACTTCGTTATTTGTGCCGATTACAGGCTGTAGATGCACATGAAAGCCGTTTTTATATTTTTCCCTGATTATACGAACTTCTTCTTCGGATAGTATCCCGTTTTTCCCCAATAGGCGAAGTACGGCATTCATCCATGAAAAGCGGATTCTTCGGTAGTTCAGGAGCGGTGAGCGGAGTATCTCTCCTGTTAATGTATTCACCAGCTCCCGCGTGCCGATCAGGTGCACATGCGGATTGAAGTTCAGGGCATTGCCACACTTGTGCAGGGTGGCGATGCTGCCTGATTGCCATTCCCTGCCGGGATTACCCGTGCTTTTCAGGAGCTCCTTCCAGTACACGCCGGCCGCCGCGGTGATTAGGTCCTCGCACGGGAAGCGTCTTTCGAAGAGCGCCCGGGTCACCGGCCCGGGCAGGGTGAAGGTGACGTGGAAATGAGTCAGGGTCGTGTGCATGACCTCCGACAGGTTCATGGACCAGCCGTACAGCTTTTTCCGGTGGCAGGAGAGGCAGAGACGGGATTTGCAGGTGAATGGTACCATGAGGACCGTGCCGCACTCAGGGCACACGTGCTTCCGGAACCCGTTTCGGTAGTCTCCGCACGAAAGGAGCTTCAACACCTCGGATATCTTCTCTTCGGTAAGATCGCCATAGAGGGGCGCAAAGTTTTTCTGATATTGCTCCCTGAATTCATGCCAGTATCGCTGCCATACTCCCTTGTATAGGGACTGCCTGTCCATCCCGGGCCGGTAGGGCGGCGTGATGTCGCTTGTGCGAAGGTACATACAGGGGGAACGGGCGGGTATATCGAAAGAGTAAAACTATTTTCACACGCGCCCCCTCCGGGGGGCGGGGGGCATGAAAATCTGGCAGGGCAAGCAAAGGCTACCTTCGTTTATGGGGTAGGCGGCCTCACGCCGCCGGCAGATTTGCCGCAAACAGAAATATTTCCTTGAAAATTAATCCCCTTTTTATAGATAGTGCATCATGCCCGCGGAAAACCGGGCGGCAAAGAAAGAGGTGCGCCATGCTCACAGTAATGGATCTGCGAAAGTCTTTCATCGATTTTTTCCGGAATGAGGGCCACCGGATCGTCCCCTCGAGCCCGCTCATACCAAAGGACGACCCGACGCTCCTCTTTACCACCGCGGGCATGGTGCAGTTCAAGCCGATGTTCGCCGGGCACGGTGGACCTTGAATACACCCGGGCGGCCTCGGTGCAGAAGTGCCTGCGCACGAGCGACCTCGAGAACGTGGGCAAGACCAAGCGCCACCTGACCTTCTTCGAAATGCTCGGCAATTTTTCCTTCGGCGATTACTTCAAAAAAGAAGCGATCCAGTTCGCCTGGGACTATTCAACACAGGTAATCAAATTTTCCCCTGAAAGGATATGGGTATCGATCTACCAGGATGACGACGAGGCCTTCGGCATCTGGAAAAACCAGGATCGGCGTCCCGGAGCACAAGATCGTGCGGCTCGGCAAGGCCGACAATTTCTGGGGCCCGGCCGGCGACACCGGCGCGTGCGGACCCTGCTCCGAGCTCTACATCGACCGGGGCGCGGCGTACGGCTGCGGCAGGCCCGACTGCAGGCCCGGGTGCGAGTGCGAGCGCTTCCTCGAGTACTGGAACCTGGTGTTCAACCAGTTCAACCAGGACGAGCAGGGCAAATTAAACCCGCTGCCCAGGGTGGGCATCGACACCGGCATGGGGCTCGAGCGGCTGGCCACGCTGGTGCAGGACGTCGATTCCGTGTATGAAACCGATGAATTCAGAAAGATCACCGCATACGTGAGCGGGCAGGCGAAGACCCCGTACGAGGGGAAAACGAAGGTGCCCGTGAACATCATCGCGGAGCACGCGCGCGCCCTCACCTTTGCCGTGGCGGACGGCGTGTATCCTTCGAACGACGGGCGCGGCTACGTGCTGCGGCGGGTCCTCCGCCGTGCCATGCGCTTCACCCGCCAGCTCGGCATCACCGAGCCCTTCATGCACACGCTGGTGGACCCGATCGTTCGGCATCATGGGGAATTTTTATCCGGAGATAAAGGACGCTGCGGTCAACGTGAAAAAGGTGATCGAGTCCGAGGAACGGCGGTTTCTTGAGACCCTGGAAAACGGCATGGACCGGCTCGAAGAGACCATGAAGGAGCTCCAGAAGAAAAAGGAGAAGGTCATCTCCGGCGCGGACGCCTTTGTCCTGTATGATACCTTCGGCTTCCCCCTCGAGATGACGCGGGAGATCGCGATTGAGCGCGGCCTCGACGTGGACGTGAAGGGCTACGAAGCGGAGATGGAGAAGCAGCGCGAGCGGGGCAAGCAGAGCTGGAAAGCGGCGTCCGGCAGCCTCGAGGAGGTCTTTGAGGAGATCGGCGCAGCCGCGGCTGACACGCTGTTCAGGGGATATGATACTGACGCGTGCGGGTCAACGGTCGAGCTCCTGCATGACGGGTCGAAGGCGGTTGAGCGGCTCGGCGCGGGCCGCGGGGTCCTCGTCCTGAAGGAGACCCCCTTCTACGGTGAGTCCGGCGGCCAGGTGGGCGATATCGGCACCATCACCTCTCAGGCCGGGGCCCTTTTCAGGGTAGAAGACACGAAGAAGAACAACAAGACCATCATCCATATCGGGGAAGTGGTGAAGGGCGAGTTCAGCAAAGGCGAGCAGGTCCATGCGGCAATCGATACCGTGAACAGGAACCTGATCCGCGCCAACCACACGGTGACCCACCTTCTCCATGCGGCGCTCCGCTCGGTGCTGGGCGTGCACGTGAAGCAGGCGGGCTCCCTTGTGACCCCGGAGCGGATGCGCTTCGACTTTTCCCACTTCAACGCCCTCACCGGCGAGGAGATCGGTGCGGTGGAGGGGATCGTGAACCGCACAATATGGGAGAACGTCCCGGTGACCACCGAGGTGATGAAGTACCAGGACGCGGTCACCACCGGCGCGATGGCGGTGTTCGATGAGAAATACGAGGACACCGTGCGGGTCGTGACTGTGGGCGATTTCAGCAAGGAGCTCTGCGGCGGCACCCATGCGGCGGTCACGGGTCAGATCGGCCTGTTCAAGATCCTCCGCGAGGCCTCGCCGGGGGCCGGCATGCGGCGGATCGAGGCCGTTACCCTGAAGGGGGTGCTTGACCGGTACAACGCGAGCGAGGGGATCGTTTCTGACCTGCCTGAAGATCGTCAATATCACCGAGCCGCTCCTGGTGAAGCGCGTCGAGGAGCTGGTGAAGCGTAACCGCATGCTCGAAAAAGAGATCGAAAAATTAAAAAAGGAGACGCTTTCCACCGGGTCTGACGATATCATGAGCGGCGCCGTTGAGGTAAACGGCGTCAAAATAATCTCCCGTGTCCTTGACGGCAGGAGCGCGGATGAAATGAGGGAACTCTCTGACGCGATACGCGGAAAAGAACAGAACGCGGTCGTCCTCTTCGGATCAGCTGTTGACGGCAAGGCGCTCCTGATGTTCGCCGCCACGAACAACGCGGTCAAGAAGGGGGTGGACTGCGGCAAGCTCATCAAGGACGTGGCACCGCGTGTCGGCGGGGGTGGCGGCGGGCGCAAGGACATGGCGCAGGCGGGAGGAAAAAACCCCGACGGCCTCGGCGAAGCGGTAAAGCAGGCGGCCTCGATCGCCCGTGGTATGATTAAATGATTGAGAAGGCGGGGCCGCGCGGTCCCGCCTTCATTCACGTAAATTATGAGACATAACGTGAAAAGGTATTGACAAAGCTAATTTTCCATTATTATTTGTTCCCATATCGTTACCACCCGGCGGCAGAGCCTACTCATGGAGCAAGCGATGGGCGACTATGATCGGTATTCAAAGTACCTTGTGCGGTCCGTTAACCATATATTCAAACATTTCCTCGATGACGCCTCGGTTGAGGAAGTGTACGAGACGCAGTCCCGGGTGAAGGACCCTCTCGTGGTCGTTGAGATCAACGGGACGATGAAGGGAGAGATCATCATCAACCTGCCGAAAAGGACCCTCGACCATATCACCGGCAAATTCGTGAATACCAGCGACGCGAAGACCATCAGGAAATACCACGGTGATGTCGCGGGCGAACTGGCGAACCTGATAACCGGGACCTTCGCGAACCAGATGCAGTTTCTGAAGCACGACATAAAGCTCAACGCTCCGGAATTCAATGACGACCCCCTGCTGGTCAAGACCCTGTATGAAAACATCAATCTCTCGTTCAGTTCGAAGTACGGCGGATTTGACATCGATTTTTATTATAAAGATCTGCAATAAGATCCACAACACACCTGCGGAGCGATTGCCGCGGGCAGGGCATGTCCATGGCACCCATTGATACCATCCTTGTCATTTGTTACTTCTTCCTGAGCATCGCCGTCGCGCTGGTGATGCGAAAGCGGGCGGGCGGCAGCACCGAGGAATTCTTCCTGTCCGGGAGAAAGATGCCCTGGTGGCTGGCGGGCACGACCATGGTGGCGACGACCTTCGCTGCCGACACGCCCCTGGCGGTGACCGAGCTGGTGGCGAAAAACGGCATCGCGGGGAACTGGCTCTGGTGGAACATGGTGGCGGGCACCGTGCTCACGGTGTTTTTCTTCGCGCGGCTGTGGCGAAGGGCCGATATCCTGACCGACGTTGAATTCATCGAGCTCCGCTATTCGGGACAGTCGGCCGCCTTTCTGCGCGGCTTCAAGGCGATATACCTCGGCGTGTTCATGAACGTCATCATCATGGGATGGGTGAACCTTGCCATGGCATCGATCCTTAAAGTCATGTTCGGGGTCAGCGATGACAACATCTTCTGGTTCATCGTCGGCGCCATGGTGATCACCGGCGTCTACTCGGCGGTCTCGGGCCTCTGGGGCGTCGCTTTCACCGACATGTTCCAGTTCTTCATCGCCATGGCGGGGTGCATCGTGCTCGCGGTCGTGGTCCTCGATCTGCCGGAGGTGGGCGGTATGCAGGGGCTCATGGCCCGGCTGCCGGAACATGTATTTAATTTCTTTCCCGACATATCCTTCGGCGCCTCGACCGCCGTGGCGGGGGTGATGACCCTCTCCGTGTCGGCGTTCGTCGCGCATATCGGCGTGCAGTGGTGGTCGTCCTGGTACCCCGGGAACGAGCCGGGGGGCGGGGGATACATCGCCCAGCGCATGATGTCGGCCAGGGATGAGCGGCATTCCCTCCTGGCGACCCTCTGGTTCGCCGTTGCGCATTACGCGGTGCGGCCATGGCCCTGGATCATCGTCGCCCTGGCGTCGCTCGTACTCTATCCTGACCTCGAATACCCCCGGGAGGGGTATATCCTTGCCATTCGCGACCATCTCCCCGACGGTCTCAGGGGCCTGCTCGTGGCGGCCTTCCTGGCTGCCTACATGTCCACCATCGCGACGCACCTGAACTGGGGGAGCTCATATATCATTAACGACCTGTACCGGCGCTTTATCAAGAAGGACGGGGACGAACGGCACTATGTGCTTGTTTCGCGGATCATGACGCTCGCGCTGGTGGTGCTCTCAAGCATGATGATCAAGTTCATGGGCAGCATCACGGGAGCGTGGGAATTCATCATCGAATGCGGCGCGGGACTGGGCCTGGTCCTGATCCTCCGCTGGTACTGGTGGCGGCTCAACGCATGGTCGGAGATCGTGGCCATGGTGGTGCCGATACTGGCCTACGGCGTCCCGCGCCTTGTGTCGAAAGAACCGTTTGTCCGGTTTCCCGAGAGCCTGTTTTTCATTGCCGGGGTGACCACCTGCGCGTGGCTTGTCGTCACGTTCGCCACGAAGCCGGTGGAGGAGGAAAAGCTGGCCGCGTTCTGCCGGCGGGTGCGTCCGGGCGGGCCCGGGTGGAAGAGGTTCAGGCAGGGGAGCATTGATGACGGGAACGAATCCATGCCGCGTCTCCTGGTGAACTGGCTGCTCGGCATGGTGCTCGTGTACGCATCGCTTTTTTCCATAGGGAAGCTCATCCTGGGAGCCTATCTCCAGGGGGCGGCCCTGCTTGCGGTGGCGGCGGCGCTTTTCCTGATCATGCTGCGCCGGCTGAAAATAATCGGGGATAAAACATAGGGCCGCCGCGCCACGGCGGGCCGGGGGAGCGTACTCCATGACGAATGCACGGGATGATGTGCGCGCGATCCTTGCCGCGTCGATTGCGGCCGTGGACCCCGCGGCGGCGGTGGCATCGCACGTACGCCGGGAAGGGGACCGCCTGCTCCTTTTTTCGCGCGGCAGCCTGCTGAAAGAGGTCGATCTCGGCGGGGTACGCAGGATCCTCGTGGTGGGGGCGGGCAAGGCGACGGCGTCGATGGCGCGCGCCGTTGAGCGCGTCCTCGGCGACCGGATCGATGCTGGCTGCATCTGCGTCAAGGACGGCTACACCGAGCCCTTGACGAAGATAGAATGCATCGAGGCGTCGCACCCGGTGCCGGACGGGCGGGGCATGGCCGGTGCGCGGAAGATACTCGGCCTGCTTGCCGGTGCGGGTGAGCGCGACCTGGTCATATCCCTCATCTCCGGGGGGGCCTCGGCGCTCATGCCCCTTCCCGCCGACCCGGTCACCCTTGAGGAAAAGCGCGCGACCACCGCGATACTGCTGAAAAGCGGCGCCGCAATTGACGAGATCAACACGGTGCGCAAGCACCTGTCGCTGGTGAAGGGCGGCATGCTTGCCAGGGCGCCGAAGGGCGCCGCGGTCGTCAACCTCATGGTCTCGGACGTGGTGGGCGATCATATCGACATCATCGGGTCCGGGCCCTTTGCGCCGGACCGCTCGACCTTCAGGGGCGCCCTCGGCGTCCTCGAACGATACGGGATCGCCGCTGCCGTGCCTGCCGCGGTGGCACGGCGCCTGCGGGACGGCGCGAACGGGACAATAGAAGAGAACCCCGGTCCGGACAGTCCCGTTTTTTCCAGGGTCACGAACCTTGTCATAGCGTCAAACATCATGGCGCTGGAGGCGGCCCGGAAGGAAGCCGAGGGGAGGGGATACCATGCCATCATTCTCTCTTCCATGATAGAGGGCGACACAAAGGACGCCGCCTTCTGGCATTCGCGTATTGCGCGCGAGGTCGTTGTTTCGTCGAACCCGGTTCCGCCGCCGGCATGCGTCATAAGCGGCGGCGAGACAACGGTCACGGTGCGCGGCGACGGACTGGGCGGCAGGAACATGGAATTTGCCCTCCATGCCGCGCAGTTTATCGACGGGCTCGACGGATGCACCATCGCCAGCATCGGCACTGACGGCACTGACGGCCCGACGGACGCGGCCGGGGCGGTCATTGACGGCGCGACGGCGCGGGATGCGCGCGAACAGGGGATCGATATCCACGAGTATATCGCGCGCAACGATTCGTATCATTTTCATGACAGGCTGGGGAACCTGATCATTACAGGGCCAACGAACACCAATGTGATGGATGTGAGGATACTGCTCGTTAGATGACATAATTAATCCTTCCCCGGCCAGGGAGGAGTGGCAACCGAAGCAGGCGTGCGCAGGTTGTATTTATGAACAAAGATGCGCGCTGTCCATATCCCGGCAGGGGCATGTGCGAAATCGATCAAAAAGTCTTTTTTACCGCGTACCGAAATTAATAAATTAATTAAGTTCGGTGCAAATTAATACGATATATAAAAAAAGTGGTTGATAATTTATAATTTGTTATTATTAATATCATAACACTTTGAAATATGCAATTTTTCCCCGATGAATGAACAGGAAAAATATAGTTTTTTATGAGGAGATCTACTATGACGATGAGAAAGTGTTCCAAAGTTATGTCGCTTGTGGTCATCAGCCTTTTCACGGTTTCACTCGCCTTTGCCCAGGAAAAATCGGGTGAAAAGAAGGATGATGGCATTAAAAAAATGCCCGACGGCTCCTACAGGAGCAAAGATTACGACGAATCAACAAGGCCCGAAGACGATTACCTCGCCAAATTTCATGCGAATGAAATTGTGGATAAATTAATGAAGCGCAACCTGGAAGAGATTTATATGATCAATATCATGGTGAAGAATAATTCCGGCAAGGGCTGGGACTCAAAATACCAGGATATCTATAATAAGTATAAAGAAGGGATGGAACTTTATTATAAGAGGAACACGGTCTATGCCAAGAAAAAGCTGGAAGAAAATCATGAGGCGATCAATGAACTGTTCAAGGTGATATACGAGGATTACCGGAAGCAGTGCGAGGACCTCTTGAATGAATGCGCGGGCAAGATCCTCCTCCTGCACCTGGACCTGGGATCACGGATCGACCCGGACAAGGCGGACCAGCTGAGCAATAATCACCTGCGGCTGCGCGTTGCGTACGGTCAGATGGATGACGCGCAATATTCGTTATCGCACAAGTACGGCCTCGGCTCACTCTACCACCTGAGGGCCGCACGGGCGTACGGTATCTCGATACTCGAAGCGCTCGCGAAGGATGAAAACGAGAAAAAGAGCGTCCATGACAAGTACAAGGTGGCCAAAGCCGACAACATGAACAGGATCTACGCGGACAAGGGCGGCGAGACGAAAAAATAAATCATACTGCCATATCATTCTGTTCTGAAAAAAAGGGGAGCGATCCCCTTTTTTTTGTTTTTAAAATTACAAGAATGTAGTAGCTTTGACTGATAGATCACCATTTCATAATGTGACAGGTCGGCGAATATTCGCAGATTTTTATGATAACATGCTGAAGAGATCCGAAATCATCTCGTACCATGCGATAGAGTGCTATTATTTCGCGCTGGGCCTGCTCGCCAGGCGGGCGGTGCTGGTCCCCCTTGCCCTCGTCGCCCTGCTCCTTGCGCCGTCTGCGACGAACAGGGAAGAATTCCCGACCTTCAGGGTCGTCATCGACCCGGGGCACGGGGGAGTGGGGAAGCACCCGATGTCGGCGCACGGCGACCGCTATGACACCCTGAAGGGAAGATATCTCGACTTCTTTAAGGAAGGCGCATCGCGGAAAGACCTGAAAGAACGCGTCATCGTCTATTCGATAGCCCGGAAGGCCGAAAAGCTTCTGAAGCACCTCGCCCCGGGCGCGAACCATGAAAAATTTTACCGGCTGCTCGAGAAATACGCGGACGGCGAGATTCCGAAGATCACCATCATCACGGCCATGAGCAGGGGAAAATCGATCACCGAGGAAGAAGCGGACGGCATGGAAGACCCCAATGCTTCCTTCAGGCTCTTTGACTATCCGGATCCGCAGGGGATCATCCGCCACGGCCGGATATCACGGATCAACGCGCTAAAGCCGCACCTCGTGGTTTCGCTCCATTGTGCCCGGTCAGCACCGCGCGATTTTGAGGGGATGAACCCTGTGGTAACGCCGCCGCATGATATTCTCAGCGCCGGGCTTGACTACCTGAAGGGCGGCCGGGAGGAAAAAAAATTTTTAAGGAACAGCCCCTACCGGGAGTGGTTCATAGAGGAGACCACCAGGTCTGACTTTGACTGGTTCCTGAACGACGTCTCTCTGTATTTCACCGGGTATCCTCTCACCAAGGACCTGGAGCTTGACCGGGCGGGATTCAGGGGATACCGCTTCAACATGGTCGACTGGTCTTATTCGTGTCCGCCGGGATGGGAGAACGCCGCGCGGCACCATATAGCACGTACCCGGTATGCGCCGACCCTGCGCGACTTCGTCCCCGAGGGAACCTTCTGGGAGCGAGAGCGGTCGCAGTATGAACGCTACCGCAGGGACGGCGGTGAGGAAGGGTTCGGCGGTGACAACGCGTACGCGTCGTATGAAATAATACGGTACATCTGCCATTCTCTCTACCTGCACGGCGATGACCACCGCTCCCAAAAGCCGGGGAAGAGCTACATCTCTGTCTGGATCATGCCGCTTCATGTCAATGCGATCAACGCCTTCATTGAGCTTGGGTACCTGAACAGGAGCAGAGACCGGTTGTTGCTTACAAAAAAGCAGGATGAGATCGCGGAAGGGATCGCGGTCGGGATATTCTCTCTCCTGACGGGGCTTGAACTGAAAGATAAAAATTACAAATTCGCGCCAAGGGGAAAAGCAATTGATTTTAAAAAATACAGGATGCCGGAAGGGACAAGCTATTTTGACGATGTTGTCGGCGATTAGCCTCGCATGCTGCCTCCTCCTGGGCGCGCGGGCATCTGCCGCACCCGATGATTTCAACGCCCCCTTCATCCGCGCCGCCGGATTGGTAAAGAATTCGGTCGTGAGCATATCGATTTACGAACGAGGCCAGGCGAAAAGGAGCGACAGCTACAGCAAGATTGCCTATGCCTCGGGTACCGTCATCGAGGACGGGTATATCGTCACCAATTACCATGTTGTCATGAAGGGCGACTACTACCAGGTGCTGCACCACAACGGCGCTGCCATCGCCCTCGAGCGGTTTAAAAACGGGAAATTTTTCCTGGCCGACCCCAAAACCGACATCGCGCTCCTGAAAATACGCGATCCCGGCACTGTTCCCCTGAAGCCGGTGCCGTTTGAAGACTCGAACCGCCTCTCGGAGGGAGAATGGGTCCTCGCCGTAGGGAACCCCTACGGCCTGCGCCAGACCGTGACGGGCGGGATCGTCTCCTCCAAGGGACGGGACAATATCGGCTTCGCGGATATCGAGGACTTCATACAGACCGACGCGTCCATCAATCCGGGGAATTCGGGCGGGCCGCTTATCAACCTTGACGGGAAGCTCGTCGGGATAAACACCGCTATCCGCTCTGAATCCGGCGGGTTCCAGGGCATCAGCTTTTCCATCCCGTCGAACCTGGTGAAGCGTGTCTGCCGGGACCTGGTACGACACGGCAGGGTGCGGCGCGGATGGATAGGGTTCATGGTGAAAGAGACGCGGCACGGCATCGGCAGGGAGGACAGCACGCTGAAGGTGATCTCGGTCATACGGAATTCGCCGGCCGAATCGGCCGGGCTGGCCGTCGGGGACATCATTCGGTCGATTGACGGCGAGAGGATCACGACGCTGGGCGGCCTTATCAGATCGGTGGGGAACAAGCCGGTCGGGACCACGATCGACATCGCCGTGTCGCGCAACGGCCGCATCGAGAATGCCGAACTGGTACTGCGGGAGCGGACGGTGTATAAAAAGATCAGGAAGGGCATGAACAGGCTCCTCATGCTGTACGGGATCGAGATCGATGAGAATTCCCGGACCGGCAGCGTGGTCATTTCGGACGTATCACCCCGGAGCGTGATCTATAACCTTAAAAAGGGGGACATCATTCTTTCCGCGGACGGGAAAGAGGTGACCTCGCTCGAGTCATTCATAAAGGCCTTTGACCGGCAGGGCTCCCGACTTGGAAAAATTACGGTGGACAGGGACTCCCGGACACTGGAGATACGATTAACTGAGTAAGGCGGTAGCAGGATGAAAAAAATAGTTGTCTTCATGATTTTCTGCCTCATCGCGGGGCTGCCCCTGCCCGCGCGCTCTGAAGAAGCGCCGCCCGCGCCCGCCCCGCTCCAGCTGAATGCCCAATTTTATGGCGGGCTCTTGCGGACACCGGCGATACTGCGGGATGAATACTTCAAGAAAAAAGCTTAACGCGGTGGTGCTGGGGCGCGGAATGATAACATCGATCATGAAGGCACAGCGGTACAAAAAGAACTTCCGCATCGACATGATCGACCATGAGGCCGGGCGGTTGAACATCAGGATCACCTACCGCCTTCACGTCGACAGCACGCATACGATTTCAATGCTTAAGGAGAAGGAACAGCTCGAGTTTACCGGCCAGCTCATCGGGTACACGCCGATGAATTCGAGGCGCGATGCGTATATACTGGATATATTACTTGAAAAGGGCGCGATGCTGATCGAATAGGGAGCGGAGCGGCCCCGGGAGCCAGCGGCCATGTCTTCAACGCGCACCCGGCAATCCATCATGAAATTAATCTGCACATTATTAATTTTATTCTCTGCGGTGCTTGCGGCCGCACCTGCCGCCCCGGGTGCCGATTGTTCCGGCACGGTACAGCAGGAGGGCTCGGTGGTCCGGAGCTTCTCATCCGGGGACTATCCCCGCTACGCGAACTCGCTTGAAGCGTTGATCACCAGGCACCCGGCTGACCCGGTTTCAGTCCTTCACTACGGCGACCTTTTCCGCCTGGCTGACCATCTGGGGGCGGGGCGCATAGCAAAAATCGCAGAAAAAATCAGGGGGACATTGGCGGCGGGCGGTGACGACTGGGCGAATGCCTGCCTGATCAATTTCAACTGCCGGCTGGAGCAACTGCTCTACCGGTTCGATCCCGCCAGCGCGAAGAGGCTGACTGACGAGTTGAAGCCGGTGCGGTCGTGGACTCTGTACGGGCCGTACCGGAAGTACGGCCCCGCTGACCAGAGGTACCCGTTCCAGCCGGAAGTGGTCTCCGCTGCGAGCGAGATATATCCGCAAAAGAGGATACGGGTCAGCAGGGCAGACGGCTGGCTGGACCCGGGCGACCATGTCTTTCCCGCCGAGGGCGTCGTGTACGCGAAGGCTTCGTTCCGGTGGCGGGGACCGCTGCGGCTCAGGGTCTTTTCCCGGAGCCTGTACACGGTCTTTGTCAACGGGCGGGCGGTCGCACGCAATGCCGCCGGCTCCAGGCGGACCATGAGGAGCATCCGCGCTGATAGCGCGCGGGGGATTACCGTGATGGTGAAATTGTACGGCAGGCCCTTTGAACGGATGCGGATGCTTGTTACCGATACGCATGACGTGCCGGTTTCCCCGGAGATCGTTCCGGATGCCTCGTTTTCCGGTGACTGCGACGCATCGGAGGAGAGAGCGTTCCCCGGCGCGGCACCGGCCGCAGGGCGCGATGGCGATCCCCGGGCCGCTGCGCAGCTCGGCAGTTATTTTGACGATTGCGAGAGCGAAGAGGCTGAGGCCTGCTACAGGGACTCACTTGCCAAAAGGCCCGATCCGGGCGTGTCCTTCCGTCTCGCCAGGTCGCTGATGCATGCCGGACCCGCCGGAAGGCCGGCAGCGTACGCGGAAGGGCTTGGCATCATAACCGGCCTCATGAACCGCGAGCCCGCCTTCTTTCCCGCACGGCTGCGATGGCTGGAACACCTGGTGGATGCGCGGGAGTACGCGAAGGCGCTCCGGGTGGCGGAAGACCTGTCTGCGGCAGCGCCGAATAACCCGTTCCCGGCGGTCATCTACCTTCGCCTGTGCACCCTGCGTGGGTATGAAAAAGAATTCACCGATGCAGCGGCGAAGGCGCGGGCGATGTATCCCGATTCCGTGCCTGTCATGGAAGAGGAGGCGGGCTTTTACGCGACGCGTGACCGGGGAAGGTTACTTGATAGTATGAAAGAGCTGCTGAAAAGGGACATTACACCGGACCGGGTCCGGCGTGTAATCAGGGAATACATCTCCCGGGGCGACTACAGAGCGGCACTGGATCTGATACGGGCCCATGATTCAAACAGCGCGTTCCTGGATGAGGCGGTCGAAATCCATATCAGGAACAGGGACTTCAGGGCGGCGCGAAACCTCATCCTCCCGGCCCTGGTGGCGAGTGATCGCCCGTCATTATACCGGGCGCTCGGCCTGATCGACCTGCTGCAGTCCGACGACCCGGCCATGTATTTTCAGAAGGCGCTCGACATCGACCCGTCCCGGTATGAGTATTCCGATTATTGCAGATACCTCGGGAGCGGCATGGTGGAAAATCCGTTCTCGGTGTTCCTGGAGCGAAAGGGCCCCGTCGATTTCTCGTGGTATAAAAAAAAGTATGAGCGCTATCCCTCGGCGGTCCTCTACCGCGGAAGGATCTTCATGCTCCGGAACGACGGCGGTGGCAGGGTGTTTTGCGAAGACATCATCCAGGTGAACGACGGAGAGGGAGCCGCGAAGTACGCTGAGATACCCATCCCCTTCAGAGGCAATGTCCGGCCGGTCAGAATGCGGGTCTATGACGGCACGGGCGCGTTCACTGATTCGTGCGAGCTCCGGACGACCGGGGAAGATTCATTCATCGGGGTCAGGGCGCCCGGAAAAAATTCAATCCTTCACCTGTCATATATCGTCGATGAGCCGGTCATGACCGCGCGGGGAAGCGCGTTATTTTCACTCCCCGCGGAACATCTCCAGCAGTATGACGAACCCGTGCAGAGCGCGTCGATCAGGGTCGTGGCGCCGGCGGGGATGAAGGTCAATTTCAGGTTCGGGACAGCGGTGCCGGTGCGAACCTCGATGGTCGAAGGGATGCGGGTGCATGCGGCATCAATAGGGGAGATTCCCGCGGTCGCGCATGACCGGCGCGGCGAAGGAACGGGCCGCCTCTATTCATATTCGTTTTCAACAATGCAGGGATTCGACGATTTCGCGACATGGTACGGCGGCCTTATCAATGAGCAGGCAGGGCAGGATGATCCGCCGCCGTTTTCGGCCGGGAGCGGACGCATCGAGGATGCGGTTGCCGGCGTGCATGATTTTATTTCGCGGGAGATCGCGCCTGACGGCGTCGGCCTTGCAGATCCCGCTGCCCCTGAGACGGTCCTGTTCCGAAAGCGGGGGAGCGCCGAAAACAGGGCCCTCCTCGCCCGGTCGCTGCTCCGGGGTCTCGGGATCAAGTCATACATCGCGCTGGCCCGGAACAGGTCACTGCCGGACGCCGGCACCTATGTCACGCATGATTATTTTACTGCGGTCCTTCTGTACGTGCCGCTGGACATTGAAAACGCTGTCTGGCTTGATTTTTCGAGCGGGTCACACCGGTGCGGGGACGTAGCGGCAAACGTTGCAGGAACAACCGCGCTGGTGCTGATGCAGGGGTCCTATCGTTTCAGGAAAATCGAAAGTAGCGGGGCCGTCTCCTCGCAGAAAGGCGCAGTTCCGGCGCCTGGGGCGGTCATGCAGGGGCCATGAACCGGCAGGGCCGGACGGGACGGCGATCAGTATTTCTTCGCAAGTTTTTCTTTCAGCTGCTTTTTCACTCGTTTAATTCTTTTTTTTGCCCGAGCGCGTTTTTCTCTCGCGTTATATTGTTTTCCCACCGGAAGCCTCCTGTGATTTTGTAATCAAATATTTTTTTAACGCGACTTTGTCAACATAAAAATTCATGTCCGCCGGCGCGTTCCCTCCAAGGGGAGAATTGCGTCCCGGGATGAAAGTTCGGGCTTCCCTTTGTGAATTTCAATGCGACATAAAAAATGAATTGCAACGGCACATTCCTTCGGGTAGTATAGGTCTCTAGGCAGGTCTGAAGACAATGGAGCTCTATGCGATAACGTCTCCAGCGGAGGGGTGCGATGAAGCTTAACAACGAGGCGCGGGTTGGCCTGATGATAACCGCCAGTTTCACCATTTTTATCATCCTGGTGGCGCTGCTCGCAAAAATAAATATTTCGCGCCAGGGTATACCCTGCGGGTCTATTTCAGCTTCCTCAATGACCTGCGGGTCAGCGCGCCGGTGAAGATCGCCGGCGGCATAAAAATCGGTTACGTGGAATCCATCCGGCAGTCAGGTGAAAAGACCGAGATCACCGTGTGGATCGAGAAAAAATACACCCTGGTAAAGAGCACCAAGTTCGCGATATTCACGTCGGGCCTTATCGGTGAAAAATACATCAACGTGTTTGTCCCGGCGGCGGGCGACGTCGAGGAATTTCTGGCGGACGGCGACAAGGTGTACGGCATCGACCCGGCGAGCTTTGACCAGATGATGATGACCTTCCAGAGCTTCATGCAGGACGAGAGCGGCGGGCAGGTGCTCGCCGAGATATTCCAGAACTCGAAACGGTTCGTGGGCAGCCTGAACAGCACCGTTGACGAGAACCGCCCCGATGTACGCCAGTCGATCGTATCGGCGAAAGAGACGATCGCGAACCTGAACCAGCAGACGAAAGTCATGATGGCCAACATCAACCGCTTTTCGCAAAACATGGCGGAGCTGTCGGATAAAAACAAGGATGACATCAACATCACCCTGCGGAACCTCTCAGAGACTTCGACCAACCTGAACAAGATCGTGTTCCGGATCGAGAAGGGGCGCGGCACCCTGGGGCGGCTGGTGAACGAGGAGGATATCTACAACAATCTCAAAGACGCTTCGATCGCGGCCAAGGACCTGTTCCGGCAGCTCAAGCAGGACCCCTCCAAGCTCTTTTTCAGGACGCAGAACTAGCGATGGCGCGGCAGAAAAAATTTTTCGTCTGCACCGCCTGCGGATCGGATTTCCCCAAGTGGCAGGGAAAGTGCCCCGCCTGCGGCGAATGGAACACCCTTGTCGAGGCGGACGCCCCGTCGCCGTCGAAAGCGGCGCCGGCGGCGGACATCGTACCGCTTTCCAGCGTGGGGTTCGGCGACGTCGAGCGGATCCGGACCGGCATAGCCGAGTTCAACCTGGTGTGCGGCGGCGGCGTGGTCCCCGGGTCGGTGCTCCTGATCGGCGGCGAGCCGGGCATCGGCAAATCGACGCTGGCGCTCCAGGTGGCCGGTTTTTTTAACACGCTCTACATCTCGGGGGAGGAGTCGCCGCGGCAGATACGGCTCCGCGCCGGGCGGCTCGGCAGCCCGCTGGAAAATATACACCTGTCGACCGCGACCGATGTGGAGCAGATCATCGGCCTGGCGGAGTCATCGCGGCCGCAGTGCATCATCATCGACTCGATACAGACCCTCTATTCGTCGGACATCCCGGGGCTCAGGGGGTCGGTGAGCCAGGTCCGCGAGTCGGCGTCGCGGCTGGCGGGCGCGGCCAAGGCCCTGAACGCGGTCCTGATACTGATCGGGCACATCACCAAGGAGGGGGCCATCGCCGGCCCCAAGCTCCTGGAGCACCTGGTGGACACGGTCCTCTATTTCGAGGGGAATTTCTCGCGCGACTACCGCGTCCTGCGCGCGTTCAAGAACCGGTTCGGATCGGTGAACGAGATCGGGCTCTTCCGCATGGAGGAGCGGGGCCTGGTGGAGGTGACCGACAAGAACAAGATATTCCTCAACCCCTACCTTTCGTCAGCGCCGGGGAACGCGGTCTCCGCCGCGGTGGAGGGGAGCAGGATCATCCTGTTCGAGGTGCAGTCGCTGGTGACCGGGTCCGCGTTTCAGAACCCGCGGCGGATGGCGGACGGCTTCGACCTGAACAGGCTCATCCTGATCGCGGCGGTGCTCGACAAGCACGCGGGACTGAACCTCAATTCGCACGACGTGTTCATCAACGTGTCGGGCGGGTTCCAGATCAGCGATACCGCGGCGGACCTCGCGGTGGCAATGTCCATCGCGTCAAGCTTCATGAACAAGGCGATCCCGCACGGGACAGGGTTCCTGGGCGAGATATCCCTCTCGGGCGAGATACGCCCGGTGTCGCTGTGCGGCAGGAGGATACAGGAATTCAAGCACTCCGGCTTCTCCGCGCTGGTCCTGCCGGAGGCTGAAATCAACGAAGCAAAATCGGCCGGCTTCACCGGCGAGGTGATCGGCATCCAGAATATCAGGGACGTGATAGGAAAACTATTATGAATAAAAAACCTGTCGTCATAGCGCACCGCGGCGCGTGCGGATACCTGCCCGAGCACACCCTGGAAGGCAAGGCCGCCGCCTTCGGTATGGGCGCGGATTTTGTCGAGCTCGACGCGATCCTGACAAAGGACAACCGGCCGATCGTCATGCATGACCATTACCTTGACGCGCTGACGAACGTTGCCGATATCTTTCCGGACAGGAAGAGGAAGGACGGCCGGCACTACGCGATCGATTTTACCCTGGAAGAGATCCGGCGGCTCAGCCTCCATGAGCGGATCAACCTCGCGACCGGGATGGCTGAATACCCGGGGCGCTTTCCCGCCGGGTCCGGGACGCGCTTCCGCATTCCCGCGCTGGAAGAGGAGCTCGACCTGATACGCGGGCTGAACAAAAGCATGGGGAAAAATGTCGGAATCTACATCGAGCCCAAGGGGCCCGCGTATCACCGGGGCGAGGGGAAAAGAATTGAAGACCCGGTCCTTGGCGTGCTCCGCGATTTCGGCTATACGGACAAGGGCTCCAACTGCTACATCCAGAGCTTCGAGCCGGAGAGCATCCGGTACATGCAGGAGACGCTGAAGAGCAGGCTCTTCATGGTGCAGCTGATCGGCGACACTGCCTGGGAAGAGACCCCTGGCGTGGATTACCATGCCATGATGACGCCCGGCGGCATGGATGAAGTGGCGCGCTATGCCGACGGCATCGGCCCGTGGATGAACCAGGTCGCGGCGGATAATAACGACGGCAGCGCGCCTGCGTTCAGCAGCCTCGTCGACATGGCGCATGAAAGAAAACTGGAGGTCAATCCCTATACCTTCAGGGCGGACGCGCTCCCCTCCTATGTGAAAAATTTTGATGACCTGCTCGATATGTTCTTCGTGAAGATCGGGGTTGACGGGATCTTTACCGACTTTCCTGACCGTGCCGTCGATTTTCTGAAGCGCACGGGGATGCGCTGATCAGAGGTTCCGCTCGATGACCGCCAGTATCTCTCCCTTTTCGGCCGCGCGCCCGACCGAGTCGATGTCGAGCGAGAAGGCGCCCCTGCCGCCGTTGTATTCGGACACGGAATAGTAGAAGACCGGCCCCGCGCAGGCGGCCAGGTATTTCGCATGGATCTCGAGGGCCTCGCGGAGGATCGTCCTGATCACCTCGTCGCGCTGGAAGGCGATCGGGTACCGCTCCACGAGCAGGTCCAGCAGCCATGCGGTGGATGCGGGGTCAATGACCGCGATGGTGTAGCAGTACCAGTCGTCGATAAGGGCGATCAGGCTTTTTTTATGTTCCGCGGAGAGAAGCGTGTGGGCCGGGCAGAGGAAGCCGTTGCAGATCTGTTCCCCGAAAAAGGACCTGTGCCGCATCGTGTCGGTCCGGTAGCGGGGATGCAGGAGGCAGCCCGGCCGCTTGTTGAATATGAGCCCCTGGTGCGGGCAGATGTAGGATGTCAGGTCCCGGACGTCCCTGCCGTCGCCCTGGTCGGTGATGTCGCTGGCGGAGAGGCACGACGAGGAGCGCTCCGCCCCCCGGGCGAGGAACCGGGTGAGCGCTGCCCGCGAAATGTCTACGAAGTTCAGGAGCCCGCAGCACGCGGAACAGCTTTTAACGGTGTCGGGCTGGCAGAGAATGATTGTTTCATAATAGCTCATGCGCCGAATTTTTTCTTCGTGTAGTTCAGCAGGCCTCCCTCGAGGAGTATCGCCCGCTGTCTCCCTGTCGCCGCCAGCGTGAAGGGGTATTCCGCGCCGGCGATGGCGACCCTGATCTCGTCGGCCTTCATGATGCGGTCCCTGAGCCCGGCTAGCATGAATTCGTCGCCGGCATTGATATGCTCGTAATCCCCCGGGTCCCGGAACACGAGGGGGATGATCCCGAAATTGATCAGGTTGTCAGCATGGATGCGCTCGAAGGATTTCGCCATCACCAGCCGCACGCCCAGGTGCATGGGGCATATGGCGGCGTGCTCGCGGCTTGACCCCTGCCCGTAGCTTGCCCCGCCCAGTATCGCGGTATAGGTCCCCTTCAGCTTGTCCGCCAGCGCGCGCTTCGCGAACCCCGGGTCAACGTTTTCGAAGACGAATTCCGAATACTTCGGGATGTTCGACCGGTACTTGAGCCGGGGTCCCGCCGGCATGATGTGGTCGGTGGTGATCTTGTCCCCCACCTTCAGGCCGATGACGCCCCGGAGGTCATCGAGGAGGGGCGCCGTGCGGGGCGGCTCGCCGATGTTCGGGCCCCTGATGATGCTGACCGGGGTCTCCGAAGGGGGCACTATCATCGAGTCGTCGATATGGAATGCTTCCGCCGGCGCGATGACCGGGAATTGATTATCGGGCTGATCAAGCGGATTGACCAGCGTCCCGGCGATCGCGGAGAGTGCGGCGGTCTCGGGACTTACCAGGTAGACCTGCCCGGACGCGGTGCCCGACCGGCCCTCAAAATTGCGGTTATTGGTACGGAGGGAAACGCCGCCGGTCGGGGGCGCCTGCCCCGCGCCGATGCAGAAGCCGCAGGCGGACTCCATGATGCGCGCTCCGCTGGCGATGATCTCCGCCAGGGCGCCGTTGCGGGCGATCATCTCGAGTACCTGCCGCGATCCCGGGGCCACGATGAGGCTCACGCCGGGGGCCGCGTTCTTTCCCCTGAGGATCCCCGCGACGGTCATCAGGTCCTTGTACGATGAATTGGTGCAGCTGCCGATCGCGACCTGCTGCACCGGCATGCCTTTTATCCCGGCTATTGCTTTGATGTTGTCAGGAGAATGGGGGCAGGCCGCCATCGGCTCTATTGCCGAAAGGTCGATGTCGATGACGCGGTCATACTCCGCGTCGGGGTCCGGGAGCAGCTCGCGCCAGGAGGCGCCACGGCCCTGCGCGGCGAGGAATTGTCGGGTCACATTGTCGCTCGGGAAGAGCGAGGTGGTCACGCCCAGCTCGGCCCCCATGTTGGTGATGGTGGCGCGCTCGGGGACCGAGAGGGTGCGGACCCCGTCGCCCGTGTACTCGATCGCGGTGCCGACGTTTCCCCTGGTCGTCAGGATGCCGAGGAGGGTGAGGATCACATCCTTTGCCGAGACCCAGTGGCGCAGCCTGCCGTGGAGCCGGACATTGATGACCCGCGGCGCGGCCAGGTAAAAGGGGCCGCCGCCCATGGCCACCGCGACGTCCAGGCCGCCCGCGCCGATGGCGACCATGCCGATGCCGCCGCCGGTGGGCGTGTGGCTGTCGGAGCCCAGGAGCGTCGCGCCGGGCCTGCCGAAGCGCTCAAGGTGCACCTGGTGGCAGATGCCGTTCCCCGCCAGCGAATGGTAGATGCCGTAATTCGCGTTCATGGTGCGGAGATAGGCGTGGTCGTCTGCGTTCTCGAACCCCATCTGGATGGTGTTGTGATCGACGTAGGACACCGACAGCTCGGTCTTGACCCGCGGGATGCCGAGCGCCTCGAACTGGAGATAGGCCATGGTGCCGGTCGCGTCCTGCGTCAGGGTCTGGTCGATCCTGATGCCGATCTCGCTGCCCGGCGAGAGGGTGCCCTCGACCAGGTGCTCGCGTAATATCTTGTAAAAAACCGATTGTCCCATGGCGTTCCCCCGGCTGTCATTGTTTGCTTCGGATGATATCCAGATGGGTTTCAGGCCTGTTGTTTTCAAGTACTTTTCATGAAAAAGGCAGACGAAATCACCATCTATTCATTGCGCCTGATAGAGTGCCGGCCCGGGGGCCTTGAATTATTTTCTTCTGATATGAATAAAATGGGCGTGGTCCATTCGTCACTATGTCAGGGGATACCTGAATGCCTGCAGTGCCTCATTGCACCGATGGTTTTTACAAGAATAAATATGTACTCTTTATATCGTCGCGCCGTTCAGGGCCCAATGATCCGCTTATGCACGAACCATGGACCCGGGCGCGTAATGGCAGAAGAGTGAATCAAACACGAATTTCAGCTGCAGGGCTCAATGAACGCTTTTGAATTTCGTTATCAGATTCTCTATCTGCGTTTCCTCGGCCTTGACGATCTCTTTGTAATCGTTGGTGACCGTATGGTGCCGTTCAACCATGACGGTTTTAAGCTCCCTTTCAAGCAACAGGGTGATAAACTCAAGATCATTTTTTGATAATTCGAGATTCATAGAAACCTCCAATTATAATTATAAAAGTGGAGAACCAGTATGTCTCTGCGAACTAAGACCTCACTATTAATATATCAATAAAAAACAATAATTCAAAAAAAATGTGGCATATTTCACCAGGCATGGCACGTACCGCAAGAAGGGCCGCTGCCCGGTATAGGCGATATCAGGCTGATTAGCCGGCGGACTGTGAAATGGAGCCGGCAACTTGCCGCATGATATATTTTTAGGATATATTCCGCAGCAATAGGGCCGATAATGAGTGTATGAGAATATCATCCGGCATGGCCGAAATAACCTTCAATCGCCTTTCAGATGAAACAATCTACGTGTGGCCCCGGTATACGGAGGGGCGGGTTGAAAATATCAGGAACGTGTCCCGGCGGACCGATCCGTCTTTCGCCTACTATACGCCCTCCCCTGAAGAGAGGGAACGCGTATTCGACCTGTACCGCAGCGAATTAAACGCGGAGTATTCTCAAGCAGGCAGAATCACGAGGTCCGCGCCGGGGATCAGGCCCGGTTTGCTCTTTGACGCAATCGCCTGACGACGGGACCACGACTCAATGTTTTGCCAATAAAAAACCCGCTCTTTCGAGCGGGTTTGCTTTGAGAAAGGCGGTATTCCCTTTTGATGTTCAGTCGTTTTTTTATCAGCCGCCGAGAAGCTGCAGAATCGTCCTCGTCTTCAGATTTGCCTGAGCCAGCATTGCAGTACCACTCTGGACAAGAATCTGGTCCTTGGACAGGTCTACTAACGTTTCCGCCAGGTCGGCATCCCTTATGCGGCTTTCGGATGCCTGTGTATTTTCGTAGGCGTTCAACAGACCTTTCGCAGCAAACTCGAGCCGGTTGTAATAGGCACCGAGGTCTGCTCTCTGTTTTGCAATCTTGTGGAGAGAGTCGTCGATGACGCCAATCGCCCTGTTCGAACCGTCGGCGGTGCTGAGGTTGACAAGGAACTTACCGGTCCTTTCTCTCAGGTTCAGCCCTTCGGCCGTCATGGTGCCGATATAGACGCGCTCACGCTGGTGCATGTTCGGGCCCATGTGGAACCACATCGAGGCTTTCGGGTTGGTCCGTGCATAATCGCCGAGAAGCAGTTTGAACTTATTGAACTCCGCCTGTGAAGCGATCCGGTCCACTTCGTCGATCATGGCCGATACTTCGACCTGGATGAGCTGACGGTCTTCCTGGGTATAGATACCGTTGGAAGACTGGACAGCCAGCACCCGGATCCTCTGGAGGATCGAAGAGGTGTTGTCGAGATATCCTTCCGTGGTCTGGACGAACGACATACCGTCTTCGGTATTGCGCTCGGCCTGACGGAGGCCCTGGATCTGGGTCCGCATCTTTTCAGAAACGGCGAGTCCGGAGGCGTCGTCACCGGCCCGGTTGATACGCATGCCGGATGACATCTTCTCCATAGATTTGTTAACGTCCCAGTGCTTGAATTTCAACACCCTGTTGGAGTTGATCGCACTCATGTTGTGATTGATTATCATAGTCTAACACTCCTTTGTTGACTTTTTCCTGATCTCCGTATCAGGAATTTGAATACCAGGTTATTTGATTTTTGTTTATTGGGAATACCCGCTGGCGCATTGCTGCAACCATCGTTATCTAACTCGTAGATCGGGATGCTTGCCGCAATTTCTGTGTGACGTGCCAGAGTTTTCAAAGAGCCTGCCCCGCCGGCCTTTCAGCCGGCGGAACAAAAAATATGATTATAAACCACTAAAACCCTACTTTAACAGTTCCAGTATCAGCTGGGACTTGTTGTTCGCCTGGGCCAGCATCGCCGTGCCCGCCTGCACCAGCACGATGGACTTCGTGAAATCGACCATGGTCTCCGCCATGTCGGCGTCCCGAATCCTGCTCTCCGACGCCTGCGTATTCTCGTAGGCGTTCAGCAGGCCCTTGGCCGCGTGCTCGAGCCGGTTGTAATAGGCGCCGAGGTCGGCCCGCTGTTTCGATATTATCCGTATCGCCTCGTCGAAGACGCCGATGCTCCGGTTCGCGCTGTCCGCCGTCGAAAGGCTGATGGGGTTCCCGATGAAGTCCCTGACCCCGAGGCTGATGGCGGACATGGTCTGTATGAATACGCGCTCGCGCTGGTGCATGTTCGGGCCCATGTGGAACCACATGGACGCCTTCGGGTCGGTCCGCGAAAAGTCGCCGAGGAGGAGGTTCATCTTGTTGAATTCCGCCTGCGAGGCGATGCGGTCGACCTCGTCGACCAGCTCGGAAATTTCAACCTGGATGTATTGACGGTCTTCCGCCGTATAGATGCCGTTCGATGATTGTACCGCGAGGACCCTCATCCGCTGGATGATGTTGGTCACTTCCTGGAGGTAGCCTTCGGTGGTCTGGATGAGCGACATGCCGTCTTCGGTGTTCCGCTCGGCCTGCCGGAGTCCCTGGATCTGCGATCTCATTTTTTCGGAAACCGCGAGGCCGGAAGCGTCGTCCCCGGCCCTGTTGATCCTCATGCCGGAAGAGAGCTTTTCCATCGCGTGGTCAACGTCCCAGTGCTGGAACTTCAGCACACGGTGCGTATTGATCGCAGACAGGTTATGATTGATGATCATTAAGATTCCTCCATGAATCTTAGCCCGGCCGGCCTCCGTGCCAGCCTGATCGGTTTTCACCTCTCATGCATATGGTCGGATCAGATATGAAATAAATTGAAGGCGATTACAGTCGATTACAGGCGATTAAAGTGGTTTAATTGTTAATGCAAGGTTTTATTGATGCTTTTTGACATATTTAGAATTTTTTTGCCTTTTATGCCCATTCAAATTGTCGGAATTTGAAAATTTACTGTTAGCATTTTTTTTATTTTTTTTTACAATTTTCACTGTATTATTCATGATAGGGTCATAAATGCTGATAAATCATGTTTTTTTAATATAATAATTCAGTTTAGATGGCGATCTTTTTATAAGAAATAAAAAAGGTTTAGTGTTGATGGGTTTTATCAAAAAAAACGGCTATGAAGCCATGCCACAGGGGAAATTGATCGATGGCAATAATTTCCTGTCATTTGCACTGGTCGGGGCCCTCTTTGCCGATCTCTATTTTCTGCTCAAACATTACTTTTTTTATGACCCCGTGCTGAATATTATCACCGTCTTTGGCCTTGGCGGCATCTGCCTCGGCAACCTGGCGGGAAGGGTGCTCTTTCCGCGTTTCAGGAACGCCAGGCTGATAAATATTCTTTCACAGACGATTTTCGCCATTGTATTTCTCCTTTATTCCATCAGGAACCTTGTAGTTCGCGAGGCGGGTGATTTTTTTATACAGTCGTTTTTTACTTTTAAATACGGGATACCCGTCCTGCTCTTTGTCGCTTCATTCGCCTTCGGCATTACAATACATCATTCAATCCGGATATCGTGCGCTGAATATTCTGATAAAAAAAGGGGTACGGAGCGGTTTGCGGGGGCACTGCTTGCGGGGACGCTGCTCGGGGTGCTGCTGTCCGGCGCCTTCTACTCGTATGATGTGCCGCTGCTGTATCTCGCTCCCCTCGCACTTGCCCTTGTCGGGACGGGGTTCTTCATCACCCTCCCCTTTGAACCGGCGCCGCTTCGCATGAGCGCACCGGTTGATGAAGGCCCGCTCAGGGAGCGCCCCTCCCAGCCGGAGCGGCGGGCCGACGCGGTGCTCTACACCTATCTGAGCTTCGTGTCAGTGCTGCTCTATGCGTACCTTGGCTTCATCGCCATCAGCAGGTATTACGGCGACCTGGTGTTCGTGGGCTCCCTCTTCATGGCGGTGCTCCTGGCATCGCTGCTCGGCGGCTATGCCGCCGGTGGGCTCATACGGGCCCCGTACCTGCACGTATACGGCGCCGCCTCCTTCCCGCTCGCGTTTCTCACGTTCCTGGCGCTCCTCATGAACTTCAGCCACGCCCTTCACTTCATGTCCGGCATTCTTCTGTTCGTCCCGGCGGGGTTCCTGCTGGGGGCGGTGCTGCGACTGGCCATCGGCGCGCTCTGTCGGCGATGGGACAGTAAAAAAAGGTCAACCGTGGTAGAGATATCGTTCTTCATTCTGCCGGTGCCGATCGTCATTTCGATGGGGTTCATTGACTTCACCAATAGTATCTATTATGCCATCGCCTGCGTGGTCATGCTCATGAACGTCGTGATCCCGGCGATATCGATGATCAACCATGACATGAAGGTATTCCGGAAAGCGCTCTACTACTTCTTTTCGCTGTTGTTCCTGCCGCTGCTGGTGTTCATGGTCCTGTATTTCAGGGTCCCCCTCGACACCGGCCTCTTTGCGCCGCGCGTAAAAAATTTTGACGAGCTGAAGAACGTCAACTATAACGCGGATTATATACGGAGCAACGTGGTCATATCATTGAGCGGGGAGCCGGTATTTGCCCTGTCCGACAGCGTCGTGCGGAACCTGAAGCGGGCGCTCGTGCCGCTTGCCATGCACCACCCGGAAAAAAAGAAGATGCTGGTCATAGACGGGTACCAGCGGTTTTTCAGAAACCCTGTCATCGGGTATTACAAGAATTCCACCTGCCTTGACCTGCTCACCGACCGTGACGTTGACTACAACAGGCTCCCCTTTTCGGGGACACAGAAATACGTACCGGACAATCACTCGCTTCTGCTCTACCTCGAGAGGAACAGGAACGCGTATTATACCATCGTCGATGTCCCCAACCTGCTCGACCAGGCCATGGGGCGCTTCAGGTTTTCAGAGGAATATTACCGCATCATGAAGGGACGGCTTGAGAAGGGCGGCCTTTTCGTCCAGGTGTTCAGCGTCCCCGGGTGCCGGCCGGAGCTTTTCTCGGATGCCCTGCGCGGCCTGAAAAAATCATTCAAAGCGCATATCATCTATTATTTTTCAAACATCCTTGTCGTGATCGCGTCTGACCATGAAGGGGCGCTGGCGCTCGGGCAGGATTCATATGAGCGTCTCGCCGGATTTTTCAAATCCCACGAGGAACCGGCCAGAATATTTCTCAATGAACCGCATCTTCTCTCGCACCTTCTCGGCACGCGGCTCGATGACCTGCTCGCCGCCGCGCCGCACGGGAGCTTCTTCCCCGCCCTGATGCTCACGGCGGCGGGACGGACCGCCCTGTCCCCGGCGCTCGAAGAATCGTTTACAGTGGAAAACAGAAGGGCATTTGGGCTTATCGGCCCCGGCGACCGTACCCTGTTTCAGCAGGCGCTTGCCATGTCCTTCCAGCCCGATGACGCGATATTCACCCTGCTTAAGAAGACGGAACTGGCCGAAGCGCGCGAGCGATATAAGGAAGAGACCGTTCTCCTGTTCGAGCTGAAAAAGCAGGCGGAATACCGCATCCCTCTGCAGAATTATGTCCGGTCGATGCTCGCCTACAAGGAAAAATATTACTATGCCGCGGCACTGCGCCTCGAAAAGGAGAAGGAATGGGAAGAGGCGCGCGAGCTCTACCGGGCGGTGCTCAGGATCAACCCCGATAATTTTGACGCCAACTACCGGATGGGCCTGCTCTGCATAACCCTCCAGGACATCGAGGGCTCCTTCAATTATTTCCAGGAGGCGATGCGCATCAACAAGGACCACCCCAAGGTGCTCTTCCAGATGGGCATTCTCTATTATTCCAGCGGGAAGACCGGGGAGGCCGTCGAGTATTTCAATAAGGCGCTCCTCCAGAATGAAAAGATGCCGCAGCTATACCGCTACATGGGCCTCTGCTATGAAAAGCTTGAAAACCTGTACGAGGCCGAGCGGTATTACGCCAAGGCGCTGCTCTCCGACCCCAACGACACGGACACGAAAGCCCGGCTGGATGATGTTCGCATGAAAATTGAGAAGGAGAGCAATAAGTGGAAAACGCCGGAGATGAAGAACGAGATGGACGTCGAGCAGGACTCCGAGATGCCGCTGCCGGTGAGCAAGGGCGCCTACGATATCCGGCTCAAGGACAATGACGGTTCGCTTCCGGTTATTGACCCTGCCACCGGCAATGAGCTACAGACGGAACAGAGCGGCGGCGGCGCGGTCGGCGGCCCGCAGCCTGAACGTAAATGAGGCCAACAGGGGACCGGTGACTATGGAGAAGAGCGCACTGAGAAGTGTATACCGGGCATCGGCGCGGAAAAGCGTCTGCCTCGCGGCGCTGGTCTGTGTTGCGCTGCTGACCCTTATTACATGGAAAATCGACGCCGCACTGGCGGGGGCCGGCGGCGAGGGGGTCCTCCGCCTGCAGCTTTCCTTTACCGAGGGCACCTTCGGGGCGATTCTCTCTTCGTGGCGGAGCGGCGGCGTTGATCTGATGATGAACACGCTGTGGCTTTATTGCATTTATTATGCCGCATGCGGCGTGTTGTTTTCGTCCGCCATGGCCTATTTTTCGCTGCTCGGGCGCGGCGAGGACTGGCCGATAGGAACGGCGGACCTCGTCTGTTTTTCTCTCCCGGCCGCCGGCGCGGCGGCGGGATGGGTGGCCCTCTTCCTGCTGGCCCGGATATTCAGGGGAGATGCCGCGTCCGGCCGCCTTATATGTGCCGAATCGGTCGCCGCATCCCTCTCCTGGGCGTTCTTCCTGGTATCGCTGGTCCTGGTGCTGAGGAGCTACTTTCTCTTCAGAAAGCGTCAGAAGCCCGGGGCCGTGCAGTAAACCGGCAGATCATCCGCCTGTCCTGTTCAGCTGTCATGTCATGCCGCTGGTTTTCGATGGTATGAACGGCCGGCCGTGCTCCATCACGGCCGATTGCGTTACCGGTTTTCCCTGACGAGCATCTCGGCCTGTCGCTTCAGCTGGTCCGGAGGAAGGGGGATATACCCCGTTTCAGGAACGAAGCGCTGGCCCTCCCCGAGTATCCAGAGGAGAAAGCGGATGACCTCTTTTTCGCGGGGTATGCCGCGCGACACGAGGTGCAGGTTCCGCGCCGGCGGAGAGGGGAACCGGTTCTCAGAAATGGCCTTCATTAGTGAATCACGGTCCGCGTAAAAATTCTCGGCCGGATCGATCATCCCGTTCCCGTTGCTGTCGATAGGGAGGGGAATGATGCCCCGCACGGGGGCTTTTGTCGCCGCGTCAAAGGCATAGTTCACGTTGTTGTAGCCGATGCCAAAAATGTCGCTGCGCACCGCGTCGGTAATGCCGGGATCACCGTACACCCCGGTCCCCTTAAGGTCCTCCTGCGAGCCCCCCGCGTATTTCGCCCAGGTCCCGGCAGCCCCGCATGCATCGGAACGGGTATAGACGCGGATGGGGCAGGGCGTGTCGCTTTTCACGAAGCGGCCCCAGTCCCGGGCGCTGCCGGTGATCCATATCAGCGCGCATTCGTTCCTGGTGAGGCCGCGCTTCAGCAGCGCCTCTTTCTGGGGGTGGCGTTCATTTATGACCGGGACCACGGCGTCCCTGGCAATGCTGATCCACCAGGCGCCTCTGCCGATTTCTGTACTGGTAACGTCACGGGAAACCATGCCGAGGTCGACGGCGCCGGTGAGCGCGTCGGTCAGCCCCTTTCCCGCGCCGCCCGCCGAGATGTCTATCTCGGTACCGGGGTTCTGCCTGCGGTATTCAGAGGCCCATTTCAGCGCCATCGGGTAGAGGGCCCATGCCCCGGAGATGGTGATTTTCCCGTCCATTGCGGAAGCGCCGTCATGGCCTTTCTTTCCGGAGCAGCCGGACATGAGGGCCAGAATGATAATGATGCCGATTGTTTTTTTTGTTCCCATGGTATCCCTACAGGTCACTAACATCAATGCCCTGTTGGAAATAATCAAGCGATTTCTTAAATTCCTGTCAGGGCAGTGCAGGGGAATAATCAGAAGTGTGCCCCATATTATGTCGTATTTATGTGATAATTATATATTTTTTTGAAATTAATTAAGAAAATTATAACTAAATTTTATAAAATTATTGATTGTATACAACAAATAAAGTACCTTATAATCAGTTTAAAATTACTAATATAACCCATTCGGGCGGGTTTTATTCGTTGACCGATTTTGTATAAAATATTATTATTAAAATTTTATAATAAGATTATCGTATGGTTACAGACGACAGTAATATTAGTTACCTCCATAGTTTTATGACTCATATGGGCTCATTAACAGGAAAATTTTTCTTCCCGGATTGCCGGGCATCGGATATAAGATATAATCAGCGAGGGTCCAACCGTATGAATACGCCAGCCGCAGTAAAAAAAATCATGACCATTATCAGCGTGTTACTCCTGGGGGCAGGGTCCCTCGGTTGTAACGGGAAGGTTTTCAGCGCACTGCTTAATGATGATACTATTCCTTTTCTTGCAATGATCGCGCTGAACGGAGGCCCGAGTGTATCGTTAACCTCAACGCCGGTGATAAACATCGCGAACGTTGGCGGATATTCGATTACCGGCGCCTGTTCCGAGGAGGGCCAGCCGGTAACGGTGGCGATCAGCGACGGCACGCTGACGGCAAGCGCGACGCCTCTCTGCACCTCCGGGACATTTACCGCAGATACGTGGTCTTCCCCGCTGAGCGGGCTTGCCGACAGCCCGACGATCCTGATCACCGCAGACCACGCGAGCGCCGAAGGAAGGGCCGCCCGGCAGGCCACTGCCACCGTGGTCAAGGACACGGCCGCCCCCGGGGTAACGATTTCCTCCACCGCGCCTCAGCCGACGAACCTGGCGATTCCGGTGACCATTACCTTTACCGAGAATGTAACCGGCTTTGAATCAACTGAAATAATCGTAGGCAACGGGACTGCCGGGAGCTTTACGGGAAGCGGGACAACCTATACGGCGATTATCACTCCTGCGGTCGATGGCCCGGTTACCGTTGATATCAATGCCGGGGTTGCGCAGGACGCGGCGGGGAACCCCAACACTGTCGCATCGCAGTTCACAAGGACCTATGATACGAGCAGTCTTCTCGTCTCTATTTCTTCAACCGCGTCTGACCCGACAAATGCGGTGATCCCGATCACGATAACCTTCTCACGAAGCGTTACCGGATTTGAATCAACTGAAATAATCGTAGGCAACGGGACAGCCGGGAGCTTTGCGGGAAGCGGGACAACCTATACTGCAGTCATAACGCCTTCGGCCCAGGGAGAGGTGACGGTCGATATCAACGCGGCTGTAGCGGAGGATAGCCTGGGCTATCAGAACACCGCCGCTACCCAGTTCAGCATAACGTATGATTCGATACCGCCAACGGTAACCATCGGTTCGCCGAGCGACACGCTGATCAATTCGGCGCAGGAACACCATCTATCACCCTGACCTATGACGTGGCGCCCACGGGCCTTGATTCAGGCGACATCCACGTGCCGGGGACCGGTGTACCTGCTCCGATGTCGATTGACGAACGCGACGACCGACACGCCCGATGTGCGGATATCCGGCTGCACGGGGAATGGATCGTTAACGATAACGGTCGACGCCGGCACGTCGCAGGACGCTGCGGGCAATTCTGACCTTGGCGACAGCACGAGCGATTCCGTCACCGTGGACAACACACCGCCGACCATAACCTCGGTAGCGACAGCAAAGATAGACGGCACCTACACCATCGGGGAAGTCATCAATATTGCGGTTGTATTCAGCGAGACGGTGACCCTGGCGGGCGCGGGCGGGACCCTTGATGTTGCCCTGAACAGCGGTGCGACCCTGAATGTGCCGACTTTCTCGGGAACATCCACTGACATAAATTACACGGTAGCGGCGGGCGAGTCCACGCCGGTATCGACAGCGCTGGACAGCTCCGGCATCAGCCTGGGCGGCGGCGCAACTCTCGTTGACGCGGCGGGGAACGCGATTTCAAGCTTCACCCCAGATTCGAACATCTCAGCGACACGGACCATTTACATCGACGCGGTCCTTCCCGCGATCACCTCCGCTGAGACGATGGACGCGGACACCGACGGCAAGATCGATCACTACAGGGTGACCTTCAACAGGAACATCAACGACAGCACCTTTGTCGCGGGCGAGTGGTCCGTGGCCGGCTATGCCATCACGGGCCTTGACACGAGTGCGGCCGCGCCGATATCGGACGCCGCGAACGACACTGTACTGTACATAGCGTTCTCCGAGCTTGGCGGCACCGTGGGCGATACGGGGGCGAAGCCTGATCTGACCACTCCCGGAACATTAACCCTTGCGGATTTCCGCGGAAACCCGATGGCGGCGGTGCCTGATACCGATGATGTGATTGAAACCGACAGGGCGGCGCCGGTCATCATGAAAGCAACCGGTCAAACCGGGGTCAACGGCCTGTCGATAGAGTTTTCCGAGCAGGTTGACGCGAACGGTGCCGCCGGCGCATGCCCGGGCGGGGATGGTAATGACCTGACCGCTGGAAGCTTCGTGTATATCGATGACAGCGGCGATGGGGCCGGCAGCATAAGCAGCATGGGCAGCGACGCAACCGCGTGCAGCACGTCCGGGAACTACGCCGTAAACGTGATACTGAACGTGAACATGGAAACCAGCGACCTTGATGTTGACCATCTGGCCCCTGCCCTGAACGCAGTCCGCGACATGGGCGACAACCCGGCTGACAGCGGGAGGCAGGTCGCGGTCACCGGTGCGGTATCGCCGTACGTGTACGACGTGTACCCGAATTTAAGGACCAAGATACGGGTGGCCTTCTCAGAGCCGGTTGACAATACCGCGGCGACAAACGCGACCAGCGCGCTCAACCATGCGAACTATTCGCTTGCCGAGAACCCGGTGGAGTCCGGGTGCTCAGCCGGCGGCGGCGGCGCGGACACGGTCGCTATCGACACCGCGACCCCCATCGTGGACGTCAACGGCGACGGCACGGTGTTCGAGCTCACGACCACGGCAACCCAGTGCGGATCGACGACCTACGAGCTGACCGTGGACCAGGCGATTATAGACCAGAATGACCACGTGGGGCTGGTCCCCCCGTACATCATGACCTTCCTGGGCAACGAACAGCTCAGGGTGGTGAGCGGTTCGAACCTCAGCATCAACTCCATGGTCGTCGTGTTCAACAAGGCGGTGGAGGCCGGGACCGGGGACGGCGGCGCCGAGCTTGCGACGCGGTACCATTTCAATAACACCACCATCGGCTCAGCTCCGACGAGCGCGGTGCGCGGGTCCGCCCCGAACGCGAACCGGGTCACCCTGGGGACGAGCTTCTTCCAGAAGGCCCGCACCTATGTGGTCATAGGCGCGAACGGCGACGACCTCTACGGATTTACCGAAGGAGGGGTCGGGGCTATCAAGACAACGACGAATGTTTCGGAAGGGGCTGAAATTCCCCAGGAGAACCTGCAGGCCTATCCCAGGGACCGGGCGCCCTGGGTGGGTTACGGGACCCCCATCCTCAATCTTGACGACGGCCCGCTTTCAGAGGACCCGTTCGCGGACACGTCCACGTTCGGCTACCTGGCGTCCTACGGGGGCAAGGTCTATATCGGCCCGAACAACCTGGGGAACGCCACGAGCCGCATGGACCCTGACGCGAGCAACCCGGAAGTCGCCTACTTCCAGTTTGAGAAGGACACCTCGGGAACGACCGGCAGTGACGGCGAAACCAACCAGGCGAGCAACGACGCTACCACCAGGGACGGCACTATAGCGGTGCCACCCTATGTTACCATCGGACATACGGGGTGTACCGCGGATACCGCGGACATAAATACCGGATGCGGGCCTGACAACGAGAACGGCAGGGGCGTGTTCAGCTCAGGCATGATCGGCTCGACCGAGTACATATTCCTCGGCGGCGCGCGCACCGTGCCGGACGGCGACGACTACTACTGGTTCGATTACGTGTATTACACTTCCGGGACCGGCGACACGCTCACCTTTAATTACGTGGACATGGGGACCATCACCGGCACGGTGACGTCGGGACTCT
This sequence comes from uncultured Spirochaetota bacterium, assembly GCA_963827275.1. Taxonomy (GTDB): domain Bacteria; phylum Spirochaetota; class UBA4802; order UBA4802; family UBA5550; genus RBG-16-49-21. The sequence continues at coordinate 116,008 of CAWHAA010000008.1, forward strand.
CCTCCAACCTGCTCTTCAACGACCGCCTCCAGGTCGGCATGGCGAAATACAACACGAACGCGCCGGATTTCGGCAAGATCAATTTCTCAACCGGCAGCGCGCAGGGAGACTGCACGCCGGGCGCAAACTGCGACGCGACGGACAACTCATACGGCGACCGCTACTTCATAAACTGCATCGACTACTTCGGCGGTGTGGACCAGGCGGGTACGCAGAATACCTACACCAACTGGGCCTATTATGTCGGCGTTGACACGATGTATAATTTCCGGGGCAGGCTGTATGCGGCAAACGGCGGCCACAATTCCCAGAACCATGACGGAGGCGTGATCCGCTCTGACGGGGCGAATTACGCGAATCCGACCGCATGCCCGTTTGATTCCGGTGATCATGAATGCACCGGCTCGCCGAACCGCTGCCCGGACTGGCTGGAGATCGCGCCGCGCACCCAGCAGGAATGGTACAACACGGATACCCCTGCGTCCCCGCGGTTCTCGCTTGAGCTGACCAAGACGGCTGACCTTATCCCGGGGGACAAGGCTTCGCCTGCCTTTGCCGAGTACGAGGGCAAGCTCTACATGATACGGAACACCTGCCAGACGGCGGCGACAGGATCGGGCGTTGACGGCGCCCAGCATTACACCGCGGGCTGTACCGTTGCATCATACACCTACGTTTCAACGGAAGTCCAGAACCGGCAGCCGCAGCTCTGGGTGTGCACGCCGGGCACTACCGGTGATGCCGACGAGTGCGACGCCGGCGACTGGGCACTGGTGGACGACGCCACGCCTGACGGCATCACGAACTTCGGCGACGCCGGCAACCACTCGATCACCATGGTGATGAAGAGCGGCAAGTACCTGTACGTGGGTCTGGACAATGTCAACGGCATACAGGTATACCGGGTCAATACGGTTGCCGGGGTCCCGGTCGCCAGCCCGACCGAGGATGATTTCGAGCGGATAGGCACCGGCGTGCCCGGCATTGACGGCGATATGTACAAGGAGATCTATTCCTACATCTCGATACCCGGCACGGGCATCTATTCGAACTATTCCTTCCTGTATATAAGCGCGGGAAAGAATTCCACGCCGGTTGCGATCTTCATCGAGATGGGCGGAAACACCGCTCCCTATGAATAGGAACGAGCCGTACATCAGAAACAAAAAACCGGTCGCATCAAGCGGCCGGTTTTTTTGTAATTTGCCGGGGATGGTTAATCCGGTTTTTTCTTCACCGCTTCTTTCCTGATCTTCATCATGTAGCGGAACATCAGGCGCGTGAAATTGCTTGTGCTCTCGAGGGAGGACATGTCCTGGAAGAGAAACACCATCCAGCGGTACTGGCACAGGGCCCAGGTGCCTCCCTTTTCCTTCCAGTGGACCGCCTCCAGGGGCGCGCCGGCAACCGGGATAAACCTGGCGGGTGTCTTCCTTTCTTTTTCAAGCCGTCTTTTCTGGGCCTGGTACATGGCCTTCGCGTCCGTCGGGGAACCGAACCTCATCACGTAGATCTTCGCGACATTGTACTGCATCTGGTAGGTCGCGCCGTAGGCGTTTGTCACCACGATGCCGTTCACGACGCGGTCCCTGATGAAGAAGAGCGAGTCCGCGTACCGGTTCTCCTCAGGCAGGACCTTCCGGTGGTAGGAGGCATCCGGCGCGCTCCTGGCCTGTTCGAATTCCGCGAGCATCTTTTCGCCGTGCAGTTTATAATACGGGGTGTAGGTCGACGGATTGGTAGGTGAATAGATCCAGAACACGTATTCGCCGTTGCAGCCCGCGGTATAGGGCGGCCGGTAGGAGATCTCGCCTTTTCCATAGATAGAGCGGTCGCGCGGCATGGCGGTCAGGGCGGAATAGATGCCGAAGGCGTCGTCCGTGGACGGGCAGCGCGCCATGCCGAGGTGGATCTTTATCCCCCGGTAGTTGTACGCGCCGGCGCTGACGGCGTCCGGCCTGAATTCGCCCAGGGCCGCGCTGATCACCGGTTCCTTGGAGAAAAGCCGACGGGCGTCTTTATCATCATATTTTTTGATGAGCCTGATCTCGCCCTTTTCATCAAGCGATTTCGGGAGCATGGCGTCCATCCGGCCGGAGCAGGACAGAATAATCGAAAGAGCAATTAATTGAGGCAGGATTTTAATCATAAACAATACCTTGTTATCTCCCCCCCGTCCCCCGATGGGGGCGCGAAGGATCATGCTATTTGTAATATTTGTATCTTAATAGACGATTTCGTCCAATTCAATTGTATGTTGCTTTTCATTGATGCCTTTTTTATCTTCACATTCAATCAGCCACCTCATCCGTGCCCCCTTCGGGGCGAGGCACTGAGCCTGCCGAAGTGGACAGGAGGGAATTCAGCCCATTCATCAGTGCCCCCTGCAGAGACAGATGGGGATCACTTATTTGGCACCACCGGCGCCATCCACATGTCATGGAGGTTGCACTTGACAATGACCCGGTAATTGCCTTTCACCGGGTCGGGGAGCGTGAAGCGGGCGCGGGGTTCGTCTAAATTAAAGGAAAATTTTTTGACCGCGATCTGTCTGTCGCCGTCCTTGAGGGCGATGGCCTCGATGTAGTGATACGGATTCTTTGTCGGCTTCATAGGCACGCGCACATCAATTTGATTTTTAGAGACAAACGTTATCAACGGCACGTGCGTGCCTGACTGGTTCTTCCAGAGCCCCTCATCGGAAGCGGTGTGGAACTTCGGGATGGGGATCCTCGCGTTTTCGTCCAGGTCGCCGCAGCGGAGAAGAAGGGAAAGCATGATTGATAAAAAAATAAGAGGAAATACTGCTGTTTTCATGGCACCGTCCTCCGGGTAAGTTCTGCCGGTCGATTATGAGAATAAGAACCATGCTGTTTTGTTTCAAGCTTATTTTATGGAATGCAGGGATTTAATCATGGTGAAAATAATTAATCCTTTGCCGGGGGCCGTACCCGCCGGTTTCAACGCTGCATATTTTCTGATAAATCAGCAAAGATGCGGGGAAACAATAGTGCATATATGCCGGGGAATTGCCGAAAATATCATATATCAGGATCATATTGTAAAACAACAATTGACATGACGCCGCGGTTCATATATAATTACTTAAAGGACACAGTATGAAAAAATCCACCGTTTTTTTCCTGGCCCTGGGAGCGCTGGTTGTCGGCGCGGGAAGCGCCGCCCTGTTTTCTCAGGAGAACATCAATGATATCATGAACAACGCGGGCGTCAGGCTGGGTGAGCAAAACAGGCTGGACGAGGCGATAGAACAGTTCGACAAGGCGATCGACTTCCGCGAAAAAGCTGCGGCGAAGGCATACCATAACAAGGGATACGCGCTGGAAAAGAAAGGCGATCTGAAAGAAGCGATCAAATATTACGAAGCGGCGTGGAAGTGGAACCCGAAGCAGGTGCCGACCGGCGAGCGCCTGGGGTACGGCCAGTATAAAACAGAAAATTTCGACCGCGCCATCGAGGTCGGCGAAGCGGTCATGCGGCTCGACCCCCGCAACACCCAGGTCCCCGTATGGCTTGCCGATGCGTACCGGAGGCGCGGGGACAAGAAAAAGGGCGCAGACACGGCGGCGCCGGCAGCTGAAAAGCCGCGCGTGTTTTACCTGTCCATCGACGCCATGGCGCGGATGGGGCTCTACTACGGCGCAAAGTCGCACTACGGGGGCCTCTATCACACGAATCTGCACGGGTTCAGGTATGTGCCCGATCCGGGGCTCGTCACCAGCATTCCCTATACCATTTTCATAAGCATCACCCCGGTCCCGCTCATCCAGATCGACCTGACAGTGGAGAACCCCTGGCTGGGCGGCGTTACGCCGCCGGGGCTGGTAGTGCAGACTGAAAAAGCGGAGTTTCTCTTTAATATCAAGAATTTCACGCTGGGCGCCGGTGCGATGGTGAACCACTATGACGACGGCGTGGCGTTTTATAAACGATACAGGCTCACCGACGTCAAGGTCGGCTTCATCTTCGGGTACCGCAAGGACGATATAGAGGCGAAAATAACCTGGTATCCCCGGATGCTTGTCATGGACCCGCGTTCATCAACGGGAAAGACCTTCGACGTGGGTTCGCTCCGCATCGATTATGCCTACCAGGCGTTTCCCGACATCAAGCTTTACGGGCTCTTCCATTTCCGCGATTATTACGTCTTCTGCCACTCCTTCGACTGGCGGGTATTCTACGCGAGCTACTACCGGTATTCCGAGAACATCGCCAGCTACTGGGGCGTCTATGACATGGGGCTCGGGCTGACCTTCAATAACCTCGCGCGGCACGCCGACGGGACCGAGCTGTTTTCACTGAGCGTCGAGTGGCTCGAGCGGTTTTACCTGCGCGACCTGAACAACGACGCCCCCTACACCCTGGCGCCGAACGGCCAGGGATGGTTCGGGCTCAACCTCAAGAAGTTCACCAAGGGGAGGCCGTTCTCCGGGTTCTGGGCACTGTCGCAGGTGCTCAGCCTCCGGCTCGACGAGCAGCTCACCAGGAATTTTTTCATGTACCAGAAGATCATCGCGGAGCTGGCGGACCAGGACTCGGAGCACCACGAGTTCAATCTCCAGATCGGCATGGGATTCAAGATCTGAGCCATGCCTGACAGGATCGCCGTTTTCGCACGGGAGATATCGGTGGAGGCGGGTGAGATCCTCCTGCGGGGATTCAGGTCTGACCGCACCGTTGTTTCCTACAAGAGCAGGACCGACCTTGTCACCGATAGCGACAGGGCGTCCGAGGCCCACCTTGTCGCCAGGATCGCGGAACACTTTCCCGACCACGCCATCATCGCCGAGGAGGGGAGCCGGAAGGACGCAGCAGGCGGGTATGTCTGGTTCGTGGACCCTCTCGACGGCACGAATAATTTTGCGCACGGGCTCCCTTTTTTTTGTGTTTCCATCGGCGTATTTTCAACAGAGATGCAGAAGGTCGTCGCCGGCGTGGTATACAATCCGTTCCTGGGCGAGATGTTCACCGCGGTCAGGGGCGGCGGCGCGTTCCTGAACGGGGCGCCGATTCATGTCTCGTCGATCGGCGATATCGGCATATCGCTGGTCGCGACCGGCTTTCCCTACGACAAGGCCGTGTCGGAAAACAACAACCTGAAGGAATTCAACCGCATCATTCTGCGTATCCAGGGAATACGGCGTATGGGGTCCGCGGCCATTGACCTCTCCTACGTTGCGTGCGGCAGGCTCGACGGCTACTGGGAAGGGAAGCTCAATCCCTGGGACATGGCAGCCGGGAGCCTTATCGTGGAGGAAGCGGGCGGGCGCGTGACCCGTTATGACGGCGGACAGTTCCACCCTGAGTTCCCTGAAGTCGTTGCCTCAAATGGCAAAATCCATCACCAGCTGATTGAGCTATTGTCATCAAAGTAGTTTATTGTATACAATAACCCTTCCTGTATCATTATTTTAAAATTGTCTCCATTTTTGAATTTCTGGAACCGAACATTAAATATATATCTTCGATTGAGCAAGACCTTCCGGCCAATCATTGCTGAATGCCGATGAAGGTGCGGGGATCACAGGCAGTGAAGAGATACATGTATCTGACCTGTAAAAAAGGTCCGGGCCACGGTGACAGATGAGCAACAAGAGGAAGCATATCCGGGTTGCGTACAATAAAAAGGTCAGGCTTTTCTCGGACGAGCATACCTTTGAAGCACAATCCATCAATATCAGCAACAGCGGGATCCAGGTCCGTACCAGCATACTCTCGCACGAGGTGGATGTAGAGCGTATTTCATTGACCCTCCCATCTAATGATGACGCCATCCATATCCCCTGCAGAATTGTCAGGAGCCACACCGGCCTTCCGGGAGAGGATGGACACGTGCTCGGACTTGAATTTTCCTATCAGACCGAGGCCGAAATGGCACTCGTCGGCAATTTCATCAAGGAGATGAAAAGCTCCCAGCTCGCTGACGACCGCAGTGCTGCCGAGATGAGGATCATCCCGCGCACATCATGCCAAATTGAGAATGTCGCCTGCAGCAAGCCCGGCGTGGCAATATGTTCTATCGACAATATATCCACGGACGGGTGCCTTGTCAGTTATGAGGGCGAACTCCACACCCATGAACCGATTGAGATTGAATTTTCCCTTCCGGGAGATTCTCAGGTGATTGCCATCCGCTGCAGCGTCGCGTATGCAATGAACAATTATTTTAACAATGTCAGCAGGGCCGGCATGTGCTTCGGCGCTATTCGGGACCTCGACAGGATCAAGATATATAATTTCATAGTAAAATCAGCCTCCTCGTCATCTGTCAAGATTGTCCAGGAACGCAGATATGAAAACATCATCGGGCTTGAGTACCGGATATGCGAGCCGAAGCGTATTGAAGCGCTCTTCGGCCGAATAAAAAAAGAGAAAAAAAGCATCAATGTTCTTTTTGAAAACAATGCAGGCATGTTCGATGTTGTGCCGACTGATTTTTTTCCGGGCGACCGGTTTGTCACCACGAGACTTAACGTCGATAACCGCACATTACACCTGAAACGGTTTCATACCGTGTACTGCTCGGTTATCATCCACGGGGACAGCTATTATTTCAACAGTGAGCTCCTTGAGCGAGGTGATGAGCAGATGGTGCTCTCCTTCCCTGACACAGTGTATCATTCGGAGAAACGGTCGCATGACAGGAAACCGCTCGGCGGCATGGTCGATTTCGTCATGATGACGGGCGGCTCGTCGTCTGCCCGGCTCCCCGGCAGGCTTGTCAACATCAGCAGGCGCGGGTTTCTATGCGACTTTCCCCCCGGGAACCTGGAGCGCGACCTCCTTAAAACCGGACAGGAGGTGTCGTATTTTTTCGGCAAGGACATGGGACTGGCCAATTTTGGCGAGATACGCCACTTGAAAGAAGTGGTCGGCGATGACGGGCAGATCAGCCTGCAGGTGGGGATCGAGGCGGGGATCAGACGCTCGGAGTTCCAGTTTAAAAAAATATCCTGTTCGCAGTGGAAGAAGCAAAAGCAGAAACATCCGAAGCGGCCCACGCGTGTACGGGACAGCATGATGCCGGACATCGTCCGGTATGAAAACAGGAGCGGAAGGGAGCTCGTCGCCCTCCTCAATTATACGAGACTGGGAATAGAATCTCCCGTTGTAATCCTGCCGCCCGCGTTCGGGAAAAAGAAGGAGACGCTGTCGCCGCTGGTGGTGACGCTATTTGAAAATTTCATGCACGCGGCCAAAGATGTTATAACCATCCGGTACGATGGCATCAACAGGCCCGGCGAAAGTTATAATGAAGACATGTGCCCGAAGCGCGGATATGAAATGCTCCATTACCGCATCAGCCAGGGAAGGGACGACCTCGAGGCGACCCTCGATTTCGTGTGCAACAATGACCTCTTCAGGCCTTCAGCGGTCATCGTGGTCGCGTTCAGCATGTCGGCGATGGACGCGAGAAAGCTGATCATGGAGGACGGAAGGGTGGACTACCTCGTCAGCGTCATGGGAGCGACCTGCGCGCGAAGCGCGTTCCGGAACATCACCGGCGGCATTGATATTATCGGGAACTCGCGCATAGGGATTGAAAACGGGGTCTCGGGCGTTCTCGGCCAGATCCTGAACCTTGACACGACCGCGCGCGACCTGATCGATAATAAGTATGCCTACATAGCTGACGCACGATATGACATGACGAAGATCGGGATCCCGGTATCCTGGATATACGGCAAATTTGACCGGTGGGTCTCCGAGGCAGAAGTCAGGGACATCATGAGCGTCAGGTCCAGCGGCAGGCGCGAGGTAATAGAGATACCGACAGGCCACAATCTCCGCTCCAGCGAGGACGCGATAAAGGCATTCAAGATCATCGCCGCGCTGATTTTCCGGCAGCTCTACGGGAAGACCATCCGTCCCTTCGACCCTGACCGGGACGCCATGATTGACCTGATCACCTACGAGCGGGAGCGGCATGCGGCAGACGATGGCATCGACATGCAGGGCTACTGGAAAAATTATCTTCTCGGGGAGAAAAAGAACGGCGCCGGCTATGACTTCTATCGAAACCTTGACGAATTCAGGGAGTTCCTGTCTTTTCAGGGGTCCCTCGTTGACCTGAGGGACGGGGAGCTCATGGCGGACATGGGCTGCGGTACCGGCATCTTTTTTGAGAGGATGATCGCGGACAGGGCGGCCCGGGGCATTGACCTGTCAAACGCGCAGGTAGATCTTGTGGACCTTGTACCGGAGGCGCTCGCCCGCGCCAGGGAGAAGTTCGCGGTGCTGAAAAAGATCCACGGGAGCCGGTTGCCGGAGAGGGTGAATTATATCCAGATGAACCTGGAGCCGAACCGCCTGCTCCCGGTGAAGAGGTTAATTGAGGACAGGGCGCTTGATGTCACGTTCCTGAAAAACCGCGTGGAAGGATTAAAAAACACGGTCGTGGAACGCCTGGCAGGCCTCGGATACGGCCGGCTCGGCGATATTCTGCGCGGCGGGGCCATAACAGATGACGACGACGTATATTTTAACGAGCACGTGAACGGCGAGGAACGCCGGGTCATTTATGATTTGAACCGGGCCGCGCGGTTGTTAACGGGGAATCTCGGGCCATCCGATTTTAAAAAAGGGAAGATGGTGCGGGACAATGTCCGGGAAAACGGCCGACGGGAGCTGCGCGCGGCTGATATCGATTTCAAGGAACTTGTTTTCGGCGACCGGGGGCTTGACCTTTCCCTGGATTTCAGGGAAAAGAGGTATGATAAAATAGCGGCGAGCCTGCTCATCAGCTATCTTTTTAATCCCGATGAAATTATTTTTGATTTTTTCCGCATATTGAAGCCGGGCGGGCTGCTGCTTGTTTCATCGATGAAGCCGGACAGCGACATCTCCGTAATATTTACGAATTATATAAATAAAGCCAGTGAATTGGAGCGGGAAAAAACCGCGGACATCGGCCCTGAGACCGACCTCGTCAGCGCGCGGGCGATGCTGAATGAAGCGGCATCGCTCTTCCAGCTTGAAGAGGACGGGTTTTTCAGGTTTTATACCGGGGAGGACCTCGCCGGCATGATGAGGAGGGCGGGCTTTATTGATATAACAATCAATATGTCCATGGGTGATCCTCCCCAGGCGGTGATCGTTACCGGCACGAAGCCCGGCGGCACCGGATAAAACTATTCTGATCATGACAAAAAGAAAATCATGCTATGAACATCACAGATAAAATTTTTGAATCTTTGAGCGCGTGGGGTGAACACCCGGCGTTCATCGATCTTGTCCCCGGCCGGCCGCCGGCGTATATATCCGCATCGGATTTCAGCGCGACCGTGCAGGACATAACCGGCGTTCTGAAAAAACACGGGATACGGAACGGCTTCATCGTGGCCCTTTTTTTGAACAACTCGATGGATTTTATTTCAGTTTTTATCGCGCTGCTCGGCATCGGCGCAAAGCCGGTCCCGGTCAACATGGCGTTCCGGAAGGTCGAGCTTGACGAAATATTCGCCAATGCCGACCCGCACGCGGTCATTACCGAGCACGATCACCTGCCTTTCATCCAGGCGTACCTGGAGGGGAAGATTGTCATTCAACGAAATCGGGGGAAACTGCTCCTGCACGACGCCGGCGCGGGACGCAGGGATCCGGCGGAGCTGGGTGATGACATCGCGTCGGTCAATTACACCTACCGCGGTTACGGGTACCCCCTGGGCGCGCTGGTGCCGCACGGCCAGTATCTCGCGGGGGCCGATTTCCTTGAAGCGGCGGTGCAGCTTGAGCGCGGCGAGCGGATAGTGGTGATACTGCCGATGCAGCATATCTACACCCTGATCGGGTGCGTGTTCCTGCCCCTGCTGTACGGTGTAACACCGGTGATTTCATACACCAGGAACCCGCTGCGGCTTTTCGAAGCGGTCCGCGAACACGGTATTCACCATGTCCTGGCGGTGCCGGAGGTGTATGAGCTTTTTTTAAAGCTGCGCGAGGGGGCTGGCGATATCCCTCAGATGAAGGCCTTTCTTTCCGGCGGGAGCGTCCTGCCGCGTGAGAATTATACGCGGCTGATGGAGGAGTTCAACGTGGACCTGATCCACGGGTACGGCCTGACCGAATTCACGCCGGTGAGCAGGAACATCAGGGGCGTCATTCGGCCCGGAACAATCGGTAAAGTCAGCGATGGAGTCGAGTGCAAAATTGACTCCCCGGATGCGAACGGCTCCGGTGAGATCATGATTAAGACCAAGGACATGGCACGGCACTACTATAAAAGACCTGCCGAGACCCGTGAGGCATTTGACGGCGGGTGGTTCAGGACGGGTGATATAGGGAAACTCGAGAACGGCCACCTGTTGTTTGAAAGGGAGAAAAAGGGGACCAGGAAAATCAAGGGCAACATGGTGGATCTCGAGGAGATTAAAAAGGCAATGGAATTGATGAAAGGTGTTCGTGAAGCACGGATTGCCGGTAGTAATAATATGCTTTCAGCTGAAATTGAATTTGATGGATCGGATCAAATTGACACAATAAAAATTAAACAATATTTAGAGAATATACTTTCTGTGAATAAAATTCCCCAGAACATTTCAATCATATGATTATAAATAAGGAAAATAGTAAATAATATAATGAAGACATTGGACCATGTAACTATTGTTAAAAAGATCATTTCGAAAATTACCAAATTTGATGAAGCTGATTTATCTAGCAATATTCTTCTCAGGGAAGAACTCGGTATTGATTCGATAATGGCCATGGAGATCATGGTAAATATTGAACGAACCCTTGAAATAAAAATCGAAGAAAAAAAATTACAAACTGTTAAAACAATTAAAAATTTAACAGATTTAATAAAGGAGGAAATGTCATTACAACGAAAAAGTTAAAAATATGCCTGATTTCACCCAAGGGCCATTTATTAATACGCAATGAATTATTTTCTGAATTTGTTAAAAACTCGCGTGAAATGGCAACATATATGCACTATTGGTCGGGCCTCAGTGTCGCACTTGCAACTATCGCGGGATTGACTCCCCGGCAGCATGATGTGGTGATTATTGATGAAAACCAGGAAAAAATAAATTTTACCGACTATTATGATTATGACATAATAGGTATTACTTCTATGACTCAGACGTCCCTTCGTGCATATGAAATTGCCGATGAATTCAGGGGGAAAGGTCTCTTCGTTGTAATTGGCGGTATTCATGCAACTGTCTTACCGGAAGAAGTAAAGAGCCACGCTGATGCGGTTTTTATCGGAGAAGCTGAAAATACATGGCCACAGTTCATAAATGATTTTATCGGAGGTTCTCCAAAACAAATTTACAATCAGAAAAATTGTCCTCCCATACAAATGGAGACAATGCCGACACCAAGATTTGATCTGGTTGCCCGTTATAAATATCCCGTTGTGTGGATGCAGACAACAAGGGGTTGCCCTCATGATTGTGAATTCTGTGCGGCATCTGTTATATATGGGCGCAATTATAAACATAAAAATATTGAACAGGTTGTTGCAGAAATAAAAGAAATTAAGAGACACTGGAAGTTTGCACAAATTGGATTTGCTGATGACAATATGTTTGTAAATAGGGAATTTTCGCGGAACCTGATATCAAATTTTACTAATTTAAATTTCAACTGGTTTGCCCAGACTGATATATCTATAGGCAATGATGAAAAATTTTTAGATTTATTAAAAGAAAACGGCTGCAAGTATCTTTTTATTGGATTTGAAGGAACATCAAAAAACAGGCTTGAGAAATTGAATACTAATAATTGGAAGGCAAAAAAATTTGATGATTATAAAATATATATTGATAAAATACAGCGAAAAGGTATAGGTATATTCGGTTCTTTTATCCTGGGTTTCGATGAAGATGATGAAAGTATTTTTAATGATACAATATCTTATATAAATGATAATAATTTATTAGGTGCTTCAATAACAATATTAACTCCATTCCCGGGAAGCCGTCTAAGAGACAGAATGCAGTCTGAAAATAGAATTATGCATGATGACTGGAGTTATTATACGGCATGGAACGCGGTCATAAGGCATAAGAACATGAAACCTGAAACGCTTGAAGATGGATTAATGAAGGTCTATTCAGGTATTTATAATGACAGGACATATCTTAAAAGAGCAAAATATTTCAAAACAATATTAGAGAGTAATCTTTAACAATGAATGCAGATCAAAGTTTATCCTTGTTTAAAGAATTTAATGAGGAAATGAGAGTAATATGCAATGACATGGTGAAACGAGCCATGATTATCGGCATGATTTTATTTCCTATTTTTGGAATCTTGGATTACTTTGTTGTTAAAGAAAATCTATCAACTATTTTGCTGATAAGAGGGATTACGGTCGTTCTCTATTTGTTGATATATTTTTTATGCCATTTTGCATTTGGCAAACGATATGCATTAAATCTTGGAATGGCCGCTTTTTTAATTACCGGGATATCAATAACCATTATGATTCATATGACCGGCGGTTATGAAAGTACATACTATGTTGGCTTGAATATAGTACTTTTCGCGATGTATATATTACTGCCGTTGGATATTAAGAGAGGCATTATTGCCGCAACTTTTTTGTATTTAATTTATATCGTCCCAATTATTGTTAAAGGTAATATTGCCAATGTTCCTATCCTGATAAATAATAATTTTTTCTTGCTCGCTATTACTGTAATATCATTGGCTTCTCTTTATTATAATAATAAAATAAAGTACGATGAATTTTCGGCACGTCATAAGATTCAGAAGGCAAACGAAGACCTTGAAAAGCTCACCGACGAACTCGCCGAGACCAACCAGAAGCTCCTTACCCATGACCGGCTGAAGACGGAATTCTTCACCAACGTCAGCCACGAGCTTCGCACGCCGCTCACCCTTATCCTTGCTCCCCTGAAGCCGCTGATCGAGGGGAATTCCGGTATCCTTCCCCCCGTGGTGAAGGAGACCCTGGTGGCCATGCAGAACAACGGCCACCGGCTCCTGAAGCAGATCAACAACCTCCTCGATTTTTCCAAGCTGGAAGCGGGGAAGCTGCGCCTTAATATCGAAAACATCGACCTCATAGGGTTCTGCAAGGACATCATCAGCGCCATGCAGCACGCGGCCACCACCCGCGGCCTCAAGCTTTATTTCCAGTACCAGATGGGGGACCCGATCAAGGTGATGATTGATGCCGAGCAGTTTGAAAAAGTAATAATGAACCTTCTCCACAATGCCATAAAGTTCACGCCGCAGGGCGGGCGGATCACCCTCTTTCTCGACGAGCGCGATGATGACGTCGAGCTGGTTGTCCAGGACACGGGGGTGGGCATACCTGAAAACATGCTGGAAACGATCTTCGACCGCTTCGCCCAGGTCGACGGGTCATCGACGCGGAGCAACGAGGGGACGGGGCTGGGCCTTTCCCTCGCGAAAGAGATCGTGGAGCTGCACGGCGGCGAGATCCGGGCCGAAAGCGTGCAGGGGAAGGGCTCCCGCTTCATCGTGCGGGTTCAGAAGGGCGAACGCCATATCGGCGAAGATATCCGTGAACGGCGGAAATCGGAGCAGCCGGTGCAATACAAAAAGCGCGCGAGCGACGCCGAGGGCCTCAAGGTCAGCGACGTGGTGAGCAATTACCGCGACCTCCAGCTCATCGACCTGGAACAGAAGGCCGAGATTGCGACCAGGGAACTCCGGCAGGGGACGCATGAATACACCCTGCTGGTCATCGACGACAATCCCGACATACTGAAGCTGATGCATTTTCTCCTGAACGACGAGTTTGACCTGATTCTCGCCGGCTCCGGGAAGGAAGGGCTGAAAGCGTTGCGGGAAAAGAAGCCGGACCTGGTCATCTGCGACATGATGATGCCGGAGATGGACGGCAACAGCTTCTGCCGCGAGGTCAAGTCTGATCCTGACCACCGGCACATCCCGATCATAATGGTGACCGCGCGCGCCGGTTCGGAGATGCTGGTCGAGGGCATTAATTCCGGCGCCAATGATTACCTGGCCAAACCCTTCGATGTGGCGGAGCTCAAGGCCAGGGTGCGTTCCCTCCTCCGGACGCGGACGATGGAGGAGGCGCTCGCCCTTGCCAACCAGAACCTCAAGATCAGGACCGACGACCTGGTGGAGCGCCAGCGCCTGCTCCTTCATTCAACGGTGAAGTCGCTTGTCTCCACAATAGAGGCGAAGGACAATTACACCAAGGACCACTCCCTCAGGGTAAGCAAGTATTCCATCGCCATAGCGAAAAAAATGGGATATGCCGAGCACGAGCTCAATGACCTGGAGCTGGCGGCCCTCCTCCACGATGTCGGCAAGATAGCCGTGCCGGAGGACATCCTCCACTATAACGGCAAGCTGACCGAGGAGGAATTCGGCCATATAAAAAACCATCCCGCGAACGGCGCGCAGATCATCAGGCCTATCACCGAGTTCAAGAGCGTCGCGTCGATCGTCATCGCTCACCATGAGCATTATAACGGCAAGGGGTACCCCTTCGCCCTGTACAAGGACGACATCCCCCTCGGCGCGCGCGTCATGGCGGTCGCCGACGCCTATGACGCCATGACGTCAGAGCGTCCCTACCGCGCCGCGCTCTCCCACAATTACACCGTCAAGGAGATCGTCCGCTGCTCCGGCACCCAGTTCGATCCCGGGATCGTCGATGTGTTCCTGACTATCCAGGACAAGCTCGGCGAGATACGGAGCAATGACATACAGGGACATGACATGACCAATTGAGCCGCGCCCGATAATTTTTAATTGATTTATTCCTTGCGCGGGCCATACTGTCCGGTTATGAATGATACCCTCTCACCGCAGAAGGTCTATACGGTATCCGACCTGACCCGCACCATAAAACGGACCCTTGAAGGGAAGCCGGAGCTGAGCGCACTCTGGGTCAAGGGCGAAATTTTCAACCTCACCATGCATTCATCCGGACATATCTATTTCAGCCTGAGGGACGATGACGCCGTCATCTCCGCCGTGTTTTTCAGGTACGCCAACAAAAATCTTGATTTCAAGCTGAAAGAGGGGATGAACGTACTGGCCCTCGGCAGCATCACTGTCTATGAGCGACGCGGGAGCTACCAGATCAACGTGAGCATGCTCAGGCCGGAAGGGGTCGGTGATCTGCAGAAGCGCATCGAGCTGCTGAAGCAGAAGCTCCTGAAAGAGGGCGTCTTCGACCCGGCGCGCAGGCGGCCCCTCCCGTTTTTCCCGCGGCGGCTCGGGATCGCGACTTCGCCGACCGGCGCCGCGGTGCGGGACATCATCAAGGTGGCGCTCCGGCGCTATCCCAATATCGAGATCGTGATCGCGCCGGCGATCGTTCAGGGGCTTGACGCGCCCGTCTCAATCGTGCGCGCCATCGAGGAGCTGAACCGGCCCGAATACGGGATCGATTGCATCATAGCGGGAAGGGGCGGCGGCTCCTTCGAGGACCTGATGCCGTTCAACGAGGAGATCGTTGTGCGCGCCTTTTACAATTCGCGGGTACCGATCATCTCCGCGGTGGGGCACCAGGTTGACCACCCGCTCTGCGATGACGCGGCGGACCTTGCCGCGCCGACGCCTTCCGCCGCGGCGGAGCTCGCCGTGCCCCTGAAAAAGGACCTCGAGGGTGAAATCGAGTACCTTCATATACGGGCGACCAATGGCATGGCGTCCCTGCTGCGGGAAATAACCATGAGAATCGACGCGGTGCGGGCGCGGCGCGTCTTCAGCGATCCTTTTGAAATCGTAAACATGAGAGAGCAGATGCTCGCAGACATGAACCACCAGATGCTGTCGTCCCTGAAAGAGCTGGTCGCGCGCAATACGAACAGGCTCCTGAGCATCCCCGATATCCGCATGATCATCAGGAATGCACTGGCACATAAAAAGAATTCCTATCTCATGGCGCTCAAGGCGCTGGAACAGCTTTCCCCCCTGGGCGTGCTCAGACGGGGATACGCGATCGCCATGGGCGCGGACGAGGCAATTATCAGATCGGTCGCCGATACCGGAACGGGGGACCTCATCAGGGTCCTTCTTCCGGACGGCTCCCTCGCGTGCAGCGTGAATTCAATCCACCCCGGAGGAGATCATGGAAAAGAAAAAAACGGCTAAGGGAGTTGCAGATAAAGCTGAGAAGCTTGATTTTGAGAAGGCGCTGAAAGAGCTTGAGGAAATCGCATCGGCGCTGGAAGAGGGTGACCTGGGCCTCGATGAGTCGATCCGCCTGTTCGAGAAAGGCACGCACCTTGCGAAATTCTGCCGTGAAAAGCTCGATGAGGCGGAGAAAAAGATAGAAATATTGCAGAAAGGGGAGGGCGCCAGGGTCTCGGCGAAAAAGGTTGAGGTGGACGGCGAATCGGGCGAGATCGCAAACGAGGACGACCTCCAGGGGTCGCTGCTGTAATTAATATACAGTTTTTCAGTGATTGTCGAAAAAACCGGGGAAAGAATGTTGTGTATTTAAGAATTTTAATATATTATTAATAAATTTATTGACATGAATATTTACTTATAAAAAAAATTGTAGTATATTAAAAAACAAACGGTATTCCGTCAGCGAGGCATATCATGGATATACAACAAACGTTAGATTCACTGAAAGGTGAAATGTCACAGATGCGCGATGAGCGCAAGAACAAGCTTTCGATGGTCGTATTCAGCGGTGATCTTGACAAGCTCTTGGCCGCGTTCATCATTGCGACCGGTGCGGCCGCAATGGGGCTTGAAGTCGTGCAATTTTTCACCTTCTGGGCCACCCCGGCCCTCAGGGACCCCAAAAAGAAAGGGAAAGGAAAAGACCTGTTTGGAAAGATGTTCGGCTTCATGCTTCCCCGCGGCGCCGGCAAGGTCAAGCTCTCAAAGATGAATATGGGCGGAATGGGAACGGTGATGATGCAGTACCTCATGAAAAGGAAAAAAGTGGCGTCATTGCCGGAGATGATCAACCTCGCCGCGGAAATGGGGGTTAAGCAATACATCTGCGATATGTCCATGGACCTGATGGGCTTCAAGCAGGAAGAGATGATCGATTACCCAGGCAGGGAGTTCGTCGGTGTCGCCAAGTTCCTCGAAGAGGCCGGTGACAGCAAGATACAGCTTTTTATCTGACAAAACGCACGGTTCTCCGGAGGACCGGTACCGTATTGTCATTTGTATAAAAAAATAGTTGCAAACTTGAGGCAAATAATTAATAATAAAAGGAGAAACAAATGAGCGACGCAATCAAACCTGATGTTACCATGGATCTCAAGGGACTGGCCTGTCCCATGCCGGTGGTCAAGGTGAGCCAGCAGATTAAAAAAATGCAGATCGGGCAGGTACTGGCGGCCGAAACAACCGATCCCGGCGCGCACGCCGATTTCCCCGCGTGGGCGAAAAGCACCGGTAACGAAATCATCAACACTGAAAAGAAAGATAACGTATCCACCTTCTATATTAAAAAAATTAAATAGCCTGGTCTTGCACCGGGGTGCGGCCACTCCGCGCCCCGGAACATAAATCACTACAAATGAGGAATACGACATGTGGAGCAACGTATTTTATTTTGTCATGGTGCCCATGGTGTATATCGCCTGCGCGGTTTTAGCCGGCGGACTTCTCTTTAAACTGGCGGTTATACTGTTCTCGAAAAAATTCAAGGGGTCGCTGGCGGCTTATCCGAAACGGCTGCCCCGGCCTGTCGGCGTCGCCGTCGAGGCCTTCGCGGTCCCGTCCGCCTGGAGGAAGGACAAGGTATTCTGGCTTTTTATCATCGCGTTCCATGTTTCGTTCTTTCTCCTGTTCATCGGCCACCTCGAGCTGATCAGGGAGTTCAAGTTCCTCCAGATCATTCCGCACCAGGTGTTCCTCGGAGCGGGCGCGGTGGGGATCATCCTCATGGTGACGGTCCTCTATTTCCTCTTCAGGCGCTTCCGTTCGCCCTGGCGGGAGATTTCGGTGCCGGAAGACTTCCTTATCCTGATACTCCTTTTCCTGACCATGTTTCTGGGGAGCCACCTGCACCTGTCGGCCCGGTTCTATGCGGGTGGCGGCGCCTTTGACATACCGGTGGAGGCGTACCGCGAGTATCTCTCGAGCCTTGTCGCCCTCACCCCGGCAGTGCCTTCCGGGATCGCCGACTCTCCGCACTACGTCCTGGTGGTGCTCCATATATTTCTCGCAAACCTTGTGCTTATACTGCTGCCGTTCTCGAAGGTGGTGCACATGGTGTTCGCATTTCTTGCGCTGAATCTGAAGAGGAAATAGCCATGGAAAAAGAAAAAATTACCGAACTTAAAAAGATCCTCAAGTCACGCCTGAACAGGCCCCTGCGCTATTACATGGACACCTGCACGCGCTGCGGACTCTGCTACGACACCTGCCATGTGTACAACGGCATCCCGAAAAAGGAATATTCGCCGGTCGGCCGCGCCGAGACGGTGCGCAGGCTCTATAAAAAATACACGCGCCCGTCAGGGTTCCTCTTCCCCTACTGGGGCGACGCGGTGAAATTCGACGACACGGTGATGGAACAGGTGCGCGAGGCCGCCTGGTCGTGCACCGGGTGCCGGCGCTGCATGGTCAACTGCCCCTTCGGCATCGATACGGGCCAGATCATGGGTGTTGCCAAGCACCTCCTTGTCCAGAACGGCACGGCGCCGGAGGAGCTGGTAATGCTCGCGGACGCTGCGGTGGAGAAGGGAAAGAGCATCGAGCAGTTCAAGGACGGGTACCGCCAGGTGATCCATGACCTCGAAAAGGAGGTTCAGGCCAGGCTCGGGCTTTCCTCGCCTGACGGGCTCATCCCGATGGAAAAGAAGGACGCAAACATCCTGTACGTGGGGCTCGCGGGCGCGCATTCGATTGTCAATCCCGCGGTCATCTTCAACGCAGCGAAGGAAAACTGGAGCCTGAGCTTTTTCGAGGCGGTCAATTTCGGATTTTTCGCCGGCGACCCTGAAAAGGCGAATTTTATCGCACAGCGGATCATCAAGGAGGCTGTTTCGCTGAACGTGAAGGAAGTGGTCATCGTGGAATGCGGCACCGCGTTCAGGATACTGCGCGCGCTTATGGGGAAGCTCCCCTTTAAAGTGTCCAGCATCGTCGAGGTGATCCACCGCTATATCGCGGAGGGCAGGATACGGCTGAAAGAAAAAGCGGTCGCCGCGCCGGTCACCTACCACGACCCCTGCCAGCTGGGCAGGAACGGCGGTGTATATGACGAGCCGCGGGAGATCATACGGAAGATCGCAGGCGATTACCGGGAGATGTCCCCGACCAGGGAGCAGAACTGGTGCTGCGGGGGCGGCGGCGGGCTGGTGGCGCTTGACAACGAGGAGTTCAGGATAAAGAGCGGCAAGCCGAAGAAGGAGCAGATCGTCGCCACCGGCGCGAAGGTCGTGGTCACCGCGTGCGAGAACTGCGTTTCGCAGCTGAATACCATCAAGAGCGGGTACGGGCTGGACGTCGAGGTCAAGTACCTGACCGAGCTGGTATGCGAAAACCTGGTCCTGTAGCAGATCGGGAGGAATCAGGCGGCGTGCCCGCATCCGCCCGGTCAAAATGATCAGGTGTTGACAGAAAAAAGCAAAAAAACTACTTGCAATATGTGTTCATGCATTATAGCGTACGTTATTCGCAACATGTACCGGCGCAACAAGACGTGAGAGGGATATCCACGTCAAAAAAATTACTCGAGGAGGATTTGTTATGGAAACCTGGTTGCCAATTATTATCCAGTTGATCAGTGGAGCGGTGGGCGGGAATGCCGCAGGCGCAGCGTTGAAGAACCAGTCTCTCGGCACTATCGGTAATTCGATAGCGGGTATTGTCGGCGGCGGCCTTGGCGGTCAGCTGCTGAGCCTTATCATCCCGGCGCTGTCCGGCGGTGCGAGCATGGACCCCGGGGCCATAGTCGGCAACGTGGCAGGCGGCGGCGTCGGCGGCGCGGTGGTCATGATCGTTGTCGGCCTTATCAAAAAGGCGCTCGGTAAATAAGCAGGGCGCAGTTATCAATGTCTGATGACCTGAAGCAGCTGCCTTTTTCAGGGCTGCTTCAGGCATTTGATTCTCCCGGCAGTAAGATCCCCTAAATATCCGATACCTGCTTTTTCAGGTTTTCCGCTATCTGCGCCAGCTTGACCGATGTATCGGAAATCGCTTCTCCCATTTCGGTGTTCGACTGTATGAGTATGCTCGTATTGGCGATGGAACCGGCGATGCTTTCGATCACGCGGTCCTGGGTGGCCGTGTCCTCGCGCATGGCCTTCGTCCGGCGCTGCAAATCGTCAATATTGACCTGGAGGTCCTTCCTGATTCCCTCCTGGCGGTTGATGGTGGAAAAGATGTCCTGAGACTTGAGCTCCAGGCGGTTGATCGTTTCGACGATCTTACGGATCAGGTCGATGATGGTCGTAATGCTCTGGCCCCCCTCGCCGGCGCTTTTCACGTTGGAGCTGATGAGCCGGTTGATCTCCTTCAGGCTGTCCATCGATTTTTCAGAGAGCTTCCCCACCTCGTCGGCGACCACCGCGAAGCCGCGTCCCTGCTCGCCGGCCCGGGCCGCCTCGATGGCCGCGTTGAGCGCGAGGAGGTGGATCTTGTCGAACAGGTCCTCGAGGATCGCCATGACCGATGACAGCTCTGACGAGCTTGCCACCAGCGCTTTCGAGTTGCGCTCGATCAGGGAGATGGCGTCCTCGCCTCTCTGGGTAAGCCCCAGGACGGAGCGGAATTCGTCCGCGACCTCGCCGGAGCCGCGCTTCAGCGACTCTATCTCCATGGCCAGGTTCCGGATTGTTTCGATGAGTGAATTCAGCGCGTCGGACTGCTCCTGCATCGTCTTCCCGACGGCCGCGGCGCTGCTGGATGCGTCCATCGAGGAGCGGTGGATCGTTTCGTTGGAATCGGCCTGCTCCTGGAGGTTGGTGAGGAACCCGCGGGCGGTGCCGGAGAGGCCTTCCGCCATCGACGACATCTCTGTCGTGTTTTCACGTATGGCGCTGTGGAGCCCGATCAGCTTCCGGTAGTGATCCTCGTTCTTCAGTTTTTCCTTCTCGATTGAATTGATTGCGTTCTGCAGCACAGAGATAGAGACGAGGGCGATGATGTAGGCAAGGGTCAGCGCCGCGAGGCTGTCGATCAGGCCCACCTTGATGATGGAAGCAAGCATCGGGTTCTCCTGCCCGCGGTGGAGAAAAAAATAGAGAAGGTCAACCCCGACAAACGAGGCCATGATGACTGACGTGATGTATTTATTGGTGAATACGGCGCCAAAGAGGATCACGACAAACATGAAGTAGATCATGGTGACGTACGCGGTCTCAGGCGGCTTCCTGAAAAAGCCGTAGGAAACGACTAAGGAGCAGAATATAACGAAGACATTTGAAGCGGCGGTGAGTTTCCCCCGCTTCAGCAGGATTATCGCTATGATGCAAACGGCTGAAGCTGAAACCGCAGATACGGCGAATTCCCTGAAACGCTCAATGCTCACGGTGAGGGAGAAAAGCATGCCGAGGTTCAAAACGACTATGACAGTGAGGGCAAACAGGAGGACAAGGAAGGCCTTTCTTCTCGTCAGGTAGTCTTCATTTTTGTATTTGCCAAGGAAAAAATCTCTGAATCGTGACAGCATAACTATGCCCCCCTTGCATGTGCACTACGCAGGGCGCTCTGTTCTGTCTGCCCTGGGTAGTGGATATAGGATCAGGAAAGAAAAGGGGAAATTCAAGTATTTTTTATCTTACGAAAACGGATTAATAGCCGGCCCGGGCGGCCATACTGAAATTTTTGATTGTAATGATTTATGTCCCGTGAAATAGTGGGCGACGGGACATTGCCGGTAAAACTGACGGATTTTATATTTTGCATACCTGGCGGTAGTATATGAAAAAACTGTTCTTTTTCGTTATGGTTCTCACTCTCATGACGGGATGCTCGAAATCAAAGGCGGTGCAATTCTGCGAGGGCGTTTCGCCGGAGGGCGAAGGGGTGAACTGCGGCACCAGGTTTGAGGAAGGCGAACTGACCGCCGTCATCCGCGCGGAGGCGCCGTTCGGCGTGAAAACCATCTCGCTTCATGTCTTCGAGGTGAATCAGAACAAGGCAGAGAAGACCGCCACGCTTACGGTCGATGTGAGGCCGGACAGAAACACCGCCTCGGCAACCCTTTCACTCTACACCGAAGGGAAATACCGCGTCAAGGCGATGAGCGGGAACAACGTCATCGGTGACGGTGAGATATCAATAGTGGAGCGCTGAGGCTGTGGCTATCCGGCTTGCTGCGATTTTCGCTTCCGTTCTTCCTGATAAAATACCAGTATCAGCAGAAACGCCCCCACGACAATAGACGAATCCGCGACGTTGAAGGACGGCCACCGGTATATGCCGTCGACGCCGACCGAGATGAAGTCGACCACGCCGGGCCTGCCGGGGACAAGCCGGTCAATGATGTTGCCGACCGCCCCGGACACGATGAGGGCCATCGATGCGCTGAAGAGGACGGTCTTGTTCTTCTCAATTATATAATAGGCAACCATCAGGGTGAGCACGATGATCGACACCACCAGGAAGAGGTTCTTGTGGCCCTGCATGATGCCGAAAACGCCCCCCTCGTTGTACACGAGTGCGATCCTGAAGAACCCGTCAAGGAAATCCGCCCGGTCGCCGAAACCGAAATTCCTGACAACCAGGTACTTGGTCACGACATCCAGCGTGAGGATGACGGAAATCAGGCAGAGGGGTAATAGAAAAGAGTTTATTCGTTCCTTGTTCATGTCGCTCACTTTATCGCTTTTATTATGTCAGTACAGCGCCCGCAGAGCTCGGGGTGGGCCGGGTCCGCGCCGATCGTTTCGAAATAGTTCCAGCAGCGGACGCACTTTTTTCCCGACGTCTTTGCGGCCGATACCGATGAATTGTCGTAATCGCGCATGGCACCGCTTTTTTCCGGTGCGAGCGTCACTGTCGCCACCTGGAAAAACCGGGCGGCTTCGGTCCCCATCTCCGCTATCATGTTCTTCACCGCTTCGTCGCGCACGTGCAGCACGATGTCTGCCTCGAGGGATGATTTCACGATCTTGTCCCTGCGGCAGATCTCGAGCTCTTTCAGCACGTCCTTCTTAATGTCAACCAGGCGCTCGATTTTCTGCTCGATCTCCGGGTTATCGTATTTTTTATCAAGGACATGGTAACGCTCCATGTGGATCGATCCCGTGCCGCCGGTGAACTGCCAGATCTCTTCCATGGTGAAAGCCAGGATCGGGGCCATGAGGCGCGTGAGCGATTTCAGGAGTTCGCCCTGCACCGTCTGGTTCGCGCGCCGCTTCCTGGAGTCGGGCAGCTCGACGTACAGGATGTCCTTCGAGATGTCGAAGTATATCGATGAAAGCTCCACCGCGCAGAAGTTCAGGAGCTTGCGGTACACCAGGTGGAACTCGAACTTCTCATAGTGCTCGATGATCCGGGCGGAGAGGTGGTACAGCTTGTGCAGGAGCCACCGGTCCAGGTCGGACATTTCTTCGTAGGGGACCGCCATGACGGGATCAAAGTCGGACAGGTTGCCGATGATGAACTTGAAGGTGTTGCGGAAGCGCCGGTACGAGTCGGCGATCTGCTTCATCATCTGTGCGCCGATGCGCACGTCGTTCCGGTAATCCTCCGAGGAGACCCAGAGGCGGAGGATATCGGCCCCGTATTCCTTGATGAATTCCTCGGGGGACTTGACGTTGCCGAGCGACTTGCTCATCGCCTTTCCTTCCTCGTCGAGCATGAAGCCGTGGGTGAGGACGGTGTTGTACGGCGCGCGTCCGCGGAGGACCATCGCGGGCCAGAAGGAGGACTGGAACCATCCGCGGTGCTGGTCGCTCCCCTCGAGGTAGAGGTCGGCGGGCCACCGGTGGTCTTTCCAGGTGATCGAGCACGGCGAAATGGGAGACGCCTGAATCGAACCAGACGTCCAGGATGTCGAATTCCTTCACGAAAGTTACACCGCCGCATTTGCATGTTGTTCCCTTCGGGATTAGGTCGCCGATCGGGTCTGTGAACCAGGCGTCGATCCCTTTCTTCCGGGAGATTTCGCCGAAGAGCTTTACGCTCTCGGCGCTCATCATGTTCTCGCCGCATTGTTCGCACCGGAACGACGGTATGGGGACCCCCCAGGAGCGCTGGCGCGACAGGCACCAGTCAGGCCTGGTCTCCACCATGCCGAGGAAGCGCGACTGGCCCCACGAAGGGATCCACTCGGTGTTCTGCACGTTCGCGATCCCTTTTTTCCGAAGATCGTCATGGTCGATGCTCAGGAACCACTGTTCGGTCGCACGGTAGATGAGCGGCTTCTTGCAGCGCCAGCAGTGGGGATAGGAATGCTCGATCTTTTCGGTCTTGATCAGGGCCTTCTTTTCCTTGAGGAGCTCCACGACTTTATCGTTCGCATCAAAGACGTTGATGCCCTTCATTTCCTTGAAGTCATCGGTGAAGCGGCCGTGCTCGTCGACGGGGCAGTACACGTCGAGGCCGTACTCGAGGCCGACGACGTAGTCCTCGTGGCCGTGGCCCGGCGCAGTGTGGACGATGCCGGTGCCCGCGTCGAGGGTGACGTGCGTGCCGAATATGATTTTTGATTCGCGGTCGATGAAGGGATGACGGACCGTGAGCTTCCTGATTGCCTCCATATCGACCGGAACTTCGCCTTCCATTTTGCTTCCGACCGCGGACTCGATCTGGGAGATGAGCTCCTTCGCGACAATATAGTATTCCCGGCCGAACTTCACCGCCGAATACTGGAAGTCGGGATGGAAGCTCACCGCGAGGTTGGCCGGCATGGTCCAGGGCGTGGTGGTCCAGATGACCACGTACAGGCTGTCCCTGTCGACGCCGGGGATGGCCACGGTCGCCGGGTCCGCCTTGAACTTCACGTAGATGGACGGGGAGGTGTGGTTGGCGTATTCCACCTCCGCCTCGGCAAGGGCCGTCACGCAGACGGGGCACCAGTAGATCGGTTTTTTGCTGCGGTATATGTATCCCTTTTCAAGGATCCCGCCGAACGATTCCACTATGGTCGCCTCGTAGTCGGGGGTCATGGTCTTGTAGGGGTTTTCGTAATCGCCGAAGACGCCGAGGCGCTTGAACTCCTCCATCTGGATCTTCACGAACCGTTCGGCGAAATTGCGGCACAGGTCACGGATCTTTTCCTTTGGCATGCTTTCCGCTTTCACGCCGAGCTCTTTCATGACATTGTGCTCTATCGGAAGACCGTGGCAGTCCCATCCCGGCACGTAGGGGGCCTTGAATCCCATCTGGGTCTTGTGCTTGATGATTACGTCTTTCAGGATTTTGTTGAGGGCATGGCCCATGTGAAGGTGCCCGTTGGCGTAGGGGGGGCCGTCATGAAGGATGTAGAGGTCCGCTCCCTTGCGTGATGCCAGTATCTTATCGTAAATCTTTTCCTTTTCCCATTTCTTGAGTATTTCCGGCTCGCGTTGCGGCAGGTTCGCCTTCATGGGGAAATCGGTGGTCGGCAGGTTGACGGTTTTTGAATAATCCATTGGGCCCTCTATATTATTTTACATCTGTTCCGGCAGTTGATAGCTCCCCGGAACGATGGATAGCATGAAAATAATATTCAGACACCTGATTTTAGCGCCTTTTGTCAATGTTTTTTTTGGAGGTTACTGCTTCGCGCAGCCGATCTGCATATTCTGGAACATCTCATCAAAAACCGCTCTGAGATCGGTGTCCCGCCAGTTGTCCACCCGGCGGCCCGACCGGTCGGTAAACGCGGCGCCGTTGTAATACACGACCGCCCAGAAAAAGGCGCCGCTGCAGCGGAAATAGCGCGCCAGCACCCTTCCCCGTATCAGGACCGGGTGCCACGGCCCGACGCGTTCGTACACCGCCGCGGAAGGGAGGCCGATATAGTTCCGTATGGAGGAGAAGAGCTTCATGCCGGTCTTGCCCGTATCGGTCAGGGCGGCCATGGTTTCAAAGTCGCCCGTGATCGAGCGCCATGACATGCCGCGCCGGTCCGTGAGTATGTTCGTTTCAAGCCCGCTCCCCTTTTTCCGGTAGAAATAGAATTCCCGGTCGAGGTCGGCGCGGGTGTAGTTCTCCTGGTTCTGATGGGTGGACCAGACGATGATTTTCTGGTCCAGCTCGGGGAGCAGGAGAAGGGAGGGTTCATTCAGGTTCGCGAGATCGTCCGGTTTCCCGTGCGGATCGGCGAGGATGAAGCGCCGCCCCATGCCGATATCGTCGTCGAGGATGATGTAGACGCCGAACCAGGCATCCTTGAATTTGCTCTCCGGGTCCAGGAAGTTTGAAACGTGCGGGTCCGCACCCGGCGCGGTTTTCTGGTAATTGCCCACCGTGTAAATATTGTATGCCGTCACCAGGACACGGCCGTGTGAAATACCGGAGAGCATGCGGTCGAACCGTATGATGAAGGGCTCCCTGTACAGCCCGGGCGCGACCCTGTCGAACCGTACGTGTATGCCGCTCTCTTCCGGGTCGGCATTTTTGAACAGCCTGGCGATGTCCGCCGGTCCGCAGTACATATGCGCGGCACACATCGCGATGCAAAGCATTTGTATGGCCCTCATGCGCTCTCCTCGATAGATGGATCAGGCGGTTGCTGCCGCCTGCCGGTATAGCACCGTTCCCGGTTCCCGTGCCGTCCTGTTTGTTATGGTGGTTGCCAGCGTGGTCCTGCTCGCGTAGATGACCGCAAGGTGCTTCGCACGGGTAAGCCCTGTGTAGAGGATCTCCGTTGTCAGCAATGACCCGGTTATGGTTCCCGGCAGGATGAGGAGCACGCCGTCGTATTCGGAGCCCTGGCTTTTGTGAACGGTTATGGCGTAGGACAGGTCATGGGGCGGGAGGGTCCCCAGGGGATAGAGGCGCGTGCCGTCGGACCGGTTGAACACGCCGTAATGATGCCCGTCGCCCGACAGGAGCACAATGCCGGTGTCGCCGTTAAAAAGGCCGCGGGCGTAATCGTTCCTTGTTATGATGATGGGGGCGCCTGAGTATATGCCCCCCGTACCGGCGGGATCGAGTGTCGCCGCCAGCGTGTTTTGTAAATAGTCGTTGATCCCGGAGGCGCCGGCCAGTCCCGACCTGACAGGGGTCAGTATCCGCCCGAGGTCCAGCGCTGACATGATTTTTTTCAAAAGGTGTGAGGATTCCCCGCTCCCGGCTGCAATGTCAGTGCCGGATATGCTCCTGATCAGCTCACTGAGCGTCATCCCTTCGCTGACCACTGCTTCATACTGGCGGGTCGCCCACGAGCCGATAACCCGGCGAAGATCTGTTGCATAGGGGGCGCCGCCCTTTCCCGGTTCGATGCGCCAGACCCCGCGCGCGGGGAAGCCGTCACGCGGATCCAGCTCGGGGATGTCGTCTATCACGGAACTATCCTGCGCGATGATCTTCCGGGCGACCGCCGTGATGGCCTCCTCTGACCGGTAGCATTCTTTCAGGATGACCACACGGTCGTCCATCGGACCGGCGTGGATGCCGCTGCCGGCACCCTGATCGTTGGACGGTGCCGGGGATTCAAAGCCCGGGATGGCCGGCGATGACGTGCGTGCCGGCGTCGTGCCGGGCGCGGTCCCGGTGTCGTCGGGGATCAGGTCGGCGAGCACGGCCCCCGCCTCCACCGAGGGGAGCTGGTTGCGGTCGCCCAGAAGCACCAGGCGCGCCGTCCCGCCAATGGCCTGGAAAAGCCTTCCCAATAAAACAATATCGATCATGGACGCTTCATCGACGATTACCAGGTCGGCGGGAATCGGGTTGTACCTGTTGTAAAAAAAATCGTCCCGCGACCGCCCGTATCCGAGCAGGCGGTGAATGGTGACGCCCTGCAGCCGCGCTATGGCGCGGTCATGGTGATCGGGACCGGCAATTGACTCTATGCCGCCGCGGATCGAGTCGGTCAGGCGCTGGGCCGCGCGTCCCGTGGGCGCGGCGATCCTGATCCGCTCCGGCAGGGTCCCCGTCCGCGCCATTATGCGCAGGAGCGTCAGCACGATGAATGTCTTGCCCGTGCCCGGGCCCCCTGATATGAGCGCAACGTTGTTAAGGAGCGGCAGAAGGACGGCGAGGGTCTGCTCTCGGTTCAGGACGGCGGCGGCGCCGTTTACCATGACGGGTTTTTCCCGGAGCACCGCCGCCATGGCGGCTGCTATCGCGTCACGGTCGATCCCGGGTGCCGGGGGGCGCGCCAGTATCGCCGCGAGCGACTCCGCCATGTCGCGCTCGGCGGAGTAGTACTTCTGGAAATAGAGGGATTGCGCGCCGGCCCCCTCCACGAGTACCAGCGGTTTGTATGCGTCGCCCCGGGTGTCCGCGTCCCGGGGCGCCCCTGCCGTCACGCGGTGCACCAGCCCGGGGTGGCGCACCGGGCTCTCGATGACAGCGCGGTAAAGCTCCGCATCGACGGGGCCGGCGATCGGTCCGAGCTTATGCGCAAGCGAGCGGGGATCAAGCTTCAGGCAGACGCTTCCCTCCGTCAGGGAAACGAACATTGCGATGAGGAGGAGGTGGAGGGGAATGTCGCCGGTTCCGGCGCAGCGTACCAGGTCCCGTATGGTCAGGTAATCAACGGCGCTCAAATTAAGCGTTTCTGCCGCTGCGCCGTAGATTGATTTCAATTCGGGAGGGTCCCGGTCGGTAACCACTGACAGGTCACAAAGAAGCTGTAAGGTAACGTCGTTCACCGCTGCCTGTTTTTAGAGATAGTGTAGGCCGCACGGCCCGGCCCGTCAATATTTATTATTTTTTTTCTTGCATAATTCATGTAATCCGTATCACCATTCAGGAGCGTGTTGTATAACTATAAGCGTGGTTGTCTGAAAAGCCTGAAAGACTCATGAGACAACCCCGCCGCACGAACTGCGGGGTCTATATGAAAACTGTCGCAATTATCGGCACCGGGCTCATGGGGACTGATATCGCATTTGCGTCGGCCATGGCCGGGTTTGAAGTCCTGTTGGTTGACGCGAGCAGGGACCGCGTGGTTTCGTCCCTCGGGAAGATACAGGAACGCCTCAAACGCTATGCGGCTTCGGATAAAATTGAGAAGCACAAGGCCGACGGGATTTTGAAACATGTCACGGTCTGCGGCGCCATGGATGAGATCGCCGGCGCAATGATCGTGATCGAATGCGTGTACGAGGACCTCGAGGTGAAGCGGCGGGTGTTTCTCGAAATGGACCGCGTGTGCCGCGCCGACGCGGTGCTCGCCTCAAACACCTCTTCCATATCCATCACTGAAATAGCGTCGGTAACGAAGCGGCCCGAATCCGTCATCGGCATGCACTTCCTGAACCCGGCCCACGTGATGAAGCTGGTGGAGCTGATCCCCGGCATCGCCACCACGCGGGAGACGGTCGAAACCGCGAAGACCTTCGTGAAGAAGCTCGGGAAGACGCATGTCGAATCGAAGGATTATCCCGGCTTCTTGCTCAACCGGATGCTGGTCCCCATGATCAACGAGGCGGTGTACCTCCTGTACGAGGGGGCCGGCACCGCGGAATCGATCGACCGCGTCATGAAGGCGGGACTCAATTTCCCCATGGGACCGCTGGCGCTGGCCGACATGATAGGGCTGGACGTGCTCCTGGCCGTTATCGAAGAGATGTACCGCGGCTATTCCGACGCCAAGTACCGGCCCTGCCCGCTGTTAAAGAAGTACGTGGCGGCAGGATATCTCGGGAAGAAATCGGGCAGGGGATTCTACATCTATAACGATTGATCCTTCCCCCGGCCTACGGGTTCTTTCACTGCTTTCCCCATGCGTTCATTAATCGAGAACTTTTTCGGGCAAAACGAAGTCTATGAGAAAACAGGATAATTAAGTTCTGGCAGGGAGTTGTCCCGGCGAGCAGGCGACAGGACGTCGCCGTTTCCGCCGAGTCAATCCCGATTCATTAAAAGAAAAGACGGAATCGGGATTATACGAGGCGGACGAGCGGGATAACTCCCTGCCAGATTTAATAAAATTCATCCGTATTTAAACCCTTCACGACCGCGAGGTTCCGCATGAAAGCCATCAAGCATGCCTTCCTTATTTTTTTGTTAAGCCTGTTAATCGTGCCGTTATACGGCCCTCACACGCGGGGCAAATCATCCCCCGCTGAAAAAACAGCCGTGGCGGCGGCCCGGACGGAATACAACGCATATACCGACCGCTGGCAGGCGGTTGAAGAATCGGACGGCGCGGGAAAGCCCCGGTCCGCGCTTGAAGCGGTTGAGAAAATCCTGATCCTCGCACGCAAGGAGCGCAACGCTCCTCAAATAGTGAAAGCCCTGGTGCACCGGGTCAAGTACCTCATGGAGGTCGGCGAGAAGGAGCACCCTGACATCCTCCGCATGCTTGAATCGGAGGCGGCGGCCGCCCGGTTCCCGGAAAAGCCGCTGCTCCAGTCGCTCCTCGCCGAGGCATACTGGAGTTATTTTTCGGCAAACCGCTGGGCCTTTTATAACAGGACCGCGACGGTCACTCTTAAGGAAGACGATGTCGCCACCTGGGACCTCGCGAAGATCATGGAGCGTAGTATCACCCTCCACCGTGAATCGGTCCTGGAGGCGGAGCGTCTTAAGAAGGTCCCGCTGGGGCTGATGGATGAAATCGTCACCAGGGGGAGCGCGCCGCGGGGGTACCGCCCGACCCTGTATGATTTTCTCGCGCACCGCGCCGTTGATTTTTTCATGACCGACGAGAACCAGCTCACCCGGCCCGCGCGGGAGTTCGAGATCGACTCCGCCGGCTATTTCGGACCGGCCGAGAAGTTCGCCGCGCTTGCCATGGCGCAGAATGACCCGCTGTCGCTGCGCTACAATGCCGCGCGCCTTCTTCAAGAACTCACCCGGTTCCACCTGGCGGACCCCGCGTCCGATCCCGGCGCCCTGGTCGATGTTGAATTGAAGAGGCTCCGGTTCGCGCGCGAGAAGGCAGTGGTGCCTGACAGGGAGTCCCTGTACATCAACGCGCTGCGCCTCCTGGGAAGGAGGCACGGCAGCCACCCGTCGTCGGCGCTGGTCTCGTACGAAATAGCGGAATGGCTCCGGGCCCGGGGCCTTGAATGGAAGGAGGGGAGTCCTGACGACCACCGGTGGTCGATCCGGAAGTCGGCCGAGATCGCGAGCGGCGTCATCAGCCGTTTCCCCGGCTCGGAAGGGGCGCTCCTGTGCGCGCCGCTCACCGTCATGGACAAAAATCTCTCGCTCACGGCGGAGAGGGTGAATGCGCCCGGGAGGCCCTTCCGGATACTCGTGAAGTATAAAAACCTTGCCCGGTTACATCTCCGGGCGGTGAAGATCTCCGCCGACGAATGTGAAACACTGGATTCAGATAATGAAGCGACGGAGAAAAAGATAGAGCGTCTTGTGAAGCGCGCCTCCCTCCATGAATGGAGCGTCGCCCTTCCGGATGACGGCGACCTGCGCGAGCACGCGGCCGAGGTAGCGGCGCCGCCGCTTGAAGCCGGCTGCTACGCGCTGCTTGCGGGCACGGAGAAGACTTTTTCATTCAACGGCAGTGCGGTGGCGTTCATGACAACGACCGTGTCAAACCTGGGGTTCGTCCACCGGCTTTCGCTTAAAAAGGGCGCCTTCTTCTGCGTGACACGCCGCGACACCGGGGAGCCGCTCGGCGGAGTGAGCGCGGTGATCAGCGGCAGGAAGTACGATTATTCAAAGAGCCGGTACGTCACGAGCGTCCTGGGGAGGCTTGTTTCGGACAAAAACGGCGTCATCATCTTTCCCATGGATAAAAAGAATGACTATTACCACAGCACCATGAGCATCACGCTCACGAGCGGGACTGACCGCCTGAAGTCGGAGTTTTACAGCTACGCCCACGGCGAGGGCTCCCGCAATGACTACCAGACCCACTTTTTCACCGACCGCTCGATCTACCGTCCCGGGCAGACCATCTACTTCAAGGCGATTCTCCTGAAGCTCGATGGCGACCGGCAGTATAAGATATGTGCCGGCCAGGACACCATCGTGGAACTGCTCGATCATAATTCGCAGAAAGCCGGCGAGGTGCGTCTCCGGTCAAACCGGTACGGCACGGTGAGCGGGAGCTTCACGGCGCCGTCGGGGGTCCTCACCGGGCAGATGACCATCCGGAACGGGTCCGGGGCCCAGGCCATCAGGGTGGAGGAATACAAGCGGCCGCGGTTCGAGGCGGGATTCACTCCGGTGCGGGGCAATTACCGGCTCGGGGAAAAGATAGCCGTGAGCGGGTTCGCGCGTTCCTATTCAGGCGCGCCGCTTTCCGATGCCGCGGTCAGGTATACCGTGGTCAGGAAGGTGTGGTTCATGTACCGGTGGGGGGGCTGGTACTACCGGCACTACAACGGGCAGGAGACGGTCATGGGAAAGGGGGAGGCCAGGACCGATGCGAAGGGCGAATTCACGGTCAGGTTTGACGCGCTGCCCGATACGCGGATCCCGAGATCGGAACAGCCCGCTTTTTCCTACGAGGTCCAGGCCGATGTCACCGACATCAACGGCGAGACGCACGGGGCGTCAACCGGGATCACGGCCGGTTATACCGCCCTCGTCGTCGATATCCCGAACCTGCCGCAGGCCATTGACACGGGGAAGAGGCTCGCGCTGGAGGTGAACAGCAGAAATTTCAGCGGCGAATTCGTGCCGGCGAAGGGGACGCTCTCTATTGCGCGGGTGAAGGAGCCCGAGCGCCTTCTCCGCCCGCGGCTCTGGGAACAGCCGGACCGGTTTGTCATGTCCGCGAAAGAGTATGCCGTGCAGTTCCCGAATGATATATATAAAGACGAAAACGCACCGGAGAACCGGGGAATAGAAAAAGTATGGTACTCCGCGGCCTTTGATACCGGCAGGGAGCGCACGGTCATCCCGGGTGACATCAGCACCTGGCCCGATGGCGACTACCTCGTGTCAATTGAGACCCGGGACGCCTACGGAGAAACAATCAGGTACCGGAGATATGTTTCCGCGTACGCGACCCGGGAGGGAAGGACCTCCCGCAAGAAGTACCTGGAGGTAACGCTCCTCGACGACACCGTTGAGCCGGGCGGCAGCGCGTCGCTCCTGGTCGAGTCGGCCGCGAGGGACGCCTTCGTCCTTCTGGACATCGTGCGCCAGGGCTCGGTGACGGAACGAAAGCTGGTGCGGCCGGCCGGCGGCAGGAAGATCGTAACAGTCCCTGTCCGAGAAAAGGACAGGGGCAACATCCATTACCGGTATGCCTGTATCAGGGACGGCAGGCTCCATTCCGGCTCGGGGACCATAACGGTGCCCTGGACGAATAAGGAGCTCAGGGCGGAATTCATGACGTTTCGCGACAGGCTCAGGCCCGGCGAAAAGGAGGAATGGCGCATCAAGATAACGGGACAGCAGGGTGAGATGGCGGCAGCGGAGCTTGTCGCGTCCATGTATGACGCATCGCTCGACGCCTTTTTGCCGCACGGGTGGAGCTTTGGCGTGAACCCCTTCTTTTACCTGTATGAATACTGGCACTCCAACACGACCTTCACGGCGGGACAGAGCCGCCTGGCGGCGGAGGAGTGGAACCGGTATCCCGACACCTATGACCGGCATTATGACCAGCTCAACCTGTTCGGCGTGTATTTCTATTCCCGGGGGAGGAACTACCGGATGATGAAGAGCGCCGGCAGGGAAGGGGCGGACCTTGCCGCGGATGAAAGCGCGGAACGTTCCGCTGACGGAATCAACGCCCCGGCGGAAGCCGAAAAGAAGAAGGATGAACAATCACCGGCGCCGGCCACGAAGGGGGAGCAGAAGATTAACGGCGGCAAGGGCGACGCGCAGGCCGGCGATGCCGTGCAGGTCAGGCGGAACCTGAACGAGACGGCGTTTTTCTACCCTCACCTTGTCACCAACGAGAAGGGAGAGGTGATCATAGCGTTCACCGCGCCCGACGCACTGACCCGGTGGAAGGTCCTCGGCTTCGCCCATACCGCTGACCTGAAGTCGGTGGTATTCACTAACGAGCTTGTCACCCAGAAGGAGGTGATGGTGACCCCGAACGTGCCGCGGTTTCTCAGGGAAGGGGACCGCGTCGTCATCAGCGCCAAGGTAACCAACATGACCGATAAAGCCCTGTCCGGAAGGGCGGAGCTCCTGCTCTTTGATGCGGTCAGCATGAAGCCCCTTGACCGGGAGCTTTCGAACGGTACGCCGCGGGCGCCATTCACGCTGCCTGCCAGGGGGAACGCGGTCGTGTCCTGGCCGGTGAGGGTGCCGGCATCGGTCGAGGCGGTGACCTGGCGGGTCACGGCGCGGGCGGGCGATTTCAGCGACGGCGAGGAATCGACCCTGCCGGTCCTGTCGAACCGCATGATGGTCACCGAGAGCCTGCCGCTTCCGGTGCGGGGGAACCAGACCAGGGATTACACCTTCACGAAGCTGGTCAACGCGAAACAGTCGGACACCCTGACCCATTACCGCCTGACACTGGAGTTCACCTCCAACCCGGCATGGTACGCGGTCCAGGCGCTCCCCTACCTGATGGAATATCCGCATGAATGCGCGGAGCAGGTCTTCAGCCGGTTTTATTCAAACAGCCTCGCCTCGCACATCGTCGGCTCGAGCCCGAGGATACGGGCGGTGTTCGACCGGTGGAAGGAGAGCGGTGCGCTCCTGTCGAACCTCCAGAAGAACGAGGAGCTGAAATCCGTGATGATACAGGAGACGCCCTGGCTGCTCAACGGGCGCAGCGAGGAGGAGAACAAGAAGAGGGTCGCGCTCCTCTTCGACCTGAACAGGATGTCACATGAGCTTGACCGGGCCTTCGCGAAGCTCGGGGAGATGCAGGGAAGCAACGGCGGATGGCCCTGGTTCACCGGCCTTCCCGAGAGCTGGTACATCACCCAGCATATCCTGGCAGGGCTTGCCAAGCTCGAGGCGCTCGGCGTGAAGGGCGCCGCGCGCGAGGGGACCGCGGACATGACCGCGCGGGGGCTCGCCTTCATAGACCTCGCCGTCAAGAGGGACTATGATTACCTGGTCGCGAACAGGATTGACCTGAAGCAGAAGAACATCGGGTATATACACTACCACTACCTGTATTCACGGAGCTTCTTCAGGGACGTGCCGCTCACGAAGGGGTGCACGGAAGCGTTCAATTACTGGAAGGGCCAGGTGGCGAAGCACTGGCCCAAGGACGGGCCCTACGTGAAGGGCCTCGCCGCCGTGGCCCTGTCCCGCTTCGGCGAGGCGAAGACGGCCGGGGCGATCATCGCGTCTCTCAGGGAAACAGCGATCTACAATGACGAGCTCGGCATGTACTGGAAGGAAAACGTCGGCGGCTACTGGTGGCACCAGGCGCCGGTGGAGACGCAGGCGCTCCTGATCGAAGCCTTCGAGGAGGTCGCGCGCGACCGCACGGCCGCGGACGACATGCGGACCTGGCTCCTGAAATCGAAGCAGACGCAGCACTGGAGCACCACCAAGGCCACGACGGACGCCTGCTACGCGCTCCTGATGGGCGGCTCGGAGTGGATTAAGAACGACTCACTGGCCGAGATACTGCTCGGCGGCGAGAAGGTCGATCCCGCCGCCGCGGGCGCGAAGACCGAGGCGGGCACCGGCTATTTCAAGATGAGCTGGACGAAAAGCGAGATACGCCCGAAGATGGGAAGGGTGCGGGTGGTAAATAAAAACAGCAACCCCGCCTGGGGCGCGCTCTACTGGCAGTATTTCGAACAGATGGACAAAATCACCGCGCATGAAACGCCGCTGAAGCTCGAGAAGAAATTCTTCCTGGTGGTCTCCACCGATAAAGGGCCGGTCCTTGAGCCGGTGACCGGGACAACCAGGCTCAAGCCGGGCGACAGGCTGAAGGTGCGCATCGTGCTGCGGGTCGACCGCGACATGGACTATGTGCACATGAAGGACCTCCGCGCCGCGGGCACGGAGCCGGAGAACGTCCTCTCCGGGCACCGGTACCAGGACGGGCTCTGGTACTACGAGAGCACGAAGGACGCGGCTACGCATTTTTTCATCGAGCGACTCCCGAAAGGCACGTTCGTGTTCGAGTATCCGCTCGTGGTCAACCTGAAGGGAAATTTTTCGGCCGGGATTACCACTATCCAGTGCATGTACGCGCCGGAGTTCACCTCCCATTCGGAAGGGGCGCGGCTGACGGTTGAATGAGGAGCGGGGGGATAGTTTCCCGCCGGGCTAGGTGATGCGGTTGTCGGAGATGAACTTCCGGAATTCGGACATGATCAGTTCCGGGTCATCGACCCTGTCCGCCATGAGGTCCCTGAGCCTGCCGTAGGATTCCAGGGTCATGCGGGTGAGCCTGACCGCGGTGCCGGCCGGACCGGAGCGTATGACCTCGCCGGGCAGCGTCAGGTTCAGCCGGGAGCCCCCGTTTTCAAGGATGATCTCGACATCGACGACCGCGTAGAGCGGCAGCTCCACGGGGATGTCGATGCATACGCCGCACAGGCTGATGTTGAGCAGGGTCCCGGCAATCGGCCTCTCCCCGTGCCGGATGACCGCATTGATCGAAAAGGGGATCCTGGTGCTTGTCCTTCGTTCCATACGCCTGCGCACTGTGTTGTTGTATCAGCGTGGACGCTCATGGCCGCGGGTGCGACGGCGGCTCTCAGTCACCTGAACGGCCGAAAATTTCCTTGATTAATTTCTGTACCGGTGCAATATAACGGCATATACCGATGAAATTTGCAAGGATTTTTATCATGGCCGCCGCAGCCTGCCTGGCGGCCGGTTGCGTACGCAGCACGGTACCGAATGCGGGGCAGCGGCACGACACGGCCGCGGAGGTCCGCGATGACGGCGAATCGCGCGATGAATGCAGGGAAGCGATACGGCGCGCGCGGGTCGACGCGAGAAGCGGCCGGTACCGGATGTACGTGTTCGGGCGGGAGCGGTACGAGCCGGCCTTCGCGCGCTTTCTCGCAGA
The DNA here is from genome assembly GCA_963827275.1 of uncultured Spirochaetota bacterium. Taxonomy (GTDB): domain Bacteria; phylum Spirochaetota; class UBA4802; order UBA4802; family UBA5550; genus RBG-16-49-21. Next base: position 152,921 of record CAWHAA010000008.1, read on the forward strand.
ATACATGAATACCAGGTACGGCATCGACCTCGTGGTGTCCGCTCCCGGGGACCCCGCCAGAAGCCAGTGCTACAGCAATGAAATGGATAAGATAATAATGAACACCTTCGGGCCGGATATACTGGCCGACGCGGAGCAGGAAGCCAGGGAACTGTTCGACCCGCAAAAATAACGCCGGGGGACCGGGATATCGTCCCCGGGCCCGGCCGTCCCCGTATCACAATACTGCCGCGAGGAGGTATCGCATGGGGAAAAAAATTCTCTTTTATCAGCCCTGTTCATGTTTATTATCATGTCAGTGTCCTGCGCGAAAGAAGGAAATTCTGATAATCCCGGAGGTGCGTCAATGGGTACAATCACGGTAACAAGCAGTGCGTTCAAGGAAGGGGAGATGATCCCGAAAAAATTCACCTGCGATGACCGCGACGTTTCGCCGCAGCTGTCGTGGACGGGCGTCCCCGCGGGCGCGAAGAGCATCGCCCTGATCTGCGATGACCCGGACGCCCCGGCCGGCACCTGGGTCCACTGGGTGCTGTTCAACCTCCCGGCAACGACGACCGGTCTTCCGGAAGGGATAGCGAAGCTCCCGGGCGGCGCCCTGCAGGGTATCAACGACTTCAGGAAGATTACCTACGGCGGCCCCTGCCCGCCGGGCGGCACGCACCGCTACTACTTCAAGGTATATGCCCTTGACACGATGCTCTCACTGAAGGAGCGCGCCTCAAAGGGAGACCTTCTCAGGGCGATGGAGGGGCACATTCTGGGCCAGGGCCAGCTCATGGGGAAGTACAAGCGCAGTTAGTGTAACTTAACTTTACAGATCACCGCCAGGCCAAAGGCCCGGATCCCGGCGATGGGGCAGGGGAGCGCCGGAGGCGCGTGCGGGGGGGCGGCAAGGGGGAGGGGGCGGAAAAAGCCCGCGAGCCGCCGGGGGGCGATTGATGAATGCCTGGATTACTAAAGATTATTAACGGAGATAGAGCCAGCGGGCATTTTTCTCATTCTGTCTTTGCCTATTTCAGAATGAAGAAAGGGCCGTGATAATCGATTTCTCTCGCTAATTCCCGAAAATTTATTGCTATTTGAACATACCGCTGTTGTACTAATCCGCGGGTAGGCATTCTTTTCGACTTTTCATAAATTTTTCTCAATTTTCTCGGCGCTCGCGAAATTTTAAGCTTCTGTCCAGCGCTTTTTCTGCTGGAGGGGGGCACATTTACTAAGGGAGTATCTTGGAAAATAACGGTATGAATACGGTGATAATATACACCATATTTACTGTATTTGAGGTAACACTATGAGAAAAATTTTAATTATTATTATAATATCTTTTTTCTTTGTGAATTGTAGTAAAAATGAAAACAAGGTATTCTTAATACAACCAAAAGATATAATAGGAGTAACACAATCCTCGTTTTATTGTTATGGAAGATCATGGGATTTCCAAGAAAGTTTTAAACCTTTGATTGAGAATAATATTCTTTATTTGCATTTTAGGGGTTCCATCCGTGATGATTATACTTTTTGTTTTACATTGGAACCCTTTGAAAAACATCTTGATCCCAATCCAATAACTTTCACAGGAAAAAAAAATATATCTATTGAATTAGAAAAAAAAATTGAAAAACAAATATCTTTTGACATCTCGATGACCAATGATAAATATTATATTTCCAGCCAACGTATTGACGCAAAAAATACATTAAAAATCCAGATGCCATTGCCTTCAAATGGAAAGTCTATTAATAGTATTGTAATATTTTTTGTTGGGGAACCATGCATAATAGGGATCAAGTCAATTTATCTGGAGTGATGGGACTGTCAGATATTTTGTGGAAATTTTGTGCCCCCCCAGCGCTTTTTCTGCTGGAGGGGGGGCTCTTTTGAGAGGGATACCCCTTCACATAAAACGCATTCAGCCGTATCATCCCTAGTACGATAAGGGCCTTTTCTTCTACGATAGAAACAGAGCCCACGACGGCCCTATACCCACCTAACGCTAGCACTGCAAACAATCGCAAGTACGGTTACCCCAGCCAGTGCCGAGGTCAATAACCAAAATATATAAGATAACGTATAGTATCTTTCGCACATTTTTCATGCAATAAAAAAGTCCTCTAACTGACGAAAATTAAATTACCACACTTAAAAACGTCAGGAGGAGGACTTTTATGAAAGCTGATAAGATTATCGAGGTGAACGAGGAAAAAATCAAGCAACATTTGGGAGAATTTGTCAGAGGAACTGTGGAAGAAACACTCAATACCCTGCTTGATGCCGAAGCAGATGCAATCTGTAATGCCCAGAAGTATGAGCATACAACTGAGAGAAAAGATACCAGGGCTGGCTATTATGAACGAAAATTTCATACTAAGGCTGGAGAAGTAAGCCTGAAGATGCCCAAACTGAGGACTTTGCCATTCGATACGGCGATCATTGAGCGATATAAACGGCGGGAAATCTCCGTAGAAGAATCATTGGTTGAGATGTACCTGGCCGGTGTATCGGTAAGGCGTGTTGAAGATATTACTGAGGCACTCTGGGGAACTAAGGTTTCGCCAGGCACCATAAGCAATTTAAACAAGAAGGTATACCAGCATATTGAGACATGGCGGAATAGGAAGATTACAGGATCCTATGCCTACGTATATCTCGACGGCATATGGCTTAAGAGAAGCTGGGGTGGCGAAGTACGCAATATATCGGTGTTAATAGCATTTGGGGTCAATTCCGAGGGTTTCAGAGAGATTTTAGGGGTAGCCGAAGGAGCCAAAGAAGATAAAGAGAGCTGGCAGGGATTCTTGCGCTATTTGAAAGATAGGGGTTTAACAGGCGTCCGGTTGTTTGTTTCCGATAAAAGCCTTGGTCTTGTCGAAAGCCTTGCCCATTTTTATCCTGAAGCAAAATGGCAGCGTTGTATTGTTCATTTCTATCGGAATGTATTTACTATGGTGCCTCATGGCAAGGTAAAGATGGTTGCTACGATGTTAAAAGCCATTCATGCCCAGGAGGACAAGCAGGCCGCCCGGGAGAAAGCCCGGAATGTGGTCGAGAAACTTAAACAAATGAAACTGCAAAAAGCTGCTGAACTGGTTTCTGAATCTATTGATGAAACATTGAGTTATTATGATTTCCCATATGAACACAGGAGAAGAATCAGGACCAATAATCCATTGGAACGAATACTGAAAGAGGTGAGAAGACGTACTCGTGTTGTCGGAGCATTTCCTGATGGCGAATCGGCCTTGATGCTGGTCGCGGCTCGGCTGAGGTATATTGCATCTTCTTCATGGGGTGCGAAAAGATATCTTAACATGGATCATTTGAAAGATTTACTCATTGATATAGCATAGGAATTAACGTCAGTTAGAGGAAAAAGAAAAAAGCGAAAGATTATTGACACTATCTTGAAAAGCTTGAGCTGTTTGTTCCTCGTCTTCACGGGCTTGAACCAGCATGGCTCCTTCTTACGGACCGGACGTATCGTTGGTTGAGCCCTGTCCCCTTTGACCCCGCTCAACACAAATGAACTGTACGTATTGGGAGCATTCAGCCGCATCACCCACTCGTCCTTATAGGGGACGGGCAGGGGTGACGTGATGCCGTGAACATTGAGATAGATGGCACGCATTTTCTGGACGTCCTCCCAGGTGCCGGAGTAGTCCTCGATGAAATTGTACCGCTTATGAAAGCGATTTTCTTTAACTTTCTAGGAATGTGCCCCCGCCTTAGAGTCGGCCCAGGTGACACAATGCTTTTTATCAGCAATTACTTCCTCTTAGATTAAGCCCCTCCAGCAGAAAAAGCGCTGGACAGGGGCTTAAAATTTATTAAAGGTGCTCAAGAAGGACGAATCTATCGATCTGTTGAAAAATCGATATTACGTGATAATCCTAATGTAACTGGCTATAGATACCACTATTAAGAGAATTATTTATTTATGATGGGATTTAAAAAAATTTATGAAGGTAGAGTGGCTCATGATTCTGGCTTTGGTATTTCCTTTGAAAAGAATAAAATAAAGTATTGGGATAATGAAAAATATTTACATGTTCCATATGAGTCGATTTTAGAACCATACAAAATAATTATTAACACATATAAATTAAACAAATGGGAAAATCCAACTGATAGGAATATTTCAATAAATGAAAAGAAGCAGATAATTGGTAATATTGAGTCATCTTTGCAATTTTTAGAAATAGATCATGAGTTTGTAAATAGTAAATACTAAAAAATTCTAAAATGCAGTTTGCTGAAACGCATCCGGCTAAACACTAAACCCAAACTCCTTCCCCCCCCGTCATCCCGGTGACGGCTGGATGAGTCAGATACCGCCCTCCGGGTTATCGCTCACGAAATGTACTGCCCGGCCACAGTGACAACCACCTTCCGTCCCGGCAAGCGTTGTACCTGAACCAGTCCAACCTTTTTCAGTTGATCCAGCGCACGAGATGCGGTGCTGCGGTCTCCGGCGTTGTTTTATAACTCGCTTTATTTTTGCCAGTGGAGAGTTAATATCCATTGGGACAAATGGGACAAAGAAATACTATATGCACTATATATTTTTTAAAATAATTTTTTGTATATAGTATATATGGAAAAACTGTCCCTTTTGTCCCGCCTGTCCCCAAAAACCAACCCTGAAATTTGGCAGAAACTTAAACTTTATTTTAAATTTAGTTTAAATAATGTTGACATAATAAAAATTGTTTATATTATTAAATATAAAAATATTTGATGGAGTGTATATTTATTGTTGACAAATTTTACAGGCCACATTATATTGCTTTTAACCGAGAGGAAAACTATCAAGTAATCCCTCCGTATTAACTTCAACAGCACAGACCGCTGCGAAGGATTAGGAGCCGAAAGGCATTTTTTAAAAGGTCTAATCTAATTTGCGGCGGAGGTGTCCTCACACAAAACAACCCATAGTTTTATTGATTCTTATTTATTCGTATTTTTGATTTTTGAGAAAACAGTTGTACCTATCGATTAACGTAGAAAGGTTTTACCTTATCTCGATACCCTTTGTTCTCATATAAATCAATCTCAAAAATCAAAATTTACCATGTTCACGATTCACTGTGGGCATGGTTTTTTTCAAAATTTAATAATTGAAGGATTGTTTATATGAAAACAATAAATGAAAAGACTATTTTAGAAAGTGCTATCGAATATCACAATTTGGGCTTCTCGGTGATTCCATGTTACCGTTTTGAAGGTTCAACAGATGAAGTAGAAAAGAAAAGACGGAAGCAGCCATGTATCAGTTGGACCGTATATCAAAAGGAGCGAGCTTCATTAGCGCAGATAAGGGAATGGTTCGGTAATAATGATTATAACATTGGTGTCATACTCGGTACGATTTCTAACAATCTAATTGCAATCGATTTCGACGAGCCTGACCAATTTGATCGTTGGTCTAATAGCTTCAAGCATTTACTTGATAAAACTCCTATTGTCCAAACCGGTAAACCCTATGGGCGACATGTCTATTTCCGTTTAAAAAATGGAGTGCAGAAAAAAATCACCAACGCATTTTTCGAGGGACAAAGAATAGGTGAAATAAGGGGTGAAAAATGTCAAAATTTAATCGCACCCTCAATCCATCCTAACGATACCATCTATAAGATTATTACCCCTTTTGAAGTGGGCATAATCGAAATTGGAGACGTTTCGGAAATCGGTATTTACGAAGAAGCATCCGGTAAAAAGTCACGAAGAAACAAGGCGGAAGAGTATTTCATAAGCGACGCACCCGAATTTTATGGAAAAAAGAAAGATAAACCAACTTATGTAAAAAAACTCATTGATGCTCTTGAAGGTACTCCGGCTGGACAGCGGAATAGTGCGCTCAATACCGTTGCTTATAAGATCGGACTTTTCGCTTCACAAAATGAAATAGACTCAACCAGCATAATTCATGAACTGGAAAACGCCGGACATTCCATCGGGTTGGATCATCATGAAGTTCTGCCCACTATTATTTACTTTCTAGGAATGTGCCCCCGCCTTAGAGTCGGCCCAGGTGACACAATGCTTTTTATCAGCAATTACTTCCTCTTAGATTAAGCCCCTCCAGCAGAAAAAGCGCTGGACAGGGGCTTAAAATTTACAATCAAGAAGTAAGCCCTGATAACGTGTCCCTTTTACCGTGGCCGGGAAGGATGATTCGTGAGCGATAACCCGGAGGCCGGTATCCGGCTCATCCGGCCGTCACCGGGATCACGGGCGGGGGGATGGATGTCTCAAATTATGTGGGCCATTCATCTACTTCAATTACTGCGGACATGTACGTCCATGATCAATTGAAGGTGGAGGATGTGTTTTGAGTCGCCCTGCGGGGCTTTTTGCAGGGCTACCGCCCTGCACCTGGTGAAGATATTAAGTTATTTATTCTATCAACTAATTTTTTTTGAAGAAAAAAACAAACAATAAGAATAATTAAATATGCAATAAGTAAATAATTCAATTTAGTAATTATAAAAATAAAAACATTGATCACCAATAACAACCAACAATAAAAAAATCCTGATTTAACAATCAATAAAATTATATCTCTGACACAATTTTTACCCTTAATATTTTTAGGAACTTGAATAAAAGTGTGATATAAATCTATTATTACAAATAATAATATAAATACTGCAACAGCTCTTGCTTCAAATCCTTCCATAGAATACCCAGAAGCTGTTTTCAACTTACCATCGAGCAATATCCAAATATTAACACTACTTAAAAACGGGAATAAATAGAATCCAATATAATTTATATCCGATATATTTTGATTATTTTTTTTCATTTTTATTACTTAGAATATTACTAACAGCATCTTTTATATTACTGATATTATCCAGCACTTTCCCCAATCCAATACCTGTTAGTATTCCATAGGCTTCACTTTTTGATGAAGCTGTAGCAGTACCAGTCGGAAGACCTTGCAAAACACCTTTTCCAAAATCAATTTTCGAATTATGATTCGGAATCTTGGTTGCTAAATTTGTAGTTTTCTCATTGATAGTTTTGGATATTTCTTTACTAATTGCTTTTGCCTCAGTTGCACCACCTGTTCTTCCAGATAATAACTCAAGAGATGATGATTTACCAGAAAGTACATTCGAAGCCTTTTCATTAAAGAATGAAGATACAGCATAATAAATCGCCTTTCCTCCTTGTGCAAGGGTTTTGGCATCATATTTTCCAGAATTAAATCTATCTAAAAACTTTTCTTTAGCTTGGAACATTTTATCTTTTGCATCATCAGCTGCATCTTTTAGTAACTGACTAATTGGATCGGGCTTAGGATTTGGTTCAAGACCTTTGGGATAAATTTTACTTTCTAGGAATGTGCCCCCGCCTTAGAGTCGGCCCAGGTGACACAATGCTTTTTATCAGCAATTACTTCCTCTTAGATTAAGCCCCTCCAGCAGAAAAAGCGCTGGACAGGGGCTTAAAATTTCGCGCGCGCCGGAAAAATGAGAAAAATTTTTGAAAAGCTGAAACGAATGCCCACCCGCAGAATAGAACAACAGCGGTTTGTCAAAATAGCAAGAAATTTTCGGGAATTATTGAGAGAAATCAAACATCACGGCCCTTTCTTCATCCTGAAATACCCGCCGTACAAGAAGATGTGTTTTCCAGAGTTTCCGCCACTCCCGGTCCGCAAAAAAGGCAAAAACAGATGATTCGATCATTTCTGCACCACAGTCGGGGCATATCTCCGGATTTTTGTCGAATGAGCTCTATGGCTTTCGCCCAGGTCTTTCGTTGTTATCTCGTCTAACTTTTTGCTTAATTCCATGCGCGTATATCCCGTAATATCGTATCGCTTTTTCCCGGCATAATTGCGGCATCCTGCCGCATGCCGGGACTTCGGCATCCATGCCTCAGCCATTTCCGGAAGAGAAGAGCATCCGGGCCATGAATTCGAAGATGTCAATGGTCATTTCAGAGATAGGTCTTTTCCTTCGTATTACGGTCAACCCAGCTCTTGTATCTGAATGTTATTTTCCTGTTACCATGGTCAACGCCCGTTATCATGCTGTTGTGGAAGTATCCGGCCGCAAGGTATTCCGCAGTGCGAAATAAAACTTCGTTATTCGTGCCGATTAATCGGCTGTAGATGAACATGAAAGCCGTTTTTATATTTGCTCCCTGATTGTGCGAACTTCTTCTTCGGTATAATATCCCATGTTTTCGGAATAGGCGAAGTACGGCATTCATCCATGAAAAGCGGATTCTTCGGTAGTTCAGGAGCGGTGAGCGGAGTATCTCTCCTGTTAATGTATTCACCAGCTCCCGTGTGCCGATCAGGTGCACATGCGGATTGTAGTTCAGGGCGTTACCGCATTTGTGCAGCGTGGCGATGCTGCCTGATTGCCATTCTTTTCCGGGATTTCCCGCGCTTTTCAGGAGTTCCTTCCAGTACACGCCCGATGCGGTGGTGATGAGGTCCTCGCACGGGAAACGTTTCTCGAAGAGCGCCCGGATCACCGGTCCGGGAAGGGTGAAGGTGACGTGGAAATGGGACAGAGTCGTGTGCATGACCTCCGATAGTGATTCATGACCAGCCGAACAGCTTTTTCCGGTAGCAGGAGCAGACAGAGCCGCGATTTGCAGGTGAAGGGCACCATGAGGATCGTGCCGCACTCCGGGCAGACGTGCTTGCGGAACAACCGTTTCGGTAGTCTCCACAAGAAAGGAGCTTAAGTAACCTCGATAGCATTGCTCTTCTGACAGATCGCCATAGAGCGGGCGCAAAGTTTTCCGGATATTGCTCCCTGAATTCATGCCAGTATCGCCGCCATACTCCCTTGTAGAGGGACTGCCTGTCCATCCCGGGCCGGTAGGACGGCGCGATGTCGCTTGTCCGCAGGTACATGAACGGGGGACGAGCGGGAATATCGAATGATGGAAAACTATTTCCTGTGCGCCCCCTCTGGGGGTCGGGGGGTAATTCGCGCCCCCATGTCGCGGGAGCCGGGGCGGGTCAAAACCCGCCGTCAGTCCTGCGGCCGCATCGTGGGGAAGAGGAGCACGTCGCGGATCGAGGTCTCTCCCGTGAGGAGCATGACGACCCGGTCGATGCCGATGCCGAGGCCGCCGGTGGGCGGCATGCCGGTCTCGATCGCCTGCACGAAGTTCTCGTCCATGGGCGGCGCTTCCTCGTCGACCGCGCGCCGGAGCGACTGCTCGTACAGGGTCTTCCGCTGGAAGACCGGGTCGTTCGATTCGCTGTAGGCGTTGGCGATCTCCGTGCCGTTGATGAAGAGCTCGAAGCGCTGGAGGAAGCGCTCGTCGTCGTAGTCGGGCTTGCACAGCGGCGTGGTCTCCACCGGGTGGTGCGTGATGAATACCGGCTGGACGAGCTTGTCTTCCACTAAAAGCTTGAAGAGCTCGTCGATGGCCAGGCCGCGGACGAAGCCGCCCTTGAGGTGGCCGTCCCTCTTATCGAGTTCCGCTTTAAGCTCGTCGTCGCTCATGGCCATGACGTCGATGCCGGCGTATTCTTTCAGGGCGTCCGTCACCTTGAGCCGCCGCCAGGGGGTCTTCAGGTCGATCTCCTTTCCCTCGCAGGCCACGGCCGTGGTGCCGTTCACCGCGAGCGCGGTCTGGCTCGATGATCTCCTCGGTGATCGCCATCATGTCGTTGAAATCGGCGTAGGCCTGGTAGAGCTCGAGCATGGTGAACTCGGGGTTGTGCGTGCGGTCGATCCCCTCGTTGCGGAAGCACTTGCCGATTTCATAGACGCGGTCGAACCCCCCGACGATAAGGCGCTTGAGGTAGGGCTCGAGCGAGATGCGCAGGTAGAGCGTTATGTCGAGCGCGTTGTGGCGCGAGGTGAAGGGCGCGGCCGCGGCGCCGCCGTAAACCGGCTGGAGCACCGGCGTCTCGACTTCCTGGAAATTCTTCCCGTCCAGGATCTTCTTGATCTGCCTGATGATCGCGATCCGCTTGAGGAAGGTCTCCTTCACCCCGGGCGTCACGATCAGGTCCACGTGGCGGTTCCGGTAGCGCAGCTCCTTGTCAGCGAAGGCGTCGAAGACCTCGCCGTCCTTCTCCTTGACCACGGGGAGCGGCCGTATGTTTTTTGACAGGAGCGTCAGCGAGGTGATGAAGACCGTTATCTCGCCCGTCCTGGTCTTCTTCACCGGGCCTTTCACGCCGATGATGTCGCCGATGTCGAGCTTCTTGAAGAGCCGGTAGCTCTCCTCGCCGATGGCGTTCACCGCGACGTAGAGCTGTATCCTGCCGTCCCGGTCCTGAATGGTGCAGAAGCTGGCCTTCCCCATCTCGCGGACCGTCATGATGCGCCCGGCGATGCTGACGGTCTTTTCGGGCACGAGCGTTTCGTCGAAGCCGGCGATGATATCGGCCGAATAATCCGTCACATCGTATTTATACGGAAAGGGATTTATGCCGAGATCTTCGCGTATCTCTTTCAGCTTGTCTTTCCGTATCTTGATAAGAGCGCTTTCCTCTTCCATCGGACCATCCAGTCGCATTATTTTTGAAACACCGCCGGTGTTCGCACCCGCTGCGTAATCATCTTTTGAACAGAGTATGATGTGTCAAATTGTTTTTTCTTTGAAATAGGTAAACTAATACCCGTTATTGTCGGTTTTCAATCCCGCCGGCACGGAAAAATTCTTGAATATATCAAAAAAACGGATCACTTTTGCGCCGGTTCAGGTCTAATTAATTTGAATTTTATATTTTTTTATTTACTAATTTGCCGCGGTTCCATTCTGTTGCTTTGATTTGCGCGGCCATCGGTTATATATTGTTTCAGGAATATAACGGGCCGCATGGAGGACGTGAGAATGAAAAGATGCGCTGGTATAATCGGCAACGCGATGGCAATCGCGCTGTTTTGTATTGCCGGCTCTTCAGAGAGTTACGCCAGGATATATAAGGTCGCTTCAATTGAAGGCGAAAAACCCGCTTCCGATGCCGCTGCACAGCAGGAGCCTGAAGCCGTTAAGGAGTTTTATCCTTCCGGGAAGCTTAAATCCGAAACGCCGTTTGTAAACGGAAATATCCATGGCACCAGGAAGAGCTATTTTGAAAGCGGCGTTCTCCAGAAAGAAGAAGAGTACCGGGACGGCCGGCGTGAAGGCGTTTCACGGGAATATTATGAGGACGGCGTGCTGAAAAATTACGAGACGTTCAAAGACGACCGGTTGAACGGCGAATGCTACATGAACTACCCCGGCGGCCAGAGGATCATGGCCGGGCAATGCGCGGACGGCAGGAAGACCGGGAAGTGGACGCTTTTCCATAATAACGGCAATAAATATATGGAGGGAAACTACGCTGACGGCATGATGCAGGGGCCGTGGCGGTCTTTCTCTCCGGACGGGTGGCTTGATTCCGAGGGGGAATATCAAAACGGGTCACAGTCAGGGATATGGACCTATTACGACAAGGCCAGGAGAGTCGCCAGGAAGCTGACACTGAAGGACGGAGTGATTGACGGGATGTGCTGGATATACCGGCAGGGCAGGCTTGTGGGGGAGGGGACCATGACCGGGCAGTCGCATAATCCCGTACGGCACGGTGTATGGAAGTCATATTATAAAAACGGGCAACTTAGATATGAGGGTCTCTTTGCAATGGGAGTGAAGAACGGGCCGTTCAAGGAATATTACCCCACCTCCAACAGCAGGGCGGCGGGAGAGTATGTGAACAACAAGCGGAACGGCAACTGGGTCTTCTATGACAGGGACGGTAAAACTGTTGACGAGGTGAAATCGGGCCTGTATACCATGGGCAAGCTTTTTAAAAAAACGTAATTGTTGGCGGCTTCCAATTCTTTTAACAATCCTTTCTCGTTTTATTGAAATTAATGATTCGTGCCCTTTCAGGGGCCGGGCGGTAATTAATACACTGATAGATGTAACTATCCCCCCCTCTTTATTTTCAAAATACTGTTTGAAAATAAACACCCGGATTGTATATACATTATGATGCATGATATCGTGGCATATGAAGGGATCGGGGCATTTCACGGAGTGGTCCTGTTCGCGGTCTATTCCTTTATCGGATGGATCATTGAGGTCATCTACCGGTCGGCGAGACAGCGCACCTTCATCAATGCCGGGTTTCTCCACGGTACGTTTATCCCCATATACGGATTCGGCGCTCTCTTCATCATCATCCTTCATTATTTTATCCATAGCCTCCCCGGCATACTGCAGCTGGCGGTCTATGGCGTTGTGCTGACCTCGGTGGAATACGCAGTCGGCTTCCTCTTTGAAAAGATATTCAACCTGAAGCTCTGGGACTATTCAGACAATAAATTCAACATCCACGGGAGGATCTGTCTCCTGTTTTCTCTCTTCTGGACCGCGCTGGCCTTCATCTTCGTCAGCTATATCCATCCGGTCGTTGTGCGGTACCTGGCCATGGTGAACGAGCCGTTTTTACAGGTCGCCTCCGTCCTCTTTCTCGCCTACATGGCGGTGGACTTCGCGTTTTCTGTCGGCTCAATCACGGCGTTCAGGAGCAGGATCGGGTATCTGTATGCCGAATATTTTAACCTGAGCAATGTGGAAATAGAGAAAATTTTCAACTCATTCCGGCGTCTCAGGAACGCGTTCCCCCATCTCAACCGGTATATCGACAACAAGATTAATATCGAAATAAAGAACAGGGTCAATTCAATGATTAAGTCGGTCCAGGAAAAGATATTTCTGGACCTGGAGGGGAGAAAGCCCTTTGAAAAGGAATTCTATGACATCGTGCGCGATATTTACGGCCATGAAGAGTTCGTGAAGCTCAAGGAGTTCTTCCATCACAATTCCTCCATTTACGCCCACGTGAGGGACGTCGCCTATTTCTCCTACCGCGTGTGCAAGCTGTTAAAGCTTGACTACCGCTCCGCGGCGCGCGGCGCGATGCTCCATGACTTTTTCCTGTATGACTGGCGGAACCATACCGAGCCTGAGCTGGCAAAGGAAAAATACCACGGGATCGAGCATCCCCGGATCGCACTTGAGAACGCTGAAAAATACTTCACGCTTAACAATATCGAGCGTGACATCATCGTGAAGCACATGTGGCCCCTCACCCTGGTCCCGCCGAGGTACAAGGAGTCGTTCATCGTGACGTTCGCCGACAAGTACCTGTCGTCGAAAGAGTTCCTGGATGAGTTCAAAAAATCGCGTGAACTGAAACAGGGCCGCAAGCCCCGGGTGAAGCGCCGGGCCGTGCCTGAAGGACCGGAGTAGATTGCCAGGCCGCCGGGAGGGGAAAAGCTTGTTTCACGCAATTTGTTCTTGATTTTACCATGACCGCCGACGGTACACTATCAAACAGCAGTTTGTTATGGAATGGCAAGTGAGGATGTATGCCCACCGCAGATGAATTGATCGCGCTGCTCCATCTCGAGCCGCTCCGGATCGAGGGGGGCTATTTTATCGAGACCTACCGGTCTGGCGAGACCGTCCCCCGCGCGGCCCTTGCGGACCGCTATTCCGGCCCGCGCTCGATCTCGACCGCGATATACTACCTGCTCACGCCCGGCACCTTTTCGGAGCTGCACCGGGTCAGCTCCGACGAGATATTTCATTTTTACCTCGGCGACCCTGTCGAGATGCTCGAGCTGTTTCCCGATGGGTCCGGGAGGAGGAGCGTGCTCGGGAGCGACATCCCTGGCGGACAGCGCCCCCAGCATGTTGTGCCGGCAGGGGTGTGGCAGGGGACACGGCTCATCGACGGGGGGAGCGTTGCCCTCATGGGAACGACCGTGGCGCCGGGGTTCTCGTATGATGATTACCTGTCGGGTGACAGGGATGACCTCGCGGGAAGGTATCCGATGTTTAAAGATATGATCGGGAAACTTACCAAGAGAATCATCGGGAATGAATAATCCTCTTTGCTTCTATTTCCCGCTGTTTATGACTGAGTGAAATAACGCTGGCGGAGAGCTGTAATGAAACAACTGCCTTTCGGGGAACAGTTTTGCACACGGGCGCGTATCGCCGGCAGCGCGTCGGTCAGGAATGCTCCAAAGCATAAACAAACAATGCTGATAGGTGCGGCGCTGCTGGTATGCGCGGCAGTGCTGCTCGCGTCATGCAAACCCTCGCTGTCACCGGAAACAAAACGCTCTTTATTGCTGGCCATGATCGGCCAGGGAGACGTGGTCTATCATGCGGGAAACCTGCCGGTAATCATAACGGTCCCGCACGGCGGCACGGCGGCGCCGGATGACATCCCTGACCGTGTTTCGGAATGCGGGACAATCATTAACACGAATGACGATGTCAATACCATTGACCTTGCCCTTGATATCGTGGAGGCGTTGCTGAATATTTCAGGCGGGAAATCCCCGTACGTCATCATCAACACGCTTTCGCGGCAAAAAATTGACCAGAACAGGGGCTTCGGCGAGGATTGCAATCCGGTCAGTGGCCGGGGCGGCAGGGCGTGGCTGGATTTCCATGATCGCTTCACCGGTGAAATCGCGATCGGCGCGGTGCTGGAGCGGTTTGGCGCGGGGCTGTATATCGACCTCCATGGAAAGCCTGACAACTACGGGGAAACGATAATGGTTGGATACAACCTGAGCGCGACCGCCCTTTCCGAAACGGACGGGATACTCAATGATCCTGTGAACGGGTACGCGGAAAAAAGCACCCTCCGGTTTTTGTCGGTGGCTGCCGGTCCGGGGATCGATTTCGCCGGATTGCTGCGCGGCAATGTAAGTGGTCATGAGAGCTTCGGATCACTGTTGCAGGAAGGGATTGACGAGCTTAATGCGAGCTATGCCAGGGACTATACCGTTGCGCCCGGCGCCGCCATTCCGTCGCCGAACCTGCTGTTCTACATGGGCGGCGGTTACAACGTCCAGGCATTCTGCGGGGTAACTGACAGCGATTTTGACAACCAGTACGGCTATACCGCTTCGCGCTTCATCAGCGGGTTCCAGCTCGAGGTCTGTCGTGAGATAAGGGATTCGGAGCCGCTCCGGAGGGACTTTGCGCGCAAGGTTGCGGAGGCAATTCAAGACTATCTCGACCGGCACTACGATATACAGATATAACCGGTTGACCGGGCAGACGATGAGATGATACGATCAGTATGGTATCTCGAAGGGACTTGAAAATAACAGGAGAATCAGCGCTTGTATCACGCTGATTCTCCCGGCAATTTGTCTGGTTGCTTACTCGTTGTTGCTGTTGTTGAACGCGTCAAGCGCGTCCTTGATTGTGAGCATCCGGGATTTTCCGCAGTTGTCTATCAGGCATGCGTCCGCCGCGTCAATGGACCCCTGAATGCTGGTATCGGCGCCCGAAAGGAGATTGAGTTTTGCCGCTATCAGGTGCTTGATCATAATGACTTTTGCGTCGCCTTTAACCGGCGTGTTCAGCATGACCAGGAGCTGGGCTTTCGTATATTCCGCATTGCCGAGCGTCAGGTATTCCACCGGCCACATCTCGGCATGGTTTTTCCAGTACCCCGGTGTCCGCGGATCAAAAGCCGGGATGCATCCGCACACCAGCGTTACGGGAGCGAGATCAAGCATGTCGCTTACTTCGCCGTTGCACATCAGGGAAAGAGTCCCGGTCACTGTATATTCACCGCAGGGCAGGTCTCCCCACTCGCCGGCGAAGGTACTATAGAAAAAGGCCTGCCATGGGCCGGGAACATCGAAGGTTCCATTAATAACGATCGGCGCATTTGCAGAATTTTGCGACGTGAGGATTAATTCATACGCGACATCGCCCGCGCAACCATCACCGGTTATACCTGAATAGGTGATTGTAAAATAATCACAATCAACGCTAAGGCTGGTTCCCCAGTCAAATAATTGGTTTGCATGAGTGACAGCAGGAGCCGACAGGATGAATGCGAAAGCAATAAAAATAAACAGATATTTTTTCATAAATATCCCCCTTTAAAATTTTGAATTTTTTGCTGGAGATAGCACAAAAAATTCAATAATTGCAATTATAATTATAACAATAAAAACCCAACGGTTTTTATATTTTATCTATAAACTATCGTAAAAGTATAGGTGGGACTCGATTAAAAAAAAGCCCGCACGTATGAATTTTATTTATTAGCAATATAATAAAAAATAGCATTTTCAGACAAGAAAATAATTATAATTATAATAAATAATTATAATTATAATAAAAAAATGCATTATTTGAACAATTTTCTTTAAAATTATTAGTAAAGTCTGGTTTTTTATCCCGGATATAACTATAGTGAAAATTTAAAGTTCACAATCCGGGGATGCACCAGGCTTTCAAAATCCTTGTACCGCATCTTAATGAGATCGGTATGGGTGCCGGCGTTAAAGACGATTTCATTGTCCTTCGTCAGCTCATCAGAGATGATCTCATCCATGCCGTACAGGTTCCCGAAGGGCGGCATGGCGCCCATCTCGCAATCGGTAAATTTTTTGACAAATTCGTTTTCTGCCGCCAGCTCCACATCCTGCGTCTGGAACAGCGCTTTGAGAAGGGAGATGTTCACTCTCTGGTTCGCGGTCATCACCACCATCACAAGCTTCCCGTCGATTTTGACGATAACAGGCTTCGCCATTTCATACCCGTGCACATGGGCGACATGGGCAGTATTTGACGAGGAATAGGCGAGGGGATGATGAATTATCTCGTACTGGACATGGTTCTTTTCGAGGAACTCCTTTAATTTTTCTCCTTTCATGACGTGCCTCCCGGTCTGACCGTTGTATCCATAAGGTATGATAATTGCCACACAGAGTCAAAATTAATTTCATTCATGTCCCGTCATTATTTGCAATGCCGGGAATTATTAATTATACTGATTATGCCCGTTCGAATCCATTGCGTTCTCAGGTGCCCAAAAAAAAATATAAAATCTTCAGGAGGCTGTACATGAAGGGAGCTGTTTCATTTGTCATGCTTGAAAAAAAGATGATGCACGAGATGAGAAATGAGATAAATAAAGCGGAAGATACAGCGGATTTGCTGAAGCAATTTTCAAATAGCATGAAGCGTCTCCTCGCCGATGTTTTTGAGCAGCAGCATCTCCCGGTCAACGTTAACGATGGTGATGTCATATTTGACCCGGATGAGGGGAGCTATTACAGGATCAGCGAAGAGTTAAGAGGGTCTGACGGTGTCAGGGAGCTTTTTGATTCTTCGGACCTGACAAGCATTATCCGTAAGTTCGCCGCCTCGGTCCACCGGAAGTATCTCCATCTCACGAGGCACAGGGAAAAGGCGCGGTTTAAAATCCGGTAACTGCGTTCCCGGGCTTTCGGCTGACACGGCCACCGGCCGGCGAGAGGGCCCATTTTATTATTTACAAAAAACATGCCGGCCGTATTAATAGGCGCGATGATTCAGTGTTAATAAAAAAAAGTCGTGCGTGGTACATCAAATGAACTTTACACCAAACGGAGCGGCGACGGTAATAGGGAGCTTCCCCCATACCAGCCCGGAAGACGCCTGCGGGCTTGTATTTGATACCCTGCGGGAGATTCCCGCGTGGCCGCAGCTGCCGAGAAGGGATTTCCTGGAAGACATGAACGTCCAGTTCAGCGGGCGTCTTCCCTGCTTCTCGGTTGACATGGTGAACCGGAAGGCAGGGTTCGACACCTCGCGCGATCTGGCGGGGGAGCTGGAGCGTTTTTATACCAAAATCATAGAAGACGATGTGGCATATTTCGGCCTCGATGACAAGCACGCCGCCGGGTTCGGCCGGTTCATGGCGGAGGTGCGCGGCGGCAGGGCGCAGGGCGCTTTCGCCCTCAAGGGGGAGACGTCCGGCCCCCTGACCCTGGGGCTTATGACGGACGCCACGGACGGCAAGTACGCCCTGTATAAACCCGACCTCTTCGACGCCATCGTTAAAAGCTGCGCCATGAACGCCCGGTGGCAGGCGCAAAAACTCAGGGAGCTTTCTGGGCGCGCGATCGTTTTCTTCGACGAGCCGTCCCTGTCCATAATCGGCTCCGGATTTTATTCGGTCGATAAAGCGCAGATCGCCGGCTCATTCAAGGAGATCATCGGCGGTATCCATGCCGGGGGCGGATATGCCGGCACCCACTGCTGCGGCAATGCGGACTGGGATGAGCTGCTTGACCCGGACCTTGACCTTGATATCATCAACTTCGACGCGACGGACGATATCATCGTGGACAAGTTCGTGAACGCGCGGAACCTGCTCCCCTATCTTGAAAGGGGGAAATGCATTGCCTGGGGCGTGGTCCCCACCCTTAAGGACAAGATCGAAGCCGCCACGCCGGAAAGCGTCGGGAAAAATTTTCACGCGGTTGTTGCGCGGCTGGTGGACAGAGGGGTGCGGGAAGAGCTTGTGCGCGGGCAGTCGATAATAACGCCCAGCTGCGGCACGGGGACGCTCCCGGTCGCGCTCGCGGAAAAGGTCATGTCATTGCTGGCCGGGCTTTCGCGCGCGCTGAAATAATCATGTCTTCGAACGATGGATAAACGCCTTGGCGTCGTCGAGGGTGTGGAACACTGCCATGTAGTTGAACATCTCCGGGTGCTCTATCATTATCTTTTGCAGAAAATCCTCCGTCATCACCATCACCAGGTATCCCTTGATTTTTTTCATTATGGCCATGGATTTCATCAGGATGCCGATCGCCGGGTCGCTGATCTCGGTGACTGAGGCGGCGTCCATGATGAAGTAGTTGTATTCCTGGAGCCCTTTCTCGGTGCTTGCGGCGGCGTATATGGCGGACGCGGTATCCTTGTCGACCCTGTCCACGTTGAGCTTGAAATGCAATATGTCCTCATCCGGCAGGTAGGTATACGTATAGAGTGCAGAGCCGTTTCCCATGACGCCTCCTGTGGTATGCATATCCCCTGTTTCTATCTATAAGAATCGGACAGTCCTGTCAATTGTTTATTTTAATACGGATCATCTCCGAAGGGTGCCTTCAAGGGCGATCAGCCGGTCCACCAGTCCGCTGAAATGGCTGATGGCGCCTGCGATCGGGCCGGGGCTGGACATGTCCACGCCTGCAGCGCGGAGCTCGTCCAGCGGGAACATGCTGCCGCCGAGGCCGAGGAAGCCCAGGTAGGCGTTCCGCGCTGCGGTATTGTCCCCGGTCACCCCGAGGGCAAGGGCGATGGCGGCCGAGATGCCGGTGGCATACTTGTACACATAGAACGGGGAATAGAAATGGGGGATCCTGAGGCACTCCAGGGTCAGCTCTTCGTCCAGGGCGAGGTGCCCGCCGAAGTAGGCCTCCAGCAGGCCGCGGTAGAGGCCGCGCATCACCTCGAGGGTGAGGGCCCTGTTCTCTTCCACGGCCCGGTGCGTGAGCGTCTCGAATTCGGCGAACATGGTCTGCCTGAACAGGGTCCCGCGGATGTTGTCGATTTCGCGGTTGAGGATGTACGCCTTCATCGCCGGGTCTCCCTCGTAGCGGCGCAGGAGGTGGGTGCTCAGGAGGGTCTCGTTGAAGGTGGAGGCCACCTCGGCCACGAAGATCGTATAGTCGTGGTACACGTAGGGCTGGCGCCGGTTAGAGTGCCAGGAGTGCATCGAGTGCCCCGCCTCGTGTATCAGGGTGTACAGGCTGTTTATGTTGTCGTCCCGGTAATTGGTCAGTATGTAGGGCGGGGAGTCATAGCAGCCGGAAGAATAGGCGCCGCTCCGCTTGCCCCTGTTTTCATACCGGTCCACCCATCCCCCCATGAGGCCCTTGCCCATGGTCCCGGTGTATTCATCGCCGAGAACGGCGAGGGCTGCAACGCACGTCTCCACCGCCTCCTCGTAGGGCATGGAAAAGGATATGTTGTTCACGATGGGAACATAGGTGTCATAGAAATGGAGCTCGTCAAGTCCCAGGACCCGTTTGCGGAAATCGAGATACCGGAAGAGGGGCGACAGGTTGTTTTTGACCGTGGACACGAGATTATCATAGACTTCGTCCGGGACATTGTCGGCAAAGAGGCCGGAGCGGCGGCAATTGTCAAACCTGCGCACCCGTGAATAGAAGCAGTCGCGCTTGTTGGAGTAATTCAGTGCGGCGGCGATTGTGTTCCTGTGGCTGTCATAGGCCCGGTAGTACTGGAAAAAGGCCCGCTTCCTGGTTTCGCGGTCCTGTGACAGGAGGAAGGTGCTGAAATTGCCGTGTGAGAGCTCGACCTCCCTGCCCGTTTCGTCGGTGATCGTTCCGAACGTCAGGTCGGCATTGTCAAGCTGGCTGAATATCTCTGACGGCGCGTGGCCCAGCTCCCCCGCCATGGCGAGGACCTGCTCGATCTCGATCGAGAGGGTGTGGGGCCGGTAGCGCAGTATCTTGTCGAGATAGAACCGGTAGCCAAGGAGCCCCGGGTCGCGCAGGAGGCCCTCCATCGTCCCTTCCGGGATCGACTGGATCTCCGGCGTGATGAAGCTGGAAAGCTCGGAGGCCCGGGTGTAAAGGCTCATCGCCCGCTGATAGAGCCCCTGGTACCGCTGGTTGGCCTTGTCCTCGTCGCTCTTTAGATGCGCGTAGGTAAAGAGTCTTTCCAGTTTCCTTGAGGTTTCCAGGTCGAATTCGAGCGCTTCCCTGAAAAGGGACGCGGACTCCGCAAGGCGTCCGCGGTAGGCCCCATAGCGGGGGAGCAGGCCCTCGATCTCCGTGAACAGCGCCTCCCAGGCTTCGTCGGAGGGGAAGAGGGGCGCGAGGTCCCAGCGGTCCTTCTCCGGAACGCTGCTCCGCGCGGGGATTGTTCCGTCAGGGGCGGGCTTCATCAGTATAACTTGCCGTACTGCTCGCCGAATGTGTCGAGGTGGACGAAGGCCTTCATCTCCTTGCGCGACGGGCCCTTCCCGCCGGGCGCCGCCGGCCTGCCGATGGGGATGGCGGCCACCACCTCGTACCCGTCGGGCACCAGGAGGAGACGGGCGCATGCGTCATGGTCCAGGTTTCCCACCACGACGGTGCCCAGCCCCAGTTCATGGGCGCGCAGGCACAGGTTCTGCGCCGCCATGCCCAGGTCGAACATGAACCATTCGTGAAACTTGGTGCGCTCCCTCCCTTCCTTGCATCCTGACACCATTGCCCTGGCGCACATGACGATGATCGCCGACGCGGACATCGAGCCGGAGCGCGCCGGGTTGGTTTCCGAGTAGGTTTGGGTGACCTGCTGTATCAGCTCGCGGTCGCGCACCACGATGAATTCCCAGACCTGGGTGTTGGCCCAGGAAGGAGCGAGGCGGGCCGCGCCGATCACCTCGCGCAGCTCCTCGTCGGTGACCATGTGGTCCGAGTATTTTCTGACGGACCTCCTGTTCGTGATCGCATCCATGAGCTCCATTTTCGTCCTCCTCTGCGTTTTCAGGCGCCCGTTTTTGATTTCATCAGGGCGATCGGGATGAACTGCGACCTGCCGAAGTCGGATTTTTTGAGCACTTCAAGTTTCACCTTCACCGACATGTCGGTGAAGTGCGGATGTCGGAAGTGGAGCGTGAACGGGATTTTCGGCCCTTTCCCCATCTTTGCCGGGGAGTATTTCGGCCAGAAGTGAAAGCGGCCCTTGGTGGACGAGGTGGTGACATAGGGGTTCTCCCAGTCGGTATCAACCATCCCCGCCCGGGAGGTGCCGAACATCAGCGATACTTCCACGCCGGGAATTATCGCGAGGGTGGATTCTTCGAGCACCTGGCCGATGATATGGGGCAGCAGGGAGCTCTTTTCAAGGCGCGTCCTCTCCGCCTGGTCTTCATCATTGCCGTTGCCGGTCACGATCCTGCTGATTGCCTCGTAGATGAGCATGAGGATGTCGACCTGCTCCTGTACCCTGTACTTCGTGTCAAGCGCCCCGTACAGGAGGCCGCGCTCGCTGGTCACGTATCGCGGCGGCACCCTGTTCAAAACATACGCGATAATGCCGTCCTTCTGGTGCTCTGATATGCCCCGGTTCCCTTCTTTCTTTAATACTTCATCGAGAATGTTGATGACGATGTCCTGCATTAAATTTTTTGCCGGCATTGACATGCTCCATTTATTTTGTGGTGTGTTTCCCCTTTTTGTTTACGGTCTTGAACGCGATGGTGATGACTTCCTCGACCTGATCGACAAGGTGAAAGCTCATCCCCTTCTTGATATAGGCGGGGATGTCGTCAAGGTCCTTCCTGTTTTCCCGCGGGATGATGATCTCTTTCAGGTTCGCCTTTTTCGCGGCGATGATCTTCTCCTTGATGCCGCCGACCGGGAAGACGCGCCCGGTAAGGGTCAGCTCGCCGGTCATGGCCAGGCCCGGCTTGATCTTTTTATCGGTGGCCATGGAATAGAGCGAGGTCGCCATGGTGATGCCGGCAGACGGCCCGTCCTTGGGGGTGGCGCCCGCCGGCACGTGGAGGTGGATCATGTTGTTGCTGAAGACCTTCGCCGTCTCGCCGCGATCTTTCAGGAGGTGCTGCACGTAGCTGTAGGCGATGTTGGCGGACTCGCTCATGACGTCGCCGAGCTGTCCCGTCAGCTTCAACCCTCCCCCTTTCCTGTTGGTGATGCCGATCGATTCGACCACCAGCGTTGCGCCGCCATAGGGGGTCCAGGCGAGGCCGATGGCGAGGCCCGACCGCGTGATCCGGATCAGGGAATCGTCAGCGTAGAGCTCCGTGCCCAGGTAGTTCCGGAGCGTTTTCGGGCTCAGAACGCCGGAGGAGCGCCTCCTGCTCTTTGCGACCGTCGTGGCGGTCTTGCGGCATATCTTTTCGATCTGACGCTCCAGGTTGCGCACCCCCGCTTCACGTGCGTAATTGTTGATGATGTACATGAACCCCTTCTTGTCGATATTGATGCTCCCTTTCTTCAGGCCGTGCTGCTCGAGCTGCTTGGGAAGAAGGTAGCGCCGCGCTATCTCGTATTTTTCATTGGCAATGTAGCCGGCAAGCCGTATGATCTCCATACGGTCGGCGAGGACCTGGGGAATGGTGTCGATGGTGTTCGCCGTGGTGATGAAGAGGACGTCCGACAGGTTGAAGGGGGCGTCGATATAGTAGTCGCGGAACTCGGCGTTCTGCTCGGGATCGAGCACTTCGAGGAGCGCCGATGCCGGGTCGCCCTGGAAGCTCTGGCCCAGCTTGTCTATCTCATCGAGCATGAACACGGGGTTCCGGTACTTGCATATCTTCAGGCCCTGTATGATCTTCCCCGGCATGGCCCCCACGTAGGTCCGCCGGTGGCCCTTGATCTCCGCCTCGTCGCGCATGCCGCCCAGAGAAATCCGGAAAAATTTTCTGTTCAGGGCGCGCGCGATCGACTTGCCGAGCGATGTCTTTCCCACCCCCGGGGGGCCCACCAGACAGATGATGGAGCCCTTGCCGTCGGGCTTCAGCTTCTTGACCGCCAGGAACTCGAGTATCCGTTTCTTGACGTCGTCGAGGCCGTAGTGGTCTCGGTTCAGTATCCGTTCCGCCCTGGCCAGGTCTATGGCATCGACGGTCTTGCTGTTCCAGGGAAGGGAGAGGACCATGTCAATATAGTTGCGGGTGACCGCGTATTCGGAGGACGCGGTGTCCATCATCGATATCTTTCCTACCTCTTCCTCTATCTTTTCCTTTATTTCCCCCTCCAGCTTCAGCTCGCCCATCTTTTTGCGGAGGTCTTTTATTTCGCGGGAGCGTTCGTCGTCTTCGATGCCCAGCTCCAGCTTGATCGCCTTCAACTGCTCCCGGAGGAAGAAGTCGCGCTGCTGCTTGTCGATCTTTTCGTTGATGTTTCCCTGTATCCTCCTCT
The DNA here is from genome assembly GCA_963827275.1 of uncultured Spirochaetota bacterium. Classification (GTDB taxonomy): domain Bacteria; phylum Spirochaetota; class UBA4802; order UBA4802; family UBA5550; genus RBG-16-49-21. Next base: position 176,632 of record CAWHAA010000008.1, read on the forward strand.
GGACCGAGAGCACCTCGATCTCCCGGTGGAGGAGCCCGAGCACCTTCTGGAGCCTTTTCTTCACGCTCATGGTCTCCAGGATGTCCTGGTACTCATGCTTTTCGATGTTGAGGATCGAGGTGACGAAGTCGGCGATCTTCCCCGGCTCGTCCACGTTCAGCATGGTCAGCTTCATCTCCTCCGTGAAGAGGGGGTTGTTGTCCGAGAGTATCTTGAGCTTGCTCAGGACCTCGCGGGTCAGCGCCTTGAACTCGATGTCTTTTTTGTCGGCGAGGGTGTCGCTGAGGTATTCCACCTCCGCGACGATGTACGGCTCGTTGGAGACAATGCGCTTGACGCGGAAGCGCCTGATGCTGTTGATCAGGACATTCAGCCCGCCGTCGGGCAGGTTGATCCGCTTCAGGATTTTCGCGGCGGTGCCGACGCCGTACAGGTCCGCGGCCGAGATTTCGTCCTTGTTGTCGTCCTTTATCAGGACAAGGCCGATGGTCCTGGTTTCCTGAATGGTCTTGTCGATGACCTCGGTAAAGCGGCCGTGCGAAATGATCAGTGGAGTAATGATCCCCGGAAATATGGGCCGGTATCTGATCGGAATTATGTACAGCTTGTGCGGCAGGACCTGGTCAATGGAAACCAGGTCGCTTTCGAGCAGCTCTGTGTCGATTGATATATCGTTCTTGTCCAGAAGAATGTCGTCAAGATCCATGATGCCTCTATGATGAATCGGTTATAGTGTTCTATGGAAACGCCGGGTGTTCAGGGTAAATATTTCTCGTGCCGTATCCTATCTCCAGATTAACTTTAATTAAAACGGCGATATTTGTCAATAAAATAGTAGGAGGACGCCGCAGCGGGCGGGCGCCATGCGCGCGGCCGGCACGGGTTCCTCCGACATAATCTCATAAAAAGTTGACGATTTTACAGAAATTATGCTGGAGGATATCCCCCGCGTCTGGTTTCATGCCGTATCGAGTGAAACAATGTCAGTCCTCGAAGAGATACATAAAAACCGTGAACTGTTCCTGCAGTTCAACGAGGTGAAGTATAAACGCTTCCAGCAGCTAATCGGCAATCCCGGTGTCCGCCGGGTCGTAAATTCAATCCCGATCCTTTTAAGCGTCAACCATAAAAGGCTCCCCGGTTATATAGAGGGAGATGTCCCCTGCGGGATAGCCGGGTTAAAGCCGGACGGCGAAGCGGCGAAATTCCTGCAGGGGCGGTTCTATCTCAGGGAGATCGCGCTCCAGACCGGGGAACCGTTCATACAGATGATGGCGGTGATGGGAAGCGTGGGAACGATCGCCTACACCAGGGACTCCGACTTTGATTACTGGGTCTGCATCGACAGGCGCGCGGCGTCCCCTGAAAAGGTCGGCCTGTTCCAGCAGAAGGTTGACGCGGTCCAGAGCTGGGCGATGAAGGAGATCGATATCGAGGTAAATATCTTCGTCAATGACATCAGCAATATCAAGGCGAACATCTTCGCCGAGAACCGCGAGGAGGCGTTCGGCTCGATCATCGGCGCCGTGCTGAAGGACGAGTTCTTCAGGAGCTCGATCATTATCGCCGGCAAGACCCCCTTCTGGTGGGTGCTCCCCCGGCTGGTGAGGGACAATGAATACGAAGCGTTCTGCCAGGCGGTCCCTCCAAAGGAGATGTCTGAATATTTTGTGGATCTGGGGAACGTGTATGAAATATCAAGGGAGGACTTTATCGGCGCCGCCCTGTTCCTGATTATAAAATCGCTCGGCAATCCCTTCAAGTCCATCATCAAGCTCGGCCTGCTCGAGAAATACCTGTTCGGGCCCGATAACTCGCCGCTCCTCTGCCAGAAGGTGAAATCGAGCATCCTCCGCGGCAACCTGGACAACCGGATCATCGATTCCTACATCCTCATGTTCGAAGAGGTCTATGAATACTACGCATCGGCAGTCGCCGACGCCGCGCTCCTTAAGATACTGCGGCAGAACCTCTACCTGAAGATAAACCCGCAGCTGTCGCGGTACGTCGGCGTGAAGGACCGGCAGGGCCTCCCCTACAAGGTGCTGGTGATGTTCCGCTATGTGAAGGAGTGGGGGTGGAGCGGGAAGGAGGTCCAGGCGCTCGATAATTTCGAAAGCTGGGACTATAACCGCACCCTGGTCTTCTGGAGCCTGGTGCAGAAATTCATGCTGCTGAGCTACCAGAAGATCGCGGCGCAGATCCCCTCGATGGACCTCGAGCGGAAGGTGTCGGCGTCGGACTTCAAGCTGCTGAGCGGAAAGATCAAGTCGCACTTCGCCCATGAAAAAAACAAGATCGACCAGTATATAACCTTCAAGGACACCCCCTTCGAGTCGATGCTGCACGTGGAGCCGGCGGCGGGGAGCGGCATGGACGGCGACGACTGGAGCCTTCTGAAACGGAACATGTCCGCGGGGGAGGCGGGGCAGTCGACGCTCCTGAAGACCGAAAAGGGACTGGTGCGGCTTCTTGCCTGGACCGCCATCAACCGGATATTCAACCCGCGGTTCAGCAGGCTGAAGTTCCAGGCCGGGTACAGCCGGGTGAGCCAGAACAGGGTGCTGGAGTTGATGGGCCGCATCGCCGACCATTTTTCCGGGACCCTGGCGAAGCTGAAAAACGAGTACTACCTGCGTCCGGCCTTCAACATGGCGAACATGTTGATCATCAATTTCGGGATCGAGAACGCGGAGGCCATCACGACCATCCACCATATCTACCAGACCAGCTGGGGCGAGTCATATATCGATGAATACGGCGCGGAAAGCGACATTGTGCCGATACTCGGGACCGTGTTGAAAGAGGGCATCATCTCGTGCCCGAAGTTCGATGACTATTGCGTCATTGACACCCCCGAGCCTTTCAAAAAGCATTACAAGGACATTGAGCAGATTTTCAGGGAGGCCTACAATTTCATTGTCCAGGGCAGGGACGCGCGTTTTTCCTACCGCTTCCTGGGGCGTCTCGGCGGCAGGTACGTAACCGTCACCAGGGAGGGCGGCTCGGTGTCGCTCGCCAGCGATCCCGACATCGTGAAGGCGCTCTCGCGCATATCGTTGAATCCCCGTCCCGCCGCTCTCTATTCGTTCTATTGCACGGACCTGCGGCTCCGCATACTTGATGAAATCTACCGGATGAAGAAAAAGAACGTCATCACGGCGGTATTCGAGGAGGCCGGGGAGTATGTGCTGGCCTATGTCATCAATGAGTACGACAATATCTTCACGTTCATCAAGCCGAAAAAAGCAAAAGAGGACCTGGTCGTGTTCATGTACGATTTTTGCCGGAATTCCGTGCGCAGGGCCGGCGGCGGGGAAGGCCTTTCCCGGCCCGCCCCCGGGATCCACCTGTTCCAGCTTACCGTGGACCGGTTCGGCAAATCGTCTTTTGAGAATACGACGCGGCGGTGCGAGGAGCTGTATGTGGTGAAATTCAAGACCAAGAAGGCCATCTCGGTGCGAATCGCGAACTACCTGACGAGCGAGCCGCTCTATGCACTGTCTGTCCCGGGAAGAACGGGCACGGAATACGCTCCCCTGAACCGGCTCCCTGCTGTGTTTGGCGCGCTCCTCCGGGAGGACCCTTCGATCTCGCCCTTCATCAATGATATCGAGTTCGCCGATGCGCAGGGACACCAGCTCTATCCGGGTTCAACGCCCTATTTTTCAGAAAAATACAGGATGGAGCTGATCTTCGACAGGCTGAAAAAGTAGGCTATTCCACCGGAAAATTGTCCCGGAAGAACTTCACTTTTTTCTCTTTGTCCTTCTTGTCTTCCTTGTCGCCGGAAAGGGTCCCCTTCTCCAGGGCGATATCAAGGATCTTTACGCTGGCGTCGTCGGCCTGCTTCTGGCCGGCCCCCTTCGCCGCGGCTGGCTTGCCGGGTTCCTTGGCCGTCTCAATCGTGGAGATTTTAACGTCAATCTGGTCCTGGGTAAGAATGCGGATCTCGTCGTCATCGATCGGTTCTTCCGGCTCGGCCTTTTTCGGCCTGGGCTCTTTTTTCTTTTTTTCGGCCGCGGGCGCCGCCTTGGCCTGAGGGGCCGGCTGGGCCTCGGCCTCGTCACCCTCGATCTCTTTCCGCATCGCTTCGGGCGGGTTATGGATTTCCAGGCTGAGCATCTTTATCCTGTCGCCGAGGAGGAGGTTGATCTGCTTCTCGATTGACATGAAGATCGGGGTCGTGAATGACTTGTTCTTTTTGACCGATTTCTCGAGCTTTTTAAGCTCCCTGATGTCGTTGTCGATGTCCTCGATTTTTTTTATAACATGAATGACCTTCATATTCCACCCCTGGATTGTATGGTTGACGCGGGACGGCTCGCGCAGGTTGCCTGCGCGGAAATCCTGATATGCATATGCTATATGACAGACATTGAATTACGTCAATGATTTTTTGCAATGAGACGTAATCCTTGAGAGGATCGGTTTTCAAGGGGTGGCGGGCTGTCCCGCGGGAAGACGGCCGGAGGCCGCCTTCCCGCAGAGGTCCGGCAGGCCCGCCAACTATTTAACTAATGTACCAGACCTGAAAAAAATGTGTCTCATCGAATGGCTTGCAGTGAGTCTTGGGACGCCGGAACGTACAAAGAAATTTTTAACCTATAGTGCCAGGTCAGCCCATGCGGAGTTTCCGCCGTATTCTTCCGTTTGTTATATCTCTGCTTTATGGTAATGTGCGGTACAGCGTTTTTACTCCGCTGCGCATCTCTCTTTTTTTTCATTACTTCCGGTGTCAGCGATTATGCATTATCCCTGATGCGCCTGTTGTGGAGTGCCGGCATGATGCTGATAATCTTTCTGGCGATAATTTTAAACAGGAAAAACGACATGCTTCTTGTTTCTCTTGGGGGAAAAATGCTGGTCCGTGGGGCACTTGACGGGAAGAGAAATCAACCGGCAGTGTCCCGTTCCCTGATCAGGTTGTCTGCCGGCGGAATAACCGGAGGAGTTTGATATGGGCGCGATATTTGTGATCTACAATATCGGCTTCAACATATCCGCGATCGTCACCGGCCTCGGCATCGGCGGCGTGGCGGTGGCGCTCGCATCGCAGACGATATTCCGCGATCTCTTCAATTACTTCGTCATCTTTTTCGACCAGCCCTTCAAGGTCGGCGATTTCATAATAATAGATGACAAGATGGGCACCATCGAAAAGATAAGAATCAAGACCACACGTATCCAGAGCCTGGGCGGCGAGCAGATAATAATATCCAATACCGATCTGACAGACGCCCGGGTGCATAATTATTAGAGGATGCAAAAGCGGTGGGTTATGCTGAGGATCGGCGTGGTATATCAGACCGCGCCGGAACAGGTTGAAGCGATCCCGGGCATCATCAGGGACATAATGGAGGGCACTGAAGGCGTCACCCTCGACCGGATGAAGATGTTTTCCGGGATCGGATATTCCCCGGGATTGTTCCGTACAAATGCCTCGCTGGTGACAGTGGTCTCCTTTATGACCGGATTTTTTGTTGAGAAGTATTCCCTGATCGCATTGATGAATGAACCGGACCTGGTCCCCTGCAGCCCGATGCAGGCGGTTTTAATCTCCTCGGACCGGATTATTTCCGCCAGTTCCTCTCCCGCTTTTTCGGCCAGTATTACATACAGCCGCGAGAGACCGTATGTTTCTTTCAGGAACCGGCAAAAGAGGACGTTTATCTCATTGTTGGGAGAAGCAGCAAGGACGGAGGAATAGTTATCGACCTCGAACCCGGAAAAGGTATCGGCAGACAGCCCGTTTCCGTGCACATATGGAAAGCCTTCCTTTTCCGCGAGCCTGCATTTTGTCAGGTTCGAATCGACAAACAGCACTTCGTTTTGATACTTCTGCCAGTAGAGTGCCATCCCCAACGTGGTGGGATTGATCCCCAGGATGATGATATTTTTATCGCCCGAGACCAGAATATCGAGCTTTCGGGCGACCGCCGCCGCGCTCAGGCCCTGGAGCAGCACCGTGGCTGATATAAGCAGGAATATGAGTATTTCGATAATCTCCGTACCATGGACACCGGCTGATTTCAGCTTGATGGCGGCGATCGACGCCACGGAAAGTGCGATGATGCCCCGCGGTCCGATCCATGCCATGAACAGCCGCTCTTTCATGGTGAACATGCCGCCGGCCGTGCTGGCGAAAACCGTCGGGAACCGGGCCATGACGATTATGCCCACGACCGCCAGGCCGGCCATGATCTCCTCCGAGAGCAGGGTAATATTGAAATGGGCCGACAGGAGGATGAACAGCAGGGAAATGACGATTCTTGATATCTGCTCCTTGAAGGAAAGGAGCTTTTCCTTTTCCCTGTAGCCGATGGTGCTCAGTACGATGCCGAAAACCGCCACGGCCATCAGTCCGGATTCGGACGACAGCTTTTCCGAGATGAAAAAGACGCAAAACACAAGCCCCAGCGTGAATATGCTGCGGCTGGCGGCGGGAACTGCGGAAGTTCTGTTTAATAAAAATTTCACAGCAAATCCGGACAGGGCGCCGACCGCAATGCCGGTGATGATTGAGAGGAGAAAGCCGATTACGGTCAGACCCGGCACCTGCCGTGACACGAAATACTCGATGATGGCGATGGCCAGAAGCGCACCAATCGTCGTCGATGGTTCTTGCCTCGCCGTTCAGAAATGTTTTGACATGTCTCCTCAGAGGAAGGTAACGGATGATCGGCTTTATGACGGTCGGACCGGTAACCACCGTCAGCGAAGCGAAGATAAGCGCAAGATCAGGCCGCAGGCCGGCTATGAAGTGGGCGGCAGCCCAGGCCGCCGTCATCGTGACGAGAATGGTGATGACTATCTGCCTGGCAAGATGAAGCGTTATCGATTTCAGCCTCGATATATGCAGCGAGAGGCCGCCTTCAAATAAAATAATGCTGACAAAAAGGGTGATGAGAATGTTCAGCCCCTCGCCGAGGGAATCGGGCCTGATTAACCCGGCGCCATGGGGACCGAGCGCGATGCCGCCGATGAAAAAAAGAATGATCGCCGGGAACCTGAACCGATCGGAGAGGACAATGCATACTGACCCTGTTATGAGGGTTATAATGACAGTGCGCAGGATAATGTCAGCTTCCATTAAGGCGCCCCGTATAGTCTCTTGTCAGCAGGACTGAACAGAGGATAATTGATATGAAAACCCGGTTCCATCCTTTTTACATTGATGAATATTTTTCAATAAATTTTTTCGACACATTTTTGCTTTTCCAGCATACTATTGAAAAATAATAGAGGGGCTGTCCTTCTATCGATATGCGGTGCCTGTAGCGTTCCAGATGATTGATGTTCAGATATTCGGAAAATATCAACTCTTTTATCATCTGGGAAAAACCGCTTGAATCGGCAATGTTCAGGAACGTTTCTTTGATATTAAAGGCGACCCATCCTTCATCGTTGATGAGATTAAGCGCTTCCAGGAACGCAAGGGGGGGAATGTCGCCGAACCCGAGCGCTGCAACGGTAATTAACGTGTTGAGGTTCCACGATTTAATTTCCTCTTTGTCGTCCTCCGTCAGCCGGGTGAAATCCTTCACGAAATATTCGTCATATATACCCGGCCTGTCTCTTTCAGTGGAATTTTTCGCGTCATCGAGAATGTCCACGCCAACCAGTCTCGAGACCCCGACTTTTTTGACCTCTTCGCCCATCATGCCGTTGCCGGCGCCGAAATCAAGCACCCGCATTTCTGAAAAATTTTCCTTGTTTACATCGATGACGTGCTTGAGAGCCTCGGTGACTTTTCTGGGTGATACGCACTTCAGGCGTTCGTAAAAAAGCTGTTCATATAAACCAGGCAACCTGTAAATTTTGCCGTAATCGTGAAATAAAAATTTCTCTTTAACATTGTCCTGCATCAGGTAAAAAAAGGCTTCATCCTGGTCAAGATGTCCTGTTTTTATAGGAGGAAACTGGATAGTATATTTTTTCATGTGAACTCCTGAATTTTTTTTCCGTGCATGATTAACGGCAATCGCATAGACATGGTCGGATCGATCAGGTCAATAAGGATGCCGCTGCCACGTGTTCTATATTTCAGCGGGAGTAGTATGGTATCGCTCCACCAAATATCGCGCCGTTATATTCGAAATTGCATGTCAGGCTTTTTGAACTGCAGGCATGTAAGCGCTTGTTTAGACGTTCAGTCAATTGTATGATCATGCAAATATCTGGCAAGAGAAAATTAATACATTGTAAATTACACCCCTTAAAGCACAGGACCGCGGGAAACAATGAATGTTGTCCCCTCTCATAGCAAGCCCCCTCCGGCATACGTACCGATAACTATCGGTTGGTCCGGTTGCGGACATGCAATGTTACGGCGAGCACGCCTCTGCGGCCTCCTGCTATTCCCGCCCGGTATCCCGGCGGCGGCACAATATCACGGTACTGCCTGGTACGATCCACTTGTTTCATAACGGCTATTGCCGGATAATGAAAAGACCGTGAAGGGCGATTTGTCTGAATAATCCTTGAAAAGGTCTTGTTTTTTTACCGCCCACACAGGTAGTATTCTGAAATTCGATAATATGAAAAGTCCTGCACCGGGTCTTTTTTCTTTTTACTGATTTGAACGATAGATTGCGGTCAGGGGTGATGGGGGAGTGACTCTGTGAAGATTGTCAATATCATTAGCGGGAATTGCGGTCGGTCTGTCGATTTTTTCTGCCGCGCACGCGGAGACTGTGCGCCTGGACGGCGCTTTGCGGAAAATTCCGATAGGACCCAACGTTGAATTTCTGAAAGATGACGCCGGGACCCTGACGATGGACGATATCTCGGGCCCGAAATACAGGAACAATTGGTTTAAAATGAAGAATCATTACCCGCGGTTCGGGTGGACTGACTCGGTTATCTGGGCCCGCTTTACCGTTGTCAATGAAACGGGTGCGAACGTTCCTTTTTTTATTGAACACGGGTATCCTCTCATAGATGATTTGCAGTTTTATTCTCCGCGCACGAACGGCACGTTTCAGGTGATACAAACGGGGGATACGTTTAATTTTTCACGGCGGCCCTATTATTCACGCACGTTTGTCTTTCCCGAGGAATGCGCAGCACGGGGGAGTAAAACCTACTTCATGAGGCAAAAATCGTCAGGCTTCATGAATTATCCCCTCATCATCTGGTCCCCGGCCGCTTATGAAAAACAGAACCTGCTTGAACACAGCCTGGTGATGATTTATTTCGGCATTGTATTGATCATGATTCTCAATTATCTGTGCGTCTATTTCCTGGTCCGCCATCTCAGCTACATTTATTTCGTCTTTTTCATATCGTCTATGCTGATTTTCATAATGACGCAGACCGGATCACTGTTCCAGTTTGTTTTTCCTGATAACCCGGGGCTGGCAAGCTTGAGTGCGCCGTTTTTTCTCTGCTTGGCAAACATTTTCGGCTGTCGCTTCGTCATAATCACTCTGCAATTGAAGAAAACCGCGCCCCTTTTCAAAACGATAGTTGATATACAGACGTGGGTGTTCACCGCGGCATTGATTTCAGTCGGCGCGATTCCCTTCTACAAATTGTATCAAATCATAATGCCCGCTGCGGCTTTTTTGTCAATAGTCACGCTTGCCATTGTGTTCGGCGCCGGGATCTATCTGGCGCTCAGGAAACAAAGGAAATCATACATTTTTGTTCCCATCAGCCTGGTCTTCCTGGCCTGTTTCATTATCTATTTCATGAATGCGTTCGGCATACTGAAGGGAAGCTTCGCGAGCATCTGGGTGATCCTCATCGGATCCGCCCTCTGCCTCCTGGCCCTGTCAATTACGATGGTTGACCGGATCAATGTAATGCGCAAGGGATTGAAGCGACTCACGGAAAAGCTGAATGGGGATATCAAGACACGAAGCATCGAGCTGCTGTTGAGCGAGGTTGCGTCAAAGGCCGTGGATGATGCAGCGGAGGAACGCAGCGCCGGCGCCGGCAGGGGTTACCCCGCCTCCCTTCAAAGACTGCTCTATCATCAGCGGGAACTGTCGATCCGGAAGCTGAGCACGGACCTGACCATTATATCGAATTTCGACGAGCTGCTCGACAAAACGCTTCTGAAAGCACAAGAGTTGTGCCAGGCCGAGAACGGGTGCCTGCTTATCATGGATGAAGATACGCTTGTTGAATTACGGAGGGATGCAGACTGGCAGAATCCCGAAGGGTGCGGGTATTCCAGGACGATCGTTGATTCGGTATTAAAAAGCGGAAATTATAGCATCACCATTCATGGCGACACGGAAGGAATTGACGGCGTGACGGGGGCACGGGAGAGGAGGGTTGTTTGTGTTCCGGTCCGGTCGGCAGGCGTCATCGTGGGCGCCTGCTATATGGAGAGAAAATCACCGGAAGACTTCACTGCCCGCGACGCGAAAATGCTCATGGATTTTTCGGATAGCATCATCACGGTGATCGATAATGCCCGGTCGTACGCAAAAAAGTTCATGAGTGATGGTTCTAAAAAGTACAATGTCATAACAGATCAGACAGAGAAAAAGATACAGCAGGCCGCCGAATACATCAAGGCCAACTATCTGAGCGATATTTCACGCGAGGGCCTTGCCGCATCTCTCGATATAAGCCCGAATTATCTCGGAAAACTTTTTAAAATCTACAATGGCAAGACAATCAGTGAATACATAAGTGAATTGCGGATCCGCGACGCGGCAAAAAGGTTAACGGAAAATAAAGATGAAAATGTGATAACTATAGCATTTGCTGTTGGTTTTGAAAGCCTGAGTACTTTCAACCGGGCCTTTCTGAAAATCATGGGCAATACGCCGTCAGAATATAAAGAACAGAACAAATGAATCAGCCGCAGATTCCCCGACTCATGCAAAGACCGCTGGCATAATTTTGATATCAGACATCATCCCCCGTGGCTGTTAAGGGCATATCTGTTCCCCTGAAATCAGGGATGATTCATATACCTGTCCATGGGCAGGATTTATAAATGCGTATTGTCAAATAGAATACTTGTTTCTAATGATATGACATTGTGTCAGAAATTTGTTAATATTAATTGCTGTAGCCATCTTGATTGACAATTTTTTCAGAATCATCTGTTTCTGCCTCGCCATGGCGGTGCCATGAAACAATAAAAAAATTGTTAGTGGGCGGTTTTTTTATCTGATTAATAAACGACCGTCCGGACGTAATAAATTGGTTATACAAATACAACAAACCAATGGATTGGTTTAAATTTATTATTCAATTTATTTGGGAGGATTTTTATGAAAAAAGTATCACTTTTCCTCGTTCTTGTTCTTTCGCTTTTCATTTTTTCCTGTGACAACGCTTCAAATGAAGATGCATCAGGACTGTTGGCCGGCATTACGGCAGATGATGATTCGGGCGCATCAACAGGTGATCCTGCAGAACCGATCGTTCTCACCGATGAGCAAAATGAAGCCAATGCCGCTGCTACATTAGCAATAGTCAATAATGGATTGCAAAATATTGATTATGAAAACCTGTTTAAGGATGCGCTGGCGAAAATTTTCAATCCATCACAACTGCAAACCATTGATTGGAATTCCTTGTTTTCTTCCTCGAACGGATTGGACTACGCGATCCCATTGGGGACGGTGTATAATCAGGACGGCATGAAAATTGATGCCTGCCTGATCGTGGGTTTGACGGATGGAATTGGCATCGGCCTGACCTTCACTTTGGATGATTATCAGCTTCAGACGGGCGAAGAGCCGCTGCCGACCGTATCCGGTCAGATCGTTGTAGGTATGACATGCCTGTTCGATTGGGAATCTATTTTCACCCAGACCCCGAGCGCAGTAATGGTTACCATGGATACTCCTCTGGATAACCAGCTTGTCTATACCGGTGGGATCATGAACGGCCAGAAAATCGGGCTTGTCGATGTTGAGCTGGAATATAGCATGGGCAGCTTTAATATAGGAAGCCCTCTCTCGATGTCAGGTGACTTCATTCTCAATGGCGTTACAGTACCTTTTGATTCGAAATATATTGATTTACTCATTGGACTGATGTAATGGCAGTGGTTTAAATTACTTTTTAAATATCCTGCATAAATAGAATAAGGATGCCTCTTATAAAGGGCATCCTTATTTATTTGGAATGATAGGTAATGTGCGGAATTTCAGAATACGATGAGGAACGTGGTCCCGCCGTCCCGGTCGAGACGGATGTCTCCCTTGATCTGGGACACCAGCGAGTCAACCAGCTGGAGCCCCAGCGTTTTACTCCTGTTAATTTCTATTTCACGCCCGATGCCTTTCCCGTTGTCGTGATACCGTATCACGTGCCTTCCCTGGTCGTCGATTGACAGGTCGATGCTGATTTTTCCGCCCAGGTCCGGCCCGAACGCGTGCTTGAACGAATTGCTGATGAGCTCGTTGACGATGAGCCCGCACGGGATGGCGTTGGATATCTCGAGTGCAAAGCCCGATGATGAAACGGATATCTCGATGTTATTTGAAATTGCAGAATACGTCTGCTGGAGCTCCATGACAATGGTCATTATGAATTCCCTGAAATCAATTTCGCTGAGCGAATCCGAGCGGTAGAGCATTTCATGTATGATGGCCATCGAATGGACCCTGTTCTGGCTTTCGCGGAACAGCTCGCGGTCCCGTTCGTCGATAATGTAATCGCTCTGCAGGCCCAGCAGGCTCGATATCACCTGCATGTTGTTTTTGACCCTGTGGTGGATTTCTTTAAGAAGCACTTCTTTCTCGGCCAGCGATCCCGCGAGTTTTTTTTCGGTCCTGCGGTGCTCCAGCACCTCGTCCTGCAGTTCGCACACATACTGGTCGATCCGGCCGGACATGGTGTTGAATGCCGTCGTTAGTTCGACCAGCTCGTCCCCCTGGGACCCGGACGCGGCGCCGGGCCCGTCATCAATCCTGTGGCTGAATCTGCCCTGCTCGATCAACCGCGCACCGGCGACCAGCTTCTGGAGCGGCCCGGTAATTTTCGCGATCGCGATGCGTGAATTGATGAAGGCGGCAAGTATCATCGCCAGGGTCAATGCCAGCATGATATAGCTGCGTACCGATCGTATCTCCTGGATTTTTTTATTTGTTCCGGCGGTGATCCCGAACAATCCGGAAAGGATTTTCTCTGACAGCAGGCCTGTCTGCGCGAGCAGGGCCCTGTCCGGGCGGGATGGCCCCTCCGGCCCTGACGGGGGCGATTTTTTCCTGACAGGGTCTTTCCCCACTGCCATTTCATTACCGATCCTGGTAAATCCTGTTTTAAGCGAGACCAGATCATCCCGGATATTTTTTAACTCGGGGTCGGTGGTGTTTTTTAAAAGGGCCATCATTGATTCATGTACGATATTCCACTGCTCTTGTCCCTGATCGAATTGTCTGTCAAGATTGCTATTTGTTATGAGTACCAGTTTTGACGCCTTTTCCGCAAGGGCCAGCGAAGTGTCCATTTTCCGCATCTCGTTTATGATGGTGCTGTTGGTGATCAATGTCACCGCTATCAGGATGAACATCATCAGGAGGATGAGCAGTAAGTTGAGGGATAATCTGGTTCGTATTTTCATCGGTTCAGAACATGCCTTGCGGGCGTAACAATGTGCTCATCTTTTAATGGTCAGATGATTTTTCAGGCAGAGGTCATTTTTCGACGCGGTCGAGCACGATCGTATCGTCGATGGTCTCTTCGTCGAAATTGTCCGGGCGCATGTCGTTGAAGAACGTCCGGATCTTGATCTTATCGTCGGAGACAAAGCGGACGATCATCAGGATCTTGGCCTGCTCGGTCCCTGCGGGGTCCACCCCGATGATGTCGAGCTCGATCGGGTCTTTCAGGTAATCGACGGTGAACCGGAGCATGCCGAGCCCGCCCGAATCCGGACCGCCGAGCGGCTTTCCGTCGATGATCAGGATGACATTGCCGTCCTCGAAAAACTGGAAGGCGCCGGGCTTGCCGGTCCTGTCAATCCCTTCCCACTTGCCGATGAGGGTCCTCTGGTTCTGGACCGCGGCCTGCTTTGCGCCGGATGCGCATGAGGCGAGAAACGCACCGGCCAGTATGAGAGCAAGGAGGGTATGTGTTTTTTTCAGCATGGCGTTCTCCGGCATACAGTATTTCGGCTCTTCGGACCTTCGTGGACCAGATAATGGTGCGGCGCGGCGGTCCGATTGTCAAACAATATTTACCGTGGTAAAGGCTTTCGCCGGGCCTGTTATTTTGTCTTGATAAAATACTCGCCCATCATGGTGGTGCGGATGCGGGTAAGGTCCAGGAAGGATTTCACCGCGCGCAGTATCCGGACCATGTTGCGTGCCAGCTGCCACGGGTTTTCAGCGCCGTAGAACAGGAACGGGTTCGACACGTGTTTTTTCGACGGCCAGGCCTCCTCCACGATCCCCTCGAAGGGGGGCGCGCCGGGGGTGATCGCTTCAATCACGAGGTTGCGCACGTACCGCGTGCGGGGTTGTATCTGCTCTGATACAGGGGACATAATGCCGTGCCAGCGGGCGACCCACTCGTCGCGCGACAGGCGGCGCGGCCGCTGCATCAGGGTCACCGCGGTGACGCCCGGCGATCGGCGGCCGTCGGCCCAGTCGCGGGGTTTCGCGTGACGATTGCCGCCGTAGTCGGTGAAGATCGATTCCTCCACCAGGTAGCCGGCGATCCGGAAGCCGGAATAGCGGAGCATGTCTTCGATGTTTTTCCGCCTGTTCAGGTCCTCCACCCAGACGCTCAGGAGCGCGCAGATAGGCGGGCCGCCGTAGAGCTTCGGCGCCGGCGAGCGCATGTCTGATTCCGGGTCGGCAATGTCCATGGTGAGCCGCTCCGCGCCCGACCCGATGAGGCGCGACGAAAGATCGCCCCTGAGAATGTCGCGCGTCTTCGCCTTTTCCTGCCCGCGCGGTGACCAGAGAAGATATACCAGCTTGTAGAGTTCCATGCGCCGCTCCTGTTCGGTCTTTTCTTGATGGATGATGGGTTCTGCGCCGGCGTGTCCGGGGGCCGGTGCCACTCCCGGCAGCCGTGATCCGCCGGCGCTATCAGCGTATTTCTTTCGCCCGGGCGGTTCCTGTCAAGAGTTAAACCGGAGGCCGGGAAGTGATTTAATTATTGACAGATCAGCCCGAAAATATGAATGCTATAATCCCTGTTAAAGGAGAGGTTTGCCATGCCGTCCGTTACCGAATATACCAGACCAGGTTATATAAAGGTCGTTGAATCGACCAACAAGTTCAAGGCAATAGAAGAGATCGCCCTGTCGTTCAAGGACACCGGGGTGTGCACCGATATCCACAGCCTCATCAAGGCGCTCAAGGAACGGGAAGAGATCATGAGCACCGGCATCGGCTTCGGCATCGCCATCCCCCATGCGAAGATCGGCGCGATCCGTGAAATGGCCTTCGCAATAGGGATCTCGAGGCCCGGGATCGATTTCGATTCAATGGACGGCGAACCGGTCCACCTGGTCATCCTCGTGGCCGCAGGTGAAAAGCAGCACAAGGAGTATCTCCGCCTCCTCTCGAACATAATGGCGATCATCAAGAAGGAAAACGTGAAGGAGAGCATCATCAACGCCCCGACCAGCGAAGAGGTGCTCGAGATACTCAGGACCAACAGCTGACCGACAACCGCCCCGAAAATAAAGTTGACAAAATCCCGTTCGGCTCATTTTTGAAATTCGATCGATAGATATTTGAATGATGACGTATTCCCGCGCTCGAGCGGGCATATCGCCGTACCGAGGTGCATGATGGCAGAGAAAGAAAGGGACTACGACTTTGGCGGGATCGAGCTGAAATGGCAGAAGCGCTGGCAAGATTCAAAGGCCTTCCTGAGCAAAAAGGACCCGTCAAAGAAGAAATACTACGTGCTTGAGATGTTTCCCTATCCCTCGGGCCGGCTCCACATGGGGCACGTGCGGAACTATACCATCGGTGACCTTGTCGCGCGGTTTTTAAAGATGAAGGGGTACAACGTGTTCCATCCCGATGGGATGGGACTCCTTCGGACTCCCCGCGGAGAACGCCGCCATCAAGAACAATATCCCTCCCTTCACATGGACGTCCGATAACATCAGCTACATGAAGAAACAGCTGAACCGGATGGGTTTCTCCTACGACTGGACCCGCGAGGCGGCCACCTACAAGCCGGAGTACTATAAGTGGAACCAGTGGATGTTCCTGAAAATGTACGAGAAGGGGCTCGCGTATAAGAAGAAGGCGCCGGTCAACTGGTGCGAGACCTGCCAGACGGTGCTCGCCAACGAGCAGGCGGAAGGGGGGATCTGCTGGCGCTGCGAGAGCGAGGTGACGCAGAAGGAGCTCGAGCAGTGGTTCTTCAAGATCACGGACTATGCCGACGACCTGCTCAGGGGCCACGAGGAGCTTACCGGCAACTGGCCGGAGCAGGTGCTCACCATGCAGAAGAACTGGATCGGCAGGTCCACGGGCCTCCGCATCAACTTCACGCTCGAAACCGGCGAGGACTTCCCGATATACACGACAAGGCCCGACACCGTGTACGGCGT
Organism: uncultured Spirochaetota bacterium; assembly: GCA_963827275.1. Taxonomy (GTDB): domain Bacteria; phylum Spirochaetota; class UBA4802; order UBA4802; family UBA5550; genus RBG-16-49-21. Next base: position 193,136 of record CAWHAA010000008.1, read on the forward strand.
GACCTTCATGGTGATCGCGCCCGAGCACCCGCTGCTCGAACGGGTGCAGGACCCGAAGGTGAAGGAGTTCATCGCCCGCATCAGGAACCAGTCGATGTTCGACCGCATGTCTGACGACAAGGAGAAGGAAGGGATCGACACCGGGCTGAAAATCGTCAACCCCTTCAACGGAGACACCGTGCCCCTGTACGTGGGCAACTTCGTCCTGATGGGGTACGGGACCGGCGCTATCATGGCGGTCCCGGCCCACGACACCCGCGACTTTGCGTTCGCGAAAAAGTTCGGGATCCCGGTAAAGCTCGTCATCGACAACCCGAAGGCGCCGATTGACGTGAAAACCATGCAGGACGCCTACGTGGATGAGGGCGTGTGCGTGAACTCCGCGCAGTTCAACGGCATCTCCAACACGGACGCCATAGAAAAGATAGCCGACTTCGCGGAGGAGAAGGGGTTCGGGAAGCGCGAGGTCAACTTCAGAATACGCGACTGGCTCGTCTCCCGCCAGCGCTACTGGGGCTGCCCCATACCCATGGTGTACTGCAACACGTGCGGTATCGTGCCGGTGGCGGAAAAGGACCTGCCGGTTGTCCTCCCCACCGAGGTCGATTTCAAGGGGGACTCGCAGTCGCCCCTTATCCACATGGACGGGTTCAGGAACACGGCGTGCCCGAAATGCGGCGGCGCGGCACGCCGGGAGACGGACACCATGGACACCTTCGTCGATTCCTCCTGGTACTATGCCAAGTTCACGTCGCCCGGCTCGAAGGAGATTTTCGACCGGGACGAGGTCGAATACTGGATGCCCGTGGACCAGTATATCGGCGGCATCGAGCATGCGGTGCTCCACCTGCTCTACGCGCGCTTTTTCTCCATGGTCATGAACGACATGGGGCTCCTCAAAACGAGGGAGCCGTTCACGAGCCTTCTCACGCAGGGGATGGTGATCAAGGACGGCGCGAAGATGAGCAAGTCGAAGGGGAACGTGGTAGACCCCGACGCCATTATCGAAAAGTACGGCGCGGACACCGTGCGCCTCTTCATGCTCTTTACCGCCCCGCCGCAGAAGCAGCTGGAATGGTCCGACAAGGGCGTGGAAGGGTGCTTCCGCTTTATCGGCCGCATCTGGCGCTTCATCAACCGCTACGCGGAATTGTATGATGAAAAGTATTCGCTTGACGGCGCGGACCTTGGCGATGCGCTCCAGAAGGTGCGCCGCGAGCTCCACCTTGCCGTCAAGTCCGTCACCTACGATATCCATGAGCGGATGCAGTTCAATACCGCGATCGCGCGTATGATGGAGCTCATGAACGCGCTCTACCTTGTCGAGGAGAAGGAGTTCGGCACCCCGGAGGGGCGGGCGGTCCTGTCCGAGGTGATCGGCACGCTCCTTCCCATGCTCTCTCCCTTTATCCCGCACGTCACGGCCGAGCTCTGGGAGATGCTGGGGAACAGGAACGAGCTCCACGACATGCCATGGCCTTCTTTTGTGGAGTCGCTGGCCAGGCGGGACGAGGTTGAGATTGTCTTTCAGGTCAACGGCAAGATCCGCGCCAAGGAGCAGGTGAGCGCTGATATTTCGAAAGAAGAGATGGAAACAATGGCCAGGGAGCACGAGAAGGTGAAGGATTTCATCGAGGGAAAAACCGTGCGAAAGGTAATAGTGGTCCCGGGTAAACTCGTCAATATTGTGGTGCAATAATGGAGGGTGGTCCTATGCCTGATAAAAAGCGCATCAGGGCGGCGGCCGTTCCGCTGGCCATTGGAATTGTTGTCACGCTGGCAGTCTTCATCATCATGACGGTCACTGCCGGGTACGACGTTATCGTCAAGGACTCCTCCGGCTATTACCGCGCCCGCTCCCTCTTCATCGCCGGGAATGTCTTTTTCTGTTCCCGCGACGAAGCGAGTTACCCCACGAAAAAGCAGGCGGTGGACGGCCCGGCCGCCGGTACGGACCTTGCATTTATATCGATGCGGCAGGCCGAGTTCATCGAGATCGTCTGGCACGGGGACGAGGCCGGCCCGGCCCTGGGAGAGTGGCAGGCGACGCTGAAGGATTACATCGGCGATTACCAGATGAACGCGGCCGGCAACCGCGGGTTCCTCTCCCTGCGCGCGAGCGGGTCCTATGTCTATGGAACGGTCCGCTTCCCCGATTGGGGCAGGGGCGCGACGGAGTATCTGAAAAATGTGAGGATCGCCGGCGGGAAGATATATTTCACGCGCTCCGTGACGACGCAGGCCGAGCTTCGAAGGATCGGCGGCAACGCCTACTTCGTACAGCAGTACAGCGGGGAGTATCTCCAGAGCGGCAGGATGATCAAGGGGTTTTACACGGTCTACGGCGCGCGCAAAACGTGGGAGGCGGTGAAAACCAGGTAGCGGAATCGCCATGCAGGAAAAAAAACCGTACGCATATTACAAGTTCATCGGCGTCAGGCCCTTCACGAAACTGCTGGAAGAATCCGGTGTCGGGTATGTGGTGTTCGATGATCCCGCAGTGCCGCATCTCTATGAATCCCGGCCCGATTATTTCAACCCGGCGGACGATACGATAACGGTGGGGCGGTGCACCCAGGACGGCGTCGAGGTCTATTTTGCGGAATTCGGTATCAAGATCACGAAAAGCTTCCGGTCACATATAATCTTCATCTATGACCATCACCCGACCCTGGATGACATGGAGGTGTCCGCGGCCGACATCGACCCCCTCATACAGCAGCACCTCGACGGCGTGGATCTCGGGGAGATCCTGGGCGAGGGGAACTGACCGCCCTCCTTTCCGAGCCTAAAATACGTAGCTTCCCGAAACGGAGAAGAGATAGTTCTTGTTCAACTCTGTAAAATCTGAATACTTTCCATTGAAATTGAACGCTCCCATTACGCCGATGCTGAAATCGAGGTTTTCGTATGCGTTGATCCTGAGCGTGGGCGACCAGAAGATCGCCCGCCCCTGGATGTCGGCGATGGTAAAAAATTCTCCCCGCACCAGAGGGTGAAAATCATAGCCGAGCGCGACCGCCAGGTAGTGCTGGTTGATGGTGAGGAACTGGTTTGCCAGCTGCAGGTAGGTCTTCTGGTCCATGGCGTTGAACTGCTTCGCGTAAAACGCCATTTTCATGTCCTTGTTGTGGTTTCCCGCCTTCTGGTTGTAAAAATATTCCACCAGGAAAAAGACCCCCGCCTTGAAGGTGTATTCGTAGCCCGCGTTCGCGGTGAAATACACGGGGCTGCTCACGTTGTTGCCGGGGATCATGAAGCGGACCGGGTACCATGGGTCGGTATCGGTAAGGTACGGTTCGCCTGCCTGGCTGATCATCACGCTCCCCCTGAGCATGCCGTCGAGCACGATCGAGGCGAAATCGAACCCGGCCAGGCCGCGGCTCGTCACGTATCCTCCCAGGATCGCGATATCCGTGTCCTTTACAGAGGTCTTGGCGCGGAGCACGTAGTTGCACTCCTTGATGTTGACGTGTTTGATCTTATCATTGCTCTTCTTCAGGTCGGCGATCAGGGTGATTTCGGTCTTATCGTCCGGAAAGAAATCAAGCCTGATCGCGTCGGTCCCCTTCTGCTCATCACCCCCCTCGACGAAGGTGGGGGAGATGGGGCTCAGGATGTCGAGCGGATTCCAGAGCTTTCCGCTCCCGAAGCGTATCTGCTGGCGGCCGATTGTCGCGGAAAAATAATCGACGGTCACCTTTACGTAGGCGCGGTGGATCTTCGTGCGGTAAAAGACCTCTTCGCCGCGGTAAGGCTCCCAGCTGATATGAAGGAGGTCGTTGTAGGTGGACGAGCGCCAGTAACCCTTGAAGTAGAGGCTCCTGCCGTAATTGCTCCATATCAGCTCGTTGTCGTAGTCCACCTTGACGGTGAGGATGTCGCCGTAGCGGAATTCCGGGGAAAGCCGCAGCCGCGTGAGGTTCGCCGAGAGGTTTTTCGGCTTGTAGAGGAGCGGGTTCTTGTTGAAAAACTTGTCGGTGCGGTGGAAGGAGTACAGGTCCTTTACCTGGCCTTTGAACTTGAACTGTGCTCCTTTCTTTTCATCAACGGTTTCTTCGCTGTCCCCTTCCCCGTCCGCCGGCGCCATGTCAGCTTTTCCCCCGGCGTCTTTCTTTCCGTCAGACGTGTCGCTCTCCTGCACGCCTCCGGTTTCATCTTCAGATACGCTGATCGTCTCCTTCTTTTCGGCGGTCTCACGGTTCTTGTCCGCCGCCCTGACGGGGGAGGAGATCGCCGCCGGCAATCCGATCAAAACAGCGAGTGACAGTGTCAGGATGGTTCGTGTAACGGTCATGGTTGCCTATCTCTTTTTCCCGGATTTTTTTTCAGCGCTTTCCCTGACGCTCTTCTTCTTGTTATCGGACACGATCATACCGTCGGTAAGGCTGATGAGCCGCTCCGCATATTCCATCACCATTCTGTCGTGCGTGGAAAAAATAAAGGTGATGTTCTTCCTGTGGTTCAGGTCGTGCATCAGGTCGAGGAGGCTTGCCCCGGTCTTCTGGTCCAGGTTCGCTGTCGGTTCGTCGGCCAGGACCAGCTCGGGCTCGGACACGATGGCGCGCGCCACCGCGACCCGCTGCTGCTGACCGCCCGAGAGCTCCTTGGGCCGCCGGTTGATCTCCTTTCCGAGGCCGACTTCTTTCAGTATCCGCTCCGAGCGCTTGCGGCGCTCAGCCTTTCCCACTCCCTGGAGGAGGAGAATGTACTCGACATTCTCAACCGCGGTGAGCACCGGGATCAGGTTGTAGGCCTGGAATATGAACCCGATGTTGTTCAGCCGCATGTCCGAGAGCTCCTTCGGCGACATCCCGTTCAGGTCCTTTTCCGCGACGGTCAGGGTGCCGGCGGTGGGGTTGTCCAGACCGCCGATCAGGTTCAGGAGGGTTGTTTTCCCCGAGCCGGAGGGGCCGGCGATGGCGGTGAACTCTCCGCGCTCCACGGTAAGATCGACGCCCCGCAGGGCGCGGACCTCGAGGCCCTCGCCGTCGTAATTTTTCACCAGGTTCTTGATGGTTATTATAGCCATGGGTGTCTCCTCCTATACATAATGAAGCGCTTCGAGCGGCTTGATACGCGCCGCCTTCACCGCCGGGTATATCGCGGCGATGCAGGTCGTGAACTCCACGACCAGTAGTATGATGATATAATCCTTCACGTACATGAAGGGGTAGATAACGCTCCCGGCGCCCCACTGCCGCATGGCTTCCATGAAGAGCGAGAAATCGAGGCCGGTGAAATGGAGCGCCTGTATCAGCACGACGCCCGCCGCGAGACCGGCCGCCAGGCCGACGACCCCGAGGTTGATTGCCTCGAACATGATGATGAAAAAGATCTGCGAGGGCCGCGTCCCGATTGATTTCATGACGCCGATTTCATGGAAACGCTCCATGATCGACATGATGAGGGTGTTCGCGATTGAAAACACGACGGTGATGAAGAAGATCGCATAATAGATGAGGAGCATGCTGTCCATCAGCTTGATGGCGCTCACCAGGTTCGGCGCCATGTCCTTCCAGGTCATGACATCCAGCGAGGCGTCGCCGATGCCCTTCGTGAGACGCGGCTTGATGGCGTCGACCGCCTCCTTTTTGGTGGCGACGATCATGATTTCGGATATGTTGTCGCCCAGCCCGGTGATGGCCTGGAGACGCCTGATGCCCATGTACGCCACCGAGTTGTCGTATTCCTCGACCGGCGTCTGGAAAAAGCCGCGCACGGTGAGGCCCACGCCGGCCATTTCGCTGTTTTTGTCCTGCATGATGAGAACGACCTTGTCCCCCACGAGGACATCCAGCTTTTCGGCGAGGGACCTGGAGATCATGATTTCGTCGCCTTCGGGACTTTCGAGGAACGACCCGCCGCCGTCTTTCAGGGTGTATTCGTTCATCCTGGAGACCTTTTTTTCCTGTGCCGGGTCAACGCCGATGATAACGAGGCCGCGGGAGGATTCGCCCGTCCGGATCATGGCGAAGGCCTTGACGCGCGGCGCCGCCGCGATGACATCGGGGTCGCCCTTCAGGGCCCGGGCGATGCGCGGGTCAGGATAAAAGTTCGTCTCGATCTTCATGTTCTCAAAGAAGCCCTTCTTGTGCACGACAAGGTGCCCGAGTTTGGTGCTGATGCTGTTGTCCAGCATCTGGGCTATTATGCCGTTCATCAACCCGAGGGCGAACATCATCATGAGCACCCCGAGGCTGATCGAAAATATGACCACCAGCGACCGGCGCTTCTGCCGCCACAGGTTTCTCCATCCCAGCATGATAAAGGTCTTCATTGCCTGTCCTCCTGTTACAGCTGCCGTATCGCTTTGAGCGGGTTCAACTTTGAGGCCCGCCGCGCGGGCGCGATGGAAAAGAGGACCCCGAAGAGGAAGGTCAGGACCGACGTGATGACGACATTGGGCAGGGTCAGCTTTGCCGGGAATACCGTCGTGACCATCGCGAACACTTCCATCTCCTTCTGGTAATCGGAGAAGTCGAACGGGTAAAGGAAAAAATAGTAGCTGACGGCGCAGCCGACCGCGATCCCCAGGAGGGTGCCCATGAACGAGATGAAGACCGATTCAAGGAGGACCATGGTCACGATCTGCCGCGGCCTGGTCCCGATCGCCATCATGATGCCCAGCTCCCGGGTCCGTTCGAACACCGACATCTGGACCGTGTTGAGCACGCCGAAGGCCGTGATCAGGAAGAGTATGAAATAGAAGATGTACCCGAAAAGCTTGTCCATGACGATGGCCTGGATCAGCTCCGGCGTGAGCTCGTCCCAGCCCATGACCTCGAGGGCTTTCGAACCGGGGAGGGCGCGGATCTCGTCCCTGACCCGGTCCATGTCGGAGGTGTCTTTCAGCCTGATCACGATGGAGTTCAGGTATTCCATCGTGGTGAAGGTTTCCGCTGCCTGCGCTATCGGCATGATGATCATTGCCTGGTCGTACCGGGGGTTCAAAGTTTTGAATACGCCGACGATCTCGACGTTCGCCGCCGCGATGGACCCGTCGAACCCCTGCGACATGATGGAAACGGTGTCGCCCACCTTCGCGCCCAGGTTCTTCGCCAGGGTCGTTCCGATGACGATCCTCTTGCCGTCATCCGGGACGAGGTACCGTCCCCCGGGCTGAATTGTCCTGTGCAGGGTGCTCACCTTTTGTTCATTCTCGGGTTCCACTGCCTGGACAAGGACGCCGAAGGTGTTGTTTCCCAGCGAGACAAGGCCGGCGGCATGGATCCTCCGGGAGACGGCGGCGATGTCCCGGTTGCCGTTCAGGTAGGATGTGAGCGGCGCGCCGGGGATGAAGGCGTAATCGATGCTCTGGTTGTCCCAGAAGCCCTTTTCATGCATCTGGATATGGCCGGTATTGGCGGCGATGGAATCCTCGATCATCGCTTCATAGCTCCCGTCCTGCGTGGCGCGGAAAAAAATGATCATCGAACACCCCACCATGATGGTGAGGAGGGTGAGGATGGTGCGCCGCCTGTTCTTCCAGACATTGCGCCAGGCGAGCATCACCTCGATGGATGATTCCTTGGAACGCTTCATTCCCCCTATCTCCTTTTGAGGTTCTGCAGCGAGAAGACGCTGTTATCTATCCTGACGTTGAACTTGACGTCCTTTATCACCAGCAGCGTGTATTCATCGCCCTGCTGCCCTCCCTCTCTTTTCTTTTTGAAGGTGACCATCTTCATGGTGGTGGGGATGACGCGGCCGTGCATGCTTTTAAAATCGCCGCAGGTGAGGAGTTTTTTCAGCTTCCCGTGCTGGTCGTAGAATTCCTGTCTCACCGGGAGGCAGTCGCTCACCCGCGCGTAGTAGACCAGCTTGCCCCACACCACCGCGGCGCTGGGCTTCGGGGTCATGGTGATCTGGTAGCATTCCTCTCCCTCGACGGTCTTCTTGCCGTCAAGGACATGGATGTAGTCCTCGACGATGCTCGATTCCTTGACGATGTCGTCGTTGGTGAAATCCGAGCCCATCCATGACTGGAGCATCATGGAGGGATGGATCTTCATCTCCTTGCCGATGTCGGGGTTGTAGTGCCACATCAGCTTTTCCTTCTGGATCATGAGGAAGCGGTTGCCCGCGTCCTTCTTGGGGGCCAGGATCTCGGCGAAGGATTTCTTCGCCAGGCGGTTGTCCCAGCTCTTCATCTTCATGGTCCGGGTCCACCGGCGGGTCTTGATGGTCATCTCCATGAGGGCGACCTGCGAATCGCCCCGGACCGCCTGGTCCGCCCTGTCGATGATCTCCATGGCGGTAAGGGCGAAGGTGGGCCCGTGCATCGCCGGTACGGCGAGCAGTATTGCGATGATGATAAGAAAAGATCTCTTCATGACGAACTCCTGCACTGGTGTTGGTTTCCGGTCCCGGCGACGGGCGACAGGTCCGGTTTCACGGTTTACCCGCCTGCTGTGACGAGTCGATGATTCCGTAAAAAATAAAATTAAGGATCGAATCCAGCCGCTCGTGCGGATCGGGCGCGATCTCCCTCATGCGATCACTGTTCAGCATCCCCTGGAAAATATCAAACAGGTAGAGTATCATTTCAGGCTTGAGGCCCTTGCGGATCACTCCCTCGCTCTGGCCCTGCATGATAAAATCGCTTACCAGCTTGTACGATCCCTTTTTGAGGGTGTTGAAAAAAATGAGGAAATCCTCGTTGGACCCCCACATCTCGTCGAGAAATATATCCCCCAGCTCCTCGTGGGTCTTTATCAGGTGATTGACTATCCCTCGTATTTTGTCAATAAAAGGAATGTCCCGGTTCATTATTTCATCCTGCTCGCCCAGTATCCTGTCATTGATTTGCGACAGCATCCTGATGCTCAGGTCTTCCTTGTTGCGGAAAAATTTGTAAAAGGTCATCTTGCTCACCCCGGCCTTTTCACAGATCTCCTCGATGGTGACCCTCTTGGTGCCATGTTTGAAGAAAAGTTCCCGCGCCGTGGCAAGCAGGTCCTGGTATTTTTTATTATCCTGAAATTGTTCGCTATCCATTTGTTTACTATTATTGGTGATATTATACTAATATCGTATAAAGTTACGAATTACGTATAAAATAATAATATTCGTATATTTTGTCAAGTAGAGTAATAATTTTTTTTTACCGATAGTTATCGGTTACGCTGATCTCCCCGTCTTCCTGCAGGCTTTGCATCATCAGAGAGAATGCCATTGCGGATGGTGCAAAAAAAATCTTGCTATTTACACCGGCCATTGTAGTAATCAAGGGAGAGGTTTTTCACATCCTCCCTGTCCTGGACTGATCAGACCAGTCCGGTTGTGTTTTAAGACCAACAGCCGAATAGTAGTGCACTTTAGATTTGAGGAGTAATGTTATGAAAAAAGCATTGGTGTATAATTCAATCTGTATCGTATTAATAATTTCTTTGGCAATAGTGTACCTGTTCAGACTGGGGGGCGAAAGTTTTAATGTCATGGCGGGAGACATTACCACAATTATTATTTCCGGATTATGCGCTCTAATGCTGCTCGCCGCCGTGAAATGCTTTAACGCATGGGACAGCGCCAAGTTTACATGGCTCATGTTGCTGCTCGGATCACTCCTTTTTTGCGTGGCGGAATGCATTTATTTTTATCTCGAGGTAATTCTCAAGTATAATGCTGATGCGCTATCCCCTTCGGCTGCCGATATATTTTACTTCGGTGCGTACCTGTTCTTCATCGCCGGGCTTCTGATATTCATAATTCAATATATCAGATCAGGCTTTCCGCTCGGAACGTGGCTGAGGTACTTGATTCCCGCCGTCATACTTATTGCAATAATCGCCGGCGCCGTCTATGGTACCATACTGCGGATCATCATCGGGGATAAGGAGACCGAGCTGCTCGCCAAGCTTGTGTATTCGTACTACCCGGTCAGCGATATGATAGTGATATTTTGCTCATTGATCGTGATATACCTGACCGCTCTTTTAGGGAAAGGAAGCCTCTCCAGGCCGTGGCGCATGATTACACTTGGTTTCATCATTATGGCGGTCGCCGATATAACCTACGCGTATCTTGACTGGCGGGGATTGTATGAGACGGGAAACCTGATAGACATCCTGTGGCTGGTAAGCTACTGGATCATCGGGTTGAGCGGCATATCACAGAAAAAAATCATGGAATCAATATAGGGCGGTGATTATATGAAAGATAAAATATTAAACATATTAACGCCTTTTCTCGGGAAAAACATGTCTGAATCGTCATTGAGCCTGTACTGCAAGAAGCTGGGTATTTCTGCCGATGCAATCGGCAAAAACAATTTAGAGGACATTTCGAAGGGGTTATACCCGGGATTGAAAATATTTCTCGGGGACGCTAAAGCCAATCAGATCCTGGACTCAATCAAAAAACTTTAGCGATAGAAACGCTATTCTTCAGTATTGAAACGACATCCCCAGCCTATACACCGGCTCCCCTGTCCCGGAGGGGTCGATGTTTAGTGAGAGCGACGCCTTCTGGACCGCCCCCTCCTGCTCAATGTTAAAAAAGGTGAAGGAAGGCCTGCAGAAATAGGCGGTGACCAGCTCGATGAATTTCACCGCGCCGAGCGTGATGCCGCCCCACATGACCTTTTTCTTTTCATCCTTCGTGTACACGCAGAAGCCGGCAAGGAACATCTCGGAGAGATAGAAGCCCCAGCCCGGGAGCCGGTGCCCCTTGTAGAACATGCCGCCCCCCGGGATCAGGGTGGAGAGCACCAGGGCGGCCTCGTTCCTGCTCATGAAAAAGGGCGGCAGCACGTTGTTCGCGGTGAACTGGTGTGCCAGCTGGTCCAGGTACGCCACCGACGCGGTGAGGGGCAGGGTTGACCAGAGAAATATCTGGAGATGGTTCATGTCGGAGGTCTTGTCCTTGTCCATGACGCCGGGAAAGAAGTTGATCTTGAATTTTGTCATGCACTCCGGAAGGATGAAGTGCGTAACGATGAGCAGAGAGGAGAAGACGACGCCCGGGATGCTCGGCGTGGTCTGCCTGAAGCCAAGGTATGATGTCGAGAGGAACGACCCGTAGCCCGGGATGCAGACGTTCGCGCCGGGGTTTATGAGGCAGATCCCCTGGGCGAACCTCTTTTCCTGGTCGATGCCCTGCGCCCCGCTGCTGGAGAGCCCGTACTTATAGATGGTATTGAAATCTATGCGGTCGTTTATCTCCCGCACCATCCCCCGCACCGACGGATAGGAGCGTATGGTGATGCGGGTCCCCGGCGCCGGCCTTCCCGCGAGCGATGCGAGGGACTGGAACCTTCCGCAGTTGTGTATGATGACGGAGTCGCCGCCGGCCGCGCGGTAGCTCCCGGGAGCTAACCCGTGCCACTGCCCGGCGCCAAGCAGGTAGCGTCCGTCCCTCGCCTCGATGACCTCGGCCAGGACGGGAAGGCCCCGGTGGAGCAGGGCGATTTCGCGCATGATCTTCAGGGGCACATTCATCAGCACCATGCTCCTGACCGTGATGGCGTGCTTCATGTTCCTGTAGCGGTCGGTCACGGGGGTGATGGCGACGGTGCCGATGATGTAGGTGCCCACCGAGAGGACGGATACCACGGCATAGAGGTCGGCGCCGAGCCTTTCCGCGGCGGCCCGGAACGCATCTTCCCCGGCTCCCTCCGGGATATCTTCCGCCGCCTTTTGGGCTTTTTCACCGTCGAGGGGCATGAACCTCCCGAGCCGGTTGAAGGTGTCCATGACGTCCTGCCTCAGCTTCAGCGACAATGCGTTGAGCTGCACGCTCGTGTGGCGGATAGAGAAGACCGCGATGGTGCCGCCGGCCGCGCCGGCCTCGGCGCCGGACAGGACGGCAGGCATGAGAAGGAGGAGGAGCATGACCGGTCCCGCCTGCCGCATGATGCGGCGGAGCGCGGTGTGTTTCAATGTTGCGGGTACCTGTGCCACCATCCTCACCATCGATACGAATATTGCATGCCGTACTGCGTGCCGGCGTTTTCACCTGAGTATATCACCGGCTCGAACATGTACCCCTCCTCGATGACTTCGCCGTTCATGACGTTGTCCCGCATGAGAACCGCGTGCACCACCTCCGCGATTTTTACGCACAGCGCGGCGGAGAGAAGGGAGTATGCCCTGGCCTTGTTGACCCTGGCCGTGGAGAACGATCGCGTCAGGGGATTGTATTTTTTTTCCGGGCAGAATTCCCTGATGGTGAAATAAAGGAGCAGGTTGTCCGCGTGGTAATAGAGATAGCCCCAGAGCCGACGGCCGCGGTAGAAATGGCCCGCGCCGCCCGCGACGAGCGCCAGGTAGCCGGCGGTGACCGCGTTGCCCAGGAAGGGCTGCACCCCCTGATAGCTCGAGGCCTTTTTCAGGAGGGAGTAGGAAAAGGCGTCGGCAAAGAGCGAGACGCCGCCGGCGCAGAGCGTGTAGAGCCCGAAGTAGTACTGCGCCTGCACGTCACGGGACTGTGTCCGCTTCTTCTTGTAGTAGTTGGCCCAGTAGTTCGACAGGCCGTTTATCTCGAGGTAGAGGTAGGGGGTCGCGTTGAACATCCAGAGCGCGAGCCCCTGCCAGTCGTTCGGCCGGTAATAGCCGAGCAGGGGGGCGATGATCGGCATGGTGGCGCTCGCCGGGCCGGAAAGAAGGACCATGTAGAGCGTATCCAGCGGTGCGGGCTTCTTGAGGACCATTTCGCGCTTCCGCCCGTATGCGTAGTTGTCAAGCGCGGCCGCGCTTTCACGGAAGCCGGCGAGGATGAAATCGCCGGCTTCGGCCGGGGCCCCGCCGATGAAGCGGCCATGCTCGATACGCGCCGCGCCGACCCGGTGAAAGCCCCGGAGGACGCCCTTCCCCGGGTCGGGACCGGGCCGGTACAGGCCATGGGTGCCGCTGATGTCCTGCCCCACGGCCGGTCCCGCCTGCCCGCCCGCACTGACGTAGAGCGGCACCTGGAAGCGCGCGAGCAGCCGGGAAAGGAATATCCCCGCGTGTTCTTCCGTTATGCTGTTGAATTCAGTCGGCCCGTATTTCCCTACCATCGGTATCCGGACCGTGTAGCGATACACGACGCTTCCCTGGTACGGTATGTCCACCCCGTAGGCGCGGAGCGACAGGATGATGAAGTCGTTCGCGTCGTCGAGTTCCGCACGGATGATGAGGCTTACTCCCGCGTCGCGCGCGAAGCCGAGAAGGCACTGCTCGTCGGTACACCCGAATTTTGTCAGCTCCGACCGGAGCAGCGAGGGATTCAGCGGCTTCAGGGCGCCGCTGCTTTCCAGTATCCGGACCAAGTTTCCTTCGAGGGACGAGACAAGGGCAAGGGCGCGGGGGCTGTTCGCCTGGAGTACCGCCACGGCGGCCAGGGGCGTTTCCGCGGCAAGGGCCGCACCGCGCGCGAGGACGATGCACAGGAAAAGAAGAACCGTATGCAGGTGTGCGCGCCCGTATGCCGTCAATCTTCAATCCCCTTGCGGGGGGGGACCCCCGCGTTGTAATAGTGCTTGATCTCTTTCATTTCCGTCACGAGGTCGGCGCTCCGGACCAGATCATCCGACGCGCCCCGCCCGGTGAGCACCAGCTCCATGGCCTCCGGCTTTGAGCGGACAAGCGCGAGCACCGCTTCGTCCGACAGGAGGCTGAACCGTACCGCTGTTATGATTTCATCGAGGACCACGATGTCATGCGTGCCCTCCGCGATGACGGCGCGGGCGCGCTCGTATCCCTGCGCGGCGTATTTTTTATGCTCTTCCACGGAGCCGTCATCAGGGCGGCACAGCCGCGTGCTCCCGTACCGCTCGATGGTGATGAGGCCGCCGGTTTTCGCCGCCGTCTCTGTCTCGCCCGTCGGCAGTCCCTTCATGAACTGTATCATCATGGTGCGGAGGCCTGAACCGGCGGCGCGGAAGGCCAGCCCGAGGGCTGCGCTTGTTTTCCCCTTGCCGTTGCCGGTATAGATATGTGTGTATCCCTTTTTGAGCATATGTTTCACTCTTTTTCGGCTGCGCCCGCCGCTTTTTTCGCTTCATCATATACCAGCCTGAGGGGAACACCCCGCTCGGCAGCGATGCGCCGGCACTCCTCGTATTCCGGCGATGCGGTGACGACGCGTCCCCGGTCGAGCAGAAATTTCACCGCGATCTCGCCGTAGGGCGTCGCAACGCGGCGCGTTTCGCGGCCGAGGACCGCCCGGTCCATCCGGTGAAACCGTATCCCCGCGGTGGTGGTCTCTTCGAATATGATGTTCCTCATCTGTTCCGCGCTGTCTTCCCGTGCGAGCGTTGTAAGGAGCGTGCCCGGCCTGGTCTTCTTCATGATGACCGGCGTGATGTAGGCGTCAAGAGCGCCGGCGGCGAGCAGCCGCTCGATCACATGGCCGTAAAATTCCGGGTTCATGTCGTCGATGTTCGTTTCAAGCGAGACGATCGGCTCCAGGCCGGTCTGGGTCCCCTCGTCGCCGATGAAGACGCGCAGGAGGTTCGGGACGGGCAGGTCCTTCATCCCGGCGCCGTATCCCACGCCCGTGATGGTCATGTCGGGCAGCGGGCCGAAGCGCCGTGCGAAATGTGCCATAATGGCCGCCCCGGTCGGAGTGGCTAGCTCCGCCTGGATGCCGCTCGAGTAGACGGGGACGCCCCTGAGGAGCGCCGCCGTGGCGGGCGCCGGCACCGGGAGGACGCCGTGCGCGGTGTTCACGGTCCCCTCTCCCACGTTGATGCGGGAGCAGTGGACTTCCCTGATGCCCAGGAGGTCGAGCGCCGCGCAGGCGCCCGCGATGTCCACGATCGAGTCCACCGCACCGACCTCGTGGAAGTGGACCTCTTCAATGCCGGTGCCGTGAATACCGGCCTCCACGCGCGCGATGCACGTGAAGATATCGCGGGCGGCTTTTTTCACCGGGCCGGAGAGGGCCGATCCGTCAATGATGCCGAGTATATCGTCCAGGCGCCGCGCGGGATGGTGGCCGGCCGCGACGACGCGCGCCCTGGTCGCGGCGATCCCGTTTTTCATCACTTTTTCAAAGGTTACCTCGTAGCCGGACAAAGGAAGGCTGGCAAGGGCCTCACGGAGCGTGCCCGGCTCAAGGCCGGCGTCGACGAGCGCCCCCAGTATCATGTCGCCGCTCACGCCGGAAAAACAGTCGAAGTACGCGATCTTCATGTCAGTTGCCGCCACGGTTGATCATCCCGGCGATATACCCCGCGCCGAAGCCGTTGTCGATATTGACCACCGCCACCCCGGGCGAACAGCAGTTGAGCATGGTAAGGAGCGCTGAAAGGCCGCCGAAGCTCGCGCCGTAGCCGATGCTCGTCGGGACAGCGATCACGGGCTTGTCCACGAGCCCGCCGATGACGCTGGGGAGCGCCCCGTCCATGCCGGCGGCGACGACCAGGACGTTTGCGCCGTGGAGGCTCGCCGCGTTTTCAAAGAGGCGGTGTATGCCGGCAACGCCCACGTCGAAGAGCCGCTCCACCGGGTTCGCCATCGCCTCGGCCGTGACCGCGGCCTCCTCTGCGACGGGGATGTCGGAGGTGCCGGCCGTGATGACCAGTATCTTTTTGTCGGTCGCAGGCGTGACCGGCTCGCCGATGATGATGAGGCGCGCGTCCTTCTTGTATACCGCGTCGTCCCTGACCTTTTTTATCGCCTCGTATATTTCATCCGTGGCGCGGCTGGCGATGATGGTCTTATGCCCCGTCGCGAGCCGGTCCACGATCGCGCAGATCTGCCCGGTGGTCTTGCCCAGGCAGTAGACCACTTCCGGGTAGCCCGTCCTGAGCGCGCGATGGCTGTCGGTCCGGGCGAACCCCAGGTCCTCGAACGGGAGCATCCTGAGCGAATGCATGGCATCGGCAACGCCGGTCTCGCCGCTCCTGACTTTTTCAAGAAGTTCGCGGATTTTATCCCTGTCCATCTGCTTCCTCTCCCCCGGCTGGTATGTTCATGCTGCCCCTGCGATAGCCTTCAATGTCAAGTGTAATATACGTGAAGCCATAAGTTTTAAGGTGTGCTGCGATCGCGCCGGCGCGGTCACCGGTAAAGAAGAGCGCGCATTCATCGCGGGGCGCCTCGATGCGGGCCAGGTTGCCGTGGTGCCGCACCCGCACCTCGCGGAATCCGAGTCCGCGGAGGTAGCGCTCGGCGCGGCATACCGCATCGAGCATTGTCACGGTGATGGTAACGCCGTGGGGTATGCGCGTGGCAAGGCAGGGGTTGGCCGGCCGGTCCCACCCGGCAAGACCCCTGTCGCGCGAAGCCGTGCGGATCTCGTCCTTGGTCAGGCCCGCTTCCATGAGAGGGCTCCGCACACCGAGTTCGTTCAGGGCGCGCATGCCGGGGCGGTAGTCGTCCCGGTCGTCGCGGTTGGACCCTTCAATCACATGGGAAATTCCCTTCGACGAGGCGAACTCGCGTATTGCGCGGAAGATGGCCAGCTTGCAGTGGTAGCAGCGGTCGGGGGGGTTTGCTATGACGGCGCTGTCCATGAAGAGGTCGATAGGGAGGAGTGCGTGCTCGATTCCTTCAACGCGGGTAAAGGACCGCGTCAGCTCTATCTCTTCCGCCGTGACGAACGGGACATCGGCCGTCACCGCGATGGCCCCGTCCCCCAGCCGGTCATGCGCGAATTTCAGAAGAAAGGCGCTGTCGACCCCGCCGGAGAAGGCCACGGCGGCCCTGCCGAGGGACGCGATGATTTCATCGAGCTTCGCTATCTTGTGTGTTAACCGGTCATCCATGTCTGCCCTGGCTCACGCGCCCGGCCGCGGGGCGGGAGTGCGCAGATGGTGGCCCCTGTTTTCGGTTTTGTCAAATGATTATGCGGACCGGAGATAAAAAATGGCCGTCACCCGGGTCAATGCGACTTCTTCGGAAGGTTGTTCACGAAGTTCTTGAGCTGCTCAAGGTTCGAGAATATCCCGACCAGGACGAATATCGACAGGGTAAGCCCGAGCACGATGCTCATCGGCAGCTCCAGACCGGTGCCGAACCTGGCCCTGAGCCAGCCGAAGGTAGTGCTGAAGGGTATCAGGAAGAGGCTCACCAGTATGATCAGGCCCGCCGTCCACCACTGGAAACCGGTGACATGGTGCTCGTAGCGCGTACGGGAAAGGAACACGTCCATCATGATTTTTTCGCACAACTCGCGGTCCATGGCAAAGGGCTCCTGGGTGCGGAGCGAATCGAATTTTTTTGTGAGCTCGGTGATGTCCCTGCGGCAGCGCGGGCAATACAGCATGTGCGCCTGCACCGACAGCGGTATCCGGGAGCGATTGTCCATCTCGAGAAACCGGTTCTGGATCTTTTCACAATTCATGGTATTCCTCCGCTATTGTCCCTTTCAGTTCGTCGCGCAGCATGATCTTGGCGCGCAGAACATTTGATTTTATCGTGTTCACGGGATACCCCGTGATCTCGCTGATCTCGCCGTACGTGAGCCCCATGAAAAAATAGAGGTCGATGCAGACCCGGTACCGCTCGGGGAGCCGGCTGACCGCATCCATCAGGACTTCACGGACCTCTTTCTTCATCTGCCCCTTTTCCGGGGTCAGGCCCTCCGCCGCCGTCTCTTCCGGCACTTCCGATTCGGCGCGGCTGGCGCCGATACGGTTGATGCCGTGGTTATAGGCGATCTTGGAGAGCCAGAAGCGGAAGGGCGCCCTCCCGGCGTACGACTTCAGGTTCTCATAGGCCCGGATGAACACTTCCTGCGTGAAGTCATGGGAATCGTCCATGTTTTTAAAAAAACGCATCCCGATGCCGTAGATCTTCTTCTGGTACCGCTCCACGATAATCTTGAAGCTCTCGATGCCGCCAAGGAGCACCTGTTTGACGATCTGCTCATCGGTCTTATTCTCATTGTTCATTTCAACCCTTGTTCATGCTGGCCCTGATCGCGAAATAGATGAGAAGACTGACCCCCACGGAAAGGGGAATCAAACCGCTCAACACCGGGTAGGTAAATCCTTCCAGTATCACGAAGAACACCACAAGGCTCGCCCCGACGCTGGTAAGGACCAGGCCCGCGAACAGGCTGAACGTGCTGAAATCAAAATCGCTTTTCACGTACTGTCCCTTTTCGATCATCAGCATTCTCTGCTTGTAATGCCAGTAGAGAAAAAAGAACAACAGTACACCCCCGATGACGATCCCGACGATGGGGATGACGGTGACGATGACTTGCGCTGCGGCTGACGGCATAGGCTTACTCCTTTGCTCCTGGTATCGTTATCATCTGCCCGCTGTTTGAAAAAAATGTAAACCATTTTTTTAAACAGCGCACGCCGTAGATCATGGGCACCCGGCCGGGCCGGGGAAACGCCGGATCAACGGGTCGCCATCGCGTCTTCGTCGATGACGGCCTTCTCCGCCCACAGGTAGGCGATCGTCTCGCACTTCAGCCTGAATTCGTTATACGCGTCGCGCAAATACTCTCTCAGTTCTGGGTTGAGGGTGCGGTAAATCCGGCGCACGTTGCCCATGGCCCGGCGGGCCAGCCGCTCGACGGCGGCGGGCCTGATGGCCGCGGCTTTGCTGAATTTCGTCTCGTACTGCCGTTCGAGCTTCTCGATCGATGATTTCATGTACGCTGAGACCGTGTCCGCCCTGATGATATCGTCCGTTATTTTGAAAAGATGGTACCCTTTCACCGACAGGTTCACTGCCGTGGGAAAGTGCTTCGGGTTATGCACGAAGGCCGACGCCAGGAACCTGAGATAATGGGCCCCGTATTTTGAAAATGTCTGACGCAGCAGGGAGAGAAAGAGCGCCTTGACCTGCCTGCCGCTGATGGAGCTGTACGAGTAGCCGTTGTAGGGCATTCTCTTTATGAGCTCCGCGCACCGCCTGAAATAATGTTTCGGCTTATAGATGGCGGAGATGATCCGCTTGTATCCCTCCATGAGCGCCTCGCGCGGCATGCGGGGCTCGAAGTTCAGCTCCATCGAATGCGTGTTGTTGCCGTCTGTCTCGCCGACGAGGCGCCCCTCCCGCTGGAGGCGTCGGTAGAGCTGCGTGTTCGGCAGGGCGACCAGGGTGCCGATCATCGCCATGGGGATGGCGGCTTTCTTGATGAAATCGATCTGCAGGTCGAAAATGTCCTCCGGGTCGCTGTCGAACCCGACGATGAACCCGCCCATCACCTCAATCCCCTTGCCCTGTATGGCGCGTATGCTCTCGATCATGTCCGTCTTGGTGTTCTGCTGTTTCTGGTTCAGGGCGAGCGTTTCGACAATGGGGGTCTCGATGCCGAGAAAGACGCTGTCGAAGCCCGCTTCAACCATCTGGTCCATGAGCGGCCCGTCCTGCGCAAGGTTGATGCTCGCTTCGGTAAAAAACGCGTAGGGGTACTTCTTCGACTTCTGCCACCGGATGACATGGTCGAGGAGCTCCCGCACCTTTGCCTTGTTGCCGATGAAATTGTCGTCCACGATAAAGAGGGAGCCGCGGTAGCCCATGTCGTAGAGGAGGTCCATCTCGCGGAGGAACTGCTCCGGCTGCTTGTAGCGCGGCACGCGCCCGAACATTTCGATGATATCGCAGAATTCGCAGTTGAACGGGCATCCGCGCGACGCCTGCAGGGCCATCGACTCGTATGCGCCCATCTCCAGCAGATCAAAGCGCGGCGGCGGGGTCTTTGTTATATCGGGCTTTGAATCGTCGCTGTATACTTTTTTGGGGTGCCCCAGCTCAAGGTCCTCGATGAAGCGGGGGAGGGTGATCTCTCCTTCGTTGAGAATGAAGTGATCGACGCCCGTGATGCTCGCGTGGCTCGACGTGGGGTAAGGGCCCCCGGCGACGACCGTGGTGCCGCACTCGTTGCACCGGCGCACGACGTCATTGAACGATTCCTTCTGGACGATCATGGCGGACACGAATACCATGTCGGCGCCGGTAATGTCTTCAGGGGTGAGCTTCTGAATGTTCATGTCCACGAGGCGGACGTCATAGTCGGCGGGAAGCATCGCCGCCACGGTGAGGAGGCCCAGCGGCGGCATCAGGGTCTTGTACCCGGCAAAGGGAAGGGCGTACTTGAAGCTCCAGTAGGTCGCAGGGATTTCAGGATACACCAGTAAAATCTTTTTTTTCATTATACTCTCCATAATAATTGCTTATAATTTCCAGACAGAGTAAGGTTTTCGCATACATGCGTATGCGGTTGAATGGTGCCGCGGGTGCCGCTCGGGGATTACAGTGACCTGAGTATTTTTATGCCATATATGGCGCTGATAACAACAAATATTCCAAGTAATGATTCCAGCATGGGAGACTCCTTATTCAAATCATGCCCGAGCGCTATAGCAGGCCCGTTTGTAATGAAAAGACAGGAATAACGCCCTGCCGGTTGCAAAAAAATACCCCCCTCTCACATGAACAGGGAGGCCGTATGGGGAGGCTCGGGAGGCGGATAACGGCTCAAAAATCCGCCTGAAATAGTATTAATTAAATAATTGACATATAGGATATATACAAATTTTAATTAATTCAGGACTCAATGTTCCATGGAAGAGGATGGGATCCGGTGGTCCCCGCGGTCTTCAAAACCGTAGGCTGCGATTTATCGCGGCGGCAGGTTCGATTCCTGCCCCTTCCGCATACAGTTACATGGAAGTAGTATCCCGGCCGGGGCCGGGATTCCCGTTCCGGGGGCCGATATGGAAGACAGGAACCAGATTCTCAGGAACATCCCGCAGGTTGAAAAGATACTCCAGTCGGAGGACGTGCGCGGCTTCATACCGGTTATCGGCCGGCCGGCCATCGTGGAGATCGTCCGCGAGGTGCTTTCCGCGGTGCGCGCGAAGATCGAGGCGGATGGGCGCGTCGCTCCCGGGGAGATTGAGCAGGCGGTGGCAGCGCGGTGCGCGCTTAAAAGGATGAAGAAGCTCCAGCGCGTCGTCAACGGCACCGGGGTCATCATCCACACGAACCTGGGGCGCTCGCCCCTCGGGACCGACCTCCTGGAGCGCCTCGTTGAAACGCTGCCCGGCTACTGCAACCTCGAGCTCGTGCTCCCCGAGGGGAAGCGCGGCAGCCGCGGCGGGTTTGCCGAGGAGCTGATCTGCAAGAGTACCGGCGCGGAGGACGCGCTGATCGTGAACAACAACGCCTCGAGCGTGTTCCTCATATTGAATGAATTCGCGCGCGGCCGCGAGGTGGTCATATCCCGGGGCGAGCTGGTGCAGATCGGCGGCGGGTTCAGGATACCGGACATCATGCGCCAGAGCGGCGCACGCATGGTCGAGGTCGGCACCACCAATATCACCACCATCGAGGACTACCGGCGCGCCGTCACCGCGGACACGGCCATGATATTCTCCTGCCATAAGTCGAATTTCACCATGGAGGGCTTCACCGGGAGCCCCGCGCTGTCCGAGCTCGGGTCGCTCAGGAGCGGCTCGGTGCTCTTCGTGCGCGACCTGGGGAGCGGGAACCTCTCCGCCGACCCGCGCCTCCCGCGGCCGTTCGAGCCGACGGTGCGCTCCGAGATGGAGCAGGGGCCCGACCTCGTCTGCTTCAGCGGCGACAAGCTCCTGGGCGGGTGCCAGGCCGGCATCATCGTGGGCCGGAAAGACCTGGTGGCGCGGCTCAGGCGCAACCCCCTGATGCGCATGCTGCGCGTTGACAAGGTCACCTACTTTCTCCTCCAGGAAACCCTCATACTGCACAGCAACGGCGAAACCGGGGACATCGAGCTCTGGCGGGTGATGCTGCAGGACGAAAAGGCGATTGCCGCGCGCATCGGCCGCTTCTTCAGGCTCATCACCCATCCGGCGAAAGAGGAGTGCATCAGGCGGGTCGATACGCGGAGCGTGGTGGGCGGCGGCGCGATGCCGGGGTTCCACCTGAAGAGCCGGGGCGTCAGCGTCGACGTGCCGGGGATGGAGGCCGGCGACCTGTATGCGGCGTTCCTGTCCGCTGACGTGCCCGTGGCCGGCTCCATTGTCGACGGCCGCTTCATCCTTGATTTCCGCACCATCCTTGACCGCGATGTCGCCCCCGCGGCGGGGGCCGCCGGGCGCATACTGGCCCGCCACTTCGGGGGTGAATGATGTTCGTTGTCGGGACCTCCGGGCATATCGACCACGGCAAGACCTCCCTGATCCTCGCGCTCACCGGCGTCGACTGCGACCGCCTCCCCGAGGAAAAGGAGCGCCAGATGACCATCGACATCGGCTTCGCCTCCATGGCGATGCCCGGCTTCGGCACCGTGAGCTTCATCGACGTGCCGGGACACGAGCGCTTCATCCGCAACATGGTCGCCGGCGCGTGGGGGATCGACCTGGGGATGCTGGTGGTGGCCGCGGACGACGGGTGGATGCCCCAGACCGAGGACCATTTCCGCGTGCTCCAGCTCCTCGGCATCGAGCGGATCATCGCGGTCATCAACAAGACCGACATGGTCGAGGCGGGGATGGCCGACCTGGTGGAGCAGCAGGTGCGCGAAAAGATCGCCGGCACCCCGTACGCGGGCGCGGACATCGCCCGGGTCTCGGCACGCACCGGCGCCGGGATCGACAGGCTCAGGGAAACCCTCGCGGCGAACCTGAAAAAGCTGTCCCGGGCGCGGGACGCGAACAAGCCATACCTCTACATAGACCGCGTTTTCGCCTCAAAGGGGCATGGGACCGTGGTCACCGGCACGCTCCGGAACGGCCTGCTCCACGACGATGACGCGGTCCGCATCCAGCCCGGCGGCCTGGATGCGCGCGTGAAAAGAATCGAGAGCCATCATAGCGAGCTCGCCGAGGGGAGCCCCTCACAGCGGACCGCGCTGAACCTGACCGGTGTCCAGACCGAAGCCCTCGGCCGCGGGCATATCCTGTACCGGCAGGGCTTTTTCACGGAATCCGGCGAGATCGTTGCCCGCATCCAGCTCCTGGACCCCGCGCGCGAGGTGAAGAACAACGCGGGGATCGAGGTGCTGATCGGCACCGCCGCGATCGGGGGGAAGCTCCTCCACTTCCCGGGCGACGCCGCGCGCACGGGCCTCTTCCCCGCCCGGATCAAGTTCGCGGAGCCCTGGTTCTGCTACCCGGGCGAGCCGTTCGTGCTCACCACGCCGGGCGGCTACCGCATCATCGGCGGCGGCATGGTGCTCCTGCCCGGGTATGACCACCGCGCGCAGAAGGGCCGGGTCCTCGAGGGGCTGGGGATGTTTACGAACTACACGCTCGAGGAGCGCATGGCCTTCAGCATCGCCGCCAGGACCGCGGTCAGGAAGGCGGACCTGGATTCAATGTTCCCGGAGAGCGCGGCGGACATCGAGCGCGCCGCCGTGTCCCTGCTCGCGCAGGGAACGGTGAAATCGATCGGCGGCACGCTCATGATGGCGAAGCGCCTCGATGACGCTGAGAAGGCCGTGCGTGAAATGATACAGAAGAACGTCGGGCCCAATCTCAAGGAGGTATCGGACGCCACCGGCACCGACCCGGAGATCTGCAGGATGATCATCGCGGCCATGGTGAAGGACGGCCGGGTGACCGAGAAAGAAGGCAAATTCTTCGCCGGCGGGCAGGCCGCGGCAGCGGACGCGCTGTCAAAGGGAAAAACGAAACTCCTCGAAGCCGTCCGCGGCAGGGGCGGAGAAGGGATGGAGCTCGACCGCATCACGAACGAGCTGGAAAAGAGGGACGCCAGGGAGCTCGTGAAGCTCGGTCTTCTCGTGAGCCTCGACGGGAACATCATGTATCATAAAGATGTATATGAAGACCTGAAGAGCAGGGTCATGAAGCTTTTCGAAAGCCGCGGCAAGGTGACCGTTCCCGAGGCGAAAGAGGCTGCCGGGCTTTCCCGGAAATTCATCCTGCCGCTCCTCAACCGGATCGAGCGGGACGGACTGATCAAGAGGCTCGGTGACTTCAGGATAAAGGCATGATCCTCGGCTTTGACATCGGCAACACCAGCACCACTGCCGGCGTCTACGGGGACGACGCGGTGGCCCCGGACTACACCTTCCGCTTTCCCACGGTGAAACACGCGGGTCCGGACGAGCTCCACCGGCAGGTCCTGGGCGGCATGACGCGCCGCGGCGCGCACGAGGACAGGATTACGGTCAGCGGCCTTGCCTTTTCAAGCGTGGCGCCGGAGATAAACGATTCGTACCACCGCATGGCGCGTGACTGCCACGGCGTCTCCGCCTTCGAAGTGACCTGCCGGAGCCTCCTCAATTTCAGGATCAATTACGATGACCCGCGCCAGCTCGGCGCGGACCGGATCGTCAACGCCGCTGCGGCGTTCAGCGAATACGGCGGCGGGTCCATCGTTGTGGATATCGGCACTGCCGTGACTTTCTGCGTGCTCCTCGAGGAAGGCGTGTTCGACGGCGGCATCATCGCGCCGGGCATCGGCACCTCGATCAGCACGCTCGCGGCCCGGGCCTCACGGCTCCCCGAGGTGAAGTTTGAAAAGCCGGACCGCCTCGTGGCGCGCGACACGGTGAACGCGCTCAAGTCCGGCTTTTTCTACGGGTGGCTGTCGCTCGCGGAGGGGATCATCGCGAGGATCGAGCAGGAATACGCCCGTTCGTTTCAGGTGATCCTGACCGGCGGATACGCCGGCATGGTGGCGGGACACCTCTCCCACGAGACTATCGTTGATCAGCTGCTGGCCATGAAGG
Source organism: uncultured Spirochaetota bacterium (assembly GCA_963827275.1). Taxonomy (GTDB): domain Bacteria; phylum Spirochaetota; class UBA4802; order UBA4802; family UBA5550; genus RBG-16-49-21. Next base: position 217,709 of record CAWHAA010000008.1, read on the forward strand.
GCATCAAGATCGTGTATGATATGAACAAGTCCGCTTTATGAGAGGGAGGCGTGTGCCCCCCGTTCATCAGAAGGCGGACGTTGCTACACGGTAAAATATCCCGCCTGGGGATGATGCACAAAAAACGCGCTGGTCGATTGTTCCGGCACCATCCCGCCGCTCTCGACGGTTTCAATGCCGATCCTGCCGGCGCCGACAAGACCGAGGAGCGTTTCGTTGTCTCCCATGTCCGGGCAGGGAGGATAGCCGAACGAATAGCGCAGGCCCCGGTCCGCAAGCCCGAGCTCTTTCCTGATCATGCCGCTCACCAACTCCGCCAGCGCCTCGGCAAGCTCCACGCCCAGGCCGTGGTAGAAGAGATAGTCGCGGTATTCACCCATGTCATACAGTCCGTGGACCAGGGCGTCAAGCCCGGGACCGATCGTGACCGCCTGGAGCGCGATCACGTCCGCTGTACCGCCTCCGTTTGGAAGGAAGTAATCGGCGATTGACCGGCGGGGCGCTTTTTTCTGGCGCGGGAAATGAAAGCGGGCGACGCGTGTCCCGGGATCATCGGGGTCAAACAGGATGAGCGATTCTCCTTCGGAAACGCAGGGCCAGTACCCGTAGACCGCCCGGGGCGCAAGCACCCGGTCAGAGAGGAGCCGCTTCTTCATCCGGGTAAGGGCCGGCCGCACTTCGCGCGTGATGAGCGAGTCAAACTCATTCACGGGAAGCGCGCCCCGGCGGAAGCCCCACCGCGCCTTGAAGAGCACGGTTTCGTCAAGGAGCGGGAAGAGCGATTCGGGCGACAGGGAGTCAAGCACGCGGCTTCCCGTAAAGGGAGGGCCGGGGATTGATGGCGGGGGGCGGAGTCCGTCCGCCTCTTCACGCGTGTCGGCCGGGACCCTCCGGGCCCGGGACGAGTAGCGCACCCGTTCCGCCTCGGCGTAGTCCGCGAGCTTCCCCTCTTTTAAAAGGGCCATGGCCTGGAGGCCCCTGAACGCATCCTCGCAGTACACGACCGGCGAGTCGAGGAGCGGCGCGCACGATTCCGCGACGAACCGCCGGGTGAGGGCGGCGCCGCCCAGCAGCACCGGGATATCCATGCCCTCCGCCTTCATGAACTCGAGGTTTTCCTTCATCACCTGTGTCGATTTGACGAGCAGGCCGCTCATGCCGATGGCGTCGGCCCCGTGCTCGCGCGCGGCCCCGATGATGGTTTCAATGTCGGCGCGGATCCCCAGGTTGTACACGCGGAAGCCGTTGTTTGACAGGATGATATCCACGAGGTTTTTGCCGATATCATGCACGTCCCCTTTCACTGTCGCGAGCACAATGCTGGTCTGTTTCGCCGACGCGACCCTGTCCATGAACGGGGCCAGCAGGTCCACGGACTTCTTCATCACCTCGGCCGACTGGAGCACGAAGGGGAGCTGCATGGCGCCGCTCCCGAAGAGCTCGCCCACCCGTTTCATGGCGGGGACGAGGACGGCGTTGATGATATCGGCCGGCGACATTGTTTTCCTGAGGTCGTCGAGCAGCGTATCGAGGCCGGCGCGCGAGCCGTTGATCACCCGCCTGCGCAGCAGCTCTTCCGCCGTGAGCGACTCCTCCGCGGCGGCCTCTTCAACGGCCGCGCCTCCGCCCGCAGCCTCGAAGTGGCGGATAAACCCGAGCAGGGGGTCCCCCGCGCCGGCATTGTCGATCAGGTCCATCGCCCGCTTCGTGTCGGCCGTGTCGATACGGCTGACCGGGACAATCTGTGCGACGTTTACGATCGCAAGGTCGAGGCCTGCCGCCACCGCGCGGTGGAGAAACACCGAGTTCAGCACGGCGCGGGCGCGGGGGGCAAGGCCGAAGGAGACGTTGGACAGGCCGAGCAGGGTGAACACGCCGGGGAGCTCCTTCTTGATGCGCCCGATCGCCGCGAGCGTCTCCTTCGCCGCGTTTTTCAGGGACCCGTCGCCGCTCCCCAGGGTGAAGGTCAGGGGGTCGAAGATAATGTCTTCCGGCCTGAGGCCGGCTTCCTCGACCGCGAGCCCGTAGAGCCGGCGCGCCACCGAGAGCTTTTTTTCCGCGGTAGGCGCCATGCCCTGCTCGTCTATGGTCAGGGCAATTACCGCGGCACCGTAACGCCGCGCGAGGCCGCAGACCTCCCTGGCCCGGGCGCCGCCGTCTTCAAGGTTTATGGAGTTGATGACGGCCCTCCCGCCGTAGCGCTTCAGCGCCGCCTCTATCACGCGGGGCGAGGTGGAATCGATGACGAGCGGCAGGGGCACCCGGAGCGCGAATTGCGGGACAAGGGTTCCCATGTCGGCGAGCTCGTCGCGTCCCGCGTAGGCGACGCAGAGATCGACCGCGTGGGCCCCTGAATCTACCTGGCTCCGCCCCACCTCGACCATGCCCTCCCAGTCATCGGCGAGAAGGCGCTCGCGGAACTGCTTGCTGCCATTGGTGTTCGCGCGCTCGCCCACGAAGAAGGGGGCCGGCTCCTGGCGCAGCTCCTGGAAGCGGTAGAGGCTGGCCACGCCCGGGACCGGGGCCGCGCTCCGGGCGGCGGGTGCAGCCCCCGCGAGCGCCTTCTTCAGTGCGGCAATGTGGGAGGGACCGGTGCCGCAGCAGCCGCCGGCCAGGCTGACGCCGTCCTGCACGACGAAATTTCTGAGGTCCGAGGCGAACTCGTCCGGCGACATCGTGTAAACGAGCGCGCCGTTCACGCTCTCCGGCAGGCCGGCGTTGGGCATCACGAGCACCGGCCCGGGGAAGCTCCGGCAGAGCTCGCGCACGTGGAGCGCCATCTGGCGGGGCCCGGTCGCGCAGTTGATGCCGATGATGTCCACTGACAGCGCGGAGAGTATCGCCGCCGCTGCCTGCGGCTCGGTGCCCACGAGGAGCGTGCCGGTCGCCTCGACCGTGACGCTCACCGCCACGGGAAGGCGCGTACCGTGCGTTGCCATTGCGTCCCTGACCGCGCAGAGGCACGCCTTGATCTGCAGCGGGTCCTGGCAGGTCTCAAGTAAAAACAGGTCGATGCCGCCGTCAAGGAGGCCCTGCGCCGCCGGCAGGTATGATTCGTACAGATCATCGAAACCGGCGTGGCCGAGGGAGGGGAGCTTGGAGCCCGGGCCGAGGGACCCGGCCACGAAGCAGCGCCGGTCCCTCACTTCCGCCACTGCTTCGCGTGCTATCCGCGCGGCGGCGCTGCACAGGACGCGCGTCTGGCCGTCCATCCCGTACTCGGCAAGGACGATCGCGTTCGCGCCGAAGGTATTGGTCTCAATTACATCCGCCCCGGCGTCGAGATAGGAGCGGTGGATGTTTTGTATGATGCCGGGTGCCGTGAGGTTCAGGGCCTCGTTGCAGCCGGTCCTGCCGCCCCAGTCCGTATCGGTGAGCGGGAGCTTCTGTATCTCGGTGCCGATGGCCCCGTCGAACAGGAGCAGTGACCGCTCTTTCAGGCAGGCGAGAAAATCTGGTCCGTCGGTCATGGCGCTATCCCTCCAGGACATTGAGGGCGTGCTGGACCCGGCCGAAGGGGGCGGATATCTGTGCTCCCTGGATCATACCGCGCATATCTTTAAGGAGCTCCCGCGCGATCTGTATCCCTTCCTTCACCGCCTCCGCGCCTGTGCCGGCGCCGCGCATCCGGTCGAGGATCGATTGGGGGACGATGACCCCGGGCACTTCGTTGTTCATGAATTCCGCGTTTTTGAATGAAACGAGCGGCCACAGCCCTGCCAGGAGCGGGATGCCGATGCCCTGGATGCGCGTGATGAACGCCTCGAACTGGACAATGTCGAAGACCGGCTGGGTGATGATGAATTCAGCCCCCGCGTCCTTCTTGCGGAAGAGCCGGTCGATTTCGCGCTCCTGGTCCTCGAAGCCGGGGTTCGCGCCCACGCCGATGCAGAAGGAGGTGGGTTTTCCGATCGGGTTCCCGCCGATGTCATGGCCGTGGTTCAGCCCGTTCACCACCCGGGTGAGCCCGATCGAGTCGAGATCGAACACGGCGGTGGCGTCCGGGTAATCGCCGAGCTTCGGCGGATCGCCGGTGATGATCAGCACGTTGCGGAGCCCCGCCGCCTGGGCGCCCAGGAAATCGGACTGCATCCCGATGATGTTCCGGTCGCGGCAGGTGTAGTGGAGCACGGTCTCAATCCCCGCCTCACGCTCGAGCAGTATGGCCAGCGGCATGGGAGCCAGGCGCGCCGAGGCGCGCGGTCCGTCAGGGATGTTGACCGCGTCGATGCCGTTTGTCTTCAGGAGCTTCGCCGATTCGATGACCGCCGACGCGTCGCAGCCGCGCGGCGGGGTGATCTCGACAGAGGTGACGAATTCGCCGCGGGCGAGCTTCGCGGCGAAGCGCGACTTCTCGCCCAGGGGCACGGGTTCCACCTCGTTCCGCGGCGCGGCGGTCACCGCCGCGGCCTCCCGCTTTTCCGGGAACCGCGACTTGATGGCCTGCTTCATCGCCCGGATATGCCTCGGCGTGGTGCCGCAGCAGCCGCCGATGATGTTCGCGCCGTTGCCGAGGAACTGGGCCGCGTATTCGGACAGGTATTCAGGTGTAGTCATGTAGATGTTGCGTCCGCCCACGTGGCGGGGATAGCCCGCGTTCGGCTGGACCGATATCGGCCTGTCCGTGAGGCGCGTCAGCTTTTTCAATAAATCGAGCATGGGGGCGGGGCCGACGGTGCAGTTGAGGCCGATGACATCAACGCCGGTGCCGTTCAGGTATGCGACGGCCCGCTCCATCGTGGTGCCGTAATCGGTGCGCCCCTCCTCGTTGACCGCGAGCTGAAAGATGACCGGGAGTTTTTTCTCTGCAAGGACCGCGCCGGCCGCGGCCTCGATCATCTCCATCTGGCCGAACGTTTCCAGGATGAGCAGGTCCACGCCCCCCTCAATCAGCGCCTCGGCCTGTTCGCGGTAGGCGTGCTCAGCGTCGGGACGGCTCACGGCGCCGAGCGGCTCCACGTTGGTGGAAAGGGGGCCGATCGACCCTGCGACCAGGAGGCCGGGCCCCGCGGCGCGGGCGATGCGCGCGCCGGCGATGTTGATATCGCGTATTTTTTCCGCCAGGGCGTACTTGGCCAGGTTGATCCTGTTCGCGCCGAAGGTATTGGTCTCGAGGACGTCGCACCCGGCCTTGGCGTACTCCGCGTGGATGCTTTCAATCATCCGCGGCTGGGTGAGGTTCAGGTTGTCAAAGCACTGGTTGATATAGACGCCCTTGTCGTAGATAATCGACCCCATGGCGCCGTCAAAGAGGACCGCCCTGCCTTCCGCGAGCATTGATAAAAATGGATGCATGGTATGATTCCTTTATTGGTAACGCGGCCTGCTTCCCGATAGAGTGATATTCCGCACAGGCCAAACGATATGTCAAGAAACTAACCGGCCCTGGAATGTGAATGGGCGTTTGTTCGTAACGCGATCCTGACAGTCAGAGGCAATAAAAAAAACGGCTGAAAATCCAGCCGTTTTTTGCACTATGCCGCAGAATGCCGCTTATTTATTTGACGCGGTACCACTTCTGCGTCCGGTAAAAGAACGCGAGATACCCGCGGACGGTCAGGGTGTCGCCCTTGACCCAGATTTTGCAGGTGTAGAATTTGCCGTTGTCCGGGTCCATGATTTTTCCGCCCGCGTATTCTTCGCCGAATTTTTTATCGACCTTGCCGGTTTTTTTCATATTTGAGAATATGAACATGCCGACCACCGGCTTGTTGTACAGGTCGCCCTTGCATTTATCGCAGAGGGTGTCCTGCGGTTTCAGCAGGAGCTTGACGATCTTGGCGGAATAAACGCCATTGGTTTCAGCTATTACCAGGTGGGATTTTGCCTTCCCCTTGTCAGCTCCTTCATCGGCGATTGTTTTCCATGTGCCGGCCAGGACCTCCGCGGCCCGGACGTTCAGGTTCATCACCGCGACGGCGGCGATCATGATTATTGCGACAGCAAAAAGCTTTTTCATACGTTGTTTCCTCCTTCTGGTATATTAGGGTGGATGCTATAATATAACTGACGCGGTGTCAAGTTTCTTCCCTCCGCGATACGACGGGCGTGTGCCCGTTATTTTACACGGGTCCAGATTTCCGACCTGCCGAAGAGCGGGATGCCGACAAAGCCCTTGACGTTCAGCTTGTCGTCGCTCTTGAGCCACATTTTGCATTTGTAGGTGTTTCCCGTGTCGGGATCGTAGATCTGCCCCCCGATCCATTGGTTGTTCTTAAAGGTAAATCCCCACAGCATCCTCATCCCGAGTATCTTGTTCTTTCGTTTTTCCGGGTCAGGATTTTTTGTGTCCAGGTCTTCCGGGGTCTTGAGCCAGGTAATAATGCCGCAGAAATTCTCGCCGCATTTGCTGATGGTCACCTTCGCATCTTCCTTGGGGACGAGCCACACGCCGAGCGCGGACTCCGCGGTGTAGGCGGCAAGCAGCGATACCGTGATGGCAACGGAGCATGCAATAACGATGAACGGGACAAGTATCTTTTTCATGTCTGTCTCCTTTGTTATGTGATGACGCAGTATACCTGAAAAAAATTTCCTGTCAATACATAAAAAAAGGCGGCCCGGGGGCCGCCTTTTCCGTCCAGTCCGGATGCCGTCAGACTTTCTCTACAATCATCGCAAACCCCATGCCGCCGCCGATGCACATGGTAATGAGGCAGGTGGCATGGTTCTTCCGCTTCATTTCGTGCATCGCGGTAACCATCATGCGGGCGCCGGTGCAGCCGATCGGGTGCCCGAGGGAAATCCCGCTCCCGAGCTGGTTCGGCTTGTCGTTGTCTATGCCGAGCTCGCGGAAGCAGCCGATCGCCTGGGAGGCAAACGCCTCGTTCAGCTCGATCATGTCGAGGTCCTTGATGGCCATCCCGGTCTGTTTCAGTACCTTCCGTACCGCCGGCACGGGGCCGAGCCCCATGTAGGCCGGGTCCACGCCGCCGCCGGCGAAGCCCCTGATCTTTACGATCGGCTTCAGGCCGAGTTCTTTCGCCTTGTCAGCGCTCATCATGAGGACAGCGGCAGCCGCGTCATTGATGCCCGACGCGTTCCCCGCGGTGACGGTGCCGTCTTTCTTGAAGGCGGGCTTCATCTCCATCATCTTTTCCAGGGTGGTGTCCATCGGGCGCTCGTCCTCGGCGAATATATCGTCGCCCTTGCGGCCTTTCTGGACCACCGGCACGATCTCATCCTTGAAGAGCCCTTCCTTCATGGCCTTCCGCGCCCTGGTGTGGGAGAGCACGCCCAGCTCGTCCTGCTCTTTCCTGCTGATACCGTACAGCGCCGCGATGTTTTCCGCTGTCAGGCCCATGTGGTAACCGTAAAATATTTCGTAGAGGCCGTCGAAGACCATGAGGTCATGCACTTCGCCGACGCCGCTGATCGCCATCCGGTATCCCCAGCGCGCGTCCTTCAGCGCCATGGGAGCGAGGCTCATGTTCTCCTGCCCCCCGGCGACGACCACCTCCGCCTGGCCGGACATGATGGCCTGGGCGCCCTCGGCGATCGCCTTGAGACCGGAGCCGCATATCTTGTTGATGGTGAAACCCGGCGTCTCCTTGGGGATGCCCGCCTTGATCATGGCCTGGCGCCCGGTGTTCTGGCCCTGGGCGGCCTGCAGCACGTTGCCCATGATGACTTCGTCGATGGTGATCGGAGCGAGGGAGTCGCTCCAGTCATACCCCTTCTTTTCAAGCTCGATCATCCCCTGTGTCTTGAGCTTGTCGGGAGCGAGGTCCTTCATGAGGGCGCTCATGACGGGCCTGACACCCGCTTTTTTCAACACGTCTTTTATTACCAGCGCTCCGAGGTCCACGACCGGGACCGATTTCAGAGCGCCGCCAAATTTCGCAATGGCAGTACGCGAACCGCTTACGATGACCACATCTTTCATATATGTCCTCCCAAAATTTTTTTAACTTTCTGACACTATGTCTCAAGATTTTCCGCGGGGGGCTATTTGTAAAGGAAATTAATAATGCGGGGGAATTAATTTTCCCGTAGATGGGGTACCGTGCCTCGTACAACCGCGTTCCACATGCCGGCCGCCTCACGATTTTTCCATGTCAGGATAGAGCCGCTTCATGCATTCCGGGCACAGGCTGTGGCTGAAGGTCGCTTCTGACCGGTCCTCAATGTACCGCTCCACCTGCTGCCAGTACCCGCCGTCGTCACGCACCTTTTTGCAGTTCGAGCATATCGGGAGGAGCCCGGAGAGGTGCCTCACGTTTGCAAGGGCGTCCTTGAGGTTGTTCCTTTCAATTTCAAGTTCGTCATTCTTGTCCTGGATCAGCCGGTTGTCCAGGAACATCTGAAGGCGGAACCCGAAGATCAGGCGGGATGTTATCCAGGCGAAACTATTGAGCGCCAGGGTGTTCCACGCGTTCGTTACGGCCACTTTCTGGCTTACGGCATCGTAGGGCATGATCGCAATGAAAAGCAGAAAGCTCGCGAGGAAGAACAGGGCGCCCCGCAGCGGTTCCAGGTAAAGAAAAATTGCCACCCCGTACACCATCAGCATGTACAACGGCAGCGGGAGGTGGAGTCCTGACGCGGGATCGGCGGTCCGGATTGCCCAGGTGAAAAAAGAGGACCACACGAGATAAAAGGCAATACTGAGGTATATCAGGGCCTGTTTCAGCCGGATGTGCCCCGCCCGTTTTTTGAGCACCGCAAGCAGGGGCAGCATCGGAAGGTTGAACAGGAGAAGAGAGAGGGGATATCGCAAAATGTCCGAAGCGTCCTGCCTGAATGAGATATACACTCCCAGTTCCACCAGTGTCAGGATTGCGCCGCCAATAATGAGCCGTGTCAGGTTATCTGATTGAATGGCATTCCTGAATCGCGCGGCGTGGGCGTCGGGGACAGGCATGAATAATTTTTTCAGCTGCGTGCGAATCATGTTGTTTCATGGACCGGTTATTTTTTTGAATATCGATACCGCATTCATCCAAACGTAAAATATGAATACAGGGGCAGTAAAAAATTCAAGAATAAAACAGGCATGGCGTATAAAAATCAGCAGGGCTTGCCTTTTTGCCCGATCAATTGCCGTATCGCAGCAGACCGGCCTGATGCAACGGGCCGTACCGGTAGCGGGCCCGTGTTCCCAAATTCAAGGCTGAAATGCAACAGAGGATTAAATAGATGACATCATAAGGCTTTAATCCTAAGAGATTAAGTGACCAAACCAAATCTCAAGGGAGGCCTTATGATGCCATACGTACATTTAAACCTATGTGATAGAAAAGTCATCAAAAAAATGCTTAGTAGAAATAATAGTATAAGGGAAATAGCTGAATATATAGAGCGTCATCCAAGTACCATTTCTCGTGAAATAAAACGTAATAAAGATAACTATTGGTACCATCCTGTTCATGCCCATGAGAAATATCTCATGCGAAGGAAGGAATCAAAGATTGCTATTATTGAAAGCAATGACAATCTCAGGGAATATATTACACAGGAATTGAGAAACAGGAAATCCCCTGATGCCATATCAGGCCGGTTAAAATTAACCCATAAGAACCGTCCAGATATGCAGATAAGCCACGAATCCATTTATACCTGGATATATCAACGTGCAAAACAAGGGGATGAGATTTACAAATATTTATCTCGAGGAGTAAAAAAACGGCATAAAAGACTCAATATCAAGCGATCTCGTATACAAATTCCCGATAGAATTAGTATTCATGCCCGGCCTCAATCAGTTGAAAGCCGTCGATCAAAGGGTCATTGGGAAGGAGATACAATTACCGGGAAAAATCATCAAGCATACATTGCCACATTGGTTGAAAGAAAGTCATACTTTCTGGCTGCAGGTTTTATGGGTGATAAGCGATCAGAAACATGTAATAGGTCAATTCTTGAAGCATTTGGAGATATAGATAACAAATCCATAAAATCCATAACCTTTGATAATGGCTCGGAATTCTATCAACATAAAAATCTACAGGAAGCGCTTGAATGCAAGGTCTATTTCGCTGATCCGTATAGTGCCTGGCAGAGAGGAATTAACGAACATACGAATGGTCTTCTACGGAAATATTTTCCCAAAAGTATGAATTTCAAAGACTTGACACAAAATGAGGTTGATGAGGCTATAAAAAAGCTAAATGATACACCTCGTAAATCTCTTGGATATAGAACTCCTTATGAGGTCTTCTATAATCTAACCGTTGCACTTCAATCTTGAACTGGGGGTTTCGTGCGGCGCTATGCCATAAAAAGCGCTGGACAGGGTAGCTGAAATTTTGTAATGAATACGACGTTTGAAGCGTACGGCGCCTTGCCGTTCGCTTCGCCGGGGTTGCGCATTAATACACACTACACCATGCATGGAGGACCGGATGAAAACCAGGATAACAGAGCTTTTTGGGATACAATATCCGATAATTTTGCCCGGCATGAGCTGGATCAGCGTGCCGGAACTGGTGGCGGCAGTCTGCAATGCGGGCGGATTGGGCTACCTGGCCACCGGGCCGTTAAGCCCTGACCAGACAAGGGCCTCCATTAAAAGGATACGGGAGCTTACGAAAAGGCCCTTCGGTGTGGGCGCCACGCTGCTCATGCCCGGCGCCAGGGAAAATGCCGAGGTGGCCATACAGGAAAAGGTCCCGGTCCTGAACATCTCCCTGGGAAAGGGCGAAGACCTGATCACGCGCGTGCATGCGTACGGCGGCAAGGTGATAACCACCGTCACCACGGTGGAGCACGCCCTGGCTGCGGAAAAGGCGGGCGCGGACGCTCTCCAGGTGACGGGCCACGAGGCGGCGGCGCACGGGAGCGCGGTTACCACGATGGTGCTGGTCCCGGCGATCGTCGATGCGGTGAAGATACCCGTGGTTGCGATAGGCGGCATTGCGGACGGAAGGGGAATGGCGGCGGCGCTGGCACTGGGCGCGGAAGGGATCGGGATGGGGACCAGGCTTTCCATGACAAAGGAAAGTCCGGTGCACATGAATACCCAGAAGAAGCAGCTTGAAAGCGGGATCCAGGACACCATCTATTCAAACCGCTTCGATGCCCTCTGGTGCAGAGTGTTAAAAACGCCGAACGCCGAGAAGGTGATCAAGAGGGGGCGGAACCTGCCGAAAGGGTTTTTAGCCTCGTTTGCCATCGCGAAGTCGCTCGGTATGTCATGGTTCGGCCTTGCCGCGTCGATCCTGACGGGCAAGAAGGGCGAGAAATCAGAATCTGCACCGGCACCAGGGCCGAAAGTAAAAAAGAAAAAGAAATCGCTCATACGGCTCATGATAGATAATACAAAGATGGCCATGAACCTGGCGCACATGGCGACGGGATATGTGTACATCCAGAAAGCAACACAGGCCGGCGACCTTGAGCATGGCGTACAGCTCATCGGGCAGGTCCAGGGCCTGATACATGACCTCCCGACCGTGGCCCAGGTGATACAGAGGACCGTGAAAGAGGCGAAGGAGATCCATAAGAAAATGGGAGCGAAGGTAGGATAACGACGGCCATCAGGTCAGGGCTCGAATGATGATCCCCGAATGCGTGGCGTGTCCGCCCTAGTTGTCAATTTTATAGACATGGAGCTCGTACGGCTCAAAGTGGTCGGTGAATACGCCGTTGACCATCGTGACGGTCCGCACGTCATTGAGCACCGTCACGGTTTTGGTGCCGGTCTGCCCGCTTACGGTAAACTCCGCGTCCACCGCCAGTCCGTGGATGTGATCCTGGTTACCGTTCCCCATCGCAAAGATGTAGGTGTCCCCCGCAAATTGCTTGGTCAGGAAGATGACGTCCACCGGGCCGCCGGTGGTTGCCGTCGTCCCGGCGACGTCCGGGGTGAGCAATACCGCGCCGAAGGCGTAAACGGTTTCGTTCGCCGCTTTCATCGCCGCGGGTATTCCCGGCTCGAGGAGGGCCGCGTAGTTGCCCAGGGATAGCGGGGAAAAATCGTGGCAGAAGTACATCGCGCCCCGCGCGCCGCTGATGACCATGTTCCACACCGTCGGCATGATATAGGAGGGGGGCATCCGCTGGAACATCCAGTTATCGCTGGAGGCGTGCGTCCAGGGCGCGGACGCCTCCAGAACGCCCCAGACGGGACGCGACTTCCCGTCGTGGCTCGCCCACTTGATCGTGTTCTTCACGCTCCTTCCATATGTCCAGATGCCGTGGTTCTCGGGAAATTCCCAGGGATCGGTTATGCCGTACAGGTCGCTCGAGATGACGTCGGTCGGCCCGATGTAGCATTCGAAATCGAGCTCCTGCGACCCGAGCGAACCGTATTCGTATTCGATCCCGTGCCATTCATCCTTCGCGAAGGGCTTGCCGAAATTCGCGTATACCTCCCGCGTGTTGTCGTACGATAATAACAGGTCGCCCAGGGCGTCCCATGCTGCGGGCGTACTGGCTTCCCTCTCGGCAGGGATGACGCTGTTCCTGTTCATGTCGGGCTCGTCCCCGAGCACATACCCCTTGAATATGCCCCAGAATGCCGGATGGTCGTTGATCCAGTTCACCGCCGCCTGGTCGTTGCCGGTATAGACATTCATGCCCGCGTCCTTGAGCGCCTGCATCGACGCGAGCGCGTATCCCGGGTACATGTCAACCTCGCCCGGCCAGTTCCAGAGGCCGATATAGGTGTTGATGCCGATGTCCTTGTAGGTCTGCGCCATGGTTTTCCCGTTGAACATGCTTTCCGGCGACTGCAGCCACACGCCGAAGACAAATGACCTGTCCGCGAGCGAGGCGGGGGTCACCGCCAGCTGCGCTGCGTTGCTGGTCGTTTCACCGTAGGGGCCCGTTATCCTGACCGAGTAGAGCCCCACGTCCGCGGCGCTCGCCGCGCTGATGGCAAGGGTGGAGCTGTCGGTGCCGACAGGAACGCCGTCTTTCAACCACTGGAAATGGCAGAAGGGTTCGTATCCCACGGTGACTGAAAACGTCACGCTCCCGCCCTCGGTTACCGTCTGGCTGATCGGGTGTGTTGCTATGCTTCTCCGTGCTTCATCCACGCCCAGGGCGTGGGCCACGAGCAGTGCTTTCTTTATGAGCGGGGAATTGGAGGCAAAATTGATGAAGCCGGCATCGCAGCCGGTACCGCACAGCAGCGGCAACAATATAAGTATCGATAGATATTTTTTTTTCATACCGGACTCTGTCGTTTATTGAAATCATGAAGTGATGCGTATATCGCCGCCGGCGGTTTACGCCGTTACCCATTCAATAATATTATAGCGGGAACGCGCAATTGACAACCACTTTTTCGCGATAATAAAAAAGGGCCGGGCATGCGGGACAAAAAATGCTTGATAAATAGCGCCGGAATGATTTGCTCAAAGACGTATTTCCCGGAGCAGGGGGGCAGGACAACACCAGAAGTCAAGGGGCATTGCCGACGTGCAATCGTTAACATTAATAGTAATCCTGGCCCTTGTGCCGGTACCGGTCATTTATTTCTTTTACCACCGGTATTTCCTGGTAAAGCCCAGCTATCTCTATCACCTTGAGTATTTTATCTACGGCGCCATACTGGCGCTCGTTCTGCTTCTGGCCGGCCCGTATCTTATCCCCGACCTGCCGCTTCATGGCGCTGCGGCGCGGGGGTTCCTGAGCGCTTCGCTGGTCGAGAAGGCCGGTGCCTTCATCTTCATCGCGATCCTGACCTACCGCACGCCGCCCCTGCTCATGGTGCTCAACATGGTAATCTCCGCAATGCTGCTCGGGCTCGGGTTTGCGACGATAGAAAACATCATGTACGCCGTCTCTATACGCGAGCCGGTCATCGCCGTACGGCTCTTCAGCTCGGTCCCCCTCCACGTGCTCACCTGCGGGATCATCGGGTACGGCCTCGCGCTCATGCGTTTCAGCGGCTCGTGGGAGGGCAGGGCCCGGTATGCGCTCGGCGCGTTCCTGGTCCCGTATCTGTTTCACGGCACGTACGACACGCTCCTGATCGGCGGCGGCACCGGCACCTACTGGATCGCGCCGCTGCTGGTCGTGCTGATGGTCGGGATGGAGTACCTCCTCGCGAAATCGCAGACCCTCCCGCTCCTTGACGGCCTGCAGAAGCACCGCATCTCGATCGAGGAGTGGGCCACGATCCAGCGCGAGCCGCAGTACGAGCGGTGGATCCTCCGCTCCATGGGCTCGAAGAACAGGGAGTATGTCCCGATGGTCAGGCTGAAACTGGGCGCCCCGCGGGCGGCCATCATCATCGTGCTGCTCGCCGCCGCCGGGGCCTGCCTCGCGGGCGGCGATGTCGTCGCGGGCGCCTTCCGGAACCGGCTCAGCGGGGAAGAGACGGTCATGCTCTTCACCCTGCTCCCGGCGCTCTATTCCCTGAACCTGTTCACGGTCGGCGTGGTGAACCCGAAATATTTCCAGAATAGCATGATCCGGATCCCCATCATCATTGATGTGGACATCGACGTCCCCGGGGCGGTCATCAAGACCACGACGTACCACGTCACGGCCGGCAGCTGTTACCTCAAGACCGTTGACCCGATCGCGCCGGGTACCCGCCTCTCGCTCACCTTTGCCTGCTCACAGATCTCCTCGCCGCCGGTGCGGGGCGTCGCAGTCTGGGACAGCCGCGATGACCGGAAGCAGCTCTCCGGCACTCTTGTACGGTTTACGGACAGGACGTGGCGGTACCGGCTCTTTATCCTTCGATACGGCCTCTACCGCGTGAGCCGCGGCCTCTTCTTCACCCTGCGCCTCCCCGGCTTCGGGAACATCCGCCGCCTCTTCGTACGGCCGGTGTCCGTGATGCAGAAGGAGTGGCGGTTCAGCGCGGGAGACACGCTCTTCAACCAGGGTGAAGAGGGGAAGGTGTTCTACCTCATCAGGAAGGGGAAGGTGGACATCGTCAAGACGCTTGACAGCGGTGAGACGGTGCACCTGACCACGCTTGCCGAAGGGGACATCTTCGGCGAGATGGCCATCGTGGGGGGCCAGCCGCGCATGGCGGCGGCGGTATGTAAGACCGACTGCCTCCTGGCGGTCGCCGAGGCGGACAACCTGGACGCGCTCATAGAGAGCAACCCGGTGTTCACCCAGCGGCTCATCAAGATTTTCGCGAACCGGCTTCATTCATCCGAGCAGACCATGCTGAAGAGCATGGCGGACTTCGGCGCTGCGCACCGGCGGCGGGAAGAGGCGCTCGCAGCGCTGTGCAAAGTCCTTGCCGCTCTCGCGCTGCGTAGTCGCGGCGCGAAGGCCCTCAGCAGCTCTGACATCGGCGACCTGGCCTCGCGTTGTAATGTTGAACCCGGTTCCGTGGCCCGCATCATCACCGCCCTTGCAGGGGCGACCGGGAGCGAATCGATGGACGCAATCGTAGAAGGCCTCATCGAAAAATTATGACACCTGTTGACGTTCTGGAGAATTTTTATTATATTATAAAATATAATATTCTAAAATACTAAAATAGAGGTCTGTATGGATGCTGAAAAGAAGATCACCTATATTGTAACCTACGGAGATGACAACCCTGAAAAGGCGACGATACCATTTATCCTCGCCAATACCGCCATGGCCATGGAGGTGACCCCTGTCATCATACTGCAGAGCAACGCGGTCATGCTGGCGGTAAAAGGGTTTGCGGAAAAGATCCATTTCAAGGAAGGAGTGTCGCTCAAACAGCTCATAGAAAACTACACCGGGGCCGGGCACAAGCTCCTGCTCTGCTCGCCCTGCGTGGATAAGCGGAACCTTTCGGAGAAGGACTTCGTGGACGGATCGATGATCGTGGGCGCCGCGCGGGTGAACGAAGAGGCCCTTTCGAGCGTCAATGTCATCACCTACTGATAGACGTGACGGTGCGGGAAATCCGGCACAGTCCCCGGTGTGGGGTGACTTTCCCGGATAAAAAAATAACAAAAAATTGTTTTTTCCTGTCACGAGGGCAACTAGTATGAGTATAAGATATACACCCGGAACGACAGGAATAAAACAATGGATAACCCATTTATTGAAAAAAAAGGACAGGATGAGGATGACCTCAATCTCATCCGTGCGTCCCTGGAGGGAAACCAGGGGGCCCTTGAGCGGCTTATCCTGCGCCACCAGGCCTGGATATACAATATCGCCTTCAAGATGGTGATGGACCATGACGATGCCAGCGATATCACCCAGGAAATTTTAATAAAGATAATCACCAGCCTCTCCTCGTATGACCGCCAGAAGGGCCAGTTCCGCACCTGGGTGTACCGGATTGTTGCGAACCACGTGATCACCATGAAACAAAAGAAATTTGAGCGGAGGATACACGATTTCGACCGGTATGTGTCCCTCATCGAACAATTGCCCGACCACCGCTCTTTTTCCCACCCCGAATCCGGTATCCTGGTCGATGAGCTCAAGGTGGGGTGCATGATGGGCATGCTGATGTGCCTGAACCGGATGGCGCGCCTGGTGTTCATCCTCGGCGCGGTCTTCAATGTCCCCGACACCTTCGGCGCGGAGATACTTGACATATCGCAGGGGAATTTCAGAAAAATACTGTCGCGGAGCCGCCACAGGGTCTACTCATACATGAACGGGGTCTGCGGCCACGTGAACAAGAACAATCCCTGCCGGTGCGCCTACAAGGTCAAGAACTTCATCGACCTGGGAATGATGGACCCGGCGAAACCGAGGTACAACCGTTCGGGCTGCCCGCGGGTGAGCGAGGTCATAAGCGAGCGCCTTGATGACTTTACCCTGTCATTTTACACTCCGTTTCTTTCTCACTTCAGGGAACAGCCATTTTATGAGCCCCCTGACATGACGCAATGGTTTCGCTCGATGATCCAGAATGATGATTTCAAACGGCTCTTTGAGATTGAGGACGCAACACATAATTAAGGGAGAATTATATGGACGAATTGAAGCCGGAAATACTCAGGTCCTTCCGCATGGAGATGATCGGCACCGGGTGCTATGACGCGCTGGCGCGGCGCTATGCGGCCAGCAGGCCCAAGTTGAGCGCGCGGTTCCGCGCAATGGCAGAAAGCGAGCGGGGGCACGGCAAGCTGTTTCAACAATGCCATGCCGGCCTGTACGGCGCTGAAATGAGCGGTGAAGGATTCTGGCTCTTCGTGGGGAAGCTTTCAGCTTTTTCACAGGCGCTGCTGCCGTTGAAGACGAAGCTGAAAATATTGAGCGGGGTGGAGAAGCAGGCCGTCAAGGATATCGAGGCGGCCCTGGCAGCGGGCGGCGCCAGCGAATTCCATGACATCCTCAAGACCATCCTTCCGGATGAAAAGGAGCACGCGGCCCTCTATAAAGACTGGGTCAGCGGGAAGGTCTGACGCGGGAGGGCATATCCGGCGTCCGGCTCAGGTATAATTCAGGGCGTCCAGCGGCTTGATGCGCGCCGCCTTCAGCGCCGGGTAGAGCGCAGCGACAAAGGTCGTGATGAATACGATCTCCGTGGCGACGATGATGTCGCGCGGTCCGATCACCGGGTAGATGACGCTGCCGGTGCCCCACTTCCTCATCGTGGTAAGGGCAAAGGAAAAATCGATGCCGGTGTGGCCCAGGATGATGATGATCGGCACGCTGACCAGCAGGCCGAGGGCCAGGCCCAGGATCCCCAGGCTGACCGCCTCGAACATTACCATGAAGAATATGTGCGACGACCGCGTGCCAATGCTTTTCATCACGCCAAGCTCATGGAACCGCTCGATAATGGACATGATAAGCGTGTTCGCTATGGAGAATACCACGGTGATGAACACGATGACAAAGATGACGTACATCATGGCTTCCTGAAGCTGGATCGCGCTCACCAGGTTCGGCGCCATGTCCTGCCAGGAGAGGACCTCCAGAGCGGGGTCGGTGATTTTTTTCAAGAGCCGGTCCCGCACCGCGCCGGCCCGGTTTTTGTCTGCGGTCAGCATGGTTATCTCAGAAACGGCGTCACCCACCCCGGTGAGCTGCTGGAGCTTTGTGATTCCCACAAACACCACGCCTTTATCGAAATTGCCCATTGGTGATTCGAAAAAACCTGAGACGCGGAAGCCCGTTCCCACGATCTCGTTGTTCCTGTCCTGAAACATCAGTACCACCCGGTCTCCCCGGTACACGTCGAGCTTTTCCGCCAGGGTCTTTGATATGAGTATGTCGTCCGAGGCGGGGTCGCCGAGGTAGTGGCCCTCTCTTTTCAAGGTGTAGTCGTAGATCTTCGAAACCCTCTTTTCCTTTTCCGGATCTATTCCCCTGATCAACACGCCCCGCGCGCCCTCTCCCGAGCGGAGTATTCCCTTGGTGGCGAGCCGGGGGGCATGGGCCAGTATTCTATCCTCGCGGTCGATGGCGGTGATTGTCCGCCGTTCCGGGATGAAGCGGTATTCCAGCTTTATGTTGGTGCGGAACCCTTTCCGGTGTATCGCCACATGGCCCAGGGCCGTATTGATGGTGTTGTCCACCATCTGGACCATCATGCCGTTTATAAAGCCGGTCAGCAGGATCAGCGCGGATATGCCGATAGCGATGGACGTAATGACCACGAGCGAGCGCCTCTTCTGGCGCCACATGTTCCGCCATCCTATCAGAAGGAACGGGGCCGGGCTTTTTAATTTCTCCATGCGGTTCACATCCTATGCCGTGTTGCTCACAGTTTCCGTATCGCTTCGATCGGCCTGAGCCGCGATGCGTGGCGGGCCGGTGAAATGGTGAACAGGACACTGACGATCAGCATCATGCCGGAGGTCGAGAGGATGTTCGATGGCTCCAGGCGCGCCGGGAATTTTGTCATTGATATGCCCCACACGCTCATCTGGTCCGCAAGGCTCGAGTAGTCGAGCGGATTGTAGGTGAAGTAGAGAGACAGGGCGCTTCCCAGCGAAGAGCCGAGCAGCACCCCGATGAGCGCGATGAAGAAGGACTCGATGTGCACCATCAGCCGTACCTGTCCCGGCGTGGTGCCGATGGCCATCATGATGCCGAGCTCGCGAATCCGCTCGTACACTGACATCTGGATGGTGTTCATCACGCCGAACGCCACCAGCGTGAAGAGGATGAATTCAAAGATATAGGTGCCGAAATGCTTCATGTCGATGAACTGCACCATGTCCGGCATGAGCTCGTCCCAGCCCAGGACCTCGAGTCCGCGGCCGGCGAGGGCGTGCCTGAGCCTGTCGCGCGTCGCTTCCATCGTCATGCCGTCCCTGAGGCGCAGCGCGATCGAGTTGACGTACCCCATCATGGTGAATGTCTCCATGGCTTGGGAAAGGGGAAGTATGATCAGGGTGCCGTCATATTCAGGGTTGTCGGTTTTAAAGAGGCCGACCACGGTGAGGTTCGCCGCCGCGATGGACCCGTCAAAGCCCTGCGAGATCATGGCGATCGTATCGCCGACCCGGACCCCGAGGTTTTTCGCCAGGATTTCTCCCACGACGGTCTGATTCCGGTCGCTTTTTTGCAGATAGCGCCCGCCGGGAAGGATGCGCGAGTGGATATTGGTAACCGCGCGCTCCCTGTCGGGATCGACCGCCTGTATGACCGCGCCTTCAGTGGTGCTGCCGCTTGAGATGAATCCGGCGGTGTGGAGCCTCATGCTGAACGCCTCTATTGACGGGATTGACCGCAGCGCTGAGAGCATGCTGTTGTCGGGCATGAGCGCGTAATCGATGCTCATGTTTTCCCAGTACCCTCTTTCATGTATCTGAATGTGGCCGGTGTTCGCGGAGACGGCGTCCTCGATCATCTGGCCGAACGCGCCCTTCTGAACGGCCTTCATAAAGATGATCATGGCGCACCCCACCATGATGGTGAGGAGGGTGAGGACGGTGCGTCTCCTGTTTTTCCACACGTTCCGCCACCCGAGGGTGATTTCGATGCGGGGGATGGTGACTTTCATGATGATTACTCTGGCGTCATGTCGGCCGAAAAGTCAAGACGATTACGCCGGGGCGGCGCCCGGCTTACTCTGCATCACGGAACGTCGAGAGTCCCAGGCGCTTGCGCGCGGCCGACGCCATGTTGCGCGCGATCGAAAGCCGTTTCCCCGGCAGGTTGGCGACCCATGAACCGAAGCTGGTAAGAACGCTCGAATAGACGAGTATTTTCGGCTTCCGCGCCAGGCCTACAAGCTGGCGGGCGACGTCCTCCGGGGTCTTCGGCCTGGTGAAGAAGCGCGTGATGAAGTTCTGGTCCGGGTCGATGATGGTGTCCTGCGCCACGGGCCCGAACCCCGATTCCGCCGGCGAATCTGTCTTGATGTAGCCGGGAAAATATTCACATACCGCGATCTCCGTGCCGGCCCACTCGGCCTGGATGGTGCGGGTCCAGCCGCACACCGCGGCCTTGGAGCAGACGTAGGGGGTGTAGAGGGGGACGCCGATCATGAACCCGGGCGAGCCGACGTTGATGATCACCCCGCGGCCCTGCTTCCGCATGTACCTGACGGCATGGTTCGTGGCAGTCACCGGGCCGACCACGTTCGTTTTAAACGAGCGAAGAAGGTCATCGGACGTGACCTCGTCGGCACGCGCCACGATGATGGCCGCGGCGTTGTTGATCAGGACGTCGATCCTGCCGAAATGGCTCACTGTTTTGTCGATCATGGCCACGGCCTGCCGCTCGTCCGACAGGTCGGTGGGAAGCACGAGCGCGTTTTTCATCATCGCGGCGTTTTCCTCGAGATGCTCCCGCCGCCGCGCGGCCATCGCCACCCTGGCGCCGGCCCGGTCAAAGGCGAGGGCCGCGGCCTTCCCGATGCCGCTCGATGCGCCGGTGATGAGCACTACCGCCCCTTCCATGTCCATGGTCATTCCTCGCTTACGGTTATTTTCATGACAGCCCGATCGATGATGTTGCAGTGACAGGCATATTAATATCAAGCTGTTTTTCAGATACCGTCGGGGGCGCTGAAGACAGCGGCCTTCGCCCGCCAAATGCCGCTTGACGCTGACGCTGTTTTGTGCTATCTTTATCACGTCAATCATCACAAGGAGACGGCATGGACACCATAGGCGGTTTCATCACAGGGATCCTCGTCGCCGGAGCGGGCGCCCTGGCATGGTACTTATCGGGAAAGGGCAGGGCGCACGGCCACGGCCCGGCAGAATGTTTTCCTCTCCAGCATCGAGCAGATCAAGGCGATCGGCGAGCTTTCGGTGTTCAAGGTATACACCAAGGAGATCGTCACCGAGGTGGACCACGCCTGGGGGGAATTCGGGAAAAAATACCTCACCTGGATCATGTCGAACAAGAAGATGGCGATGATATTCGAGTTCGAGATCGACTTCAGGTACGACCTGCGCAGCCCGCGCTTCCGCGTCGAGGAGGACCGCGGCTCGTACACCTTCATCATGCCCGAATGCTTTCACGAGATCCATATACGCGACATACATTTTTACGATGAGCAGAAGAGCAGGCTCATCCCCTGGCTCCTGCCTGATTTCATCAATAAAATCTTCACCGACGGCTTTTCAGAGGAAGACAAGAACCGCATCAAAGACGAGGCGAAAAAGCGCGCCGAGGAGCAGGCGAAAGGGATCATCGGGAAGCTCACTTCCGACGTCGAGCGTTCCGCGGCCCAGACCCTCAGATCACTGGCCGCGGCCCTCGGCGCAGACGACGTCAGCTTCGTCTTCAAGGACACCGGCAGGGATGCGGTGCGGTCCGTCGAGTTCAATGACGAGCGGGCCGTGTAGCGGGGGCCTGGTGCCGGGCCCGGTCCGCGCCCTCAGCGGCAATCCTTTTACGGTATCTGCCGCGCCACGAATTCCCCGATCTCCCGGATTGACTGCCGCGCGGCAGGGTGCATTGAGGCGAGGGCCTGGAACACGTGTATCATGTTCGGCCAGATCTTGAGCTCCACGCTGGCGCCCGCCTTCGCCGCCCGCTCCGCCACGCCCCGTGAATCGTCGAGCAGTATCTCGTCGGTACCGACGTGTATCAGGAGGGGCGGCAGGCCGGTGAAATCGCCGAACAGGGGGGACACGGCGGGCCGCGCGAGGTCGCCGTCCGGCGCGTACATCCGCGCGAAATCGGGCACTACCTTCGACGGCAGCAGCGGGTCCTTCCTGCTGTTGTTCCTGAACGACGCGCTTGAGCAGGTCAGGTCGGCCCAGGGGGACAGGCATACCGCGCAGGCGGGGAGGGGCAGCTTACGGTCGCGCGCTGTTTGAAGGAGCGCGAGGGCAAGACCGCCGCCGGCGGAATCCCCCATGACCGCGATCCGCGATGGCGGGGTGCCGCTGTCCAGGAGCCAGCGGTACCCGGCGAGCGCGTCTTCCAGCGCGGCGGGGTGGGGGTGTTCCGGCGCCAGCCGGTAGTCAAGGGAGAGCGCCCGCGCCGCCGAGGCGCGCGTGATGCGGCATATCATTTCGCGGTGGGTCCGGGGCGAGCAGATGACATACCCGCCGCCGTGCAGGAAGAGGATGGTCCGGCCGGCGTCGGCGCCCTGCCAGTCCACCCACTCCCCCGGGACGCCCCCGGCGTCGGCGGGGGTGACGGTGCATTTTTTCGGGAGCCTGACGTATTTCGCCACCATCCGCTCCTCCCACTTCCTCATGCCCCGGTATTTTCTGCTTTCGACCCTGCGGCTGTAATAGCGGATGATCATCCTCGCGATGGCGTACCGTATCATCGGAAAAGCTCCTGAACAATGAACATGTCCGGCCTACTGTTTCGTGTACCTGATGCCGTCGAGCGCCATCACCCATCTTCCGCCGGGATTGTTCGGCTTCTCCGTTATCTTCAGCGTGGATTTGATCGGGCCGACGCCGATGGTCAGCGAATCAGCGGTGATGGTCGTCCTTCCGCCGGTTACGCTGGAGTTAGACAATTTCAGGTCGCCGCCGCCGTCAAGGTAGACGACGACAAAGGTCCCGTCGTCGGCGACCCACTTGCCGGCGAACACCTTCTGGTCTTCTGTGAGGGGGATTTTTTTGCCGCACCCTGCGAGGGCCGCCGCGATGACAAGTGCGAAAACGAATGCCGCTGTTTTTTTCATGGTAACCTCCCATGGTGCTGTTGCAGGGCTGTCAGTGACAGCATCCGCGAAGGGTACGTTTATTTTTCTTCCTGTCAATGACAAATTTTCCCTGAACGGGAGCGGCCCGGCGCATGGGGACGGTTCTTCCCGGCCAGCGGCGGGGCGCCGCCGGCGCCGTCATTTCACGTGGGGCAGGAGCAGCACCTTAATCGAGTCGGCCGCCCCCGCGACCAGGGAGAACCCGCGGCCCGCCTGCTCCAGCGGCAGGCGGTGGGTGATCATCTCCTCCACCGGGACGCGCCGCGCCCTGATGAGGTCCATGGCGACCATGATGTCCGCGGGGCTCCCGCCGTATGACGGCAGCAGGGCGATCCCGTTGCGCCAGAAGTCGTTTATCGGCACCGCGAGGTTGACCCCGGGTTCGGTCGGCGCGAAGCAGAGCACCGTGCCGCCCCGGTCGACGGACTTCAGCGCCTGCTCGAACACTGAAAGGGCGCCGGCGCACACGATGGCCAGGTCCGCGTGCCTGCCGTCGTTCAGCTCCCTGACCCGCGCCGGCACGTCTTCGGACGCGTGAATGACCGCGTCAGCGCCGAAGCGCTTCGCCGCGTCAAGCCGGTACCGGGTGATGTCGGTCGCGATGATACGGCCCGCCCCGAGCGCCTTTGCCAGGGCGATGTGCAGCAGCCCCGACATCCCGCTTCCCATGACGACCACGCTCTGTCCCGGGACGAGGCGGGCGACCCTCTGGCCGCGCACCACGCAGGCAAGGGGCTCAATGAAGGTGCCCTGGTCATACGACATGTCGTCGGGAAGAAGAAATACGCCGCGGTCCACGTTGAGCGCCGGCACGCGCAGATACTCGGCGAACCCGCCGGGGAAAAAATTGGTGGTGTGGAGCGTCTCGCACGCGGTGTGGTTCCCGGTGAGACAGTAGCGGCAGGTGTTGCAGGGGATGTGGTGAGAGACGAAGACGCGCTGGCCCGCGCGGTAACGGTCGACCGTATCGCCGGTCTTCACGATCTCACCGGCGATTTCATGGCCCAGCACCAGGGGTGCCTTCTTGATGCGGTACCATTCCATGACGTCGCTCCCGCAGATGCCGCTGGCCATGACCTTCACCAGCATCTCTCCCGGCCCGATCTCCGGCACCGGCATCTCCTCTATCCTGACGTCCCTGTTGTTGTAGTATGTTGCTACGCGCATGGGCGTTCCCCTACCTGCAGCGTTCCTTTGCTTTACGGTAAATCTCCGCCGCCTCGCGCGGCGCGGCCTTTTTGTGGATCACCGCGTGGAGGGCCTTCGCCATGGCGACCGGGTAAGGGTTCTGCCACACGTTCCTTCCCAGGTTCACCCCGATCGCCCCCTTCTGCATGCCGTCATGCACGAACGTAAAGACCTCGAGCTCGGTTTCGCATATGGGCCCGCCCGCCATGACCACCGGGACGGGGCAGCCGTTCGTGACCTTCTCGAAATTTTCGCACCAGTAGGTCTTGACCACCTTCGCGCCGAGCTCGGCGACGATGCGGCAGCAGAGCCCCAGGTAGCGGGCGTCGCGTTTTTCCAGCTCCTTGCCGACCGCGGTCACGGCCATGACGGGTATCCCGTACTTCTCGCATTCGTTCACCAGGGCGCTGAGGTTGCCCAGGGACTGCTTCTCGTACTCGGTGCCGATGAAGACAGACACGCCGACCGCGCATACGTTGAGCCGGATGATGTCATCGATGGAGGTGGTGATGATCTCGTTCGCGAGGTCCTTCCCCACCACGCTGGTCCCTCCCGATACCCTGAGGATGATCGGGGTGTCGCAGTCAGGGTCGATGCTGCTCCGGAGGACCCCGCGGGTCACGAACAGCGCATCGCTGTAGGCGAGCAGTTCGCGGACCGTATCGCCCGGACGCTCAAGGCAGCGGGTCGGCCCCTGGAAATAGCCGTGGTCGATCGGCATGAAGAAGCAATGGCCGTCCTTCTGTATAAGGCGCGACAGCCGGTTCCTCATTCCCCAGTCCATGTGATCTGATCCCAGTATCTCTTTTCCCCTGACGGCCCTGGGGCGTTTTGCCCCCATTTCAGATAGGTCCCGTGCTTCAAGAATCCCTTCTGCGTCTGCCATGTGCGGCCTCCTTACGGATTAACGGTTATCCGGGCTACGGTACTGATGTGCGCGGACAATAGTATTCCATTAAAAATTATAGTAGTCAATCATGTCACTATTGATCAGGTTCCGGCGTGCACCGGTACGCCGGTGCGGTGGTTAGTTTAATACAGAAACGTGAGGTCTTTTGTCAAGAATGTTTTCCCCGGGGTTGACGGGCGTCAGTTATAGCGTTATATTTATTGTAATATTGTATGACAAATCTGCGCATTGTTATGCTGGAATGCCAGCACATTACAGGAGGAGGCTCTTGGTATGGAAAAAACATGGTATAAATCGTATGCCGCCGATGTTCCGTACAATCTCCAGTATCAGAACATTACCGTAGCGGAAGCGCTCGCGAAGAATGCCGACCTGTTTCCCGATTCCACCGCCCTCATCTTTCTTGACGCCAGGATTTCCTACCGGCGCCTCAATGAAATGGCCAACAGCTTCGCCAATGCCCTGATCGGCATGGGGGTCAAGCCCGGCGACAGGGTCGCGATGCTGATGCCTAACATGCCGCAGATCGTGATCGCCACGTACGGCGCATGGAAGGCGGGGGCCGTTGTCGTTATGAACAATCCACTCTATACCGACCATGAGCTCGAATACCAGCTCAATAACTCGGGCTCAACCGTGCTGGTGACGCTGGACCTCCTCGCGCCGCGCATGATCGCGCTCAGGCCGAAGCTCCCGGTGAAAAAAATTGTCGTTGCCCACATCAGGGACCACCTGGGCTTCCCGAAGAAGCAGCTCCTTCCCATAGTGGCGAAGGACAAGCACAGGGATATCCCGAAGACGCCCGATGTGTATGAGTGGATGGACCTCCTCAAAAACAACCCGTCGACCGATACCGGGATCAGGGTCGCGTTTGAGAGCCTCGCCACTCTCCAGTACACCGGCGGGACCACCGGCGTGAGCAAGGGCGTCATGCTGACACACAAGAACCTTTCGAGCAACGTGCAGCAGATCGAGGCCTGGTTTCCCGGTTTCGCCAAGGGAGAGATGGTCGAGCTCGGCGTGCTCCCCTTTTTCCATTCGTTCGGGCTCACCTGCGTCATGAATTTCTGCATCTGGATGGCCGGGGCGGACGTGCTGATCCCCCGCCCGGAGCCGCTGGCGGTGCTTGAGGCGATCCACAAGCACAAGGTGACGTTTTACCCGGCGGTGCCGACGATATACGTCGGCCTGCTGAACCATCCGAAGCTGGCGAAGTATGACGTCTCTTCCATCGTGGGGTGCTTCTCGGGCGCCGCCCCGCTCCCGCTAGAGGTGATTAAGGCCTTCGAAGAGAAGACCGGCTCGCAGATTTGCGAGGGCTACGGCCTCTCAGAAACCAGCCCCGTGGTCACGATCAATCCGTGGGGCGGCACAACGAAAGTGGGGTCCATCGGCCTGCCAATATCCGATACCGAGCTGCGGATCGTCGACCTTGATGATGGGACAAAGGATATGCCCGCGGGAGAGCCGGGCGAGGTGATCATCCGGGGACCGCAGGTGACGGCCGGCTACTATAACATGCCGGAAGAGACCGCGAAGACGGTGAAGGACGGATGGCTCTACACGGGAGATATCGGGAAGATGGACGAGGAGGGCTTCTTCTATATCGTCGACCGGAAGAAGGACATGATCATCGCCGGGGGCTACAACATCTACCCGCGCGATATCGACGAGGTCCTGTTCGAGCACCCGAAGATACTGGAGGCCTGCGCCATCGGGGTCCCGGACCAGTACCGGGGCGAGACGGTCAAGGCGTTCGTGGTGCTCCGGCCGGACCAGACGCTGACGGAGCAGGAGGTCATCGATTTCTGCAAGGAGAAGCTCGCCAAGTACAAGGTGCCCACCGCGGTAGAATTCATCGATTCTCTGCCGAAGAGCGCGGTGGGAAAGATACTCAGGAAAGAGCTGCGGGCCATGGAGCTCGCGAAAATGCAGAAGAAGTAATAACAGAAAGGCCCCCTGTGAAGGGGGCCCTGTTGTTTCAGGCTTACTTGGCGCCGAGCCCGCCGTCGACCGCAATCACCGCGCCGGTGACGTAATCTGACGCCTTTGACGCGAGGAAGAGGGCAAGCCCCTTGATCTCGTTTTCTTCTCCCACCTTCCCGAGCGGGATCTGCGCCACCATCGCGTTGAACAACGGCTTCATCTCGGGCTTGAACACGTATTCCATCATGTCAGTATGGAAAAACCCGGGTGCAATGGCGTTGACCTGTATGTTGTACTGCCCGAGCTTGACGGCCAGGTTCTTGGTGAGGATCTCGACCGCCGCCTTCGTGGAGTTGTAGGGCACCGCCGGGTGCGCTATTTCGAGTGATCCGCGCGAGCCGAACACCGAGGAGATGTTGATTATCTTGCCGCCGCCTTTTTCCTTCATGATCCTCGCGACCTGCTGGGTGAGGATCCACAGGCCGCGCACGTTGACGTTGAACAGCTTGTCCCACTTGTCGAGCGGGAAGTCGAGGGTGGGCGCGCCCCAGGTGATGCCGGCGTTGTTCACCAGAATGTCCACCGAGCCGAGCTCCTGCACCGCCGTTTTTACAAGGTTGTCAATGTCTTCCTTCAATTCCATGTCGCATTTGACAGGGATGGCCTTCACGCCGAGCTTCCTGAGCTCTACCGCTTCTTTTTCGAGGTTCTGGATCTTGCGCGACGCTATCACGACGTCCGCGCCGGCTTCCGCCAGCCCGGCGGCGATAAAGCTCCCGATGCCCCTTCCACCGCCGGTTACGATCGCTTTTTTCCCTTTGACATCGAACAATTCTTTGACGTTCATATTCGACTCCTTCTCTGTATGATGATGCCCGTTATGAGCCCTGCGGGGATTATTATTCAATCCGATGCATTATATACAAGAAAAATTTTTTTTAGATACGGGTGATGGTATACCGGCGGCCCGCGCATGCGTGGTATTTATTGTTTTTTGGGAAAAAATCATTTGAAAAAAAGATGACGGCATGTAGTATCAATAACGGGGCACCGGGAAGACGGCTGTACCCGTTCAGCCGTATCCTCCTTATCCGCAGGTCGCATCATTATTACAATATCGGAGGGAGCCATGGTACAGGTCGATATCGTCTGGTCTTACGCGTTCGGGGCAACATTCGCGGCCGCAGCCGCCCGCCAGCTGGAAAAGGAGGAAAAGCCGTTTGATAACAAATGGTTTATCTTCATCCTTCTCTTTCTTTCGATCTTTTTTGCGCCGTCGGGCCTCTATCTCCTGTGGGAGCATACCCAGTGGGAAACCATGCAGGTTGCGACGAAATTCGACGACATACCCGCATGGCTCGTGACAGCGTTCGCGGTGACCAACATTACCCAGGGCATCCTCGGGTACTGGACCACGTTCAGGCTGATAAAGAAAAAAAATTATTACGGCGCCCATGTCAACTGGATGGCCGCATGGATCATTTTCTGGTTTATCCTGGTGTGCGGGTGGGACTGCACCGGGTGGCAGCGCTTCCTCTATGACATGAGCGTGATGGGCGGCGAGCTCTGGGCGCCGGGGAAGCAGATGGGCCTTTCATTCTTCTACGCGAGCCGCGTCTGGTGGACCCTTGTCGTGATGGGGGTCTTCTTCGCGCCGATGCTTATCTATGGATACCTGAACTTCACCATTGAAGGCGCGAAGATGGACCCGTCCATCGGAAAGGAAAAGGCGCCGGGTGTCATAACCGTGCTGGTGCTCTATTTCGGCGCCCAGTGGGTCGTGTGCCTGGGCCTTGCCGTCCTCGCGGCCCTGACGGTCATGGGGATCAGGGAGCTGACCGGCAGCCTGCCCGCGGCCTACTGTATCGGCGTGCCGGTCTTTTCAATTTTTGCGTACCGCATGCTCTTCAGGAGAAGAATGCCGATGCATCTTCTCGCGAAGCGGCTCTACGTGAAGGAACCGGGCGAATAGGACGGACCCGGTCCGCGCCGGGCCCCGGTCGGGTCGGAACGGGGGCCGGCGCTTGTCATGACCGGCGCTTCAGCCGTTGTAGGTGCACCGCATTTCGCCCATGTACATGGTGGCGACGCAGCTGTTGCAGGGCCCGCAGCGCAGGCACTTGGATACATGCGCGGGGTCATTCTTCATCCTGTTGACGAACTCCGGGTCCGCCACCAGGGCGCGCGCGATGGCCACGAAGTCGAACCCCCTGTCAAGCACCTCGTCGATTTTTCTCCGGGACACGATGCCGCCCACGTAAACCAGGGGGAGCGTTACCGCCTCGCGGACCCTGAGCGCGTCCTCGAGGAAAAAGGCCTCCTGGTAGGGATAGTCCTTGATCATGATGCGGGAAAAGCCGATCATCCCGATCTTGATGAGGAGGTCCTGCTGGTAGCTGATGAGCTCTTTGTGCGGCGTGAGTCCCCGCATCATGTAGAAGGGGGTCTGGCTCACAAACCCGCCGGAGAGCACCAGCGCGTCGGCGCCTTCCTGCTCGAGGATCTTCGCAACCGCGATGCCCTCTTCCTTGTCCATGCCGCCGCGGAACCCGTCATCGAGGTTGGTCTTCACCAGCACGGCGATTTTCCCGCCTGCCGCTTTCCGCACCTCAGCCATCACCATTCGCAGGAACCGGGCGCGGTTTTCGAGCGGGCCGCCGTAGCGGTCGGTGCGCCGGTTGGTATAGGGCGACAGGAACTGGCTGATGAGATAGCCGTGTCCGGCATGTATCTCCACCGCGTCGAACCCGGACTCCCGCGCCAGGGCCACGGCCCGGCCGTGCGCGCGCGCCATTTCTTCAATCTCCGTCTCTGACATTCTCCGGGGGATGGTAAGGCCGAACAGGGTCAGCCTGGCGGAGGGCGCGACGGCCCGCTGGCCGGAGACCTTTCTGTCGGCCATGTTGCCGGCATGGCCGAGCTGGACCGACGCGGCGGCGCCCTCGCGGTGCACTGCATCGGTGAGCTTTTTCATGTCCGGGACAATCTCGGGGCGCATCCACGCCTGGTGGCTGAAGGTGCGGCCTCCGTCGGCGACCGAGACATAGGCCACGGTGGTCATGCCGATTCCGCCCGCCGCGACCGAGCGGTGATAATTGATGAGGGACTGCGATGGCACGCCGCCGGGGCACATTCCCTCGAAGCCGGCCGACCGTATGGTCCGGTTCCTGATCGTGAGCGGGCCGATGGTGCCGGGGGTGAAGAGCTTGCTTTCTGTCATGACGAGTGATCCTTGTGCCGTAATATTTTTCCTGTTAGATGCCCCGGTCCGGGGAAGGATGTCAACTTTTTTAAGTTCATATTGTTTGACATTTTGTCGCTGCGTTGAGCATATGTCAGCGTACGCATCATGGGCGTGCGGCCGCATAACCGCGCTTACAGGGAGACTTCGTCATGAAAAATCCATACAGAAGACAAGACCGCGTTCGTCACCGGCGGGGGTTCCGGGATCGGCCGGGCGCTGTGCGAGGAGCTGGCGGCGCGGGGCGCCGCGGTCATCGTCACGGACATCAACATGAAGGAGGCGGAACGTACGGCGGCATCAATCGCGGCGCGCGGCGGCGTGTCGCGCGCGCAGGCGCTCGACGTGTCCGATGAGACGGCGGTGTTCCGCGCGGTGGAGGCGGCGGCGGAATCAGGGGGCATCGATTATTATTTCAACAATGCCGGCATCGGGATCTCCGCCGACGCGCTCGACCTGACCATGCAGCAGTGGCGGAAGGTGTTTGACGTGAATCTGTTCGGCGTGCTGTACGGCACCATGGCGGCCTACGGCGTCATGGCCCGGCGCGGCTGCGGCCACATCGTCAACACCTCGTCCATGGCGGGGTTCGCGCCCTTTTCGATCAACACCCCCTACACGGCGGCGAAGTACGGCGTGGTGGGCCTCACCGACGCCCTGCGCCACGAGGCGGCGGGCCGGGGCGTGCGCATGACCCTGGTCTGCCCCGGCATAGTCAGGACCGGCTTTTACGACGCGATCGAGATCATCGGCACCACGCGGGAGACCTACATGTCGTGGATGCCGCGGCGCCTGATCACGCCGGAGCGCGCGGCGAAGATCATTCTGTGACGGCGTGGCGAAAAACAGGAAGACGATAATCTTTCCGCTCCACGCGCGGCTCCTCTGGTGGGTGAAGAAGCTGGCCCCCGGGACGCTCGATATCATGAATAAAGTGATGGTGAAAAAATACCGGTCGCTGCGGGCGGGCAACTAGCGGAACATGTCCTCGATCCATTCGATCGCGTCGTCGCTGATCGAGACGAGGTCGAAGCGGAAGGTGATCTCCGGGCGGTTGTAGTCCGGCCGCTCGGCGATGAAGGCGCGCGCCGCAGTTTTCAGGCTGCTCTTTTTTCTGCTGCTGATTGAATAGAGGGCGCCGCCGTGGCGCTCGGAGCCGGCGGTTCTTCACTTCGGCGAAAATGACCAGGTCGCCCCGGCGGGCAATGATGTCGATTTCGCCGTACCGGCCGAAGCGGTAATTCCGCTCAATGAGCTCGAATCCCCTGTCCCGGAGAAACCCCGCAGCCAGGTCTTCCCCCCTGGCGCCCATCTCGCGGTTGTTCACCGGTCCCACGCACGCGGCCTATAGCACGTCGAAGATATTGATGCCCACTTCCGCCTCGTCGAGGGCGCGGGCGATGTAGAGCGAGGATTCCGTCAGCAGGTTGATGATGAGGGTCTTTTCGATGCGCATCCGGTCCTTGTCGAAGACGAGCTTGATGATGGGCCGGAGCGGTTTTTCCGGCACCGACCCGATGATGATGCCGATGGAGCCGTCGTTCAGCTCCACGATGGAGCCGATCGGATAGACCGACATGCAGGAGAGAAATACGCGCAGTATGACCGGGTCGAACTTGTTCACGCCGCTGCTTAACAGATTCCGCATGGCGTGATAGAAGAAGACCTTTTTCCTGTAGCTGCGGTTCGTGATCTGCGCCTCGTAGCTGTCGGCGATCGCGGCGATACGGGCGAATTCGTCGATATCGTTGCCGCGGAGCCCGCGGGGATAGCCCTTGCCGTCGAATTGCTCGTGGTGCTGGAGCGATACCATGGCCGAGCTTTCCTTTATCTTGCCCAGCTCCTTCAGCGCCTTGTAGCCGAGGAGCGGGTGCGTTTTTATCTGGTTGTATTCCTGGTCGGTCAGGTTCGACTGCTTGTGGATGATGTACACCGGCAGCTTGATCATGCCCGCGTCGATGAGAAGGGTGCCGAGCCCGAGGTCGTTGAGCTTGATGGGGCTGTATTTCAGGGCCATGCCGATGATGAGGGAATAGAAGGTCACGTTGACCGAATGGGTCAGGGTGTAGTCTTTCCCCTCGTCAAGCCCGTAGAGGAAGAGGAATATATTGCTGTTTTCCCTTAACAGCCGGATGATGCTCTGGACCGATTCATCGAGGTCGCGGGTTTCGAAGGGGGTGTTGTTTTTTATCGCCCGGTGCACGGCCTCGACGGCGTTACGGGCGCGGCCGTGCACTTCGATGAGGGCCTTGCGCTTTTTCAGGAGCTCGTTGTAGTCGGCGAGGATCTTTTTTTCTTTTTCGGTGTCCCCGTTTTTGGACGACTTGACGGTTATTTTTTCAACTTCCTTCCCTTTGCCCGGCTCGACCCGCTTGACGAGTACGCCTGCCGTTTCCACCTCGGTTATTCCCCAGGTCATCAGCTTCTTGATATCGGTTTCCTTGACCGGCGTATTGGCCGAGATGAGCATGTTATTGCTGTCAACATAGATGGGTTTGTCGAAGATCATCCCGGGCTTGAGTTCTTCCACCAGTATTTTTTTCATTTTTGACATCACAGAATTCCCATGTTGTCCAGTTTCGCCCTGAATTCTGAATTTATCCTATAACAATACGCCAGAACTTCGGAAACCGCCCTGAACAGGGTTTCCGGTATTTCGCTCCCTTCCGACAACTGGGAAAGCGTCTGCGCCAGATCAGAATCTTTATATACGGTAATGTTGTATGTATCGGCAATCTCGATCAATTTATCGAACAAGATCCCCCTGGCAATCGCCAGGATCTTCGGAATATCACCCGAATATTCCAGCGCGACCCCGATTTTTTCCTTCATTTCATGCCTTGATATCAAATTCACTATTTAATGAGTAATATGAATAAATTTCAACTATTTTATTTATGGCCTGCTGCGTGTTGAAGAAATTTATGACTGCATGCGGCTTCAGACTCTCGAGTGTGCGTATAAGTTCTCCCGACCCGCTTTTCAGAATATCAAGCGCCTCATCCCTGTCGCAAAACACCGAGACCAGCAGCTCTTTGTCCGTTTCCCTGGCGACGATCTCGAGCCTGCCGATAGCGGAAAAATCAACGCTGAAGAGCCAGGCGTCACCGGCGTCGCAATACCTGGCAGGGTGAAATCCGTCCCCCTCGATGAAGGCGAATTCTCCGGAACGGACCGCTTCCCGCGGCATGTCCCCGCCGGTCAAAAATTCGAGCAACTGCCTGATGACGGTCTCCTTTGCTTCTCCGTCATCGATCGATCCGATCTCCTCGAGGATTGCATCGGTCATTGGTCCCGCCCCGGCGGTCCCGCCTGCCGCGAGCCTGCGGAGGCGGTCCTCGCCAAACCCCAGCACGAGGAGCAGGGACCTGAGCGAGTGGGACCTGGCCGACATGCCGGAGAGGAGCAGCGACAGGTCGGCGAGCGCGCTTTTGTCGAGGCCGCGCTTTGCGAGGTAATTGAGGAAGCGGGAAAGCCCGTCGTCCTTTGTGTCGCGGAGCGGGCGATTGAGGAGGAGGGCGTTGAGCTCGAAGATCCCCGCAGGGTGCTTCGCGAGCGCGCCGCCCAGATCATGCAGGACCCTCTTTCGTATGACGGCAGGGTCGAACACCGTCATCTGCATTACCTGCCGGATGAAGCCTTCCCTTGTTTCGGGGGGGGTGAGCTTGAAATAATACGAGTCCCCGCTGACGGCGTCAAGCTTCAGGGTCACCGCGCCGCCGGCGGGGACGCCCTTCATGAACTGCGCGTGGATCCTCCTCCCGCCGATCTCGATGACGGCGTCGCGGGCGCCCACCCGCTCGACCACGCGCGCCTGGACTTCCGCGCCTTTCTTGATCCCGTCAAAGAGCGAGCGCATCGCGGTCCGTCCGGACACGGTTACGGTGATTGTCGGCTCTACTTTCATCCCCGGTCCCCGTCCGCCCCCGCGGCGTAAAGGCTTTTGACCGGCTCATAGCTCATGCGGTGCACGGGCGATATCCCCCGGTCGTGGATGGCCTGGATATGACGGCGGGTGCCGTATCCCTTGTTGCCGGTAAAATTATAGCACGGCCAGAGCCTGTCGAGCCGTTGCATGATCATGTCCCTCCGCACCTTGGCCTCGATGGAGGCGGACGCGATGGAGATCGATCGCGCGTCCCCTTTCCGTATCGAACGAATGGGAACGCGCGCATGGAAAGAAAAATTTCCGTCCAGGATGACGATGTCGGGCGTGATGCCTATGGTTTCGAGGAGCCTGTTCACCGCGTATTCGGTCGCACGGTTTACGTTCAGCCGGTCCACTGTCCGGTGCGAGACAAGGATCGACGAGGTGAACAGCGCTCTGCCGCGTATGAAGTCGAGCGCGGCGAGCCTCTTCCGGGGGCTAAGCTTTTTCGAGTCATCGATGCCGGGCAGGGGGCCGGGCAATGATTCAATGAAGGAGCGGTCGTAGATGGTGATGCCCACGCAGAGCGGCCCGGCCAGGGCGCCGCGTCCCGCTTCATCCATGCCGGCTATGATGCGGCAGCCGTCCCGGACCAGGTCCTGTTCAATTGAAAAATCGGGGCCATGCAAAAAGGCGGACCTGCGGTCCGCCTTTTTTTTTACCGGTGCGCCCTCATGTGAGCTGCCCTTCAACAATTGTCCTGCCCGGAAGAACGGGGTTACTCGTTCGGGGTCCCTTCCTGCGCTGGGGCCTCCCCGACCGCGGGGACGTCGGCACCGGAAACCGAGTGCTTTTTCGTGCCTTTTTTTGTCTTCTCGCGGAGCTTCGCGGACTTGCCCGTCCGGTCGCGCAGGTAGTAGAGCTTGGCCCTGCGGGCCTTGCCCTTGCGGACCACGTCGATTTTGGCGATCCTGGTCGAATAGACGGGAAAGATCCTCTCGACCCCGACGTCAAAGGAGAGCTTGCGAACCGTGAAGGACTTGCTCATGCCCTTGTTGTCGATCGCGATGACGATGCCTTCGAATATCTGGATGCGCTCGCGGTTCCCCTCGACGATCCGGTAGTGGACCTTGACGGTGTCCCCTATCTCGAAATTTATCTGTCTATCGACAGGCATTATTTTCTTTTCGATTTCCTTCATGATTTCCATCGTTTATTCTCCTGATATTTTTCTTAAAAGATATTTCCTGTAAAGGTCCGGCCTGATCCGCCGTGTCTTTTCTATGCTCTGCTCCCGCCGCCACGCGCGTATCTGTCCATGGTTCCCTCCGAGCAGGACCTCCGGCACCTTCATGCCGCCGGTCTCCTCCGGACGGGTGTACTGGGGATACTCGAGGAGGTCAAGCTCGAAGCTCTCCTCCGAAAGCGATTCCCTGTTCGACATGAACCCCGGCACGAGACGGGAAACCGCGTCGATTATGCTGAGCGCGGCATACTCCCCGCCGGAGAGTACGTAATCGCCGACCGAAATCTCGTAATCGACGTAGCGGTCGATGATCCGCTGGTCAACCCCCTCGTAATGCCCGCATACAAGGGTCAGCGCCCTTCAGGCCCGCCAGTTCCTTCACCAGGTCCTGCGTGAGGAGCGTGCCTGACGCCGACGTCATCGCCACGGGAACGCCCTCCTGCCTGACGCTCTCTATCGCGCCGGCCAGGGGCCCCGGCATGAGGACCATCCCGGACCCGCCGCCGTACGGGTAATCATCGCAGCGCCGGTAATTGTCGGTCGCGAAATCGCGAATATCGGTTATCGTAACGCCGATGGTCCCGGATTCGACCGCCTTCCCCAGAAGCCCGGAGGCGAGCGGCGAGGAGAAGAACCCGGGAAACAGTGTCACAATGTTAAAAATCAATCAGTCCCTCGACAGGATGAATGTCCAGTCTGCCCTTCCGGATCTCCCCGGTGTCAACCATCGCTTCGACAAAAGGGACCATGAAGGTGTTTCCCCGGTCGTCGGCTATGATGAGTATCTCGCCGGCGCCCGCTTCGAGGATGTCATTCACGGTGCCGAACCGCCGCCCTTCGTGATAGACGTCGCACCCGATTATATCGTAATAATAATAACTCCCTTCGCCAAGCCCGCTTCTCGTTTTTTCGGCCTCGGATTTTTCTATGAAGATATCGAGTCCTTTGAGGGCGAGGGCCTTGTCCCGGTCATCGATGCCGTCGAGCTGCAGGAGGGCGGTTTTCCCCTTCTGGGGCGTGAAGCCGGCTATCGTAAATTTCCGGTACGTGTTATCGTGTTGAATGAAAACGTTATTGTTTTTTTCGAACCGTTCGCTGAAGTCAGAGACGACCGCGATCCTGAGGCGGCCGGTCAATCCATGGACGCCCGCCACAACGGCTATACGGATATATTCATCTGCCATTAATCCAGAATTTCCAGCACCACCCGTTTCCCTGATTTCGTCGCGGAAGCGTTTATTATTGTCCGGATCGCCCGGGCGATCCGGCCGTGTTTTCCTATGACCTTGCCAATATCTTCCTTGGTTACGCGCAACTCGAGGATTGTCGATTTTTCACCTTCAACTTCCCGTATCTCAACCTGTTCCGGATGGTCCACCAGGGACTTCACCATGTAATCAACGAGTTCTTTGTAGTCCATTCCCGCCTCCGGTCGGATTATCTGGCGCTTTTAAACTTTTGCCAGAGCCCCTTTTTTTTCAGCAGCTGCAGGATTGTGCTCGTCGGTACGGCGCCTTT
The DNA here is from genome assembly GCA_963827275.1 of uncultured Spirochaetota bacterium. Taxonomy (GTDB): domain Bacteria; phylum Spirochaetota; class UBA4802; order UBA4802; family UBA5550; genus RBG-16-49-21. The sequence goes on from CAWHAA010000008.1 coordinate 254,542, forward strand.
TCCGAGCCAGTGGAAGAGCTTTGTTTCATCAATGACTAATTGTTCACCCTCAACAATCGGCTGGTACCTGCCAATTTGATCGATGAACTTACCGTCTCTCTTTTCCCTTTCATCAATGGCAATTACCCGGTAGAATGGTTTCTTTTTCGTTCCTATTCTCTGCAAGCGTATCTTAACGGCCACGGGTACGTTCCTCCTGAAATGATTAGGAATTTATTTATTTTTAACCCCCCTTTTTTGTCAATAGAAAATAGTCAAATTTGGGTAATTAATCAGATTAATAATGCGGTTCAGCCTGCTCTAACCGCCCCAGATCTCCAGGTGGGGCAGGAAGGATAATGCTTTTTTAACTTTCCGGGAAGTGTACCCTCCCCGGGGCCGGCCGGGGAGACGTAACGCGCTGGATCTGAAGCTGACCTTGTCACGTGAAGCCCCTCCGGCAGAAAAACGCCGGGAAGGGCCTTAGCTATTTCCAGGGGCGGTCAGTTCGAGATTATACCCGCATAGGTTAACCAGCCGGTCGCGGCCTGGTAGAGGGCGACAGATCCCGGAGATGGCACATAGATATGTAGTAACCCCGTATCGCCGTTGAAGATATTGGCCTGGGTCGTTGGCGGATTTTCCGGCTTTGCGTTCACGGTCGCAAGGTTTTCACAGAAGTGGAAGGCATAATTGTCTATGAAAGTGACAGCGCTGCCGAGTGTCACCTCGACAAGGCTGTTGCAGTCGGCAAAAGCCTGCTCCCCTATACCCGTGACGGTATTCGGTATTGCGACATTTATCAGGCCGCTTCCCGAAAAGGTATAATTGTTTATAATTGTAACGCTGTCGGGAATGGTCACGGCCGTCAGGGACGTGCAGCGCAAGAACGCGCCCAGCCCGATGCTCGTGACGCTGTTCGGGATCGTCACACTCGCCATCGATGTGCAGTCGCAGAATGCGTAATCCCCTATTGAGGTGACGCTGTTCGGCAGCGCCACTCCCGTAATCGCGTTACAGTAATAGAAGGCGTACTGGCCGATTGACACGACGCCGGACCCGATCGTCAGGTTTGCCGCTGACGTGCAGTTCCTGAAAGCCCTCGTCCCGATGCTCGTGACGCTGTCCGGGATCACTATGCTCGTAATGCCGCTGCAGCCGTTGAAGGCGTCAATGCCGATTGTCGCGACATTGGGGCCTATCGTTATACCTGTCAGCCCGGTCAGGCCGTCGAACCCCGCGTCCTCGATCGCAACGACCGGCAGCCCGTTATAGGTCGCGGGAATCACCACGTTCCCTGACGTGACCGAACCGGCGTTCACGCTGTAGCCTCCTGCGTACATATTATAGGCAAGATTATCGGTTGCCCATTGAGCGTACAGGTATATGTTATTATTTATGGTAAACGTGTTCCCCGGCTGGTAATCGGCACCGGTGCCATTCGGCTGGGTGTTCCATCCCACGAAGATGTATCCCGGCCTGGTAAAGGAATTGGGTTGGACAGTGACATTTGACCCCGCCAGATAGAAGGTGGTCGTGGTGGAGCCGGTGGCCCCGTTCGGATTATAGGTAACCGCATACTCAGGCAGGATGATATAGGTCTGCTGAACGATCGGGGAACTGTTCCAGCCATCCAGTATCGCGATGGCGCGGATTGTTATTGTGGACGGCAACGGCAAGCTGATATAGTCGCCGCTGCCGATCTGTGTGCCGACGCCCTGCGCGGGATCGGTGACGCCGTCCGTGGTGTACCAGATCTCCGCCGACGCAGTACCGCACGTTACGAGGATTAGCTGATTCGGCGGATAGGTGCCGCTCCCCGGATTTAATACCGGGTTCGACACCGTGCCCAGGGCGGCTGTCGAGAAGACCCAGGTATAATCGGCCGCCAGGCCGTTACCTTCAAGGTCCCTCACTCCGGCGGTAACCGTGGCGGTATATGATTCGAGCCCGTCCAGCGCTGCACCTGGCGTGAATATTGCGGTCCAGGTCAGCGCATCATAGGTGACCGTGCCGCTTACGGGATTGCTGTCACTGTCCGTCAGGGTAAATGTAGAGGTATTGATAGACGTCCCGTCCATCGATTTGCTGAAACGGGCTTCGATGACACTCGAGACCGCAACGCCTGCGTCGCCGTTCGCGGGACTCACTGACGTAACTGCAGGCAGGATCGTATAGGTCCTGCTAGTAATGGACGAATCATTCCATCCCGACAGTACCGCTATGGCACGGAAGATCATATTGGTGGATACGGTAACCGTCCCGCTGCCGCCGGTGATCGGGGTGCCGACGCCGCTGGCCGGATCGCTGCCGTTGGTGGTATACCAGATTACGGCCCCGGTCTCAGTGCAGCTAATGGTGACGTCAAGCGGCCCGGTATATGGGCCGGACAGGTAATTGAATTCCGGCGCCGGCACTGTGCCCGCTGCGACCGTGGTAAAGCGCCATGTAAAATCCGCCCCAAGGGTGTTCCCTTGGAGATCCGCCACCGCCGCGGAAACGGTGGCAGTGTAGGATGAAAGCATGTCCAGCGTCGCGCCGGGCGTGAATGTTGCGGTCCAGTTCACAGCATCATAGGCGACCGTGCCGCTTACGGGATTGTTATTGCGGTCAGCAAGGGTAACGGTGGAGGCGCTGATGGAGGCCGGGTCAATGGCCTTGTTGAAACGCGCCTGTATCACGACGTCCGTTGCGATGCCCGTTGAATTGTTTTCCGGGCTCACGGACGCAACACGCGGAAGCACATTGCCATCCAGGCCAATGAGCGACAGCAGGTCGGCACTGCCGCTTTCAAGCTTGTTGCTCCAGCAGCCGAGAGACAGCATCATGGACGCGACAAGACCCGCGGTCACGAATTTTCTCATCATGAATCCCCCTGAACAGGCCAGGACATAAGACATAACACATCACGGATGAATATACTAAGCTTTACCCAATAGATTTAATATATCAGTTATCAATAATTCAGGCAATTATTATTTTTTCATGCATGTAAGAATAATGGAAGGAATGCCCGGTAAGGGCCAATAATGCACATGATTGAAGGCAAAAAGGGCTGCACAAGGACCTTGGAATGTATACCTGGGGGGACCGATAACTATCGGACAGGTTTACTCTGACACCCGGTCAGAGTTTCGCCTATCATATCCCTTTCTACGAATAACTGCATCTGGGCGAGGAGGAGCCCGGCACAACGTGCCGGGCTATTCTTTGTCATCCTGTTTCTTCTGCTCGTAGTATCTCTTCAGACGCTTTTCAATCTGCAGATACCGCAATACCCCGATGACAATAAGGACCACGCTGATGCCTATCGCGAGATAGCCGATCCACATGATTTCGGTGAAATCCTGCAGCTGGAGGAAGGCGATGCCGCCGAGGAGCATGTAGAGCGACGTCCTCGAGTAAGACAGCAGCGTCCGCTCGTTTGCCAGCCTGGTGCGCTCCAGGGCAAGATAGTCCCGGAGGATCAGCTCCTCGTTGTTGTAGAAGATATCCCTGAAAATTTTAAGCTTTTTAAATAGTTCCATTTTTGTTGTTCTGTTATATGATAAATACCACGCGCTACCGCGTAATAATATACAATCCACTATCATTTTTTTTCAACTAAAATATTAATCAGGCGAAACGCAAAAGCGGCGATAATCTCAGAAGAGGGGCCAGAAATACATGATAAGGGGGACGCCGATCAGCACGATCACCATCTCAAGGGGAAGCCCCATGCGCCAGTAATCGGTGAAGCGGTACCCGCCGGGGCCCATCACCAGAGTGTTTGACTGGTGGCCTATCGGCGTGAGGAACGCGGACGAGCCCCCGATCGCGACCGCCATGAGGAAGGGGTCGATCGAAGCGCTTATCCCGTGCGCGACGCCGATGCCGATGGGGGCCATCAGCACTACCGTGGCCGCGTTGTTTATGATGTCCGACAGGAACATGGTGACGATAAAGACGATGGCGAGCATGGCCCAGGATGGAAGGTCGCCGGAAAGGCCGAGTATCTGCGACGCGATCGAGATCGGCCCCGCCCGTCGTTTCGAGGGCCTGCCCCACCGGTATCATCGCCCCGAGAAGGACTATGACCGGCCAGTCCACGGAGTCGTAGACCTCCCTGGCGGGAATGAGCCCGGAGAGCACGAAGGCGACAGCGGCCATGCCGAAGGCGACCTGCACGCTCAGCAGGCCCGCGGCCGTCAGGACAATCGATACCCCGAATATGCCGAGCGACATGACCAGGTTCTTCCGGTAGCCCATGCGGAGTTCACGCTTGGCCAGTGGCAGGCACCTCATGGCCTTCATCGTGTCATGAAGCATGTGGCTCCTCCCCTGGAGAAGGATAACGTCGCCGGGCATGAAGACCAGATGGTCGAGCCGGCTCTGCATCCTGGTCTCCCTGCGGGCTATCGCGAGAAGGTTGAGCCCGTAGGTGGAGCGCATGCTGATGCTGGCGGCGGACTCCCCCACGAGGGGCGAGTCATTCATGATGACGGACTCGGCGAGCTCTATGTCTTTCGATCCGCGCGCGTCGTTCCGGAATTTTTTTCCGCCCACGAGCCTGACGCCCCCGTTGTTTATGAATTTTTCCAGGGCCGCCGCGTCCGCCTCGATTATCAGGATGTCGTTTACCTTCAGGACTTCATCCAGGGACGGCGCATGGATCCTCTTCTTCTGCCTCACCATCCCCAGGATGTTTACGTCGGTGTCCGTCTTTTTATTTACTTCGGCGATCGTCAAGCCGCGGATTTTAGATTCGCGGACGACCTTCGCCTCCGTGATATACTCGTTGATCCTGAAAAGATCGTTGGCGCTGTTCTGCGACGTCCTCCGGGGGAGAAGCCGCCATCCGATGAGCGAAACGAACAGGATGCCGACGGCCGCCACCGCCAGGCCGACCGGGGCGTACTGGAACATGCCGAACGCCTCGCCGCCGTGGGAGGCGCGTATGGTCGCGATGATGATGTTCGGGGGCGTGCCGATAAGGGTCGTCATCCCTCCCAGCAAAGAGGCGAACGCTATGGGCATCAGGAACACAGAGGGGGAATTGCCGCCACGGCGCGCGATGAAGATCGCGACGGGCATCATGATCGCGAGCGCGCCGACGTTGTTCATGAACGCCGAGGCGAGCGCGGTTATGGCGGAAAGCGCGGCTATCTGCAGGACGAGGTTGTTCCCGACCCGTGAAACCACCTGCCCGAGAAGGTCGACCACGCCCGACCGCTCCATCCCGGCGCCGATAATCAGCACGCTCGCGACAGTGATGACCGCCGGGTGCCCGAACCCGCTGAAGGCCCCGGACGGCGGGACTATTCCGGTCACCGTCACCGCGAAGAGGGCGATCAGCGCCACGAAATCGTGCCGTATCCTCCCCCACGCGAACAGGACGAGGGCGACGCCGAGCGTGATGAACACAATGGCCTGGCTCATGCGCTTCTTTTCACCTTGAAAATGAAACATGCGCCGGAGCGGGGAACAGGCTGAATACGCGCCTGATTCGCCCCCCGTGCGTCTGATAAGAGAGCGCCCGCCAGCCGCTCCAGTCAAGCCAATTTCTCCAGGCCATTCCCCGGTGCGCGGGGCGGACTGATCGCCGGCCGGGTAAAATGTGGTTGAATTATCGGCCGTACCGTGCATAAATAAAGACAACCGTAAAAGGAGGCCCCCATGTTCCACCTCTTCACCATTGACGGAAAAAAGGCCGACCTGCCCCTCGAAAAAATCGGCCAGAACCCGAGGGTCGGCAGAATCAGCAAGAAATACAGGTCCAGGAAGCAGATAGCGGTCGACGTGCACGGCGGGGATGATCGGCCCGCCCGTGAAGATGTTGACAACCGCTATGTCAGGGAGGCGTACCGGGGGGCCGGGCGCATGGAGGAGACGCGCGAGCGCGTGTACCGGGCCTTCGAGATAATGAGCTCGCCGGTCATCACCATCGGGCCCGGGGTGACGGCGGCGGAGGCCTGGACCAGGTTCAACGAGCACGGCTGCCGCCACATGCCGGTCGTTTCCGGCGAGGGGACAATAATCGGGATCCTGTCCGAAAGGGAGCTGCTGAAGCAGCTGATAATCAGCGACGGGAAGGTGGAAGACGCGCGCGATATAACCGTCCGGGACATCATGTCCCCCGACGTCATCGCCACGGCCCCCCAGACGGACATCCGGCGGGTCGCACGCGCAATGCTGGAGCAGCACCTGGGCCTTATGCCCATCATCAATGAAAATGGAGGGCTCGCCGGCGTGGTGACGCGGAGCGACATCCTCAACGCCATCATCAAACATCCCGGCTTCAGCCTGTGGGCGTAGCGACAGGCAGCCGGGTATTGTATGCTGACCCTTGCTACCGATAACTATCGGCCATGCGTTGCCCTGTTTATCATGTGAAGCCCCCTCCGGCACAAAACGCGTCGGGCAGGGGCCTTGCTGGTACCCTGGCACCGGGCGGCGGCTCGTCAGGGAGCTGGCGGCAGTTGTGCAGGGAAAAAACGGCGCGTTTATCACGCGCCGTTTTTCCGACGCCGGGGTCAGATCAAATATCGGTCGCCAGGTACCCGAGGCCTGATGATCGCCAGGCCCGGAAGGGAAAACGCTCCGAGCGCGTGATCCGTCACTTCCACGCTTTCGTCTTTAACCGTGAATGTGAGGTTCGTAACGGTCGCCTTGCGGGTGCTCATCTCCAGCTCTGTATCGGTGACGGCGCCGCTGCCGTTCATCTTCAGCACCATGTAATCGTATCCCCCCGTGCCGTACATTTTCGTGCTGCCGGCGCCGACAAACCCGCCTCCGCTGACCGGGGCGAAGGCGCGCAGGTCCATCAAGTTTTTTGTGACCTTCACTGTAATTTCACCGCTTGTAAGCAGATAATAGTATTCCCAGGTAGTGGTGTACGTGAATGTTTTTTCCCGGTAATTCTCCTGCCACTCTATCGCGCCGCTCGAGGAGAGCTTGATGATCCACGCCGCCTGGTCGAATCTTTCCGTGGCGGTAACAATGGATCCGCAATCGTACTCGCTTGTTCCCGCGAACACATACCCGCCATCGGCAAGGGGGTATGCCGCTATCGGCACGCTCGTCGTATAGGTGTTCGAATTCGACCTGATGATCGAGGATATCTCCCTGGCCCACAGCCTGTTTCCCGACGCGTCGATGCGCAGGACCCATACCGTGTTCCCCCACTGGCTTTCTCCGGCAAGCACGTATCCGCCGTCCTGCGCCTGTTCAACCGACACGAAGCCATCGTAATTTTCGCCGTACTCAAGGTCCTTGATCCCGCCGGACGGCCCGTAGGTCTTCTGCCATTCAACCGCGCCGCTCCCGGTCATTTTGATCGCAAAGGAAAGAGAGGTGCCCGGGGAATCCCCGGTGCTCGATGGGAAATAAACACTTTCGGCCATGATGCATCCGCCGTCGGACGTGGCCCGTATCGAGAAGTAGGGCCTTCCGTAGTGAATATTGATCTTCTTGCACCAGAGGGTATCCCCGGCCGCGTCCTTTTTCATCACAACGGAAAATTCATCCCAGACATAGAGCGTATATATCGCGCCCGTGCTTTTATCGACATCAATGGCGCACCAGGACAGGGACCCCTGCCAGTCATTGCTCTTTTCCCACAATTCATTACCGCCGGAGTCAAGCTTTATCAGGACATCGGATGAATACGTGCCCTGGCCGGCAACGACAAGGTCTCCTTCCGCGGTCTCGCCGAGCGCCATCAGCGTGAGCCCTTCCTGGCCTGTTGCGAAGCGTTTCTGCCACAGGACGGCGCCCTCTCCGTTCAGCTTGACGATGTCATTCGCATCACCGAGCATGACAAATCCTCCGTCAACAGTCGGTATGATTTTGTGGGGATACGCCTCATCGCCCGCGGCGGTCCCGTACGCCTTCACCCAGTTTGTTATGCCGTCATCGGAGCCGCCGTTATCGCACGATATGCAGATCGCAGCGGCGCCGGCAAGCAGGATCATGATAATCGACATTTTTTTCTTTTTCATGGCATTTAACCCTCGCATATTTTTTAACATATCCATCTGCCACAGGCCCGGCCAGCTCTCCACTGCCCTGTGCGCCAGGTCGGTGATCGTCAGTTCCGAAAAATCATCAGTTTTCAAAAGAATATCCGGCTGATGCGCGCTCCTGTCAAACAACGTGAAAGAGAGGTGCGTCATGGCCGCCATGCGCGGCTTTCCCCCATGGCGGGAACCATGCAGTTCAACAGGATCATGTAGTTTATATTAAACAGATGGACGGACGGCCGCAGTCTCTGCACTGCGGCTCTGTATGTTTATGCTTTTTCTTTATGTTGGGTCATACTAATTCTTGTTAGTTTTTATTTGCAACAAAAAAATCAGCAATGAATTTAGAATTCAGCAGATCGTGGGGATCTGCGCCGAATAAGTTTTGAGCGGCATGCGCCCGGATATCGCTTTACGGTCGAGCTATCGCACGGTCAGAATTTCATGCCTATGCTGAAATACGGTATGCCCAGCGGCAAAAATAGCCACAGGGACTTTATGTACCATTCTTCCAAGGGGAGTATGAAGCCAATATCCCCGAATACATCCCCGCCATGCCCCCTGAACCCGTACATGACCGCCCACAGCTGGCCGTATTTATTTTTCGAGACGTTCCATGACAGTGATTTATTAAAATCAATCACGAACGGGGTATGTACCTCGAGCAAAAAGGCCCAGTTCTTGTTGATCGAATACCGGTACCCGAAGCTGGCAAGGACCCCCAACCCTTCTACGATAGAAAATTTACTTTTTTTGTTGAAGCCGGCGCAATCGGCGGCCATGACCCCGAGATTCACCATGTGCGGGCCCTTCACCCAGGTCGCGGCAGCATGCCCGCCAAAGCCCATATACACATTCCCGTCACCATTATCCACGTATGGTACCCAGACGCCGGCAAAGAGCCCCGCGCCGAGGGCGAAATTCCTGGTCACATACTTGTTGAACGAAATATGCGGAATGGCCCCGACGGACAATATCGGCAGCTGCACCGCGACACCGATTGTCACGTTCGGGTTGACCGTATAATCAATGTCCCATATTCCCGCGGCGTATCCGGTCAGGTGCAGGTCCCGCGGCCTGTTCCCGAGAGCCGTTCTGCTGAATATGATGCGGTCCTGGGTCTGATCGCAGGACTCGTCCTCCACGGCGGCTTTGTCATCTTTCTTCACGGTTTCATCGATTATGACGGTGTTATCAGCGGCGCTTCCCGCGTCTTCCGCCATCAGCAGGACGGATGGCGACATGATAAACAATAGCAATAACGGCAAGAAATTCAACATCCCTCCCATCACCCCAACCCTCGCCGGCAACCAGCTTTTCATACTCCCCTCCCTTCATTCATTTCCCGAAAAATTGCACATCATTACGGCATCACGCACGAATACCCTTCGCACCTCTTTACTGAAAAGGATGCTCGTTTTTCATGCGGGCCATACTGTTGGAAATTACCTGATGGAAGTCAGTAAATCTAATACGATGCGGCCAGTATCCCCGATTGTTATGAACAATTTCGGAGAATCCGGATCTGTTAATTGCCTGATTTGATTCTGGCGCGGTATTCCGAGGGGGTAAGGTCCATGATGGCCTTGAAGGATCGGTTGAAAGAAACAATATTGTCGAAGCCGACCGAGAACGCGATATCGATGATCCTGGTGCTGCCAGAGCCCAGGCGTCCGGACGCCTCCTCGATGCGGAGCTTGTTGATGTACTCGCTTATTTTCATGCCGGTATAGGTCTTGAAAAGCTTGCTCATGTAATCCGGATTCATGCCAACCGCCTCTGACAGGCCTTCGCGCGCTATATCCGACCGGTAGTTCTCCTTTATGAAATCGATGACCCATTTGAGCTTGTCCTCGGTTTCATTGGTTATCGACAGCGGCTTCTTCCCGGCCCTGTTCTTCAGCGAATCGTACAGGTGTTCCATTGTGCGCAGCCTGTTGTATATGTCGCGCCCCGCCAGGACAATGATGATCAGGTTGATGATAAGGGCCCCGAGCGCGGGCACCAGGAGCATGGTCCTCCCTCCCCGGCAATAGACGGCGATATCCCAGGCAGCGGCGATCTGGGACAGGATCACCAGCAGCACTATGCGGTGGAACTTGTAGCGTTCCTGCCGATCGCGGGGCAGCCGCCTCAGGAGGTACGCCACGTAGCCGACAAACAAGAGCTCGGCTGCCACCGCACAGGCCGGTCTGATCCAGGATTGATACTCCCCCGCATGGCTGGCAATAATCATCGCGGACACGACGCCGAAGAGCCCTGCGACAGCGATGTTCTGGTAGTAAAAATATTTCCGGAAGAGCGACTGGATGAATATGATGAGCAACATGGCCAGGACCGGATAGAGGAGCCAGTGAATGATGAAGATCCAGTCGAAGGGAATCACCAGCAGGGCATGAGGGGAAAACAGGGCGACGATATACAGTGTCATGACCAGGGTTATCAGGCCCCCATAAAGAAAAATCGAATTCTTCCTGTTCCAGAAATAGAACACCACTATGACAGTCAGGAACGCTGCCAGGCTGATGGCGATCGCGAGAGGGATCTTGTCGAAGGCGGTCTCGCTGAACATTTTTTCCCGGAGATATTCACGCTTCTGAAGGACATGCACCTCGTCCGGCAGGCCGCCCCATTCCCCGCTGCAGATGCCGAGGCGGACAAGGAGCGCGTTTTTTCCCGTTTTGACCACGCCCGGCGGGATCACGTAGGTGCTCGGGAAATGGATATTGGCGTAATCCCCGGGCGCCTGGGAGTCGATGAATGTCCCGTTGATGAATACTTCATCCGTGTGAAAGGTCCTCCCCAGGGATATCCCGTAATAACCGGCGGGATCGCCGGATACGGTGAATTTACCCCTGAACCAGGCATAACAAAAGGCGCCCGGTTTCCGGCATTTTGCTTTTATCAAACCGGGAACGGGCAGGGGGATCCAGCCCTCCGCCGGCGGACCGGCCCCGCGGGCGGCTTCTGTTTCCAGGGAATAGCTCCAGTCGCTGACCGCAAGGGAACCATCCGCGCCAAGGAGACATTGCGCCAGCAGGAAGATGAACAGTATGGAGTGAACAAGCTTCATTGTCAGGGAAATTCAATCCTTTTCTCGGGCAGGCCGGGGACGGCATGTTTATTATCAGGTCCTGCCCGGCATCAATCGCGCACATTACATAACCGCCGGACAGGCGCCGTACCACTTCACGCGCCGTGTACAATGCGATAAACATTGCAAATGGATAAAGAAAACCCGCCCCCGATTATTGGAGGGGCGGGTTGCATAAATAGCAAGATAAATTTATTGCTATCAGGGAAATTGCTTCTTCATCGGTACAGGCCTGTGCGATTGAATGCGCTGTATGGGCTGCTCCCTTCCCAATGAGTCCTCTTCTATGGGGGTATTTAGCAGGTAATTTTAACTGGAAAGCTTCCCGCCCAGGGTCTGGGCCAGTTTGCTGACGCGGTCCGACTGCTGGTGCATCTGAACCGCGCCCGCGGAGTTCGCCTGGGTGGCCTCATTGATCCCGGCAACGGCCCTGGTGATCTCGGTGACGGCCAGCTTCTGCTCCTCGGTCGCGATCCTCATCTCTTCGGAGGAAGCGATGCCGTTTTCGGCCTCTGAATTGACGGCAGTGTTGATCTCCTGCTGGTACTTCATCTTTTCGGATACCGTGTTGATCATTTCATTTATTCCGTTGATGCCCTCGATGATTCTGCTTATGACGGACACGGTTTCTTCGACCGCTTGTTTGCCCCTGTCGATTTCATCATTGTTGCTCTTGATATGGCTGTCGATCTCTTTGATGCTGGATGATGTCTGGTCGGCCAGCTTGCCGATTTCATCGGCGACGACCGCGAACCCCCTGCCGTGTTCGCCGGCGCGGGCCGCCTCAATGGCCGCGTTCAGTGAAAGCAGGTTGATTTTATCGGATATATCATTGATGATCCCGACGATGTTTTTCATTTCGTCCGAACTGCTGATTATCTTGCCCATGCTGTCGCTCATGGTCGTCATGGACTGCCCGCCGCTGTTGGCCTGGCCCACGATCTCCTTGGTCGAACCGAGCGCCTTGATGATGGTCGCGCCCATATCCGCTATGGCCTGGGTCTGCTCCCTTATTTTCATGAGCAGCCCTTCCATCCTGCCGTACTGTTCTTTCGCGTTCACGGCAATGGTGTCGACCCCGGCCGAGACCTCCTCTATGGACGCCATGATCTCCTCGGTCGTGGCAGCCTGGCTCTGTGTGTTTTGGGAAAAGGCCGAGGCCGTCATGGTCATGTCCTGGGAGGACGAAGTCAGGTCGCGGGAGACCTCGGATATGGATTTCATCAGGTCCTGCACCTTCAGGTAGCTCTCACGGATCTGGTCGGCCTGCTGCTCCATGTTGTCGAGGGACTGCTTGTTTATGATCATGATGAAAAGCCCCACGGCAAAAGTGAAAATCAGCGAAAAGGAGGAATCGATCATTCCCACCTTTGCGGACTGAAGCTGGAGCCCTTCAAGGCGGGTACTTGCCAGGATATAAAAAACGATATCCGCAGACAGGAATATGAGAAAAAGAAACAAGACGAAGGAGCGTTTACAAAAAAGCACCGTGGCCACCAGTATGGCTATCATGAAATATATATAAGTGTTGTATCCGTTGTGAACGTCCCTGCCCAATTTAATAAAAAGGCCCGCACTTACACCGAGCGCCATAATGCCGAAAATAAAATTCGCGGCCAGGTTATATTTACCGATCTTCAATATGATCAGGGTGATCACGCCTGATATTAAAACGGCCCAGATGGTAACGCCCGCCTGAACTACCAACTGCGGAACAAATATAACGAAGGAAATAAAAATCAACAGCATCAGGAGAATCGTCCAGAACGAGAAGAACATCAGTGCCCTGGCCTTTCTCTGGATGATAAAATTGGCAGATTCGTATTGAGTAAGAAAGAAGTTGGCTATCGTTTTCATCGGGTTTCCTGTTTTTTATCTGATAGTTGTCTGAAAAGTATCATAAAATATTTCCATTGAAAAATATTATATGATGTTATTATGAAGGTATGATAATACTGCATTATTAAAATTATTCAAATAATAAGCTACAGTCAAGATATATCATTATTAATTCAAGAATAATACTGCAATTGGAACTGATGTTGATGGCAAAATATTTACTATGCAGGAATTCCTTCCTTCCGGGAACGGGGACCCCTCGGCTGAAGATCATTTATGGTGAATGCGTGCCCCTGTGGAGGAGCAGGAGGGTCTGGATGTAAAGGGTGCGGGGCATGTTAGCGGTCCCTGGTCGCCCTTTCGCGCAGCTCCTTCACGTTTTTGTTTACGTCACCCCCCTTGAAGGCGGAGCTGCCGGCGACGATGATCTCCGCCCCCGCCCGCACGACGCGGGCGATGTTGTCCAGATTGATGCCGCCGTCGACCTGGATGCGGGTCTTTGTCCCGGCAGTGGTGATGAAGGCGGAAAGCTTTTCTATTCTTCCGATCGCCGGCTCCATGAACGACTGGCCGTAGAAGCCCGGCTCGACCGACATGACCAGGGCCATGTCGGCGTAGGGGAGGAGATCGAAGATCGATTCCACCGGCGTGGACGGGTTGATGGAGATGCCGGCGACGATGCCCGCGCCGCGGATCTGCTGCAGCACCCTGGCCGGGAACCTGGTGCTTTCGTAGTGGATGACGAGCGACCAGGGCCCTGTCTCGATATACTGGTCGATGGACCGCCCCGGCTGCTCGATCATCAGGTGGACGTCAAGGGGGATGGCGGTATGCGCCTTGAGCGACTTGATGTAGCCCGGCCCGAAGGTCAGGTTGGGGACGAAGTTGCCGTCCATCACGTCAAGGTGCAGCAGGTCGATGCACCCCGCGTCAAAGCCGCGGACCTGTTCGCCGATCGTCGTCAGGTCGGCCGCTATTATGGAGGGGGATATCAGTATTTTTTTCATGTCACTCCGCTTAATCCACGTCTATGTCAAAATCGTCTATCGGTTTTTTGTTCCGGCGTATCGTTATCACGGCGTTTCCCTCGCGCCTGAAAACAAAGATGATCTTCTCTTTCGGTCCCGCTTTTTTTGAGAAACGGACCCGCTTGGAGTATGCGTCCTCTATGTAGGCCTCGAACAGGCCCGGCTGCTCATCGTCGGGGATCTCGTATTCAACCTTCTCGTACGCGGTATACGGGTGCTTGTCGATAGCGAACCAGTTGACGCGAAGCGTGCAGGTACCGCCCCTTGCCACTGCCGTGCCCCTGGCAGGGGCCTGCGATACGATAGTGCCGCTTTCGGTGATGTCGCCGGTCGGGACGACCTCCTGGATGACGGTGAGGCCCTTCGCGCGGAGAAGGTCATAACAGAGCTCTATCGACTGGCCCGTTACGTTTGGCATGAAGGCGTCCGGCGCGCTTTTGCCCGCCGACACCAGCAGGTTGATCCTCCTCTCGGGCCTGATTTTTTCACCGGCCCCCGGGCTCTGGTCTATGACGATATTGTCCGCGACCTTCGACGAGGGGATGAAGGAGATGACGCCGGTGCCGAGCGAGAGCGTCTTTTCGTGACGGTGGATATTCTTCAGGTTGTTCAGCGCCAGGGGAAGCTCCTTGCCCACCAGGTTCGGGACCTCGATGGTATACCGTGACCGGCTCACCGTGAGTTTTATTTTGCTGTTAGCGGGCACGACCTTGCCGCTCTTCGGGTACTGCGAGAGCACCGTGCCGTCATCGATATCGGGGATGTCCTTGAACTTGATGTCCGGCTTTATGTTTTTCCGTATCAGGCTGTTGTATACCTCGATGAACTGCTTGCCTTCGACATCCGGGACCACGACCTCCTGCTCGGGTTTGGTCAGGAAGATGAGGATGATGGTTGAAATGACGAGAAAAAGCGAAAAGCCGATGACAAATATGACCGCGATGCGGCCGATCTGGCCCCAGTATCTGAACTTTTCCTTGCCGGATTGATCTTTTGTGTTCATGTGATAACTCTCGGAATCTTTATACACGCATCTTCGGCCGCTTGTTCCGCCCCGCGCGCTCATTATGTCATGTTGCGATAAAAACGGAAAGAGGCTTCCATTACGGGAGCAGATTTGTCTTTTTGACCCCGAACCGGTATTTGTCAATAAAAAAACGGATAATGGCAGACTCGCCGCTACAGGGTATGCTCTGCTGGCCAAGGCCCTTCCCGCTTGTCCGCCGCACCGCGGGCGGGGCAGGGAGGAATAATAAGAAAAACGGCAAGATCCTTCTCCAGGCACGGGAAAATTTAAAGAAAATATCGATATTCAACGACAATTGAGATAGGGCGTCATTCGCAAAAGAGCATACGACCACCTGCGCCCGGACGGAACCTATGGACAGCGAAATTAAATTATTGTTCATGTCAGACCTTCACCTCGGAATAAAGGGCGATTATCCGGAGATACCCGAGCATGCGCGGATGAGCACGTTCAAGCGTATCATGGCCATTGCGCGGGATCACGACCTCCTCCTCATCGGCGGGGACCTGATCGACTCGAACGCGGTGGATAACGATATCATCGATCTGATCAGGACCGAGTTCGAGTACCTGAAGGGCGCCAATACGGAAATAGTCTATACCCCCGGCACCGGCGAGCTGGGAAGCCGGGCGGTTATGCCCTCCTTTCTCCTTGATCTGAATGTATCCTGCCTCTTTTCAAACACGTTCAATCCTTCGCCGTACATGTATGAGAAGAACGGGCAGAAGCTTTTTATCTACGGCGTTCCCGCAACGTCGGGGTTCGATATCTCGAAGATACGGAAGATATCGGATGAGGGCTTCCATCTCGGCCTGTTTCACGTCGATTTTGATTTTGACGGGGAGGCCGGCGCCAGTCCGGTCTACCGCATCCAGAAAAACGACATACGGACCGTGGGCCTCGATTTTTACGCCTTCGGCTTCAATCACAATTTCCGCATGTTCAAGATCATGGACCGGATCATCGGCGTTTGCCCGGGCACGCCGGAATCCACCTCGTTGAATGAGCTGGGGGACCGGTACGTGATATCCATCGTGATCAAGGAAAACCGGCTGTACCAGATAAAGCGCCTTACCGTCAACTCCATGAAGCTGTTTAAAAACTCGGTTGATTGCTCGGACCTGGTCACGATGGGCCCCATCAAGGAGCTGCTTGAGGGCAACAAGTCAAAGAAGGCGGTACAGCTGCTGCTGCTTTCAGGCCGCAGGGATTTTGTCCTCCACCGGCAGGATCTGGAAGAGTACGAAAAAGATTTTCATACGCTGGTCATCGACGACCGGAGCGAACCCACGCTCGAGGCGCTGGTCGAGGAATTTCAGAACGAGAAAACCCTGCGGGGGGAATTTTACAGGTTGATCAAAGAGCAGATTGACCGGGACGGAATTCCGCGTGATATTGACAGGTCTGATTTTGCGGCGTCACTCAACAGAATATCGAAAGACGGGTTTGAGAACCTGGAGGAATGGCTGTGCAATTTATAAAGTGCATAGTGTACAAGCACGGGTTGTTCGACAACCGGGTTCTCGATTTCAGCGACCGGTTGACCGTCGTGTACGGGAAGAACGGGTCCGGGAAGAGCCTGCTGGCGCGGAGCATGGTGGACGCGGTGTGGGGAAAATTCACGGGCCGGAATCTCCTCGGTGACGATGTGTGGAATTCCCTTTACATGGACATCCTCTTTTCCATCTCAGATTCGGGATGGTACCGCATCTGCAACACCAGTGATTCAAGCTACCGGGTGCACTATGTCCGGAACAACAGGGAGAAACTGCTCTACGCGGAAACGAAGATACATGCCGCGGGGGGCGCGGTACGGGATGAAATCGGCGCCTCTGCCGAAGGAAAGCAGTTCCTGGAGTTCATCGACCGGATTGACAGCAACACCTTCATGCATTCGTCATTTGTCCCGTCGTCAACCGACCTTGCCGGCGGGACCATCATTGATTACGGGGCGCTGAAGAGGATACTCCTGAATGACAGGTCTGATTTCTACGGCATCTTCACGAACCTCAACACGCTGTTCAGCGGCACCCTTGCCGGCGATGCCCTTCCCCCCGAGGTGCTCCGGTACGAAGAGAAGAAGCGGGACCTGGAGAAGCGGATACAGATCGTCGATATCAGCGGTTCGCGCCATGAAAAGCTGATAAGGGAAAAGAAATCAATCCAGCGTGAAGTCGATGAGCTGAACAGCTCGCTTGTTTCGCTGGGCAGCCAGAAGGAGATACTTGCCAAAATTATCGAAAACCTGAACAAGGTTGAAGAGCTCAAGGGAGAGTTCGAGGCGATCAAGGACGAGATACAGGACGAACAGCGGAAGATCAAATCAATTTCTGAAATGAAGAGCGAGCTTGACACCATGTTCCCTCAGTTCAGCGATATTGACATAACCGACATCAACAACCTGGACCATCTGCAGGAGGTCTTCAACGATATACGGAACCTGAACGAGAAGATCGATACCATCTATTTTTCCCGCGAGCTGAAGAAACGGAAATTGAAGAAGGCGGCCGTCGCGATCGCCGCTGTCGGTCTTGCCGCCGTTCTCGGGATACTTGCCAGGGACGGCTTTGATCTCCTCCGGCACCTTCCGGTCTGGGGCGGCATCCTGGGCATCGTCTGCGCCGTTGTCGCGTCGATAGCCCTGTACCTGTTTGCCGCTTCCCGGGATGCGGAGATAGACCGTCTCGAGGAGGAGCGGCAGGGCTACAAGGAGCGGATCAAGGTCCTCATGGAAAAAAGCAAAGTCGAGGTTGAGGACTTCAAGCTGACCGAAATATACGAGCTGCTCCTCCAGTACTTCGAGGACTACGTCAACTACACCGAACGGAGGAAGGACCTCGCCAGGATCAAAAGCTCCCTGAAAGAAGAAGAATACATGGTGCGGATACAGAATAAGCTTGACGCTCTCAAGAGAGAGGAGGAGATCATAAAAGACGAAATCCACACGAGCATCGACACGCTGAACATTGTTGATGATATTGAAAATGAGACAAGCAAGATAGAGGAGCTGATACGTAATATCGAAACAGAGAGTGCTATCATACGGGAGAAGGCGGCGACCAAGGACAGCATCCTTCAGCAGATCGACGCCGAATTCATCCAGGCGGCCGGCAACAGCGGCGCCATGAACGCGCTCATCGAGGAAAAGAAGAGCGTGGACCGCATCCTGAAAAAATGGAAGGTCAACCGTAATTCAATGCGGTACATCACGGAAACCCTGGCCCGGTCGGCGGACAGGAGCGAGGAAAAGCAGTTCAGGAAGCTCCTTGACGGGACGCTCGAAAAGTTCAACCATCTGACCGGTAACCAGTATATCACCACCATCGACGATGCCATGCTGATGCGGCTGATAACCGAGAACAGGATACTCCCCGAGATGACCCCGCCGGTCATCCATGCCCTTCTCCTGTCGCTGAAGTTCACCATTTCCGATTTCCTGATAAACGGCGAGGCGGCGATCCCATTATTGATTGACGAACCGTTCCAATTCATGGATGATGAACGGTGCGGCAGGTTCAGGGACCTGGTGATGGAAATCGCACGCAGGCGGCAGGTGATCATATTCACCCATCACAGCAACAAGCGGAACTGGGGCGGCTACATAGAGCTATAAGGCGCGATGGACAAGAACGGTCAACTTACATTTTCGGACGATCCGATACTGAACGGCATCAACGAGGTCTACCAGCTCCTCGAGCGGGGGGAGTTCGCGGCCGCGGTCGGAAAGATTGACGAGCTCATGGACATCGATGCCGATTATCCCGGCCTCATAGAGGCCTACCGCGTGGCGAAATTCTGGCACAACCGCGAGCGGGAGATGAAGACGCTCGAAGAGGGAAAGGACACCGCCGAATTCCTTATGCGGGAGTGGGAAATTTTCGATGAATATTCGGAGAGCAAGAACCTCTCGTCCTCGTCCGCGTTCAAGTCGGCCATGCGGTATATTTTCTTCAAGGCGGCGGACCACTATAAATTCGCGTTCCGCGAACAGCAGGACACTTCGAGCAACTTCCAGTTTCTCCTTAACCTGGGGGACTGTTTTTTACGCCTCGAGGAATACACCAATGCCATCGAGACCCTTGAGTACGCGAAGGGATCTTACAAGAGCAACGCGCGGCTCATGGCGATACTGGGAGAGGCGTACTTCCACACGGGCGACATACCGAAGAGCCTCATCTGCTTCCGCGAGGCGTTTTTCATCGATCCGGCGGAGATCGACCTGGGCACCCTGAAAGCCAGGCCGATCGTGGAGCTGGCGGAGATCGTTAAAAAGGAGCGGGCCGGCCAGAAGGACATCAACGAATGGATCCCCATCTACGGGTTCATCCATGATGTTTTTTACGTCAAGCGGAACCTGAACGCGCACCAGGTCGAGAGCATCGAGAAGGACGTCTACAGCCTTGAAACGACCTACCAGAAGATGAACCGGACGCAGGTGGAGTCCTCGAACATCGTGCCCCGCCTCATCAACAAGTACCTCTGGCTCATCGATTACTACACCCTCCAGAGCTACAATTTCGACACCGTGTCCCAGATCAGGGACCGGCTGCTCGCCATCGACCGCAATCTGTTCCAGGACTACTTCAGCAAGAAAAAATAGGGATTGTCCCGCATGCCCTCGGGATCCCCCGGAGGGGGGATTACACGATAGCACCGTTACACGGCCGGCGCGGGCAAAAAAAAAGCGCGGATTTGCATCCGCGCTTTTTGTGTTCTCTGTAACGAGGCTTACTTGCCCTGCGCTTCCTTCGCGCCGGCGATCAGCGTGTCAACGACACTCGGGTCGGCGAGGGTCGAGGTGTCGCCCATGCCGCTCTTGTCGAAGTCGCTGGCCGCGATCTTCTTGAGGATCCGCCGCATGATCTTGCCTGAACGGGTCTTGGGAAGAACGTCCGCCCACTGGATGATGTCCGGTGTGGCGATGGGGCCGATCTCCTTGCGGACCGTCGCGACGAGCTCTTTCTTGAGTTCGTCTGACTTCGCAATGCCGGATTTCAGCGTTACGAACGCGTAGATCGACTGGCCTTTGATCGGGTGCGGGTAACCGACGACAGCGGACTCGGCCACGTTCTTGTTGGATACGAGGGCCGATTCGACTTCAGCGGTGCCCATCCGGTGCCCGGATACGTTGATAACGTCGTCAACGCGGCCGGTGATCTGATAGTAGCCGTCCTTGTCGCGCTTGCAGCCGTCACCGGTGAAGTATTTGCCCGGGAACTGCGCGAAGTAGGTGTCGAACATCCGCTTAGGATCTCCGTACACGCCTATCATCTGGCCCGGCCATGACCGCTTGATGCAGAGGTTGCCGGTGCAGACGCCTTCGAGCTCCTTGCCCTCGTCGTCAACGATGCAGGGCTCGACGCCGAAGAAGGGAACCGTCGCCATGGCGGGTTTGATGTCGATGGCGCCGGGGAGCGGGGTGATGAGGATACCGCCGGTCTCTGTTTGCCACCAGGTGTCAACAATCGGGCACTCGCCGCGGCCGATCTTCTGATAGTACCAGTTCCAGGCTTCGGGGTTCAGTGGCTCGCCCACTGATCCGAGGAGCTGGAGGCTCTTGATGTTGTGCTTGTCAACCCAGCTGTCGCCTTCTTTCGCGATGGCGCGGATGGCGGTCGGCGCTGTGTAGAATATGTTGACTTTGTGCTTCTCGACTACTGCCCAGAAGCGGCCCGGATCCGGATAGTTGGGAACGCCTTCGAACATGACGGTGGTCGCGCCGTTGGCGAGAGGACCGTAGCAGATGTAGGAGTGCCCGGTTACCCAGCCGATGTCGGCGGTACACCAATAGATGTCGCCATCATGGTAATCGAAGATCATCTTGTGGGTAAAGGCACAGAAGGTCAGGTATCCGCCGGTGCTGTGCATGGCGCCTTTCGGCTTTCCGGTTGAGCCGGAGGTGTAGAGAATGAAGAGAGGATCATTCGCATCGACCTGCTCGGGTTCGCATTTCGCGTCAACCTTCGCCATTTCCGCATCGTACCATTTGTCAACCTTGTCGTTCCAGGTGCACTTGATCTGGTCGCCGACCCGTTTCACGACGATGTGGGTTTTTACCTGCGGGCATTCCGTAAGGGCCTTGTCCGCGTTGTCTTTCTGGGGAACGGCCTTGGCGCCGCGGAACGTACCGTCGCAGGATACGAGCACGCGGGTATCGCTGTCATTGACCCGGTCGCGGAGCGCTTCAGCTGAGAAGCCGCCGAATACGACACAGTGGACAGCGCCGATGCGTGAAGAGGCGAGAATGCCTATCATCAGCTCGGGAATCATCGGCAGATAGAAAGTGACGCGGTCGCCTTTCTTGACGCCGTTTTTCTTGAGAACGTTCGCGAATTTGCAGACTTCTTCATGCAGCTGCTTGTAGGTGAACTTCCTCGTTTCGCTGGGGTCGTTGCCTTCCCAGATGAGGGCTAACTGGTTCCCTCTTTTGTCCAGGTGCCTGTCGAGGCAGTTGTAGGACACGTTCAGTTTGGCGCCCTTGAACCACTCGACTTTGAAGTCTTTCATGTCCTTGGCATAGTTGCTGCTGTTGACAACGTCCCATTTCTTGAACCAGGTCACGTACTCCTCGGCAATCTTTGCCCAGAAGGCGTCTGAATCTGCAAGGGACTCTTTCCACATTTTTTCGTAGTCAGCGCGGCTTTTGATGTATGCCTTTTTTTTGAAACTTTCGGGCACTGGATAAATCTCTTTAAGAGTAACTTCAGCCATGTACTACCTCCCATAAAATTTTTAATTATTTATTATTGGTCTTCGCCGGTGTATCTATTATTGCAAAACTGCTTAATTACCGGGGAATCTCAATATATTTTTTTTCGGTCATACTGCGCAACTCTTTTTGCCGCAGATATTCCGATATTAAACGATCGTATCCGGACGTCATCTCGAAGACCTTGACGGCCAGCTGCAAATTGGTCTCCGGCGTTACGGCGCCGTTGTTTGCCCTCATGTCATCGATGACCATCCGGTAGTCATCCGCGTCGACCACGACGGTCACGCTCTCGAAATTCTTTGCAGCGGACCGGAGGAGCGCGATTCCGCCGATGTCTATGGTGTTCATCACGTCGTTCAAAGAGCGTCCCGCGAAGCCTGCCGCGTGCTCAAAGCCGTTCACGTTCACCACGACCATGTCGATACTCTCGATGTTATACCGGTCCATCTCGCGGAGATGCTCGGGATTTGAGCGCACACCCAGCAGACCGCCGTGGATCTTAGGATGGAGGGTCTTGACCCTTCCGTCCATCATTTCGGGAAATCCGGTATAATCGGACACGTCCATGAGCTCCAGTCCGTTTTCCCTGAGAATCCTGGCCGTTCCTCCAGTTGAAATGAACTGGATATTGTATTTCGCTATCTCCCTGGCAAAATCCACAATTCCGGTCTTGTCGGATACACTGAGAAGAGCCTTGCTAATTTTTGCCATAGGGATTGATCAAACTTCACAGGATTTTCTCTGAATACGCTTTCTATCGCATGCGTAGTTCGACACAATACCAATTACCAAAGGGTATAATAAAAAAACAAGTATTTTTTGCGTGAATTTCAGAAATGGTCGGTCCGGGAGAGCGCCGAACGGCCGGCCGGCATCTCATTGTCCGTCGTTTTTGTCCCCGGAACCCCTTCGATTTTTCAGGAGTTTATAGATACCATAACCTGCAACAAACAGGGCGATGAGTATTCCCGCCCCGATATTGTAACGCCGGATAAGGTCGCCGGCCCTGTCACGGACGGAGTCCCAGTTGTTTCCAAGGAGAAAGCCGGTCTGAATCCAGATAAGGTTCCAGACACACGCGCTGATAAGGCTGAAAAAGAAGACCCTGAGCGGGTTCATCCGTGTCAGGCCGGAAACGAGTGAAATGACCGACCTGATGCCGGGCAGAAAGCGGTTGGCAAGCACCACGAAGGAGCCGTACCGGGCAAACCATGATTCCGCGGCGAGTATGCTCCGTGCTGAAAAGAAACGGTAGTTTTTTTTCATGAAAAATTCCCGCTCGAGGAGCCGGCCGGCGAAGGAGAGGGCCATGAACCCGGCCACGCTCCCGGCGGTCGTTGCGAGATACACAAGGGGATAGGAAAGCCTTCCGGTGCCGACCAGGAACGCCCCGAGAATGGTAATGGTGTCGCCGGGGATGGGCGGAAACAGGTTCTCGATGACCGCGCTGGCGAACAGGAATACGTACAGAAACAGGTCATTCCGGGGAAGCAGAAAGGCGATGATGTCATTGATGGCTTGTTGCATATATCGATGCCGTATCCTAACTTTTACTGCCTGATGGACCCACTCATGCAATCAGGCCCGGCCGGTTTTTTGCAAGGATTATTTTTTCACCGGCGCCTCCGCGGCCGGGGGCGAAAAAAAAGACAGCTTTTTCAAGCTGTCTTTCCGCTGAACATCATATCAGCATTACACGCGGTGCATCAGAAGGAGTAGCGGGTCTCTGAAATTATCATGTTGCGCTCGTCACCGAGCCTCTTCGCGAAGACAAAGCCGAGGGAGGTGCTGACGCCGTTGGTGAATTTGTACATAAAGTAGGGATAGACGACGTAATCCCAGTTTTTCAGCTTCGGGTCGGCATACAGGGCGAGGCGCACCTGAAAGTCAAGGGCGTCGCTCTCAAGGAAACTCCGCGATATGTTGCTGACGAGCATCCACTTGTAGGGGTACTGGTGCCCGTTGCCTTCGTCCACCTGGTTGCTGATGAAGGACAGGCTGCTCTGCTTCCTGTATTTGAGCACCCACATCTGCCCCAGGTAGAGCCCCACGTATATCTTGGCGAACAGGTTCGGCGATTCAGGGCCGGTGAGATAGGTGACGGTGGATTTTTTAATCATGTTCATTTCAACATCCATGACCGTGTTCACCCCATCGGTTATGGGTATGATCTTCATGGCGTTTTTTTTGTCGAGCAGGTCCTTCGTCAGGTTGGCGCTCGCCGATAATTTCCAGGACATCACCTCGCCAAGGCCGAGGCCGATGTCAAGCGCGGGCATCATGACGCGGTTGTAGTACATGTTTGTTATCTGCGCCAGGACGCTGAACGCCGGGGCGGTCTGGACGGGCAGCTTTATGAGCGTGTCGGGCATATCGTCAAAACCGTAAACAAAGCCAAGGCCGTAGCGGAACGAGTTCCCGAGGTTCCCGGAGAGGCGCGCGGCGTACTCGCCGTTCCGCACTTCAAACGGGGGCCGCGTGATATTGGTCACGCCCCTCTTGTAGAGTGATTCAAGCGGCAGCTTTGCGGGCTGGAATATGGGCATCCAGATTACCTGGAACTGCTGGTTGGCGAAGTAAAAATTCAGGTTCGCCGCGGTGACGCCGACGCGGCCGAATTCGAAATAGTTGCTCATGGTGGTGTAATCCCACGGGATCACGATGTCCGACGGCGCCTCGACGCCCTCGATCTCGCCCCATGATATGATCTGGTGCCCGAGCCGCAGCGAGACGTGCTTGCCGTACAGGTCGACATAGGTCTCCCTGATGTTGATCGTCGGGTACTTGTTGAGCTCGTCACGCTTGAAGTCGGCATTTGATGCAAAATAGGTGGACTGCATGCCGGGCATCAAAAAATTCGGCCAGTAAAATTTCGGGAAGTTTGTTTTTTCCCCCGCCGCGTTGTATTCTACCTGCACCGCCGAGAAAAAATGCGCCACATCGTACGCGTTTCCTTCAAACTCGAGCTGGAGCGTGGCCCCTATCCGCGGGAATTCATACTTCGAGTTGAGCCACTTGTTTCCCTTCGTCCCGATATCGTTCCGGGAAACCACGATGTTTCCCTGGGCGTACCCGTGGATCGCGAAGGAGGTGTCCTTCTCCTTTTCCCCGTCGGTCTTGACCGCTCCCTGCTTGTCCTGCTCCTCCGCGAGGTCCTCGATTTGCCCGTAGGACGCGCCGGTGAAGAACAGGAACAGGGCAATCAGGACTGCTGACCGTAATACTTTCATTTGACCCTCCAAAAAATATAACATGTGATCAGTATAACGTGAAACAACTATCGGGCATCCCTCTCCCCCGGCGGGCGGGGGAGAGGGCGCGTTTCATGCACAATGCCGGTCCGTTCTCCGTGCGGAGAAATAGTCTACCACCATTTCTGCGTGAGATACTGCTCGGTGAAGATGTCCGTCCGCAGGTTCGCTTCACCCTCGGTCTTTACATCGGAAAAGAGCAGGTGGCTCTTCGACCCGGTCTTGACGTTTTTCATCTCGATGCCGGTCTCGTAATTTACTTTCTGGCCCTTTATGTTGGGCTTGGTGATGAAAGAGAGAAGGCGCAGCTCCTTGATCTTTATGAGGTTTTCATCATAGTGGTCCCTCTGCAGGGTGAGCAGCGACTTTTTCTCGAAATACGAAACCATCCTCCCGCACCCGTATTCGTTCATGATGCTCTTGTCCCTGGGTACGGATTCGACCTTGTAGCAATCGAAGGTCTTTCCCTTGAAGGTGACCTTGTCGTCGCCGAGGTACTTGTATTTCCATTCCTGGTAATTCGGTTTGCCCGTTTCGCCGTTGGTGAAGTCGCTGCCGAAGAAACTCAGCTTTTTATCGGCGCCGGTCACCTTTTTTGCCTTGCGGATGCCCTTCAGGTACACCCACTTGATGTCAGGCTGTGTCTTGTAGTGGTACATCATGAACGAGTTGCCCTGGTCGTCGGCCGGGGCCATGAAATACGCGATATACATTTCGCAGAACTGCGGGGTACCCATGTTCGTCGTGTAAACGCCGATCTGGATCATTTTTTTAAACCTGACTTCGCCGCCGCTGCTGAAGATGACAAGCGTTCCCTTTGCCTTGAGCTTCTCAAAGACAGGGCGGTCGTCGTTCATCTTCATCAACCGTGCGCCCATCTCTTCGGGTGTCTCGGAAAATGCGGCCGGTGAGAAAGCGACCATAACAAGAAGTGCCAAAACCAATCTGATACGCATGATGCATTCCTCCATTAAAGTGGTTGTTTTTCAACTATATTTCAGTCAGGCCAGCATGGTTTGTGCGCGACCCGCTGCCGGTGTGATAGACGGACAGCACGTGCCGATGATAGCCTGTTGGGTGAATTGTGAACAAGATGCACGCGGTCCCTCGCGAGGAACGGCCACTGTCACGCGGCGCCGCGCATCCAACCCGATACATCCTTTCAGGACAGTATATTGCGGAATGATTATTGTGGTATGGTACAATCCATTGACATTCCTCCGACTATATATTTTTTTATATGTTTAATCACGTGTGCCACGCTAAAACAGCGGATTTTAAAAATCAATATAATTTTTCGCCTGGATCTAAAAAGAACGGTACCCGAACTCTCACTGTCCGCGGCGGGCCGGACCTTCAAATTATATTTTTTTATTGAATTATTTACCTGTTGCTGTATTATATTCAGCAGTGATAGGGCGATGGCCGGCTTCCCCTCTATTTTTCTTGTTACCGGGAGGATTGTTTCGATTATGAAACCAGCTGTTAACGGACCGGTATCGAACAGGCTCAAGACCGGGAATGTAAAAAAATCATACGGCCCGGTGGCCAACCTTGAGGAATATGTCAATCCCGACTGGTGGAACAAGATCTTCAACGCCGTGTATCTTAAAACGGACGCTGACGCTGTCGAGGACCATGCCGTCACCGCGCGGGAAGTGGACCTCTTCTCCCGGATCGTGAACCTTTCTCCCGACGACCGGATCCTCGACCTCTCCTGCGGGCAGGGGCGGCATTCCCTGGAGCTGGCCCGCCGCGGCTTCAGGAACGTAGAAGGCCTCGACCGGTCGCGCTATCTCATACAGCGCGCCAAGATGCAGGCGAGAAAGGAGTTCCTGAGCGTCAGGTTCCGCGAGGGGGAGGCACGGATGCTGCCCTACAAGCCCGATACCTTCGACGTCCTCTTCATCCTCGGCAACAGCTTCGGCTACTTTGAAACGGTCAATGACGACCTGCGGGTGCTGCGCGAAGTCTTCAGGGTGCTGAAGCCGTGGGGGCGGCTCCTGGTCGATGTGGCGGACGGTGACCACCTCCGGCATAACTTCCATCCGCGCTCGTGGGATTGGATTGACCGTAACCATTTTGTCTGCCGCGAGCGTTCGATATCCGTTGATAAGCAGCGGCTGATCTCCCGCGAGGTGGTGACCCACGTGGAAAAGGGGGTCATCGCCGACCAGTTTTACGCGGAGCGCCTGTATAACAGCGAGGGCCTGCAGGAGCTCCTGAACGCCGCAGGCTTCAGCGACATCGCCCTCCATCACGATGCTGACGGCGGGCCGCCGGCCGCCCAGGAGCCGGCGGCCGGGAAGCGGATCATCATGTCCGCCTGCGTCAAAAAGGACTGGACGCCGGCCCGGCAGCGGAAGACGGACATCAAGAACGTGACGGTCATCATGGGCGATCCCGCGAAAAAGGACCCGGTCAGGCCGTCGCTCGTATTCGATGATGACGACCTGTATGACATCGACCAGATGAAGGATGCGCTGAAGGGCCTTGAAGAATACAGCTTCACCTATATCGGCAGTCATGATTCGCTGATCAATGACCTGTCGCGGATCAGGAAAAACGCCGATTTTATTTTGAACCTCTGCGACGGGGGCTACAACAACGACGCGCGCAAGGAGCTCCATGTCCCCGCGCTCCTGGAGATGATGGACATCCACTACACCGGCCCGGGCCCGCAGTGCCTGGCCTTCTGCCACGATAAGTCCCTGGTGCGCGGCGTCGCGAAGGAGATGGGGATCCCGGTCGCCAGGGCGTTTTTCATCAAGCCGGAAGACGACACCTTCGAGCTCCCGTTCGGGTTCCCGGTCATCGTCAAGCCCAACACGGGCGATTCCAGCTTCGGGATCACGCGGCGGAGCGTGGCGACGGGCATCGAGGAGCTGATGAACGCCATATCGGAAATCAGGGACAAGCTGGGGTACGAACGGCCCATCCTGGTGGAGGAATTCCTTCCGGGGAAGGACCTCAGCGTGGGGATCATCGGGAACCTGCCCGGCTCGTACCGCGTGCTGCCGATGATGGAGGAGGATTATTCCCTGCTGCCGCCTGAATTGCCGAAGATCTGCGGCTACGAGGCGAAGTGGCTCCCGGATTCGCCCTACTGGAAGGTGCGGCCGGTCCCGGCGGTGATACCCGAGGACACCAGGAAGTATATAGAGGAATGCTGCCTGAAGCTGTTTGAACGTCTCGAGTGCCGCGACCACTGCCGCTTCGACTGGCGGCTGGACGTCAGGGGAAAGCCGAAGCTCCTCGAGGTGAATCCAAACCCGGGATGGCGCTGGGACGGGCACCTGGCACGGATGGCGGGGTTCGGCGGGATGCCGTACGCGGAGCTGCTGGGCGAGATCCTCCGCGCCGCTGAGCACCGGATCCGGCTGGCGGGCCTCAAGAACGGCAGCGCGCACAGTGACTGATACCCGTCCCCGTCGCATATTCCTCGACCGCGACCTCCAGATTATTTTCGGGATAACGCTGATCTCCGTGATCGGCGTCACGTCGATAGCACCGGCGCTTCCCATGATCGCGAAAGACCTGCGGCTGACCGGGAGCCAGGTGGTGATGCTCATCACCATATTCACCCTGCCCGGCATATTCCTGTCTCCCGTGATGGGGGTGCTGGCCGACCGCTTCGGCAGGAAGAAGGTGATCGTCCCCTCGCTCTTTCTCTTCGGAATTGCCGGCACCGCCTGCGCCTTCACGGACAGCTTCCCTCTCCTGCTCTCGCTTCGATTTGCAAACGGCGTGGGTGCCGCCGCCCTCGGCGGGCTGAACCAGACGGTCATCGGCGACCTGTTCAACGGCACCGAGCGGGCCGAGGCGCTCGGGTACAACGCCACGGTCCTGAACATCGGCACCATGGCCTACCCGGCGATCGGCGGCGCCCTGGCCCTCATCGGATGGAGCTATCCCTTTCTGCTGTCCGCGCTCGCGCTGCCGATGGGGGCGCTGGTGCTGCTCTTCCTCAAAAACCCCGAGCCGTCTTCGCCGCCGCCGATCAGGGGCTACCTGGCCGGCGTCATGAATTCGGTGAGCGGCGGCGGGATCGTGCCGGCCTACCTGGCCACCATGGCGGCATTCATGCTGCTCTACGGCGCGCTCCTGGCCTATTTCCCCTTCCTCCTGCACGCCAGGTTCGGCGCCTCGCCATCGACGATCGGGCTCATGCTCGCCGCGACGTCCGTGAGCAGCATGCTCGCGGCCTTCAATCTGGGAAGGATTTCGCGCCGCTTCAGCTATAAAACCATCATTGTCGTCTCGTTCGCCCTCTACGCCGTTGTCCTCGGCGCGGTCCAGTGGATCGACACTATATACCTGATGACGGTGCCCGTCCTGTTATACGGATTTGCCAACGGCATGAACATTCCCGGTATCCAGACTTTCCTTTCGGGCAACGCCCCCATGGAATACCGCGGCGCATTCATGTCGATGAATTCGATGGTCCTGCGGCTGGGGCAGACACTGGGGCCGATCTTCACCGGTATCGCATATCACCGGTGGGGCATGGAGGGGGTCTTTTATTCGTCGGCGCTGTTCGCCGCGGCCTCGTTCCTTGTGCTGGCGGTGGTGCTGAAAAATGACCGCCGAAAATAACCGATTTGTTACTTGACAACCGTCCCATTTATAGTAAAATCCCGTGAAGACAATCTGAGCATGCAGAATTATTCACAGGGGTGTTTGACATGAAGGGATATCGTGCGTTTCTCGTTTTCAGTGCCGGCGTCATCGCGGTGCTGCCGCTCCTCATCTTTTTTTCCTGCTCATCGGCGGGCTCCTCGTCGAAATCGAGGGGGTACCAGTACTCTGAATACAGTCCCACCATATCGGCCGACGGGAAGACGATGATATACCAGGCGGACATCGACAAGCCGAAAAAATACCAGATATACGCGAAGCAAAAGGTCTTTGACAAGTGGAGCAAGCCGGTGTCGCTGGATGCAATCAACTCGCGGTACAATGACGGCGGGTGCTTCATCACCTACGACCAGAACTCCCTGATCTTCACCTCGGACAGGCCGGGCGGCCTGGGGAACTGCGACCTGTGGGTCTCGCAGCGGAAGGGCGACAGGTGGTCGGAGCCGGTGAACATGGGGGCGCCGATCAATTCTGCCGGGTATGACGGGTTTGCCTCGCTCGCCCCGGACGGAAACACGATCTACTTTGTCAGGGAGTGCCCTGAAAAGAAAGGCTGCAAGGAACGCCTCGGGATCTTTTACTCCGAGAAGGTGGACGATGTATGGACCACGCCGAAAAAGATGCCGGCCCCCATCAATACCGACTACTGCGAATTCGGTCCGGTGATCCTCGCGGACAACCTGTCGCTCATATTCAGCTCCACGCGCCCGGGCGGGAGCGGCGGCTACGACCTGTACAAGGTGGAGCGGACCGAATCGGGCGGCTGGGGCAGGCCGACAAACCTGGGCGGCTTCATCAACACGAAGGGGGAGGACAGCCTCATCGCCATCCCCGCCTCGGGTGAAATCATGTACTACACGAAATCAAGGAGCGGGCAGGAGGACGAGAAGCGGGAGGGTGTCCGGAGGATCTTTTCCGTTCCCATCCCCGAGAACCTCCAGCAGACGAAGGTGGTCATCGTCAAGGGCACGGTGCGCGACAAGCGGAGAACCGAAAAGACCCTCTTTGCCGAGATCGCCATCACCGATATCAATTCGGACGCCAGGCCGAAGATCATCTACAGCAACCGCGACGACGGAAAGTATATCGTCATCCTCAACAAGGGGAAAATCTGCGACTTTTCGGTCAGGAGCGCCGGGTATCTTTTTTATTCGAG
Organism: uncultured Spirochaetota bacterium; assembly: GCA_963827275.1. Taxonomy (GTDB): domain Bacteria; phylum Spirochaetota; class UBA4802; order UBA4802; family UBA5550; genus RBG-16-49-21. The sequence goes on from CAWHAA010000008.1 coordinate 285,266, forward strand.
GAAAATCGACCTGACCGACGTCCGGCAGTACAGGGAAATCAACGAGGACATCCTTCTCGAGCCTATCGTGGTGGGCGCCAATATCGTCCTGAATACCATGTATTTCGAATTCAGAAAATACAAGCTCCTAAAAGAGTCAAAATACGAGCTGAAGCGGATCATAAAGCTGCTGAAGGAAAACCCCACCATGAGGGTGGAGATCAGCGGGCACACCGACAACATCGGTTCAGACAGGGCGAACCAGAAGCTGTCCATGCAGCGGGCGGAGGCGGTAGTGGAGCACCTGGTGGATAACGGCATTGCGAAGAACCGGCTCGAGGCGAAGGGATACGGCAAGCAGCGGCCGATCGCGACCAACAAGAGCGAGGAAGGGCGCCAGGAAAACAGGCGGGTCGAGATCGAGGTGCTCTCCATCTGACCCGGGTGCGTACCATTTTTGCCGAATGGAAAAAAATAGTATGCCGGGCGGAAGGCCCGGCAGGGGCGATGAGAACCTGACAAGTGAAAGATAAAAAAAACAGCGTAATCGGGGATCAGGACCTGTTCCGGCTTCTCACGGAAAATTCTTCCGATACCCTCTGGACGATATCCCTCGACGGGATCCTACAATACATAAGCCCTTCCTTTACGGAGATGACCGGCTATACCCAGGAAGAGGCGATCGGCTCGCCGTATTCGAAATTTATCGTGCCCGAGTACCTTCCCTATATCCATGAACTGCTGGCCGGCGAGCTGGCCAAATCCCGGGAGGAACAGTCCGGCGTAAAGGTGCTCGAGCTCCAGGAGCTGGCCAAGGACGGGTCGGTCATAGATGTTGAGCTCACCGCAAAATGGGTCTATGACAGATCGGGGAACCCTGTCGGGGTGCAGGGGAGTACCCGCGATATCCGCAAGAGGAAGCAGGCGCTGCAGGAACTCGAGGAGAGCGAGGACCGGTACCGCGCGCTGGCCGAGCGCTCGCTTGACCTGCTGTTTATCCACGACTTCAAGGGCAACTTTATCGACGCCAACAGCGCCGCCCTGAAAACGCTGGGCTACAAGCGGGAGGACATCACAAGCATTAATTTTGTCACCCTGCTGACGGAGCGCCAGATCCCCAAGGCCTTTGAGGTCATCAACGAGGTGCTGGAAAAGGGCACGCAGAGCGAGCTGTCCGAGTTTGAAGTGCAGACGAAGGACGGCAGGCGCATCTTCCTCGAGACGCAGTCGTTCCTGATCTACAAGAACCGCAAGCCATTCGCCGTGCAGGGGGTGGGCAGGGAGATCACGGAGCGTAAAAAAGAGATCGAGGAGCAGCGCTGGAACCAGGAGAAGCTCGAGATGCTGGTGCAGCAGCGCACCGCGGAGCTCAAGGACATAAACAAGAAGATGATCCAGGAGATCATCGTCAGGAAGCAGGTCGAGAACGAGCTGCGGATCAGCGAAAACAATCTCAGGAACCAGAACGAAATAATGCTGAGGGAGCTTGAAAGCGCCCGGCTCATACAGAAGGCCCTCATGCCGAAGGAGGTCCCGGCGTTCCCCCGGCTGTCGATCGATTACCGCTACCAGCCGCTCGAGGCCGTCGGAGGGGACTACTTTTCCTTCACCCCTCTTGAAGAGGGCGGCCTCGGGATATTCCTCGGCGATGTGACCGGCCACGGCGTCCCCGCGGCGCTGTTCCTGTCGCTGGTGCGGTCGATTTCCAACAAGGCGTGCCGCAGGTACGGCATGACGCCGGGCAAGTATATCGAGACGATAAACAACGAGGTGTTCAGGGGGATGCCGTCATACTACCTGACCGCCATGTACGGGGTCTTCAAGCCGGGGGCGGATGACACGCTGACCTTTACCTTCGCGCGGGGCGGGCACCCCTATCCGATCCTGTGCTGCCGCGAAACGGACCGGGTGGAATTCATCAAGTCGTCGGGGAACCTCCTCGGCTGGCAGGAAAACAGGGTGTTCTCGGAGACCACCGTTACCCTGAAGCGGGGGGACAGGCTCTTTCTGTATACGGACGGCATCCCGGATACCGTCAATCCCAGGAGCGAAATGCTCGATTCGCAGGCGGAATATTTTGACCTGTACCGCGACCCGGAGGGCCGCACGCTTCCCGAAAAGCTCGACGCCATCATGGACGACATTACCCGGTTCCGTGACGGCACTCCCCTCGTGGACGACATCGTCCTCATCGGGATCGAGATAACGTAACTGGTGACCCTCCAGACCATATTTTTAAAAGCCGGTGTATCATATTGCGTATGTAAGGCAGACGGGCGATGGACCCCCCGCGAAAAAATTATGACCCGGTTTTAGTTCCGGGCTATCGCCGGGAAAATATCTTCTTCACGAATTCCAGCACCCTGGCCTTCACCTCATCGGACCCGCCGTCGCGTATGATCCCGTGATGCCTGGCGTATATGCGGATGAGCTGTTTCTGCTCCGTTCCGATGCGCCCGAATATCTCCAGCCCGCTCACCGGGTCGACGACCGGGTCGTCCGAGCCCTGGATAATCAGGGCGGGATCGGCCACGAACCCGAGGCGTTCCTCGACCACCTTCATGAGCTTTCCCAGCTCGTTCACGCCGGAGACCGGGTTTCTGAAGTAATTGATATGCTGGTTTTCAGGCACATTGCTCACGAATTCCATTTTTCCCTTTTTCATGCGGATGGAGGAGAGGAACCTGTTCCACATGACGACCGCCGATGAAAGGCGCGACGTGATGTTCTGGAGCCTGAGGGGCGCGTTGATGGAAATGACCCCCCTGAACCTCCCGGGCTTGTTCGCCGCCTGGAGGAGGGCGATGCCGGCGCCGGTGGAAAAGCCGCAGATGGCGAAGTCCTTCACGCTGTTCTTCATGATGATGTAGGCGCGTCCTGCGGAGTCGTACCACTTTTCCCAGTTGCGGACCGCCAGGTCCTCCGGCGCGGTGCCGTGGCCGCGCAGCCGCGCCCCGTACACGGTAAAGCCCTTGCGGTAGAGGAAGTCGGCCAGCGGGCGTATCTCCTCGGGCGCGGCCATGTACCCGTGGACCATGATGATGCCCCGTTTCCTGAAAAACCGCTTCAGGAAAAACGGCCGGCCGATTTCCATCGGCTTGCTTTCGCCCTTGATAAAATATTTTTGATAGTCCTGCTCGAAGAGGGTCCGGTCCAGCTCGATGAAGCGGTTCCTTATCGTTCTCCTGATCCAGAAGGCCGGCTGGAACATGATGCGGTCAAGCTGCCTGGTGAACTCGCCCAGGGGCTCGATCTCGTTTTTGAGCACCTCGATGAAGTTGTCCTTCCGTATGGTGTGGAAATCTTTCAGGTTTGCGAAGCGCCCGGCGTTCTTTACGATAACGCCGTTTTTCAGCGAGATGAGGCCGTCATGGAGCGCGGCGTCGATGAAGGCCGAGTATTTGTCATGACGGTCGTCGGTGAGGAGATAGAACTGCTTTTTCTGCAGGGCGGTGTGAAAGTTGGTCAGCCCGGTCTTGCGGAGGATGTCCAGCGCCAGGAAGGCGCGGTTCTTGAAATCGTCCTCGCGGATCCGGGTGCCGGGGTAGCGGGTCAGCAGGTATGAGAAGACATGCTCATGGTTCACCGTCGTCATGCCGTATATGTCGTCCATGTACTCCTGCATCATGCTGATGTCCAGACCGTGGAAGGCGTTTTTCAGGCCCGCATTGTCCGGCGGCAGGTAGAGGTTGTCGTCATCGATCATCCTCCTGGCCAGTTCGCTTGATTCAAGGTAGCCCTTCGCCCGGATCGGCGTCCCGAAGTTGATGTCGATATCGACGCCCTTCATGAGCATGGTGCCCTCGACCTCGAGCTCCTCCTGGAAGCGGGCGGAGATGTCCTTCACGAACCTGCCCACCAGCTTGTTGATGGCGTTGTCCCGCGCCCTGATCGGGTAATAGGTGATGTTCACCGGCACGATGGTCGTCTCGAGGGAGGTGATGGTGCCCACCTCGGCCGCGGTGAAGCCGTACGCCGCCGCGTATCGCCCGACCTTTTCAGCGTCCCCTTTTTTGTGGAAGCGGGCGATCTTTTCCCTCATCAGCTGCGAGAGGAGGGCGGTGCGGGCCGCGCCGGTGTGGGGGGGCCTGCGGATGCCGGCATTGTAGACCATGTATTTCCCCTTCTCCACGATCTTCTTGTCCTTGATCATCTGGCCTTCGGGAAAGATGATGACCGGGTGGCTGTCTGTCAACAGCGCGCCGACCATGATGGCGTCCCGGTTCTTGTCCGCGGTTGAAAAGGCGCCGACCTTGTCCATGAGGTCGGCCATTTTCCCGCTGAAGAACGAGCTGTCCGCAAGGGATATCGGGTACTTGCCGATGTGTTTTTTGATAAGGTAGGGCATCAGCACTGTTTCCATCCGCGTGAAATGATTTATCACGTAGATGACCGGCTGGTCCGGGACGTTCTCCTTTCCGTGGAGCCGGATATCGGTGCCCGATGCGTTGAATATGGCATCAAGGGTGATTTCGAAGGTCTTCAGAAGGGGGTTGGATATTTTCATTCGTTGCATCCTCCGGTCAAGGTCAGTATTTCCGCCCGCGGTAATCGCGCAGTATGTCGGCGTGGTCGAAGGCCATCGGTCCCGGCAGGCTGTCGATGCTGAAGACCCCAGCCTCCGCCGCGTCATCAGCCGCCGCGGGGACGCCGCGCGCCGTGGCGATGAAGACCGTGGATGATGGTGTGCCGGCGCGGGTCGCGCGCCGGGTCGGAATAGGTGTGGAACTGCCGCACCAGCGTCACCGCGAGGGAGGTCTCCTCGGCCGCCTCGCGGACAGCCGCCGCCTCGAGCGTCTCGCCGTAATCGACGAAGCCGCCGGGTAGTCGCCCAGCCGTAGGGAGGGTTCTTTCGTTTGATGAGGACAATATTCCGCGCCGCGGCGCCGGCCCCGTCCTCGATTTCGATAATAATATCCACTGTTGGCACGGGGTTTCGGTACTGTTCGGTCATTGCTGTATTCGTATCCTGGAATAAACGTATGATCTTCGATATGGTGGGTAGTGCGGGTTGTTTTGCAAGTAAAATATGGGGCCCGGACAGCAGGCATTGGACCCTCCCCCGGCATGAGCCCGTGTCCAGGTACTCATCATTATCCTGGGATTTTCACCCTTCCCGGCGCCGGCCTGTGGGATGCGATGCATTGTATGTATGCAGGACGCCCCGCCGGAGCCGTGCCTCCGGCGGGCAGAAATGAAAAAATCAGTACCTCAGCGGTTTTTCGCGATGCGGAAGCCTATTGATACAAACTGGTCATCAGGGCCATCATTAGTCCCGTCACCGATAGTCATTCCGTTTGCATTTTCGTGGATACCGCCGCCCACCAAGATGCGGTTATCAGCGTCATACTGTGTAAAGCACCACTCCCACACGTTGCCGCTCATGTCGTAGATATTGAGGCCGTTGAAGTCCTTCAGGCCAGCGTCCTTGGGCACCTCTCCGATTGCGCCCGATTTATACCATGACACCGCGCGGGTCTCGGTCTCGTGCGTGTAATCCGCGGCCGCGCCGCTTGCGTAATCGCCCGGTGTCCAGTAATACCCGGCAGTAAGGGAAGCGCTTCCTCGTATGCCCTGTGCCACATACTCGGCCGCAAGGAGCCCCGCGGACGGCGCTGTGGTCCCTATATACCTGGCCGCGAACTGCCATTCATCGCCCGTGGGCAGGCGGAATCCGGACTTTGCTGAATCCGCAACGGTCTCAGCGTGATCCCATGTGGTGTCTATGCCGCCGTACACGACGTTGTTCACATTCCCGTCCGACATTTCGGTAAGCCAGTTGCAGAACATGACCGCTCCGTACCAGGTGACTTTCGTGACCGGCTTGTTCCCGCTGTCCGTCGCAACAGTGAAGACACCGCCGGAATAATCCACGGTCGGAGATCCCGCCAGGTTGATCAGCTGCTTCCCGCCATACTTCGCGGTCGTGGAATCGATGCCGTTATGGTCGGTCACCGTATCGCTGAACCTGCCGTTATCGTAGGCCCACTGGTACACCGTGACAAAAAGGCCGCTGGTCGCCTCTGCCTGGCCGATGAAAAAGTCGCCGGACATGGCGGCGGTACCGGTATCGTCCAGCCCGGTCGGAAAAGTGATTTCGGTCCCGTCATTGGCGTATGCCATGACAAAGGTTTTCTGTCCGGCGGTAAACGCAACAAGGTCGCCGCGAGCCAGCCCGGAGGGAGCGGGCGGCGTGCCGCCATCTGCGCCCGGGAGCGGCAGCAGCGTGGTTTTCCCCGAGCCGCCGCAGGCGGCACAGAAAAGCGCGCAGACAAGAGCGAGCGCGAAAGAGAATAGTGGATAATGTTTCATATGTCCTCCAGAAAGTTGTTCATCTTAGCAGGCTTTTTCTAAACCAGATGACAAGTACAGTATTCCTCCGCCGCCATAAACGGCGGAGGAATACATGATAGTCCAATCAATCGACGTTATTGATTATCAATTACCGCGGGGGCCAAGCCCCACGCGGCCTTACTCGTTCATTCTCATGGTCACGAAGGCGTCGGCGAAAACTCCTACGAATGTCTCTCCGTCAAAATTAGCGTCTACGTAACCCGTGACAAAACAGGCTCCGGAGGAAGTTGCAGCAATCCCATACACTAATATATTTTTCCCCGCCGTACCCATCTGCTTGATCATTCTGGATGTCCCGTCCGTGCCGTACGAAATAACGAAAGCATCTTTCGTACCGGTAAGGACACCGGGGCCTTCACCGTCAAGATCCGCGTTGGTCTCTCCGGCAATATAGCAGTTCGCATCCGCATCAAGCGCGATGCCTTGTCCGGTGGCATATTTTCCCGCGGCTGAGGTCTGCCTGAGCCACTGCAGCTCACCCGAGGTATTGTATTTCATTACATATACATCGGGATATCCGACCAGTACTCCCGGGCCGGCGCCGTCAAGATCACCCTGCGTATTACCGGTCACATAGCTGTTCCCGTCGGCATCCGCGGCAATACCGTACCCATAGGTGCTTTTAAGGCCTGCGGCCACTCCCATCTGCTTTACCCATTGTATAGTTCCAGTCGTATTGTATTTAAGGACAAAGACGTCTGGATCCCCGGCTTTAGTATTGCCGTAAAGTCCGCCTTCTGTTTGACCGGTCACATAACAATTACCAGCGGGGTCAACCGCAACACTGTTGCCGTACGTTCCCACGCCTGCCACCCCGAGTTGCCGGACCCAGAGCTGCGTGCCGTCCGTATCGTATTTTGCGACATAGACGTCGTAGGTTCCGGTAAGGACGCCCCCGCCAGTGCCGTCAAGATCGGCATTGGTATAGCCTGTGACGTAGCTGTTGCCGTCAGCGTCAACCGCGATGGCTTTACCATAGGTGTTTTTGTCCGCTACGCCCGCCTGGGTGGCCCATATCTTGTTTCCATCATTATCGTATTTTATCAAGAAGACATTATTATTGGTTCCGGTACCGATTTTAACGGCGTCATACACGCTGCCGTTAGTGACGCCGGCAACATAGATGTTCCCGTCAGGGTCAGCGGCAATTCCCCATCCCTGGGTCGTCTTCCCGTCCTGCCCGGTGGGCTGTTCGACCCATTGTTGTACGGCATCTTTATCATACTTGACCAGATAGACGTTATTGTTGCCAGTGGTCGTATTGTCAGGATCGAGAAGACCTGTTGTATAACCGGTAATGAAGCTGTTGCCGTCCCCGTCAACAGCAAGGGCGCAACCGAAGGTGTTATTGAGCGCATGACCCAGCAGGCGCGTCCAGGCAGGCATTCCGCTCGCCACGGCGCTGAAATCGCTCGTTCCCGCAGCGTTCTTTGCCTTCAGCCACACGTAATAGGTCGTGCCATTGTCAAGCCCGTCAACAACATGGCTTGTCCCGGCGAGGTCACCGCCGTCCTGCGTCGCGGTCGCGGAATCATTTATTTCATTATACCAGACCTCGTAGACGGTCGCGCCGTCCACGGCGGTCCAGCTCAATTCAACCTGGGACACTCCCGGCGTCACGGTTGGCGCTGCCGGCTCTGCCGGAGCCACGCCTCCACCGCCCAGCAGTGCCAGCAGAGAATTGTAATCAGAAGTCGTTTTGGTGCAGCCTGTCATGATCAGGGCGCAGGCAAGGATCAGCAAGGATGTCAACTTGAGCTTCATAAAACCTCCAGGAAAATAGTAAATTAACAAATAATTTTTTTTAGTCTTCTTTAATATAGTACCGGCAACACGCCGACCTGTATATCCATCGAACGATTGAGAGAGGGAAAAAATAACCAATAATCGACAATCAGGAGTGTTTGTTCAGGAGGTTCGCCAGCTCGACGCGGTTTGAAAGCCCTGTCTTGTGATAGATGTTGTGGATGTGGCTTTTGGCTGTCTGCAGGGAGATTTCGCACTCGTCCGCTATTTCGCCGGCCGAATGGCCGCCTCCCAGAAGGAGCAACACCTCGAGCTCGCGGTCCGTGAGTCCCGCCTGCTTCTGCAGCTCCCCGAGCCCGGTCTGCTCGCGGGCGATTACGAGTACGCCCGCGCAGGCGCCGATTTCATTTACCAGCGGGTGCATGAAGAGCTCTACGATGACGGCCTGTTTCCCGTGCAACAGGCTGAATGTTACTGAGCGGGCCGGCGATGCGCCGGAAAGTATCTTGCTGAGAGAATATTGAAACGATTCACTCTCCCTGAAGAGTGCGGCAAGGGAGAGCTTCCCGCAGCACCCGGTGGCGCCGAGGACGATCTCACGGGCGCGGTCGTTCATGAACACCAGATCGCCGCGTCCATCGGTGAGAAAAACCGCGTTGCTGATTCCGCTGAAAATCTCGGACGCGGTGCTTGCCGGCACCACGTTCATGAGCTTGTATTTCCAGATGGCGAACCGCATCGCACCGATGAAAAATATCGCTACCGCCTGGTGGTAGGCGTCGCCGATGCGAATGGTCACTTCCGCGGGCAACAGCAGCGTGAGGGCGTTCTGCGCCAGCGACAGAACGGCGGTGGTGGATGCGGCCGCCAGTATCATCCCCGCCTGCTTCCTGATTTTATCCGTGGTGGTGTTTCTCCGCCAGCTCATGAGCGCCGCGATGCCGGGCAGAAGGATCACGGAAGAATAGTTGAACGCGACCCAGAACCAGGGAGACGCGAGATCGTAGAGGACCGTCCATCCCCAGGGGCTTTTATACAAGCCTTTCACCACCGGGACGAAGCAGCTCATCCCCGCGATGACGCACGCGCCGCTGCCATAAAGCAGTGCGAGGAAATACGGGCTTCGTGAGAGGTTGCGATACCGGGTCAGCTCCATGATGAAGTGTATGATCAGCATAACCACGAGAAAAAAGAGAGGGGAGTAGAACATCAACCATGCCCTGGCGGCGGTTGCGTCCGGCGAAACAATGAGCTGCACGTACGCCAGGGAAAAAACGGCATAGAGAAACGCGGCCGCTGCATAGAGGCGGTTGGCAAGGGCCTTCCGGTTTAGCCTATAGACTGTTATGCTGCATTCGAAGCAGAAAAGCGTGGTTGCATAATAGATGAGTATTTTCAGGATCATTGCACAAGAGGTCATTCCCTGCATAAAAAAGACGCTGTAATTACAGCGCGGATACAAGTGTGGCGGAGGGCCCTGTGCGGCGCAAGGACTTTTTCTTATGAATCTGACGCCAGGACGCAGGCCGCAGCATGGGCCCATCGGCTTCGCCCGGAGCAGACCTGTCGAAAAGCCGCGCGATATCGACCGTTTGCAGGTACATGCAGGAAAAACAGACGGGAACTGCGGATGATGAAGAGCATCCTTTTGCCCTCCGTCCCCATGAACAGGGAAGGAGGCCGGGGGCGGTCCCGCGCGGCCGGTCGGGGGCAATTGAGCGATTATTGCATGAAATTTCCACTTCGGTCTTGACAAAATAAAATTTTTAGCCACTAGTATACCACGCCCGGGGGGTGCCGCGGGGACGCGGTGTCATTATGAATAAAACGCCAGCCGACATTCTGGAATCAGCCGCAAATTTCGATGAATTTCGCGAAGGCATTGCTGCGCTCAATGGGTGCTTCCCCCTCGACCGGGAGGAGATGCTCCGCCTCGGGAAGGTGTATTTCCAGCGTTATCCTGACTCCTCCCCGGACCGCATCATGGAGAATGTCCACACCGGATACAAAATTACCCGGACCTGCTTGATCGAGAAGCTCATCGAGGGGATCGAGGAGCGGCACCGGGACACGGTGCGCGGCATGCTGGATGATTTCAGGTTCATCGATGACGGCCTTGCCATGCTTGAGCGGGAAATCGGGATCGAGGAGATAGAGAGCATCGTGTATGTCATCGAATGCAATCTCGACCGTCTCAGGAACATTATCGAAGAGCTCCCGAAGGGGATGATCAAGGAGCGGTTCGTCGGAGGAATATCAAAATTTTTTAATGATGTGTATCTGATAAACCTGGCGGTGAAAAGAATTAAAGGCCAGGGCGAAGAGGTGCGATAGCGGCCCGGGCGGCACAGACGCGCCCTGCTCTGTTTTCACGGCATCTGCGTGCCGCTGAAAGCCGTGAGTGATAAACGATCTTACAATCAAGGAGATAAGAAAATGAGCAAGGGGATGAACAACAACGCTTCGGGAGGCGCGGTGTACGGTCTTGGCCTCATCGGCGCGGCGGTGTATTTCATTTCGAACGCCACCGGTTTCTGGTTGGGCGTCCTGGGATTTCTCAAAGCGCTTGTATGGCCCGCCTTTTTTGTGTATGAGACGTTCAAGCACTTCGGGATGTAATGCGCGTTCTCCTCATCTGATATCAGGCATCAGTGCCCACTTGATGACCCAGGCCCCTGTCCCCGGATACATGTCCAGGCACACGATGCCGCCGTTCTGGAACCGGAACACGGGCCGGTTCGCAGACCCGGTGACCATGAAGGACGCCAGCTTCTCCATGAAGGGCAGGTGTCCCACGAGCATCTGGCTGTGCCCCGCGTCGAGACCATAGGCAATATTCGCCACGTCGTCATTCGGGTCCATGCCGCTGACCGCGGTGACGGTGATGCCGGGCCCGAGCCATTCGGCAAAAATCTCTGCGGTCTGGCGCGCCCGTTTCTTCCCGCTGTGAAGGATCTCTGCCACCCGCACGTTGTACCCCTTCGCCACGCCCGCGATCCGCTCGACCTCGGCCCTCCCCTCGTCGCTCAGGCCCCGTTCGGGATCGATGTCCGGCGGCAGCGCCCTGCCGTGCTGCACCAATAAAATTGGCATGCGTTTCCCCTTTAATAGATTCACTCTGAATAATTAAAAATTAATGATTTACAATGAATTAATCATTAAAAAAACAGCAGGCGCCCGATTTTTTATGCTGCAGGAATATTGCAGGTCAAATTACACGGCAGGGCATTCCCTTCCCGCCAGGTACCGGTCGATCCCTTCAGCCGCCATCCTGCCGTCCTGTATCGCGTGCACGACCAGCGAGGCGCCGCGCGATGAGTCGCCGGCGGAGAACACGCCGTCAACGCTTGTCATGCGGTTGTCGTCGATCGCGATGTTGCCGCGGCCGTCGAGCGCGAGGCCGAGGTCCGCCACCAGCCCGGTGTGGACCGGGTGAACGAAGCCCATGGCGATGAGGACAAGCTCGGCGTCCAGGGTGAATTCTGACCCCGGGACCTCTTCCATGGATGGAGCGCCGTCCGCCCCCGTACTCCACTCGACCCTGCGCGCCGCTATCCCCGCGACACGGCCGTGGGACCCTGTAAATTTTTTCGTGGATATGTTCCACATCCTCGTGCACCCTTCCTCGTGGGAGCTCGAGGTCTTCATGAGCTTCGGCCAGAGCGGCCACGGCTCGCCCGCCGAGCGGGTGGGCGGCGGCTGCGGCAGGAGCTCAAGCTGGGTCACGCTCCGCGCGCCCTGGCGGTTCGCGGTGCCGACGCAGTCCGAGCCGGTATCGCCGCCGCCGATGACCACGACGTTTTTGTCAAGGGCGCGTATGATCCGGTCTTCCGGTATGGCGGCCCCTTTCACCATCATGTTCTGCTGGATCAGGTAATCGAGGGCGAAATGTATGCCCGCAAGCTCCCTGCCTTCGATGGGCAGGTCCCGGGGCTCGCGCGCGCCGATCGCGACGCACACCGCGTCGAAATTCATCCTGATTTCCGATGAAGAGATCTCCCTTCCCGCCATGATCCCGGTCTTTATAATGATTCCTTCCTCGGTAAGTATCCTGACGCGCCGGTCGATGATCTGCTTGTTCAGCTTGAAGTCGGGTATGCCGTAGCGGAGGTACCCGCCCACGCCGTCGGCTGATTCGAAAACCGTCACGGTATGGCCCCTTTTATTCAGTAAATCGGCGCAGGCCAGGCCCGCGGGACCGCCGCCGATCACCGCGACCTTTTTTCCGGTCCGGCGCGCGGGCGGCTCCGGCTTCACCAGTCCGAGCGCGAAGGCCTTCTCTATGACCGCGAGTTCGTTCTGTCGTATGGTGACGGCCTCGTCTCCTATGGAAAGCACGCACGACGCCTCGCACAGTGCGGGACATACCCTGCCGGTGAACTCGGGAAAGTTGTTTGTCTCCCGTAAAATGTCGTACGCGCCCTTCCAGTCGCCGCGGTAGACGCGGTCCTGCCACTCGGGCATGATGTTCGACACCGGACAGGCCCAGTGGCAGAAGGGCACGCCGCATTCCATGCAGCGGGACGCCTGCAGGCGGCGCTCGTCCTCGGGGAGCTGTTTCTCCACCTCGCCGTAGTCGTCGATCCGCTCTTCAACGGGCCGGTACCCGGCCTCCTGGCGTTTTATTTTTTGAAAGCCCTTTGGATCACCCATGTCAGTATGTCGCCCCCAGCTGTTCTTCTTCCCTGATCCGCGCGAGTTTTTCGTCGATCTGGGCGAGCCTCTGTTCGTCCATCGCCCGCTTGTATTCGAGCGGCAGCACCTTCACAAATTTCGTCAGATATTCGTGCCAGTTTGTCAGGATCTCTTTCGCGACCGTGCTCCCCGTGTATTTCAGGTGCTTCTCAAGGCACTCGATGATGAATTCCTGGTCCTCGAACTCGCGGAGCGGCGACAGGTTCACCATCCCCCTGTTGCAGAAGTATTCGAAGGTCGCGTCGCGGTCCAGCACGTAGGCGATCCCGCCGCTCATGCCGGCCGCGAAGTTCCGGCCCACGCCCCCGAGCACGATGATGCGTCCGCCGGTCATGTATTCCGCGCAGTGGTCGCCGGTCCCTTCCACGACGGCAATCGCGCCGCTGTTCCGGACCGCGAAGCGCTCGCCCGCGATCCCGCGGATATAGGCCTCGCCCGACGTGGCGCCGTACAGGACCGTGTTGCCGATTATGATGTTCTCTTCAGGGGCGAATGTGCTCCCCGCGGGCGGCACTGCGATCAGCCTGCCGCCGGAGAGCCCCTTGCCGAAATAGTCGTTCGCGTCGCCCTCCAGCCGGAAGGTGATGCCCCGCGCCAGGAAGGCGCCGAAGCTCTGGCCCGCGCTTCCGCGGAAGGTGCACTGGATGGAATCCTCCGGCAGACCCTCCTCGCCGAAGCGTTTTGAGACTTCGTAGGAGAGCATCGTACCCACGGCCCGGTCAGTGTTGCGTATCGGCATGCTGACCGTGACCGGCATGCGCCCGTAGGGGGCCATCGCCGGGCTCGACCGCTCGATGAGCGTGCGGTCCATGACATCGTCGATCCGGTGTACCTGCGCCTGCACGCAATGGGCCGGATTCAGTTTCGCCTCCGCAGGGACAAAGAGGAGGGCGGACGGGTCCACGGTCCCCGCCTTCCAGTGGTCGATGGCCCGCACCGCGAGGAGGTCCCTCCTTCCCACCAGGTCGTCGAACGTGCGGATGCCGAGCTCCGCCATGATCTCCCGCACCTCCGCGACGAGGAAGCGGAAGAAGTTTACGAGATGTTCCGGCCTGCCGGTGAATTTCTTTCTCAGCTCCGGGTCCTGCGTGGCCACGCCGACCGGGCAGGTGTTCTGGTGGCACTTGCGCATCATCACGCAGCCGAGCACGATGAGCGTCGAGGTGCCGAACCCGAACTCCTCGGCGCCCAGGATGGCCGCGATCACGATGTCACGGCCGGTCTTGAGCTGGCCGTCGGTCTGGAGGCGCACCCTGCCGCGCAGGTCATTCATGACCAGGGTCTGGTGGGTCTCGGCCAGGCCGATCTCCCAGGGAAGGCCCGCGTGCCTTGATCGAACTGATGGGGCTCGCGCCCGTGCCGCCCTCGAAGCCGCTGATCAGGATGTTGTCGGCGTGGGCCTTGGCCACCCCGGCCGCGATAGTGCCCACGCCGGACTCGGACACCAGCTTCACGCTGATGCGGGCGCGTCGGATTGGCGTTTTTCAGGTCGAAGATAAGCTGCGCAAGGTCCTCTATCGAATAGATGTCATGATGGGGCGGCGGCGAGATGAGCGTCACGCCCGGCGTCGAATGCCTCGTGCGCGCGATGATCTTGTCCACCTTGTAGCCGGGAAGCTGGCCGCCCTCGCCGGGCTTCGCGCCCTGCGCTATCTTTATCTGGAGCTCGTCCGCGTTCGCGAGGTAGTTGCTGGTGACGCCGAACCGCCCCGACGCAATCTGCTTGATGGCGCTCCGCACCGAGGTGCCGTCCGGCCGTGGCAGGAAGCGCTCCGGGTCCTCGCCCCCTTCGCCGGAGTTGCTCCGCCCGCTCAGGGAGTTCATCGCCGCCGCGATTGCCTCGTGCGCTTCCTTCGATATCGACCCGAAGGACATGGCGCCGGTGGTGAGGCGCTTCAGTATGTTTTTCTCCGGCTCCACTTCGTCTAGGGGGACCGGGGTCTGCGGTTTGAAGTCAAACAGTCCCGCGGATGAAATGCGGCGTCCGGTTCTCCGCGTCCGCCAGGCGCGTGAATTCCTTGAACGTAGCGTAATCGCCCGTGCGCGTTGCCCACTGGAGCAGGTAGATCGATTCCGGGTTCCAGGCGTGGCGTTCGCCCTGCTTGCGGTACTGGTACTGCGCCCCGTGATTCGAGGAGCTCCGGCCGCCGGTTGAAGGCGATGTCGTGCTGCAGCAGCGCCTCGCGCTCGACTTCGGCCGTGGCCGATGCCGCCGATGCGTGACTCGGTGCCGGTGAAGTAGGAATCGATGAGCTCCGGCGCCGAGGCCGACGGCCTCGAAGATCTGGGCGCCGCGGTAGCTCCGGAGGGTGGAGGTCCCCATCTTGGAGAGCACTTTTAGAAGTCCCTTGTTGAGCGCCTTTATGTAGTTGTCTTCGGCCTTCATGTAGCGGAGGTTGTTCAGCTCTCCGCGGGTCGCGAGGTCGTGGATGGTCGCGAAGGCGCCGTAGGGGTTGACGGCGCTCGCCCCGTAGCCGAAGAGGAGGGCGAAGTGCATCACCTCGCGCGCCTCGGCGGTCTCGATGATGAGGCCGATGCGGGTGCGCTTCTTGGTCGCGGATCAGGTGGTGGTGGACCCCGGCGCAGGCAAGGAGGGACGGGATCGGGCGCGTTGTCCCGGTCGGCGCCCCGGTCGGAGAGTATGATGTACGCATACCCCTGGTCAATTTTTTCCTCAACAGCGGCGCAGAGGGCGTCGAGCGCGCGCTTCATGCTCCCCGGCGCGGTCTTTACCGGGAAGGTCATGGGGAGCGGTGACGGCCTTGAACTCCGGGATTGTCGTTCGCCCGCATGGTCTCGATGTTGCGGTTGGTAAATATCGGGCTCTTGAATTTGATCATGCGGCAGTGCTCGGGCGTTTCATCCAGGAGGTTTTTCTGCTCGCCGATATAGCTGGTCAGCGTCATGACCAGCTCTTCGCGGATCGGGTCGATCGGCGGGTTGGTCACCTGCGCGAAGCACTGCTTGAAATAATTGAACAGGCGCTGGGGCCTGTCCGAGAAGACGGCCAGCCGGGCGTATCGGTCCCCATGGAGCCGGTCGGCTCCTGCGCGGTTTCGGCCATCGGGGCGATGATGTCGTCGATGTCCTCCCGGGTGTACCCGTGCATCAGCTGCATCTCATGGAGCGCTTCTTCATCGAGCGCGACCGGGACATCGCCCGTTACGTCCAGGTCCTCCAGGTTTACCCGGTTCAGCTGCACCCAGAGGCGGTACGGCTTCCGGGTGTAGATCGGACCGCTTGATCTCGTCATCGGGTATGATGCGCCCCTCCTCCATGTCGACCAGCAGCAGTTTGCCGGGCATGAGGCGCCCCTTGTAGACGATCTCGTCGGGCAGGAAAGGTCTGGACCCCCACTTCGGAGCCCATGACGATCAGGTCGTCGCGGGTGATCACATAGCGCGATGGCCGCAGGCCGTTCCGGTCCAGCGTGCCGCCCACGTACCGCCCGTCGCAGAAGACCATGGAGGCGGGGCCGTCCCATGGCTCCATGAAGGTGGAGTGGTACTCGTAAAAGTACTTCAGCTCCTCCGGGATCGGGTTCTTTTCGTTCCACGATTCCGGGATGAGCATCATGAGGGCATGGGGCAGGGAGCGGCCGGCGAAGTAGAGCATCTCCAGCGCGTTGTCGAAGGAGGCGGAATCGCTTTTTCCCGGCTCGATGACCGGCAGGATTTTCTTTATGTCGTCGCCGAACCGGGGAGACACGAAGGCGGATTCGCGCGCCGACATCCAGAACCGGTTTCCCTTGATGGTGTTGATCTCGCCGTTATGGGCGATCAGCCTGAAGGGCTGCGCCAGGTCCCACGAGGGGAAGGTGTTGGTGCTGAAGCGGGAATGGACCAGGGCGACGGCGCTTTCGATGCGCTGGTCGAGCAGGTCCCGGTAATAGTGGCGCACCTGGTTGGGCATGAGCATGCCCTTGTACACGATGGTCCTGCCCGAAAGCGACGGGATATAGAAAAGGCCTTTCTGCGCCAGGGCGGAGTTCCTGATCCTGTTTTCGATCGTCTTGCGGATGACATACAGCTTCTGCTCCGGAACAACGGCGTCCCCGCCCGCCGCGATAAATACCTGTTTCATGGCCGGTTCGGAGGCCCGGGAAATTTTCCCCAGCACGGAATTGTCCACGGCGATCTCGCGCCATCCGAGGGTCTTCATCCCTTCTTCGGCGATAACACGTTCGAGCTCTGAAACGCACTGCGCCGCCTCGCGCTCATCGCGGGGAAGGAACACGATGCCGGTGCCGTAGCGTCCCGGGTCGGGAAGGGAGGGCAGGTCGGCCCTGTAAAGCCCGTGCGGGATCTGCATCAGGATGCCCGCGCCGTCGCCGGTCTTGTTGTCGGCGCTTTCCGCGCCACGGTGCTCCATCCGCTCCAGCACCTCGAGCCCGCGGCGGATGATATCGTTCGAAGGCGTCCCCTTTATATGTGCGACAAATCCGATGCCGCATGAATCGTGCTCATGGGCGATGTCGTAGAGTCCTTCCTGTTCCGGTCGCTGCTGCATCATCTCCTGCGGGCTCCTCGTGTCGTTATATCACCGTGATGGTTCCGGCCGTTTCTATGCAGGGTCATATGTAACCTGCCGATGATTCTAATCAATAATATATCATAATCTATATTACAAAAATGTAAAATTAATTATTTCTTACAAATTATTAAGTGATTCTTAACAGGCGGGGATTATATTGACAATTGAAAGGCAGTGGTGTAATACCATATAACGTTTTCATGAGGCACGGGACACGAACTATGATAAGTACCGGTCTGGCATATCTGGACAGGTTGACGGGCGGCCTGAAGCTCGGCGATAATGTCGTATGGGAGGCGGCGGACGGTGTGCCGGTCGAGAACTTCATCAGGAGCTTTTTCGATGCGGCGCCTAAATTCAGCGGGACCGTAATCTACATCAATTTCAATTTTTCGCCGCACACCCTGCTCAGGCGCTATGACTGGCTGTTCAACAAGAAAAATTCCATCCTCGTGGACGCCTTCACCCACGGGAAGGGCAACAGCGACAATGTGTTCCTTGATTTCTACACGAGCGGGCAGCATGACCCGGAGCGCTTCATCTGCATAGAAAATCCGAGAAACATAACCTCCTTCGTGAGTATCCTGAATGAGATAGAGATGAAACACAAGGAGGGGTCGTTTTATATTTTTGACGGCGTCACCGGGATGAACGAGCTGTGGAAAGACGAGACGGCGGTCCTCGATTTTTTTACCTTCACCTGCCCGAAGCTCTATGACCTGAACGCGCTCGCCTACTGGGTCCTCAGCCGCGAGGCGCATTCCCGCGAGTTTATCGCCGGCATCATGCATATCACACAGATCGTATTTTCAATAAACGCCACCGATTCCGAATATTACGAGCTGAAGGTCCACAAGCTGCAGGACCGGACGCCGCTCTACGGCTCGCAGCCCAGCTATTTCAGGATGATCGAGCAGAAGATCGTGTTTGATGACAAAAAGATCAACGAGCAGATAAGGATCGGCGAAAGGGTGAAGGGCCTGAGAAAATCGGCGCGCATGACCCAGGCGGAGCTTGCCGCGGCCCTCACTATGACCCCGGGCGCCGTGTCGCAGATTGAAAACGACATCATCACGCCGTCGCTGCAGACCCTGCTTCAGCTCTCGTCGGTATTCGGCAGGCCCGTTGATTACTTTATCGGGCTGTCCGACGCGGGCAAGGGGAGCAGGGGCTATACCGTCTCACGGAGGGGCGGGTATCTGCCTGTTCCGCACCGGGGCGCGGAGGTGCTCCGCATTCTTGAAAAGGAATACGGGGGATTTACGCCCTACCTGGTGACGCTGGGCGCCGGCAACACGGTGCCCGGACCGGTCCTTCTGCATAAGGGAAGGGAATTCATACTGGTGACCGGGGGGTCGCTCAGGCTCGAAGTCGATGACGAGACCATCGTTCTCGATGAGGAAGACGCCATGCTGATAACCGATTCGTTCGTGTCGAAATGGGAGAGCGCGGGCGATGCCGGTTGTACATTCATATACATGCTGCTGTAAGGGGTCCGGGATGAAGACATTGATGAAGATAACCACCGGTCTGGCAAGCCTTGACGAGGTGTGCGACAGCCTCCGGCTGGGCGACAACGTGGTATGGCAGGTCGATTCGCTGTACGATTACGAGCAGTTCATCCTGCCCTTTGCCAGCAGCGCCCTCAAGGGCGGCCGGCGGGTGGTCTATATACGTTTCGCGATGCACGAGCCGCTGCTGGCCCCCCACCAGTACAGCGCCATGTACGAGCTTGACGCGCAGCGCGGGTTTGAGCTGTTCACGACGGCCCTCCATGCCATCATCGGGAAGGAGGGCCTGGAGGTCTTCTACGTGTTCGATTGCCTCTCGGATCTGCAGAGCGCCTGGGCCACGGACCTGATGCTCGGCAATTTTTTCAGCATCACCTGCCCCTACCTGTACGAGCTGGATACCATCACCTATTTCGCGCTGTTGCGGAACAACCACTCTTTTAAAACGATTGCGCGGATACGGGACACCACGCAGCTGCTTATCGAGGTCTATCACACCGAAAACAACAGCTATATCCATCCGCTGAAGGTATTGAACCGCTACTCCCCGACAATGTTTTTTCCTCATCTGAAAAAGGGGGAGATGTTCACGCCGATCATAAACAGCATCGAGGCGACGCAGCTGGTCCGGCACATACAGAAGCGGGGCCTTGAGAGCACCCTGCGGATACTTGATTACTGGGACCGGATCTTCCTGAAGGCCGAGGACCTGATGCAGATGTCTGACAGCACCGCCGAGAAGGAGGAGATGGTCCGCCAGCTCTGCAGGATGATCATGGGGCGCGATGAAAAGATCCTGACGCTCGCGCAGGAATTCTTGACCCTCGAGGACTTTCTCGAGATCAAGGACCACCTGATCGGCACCGGGTTTATCGGCGGCAAGTCGGTCGGGATGATCCTCGCGAGAAAGATACTGGCGAGCAGGAACAGGTCGAAGTGGGAACGGCTCCAGGAGGCGCATGATTCGTTCTATATCGGCTCGGACGTCTTCTATACCTACATCGTCCATAACGGCTGGTGGAAGCTCTTCATGGAGCACAAGACAGACGAGGGGTACCTGACCGCCGCCGCGCAGCTGCGCGAGCGCATACCGACAGGAAAATTCCCGGACGAGCTCAAGGACAAGTTCCGCCAGGTAATCGAGTATTACGGCCAGTCCCCCATCATCGTCCGCTCGAGCAGCCTCCTGGAGGACGCGTACGGCAACGCCTTCGCGGGCAAGTACGAGAGCCTCTTCCTGGTGAACCAGGGCCCGCCGGAGACCCGCTTCGCCGAATTCTCGAAGGCGGTCAAGCAGATCTTCGCCAGCGTGATGAGCGACGACGCGCTCGCGTACCGCGTCGACAAGGGCCTGCAGAAGCTCGACGAGCAGATGGGCCTGCTGGTCATGCGGGTGTCCGGTTCGTACCATGACAACTGCTTCTTCCCGGACATGGCGGGCGTCGGCCTGTCGTACAACCACTATATATGGAACAGCTGCATGGAGCCCGGCGCGGGGATGCTCCGGCATGTCGTCGGGCTCGGAACGCGCGCGGTCAACCGCACCGAGGGCGACTATCCCAGGATCATCGCGCTGGACTGCCCGCTCATGAAGCCGGTTTCGGGAATCAGCGATGAGCGGAAATTTTCACAGCGGCATATCGACGTGCTCAATATCACGGACAACAAGCTGGAAACAATAGACGTCGCCGATTATTTCAGGAACAACCAGGTCGCCATGTCGCTGATCGGGAAGCGGGACTCGGCCATGGAGCAGCAGCTGCGCGAGCGGGGACTGCCGGAGGGCGAATCATGGCTGGTCGATTTCGACGAATTCATAAGCAAGACGCCGTTCGTGAAGGACATGCAGACGGTGCTCAAGATGCTCGAGGAGGTGTACAGGAACCCGGTTGACATAGAGTACACGGTGAATTTCACCTCCGAGGGCAATTACCGCATCAACCTCCTCCAGTGCCGTCCGCAGCAGGCCAGGTGGCGCCAGGATACGGTCGTGATGCCGGAATCGGTCGAAGAAGACAGACTGTTTTTCAGCTCAAGAGGCGGGTTCCTGGGAGGGAATATCGCGAGCGACATCAAGTGGATCATCGCCATCGACCCGGCCGCCTACAGCGACCTTCCCCAGGGGGACAAGTATAACGTCGCCCGCCTCATCGGGCAGATCAACAGGAAGATACAGAACAGGCGGGAAGCCCCCGTCATGCTGGTCGGCCCGGGACGCTGGGGGAGCACGACGCCGTCCCTCGGCGTGCCGGTGAAATACTTCGAGATCAATAACGCGTCGGTCATCGTCGAGATCGCCTTCATGCGCGACGACCTGATCCCCGAAATCTCTTACGGGACGCATTTCTTCCAGGACCTGGTGGAGAACGATACCTACTACATCGCGATGACGCCCGGCAAGGAGGAGGCGCGCTTTAATCCGGCCGTGCTTTCCCGGTACCGGAACATCGTGGGGGAGATCATCCCGGATGAGGGACGCTTCCATGATGTCATTGCCGTGTATGATGCTGATTATTCCGTGAGGCTCCTCGCCGATACCGCGAGCCAGAAGGTGCTGTGCTTCGTTCACCAGGACTGATCCGCCCCGGCAAACAGGGCGGGGCCTGAATGGAATTTCAAGAAGGATGGCCCGGTTTCAACCCGCCGCATGCAAGCAGCGTTATTAACTCAATTCTTTTATCTTTTCACGCAACGCTCTTTGGAGCGCGTTATAAATAAACATCTGGATATGCTCCTTGACCGCGGGATGATTTTCGTATTTAAACATTATTATGCATATATTATTCTCATTTCTTGAAGAAATGGCCTTGCCTGAAATTTTAAAGACCTTGCCGTCGAGGCGGATTTGAAGATCGTTAAAACAGGTGTCCGCTTTTATTTCTATATTTTCCTGGAAGGAGCATGCCATCGCGAATGTGCTTATGTCATGGATTATGCCGACATGGATCGCATCACCTATTTTTATGCTGAAAGAGGCCCTGTGCATCTCTTCGCATTTCGCCCTGATATATTTTCTTTTGCCCCTCGCGTTATGTTTCTCAAGCAGCTCGAGTATTGATTTCGAACAGAGTTCAATGCCGTTCTCGAGGGATACGCATACGCTGGACAGCGATTTGTACGGATCAATCTTTTCTGTTTCCTTTGCAATTGCGCCGACCATCACATTCTGGATCGAGTTTATCTGGTCGATCTCTTTAATATATTCATCCCAATTGGAGTGCCTGAGCGGTTGGTCAACATTGACGAACAGCAGTGATTTGTTTAATTCGGTGAGTAATTTACGGGCTGCCGCATGGTCATTGATTAAAAATGCCTCATATTCATTTGTTATAATGTCTTTGATAATCCTGGTCTCGGTTTCCTGGTGCGGGTATAGAAAAAAAATTCTCCTGGAATCGCTGTTCGGATTCAACATAGTAGTAATTTCCTTGTTCTCGTTATAACTTCAGCTGATTGCTTTTTTTGTTGCAATGACACTATCGTTAAGCCGGTTATTTGTAAAAAGAAAAATTAGCGGGAATAAAAAAATTTCAAGGCCCCTGCCGCGTGGATAGGCAGTACCGGAGAGATTCCGCTCTGTTGTAGCGTCGTTCCGGTTGATTCACAGGTTTTCCAATTGATTTTCCCGGCTGATATTCCTTCTCTGTGTTAAGCAATGCTGAATTATTTGCCATATGTCCTTCTTTTGCCCTCTTGCGCTCCGTTATTATGTCACTTATCTGAATAAAATTTAACATATATGTAACAAAGGAAATTGAAAATTAATTTGAATTTATACTATAAATAAGGGGTTTAGTTTCACTAATAAGAAATTTTAACTGTTCTATAGTTTTGATCAAGCCCTGAAAAAATCCTGAACAGGCTTGAAGCGCATGGTTTGTAACGATTGTATTGCCCACCGTCAGGGTATAATCGCTCTTTCAGGAATTATTTAACAATTAGGAGAAACATATGTCCACTGTGATCAATGAAGTAATCGACAAGGTAAAAAGGATGGATCCGGACCAGAAAGAATTCCATCAGGCGGTCGAAGAGGTCCTCTCGACCCTCGAGCCGACCGTGAAGAAGCACCCGGAATTCGTAAAAGCAAAAATATACGAGCGGATCGTGGAGCCGGACCGCACGATCATGTTCCGCGTGCCCTGGCTTGACGACAAGGGCGAAGTCCAGGTGAACAGGGGCTTCAGGGTGCAGTTCAACAACGCGATAGGCCCCTACAAGGGCGGGCTCCGCTTCCACCCGTCGGTAAACCTCGGTATCATCAAGTTCCTGGGATTCGAGCAGATTTTTAAAAACTCACTCACCACCCTCCCCATGGGCGGCGCCAAGGGCGGCTCGGACTTCGATCCGAAGGGCAAATCCGACATGGAAGTCATGAAGTTCGTGCAGTCGTTCATGCGCGAGCTGTTCCGTCACATCGGTCCTGACTGCGACGTGCCGGCCGGCGACATCGGCGTCGGCGGCAGGGAGATCGGCTTCCTCTACGGCTACTACAAGAAGATCAGGAACGAGCATACCGGCGTTCTTACCGGCAAGGGCCTTGATTACGGCGGAAGCCTCATCCGCCCGGAAGCGACCGGCTACGGTTCGGTCTATTTCGCCGGGGAAATGCTCGCCACGCAGGGCAAGGATTTCAACGACAAGCTATGCGTCGTGAGCGGTTCGGGCAATGTGGCGCAGTATACCGTTGAGAAGATAAATTCCCTCGGCGGGAAAGTCATTACCCTGAGCGACTCGGGCGGCACCATCGTTGACGAGAAGGGTATCGACCGGGACAAGCTCGCATTCGTCATCAACCTGAAAGAAGTCAAGCGGGGCAGGATCAAGGAATACGCGGACAAGTACAACGTCAAGTATTTCGAGGGCCTGAGCGTGTGGGACGTGATCAGGGAGCAGAACCTGAAGGTCGACGCCGCGTTCCCGTCCGCGACCCAGAACGAGATAAACGCGAAGAACGCCGAGGCCCTGGTGAAGAACGGCTGCTACTGCATCAGCGAAGGCGCGAACATGCCCTCCACCCCGGACGCGATAAAAGTGTACCAGGAATACAACGTCCTCTACGGGCCCGGCAAGGCCGCGAACGCCGGCGGCGTGTCAACATCGGGTCTCGAGATGAGCCAGAACAGCATGAGGATGTCCTGGAGCCGCGAGGAAGTGGATGCCAAGCTGCACGGCATCATGAAGAGCATCCATAAATCGTGCCTGAACGCTTCAGAGACGTACGGTAAAAAGGGCGACTATGTCATGGGGGCCAACATTGCGGGCTTCCTCAAAGTGGCGAAATCGATGCTGGCGTATGGCGTCGTATAGTAGTTTTGACTGACAGCTGCTGAAACAAAAAACGGCGATGCAAATCGCCGTTTTTTTTTCAGAAGGCGCCACAGACGTGAAATTTTCCACGGATAGCGCCGCCGGCATCCTTTTTTGTTTGACGTTCACAGGGTATTTAAAAACATATGCCTGTGAGAATGTTTGGCAGCGGGACCGGGGAAGGGCGCACGGGTACATACTTCGATCATAACAGGAGAACGGCAATGACGAAAAACCAGAAACTCGCAGAATGGGTAAAGGAAATAGCCGCACTGACAACTCCCGACCGCATCCACTGGTGCGACGGCTCGAAAGAGGAATACGACTCTATAATAAAGATAGCCGCTGACGAGGGGATTGCCACGCCCCTTAATCCGGACACGCTTCCCGGCTGTTATCTCTTCCGCTCCGACCCGTCGGACGTGGCCCGCGTGGAAAACCGGACCTACATCGCATCACTGACGAAAGATGAAGCCGGCCCGACGAACAACTGGATTGATCCCGTGGAGCTCAAGGGCATCATGAAGGGGCTGTACAGCGGCTGCATGAAGGGCCGCACCATGTACGTCATCCCCTTCAGCATGGGCCCGGTCGGGTCGCCGATATCGAAGATCGGGGTGGAGATAACCGATTCGCCGTACGTGGTCGTCAACATGCACATCATGACCCGCGTTGGCACCAAGGTGCTCGACGTACTCGGAGAAACGGGCGAATTCATTCCCTGCCTGCATTCCGTGGGCAAGCCCCTGGCCCCCGGCGAAAGCGACAACGGCATCTGGCCCTGCGCGCCGCTCGAGAAAAAGTATATATCCCATTTCCCCGAAGAGCACGCGATCTGGTCCTACGGCTCCGGGTACGGCGGCAACGCGCTGCTCGGCAAGAAATGCCTCGCCCTGCGCATCGCCTCGGTGATCGCCCGCGACGAGGGCTGGCTCGCCGAGCACATGCTCATCCTCGGCATCACCAGTCCCGAAGGGAAGAAAAAGTATATCGCCGGCGCGTTTCCCGTCCGCCTGCGGCAAGACCAACCTCGCCATGCTGATTCCTACCATGCCCGGGTGGAAGGTGGAAAGCGTGGGCGATGATATCGCATGGATGAAGTTCGGGAAGGACGGCCGGCTCTACGCGATCAACCCGGAAGCGGGCTTTTTCGGCGTCGCCCCCGGCACCTCGATGCAGTCGAACCCCAACGCCATGAAGTCGATTGACCGGAATACCATTTACACCAACGTCGCCCTTACCGAGGACGGGGACGTCTGGTGGGAGGGAATCGGATACGATGCCCCGGGAAAGCTTATCGACTGGACCGGCAAGGAATGGGAGGCGGGGAAGTCGACCGCACCGGCAGCTCATCCCAACGCGCGTTTCACCGCGCCGGCGCGGCAGTGCCCGGCGATCGACCCGTCGTGGGAAGACCCGAACGGCGTGCCCATCAGCGCCTTCCTCTTCGGCGGGCGCCGTCCCACCACCATCCCCCTGGTCCACCAGTCGTTTGACTGGAATCACGGCGTCTTTCTGGGTTCGATCGTGGGATCCGAAATCACCGCAGCGGCCCTGGATCTTGCCCACGGGACCGTCCGCCGCGATCCCTTTGCCATGCTGCCGTTCTGCGGCTATCACATGGGTGACTATTTCAAGCACTGGATCAAGATCGGCAAGAAGTCAACGGCTGACAGGCTGCCGAAGATTTTCTATGTCAACTGGTTCCGCAAGACGGCCGACGGCAAATGGCTCTGGCCGGGATACGGGGAAAACAGCCGTGTCCTCAAGTGGATTTTCGAGCGGTGCGACGGTGACGGCGACGCCGTTGAAACGCCGATCGGCTATATGCCGACACCCGGTGCGATAGACCTCGCCGGCCTGGACGGCGTGAGCGACGCCGACATGCGCGAGCTTCTTACCGTTGACCGGGAGGGCTGGCGCAGGGAGTTGGGCCTGGTCAGGGAGCACTACGCGAAGTTCGGCTCCCGGCTCCCGGCCGAGCTTGCCCGTGAGCTTGAAGCGCTGGAAAAGCGCCTTTCGTGACCTCAGGCCTGCGTCGGCAGGAGGCCGGGCGCGCCTGACGTGCGCCGTCGCAGCCGGGAAAAAAGAAGCTTGATTTTATACTGGCCTGCTTGATAGAATGCTCCCCATGACGATACGCCCGCGCGAGACGGGGCGTATCCGTTTTATGTATTCATCCTTCATACGCTATGAACGTATCAATGTTTACACAAGGTGCGCGTGTTCGGAGGGCTTCCGTGCCCGCACGCAATGTTGCGATTGGTGAATTCCGGCGCGATGATCGGTGCGTTCTGATTTGATCGTATGGACCATGCATCATGAACATAGAAATAAACAAATTATTCCTGAAAGTTTTGACCAATTCCCTGGAAACCGGCCAGACCAATTATCTGGGCGCGATGCTTGATCCCGGTTTCAATGTCTACACGGAATCCGGATTTTATACAAATGCCCCGTTGCCCCGCAAGACCGCGGCCGAGGTGCTCCTTGGATATTTCAAGGAGGAAGACCAGGTGGCAAGGCTCTTCAATATCATGCTTCTCCACGAAGGCCAGCGTTTTTATAACGCGGTGTTGAACATCTGGGGAAGGGATGAGTTTTTACGCCTCCTGAAGAGGTACAAGTGGATTTATGACCCGGCCCTTGTCCGTTTGTCCCGCGACCCGTTTTATGAACGTGAAATAAATTTTCTGAAAGAAATACGGATTATCGACCTCCGCCGGGAGATCCCGGTCAAAGACATCATAAAGGGCATAGAGAAAACCAGCGCGAAGATGAGCGTTCATGACCTTGAGTGGCGCATAACGCTGCGGTTATACGACATTGACGCTGAATCGGGAGAGCTCATCAGGAAAATACTCCTGCTGCTGCTCTCCCGGCAGAATTTACAGGAATTCATGCACGAGATATACGTGTGTCTGAAAGAGCTGGCGATCAATGCGAGCAAGGCAAATTACAAGATCCTTTTTGAAAAGTTTGTGACCCGGCGCCAGGGCATCTCTCCGGACAGGGACTACGTGCGTTTTTTAAAGCTTTTTAAGGACGAGATAGAGCAGAATGGCAACAAACGGCTCCTCGAGCTGGCCAGGCAGAAGGACCAGTACATCACCATAACATTTCAATCGACAATTGACTCGATTGAGGTCTGGGTCAGCAACAGCCAGAATATTTCCCTTATCGAGAAGCAGCAGATCCTGAAAAAGATAAGCAAGAACGAGATCCAGTATAACAAGGAGGCGGAGCCTGACGATGAGTATACCGAAGGCGCCGGTTTCGGTTTGAACCTTATCCTCAGCATACTGCGCAGCAGCTCACATGACCCCGAACCCCTCAAGGTCATTTATTATCCTGATTTTATCAAAATCGGCTTTGAATTGTTGAGGTCCGACCTCCGGGAAAAGAGCAGAAAAGCAGCCGCCGAAGCCGCTGCTGCAGCCGCGGGCGGTGAAAAACCTGCCGGGTTATGAACACGGCCTGCCCCTGTTTTTTATCACGCCATGTCGGTACAAATAAACCCTCTATTTTTTTATATAAAAATTTTCATTCTCTATATCTGATCTGATCAATAATTTACCAGCTGGATTGGTCTATTACGATTGACAATGTGTTATTTTTAATACATTATATTGTATTAAAAATAATGAAAGGGTACCAGTTATGAAAAAGTATACACTAACAAACAGTATACTGACAATAATTGTATTCGTAGCGGCAGTGTTGTTTAATTTGAGCTGCAAGAATGGCGTTCCTGTTTCTCCCCTGGCGGGGTTGCAACTGTCGTTGAATTCCCAGACGGGCGGGACATCCCCGGACACCGGCACGCCGGGTGACGGCGATACGCCGGTAAATGTTCCAGTGCTCGATTCCGTGGAATTTGCCCGGCGACTTGAAGCGGCGCGAAGTTCGTCCGTGACCAAAAGCGTTTCCGCCGCAATAATGACC
Organism: uncultured Spirochaetota bacterium; assembly: GCA_963827275.1. Taxonomy (GTDB): domain Bacteria; phylum Spirochaetota; class UBA4802; order UBA4802; family UBA5550; genus RBG-16-49-21. Next base: position 313,339 of record CAWHAA010000008.1, read on the forward strand.
GGTGATGGCACTATTTATACAGCCGTTGCCAACCAGGCAGGGGACCTTTACGCCGTGACTTCCAACATGCACTTCAGCATTGCGAGCTGTACCAAAATGTTCATTGCCGCGTGCGTGTTTCAGATGGTAGAAGACAATCTCCTCTCTCTTGATGATACCCTCCAGACCCTGATCTATGACACACGAATTTTAGACACAGCATACATGGCAAAAATAGACCCTCATATCAGGGTCCGCGACCTGCTCAATCATACCACCGGCCTTGATGATTATCTCGGGAACGGGTATTACTACGATATAATCCTCAATGTCTATGCAACATGGTTCCCCAAAAAAACACTTTCGTATGTTGACGATCCGGTGTATCCGTACAACTACGTCAACCCGGAAGACAACCCGTGCAATTATTCAAACACAGATTATATAATCCTCGGCATCATTATAGAAAACCTGACCGGCCAGAGTGTCAGCAGGGTGGTCAGGGATTATTTTCTCGATCCGCTCGGCCTGGTCAACACCTTCATGGTCGGCGTACTGCCATACCTGGGGCTGACCTGGGCGCCTGGTCCCAACGCGATCGGGTTTGAGCCCACTACCGACACCGACAGCTGGGAAAAGGCCTGGATCAAGTCAAGCACCCTGATCGACATAGACGCGATCGCGCTGTATTCATCGACCTGGACAAGCGGGAACATGCTGTCGGACGCTTCGGACATGGTGCGCTGGGCACGGTACTTCTACCGCTACCAGGAGGACAAGGGGTATCTTGCCGACGAGGCGTTTCACGAGGCTTCCGTCGTGTCAGATTTTTTCACCGGGCGGAAGTTCGGATACGGGATCGAATACCTGAAGCATGTCAGCGGCAGCGAACTGTGGGGGCACACCGGTACGATCATGGGGTTCAACAGCATGGTGTTTTACATGCCTGAAAAGGACGTCAGCATCGCCATCCTTATCAATGACCACTACATATGGAGATGGGGCATCCTCCATGTCCTTGTCGACTACGTGAACAGCGCCTCGGAGTGACGGGCCGCGTTCACCGCATGAGCCTGCTCTCCCTGGTCGCGATGGTCGTAACGATCATCGTGTCAGGATAGAAGACCGGGACGTTGACCCGGACCTGCACCGTCCCTGATTGCACCACCGGCACCCTGTCGAGCGGGACCATCTGCAGCTCGATCCTGAAAGAGGTGAGGGGGAAGTCCAGTTTTGCAACGGTCCCCTCGATCAAGACCGACTCCAGCGTGTCCTTTTTGAAAAACATGTCGCCGCTGAAATGGCGCATCGTCTCCTTTTTTGGTGTTACCCGTACCCGGTAGCATGCGGCGCCGTTTATCCTGACCGTGTCTTCGAGGGTGGTCGAATAATGCTCGTCGCCGTGCGCGTCGAAGACGGGATGGGTCGGCTTGCTTTTCATGACCCGAAATTTTGACGGGTTCATCTCCTTCCCGTCCTTTGTATATGACACTACCTCTATCTCGGGGGCCCTGTAAAAATAGTCCTTCCGCTTCATGGTCACTTCGGAGGTGCTTTTCAGCGCCCCGGTCGCCGGATCATATTCCTTCACGGTCTCTGTCCTCAGGGACTCCACCCCGATGTATGTTTCGTATATTTCAAGGCCCCTGCTCTTCAGTGTCGCGATTACCCGCCCCGCTTCCTCTGTCTGCACGGGCCGTTTCGGCCGGTCCGCCGATATCGTTCCGCCCGCAATGCCGGCTGACTGACAGAGAGCGGACAGGAGAAGTGCCGCGCAGGCGGCACAGACGGATTGTTGCATGATAACACCCCCGGATTTCTTGTTACGGACACGCCAGCGTCGGCGTGCTGCTACTTCATGTTGAATTTGATCGATACCACGCCGTCTGAGAATTTTGATGTATGTTCAGTCTTCATCTTGTTGAATACGGCCAGCATCTTCTTGTTTTCTGGCAGTACGTTTGCGTAGAGGGTCTTTATTTTCCGCTCCCCCGCAATTTTAACAAGGTATTCGGCGAGGAAGGACGCGATGCCCTTGCCCTGGAACTCTTCATCCACGATGAAGGCAAGCTCATGCTTCTTTTCCCGGGGATACAGGGCGTAGCGGCCTTCCGCAATGATCTCTTCATTTTTATTCCTGGTGATCACCGCGACGATGGAGAACGTGTCGATATAATCGATGTTCACGTATTTCTGCATCTCCTGGTGCGGCATCGCGGACACACGGGTAAAGTAGCGGAGGTATTTCGATTCGTCCGAGAACTGGTAAAACAGGCGGCGCATCATGTCCTCGTCGGACGGCCTGATGGGCCTGAATTTTATGTCGAGCCCGTCCCTGAAGGTCTTCATTGTCTCCAGCTCGGCCGGGTAATTTTTCGCGTTTTTAGCCACGTATATCTGGTCCCTGTAGGCAAGGCCGTTCTTCCGCGCCTTTTCCATGAGCTCTTCACGGTGATCGGGGTGTGCGATGTCGATCAGGGAGAGAACGCGCTCCCGTATCGATTTGCCGAACAGGTTGGCGACGCCGTACTCCGTGACCACGTAGCGGGCGATCCCCAGCGTCGCGCGTACGCGGTCCTTTTCGTGTTCGTGCGTCAGGACGATGTTGCTGGTCCCGTCAGGCGCCACCGAGCGGAGCGTGATGATGGTCTTTCCCCTCCTGGCCATGGCGGCGGCCATGGCGAAGATGAACTTGCTCTCGTAGCCGGTAAGCAGGCTGTCCCCGGAATGGAACACGACCGATTCGCCGGATATATCGATCTTTTTCACGTTCATGATGCTTATCAGGTTCGGGACCCTCCCGATGACGAAGGGGTTGGCAAGGCGGGGGATCGGATAGAATTCGAAGACCGGATTGCGGTTGACGTAGTCGTACAGCTCGCGCGTCCCCCAGCAGTAGCTGGCGGTTATCTGCCCGCCGCGGTACCGGCTCCTGTTGTACGGCACCGCGCCCGATTCGACGAGGTCGATCGCCCAGTCGGATATAACGTTTGAATAGATCCCGAGGTTCTTCTTTGTCTTCAGGTGGGACGCGATGGCGTCAAACATCTTCCCCGCGTGGAGCACCACGGTGGAGCCGTCGTCGATCAGGTTCGCGATGTGCCACCCGATCCGCTCCTGAAGCGGGTCCCACATCTTCCAGGGACGTTCGAGTATCGGCCGGTCGGTTTCGATGATGTGGTTGACCTGGTTTATGTGGATCAGCGTCTCGCCATAGGTGACCGGCATGGTGGGGTTGACTTCCGCGATTACCAGCGGCGCCTTCTCCACGGCAATGTTGGATACGTCCACCGCCACCCCGAGGCTCATGAACCCGTTGCTGTCAGGCGGGGAGGTGGTCACGATTGCGGCGTCCATCCCGACCGACCCGCTGCCGAGCAGGACGGGGATCTCAATGAGATTGGCCGGTATGAAGTCGATGTTCCCCCCGTGGAATTCCTGGTTGATGCTCTCGCCGATGTTAAAGGTCTTCAGCCTGAATTTATTTTCGCGCTCGGGGCTCATCGCGAGATGGTCGCCGAGCGTGAAGAGGTGGATCATCTCGAGGTCCTGGACGTTGGGATGGTCGGAATTAATTATGGATTCCACGGAAGTGGCCGGTATGGCCGGACCGCTGCTCAAAAATATCCTGTTGCCCGGCTTGATGAGCTCCAGGAGGTCGTCCGCGGTGATGAGCTTCTGGCTGTATTCTTTGTCGATTTTCATGATTTTTGCTGTTACGGGAACGGTGTCGTTATGAGTGCCAGATGTCGGCGTTTTTGTCAATTAGATAACAGGCAGCGCGCGCCCGGGCGGTATCCAATATTTTACCGGGCGCAACGTATTTTAGTTGAATTTTTCAAACGATGAGGGCATCATAAGGAATTGATGCGCAAAATAACCCTTCGGTGCGTGCGGACAGTGGAACTACCATTCATCCATAGGAGAAAAGACGGCCAGTCGCGTATATCCTCTCCCTCGCCGCGGGTGATGAGGAAGGCCACGGGCATCATAAAGTCGGGCGGCATCATCGCCTTTCCCACCGAGACGGTCTACGGCCTCGGCGCTGACGCCTTCAACCCCATCGCCGTGGCCCGCATCTTCGAGGCAAAGAACCGGCCGCTCTTCGACCCGCTTATTGTCCACATCGCCGACCTGTCGCAGCTGGGCACGCTCGTCTCCGGCATAGACCGGCGTGCGGGAAGGCTGGCCGGCAGGTTCTGGCCCGGCCCGCTCACCCTCGTTCTTCCGAAGAGCGAGCGGGTGCCGGACATCGTGACCGCGGGCCTTGACACGGTGGCAGTCCGCATGCCGGACCACCTGATCGCGCTCGATCTGATCAAGGGGTCGGGAACGCCCATCGCGGCGCCCAGCGCAAACCGGTTCGGGTACATCAGCCCCACCAAGGCAATCCACGTGCTCGAGCAGATCGGCGACCGCGTGGACATGATCATCGACGGCGGTGCGTGCAGCGTGGGGGTCGAGTCCACCATCATCAAGATCACCGGCGAGCGGAGCGTTATCCTCCGGCCCGGCGGCGTGCCGGTAGAGGAAATTGAAGCGATCATCGGGCCGGTGGAGGTTGCCCCGGAGACTGCCGGAGACCCGGAGTCCCCCGGCAGGCTGCCGTCGCATTATTCACCCGCCATCCCTGTGTACCTCGCGGCCAGCATCCGCGATATCGACTTTACCCGTTCTGACGCCGGATTTCTCCTGTTCCGGAGGCCGTCCCGTGACGTGCCGGTCGAGCGGACGGAGATACTCTCGATCGACGGCGATCTGAACGAGGCTGCGGCGAATCTCTTCTCGTCCCTGCATCGCCTGGATAAAATGCCGGTAAAGGCCATCATCGCCGAGCAGGTCCCTGAGCACGGGCTGGGCATCGCCATCATGGACCGGCTCAGGAGGGCGGCGCGCAGGGGGGACGGGGACGCATGAGACCAGCGATGGGCCGGGGGCCGCTCTTCATCGTTTTCGAAGGGATCGACGGGTCAGGCAAGTCGACGCAGTGTGATCTCCTCTTCCGTTACGCCGTGGCGCAGGGCGCTCCGGCGGTCCGCCTCGCCGAACCCACTGGCGGGGAGTGGGGGACGCGTATCCGGGCGATGCTGAAGGAGCCGGCCATGGCGCCGGCGGAGGAGCAGCTCCGGCTCTTCCTGCTGGACCGGAAGGATGACGTGGAGCGGAACATCGTTCCCGCATTGAAGGAGAGCAGGATCGTTATCATGGACCGGTATTATTATTCGAACGCGGCCTACCAGGGCGCCGCCGGCATCGCGCCCGGGCGGATTATCGCCGAGAACAGAGCGCTGTCGTTTCCCGAACCGGACCGCATCTATTATGTCGATATACCGGCCCCCGTGGCCATGCGCAGGATCGCGGGGCGGAGCGGGAAAGGGACCGAGGTCTTTGAAAAAGAATATTTTTTGCAGAGGGTCAGGGAGATCTTCCTCTCCTTTTCCGGCGATCGGTTCATGGTGGTTGACGGGACACAAGGGATAGAAGATGTGTTCGCCGTCATTAAAAAAGATTTTGACGCGCTCGCTCCGCGTCCTCAGTAACGCGCGCCGGGCATTTATTTGATTGACAAATTATTATTAATTTATCATAATTTTTTTACCGATATGCGGTAAAGTCAGGTAGCGCAATAATCCGAGAGCAAACGGACGGATAGCTTCAAGCGCCTCACTCAGGGTTTCAGGGCCAGCGCATGGCAGATTGCGCAACATGATCTGCCTTCGTCTCCGGCCGTGCATGCGGGGACGGCATAATAATACGCCGCCAGGGGAGTTACAAGGTATGAATATCTTATTGGTAAACAGCACCCAGTCTTTCAAAACAGCGGTTTCCAGCTCGCTGAAAGGCGCCAAGCCAAAAATACTGACTTCCGCGGGGATCGAGAACGCACTTGTTGACATACAGAAGCATACCATCCATGTCGCCATCATCAACTGGTCGGACGGGGATTTTGACATCGAGGCCCTGTGCAGGCGGATACGGAAAATCAAGTCAAACAAGGTCATCTACCTGCTGGTGGTCGCTCCACGGGACAGGGAGCAGGCCCTTGAAAAGATCCTCCTGGCGGGGGCCAATGATTTTATCTTTAAGCCTTTCGGGAAGGGCGAGCTCCAGTCGCGTATCAGGATCGCGGAGCGGAACATCAAGCTGGAAGAGGAAATCCTCAGGAACAAGAAACGGATGCTCACACTGGTCAAGGAAGACCCGATAACCGGCCTTATGAACCGCCGCTGCCTCCTGGATGACATACTGAGCGAAATGGGCCGCGCGTCGCGCGAATCGAGATACATTTCATCGCTGATGGTGGGCATTGTCAACTTCAAGGAGCTGACGGAAATCCACGGGATGAAAATCATGGAAGAGGTCCTGGCCGAATGCGGCAGAAGGATCAAGATGTCATGCAGGCCCTATGACAAGCTCGGGCGGTACACGGTCTCGGAGTTCCTCCTCTTCCTGCCCGGTTCAGGAAAGATGAACACGGCAAAGGTTGCGAAGCGGATCGTGGGATCGCTCGTGGCCAAGCCATTTTATGTCAGGGAGATCGGGATCCAGCTTTCGCTGGCCATCGGCATAGCGGAGCTCGATCCGAAGCAGATTTCGAAGAACAACACGGTGGACAGCCACCTCCTCAATGACCTTGTCCTGGACTCAATCATAAAGAAAACGGAAATTGCAGTGAAGCAGGCCATGAGATCGGGCGTCAACAGGATAGAGATCTTCACTGAATAAGCCGCCCAGGGTATTCCTCGTTATCCTCAACGCAGCAACAGTACCTCCGCGGGCCGTTTCACCGCGTGATGCAGGCGTCTCTTAAAAAAATCATGGATCAGTGCGGGATTTCATCGAGCGGGCATCCGCTTGCGGCGATCTGCGCCGTGCGGCCTGTGACGAGGGCAAAAAAAAAGGCGGGGTCCTTTTTACCCCGCCTCCCCTAACAAACTATTTTTTCTTTTTGGCGGCTTTCTTTGCAGTCTTCTTGGCTGCTTTCTTAACGGTTTTCTTAGCGGTTTTTTTTGTTGTTCCCACGGTTTTTTTTACTCCTTTTTTTATTGTTTTTTTAGCGCCCAATTTTTTGGGAGCCCTTTGAGAACCTTTATATGCTGCTTTTGCAACAGATTCCTTTTTTATTTTTTTCTTTGCCGCGTTCCTGGCGGCGACTCTCTTCTTCAAAATTTTTTTTACTTTCTTCTTTTTAATTACTTTCTTTATCGGTTTTTTCCGGCTTTTTTTCGCGATTTTTTTTCCCGCGATCGTTCTCAGTATCCAGCGGGAGACTGTCTGGAGGACTTTTTTGTTTTCCGTCTCGTTCATGGTCTCGTGATAGAGGCCCTCGAAGACGTGGAGCTCCTTGCTGAGTGATGACGCGTTGTTGAAAAGCGCTTCGCTCCCGCGGTAATCGACTATTTTGTCGTCTTTCCCGGAGAATACCAGCAGCGGCATCCTGATCTCAAGCGACCTGTTTATGCATTCGTCTCCCGCTTTCATGAATTCCGTGAACCATCGCGCGGTGACCTTGTCGTGCACCAGGCGGTCGTTTTCATACGCGTCGATGACCGCTGCGTCATGCGAGAGGCAGGACGTGTCAAGCCCTGTCGAGAACGGCATCGATGGCGTATATTTTGACGAAATGCCGCTTAATTTCTTTTTTATTGCCGGCACATGGACCGCCGGGATAACGCCGGCTGAAGAGAGAATGAGGCCGTTGATGTCTTCGGAATATTCCAAAGCGTATTTGCAGGCGATGACGCCTCCCATGCTGTGGCCGAGCAAAATGAGCGGTATGGCGTTGTTTTCTTCCCTGATGAGGTCGATGAAAAGCTTCAAATCGTACACGTAATCCATGAAGGAATCGACGTGTCCGCGCTTGCCGCTTGATCTGCCGTGTCCGCGGTGGTCCAGGGCATATATGGAGATATTGCCGCCCTTCAGTTCGCTGATGATGTTGTCGTATCTTCCTGAATGTTCGCCGATGCCGTGAGCGATGACGAGGATTCCGCGGGGCTTGTCGACACACCAATTCTGGAAAAATATTTCAGTACCGCCTTTTCCTATGAATGTTCCAGTATTGTGTGTGTAAGAATTCATTAATAATTTCTCTTTTTTTTAACTTGTGAACATTATACTATATCAATTTACTCTTGTCGAGAAAAAAATTATTTTTGGCCCTCTAAAATAATTTTTTCAAAATTCTTTTCCGACACTTTCCATCTCTTCAGCACGAATCGTCGTGCGCGTGTTTGTCGATGATGCCTCTCAATCACAGCACCTGGATCGGGCCGCTTGCTCTTCCTTCTATGAATTGCCTTACGTACGGGTTGTCCGCTTCCCTGAAGCGCTGCGGAGCGTCCTCGTAAATTATTTTTCCGTCATACAGCATCGCGATGCGGTCGGCGATACGGCCGGCTGAACGCATGTCGTGCGTCACCACGATCGACGTAACACCGAAGGTGTCGCGCGTCTTCATGATGAGGCGGTCAACCGCGCCGCCGGTAATCGGGTCAACCCCGGTGGTCGGCTCGTCGTAGAGCATTATTTCTGGACGGATCGCGATGGAGCGGGCAAGCCCCACGCGCTTCTGCATGCCGCCGGAAAGCTCCGACACGCGCTTCTGCTCGATCTCCTTGAGCCCAACGTTTTCAAGCACCCCGGGAACGATGGTCCGTATCTGTTCTTCGGGAACGTTTTTTCTCCTGAGCCCGAAGGCGACGTTGTCATAGATATTGAGAGAATCGAAGAGCGCGGCGCCCTGGAACAGGATGCCGTATTTCGCGAGGATCGTCTGGCGTGTTTCCGCGTCGGCGCCGGTAAATTCGGTCCCGTCAACGGTGATTGATCCGCTATCAGGCTGGAGTATGCCGATGAGATGCTTCAGGATCACCGATTTTCCCACGCCGCTGATGCCAACGATGCAGAGTATTTCGTTTTCGTACACAGTGAGATCGAGCCCGTCAAGGACAACCTTGCGGCCGAAGGACTTGTGGAGATCGCGTAATACTATTTTTTCTTTCATTTTTTTCCGCTTATGAAAAAAAATAACACATATATAAAAAATGTCAATTATTTTCTGGATTATGTCGCTAAAAGTTTCATTTTTTGTCAGGTCGCTGTTTTCACTCCCGCGAGTCTGTTTCACCGAGAACAACGCGCTGTGGCGCGTGAAGATATTTTTATTTGTTGCAATTTTTAATTTCCGGTAATTGAGTACACGTGCGATAATGCTGCCATGATACTTCTGCAAAAACCGCAACTCAGCCGGTCTTCACGCTGCTCGTATCTCCCGGACCGCGAGTGCAGGTTCAACTATTTTTTTGCCATCGACCTCGACGGGCAGGAGCTGGAGGAACTTCTCGGCGCGGGCTGGCGGAAATTCGGCGAATACTACTTCCGTCCTGACTGCGGCGACTGCCGGCGCTGCGTTCCGCTCCGTGTCATTGTGCCGGAGTTCAGGCCGTCAAAGGGACAGCGGCGCATCATGCGCGCCTGCGCCGGCATAGAGGTCAGGTTTACGGACCCTGAGTATCGCGAGGAGATTTTCGAGATATACCGCGATCATTCGCTGCGCCGCTTCGGCAAGGAGTGCGATCCTGACGAATTCATCACGGCTTTTTACACACGGTCCTGCCCGTCCCTGCAGTCGGAATATTACCTCGAGGGCGAGCTGGTCGCCGTCGGCTTCATCGATGTATCGAGCGTGGCGATGAGCTCGGTCTATTTTGTGTATAAAACGGCATACGAGGAATACCGCCTCGGCACCTTCAGTGTGATCAGGGAGGTGGGACATGCCGCATCGCGTGGCCTGAACTACTACTATCTGGGGTATTACATCGATGAGAATGGAAGGATGGAATATAAAGGGCATTTTCATCCTCATGAAACGTACGACTGGAACACGGGCAGATGGGTCAGGGAGTGATTACTATCTGAGAAATCGCGTCCTCTCCATTGAAGGCCGAAGGGGCCATTCATGCAATCGACGAGCTAAAAAAAATCATCTACAATTACATCAATAATTTTTTCTCTTCTGCACTTATTGCCAATACCGGCAGGTGCCACAAAGATCCAATTAAATTGTTTCATTCTTAAAACATATTCCTTGTCATATAAAGGTTTTAACCCTTTATACAAAACAAGCCTGATTCCATACATGTCATGCTCGGATAAATAAGTCGGGACAATGCCAAGAGTAACAATAGATAAGACAGCTATGCTTGTACCAAGCGGTCCTAAATATTTAACCTGTATTTCTAAATTGTAATTATCATGTGATAGCTGATTTATTTCATTGATATCTTTGAAATTCATTTGTTTTAAACTACTGATAATCGGTTTTTTAATATTTTTTGATTGAAGATCTGCAAAATCAAATTTATAATTTAATACTATATGAGAAAAATCAATATCAGCCTTCTGTTTTTTAACGAAAGAACGAATAGTATAGCTTTCACAAGATAAAAATATTGAAAATGATATAATCATCAGTGTTCTTAATTGTTTATGAAATATATGTCTAAAGAAGAACATATAGAATTACCCCCACCCTTTATGTTACCTCATCAGTACAAGCCAAGGTGAAGCAATGACGTTTTATGTGGAGCCGTCTCCTTTAAAATTAAGCCACAACCGGCAGAAATAGCGCCGGGCAGGGGCTTGAAATTTATCAACAATGAGTCGCGTTATTTATCGTATTGCCTGCTTGAACGCATGCCGTTCATCACACCGGGGTGGTCACTTCTTCCTGTTTCTTTCTTCCAGAACGTATTTGCGCAACAACCTCTCGCCGCGCATTACGTAAAGAATGAAAACGTTTTGCTTTTCAATTCGATAGAATATCCTGCAGGGATTTACAATAACCTCACGATACGCTGTTTTTATCAGTTCCGGGAGCTTTCTTCCGGAATTCGGGTGGGATTCGAGGCGCTCAGCCGCGTCAAAGATATTTTGAACGAGTCTCCGCGCCGCATCAACGTTATCCAGTGCGATGTATTCCGCGATTTCCTCAATGTCCGCCAGCGCAGTTTCTGTCCAGATCAGCCGAGCCATTTTCGCATTTTCCGCCTGGCGTCATCGCGTGAATAAACGCGGTTTTCAAGAACAGCCATTTCTCCACGTGCGATTCCCTCAAGTATCTGCATCCTTTCCCTCATGCTTTCATAATCGTCGGCATCGACCAGGTACGCTGAAGGCTTGCCGTGGAGGGTAATCAAAACGGGCTCCCTGGACTTGTTCAGGTCGACCAGGATTTTTGTGGCCCTTCTTTTCAACGATGTAACGATTTCTGTTTTCATAAAAGTAACACTATAGTGATACTTCCGATACGTCAAGAAGTATTGTGTAACAGACCCGGGAAAAGATAAAATGGCGGTGCGATGTCGCTCCTTTACAGGTGCCTGCTGATTGAACGAACAGGAAATGATGATAATGAAAAATTTTCGGGGACGCGGCGGCGCCATGAACGGTGAAATCGAACAGGCCCTTTTCTCCGCCTGCGGGAAAAAAAACATCAATATCAGAAATTTGAGATGACTTTATCCGAATTTTAATTGAAATGTGTGACAAAGTCGTCGTTTGATTGTATAATTAATATGCCAGCGTACTGCTGGAGAGGGGATGCTTATGCCGGACGGGTCAGATACCGGTTACCGTTTCGATGAAGACCAGAGCATCAGGACCGAGAAAAAGCTCGAAGAGCCGAAAATGTTCAGGGTCATTCTTCATAACGACCACTACACCACCATGGATTTCGTGGTGGAGGTGCTGGTGAAGGTGTTCCGCATGCCCGCGGCGAAGGCAGTGCAGGTGATGATGGACGTGCACAAGAAGGGGGCCGGGATGTGCGGGGTGTACACCCTGGACATCGCGGTCACCAAGGTGGGGCAGGTGCACCAGATGGCGCTGGCGAGGGAATTTCCCCTTAAATGTTCATACGAGGAAGCGTAATGGAGATCAACCACGAGCTGAATAATATACTGATGGCCGCCTTCCAGGAGGCCAAGATGCGCAAGCACGAATACCTGATGCCGGAGCATATCCTGTACGCATCGCTGTAGAACGAGGCGGGGCGGGACATCATCCGCGGGAGCGGGGGCGATGTTGACGGGCTGGTGAAAAGGATCAGGGACTTTTTCAATTCAGCACGTGACCACGGTGGAGAGCGAGGAGCCGGAGCAGTCGGCGGGATTCAAGAACGTCCTCGAGCGGGCGATATGGCACACCACGTCGGCGCAGAAAGACGAGCTCGATATCGGCGATGTCCTGGTCTCGATCTTCGACGAGACGGAGTCGTTTGCCGCCTTCTTCCTCCAGGAGGAGGGCGTCACGCGCTACAGCCTGCTGAATTACATATCGCACGGCGTGTCCCAGTATCCTGACGGGGGAGAGTCGGGGCCCGAGCCGGACGGTGAGGAGGAGGACGGGGCGAAGCAGAAGAAGGCCCCCGGGAAAAAGGCGGTCGAGTCCTTCACCACGGAGCTCACCGCGAAGGCGCGGGCGAACGAGCTCGACCCGCTGATCGGGAGAAAGGAGATCATCGAACGGACCATCCAGGTGCTGTGCCGGCGGATCAAGAACAACCCGATACACGTGGGCGACCCGGGCGTCGGGAAGACGGCCATCACCGAGGGCCTCGCGCAGTTCATCGCGCGGGGCGACGTCCCCCTTCCGATCAGGGACGCGAAGATCTATTCCCTCGACATGGGCTCGCTCATCGCGGGCACGCGGTTCCGGGGCGACTTCGAAGAGCGGATGAAAAAGGTGATCGCCGAGCTCCAGAAGATGAAAAACGTCGATCCTCTTCATCGACGAGATCCATACGGTCGTGGGCGCCGGGGCCGTTTCCGGCGGTTCGATGGACGCGTCGAACATGCTGAAGCCGCTCCTGTCGCACGGGAAGGTGAAGTGCATCGGCACCACCACCTACGAGGAGTACAAGAAGTATTTCGACAAGGACCGTGCCCTCTCGCGCCGGTTCCAGAAGATCGACATACCGGAGACCACCATGGATGAGACGCATGAAATCCTGGCCGGGCTCCGGGACCGCTACGAGGAATACCACCACGTGAAGTACACCGACGAGGCGCTGCGGGCCGCGGCGGAGCTTTCCGCGAAATACATCAACGACCGGTTCCTGCCGGACAAGGCGATCGACGTGATCGACGAGGCGGGGGCCTTTACCCGCATGTACCGCGAGTCGGACGAGGAGCGGATCGGGATCACGGTCCAGGACATAGAGAAGGTCGTGGCGAAGATGGCCAAGATACCGGAGAAGAGCGTCTCGTCGTCGGAGACGGGCAGGCTCAGGGACATCGAGGCGGAGCTCAAGAGGCAGATCTACGGCCAGGACAGCGCCATCGAGCACGTGTGCGAGGCGATCAAGCGGAACCGCGCCGGCTTCGGCAACCCGGACCGGCCCATCGCCTCGTTCCTCTTCGTGGGGCCCACCGGCGTCGGCAAGACCGAGCTGGCGCGCCAGCTCGCAGCGGTCCTGGGCGTGAAGCTCCACCGCTACGACATGAGCGAGTACCAGGAGAAGCACACGGTGGCGCGGCTCATCGGCGCGCCCCCGGGCTACGTGGGATACGAGGAAGGGGGGCTGCTCACCGAATCGATACGCAAGACCCCCTACGCGGTGCTTCTCCTCGACGAGATAGAGAAGGCGCACCAGGACATCTTCAACACGCTCCTCCAGGTGATGGACTACGCGACGCTGACCGACAACACCGGCAAGAAGGCGGATTTCAGGAACGTGATCATCATCATGACCTCGAACGCGGGCGCGCGGGAGATCGGCAAGGCGCAGGTCGGCTTCGATGAGCGGAAGGTGACGGAGACGGCCATCAAGGACGCGGTGGACCGGATCTTTTCGCCGGAGTTCAGGAACCGGCTCGACGCGGTGGTGAAGTTCAACGATCTGAGCCAGGAGATCATCGTCCAGATCGTGAAAAAGACGATCGACCAGTTCAGGCCGCAGCTCGCGGAGAAGAACGTCACCCTTGAGGTGACCGACGAGTGCTACCGGTGGCTCGGCGCGAAGGGCTATTCGCCGAAATTCGGCGCGCGCGAGATCGACCGCCTGGTGCAGGACAAGATCAAGAAGTTCTTCGTGGACGAGGTGCTCTTCGGCAGGCTCGCCGCCGGCGGCAGGGCGGTCGCGGACATCGTCAATGACGACGTGGCGATCCGGGTAGAGGAGAGCGTGTCCTGACGCCCGCGCGGGGCGTCCCTATTCAATGTCCACCTGGAACGTCTCCAGGAAACAGCTCACCATCTGGTAGTAGCCGATGGCCACGGTCAGCTCCACCATCTCCGCGTGCGAAAGGCGCGCGGCGAGCGCGTTGAAGGTTTCATCGCTGGCTTTTCTTTTCTCGAATATCTCTTCAGTCATGCGGAGCACCAGCCGCTCGAGATCATCGAACAGCGGTGATGACGACCCGACCGAAAGCGCCTCTATCTTTTCATCCGGCATATGTAATTTCCGCGCGATCGCCCGGTGCTGGTGGACTTCATACGACGAGCCGCACAGTATGCCGGTGCGGATAATGGCCATCTCCCTGAGCGCGTGATCCAGCTTCCCGTTATATAATATCGCGGCGCCGAGGCCGATGAACTGGCGCCTGAGCGATTCGGCGTGCGCCATCATCCTGAATACGTTCAGCTTCGGCATCAGGTCGAAAAACTGCCTGCTCTTTTCATCAAGGGCATCGTAGTCGAAATAGGGTATCCGTGACATGGTGTTTGCTTCCTGTGATAACTATCCTCATATTCAGGGTCTTCCTCGTTCCCCCATCAACCGGCCGGCGGGTTTTTGAAACCGGCAGGTAATATTCGCCTTCTACCAGCCGCCGGAGGCGCCGCCGCCGCCCGAGCTCCCGCCGCCGCCGGAAAATCCGCCCGAGCCGCCGGAGCTCCATCCCCCCGAGGATGAACCGCCTGATGTCACGGTGAACCCGCCGATGGTGGCGCGGCCCTTGGCCTTCAGGTCTTTCCCGGCCTTCTTGTACCACGCGGTCCTGCCGAGGATGATCTTTGCCACGGGATAGCCGACGAGATATATTCCGAGCAGGACTATGGTGGCGGTGCCGCCCACCACGATGATGGGAAACATTGCCCAGAAGGGGATCAGAAAAACATAGAGGAACCAGCCCATGCCGGGGGTGAGAACGCCGATGACCGTGAAGAGCCCGATGATGCCGAAGATGAAACATCCGATGAGAATGCGTTGTATGATGGGAAGGTCGGGGCCGTCGAAGAACGAATCAGAGCTTTTCCCGGCGCTCCCCGACTCATCGGGAAGCACCGCCGAGGGGTCTTCCAGCAGGGAAATGATGGCCAGGATGCCCCCGGTCACGCCGCCGTCGAAATCATTGACCTTGAAGCGCGGGGCCATGATCGTGTCGATGATGCGTCCCGCCTTCAGGTCGGTGAGCGTGCCCTCGAGGCCGTAGCCCACCTCGATGCGCATGCGCCGGTCCCCCGAAGCGATGACCACCAGCACGCCGTTGTCTTTCTCCTTCTGGCCGAGCCGCCACGCGTCAAACACGCGCGTGCAAAACTCCTCGATGCTTTCGCCGTCAAGTGTCAGCACGGTCAGCAGCGCCACCTGGTTCGTGGTGCGGTCTTCATGGGCCTTGAGCAGTCCGCTGAGGTGCTCCCTGGTCGACTGGCTCAGGATGCCGGCGGCGTCAGTCACGCGGCCTTCAAGGCGCGGCACCGGTATCAGCGCCAGCGCCGGGGCGTGGGCCAGCAGCGCAAGCAGGGCCGCCGCCAGCAATGGGGTGCTATACCGGTGTTTCATTTGCCTTCTCCTTTTTGCTCGATGATTCCGTCCGCCAGTTCGTTGCCGGGTTTCGCCAGGGGCCCGGGGCCGCCCCGCAGCAGCTCGGCTTCCAGCGCCGCGAAGCCGTGAACAAGGGCCTGGAAACGGTCTCCCCTGCGGAGATACGGCGCCATCTCCCGTATGACCGCCCCCAGTGCCCCGCGGCCGAGTCGGGGTGCGGCGCCGGTGTCCGGCAGGATGACCACCCTGCGCTCGAAGAGGCTCACCAAAAGCAGGATGCCTGAGCGTGACCCGGTACGGAACAGCTCCCGCTCGAGGAAAAAGGCCCGTGCGTACTGGTCGATCTCGGTCTCGGCGCGCGCCCGGTCGAGGAAGAGACGGCCGAAGGCCGGCCAGAACACCGCAAGCAGGGCCGCCGCCGCGCCCGCGCCGAAGATGCACACCAGCCACTGCGGCGCGCTCCAGCCAGCAACGGGGCCGGGAACTGCGACGGCCAGGGCCACCAGCGCCAGGCAGGAGACGGCGGCGGACATGGCGAAGGCCTTCCACGGAATTTCCGGGTAGCTGTCGCATTTGCCGACCACTGCCGCCACCAGCTCCGTGCCGGTGCGCTGCTCGGTTTTTTTGATGAGCTCGTTCAGCTGAGTAGTCTGATCATTGTTGAAGTACATGGCTTTTACCCCTGTTGCTTTACACTGCATCCTCCGGAATAATTATCAAGGAATATTTATTCCTCGCATGAGGGTTGTGTGCCGCTGTCCCTTAATGTATCCCCGGGCCCTGCCTGCCGGGATCGCCCGGTTGCGGGGAGGTGTCCTGCTTCTTCCCGTCAATGATGAGCGCAAGGTCGTTCCTGTCAAAATGATAGCGTTTTGCGCAAAAGGTGCAGGTGACTTCCGCGCCGCCGTCCTTGTCGATCATATCCTGGAGGTCTTCGCGATGGAGACTGGCAAGCATGGAACGGATCGTCCTCGGGTCGCACCGGCAGGAGGCCCGCAGCGGACGGGAATCCAGCAGGGTCACCGCTTCGTTGTCGAAAAGGAACTTCAGAATATCCAGTATGTCGACACCCTCCTTCAGGCTTTCGCCGAGTGATCTGCTCATGGAGGAGATGTTCTCCTCGACCCTGGCGATGGCATGCTCCGGGGTGTCCGGAAAAGTCTGTATGAGGATTCCCCCGGAGGAGGTAATGGCGCCTTCCTGCGAAAGGGTCAGGCCGATGATGACCGCGGAAGGTATCTGCTCGGAAACCGTAAGATAATAGGCGACGTCGCCGGCGACTTCTCCGGTCTGGAGGGGGATAACGCTGGTGTAGGGCTCTTTCATGCCGATGTCTTTACGCACGGTGAGGAACCCGGCGCCGATACTCCTGGAAAAGCTGAGCGCTCCTATGTCGTCGGTGAGGTCAGGCTGCGGGTTGGCCACATAACCCCTGATGTTGCCGCGGGCGTCAGCCTGCGCGTGGATCTCCCTGACAGGGCCGGTCCCCTCGATTTTGACCAGCAGGCTCTGGGCCGAGTCGGGCTTGAGCGTGGCGCTCAGCAAGGCCGCGGCCGTAATGGTCCTGCCCAGGGCGAGCGTGGCGTTGGGGGTGGTTTCGTGCAGGGAGGTGATCTCCCTCGCGATATCCATCGAGGTCACGGTGTAGGCCCTCAAATTCAAGGGCCTGCAGATCAGTCTTGTCAGGCGGTCATTGCCCATGGCGCTTTTTGTCCTTGTGCGCGGGATGGCATCATGCGTGCACGGGTCATAGTATTTTTCCGTGATGCCGTATCGTCAAGGAATTTGTGGAGTTTACCTGGCAGGGGGAGGAATTAATATATCAATAAGATACAATGAGCACGCACCGCAGAACGGATCTTCCGGATGTGTCGGCCGGGGCGGCGGGCGGAACGGTCAACAGGGAGGAGTGCCGCATCGGCACTCCTCCCGCTATTGCAATTATTATCTGCGGCCATCCATTTTTCTCATGCGCTCAAGGATGAGATCGGTCATCGGGGTTGTCGATACCTTTGTTTTTGCTGCTGCAGTTTTAACACGGGCCGGTTTGCGCGCGTTCTTCGCACGGGTGGTTTTTTTCGCGACTTTTTTCTTCACAATTTTTTTCGTAGCTTTTTTAACTTTCTTTAACGCCGGTTTTGGTTTTTTCACGGTTGATTTTTTCTTTTTTGCTGCCTTTTTTACAGATTTTTTAACCGATTTTGCTTTTTTCATCGTGACGCTCCCATTGTATAATGTAATCTAGGAATCTCATCCTCATCCTGCGCAGTTCCACGGGACGTAACGGACCATACCTGTGCCTGTCCCGGGTCTTGTACTACACCCTGTAACACGTTACAGGCAATGGACAGGTTCGTTCGTTTTATCGTGCGGGGCAGTTATTGAGAATAATCGTAATGAAACGCATAGATTCCCCACCCGGTGAATGTATAAAGAGTGTGACGATTAATAGCAAGAAAAAACCGGGTGTCAGATTGTAAAAAATGTAAAAAATCGCATAACGGCACGCCACCGGAAAGGAATTTCGTCAGGCACGGACCGAAGGGGGAGGCGCGGGCAGCGGGTCGGTCATTGGCGGATAGTACACCAGATCATTCAAAATAACATGAATAAAAGATAAAATAAAGTACGGATTATGCCGGTTTTTAAGGCAGCATTGCCATCGTTATATAATCAGCTGGCCGGGCCTGAGGGAACCATCAGTTTTTCCCCTGTCCACTACCTGCCTCCCGTTGATGAACACTGCCTCGATCCCGCCGGGCGCCGCATCGGTCTTCCTGTCGGTGTTGTTGTCCCTGACTGATTTCCAGTCGAATACGGTGATGTCAGCGGCATAGCCTTCCCTGAGAAACCCCCGGTTCTTGATGCCAAACCGCTCCGCCGAGGCGCCGGTCATCTTGCGCACGGCCTCCTCGAGGCTGATGGTCCGGAAATCGCGGGCATATTGTAAAAACCGCGGGAAGCAGCCGAAGGCGCCCGGGTTCTGGACTCCCTCGGGGATCACCCATGCATCGGTCATGAAGAGCGATGCCGGGTGGCGCATCAGATCCTTCACGTTATCGAGGCTGCTGTACCGGTGGTTGAGCACCCCCGCTTTTCCCTCGGTCTGTTTTGCCAGGTCGATGAAATTTTCGAACTGGTCCATATTCCGTTCTCTCGCGATATCCATGAGGAACATGCCGTTGTATTTATCCAGGTCGGGCCTGCCGGCGTTGGTGATCTGGATGTCTTCATAACCGAAGCCGAGGAGCCACTTGATGACCATGAACTCCATCTTCAGCCTCCTGAGGGCGGACCGGTCATCGTACACCGACGGCACGCGCGCCAGGAACCATGCCGGCAGGACCACGCTGATGACGGAGGTGCCGCAGTGGTACGCGTAGGTGTCAAACTTGACGTCAACACCGTCGCGGATTGCTGTATCGATCAGTTCCAGCGCGTCGCTGCAGGTGTCCCAGGTATCGGTACCGACAAAGATCAGGTGCGACACCTGGAGGCGCACTCCCGTTTCACGGGCGATTGCCAGCATCTCCTTGAGGGCCAGGAGATTGTGCGCTTTCCCGAAGGGAACCAGCGGATACGTGGGGGAGAGCGAGGAATACGCCTTCAGGTGGACCGTCAGGACCCTGTCGCGCTTTTTAACCAGCCGCGCCACCTGCTTCAGCTCATCATCGGTGGCGAATATGCCCGGCTCGTACTGGAGGCCCAGTGACACGCCGTGGCAGCCCTGCTCCATCGATTCGTCAAGGAGCGCGAGCAGCCTTTTCATCTCGCCGCCGTCCATTGGAGTGGGCCGGTACGCGCGGATCGACATGCGCGAGGTGCCGTGGCCTGCGAGGTTCGCGATGTTGTGGGTGATGCCCTGGCGGCGGACCAGCGCGAAGTACTCTTCCATGGAGTCCCACGGAAGGTGCGGGTTGCCCATGAATTTTCCGGCCTTGTTCTCTATGAAGCTTTTATGCGGGGAATTTTTTTCGAACCCGGCGATGCCGAACCCGCAATTGCCGGTGACAAAAGTGGTGATCCCCTGGGCCGTGAAGGGGGTGGTGAATTTTGAATGGTCTCGCCGCGTGACCGCCCAGTCGTTGTGGGAATGCATGTCAATGAAGCCGGGAGCGATCACCTTTCCCGCGCAGTCGATGGTCCGCCCGTTGAAGGAGAGGTCGTTTGCGGTGACGGCCTCAATCCTGCTCCCGTTGATCAGCACATCGCCGGTAAAGGCTTTCTTTCCGGTGCCGTCAACGATCAGCCCCTTTTTCAGGAGGACGCGGCCTGCCGGGCTTCCCGTAACGGCGACTTTTTGCGGTGCGGCGGATTTTTCCGGCGGGGTCGCGGCCGTCGTGTCTCCCTTTTTACATCCGATGAGCGGGTAGAGCGACAGCGCTGTCCCGAGGGAGGCGGCACGAACGATGAAATTTTTCCTGGTCATGCCGGTACCGCCGTTTTTTTCTTTCCGTTTCATCGTAGGTCCTCCTCCGTTAATTTTGATTATCGGGGAATGCTCGGTTGTTGCGCCGTCTGATCACGGCAAACAAACAGTTTTTTTACACGATATGATATAAGGTCCCTCACGGCCCGGGAAACAGGGCCGTGAGGGAAGCAGGTCACCTGTTCTTTATGGAAACAAGAGTGTACACGTCACCCTTTTTCTTGACAACGACTTCAACATCGAGACGGCTCTCTTTCTTTTTCAGAAATTGCCCGATTTTTTTGCTGCTTGCCGCATCAAAGCGGATGAGGGCCCCGTAGTGATACAGGGAATATCCGCTTGCCGCGCATTTCGGCATCAGGGCGCACTCCCTGGTGTGCGTTTTTATGAATTCGTCCAGTGTCGCCTTGTGCGCCTCTGCGCAGAGATTGTCCACGATGGTCCCGGTAAGGGATGCCGTGTCTGCGTTCATCCCCTTGTGGGGGTCCGCCGCCATGGCGCCCGTCGCCATTAATGCTACTGTCATTATTACGATATATAGATGTTTCATGATGGAGCTCCTGTATTTTAAGATTATAATAAAATAATAAAATATCCGCACCCGGTCAAGTAATTCAAGAATTAATAATCGGCCTGTCGGTCAATGATGCACCTCTTACCCGGGCGGAAGATACTCCTTGTGCACGTTCGACATCGCAGCAAAGAGGTTTTTTTTCGCTTTACCGTTCATCTTCGTCAGTTCGGCGACAAGGCGCTTCATGTCAGCGCGTCGTGTTGTATCGCCGTAGCGGCAGCGCGATTTCTCAACCGGAAACCCGCGGATGCGCGCGTACTGCTCAGCATCTCCTTTTCCTGAAGAGGTATGAGCGGCCGGATGATATCAAACTCACCGCCGAACATGGCAAGCTTCGGCGGCATGGAGCTGATGGATCCGTTGAAGGTCATGTTGAGGAAGAGGGTTTCCAGCGCATCGTCCATGTGGTGGCCAAGGGCCAGCCGGTTGCAGCCGAGCTCCTTGACGGAGCGGAACAGCTCCTTGCGCCGGTGCCATGCGCACACGAAGCAGACGGTCTTTTTCGGGTCGCGGGCCAGGTCCACCTCGATCGTGCGCAGGTGGAAGGCAATGTCCAGCTCCCTGCAAAATCCTTCATAATATTCGCGGTCAAGCTCCGGGGTGATGCCTGTCACGCTGATGTGAATGGCGTGCAGGTCATAGTGGATCGGGATCCACCTGCGCCTGAGGGCCAGCGCCTCGAGGAGGACGATGGAGTCCTTGCCGCCGGACACACCCACGGCGATCCGGTCGCCCGCGCCTATCAGGCCGTACCGGTTTATCGCGCGGCCTGCCGTTTTTTGTACCTGCAAAAGGTAGTTCGATTCACTGGTGCGCTTCATTTGGAATGCCCCGCCGGGGCGCGGCAGGAGTGCGTCCCGTCCCTGGTCCGGTGCCCGGCGCCGTATAGTGTGCTCATAACGGCACACCGGGATCCTGCACTCCGTAAAAAAATATGTCAAGCACTATGCGCCGCAACCGCTCTGCGGGAAGTGCCCGGAATAAAAAGTAATTGCGCAGATTGTGTCTTTGGTGCAAACTTGTCTCAATACCATAGATTCAGATACGAGGGTGGAGCGGATGGCAAAGGGATTGATTGTCGATGATTCGAAGTTCATGAGAAAAATCCTCCGCGAATCGATCGAAAGCGGCGGTCATTCGGTTGTTGACGAGGCCGAGAACGGCGCTGACGGCGTTGAAAAATACAAGTCGTACACGCCTGATTTCGTCACCATGGATATAACCATGGGCGGCGTGGACGGCATGATGGCGGTCAGGGCCATCAACGAATACGATCCCGGAGCGAAGATCATAATCATATCCGCGCTCAACGAGAAAACGATCAAGATGAATGACAATGGCATCAGGGCCTCGGCCTATCTCCAGAAGCCCTTTGAACGCGAGCAGCTCCTTTCAGTAATCGCCGGCATACTCGGCTGACCTTCCTGGAGTTCCGGCGGCGGTACCATGGGCGGAAGCTACATAAAACTCTACGGGACATCGGATAGGGCGGATTCGGCGTTCCTGCTCGCCGAGGGGTCCGTGTATTTTTACGCCTCCAACGTGGACAAGTACGCCATCTCCGGAAAGAACCTGCTCGTCGGCGCGACGGAGATCATCCTGAACCGCATGCTCGGGAACACCACGGGCCGCATCGAAACCGCGGCGGCGGCCGCCGGGAGCGCGGTCAAAAAAATACCCGCGGACAGGTTTATCGAAGGCCTGGGGACCTACTCGTTCGCCCTGAACGTGTCCATGGTGCTGGCGAAGCAGGTCGCGCTGACCGGCAGGATATTACAGAAGAACATGAGCGACCTTGAGAGCGAGGAAAAAAAGGTCCGTGAGAATGCCCTGGCCTACTATGCCGTCATGAACCGCCTGCACCAGGAATATGAACAGAGAAAACTCCCCTGGATACGGGACCTGCTCGATGAATTCAAGGAAAACCTTACCTGCAAAAGGGGCGAGGCCCTGTTCAAGTCGATCGAGCCGGCCCATGTCAGCCCGGCGTCGGCGATCTCCGAACGGGACGCTGAATATCAGCGGGGCGCTGTCATATGCCAGGAGAACGAGCCCGGAGACGAAATGTATATTCTGAAGAGCGGCTCGGTCGATGTATTCGTGGGAGGCAGCCGCATCAACACCATCGATGAGCCGGGCACGGTGATCGGCGAGTCATCGCTGCTCCTCGGTGCGCCGCGCGCCGCTACCCTGAAGGCAAAAAACACGGTAATCATCACCAGGATCGGGAAGGAGGACCTGAAGGAGTTTGCGGAACAGCAGGAAGATTTTTTTCCGGGCATCGTGGCATCGCTCGCCGGCAGGCATTACAGCAACGTGAGCAGGATAGAAGAGGTGAACCGTTCCCTCATAGGGAAAACCCTTGACAGTGAAACATCGAGGCTGGACAAAAACGCGGCGGTTGCGCGGCGCACGCAGCGCGACCTTGGCATGCTCCGGAACAGGGTAGAGGACGTGATTCGCGAAAAGAAGGCGGATTTCCTGAGCGACCTTGTGGCCGGGGCCTGATAGATGCCCGGCGGCATCACCAGTTCAGGGTTTTCAGCCAGCTCATCTCCGCTTTCAGGTGGTGCTCCAGGTAGGTGAAGATCTCGTGGTATGACTGCTCGCCCGAGCGGTTGGTGTCTCCGTCAATCTTCTTTTTAATCGAATCCAGCTTTTCCTTCAGTATGGCCATGCGCTGGTCGATGAATTGCTTCTTCTGGTCGTCGGTGAGATAATTGATGAACATCAGCACGATGTCGATATCGAAATGGATCATGGTTTTATCGTAATACTGCTTGAGCAGCTTTTTGTAATGCTTTTTCCCATTGGGCAGAATCTCGTAAATATAGCGCTCGGGATTGCCGCTGTCCTTTTCCGTGCCGACCCGCTTCACCCAGCCGTTGTCAACCGCTTTCTTTATGGCATAGTAGATGGAGCCGAACTTGATGTCCACGTAGTCTTCCAGCCGCTCAACGATTTTTTTCTTTATCTCGTAGCCGTACAGGTTCTCTTCCATTAAAAGACCCAGGATGGTTATTTCGATCTTCATGGTCTCCTCCACCAGAAAACATGCTCGCGGCAACGGGTCCTCCCGCTGCCGATTCATGGATATCAGCGTGGCGCAAGAACGTGTCTGCCGATCCATGCTTGTATCAACACGATGACGAATGGTTGCTTTTTTAAGGCAGGGTAATAGTCTAAAATAGGGCGGTGCTAAAATCAATATTAATATTTATATATCAAAAAAAAATGAATATTTTTTGGTATATTAATATATAAATTATAACTATTTTTCGAATTATTTGATATAAAACGACGGGTTATTTCATTGCGGCACGCCATGAGGACCCTGGAAGGCGCGTTGATGAACATTATGTCTCAAATAATGGTTGATTTGTCGCCATGGCGGATAAAATGTATCTTGTAATTAATCAAAAATTTAACCTCTCCTTGAGATAAGGGTGCGGCGGAGTGGGCGCGGATGACTGACATGGTGAAAACGAAAAAGAGGCTTACTGCCGGCGAGGCGGTGCGCCTGATCGCGCTGGGCGATTCCCTGACCCAGGGCTGGATGGTGCGCAAGGGATACCTTGAGTTCCTCGCCGAGATGATCGGGGAAAAATATCCTTCAGCCGACGTTACGATCATCAACAGGGGCGTGCCCGGTGATACGGCCGAGGGAGGGCTGTTCCGCCTTCGCGACGAGGTGCTTGATTGCGATCCGGACGCGGTCTTTATTCAGTTTGCCCTGAATGACGCTTTCACCGGCGTGACCCCGGCGCGTTTCAAAAACACCATCAGGGCGATCGTGGAAAAGGTCAGGAGCGATACCGACGCGGAGATTCTACTGGTGACCTCGGTGCCCATCGTCACGCACCCTGCCGAGGACAAAATGACCGGGCGGTTTTATGACGCCCTCGCAGACATTGCCGGGGAGGAAGGGTGCGCCATCGCCCCGGTGCACCGGTACTGGAAAAAGAAAATCGCCGACGGTGTCGATTTCAGCGGCCTGGTGCAGGCCGACGAGGTGCATCCCACCGTGGAAGGATACCGCCTGATGGCGGAGGCGATCATGGAGGCGCTGTAATCAATCATGGCGGATTACCGGAAAGAGATGAAAAAGCTCAGGAAGCACCGGCGGCTGTACCGTCCCGCCATGTCGAGGGTGCTTGACCTGTACAACAGGGTAACGCCTTCCGATCTCCCGATAGAACTGATCGATGACAGGGACATACTTACGATACTTGAGCTGATCGATGTGGGGTACCTCGACGAAGAAGCGCTGGTAGCGAAACATCGCTTCGGCAGCGTCACGGGGCTCCGCTACAACGGGGCGTATCCCTTCACGGAAGAGGGTACGGCCTTCTACCGCGCGCACCGGACGTTCATCAGCACGATTCTCGACACGCTACGGGGCAGGCAGGCGTGATCCTGCGACAGCGGTATGCCGATATTCGCGCTCAATAAGGATATCCTGTTTCCCCCGGTCGGCCTCGCCGAGCGGAACGGGATCCTCGCCGTGGGCGGCGACCTGTCCAGCGGGCGGCTCGTCGAGGCGTACCGCAGCGGCATCTTCCCCTGGTATTCGGACGGCGACCCGATCATCTGGTGGTCGCCCGACCCGCGCTTTGTCCTGTTTCCGGATGAACTGTATGTCTCGAAGACAATGCGGCAGGTGCTCCGGAGGAACATCTTCAGGATCACCTGCGACGAGGATTTCCCCTCTGTGATCCGTGGGTGCCGCGACCCGCGGAAGAAGGAACAGGGCACCTGGATCACCGACGAGATGATGGAAGCGTATATACGGCTCCACCACGAGGGCGTCGCGCATTCGGTTGAAGCGTGGCAGGACGGCGCCCTTGCCGGCGGGCTCTACGGGCTTTCGCTGGGGCGCTGCTTTTTCGGGGAGTCGATGTTCACCAGGGTGGCGAACGCCTCGAAGGCGGCCTTCATAACGCTGGTGCGCCGCCTCACGGAGCTCGGGTACGTCATCATCGACTGCCAGGTGCATACCGCGCACCTGGAGAGCCTGGGCGCGCGGCATCTACCCCGCGATGAATACATCGATCTGCTGGCGGCCGGATTGAAGCTGGAGGGCCGCGATGGGAGCTGGAGGGGGCTGCTGCCCGGGCCGGCGGCGCAGGCCGGTCCCGGCTAGTTGATGGAGTCTATTATCTTTCTGAGGTGTGACCTGAACCGGGGGTAGCGGTCCCTGCTGGTTTTTCCCGTGATCAGCACCGTGAAGCCGTCCCGGTAGAGGGAGCAGGTTTCGGTAATGTTTTTGTCCCCGTCTTTCGCGAGGATCCAGAGATATTCCGCTTCGGGCCCCCGTTCCCAGCGCTTTTCAACCAGCACGCACCCCGATTTCCTGACCCAGTTTTCAGCCGTGTCTTTCATGTCGTCGTTTTCCATCGGCAGGCGCACCAGCCTGACGGTCGGTCCGCCCTCGCCGGCGGAGAAGGCCTTCACCACGCCCTGGAACGCTTCGGTCTGCCCGACGGTCTCCTCTGCCCATCCTGCCGGCACCGCGAAGGAGAGGTCCGGGTCCTGTATGGTGATGGTGCGGCCGCGTTCCGCCTGCCGGCCGGTACCGCCGTCCTGCTTCCTGCCCGGCGAAGGTGCGTTCCGGTGGAGCAGCAGGGAGAGCTTTCTCGCCGCTTTCGCGTCGATCTCCTCCATGTTGGACTCGTTCATGGTCCAGGAATCGATCCGTGCCTGCGGCCCGGCGCCGAGACTTTTTTCTATCACGGCGATCTCTTCCGGTATCGGCGCGTCCGGGACCCGGACGTTGTTCTTCCTGTAGTAACGCAGCAGGGTGTAAAGGCGCGCCAGGGCGGCCTTTGCCTCGCCCTTGAGATAGTGCTTTGCCGTGAGCTCGCTGCGTACCCTGGCTGCGTTGAAGCCGTCAAGCGACGCGAGTATTGATGCCGATCTCACCGCGCTTTCAAGGCCGGGAGAAGCGGCGCCGCTGCGCGCCTCTTTCAGGTACGCGACGTACCGCTCGGCGTACCGGCTGATCATCTCCCCGCCGTACTCGTAGCGCTGGTAGAGGGCGGCACAGTCGGCAGCGTGCTCGCGCTGCGCGTCGATATCGTCCTGCGCGATCTTTTCCTTCAGGCCCTCGTTTCCCTTGAGGTCCGCGCCCGCCGTTCGTGACAGCGCCCGCGCGTACCCGGCGTAGTCCTGCCTGACGCCGCCCCGCACCTGCTGCATCCACCCGGTGAATTCAACGGTACGCGCCCGGATTGAACCGATCTCTTTCTGTGAAAGATAGGGGCGGTCGTTTTTGTCTATTCCCAGGGTGGCCCCTATGGCCGTGAATAAAGCGCTCGTGCCGTTCAGGCAGGTGGCGAAGCGCTTCTGTTCGCGCGGTCCGCCGAACGATGAGATGCGCGCGCTCACGGCGAACAGGTCGCCGGCGAGCCTGAGGTACTGCCGGTTGCGTTCCAGGAGATAGCGGTACCGCTCCGCTATTTCGCTGCCGGCCATTCTTTTTCCCTCAGACATGAGCGTGACGAGCGCCACGGTCCTGATGCGGCATTCCTCAAGGGAAGCGAGCCGCTCATGTACTATCCGGCGCGCTTCGTTGAATTCACGCTCGTTCTTAATGACGGCGCGGGGCCCCTCTTGTATCCCGAGGAGGCGCGCCTTCTCTTCTTCGCGGGCGACAGCGCGCCGGGCGTCTTCCGTGCCGCGCTGTATGACGCCCTTCAGGCGAACGTCAAGGTCGTTGATGAAGCCGGGCCCCTCCCTCCCGGTGGTCGTCAGGAGTGTGGCCCTGCGTATCCTCCCCATCTCCTCGCGCAGCGGGTTCTCCGCGGGGAGCGCCGGTATTTCCAGCGTCAGGGCGCCTGGCGCGCTGCCTGCCGGCGCGGGTGCCGGTGCCGGTTTGCTCTCCGCATTGCGCGGTGCGAAGAGGACCGGCTCGAGGTCTGACGGGTTGCGGTGGAACCTGCGCACCTGTTCGAGGGTCAGGCCCGCGGGGCCGCCCGGCAGCGCCATGATTTTTTTGTACGCCGCGAAGTCCCGGTTGATGAGCGCCTCTTTCCGCTTCCAGGTCCAGGACGCGGCCAGGGCGTCATCGTCATGAGAGCGGTCCGGCGCGTTGCACGCGTCGAGATATTCAAGCGCCGCGCTGACGGTGAGCGTTCGCAGCTCCCTGCCGTTGGCGGTATTGTTCTTTTCCCTGAGCTTCACGGACACGGCGGCCACGGTCCCGTTCAGCGCCTGTTCCTCGAATCGGCCCCTGCCGGCGATTGCGCTTCCCGCCAGCACTTCAACGGCCAGCACCTTCCACTCGGCAGCGCTTATATCTTCGGCCATGATCCGCCGTGCGAGCCCGTCATCCGCTTCGCCGAAATGCTGTTTGGCGAGGGAGTCGATGCGGCGCCCGGCAGCGTCGCGTGCGGCGGACACCGGGCCGGGGCCGTCCGGGTCCTTCACAAGGAGCTCGAGCCGGCGCAGGGCGCAGAGGGTCGGGACCACAGTTAGCGCTTCGGCCGCGATGTCGGCGTCGGTGATCACGCGCGTCAGGTGGGTGAGTGACCCGTCGTGTTTCATTTCGCGCTCGAACACGTCGATGATAGCGCGGGCCCTGGCGATGTCCTTGTCGATGACGCCGAGGAGGGGGATCCGGGAGTGGCGTCCTGCCGTTTCGTCCGTTCAGCCTCGAGCTTCGTGAGGCGGACCTGCCACCACTGGAGCCGATTTTCGATGAAGCCGTAGGAATGTTCAATTGAAAGGAACAGAACGATAATGGCTGCCACCATGCGTGCTTTTTTCATAACGGTACTCCCGTGGTGTTGTATGGACCGGGACTCCTCCGCGGGAGGCCCGATGGATTGACGGTTATGTCGCTATCGTTATTATCGTTAGAAAAAAGGATTCAAATTAGGAGTTTGCTGAAAAACATTAAGGAGATGTAAAATGGAGGCAGGACTGGCTATTTAGAGGATAGGCCAATAGGCTGGAAAAGAGCGGGTTTAATTTTTCAACAAGTACTTGACAACCGTCCGGCCGGTCGTTATTTGTTATTTATTAAAGGGTCAAAGATAAATATACAGTATTTAAGTAGTTAGATTTTTAGAGTATGTCATAAGGGGGGATATATAATGAAGAAATCATCTGCATTTCGTATGCTTTTCCTGATGAGCATGGCCGCTTTTCTGCTCTTTGGGTGTGATCAGGAAGGGGATACTCCCGGTTCCTTCCTGATGGGCCTTTTTGAAACGAGCGGCACCACGCATACCGGCGGTACGCCGCAGAACACCTGGCCGCCTGCCGGGTTCACGGAACAGATGGCGGACCAGAATACGAGGTTCCCGGATTCCGTCGCGACGGATGTTGCCGTTTCAGCGCCGCTGCCGTCATCATTCGGCGAGCGTCCTGCCGAGTGTGACTGTGTCCATTTCCTTCGCATCAGGCACGCGCGGGGGCCGGTACAACCGTCGGACGCCGACAGGATATTGATCGCCCAGCCGGGGGTGCTTGAAGGCGCTTCGGCTTTTTACAACGTCGCCGCCAACCTGGTGACGCGTGCGTACAGCGAGAGGGGAAAATTTGTCGAGTTCTGGGCGGTCGACCGCCGGCCCAACTGCCTCGAGGACCTGACCGGCCTAAAATTGGCGAAATCGACCGGTGACGTTCACGACGCCATCGATTACTATTACAGAAACAAGTCATATGAAGGCCGCCGGTTCGCGGGATTTTTAAACCCGTTTACGGACGCGGCGTGGCTCGTTGACATGGGGATGGACCGCACGCTCCGTGACTGGAACGAGATCATCACGCGCGGCATACCCGATCAGTCCGTGCGGCAGGAGAAGGTCTTCCTGGGCGGCCACTCCCTGGGCGGGTTCATCACCGGCGCCTACGCCTGCTGGGACTTTGACGGTGACCCGTCGACGACGGAGGACGCCGGCTACAACCAGTGCGCCGGTTATTTCGGGCTGGACACGCTGGTGACGGCCCAGCCGATGGCCGGGCTCATGTCAGGAGCGGGCTCCGGACTGGACCTGGGCGGGCTTCTCGGCAGCATCCCCGACGCGGTGGTGGACTTGATGCGCGCCGGCTACTTCGAGCGGTATGTATCGGTCCCCGGTGTTATCGATCCGGAAATCATGTACCTCCTGACGGGCCTCGGCATTGCGGCGCACTTCCAGCCAACGGATGAAGCTGACTCGATCGAGTATCTGCCGGCGACCCAGAACGCGCTCCTGACCTACCGGTTTTATCATTCGCGCGACCTGTGCGCGTTTCTCTCCCCGACGCCGACGCTCGGGATGTACCGCTACACCAACCAGGCGCTCCTCGCCGTTTTCACCGACGATAACGCCATGCCCCTTTCGATCGTGCGGTCCAGCATGGGCTTCTTTACGGGCGGTCCGGTGGTTGACAAGAATTTTCCGTTTCCCTCGGATATGGCTGACGCGCTTCAGGAAATTCCTTCCCTCAACATGATTACCGGCATGATAGGCGGTAACATCGCCATCGCGTCCGACAGCGGGAGCCCGTGCGAAAAGAAGGACGGGCCGCTCTACGGATGGCTCAACTATAACGAACTGCAGGGGGTGGATGTCCCGCTGAATTCAGATGGCGAGCCGTACACGAGTGTCGCACAGGAGGTCACCGATATCAGCGACTTCGCGCGGTGCCTTGCTGCGTGGCCGATGGACTTCGTCGAGAAGTACTTCCCGATCCGGCTGGCGGTCGATTCAATGTTCGGCACTGACGGCATTGTCCATGCTGACGGGGTTTCGCGGCATCCCGTTATCGATATAATAGCGGGGGACGGCCCGAACCTCGGGGGGGACCAGAACCCGGCCGGATCGCCGGTGCTGCCCGGATACGACCACCTGGACGTTCTCACCGCCGCGCCGGTCCAGAACAACGAACAGCCGGAACCGGTGACAACGCACCTGCTTGAGTTTATTTTCTAGCCTGCGTCAGGGAGACGGGCGGCGGCGTGTTCACCGCCCGAGCGACTGTTTCTTCACGAAATGGTACTTCACCGCGTCGAGGAACGCGACGCAGCGGCTGATCTCCTCGAAGACCGGCATCCCCGCGTCCTCCCACAGGGCGCGGTACTGCTCATTCGTGGGGTTGCTGCCCACCTGCCACACCGCGACCGGCTTCCGGAATTTTCTCTTGAGCGCGCCGATCTCGGCGATGTAGTCCGGCGCGCCGAAGGCCCAGGCGAAGGTCTCGATGATGAGGGAGTCCACCGCCGGGTCGGCGAGCATCGCCTCCGCGACCGGGAGGTACACCTTTGCCGGGCCCTTCTGCTCCACCGCCGGCCAGAGGTCGACCGGGTGCGCCGGCTCCATCCACGGCGGGAATACTTTTTGAATCTCCGCCATGGTCTCCGGCGAGAGCTCCGCCAGCTCCAGGCCGCGGTCTTCGAGCAGGTCAACGGTGACGATGCCCCCGCCGCCGGAGAAGGTCATGACCGCTGTTTTGCCGCCGGGCGTGTAGGCTTCGGTCTTGGAAAAGCCCCGCACCAGGTCCATCAGCTCGTGCATGTCGTAAACCTGCACCACCCCGGACTGCCGGAAGGCGCCGCGGTACACCGCGGCAGAGCCGGAGAGGCTCGCCGTGTGGCTCATGGCCGCCTTCGCGCCCGACTGGCTCCGGCCCGACTTGAGCACCACCACCGGCTTTGTCGTGGAGCGGGCACGCTCCATGAATTTCCTCCCGTCGATGATCGATTCGAGGTAGCAGCCGATCACCCCGGTGTCCGGGTCGTCGATCAGGTATTCGAGGAGCTCGGTCTCGTGCACGTCGCACTTGTTGCCGATGGAGCATACCTTGCTGAAGCCTATGCCGCCGCGCTGCATCATCATCAATAAAAATCCCGCCGAGAGCATGCCGCTCTGCACGATGAGGGACACGTTCCCCGGATTCATCAGGGTGGTCCACTTGTCGGTGTACATGAAGGAGAACACGTTCCGCGAGTGTCCGTCGAGGTATCCCATGCAGTTGGGCCCCCAGAGGCGGACGCCGAGGCTTCGCGCCAGCGCGACCGATTCTTCCTGGAGCCTTTTCCCCTCCGGGCCGATTTCCGAGAAGCCGGCTGACTGTATGATTATGCCTTTAACGCCTTTAGCCGCGCAGGCGCGTATCGTTTCGGGTAGGAACTTCGCCGGGATAAAGTAGACCGCCATGTCGATGGTGCCGGGTATCGACTGCACGTCGGGGTAGCAGGGGAGGCCGAGGATCTCCTTGTACCGGGGATTGACCGGGTAGAGCCTGCCCCGGTAGCCGGCAAGGGCGTTCCTCACGATATGAAAGCCGCCCTTCATCTGGCTGTCTGTCGCGCCGATGACGGCGACACCGTCGGGATTAAAAAAGTATTCGAACATGGCGATATCCTCAGTCTGATTTTTAATGGCCGCTTCGGCCTGTCAATACATTATTCCGGCGCGACTCATGGCGCTTTCATTTTGCATTTTTAATGTTCCCGTTTTTTCATATGCTTATAAAAATGTTTTTCCTGTACGGAAGATAGAGTGCCCCGAGCCAGAACAGGAGGAATGACGCCGCGTACAGCGCGGAGGCCGCCTCCGGCGTAAAATGCGGCGCGAACACCGCGTTGAAGATGATCGCTTTCAGCGTGGCGGTGCCGGTGCCGTGCGGGACCGGGATCGTGGCCATGGCCTTGCCCGCGAGGGAGGAAAGGACGTACAGCGCGATCGCGTTCCTTCCCAGGACCAGGAACGGGACCGCGGAAATACGGAGGCCCCTGATGTCGAACAGGTAGTGGCAGAGTGCGAAGACCATGGTTCCCAGTCCCCCCATGAAAAGGCAATAGCTCGGCGTCCACAGGTTCTTGTTGATGGGCACCGCGGAGTCGAGCGCCAGGCCGGCCGCGGCCATGACCGCGCCGGCGATCATGAGCTTCGCCGCGGACGCGCCCCCGGCAGGCCGTATCAGGGACGCTGCCCACGCCCCGATCATGGCGCTGGCGACGGCGGGGATGGTGGTGAGGAGGCCTTCCGGGTCGAAGCCCGGCGCGGCCGCGTGCTCATAGGTATGGCCGGCAAGGAGCGCACCGTCGATGAAGCCGGGCAGGTTGCAGCACGGCTCGAGCGACCCGCGGCCAAACCCCGGGGGCGTGACCAGGAGCAGGAGCGCGGTGTAAAGCGCGAGGAGGATGGCGGTGACGATCGGCCATGCACCCGGCTTCGCGTACAGTGCCAGCACGGCGGCGAAACAATAGCAGAGCCCGATCCTCTGGAGCACGCCCGGGATGCGCACCGACCCGGGATCAAAGAGCGGGAAGAGGTTCAGGAAAAGCCCCAGTGCGATGAGCAGCAACGTGCGGCGGAGCACACGCGGCACCAGCACCGTGCCGGGCGTTCCCGCTGCCCTGGCCGATGAAAGGGGAAAGAAGAGGCTTGCGCCAAGCGCGAATAAAAAAAACGGGAAGACAATGTCGGCCCCCAGCCAGCCATGCCACGCCGCGTGCCGTAACGCGGGATAGACATGGCCCCAGTCTCCCTGGTTGTTGACCAGCACCATGGCGGCGATTGTGAGGCCCCGGAACACGTCCAGGGAAACAAGCCGCTTCTTTTCTTCGGTAAATCCTTCTTTCATACTGATAATCAACGTTAATTTATTGTACAAATAAGCGCAATTTGATAATTTTTGTTAGATAAAATCAAATAAAAAATTAAAAAACCGATACTTTTTCTTGCCTCTTCCCCTGTGATTTTGTATATTCCGTCGGTTGTACACAGAAACAGGGCGCTACTGCCCAGAGGATATGGAGAGGTTTAATTTTCATCATGAATTCATCACGTAACCCGGTTATGCTCTATCGAGTATTGTTTGTTTTTCTGCTCTTCCTTGTCGGTGTCTTTTACTGGCGGTGTGCCGGCGACAATAAAAAGCAGGCTTCCAGCGGCGCTTCTCTGTCGGCGCAATGCGTCAATGAACGGGAGCCGGACAGGATAAACGAGGAGTTTTCGGACCCGGAGAAGGTGACGATACAGGGGTACAGCGGCCACGCCATGGACCCCTTCATCACCCGCGACGGGAATTACCTTTTTTTCAACAGTCACAACGAAGGTGAGTATACCCGCCTCTATTACGCGCGCAGGGTCGATGACGCAACCTTCACCTTCATGGGCGAGATTCAGGGCGCGAACGGGAAAGCCTCACATTTTGACGCGGTCCCGAGCATGGACGCCGAGGGACGGTTCTACTTTATTTCAACCCGGAATTACTACCGCGATTACAATAACGTTTACAGCGGTAATTTTCTCGATGGAAAAGTCTATGACCTGGATTCCCAGCCCGGCAATTTCTATGCCGCGACGCCGGGGTGGATCGTCACGGATGCGGAGGTGAGCCCCGACGGCGGGATGCTCTATTTCGCGAACGCGCAGTACACCGGCGGCAGGGCTCCCGACAGGTCGGACATAGGGATCGCGCGCATGAATTTCGGAACATTCAATGTTGACAGGAAATTGGCCGGCGTACTGAAGAATGTCAACACCGGCGATTCGCTCGAGTTCGGGCCATCAGTCACCATCGACGGGCTCGAACTATTTTTTACGCGGATCGATCTCTGCGCGGGTTCGTCGAGGCTCTTCGTCGCCAAGCGGAATTCAATCGCCGAGCCGTTCCAGGCGCCCGAGCGGATCGACGCCCCTGATGGACAGGCCGAGTCGCCTTCGATTTCGCATGATAAAAAGACCCTCTACTACCACTCCATGGACGACAGCGTATACGCCATCTACAAGGTGTCCCGGTAGGGGTTCACCGGCTTCACGCCCCATATCTCGTCCGCGTACTCCCTGATGGTGCGGTCGGTTGAGAACTTGCCCATGCCCGCGACGTTGAGGATCGACATGCGCGTCCAGGCCTCACGGTCGCGGAAGGCCCTGTTCACCCGCTCCTGGCAGTCGATGTACGACTCGTAGTCCGCCAGGCGCATGTACTGGTCGCCCCGGGAGAGGAGCGCATCCACGATCGGCCTGAACAGGTCCGGCTGGTCCGGTGAGAAATACCCGTCCCGGATCATGTCGATCGCCTGACGCAGCTCCTGGTTCGAATCATACACGCGCGACGGGTCGTGTCCCCCGGACCTCATCTCCGCCACCTGGTCCGCCGTGAGGCCAAAGATGAAGATGTTTTCGTCGCCCACCTCTTCCCGTATCTCCACGTTCGCGCCGTCCATGGTGCCGATGGTGAGGGCGCCGTTGAGCGCGAACTTCATGTTGCCGGTGCCCGACGCCTCGATCCCCGCGGTGGATATCTGCTCGGAGAGGTCCGCGGCGGGAATGATCTTTTCGGCGTTGGACACGCAGTAGTTGCGGATGAACACGACCCTGAGCGCCTCGCCGACCCGGTGATCGTTATTCACGACCTCCGCCACCGAATTGATGAGCTTGATGACGAGCTTCGCGAAGAAATAGGCGGGCGCCGCCTTGCCGCCGAATATCACGGTGCGGGGGACGACCGCGTCGGCGCGTCCAGAAATGATCCGGTTGTACAGGGTGATGACATGGAGCAGGTTCAGGGTCTGCCGCTTGTACTCGTGCATCCGCTTCACGTGGCAGTCGAACAGGGAGTCGATGTTCACCCGGACCTTGTTGCGGGTCCAGATATACGCGGCCAGCCGCTCCTTGTTCTTCCGCTTAACCGCCCGCCATTCCTCCCGGAAGGCCGGGTCGTCCGCGAGCGGGACGAGCTCCCTGAGCTCGTCCAGATCGGTGGTCCAGCCGTCGCCGATCCGCGAGGAGATGAGGTCGGACAGCTTCGGGTTGCAGAGCCTGAGCCAGCGTCGCTGCGTGATGCCGTTGGTTTTGTTGTTGAACTTTCCAGGCCACATCTCGATAGAAGTCGCGGAAAATATCGGTCTTGATGATTTCGGTATGGAGCGCGGCGACGCCGTTCACCGAATGGCTCCCGATTATCGCAAGGTTTGCCATGCGCGCCTGCTTCTCGGTCCCTTCCTCGATCACCGACATGCGCCCGAGGCGGACGCTGTCGCCCGGATGCGCCTTCCGGACATCGTCGAGGAAACGCCGGTTGATCTCGTAGATGATCTGCATGTGGCGCGGCAGCACGTGCTCCAGGAGCGATACCGGCCACTTCTCCAGCGCCTCGGGCAGCATCGTGTGGTTGGTGTACCCGAAGGTCTTCACTGTGATATCCCACGCGTCCTCCCAGTCAAGGCCTTCGCGGTCAATGAAAAGACGCATGAGCTCCGGTATGGCGATGGCCGGGTGCGTGTCGTTGAGCTGTATCGCGACCTTGTCCGGGAAGCGCTCGAACGTGTCATGGGCCTTCCGGTAGCGGCGGATGATGTCCTGCAGCGTGGCGGACACGAAAAAGTATTCCTGCTTGAGGCGGAGCTCCTTTCCGGCGAACTGGTAGTCGTTCGGGTACAGCACCTTGGATATGATCTCGGAGCGGTCTTTTTCAGATACGGCCATGTGATAGTCGCCGTGGTTGAAGTAGTCCAGGTTGAACTCGCGCGTCGATTTGGCGGCCCAGAGCCGGAGGGTGTTCACGGTGTTGTTCATGTAGCCGGGGACCGGAGTGTCATAGGCCATGGCCATGAGCACCTGCGCGTCGACCCAGTCGCTCCTGAAGCGTCCCTTTTCGTCGTGGTACTGGTGCACCGTCCCGTAAAATTTCACGGGGTAGATGTATTCGGGCCGCGGGAATTCCCAGGGATTTCCGTACCGGAGCCAGTTGTCCGGGGTCTCCGCCTGGTATCCCTGTATGATCTGCTGGAAAAAAATGCCGTATTCGTACCGGATGCCGTAACCGTACGCGGGAAGCTGCAGGGTGGCCATGGAATCCATGAAGCAGGCGGCCAGCCGGCCCAGCCCGCCGTTGCCGAGCCCCGCGTCCCATTCCTCTTCCCGAAGCTCTTCCATGTCGTAGCCCAGGTCTGCGAGGGCCCTGCCGGTGTCGCCGTACAGGCCGGTGTTGATCAGGCTGTTTCCCAGGGCCCTGCCCATGAGGAACTCCAGGGACAGGTAATAGACCCGCTTGGCGTCTTCCCGGTAATAGGCCTGTTGCGTCTCGATCCACCGCTCCGCGAGCCGGTCGCGCGCAAGGAGCGCAAGGCATTTGTAGCGGTCATGCTTCGTGGCCGAGTACTCGTCTTTCGCCAGGGAGTACTCCATGTGGTGGATGAAGGATTCCTTCAATGATTCGATGTCCCTGCCCTGGAGCCTGTTCGTGGTGGTGGACAGGCCTGAAGACGGGGGGGACTGCTTTTTTGGTGTGAGCTTTTTCATGAGTATCTCCTTTCCGGGCCCGGGGCGTCATTCACCGCGCCGCGTGTGCGCGATGTACGAGAGCCATGGCGCCACTACGACAAAGACCAGCACCAGCACCCATACCTTCCCTTCGAAAATGTTGTACGCATCCAAAAGCTCGGACCAGGGATGGCCCATCGCGAAATGAAAGAACAGAAACTCGAAGGCGAGGGTGAGGCAGAGCCAGATCAGGCCCACGGTGACGGCCTGGCGCACTGATTCGAGCTTCCATTTCAGGCCGAGCGCCCAGATGTAGAGGCCGAAAAGAAGAATGCCGGTCGCAGTCGAAACCTGGTGCGCGGCAAGGTCACCCAGGCTGTCCCTGTACACGATATCCCTGATCGCGCCGTTGATGATCGCTATGAAGACCAGGGGAATCCAGAAGAGGGTGTATTTCAGTATCATGTCGCATGCCTGTTGTGATGGCGGTCGGGGCCTGTGCCGCGCGGGTAAAATATATGCCTGTACAGGCATCTTGTAAAGAACATTTTCGTGATAGAGTAATGTCGCGGGACAGGTAGTTTTTTTATGGGGCTGGACGGCTCCCGCCCAAAAAATAATGTTACTATCTGTCCCTTGCGGTAATTAATTCTTGCTATATGTTTCCCGGGGCGGATAGTGGAGTGCATGGAAAAGAAAATTCTCCTCGGGATCAGCTCGTGCCTCCTTGGAGAGCCGGTGCGGTACGACGGCGGGCACAAGCTCGATCATTTTCTTGCAGACATCCTTGGCGGGTTCGTCGAGTACGTGCCGGTATGCCCGGAGTACGAGGCGGGCTTCGGCGTTCCCCGGGAGGCGATGCGGCTCGTGGGCCAGCCGGCGGCGCCGCGGCTGATGACGATACAAACAAGCATCGACCTTACCGAGCGGATGTCCAGCTGGACGGGCAAAAAGCTGCGCGAGCTGGAGAAGCGGGACCTGTGCGGCTTCGTGTTCAAGAGCGGGTCTCCGTCGAGCGGCATGGAGCGGGTCAAGGTATATGACGAGAACGGGAATTCGCGAAAAACGGGCGCCGGGCTCTTCGCGAAGGCCTACATGGAGCGCTTTCCCCTGGTGCCGGTCGAGGACGAGGGAAGGCTCCACGACATGGACATCCGCGAGAATTTCATCGTGCGCGTGTTCGCCTTTCACCGGTGGAAGGAGCAGTGCGCTGCGGACCGGGGCCCGGCCGCGGTCATCGGATTTTACGCGCGGCACAAGTACCTTCTCATGGCGCACAATCCCGCGATGCAGAAGGAGATGGGGAAGCTGGTCGCGCGGGTGAAGACGGTGGAGCGGGCGGAGTTCCTCCGGGAATTCGAGCGGCTTTTCATGACGGCGCTAAAATACCACGCGACCGTGAAGAAAAATTCGAATGTGCTCATGCACATGGCGGGCTACTTCAGGGACCGCCTCGGGGACGGACGAGAGAAAGGAGCTGGCCGAGATGATCGGGCAGTATCGCGGCGAGCTCATACCCCTCATCGTGCCGGTGACCATGATAAAGCATTACGTGCGCAAGTATGGCGACGACTACCTCGCCTCGCAGTACTACCTGGACCCGCACCCGATGGAGCTGAAGCTCCGGAACCACGCGTAGCCCCTGCGTGCGGCATGATTGCGAGGATGGCTCCTCACGCTGGCGAAGATGGGCCGCGGGAGGCGTCCCGGACCGGGGCATGGGGGGCCGTTGCACGGGAGTGTTGACAAACTGACTAAATTATGTCATTATACGTCAACACAGCCGGGAGGCCCCCAATGCTAAAAGGCAAAGACGGCGAACAAAAATTTTATTACAACATAAGCCTGAATGAGCTTGTACCACTGGACCATTTTTTACGGCATGTTGATCGACTGATAGACTTCGATTTTATAAGAAGCAGAGTTAAACACCTCTATAGCCATACCGGAAAACCAGCTGTTGATCCGGTCGTTTTATTCAAGATGCTGCTCATTGGCTATCTGTACGACGTAAAATCAGAACGACAACTAGAAAAAGAGATTCAAGTCAATCTCGCCTACCGCTGGTTTATTAAATACGACATAGATGAGCGAATTCCGGATCATTCAACCATATCACAGACGCGGCGGAGGAAATTTTCATCAAGCAATCTGTTTCAGGAAATTTTTGATGAAATAGTAAAACTATGCATGGCGAAAGGTTTAATTACGGGTGAGACCATAATGACGGATTCGACCTATATACGTGCCGATGCATCGCTTGATAGCCTTCGCGAGGTTTTAATTACTCCCCGAGAATTTATTCGGAGACTTGATGAAAACAGTGACGAAATTCCTGATTCGGATAATGGGAATAAACCCGGAGAAGGCGGAGCTAACCAAAACAAAAGATATAGCAATAAGACGCATAGAAGTAACACCGATCCCGAGAGTCGACTGGTGAGCAGAAAGGGCATGGGGCCTGGTCTGTTCTATAAAGAGCATCGTAGTCTCGATAGTGGGGGGTATATAACGGATGTGCACGTAACGGCGGGCAACATCTCTGATGCGGAACCTTACCTTGAACGATTGAAACGGCAGAGAGATGTTTTTTTGTTGCCCATTGATTCAGTTGTCGCAGACAGAGGGTACGGGATATCCCATGTTTATAAAGATTTAACTGTAATGGGGATTGATGCCTACATCCCGCAGATTTCAAGCCCCAAACAAAATGAACGGGCATATCCTCAAAATAATTTTATTTATGCCCCAGTTACTGACACCTTCCGTTGTCCGGCAGGTCATGTTATGACAAGAAAATTAAAAAAACCACGGAAGAAGGACGGGGGGATTATATACAGAGCTTCAAAGCGATTATGCAATAAGTCGTGTCCGCGTCGAAATGAGTGTACAACCGGCGGCGAAAATTCTGTCCGT
The DNA here is from genome assembly GCA_963827275.1 of uncultured Spirochaetota bacterium. Classification (GTDB taxonomy): domain Bacteria; phylum Spirochaetota; class UBA4802; order UBA4802; family UBA5550; genus RBG-16-49-21. The sequence continues at coordinate 353,211 of CAWHAA010000008.1, forward strand.
GAAGTGCAACGTAATATTTATCAAGACTATATAGATTGCCAGATAAAGAAACAAAACAGCCCTGTGTGGAGGGCTATGTTGAAAAAACGAAAAACGATGGTTGAGGGTTCTTTTGCGGATGCCAAGGAGAACCACGGGATGAGAAGGGCGAAATACAGGGGCTTGGCAAAGGTCCAGGAACAATCGTTTATGACGGCTATCGTGCAGAATATTAAGAAAATGGTCAAAAGCGAACAGGCCGGCAAACGGATAATTGAAATGGCTAATTACATTATCCGTACCACGAGAATCTTATGGGTGTGGGGTAACAATGCACGACGGCCCCCCATGGACCCCCCGCGTGGTCGCTCATTCGCCGCGACGGGCTATGGCTGCTATCGGTTATTTATTTTAACCCGGTGCGTATTTTGGATTCGGGCGTCGCTGGAGAGCTTGCTAAGAGTGTAATAACAGACTTTCGGCTTTCGCTCCGGAAGGCGCCGTCCTGCGGCATCCTCGCATCTCCGCACATCCTGTGCGGCGACTGGATGTAGGTTTTGTCAATCTTATCTTTCAAGATTTCTGTCCCCTCCTGGGTCTTAAACCAAAGAAAACAATGTGCTTCATTGTAATGGGGCTCGCTCAAATGAACGGCATTATGTAAGGGATAGGTGGCACCGCGGTACCTACCGCCGGGCGGCGGTCATCGGTTCCCAGCCGGCGGACGGTGCATTGTCCTGAAATTACGGTTTTAAAATATGAGCGACAATATCATCATAGCCGGTTGATATGAATTTCTCCTGGTGCTTCAGCAATAATTCCTTGTTTGCATAGGTCAGGGGACACCAGTTGGTTTCAATGATGGACAGGGTGTGCTGAAACGATTGAAACACTATCCGGAGCTTGAACGCGTTTTGATAAATCGATCTGAAGCTGTCGGACCTCAGGCTTTTGCCAAAATTTATTTTTTTCAGATCATCTTTTATGGCGTTCAAATCCGCTCTTTTGTATCCCAATAATTTTTCAAAAGTCAGAACAAACGCAAGGCCTATTATGCCGACCGGTTTGACGAAAAAGAAAGCCCTGGCGAGGAGGCGCTCCACCTGCTTTTTCTGCTGTTCATTCAGGGCGTTGATGTCGCATCCGCCCATGAGATCAAGCGTCGCGGAAATCATGTGAGTAATGCCGTTTGCGTATGCGCAGAAGTGGCAGTTGCCCCGGTCAAACCAGCTGTAATCATCAAGATTGATCCTGCCGTAGGAGACGAAATCTTTTTTATCCAGCACCCGGGCTCCCTTGTTGAGAATAAACAATGCTTTCGTCAGTATTTTGAGAAATAAAATCTCAAAAATTAAAAAAATCACTATTGAGGGGTACATGATGTATCCGCCTATAGTCCCCCTGATAAAACCATGCTTTTTATTATTTGTCCAAAAAATCCCTTTGAGCAGCATCATACACCTCGTTATTTTATTATACTGATATACAGGAATCTTCAATCTCTTCAGCAAGGTCGGATGAGATTGGATGCATTATAAGTGAAGGGCACCCCTCTCATAGTAAGTCCTCTCCGGCACGACATGGCCCTGTAAAGATGCCTCAAATTGTAATGTTATCATGACGCGTGGAAAATGAGAAGTAGTACCTGAAATGCACGCAGAATGTCTGCACCCGGGACAATAAACAGCGGCATGCTTGCATGGCAAGAAATTTTTGTAAATTATTGAGGTGAACCAATCGTCACGGCGGGGGCTACCGCGCGCACTCTATATACACCCACATGTCGTCCGGCACCGGGCACTCGAACATGACCCGGAGTCCCGTCACCGGGTGGTCGAAGGAAAGCTTCGATGCGTGCAGCAGGTGGCGGCGCGCGTCCATCCAGGGGAGGGGCTCGTAGTTGCCCGCGCGCGCGTTGCGGACGAATTCCAGGAACTGCTCGTCGGTCCTGCCGTAGAGCTTGTCCCCTACGAGGGGATGGCCGGCGTGTGCAAGGTGGACGCGTATCTGGTTCGTGCGGCCCGTGGCGGGGATGCAGCGCACCAGGGTCGCCCCGGCGTAGCGCTCGATGACCTTGAAACGGGTCGATGCGGCGCGGGAGCCGGGGGTCTTTTCCGGCACGACTTTTTTTCTGATGGAGATCGCGCTCTCCGCATCCGGTGCGATCGCGCCGGATACCTCGAAGGAGTCTTCGGCGATGACGCCGCGCGCGACCGCCATGTATTCCTTGCCGACGGTCCCCTCCTCGAACTGCCGGACGAGGTCGCGGTGGGCGTCATCAGTTTTCCCGACGACCAGGAGGCCGCTCGTCTCCCGGTCGAGGCGGTGTACGAGCTTGACCGGGCCGTCGTATCCCGCCGCCTTCATGCGCTCTCTCAGGATATAAATGAAGGTGTTTTTTATGAAATTGCCGTCTGCGTGGGAGGGGAGGTTGCCCGGCTTGCCTGCCACGAGAAACGACCCCTCCTCGTGGAGGATCTCGATCCCCCTGTCAACGGGCGGCTCGCGGAGGACCACCGCGTAGGATACGGTGTCGTTCTTTTTAAGCACGCAGTCGGGGGAGGAGGGCTTCCCGTTCACCGACGCCTTTCCCTGGCCGATGATCGCGATCCATTCTTCGCGGCCGTGGTACCTGAAGCGGGAGCAGAGGTAATCGATGAGCCTCTGCCCTGCATGGTTCTGCGTTATGCGCGATGTGAGGATAGTTTCTTCCGGCATGGACGGCCCTGCTGTGCATAAAGTGTGGCATCCGCAGCGCTTTGAATGACCGGTATAAGTAGAAGAGATGCGCGAAAATATGGCAACTATTTTAATGAATTTCATGAAAAATGCCTGAAACGCAGAGTAGGGGAATTTCTGTATTGACAATGATCCATAAATGATTGTATATTAACTTATCATTTCAACAGCAACCGTCACCATACCTCGCCATCTCGGAGTGAAACATGCTTGATCGCATACAGAAATTTTTCCAAAAAAACATTGATATTTCTTCTGTCGTGGTAAAAAGAAAGACAGAGCTCCTTGCCTACATGGACATCCTTGTCATCCTGCTGGTATTCCCGGTAACGCCCCTCATATACATAATCCGCGGTGACTTTCTCCGGACGCTGGCCATCGGGGGCTCGATAACCATCGGGTGTCTCCTGAGCCTCGTGTTCCTCCGGAGGGGGCGCTACCATCTGGCTGCCAACACCACCTCCTTCGCCGCCGCGATGACAATCGTATTCGGCATCTTCTACCAGCACGTCGAGACCCCGACCATGGGGTTCTCATCGATGGTATATATGACCCAGGCCGTCGTTGTTTTTTCCTCCCTGTTCTGCGCCATTTCATGGACGGCGGTCCTGACCGCGGTCTTCACGGCGGTGCATATCGGGCTTTTCATTTTTCTCAATTCCCGGGGACAGATAGAGCCGGACCTGTTGAGGACCGGCATGGTGGTCAGCACCCTCTCGCTGTTCCTCACCTTCGGCATCGCCCTGCTCATATCCAAGCTGAGCAAGGACGCGCTCAACGAGGTGCGGGAAGAGTCCGAGATCAATGAAAAGCAGTACGTGCGGATAAAAGAGCTCCTCGAATCCACGTCGTCCACGACGATTGACCTGGCCAGCGCGGCCGATGAGATGTCCGCCGCAACCGCCACGTTTTCAAACAACGCCCAGAACCAGGCCGCCTCGTCCGAAGAGATCACCTCGGCGATAGAGGAGGTCCATTCCAACATGGAGCTGCAGGTGGATAATGTCAGCGACCAGTTCGAAACGCTCGAGACGCTCGTCGGGAACATGCAGTCGCTTTCCGTGTCAATCGAGCGGATGAAGGACATGATCGGGGAGGCGATGCGTCTTTCTGACGAGACCTCAAGCCATTCGATCAAGGGGGAGAAAACACTGGACGTCATGAACGTCGCGATGAACGCCATCAGCGACCGTTCGCAGCAGATGACCATGGTGGTTGACGTGATCAACAACATTTCCGAACAGATCAGCCTGCTCTCGCTGAATGCCGCCATCGAGGCCGCCCGCGCCGGCGACGCGGGCCGGGGCTTCGCCGTGGTGGCTGATGAAATCTCGAAGCTCGCCATCCAGACCAGCGACAGCCTCAAGGAGATTTCCCAGCTTATCGGCTCGACCGAACAGGAAGTGGTGAAGGGCGGCGCGAGCGTGAAGGACACGGTTGACATGATGAGAAGCACCATCAAGAACGTCAACGCCATCAGCGACAGGATGAGAAATATCGACCAGCTCATGGCGGAGCAGGTGCGGCTCAACGGCATCGTCCACGATCAGTCGAACAGGGTCAAGCAGAAGTCGGAAGAGATCAACATCTCGACGAAGGAACAGCAGGTTGCCATTTCCGAGGTGAGCAGATCGATCGGCACCATCAACGAGGCGACCCAGTCCATTGCGTCCGCCTCTGAGGAGCTGATGGGCACCTCGCGCCATCTCTCCACAATCGCGGAAAACCTGTCGGAGAAGATCGGCATCAAACCGGAACAGAAGGGCCAGGCAGACCTGCCCGGTTAATCAGGCCGCGCCGACGGCGCGGCGTCAGGCGTTACGCCAAATCCATCACCGCCATGAACCCGTCGTGGACCGCCTTGTCGATCCGGCCGATCTTTTTCGCGTCGCCGATGACGGTGATAGGGTATGCCGGTTTTTTCCATGGCGTCGGCGACCTTCCGCACCGGCCGGGAGCCGACCGCGTTCACGATGGCGTCGAACTGCATCGATTCTGCTGCGCCGTTGCGCTCGAAGGTGACCGTGCCGCCCCTCAGGGAGGTCACTCTTCGCGCCGGTTATGACCTCGATGCCGTAGCGCTTCACGCTGCCCATGAGGACCCAGCGGGTCGACCGCCCGACCTCCGCCGCGGCCTTCGGGAGCATCTCGAATACCGTCACCTTCTTGGTGCCCCTGGTGCAGAGCTCGCGCAGCCGCTCGACGGTCTCGGCCTCGTACATGAAGAGAAAGTGCATCGCCTCCGGCGTGAGGGTGCCCTTGGCCGCCAGGAACTCGGCGGTTTCAAGCCCGACCGCGCCGCCGCCGATCACGGCGATGGACGGGCCGATCATCGGGTCGTTCATCAGCACGTCCCAGGCGGAATACACCTTCGGGTCGTCGATGCCGTCGATGCGCGGCTTGAGCGGCTCCGCGCCCTTCGGCCACGATCACGTGGTCCGGCTTTTCTTCTTTTATGATAATCCACGGTCACCTCGTTGCCGAGGATCACGTCGATGTCATACTTGTCCAGCATCGCGTCGTAGTAATTGATGAGCTCCCACAGCTCGTGCTTGTGGGGCGGCGTGCCCGCGATCCAGAGCTGGCCGCCGATCCGGTCCGATTTCTCGTAGAGCTCGACGCGGTGGCCCGCCTCGGCCGCGCGGACGGCGGCCTCGAGGCCGCCCGGGCCCGGCGCCGATGACCATGATCTTCTTCGGCGGCGAGGCCTTCGTTGATGTTCCGCTCTCCCTCGAACCCGGCCCGGGCGTTGGCGATGCAGTAGACCGCCTTGCCGCTGAAGATGCTGTCCGTGCAGCCCTGGTTGCAGGCCACGCAGGGACGTATCTCGTCGACATCGCCCTCCTGCGCCTTTTTGCGGCCAGTAGGGATCGGCGATCAGGACCCGCGCCAGGTTCACGATGTCGCAGAACCCGTCCTTGATGAGCTGTTCCGCGGAAAAGGGGTCGGTGATGCGGTTGGACGCGCTCACCGGCACGGAGACCTCGCGCTTGACGTTCAGCGCGAGGTAGGAGTACACCGAACGCGGCGCGTCCATCGGGAGCTGGGGCACGTGGGCCTCGTGCCAGCCGCCGGTGACGCTGATCAGGTCGACGCCGGCCTTTTCGTACACCTTCGCGAACGCCGGCGTCTCGGAGCTCGTGTTGCTCCCCTCGACGAAGTCGTTGCCGGCCATGCGCACCGATATCGGGTAATCGGGCCCCAGCGCGGCGCGCATCATCTCCAGGATCTCCCGGGGGAAGCGGACGCGGTTCTCGAAGCTGCCGCCGTACCGGTCGGTGCGCTTGTTTTTCAGGGGGGAGAGGAACTGCGTGATCAGGTACCCGGCCGATGCGATGATCTCCACGCCGTCGAAGCCGGCCTCCTTCGCACGCAGCGCGGCCTTCACAAACCCCTCCTGCGCCTCCCTGATGTCGTCGAGGGTCATCTCGCGGGGGACGAGCTTTGAATACTGCGAGTAGATGGGCGACGGCGCGATGGGGTCCGGCCCGCCCATGAACTTGGAATAGGAATAGGCGCCCGCGTGGAACAGCTGTATCCACGACAGGGCGCCCTCCTTCTTTATAATCGACGTTACCTTTCTGAAATCGGCGATCTTGTCGTCATCATCAAGGACGAGGATCACCTTTCCGCTCCCGACAACGTCGAACCCGACGGGGCCCACGGTCACGATGCCCGCTCCGCCCCTGGCGCGTTCGGCGAAAAAATGGTAATACTTGTCGTTCAGCTTCCCGTCGTAGGAATACAGGAGGCCCAGCGAAGGATAGGCGATCCTGTTCTTCACGACGGTCTTGTTTATGGTGATCGGGCTGAAAAGTGTATCGAACATGTGTCCTCCTCGTCCTGTTGAAAACGCTACTTTATCATCGTCCCCATCTTCGCATAGGACTCCTTCGCTTCCTTGATGGTGCGGTCGATGACTTCCTTGACCGTGGGTATGTCCTTGATGATGCCCTGGATCTGGCCGGTCAGGTGCACGCCGTTCTTTAAATCGCCGGTCTCGGTCGCGATCTGTATTTTCTTGAAGGCGGTGGCCATGTGCGCGAGCTTCATCATGTTTTCCGGCTGCGCCAGCATTCCCAGCATGAGCTTGACCAGCGGCAGTTTCATTTCCCGCGCGATCTGCGGCCCCACGATCACGGCCCTGAGCAGGTTGATCCCCTGCCGTATCGATTTTTTTGACTGGGGCGTCTTGAGGACGCGGCACCAGAGGCCGTCGAACCGGTCGGAATAAAGGGTGTCCTCGATGCTCGCCTCGACCTGGGCCTTCTTCGTGAGCTCGTGGACCGGGCTCTCCTTTGTCATGGAGAGGCGCGTTCCCATGCCGATCGCTTCTGCGCCAAGGGCCAGGGCCGCCGCGAGGCCGTACCCGTCGCCGAATCCGCCGATCGCCACCACCGGGAGCTTCGTCGCCCGCACGATGGCCGGCGTGAGCACCAGCGTGGTGACCTGGCTGCCGTGCGCGGCCGCCTCGTTCCCGGTCACCTGCAGGGCGTCGGCCCCCTGCTTCTCCGCCGCCATCGCGTGCTTCTCGGTGGTCACCGTGGCGATCACCTTGCCGCCGTACTTGTGCACCCGCTCCGCGATCCAGTCGCATTTGCCGAGGGACACGTTGATGACCGGGACCTTCTCCTCGATAAGCACCTCGGCGTTTTCCCGCGCGCCCGGCATGAGCAGGGTGACGCCCGCGCCGAAGGGCTTGTCGGTCAGCTTCCTGATTTTCCTGATCGATTCGCGGGTCTGCTCGGTGCTCAGCGGTCCCGTGGCGAGCCACCCGATACCGCCGGCGTTGCAGACTGCGGCGACCAGCTCGGGCACGCTGATCCAGCTCATGCCCGGCAGGATGATCGGATATTTGATGCCAAAAAGTTTCGTGATTCTTGTTTGCATGATATATTCTCCTAATAATTTTTTTACTGGTTGTTATGCGCGGCGTCGTTCCCGTGCTTAAAAAAGCCTTCCCACCCTCTGAATATCCTCCTTCGCCTCGGCTACCATCCGCTCGATCAGCTCCTTGCAGGTCGGGACGTCCCTTACCAGGCCCACCGACTGGCCCATCATCATCGGCGCGATGTCCACGTTGCCGGTCTCCCACGCCTCCTTGACCCGCTTGCCCGACATGAGCGGTATGAGCTTCTCAAGGCCGCCGTGCTGCGCCTCGATGCCCAGCACTTCCTCTGCCAGCCTGTTCCTGATGGCCCTTCCCTGCAGCCCGATCGACTTGCAGATGAGCGTCGTCTCGTGCTCCTGGCGCCGTATGATCTCCTGCTTGATGTTGTCGTGCACCTCGCACTCCTTCGTCGCCACGAAGCGGGTCGCCATCATGACCCCCTGCGCGCCCAGGGCGAGTGCGGCGGCCAGGGTGCGGCCGTCGGCGATCCCGCCCACGGTGACCACCGGGATCTTCACCGATTCGGCGATGCGGGGCGTGAGCACCATGGTGGTCACGTCGTCGTTCAGCGGGTGCCCCCCTTCCTCGATGCCCGCAGCGTAGATGCCGTCGTAGCCTGTCTTTTCCGCGTGGACCGCGTGCCGCACCGAGCCGACCTTGTGAAAGAGCCGCACTCCCGCCTTCCTGAGCATTTCGATATAGTCCTTCCCTGCCGCCTTGTCCAGCGGCGTGCCGGATATCTCCAGGCCAGCGACCTTCTCCTCCGCGCAGACCCGCAGGAACATCTTGTGGTGCTCCGCGGTTATGTGCACCGAGGGGAGGATGGTCACGTTCACCATGAAGGGCCGGTCCGTGAGCCTCCGCGTCTCGCGGATGGCCTCGCGGAACTGCTCCTCGTTTTCGTAGTTCCCTGCCGTGAGGTTCCCCATGCCTCCCGCGTTCGACACCGCTGCGCACAGCTTCGGCTTGCACAGCCACATCATGGCCCCGCAGATGATGGGGTATTCGATCCCGAACATTTCGGTGATTGCTGTCTTCATTTTTCGGCTCCTTTCTCGTTTTTGTATCGTCTGTCCAGAATGCCCCTTCCAATCGTGTCGCCCATGAATCTCCGGAAATCAGCGTCGCTGATCTCCATGTAATCGAACAGTCCCAGCTTTTTAAGCTGCAGCATCCCCTCGGCCACGGCGGCAAGAAGCATGGAGAGCATGCGCGGGTCGATGTCGCGGAACGATCCCTCCCGGATGCCGTCGCGGATCGTGTCCTCCATGAGCCCGTACATCTCGCCCAGCTTTTTGGTTACTTCAAGATAGTCGTCCTTGACGTCCTGGTCGTAATGGGCCCTGTACTCCATCAGGATGTTGTAGTGGTCCCGGTTGTTGTAAAAGAAATCGATGTAGGAATCGAAGGTCGAAATCAGCTTCTGGCTCGGCGTCTTCCTGCTCTGCATGCGCTCGCTGAAGCTCTGAATGAGGATGTCGATCGCCTCGAAGCAGATCGTCTTGTAGATGTCCTTCTTGTCCCTGAAGTGAAAATAGATGGCGCCGGTGGTGAGCTTCGCCTTTTCGGCTATGGCGCGGATCGAGATGCCGTTATAGCCGTAGCGGGGGAGAAGCTGGCGGGCTGTTTTCAGTATGCGTTCCCTGTTGTTTTTTCTCATTGTACGGTCCGATGGCGCCCCTGATAAGGCCCCCGGCACACCCGGGGTTCCGGGCAGGGGGGTGCTCCAGGGGCGCGGTCGTTCATTAATCCCCTATCATGAGGAAGACCGGCTCAATGGATTCCTTCGGGTCCATCGTGTCCATCACCTCGATGATGTCGCGGTACATCCGCTTCTTCATCTCCCCGAGGATGCCCCGCTTTTTCTGGAAGGACCTTGCAAAGGCGAGCGCCTCGCTCATGAGTTCTTCCTTGCCGGCGCATGCCTTTTGAATTATATTGAACTTTTCCAGCTCGGGCGCGCCGTAGCGGTTGCCGCCGAACTGCATCTCCACCAGCTTGTTCATGGGCACGACTTTTTTAACAAACGCGTTCATGCCGTAGAGGAGCGGAATGCCGACGTTCACTTCCGGGAAGCAGAAAAAACCTTTGTCCGCGCGCATGAACCTGAAGTCGCATGCGCAGGAGATGATCGCGCCATTGCCGAAGGCGTGGCCGTTTATGGCGGCGATGGTCGGCATGGGAGAGAGCATGAGTTTTTTGAAGACGTCGTTCATCCTGTACATGAAGTCCTTGATCGGCTGGAATTCCTTCTTCATGTACAGGGGGCCCATCCAGGAGACATCGACCCCCTGGGAGAAGTTCTTTTCGTCGCTGGAGGTGAGCACCAGCGCCTGTATGGATGAATCGGCCACGATTTCGTCGATCGCCTTGTTCATCGCTTCCGCGAACGCGAGGTTCTGCCTGTTTTCGCCGTTGTTCATGCTTATGATTGCCACATTTCCGTCTTTTGACCAGGATATGATAGACATGGGGGATCCTCCTTCTTGGTGTAGTAGATGATTTCGGTCTCAGGTATTCGGCCCTTCGCCGATCCGAGCCAAACATAACGATGTTATGTTTAAAGGTCAAGAAAAAATATGATTTTTTTGTTGCCATGCGGACCGCGGTCCGGATAGTGAGGGAGACCCGGCCCAGCCGTGCGGGCCCTGGAATGCTATAATTAAAAACGACAGGAGCGGTTATGAAATTTTCATTATTACTCTTCGGCCTCTACAAGATGATGCAGCGGACTGCGAAGAAGGTCCCGGAATTCAAGAACAAGCTCAAAGAAAAGGATTATACCGTTGTCATAAAAACCGAAGACGGCAAAAAGGGTCGCTCGTATACATTTGCCGGCGGCGATATCTCCTCCCGGAGCGGGGACAGCGCAGGCGCGAACCTCACCTTGGCATGGAAGGATGCCGCGACAGGGTTCAGGATCATGTCCAAGGGAAAGACCAAGGCCTTCATCGCGGCGCTGCAGGACGGGTCCCTCAAGCTGCAGGGTGACGGGAACCTTGTCCCGGTCTTTCTCGGTGCGGTCAAGGACATGATGAAAGGATTTAAAAAGAAAAAGTAAGGAAACCGATGCATCAGAAAGCGACGCCATCTCTGGGCGCTTATCTGCCCGGCAAGCTGCGACAGGCGGCGGACGACAGCGCCCGCTTGATGGACATGATCAACCGTCTCACCCAGATCGCCTATGAAAAGGGGACGCGCAAAGGTGATATCGCTATCAGGGAAAAGCTGAAGGGGGTCGTCGGCGAGGTCGAGGAGCAGTACCGCGCTCTCCGTCTTTTCGCATCCGGCAAGAGCGGCGAAATTGACGCTTTCAGGGAGCTGCTCGATTTTTTCGACAGGCGGTTCCTCGATCATTCGGTGGTGGGAGCGCGCCTCGATGCGCTGAAGGATGAAATCGCCGGCCAGGAGAAGCTCGACCAGGACCACAACACAAGGCATGCCGCTGAAGGCTATGTCCGCAAGGTCAACAGGTATGTGAAAGACCTGGAACGCGATTTGGCCGAGTGGGAAAAATATTTTTTATACCACGCCGAGCCGAAGCTCCGCAGGGTGCTTCACGATATCAATGAAATCGTGCTGTATTACGGTATTGACAGCGGGTTCAGGCGGCTCATAACAAACGACGATGTGTTTTCCCGGAGCGGTACCGCGTATGCGGACTTCAAGAAGGGGCTTGCCAGGTATGCCCGGACCTATATCAAGCTGGCACGGGCGCCGATGCCGGATGCGGACATCAGGGAGCTGATGAACCGTATCCTGCAGCAGATGGGGTTCCGCAATCCTATCATGCGTACCAGGAACATCAACCAGGAAAAATACAACGAGATACTGACCGAGATCATCACAGAGGGGAGGCTTGCTGAATATGCGGAGAACTATGCCGGCATGTCAGGCGGTGCGCTCGATGCGATCCGCGAGCATGAAAAACAGCGGGAGGGCCGGCTCCCCGATGTAAAGGACGTGTTCAGGGTGCTGGAGGACCTGTGCAATCTCGATGATGCGGTGAAGCCCGTCCGCGCTGGCACCGCCAAGGGACTCGCCCGTAATGAAAGCGGCCGCTTCCTTTTCCATGTGCCCGGCGCGTCGGAATACACCCTTAAAACCGTTTCGGAGTATCTCCGCGATTCCCACATATTTGTGGTTGACTGGATGTACAGGGAATTGCAGAAGACCCCTTCCCTGTCGCGGCTCATGGAGCCGCTGCTGGCGCTACTCCCTGCCATTCAGGAATTCATCGGGCGGTATGTGAACGCGCTCGAGACCGCGTCCGAAAAGACCAACCAGGCCGCCGCGTCCCTCCTGTCCGGCGAGAAGCACTATATTTCGAAAGAAATCGCCGGCGACCTGATCGAATCGATACGCAGGAACTGCGACGGGGTAAAAAGCGCCCTGATTGAGCTGTCCTATAACGCAGGCAGCAGCTCGTATAACAGGTCTGGGGTGCTCTCAAAAAAAATCGATATCCTGAAAGATTCCTGCAGCTCTTCCTTTGCAAAGATCGGCAAGGGGATTTCTGAAATGGACAGGAAGTGAGCAGGGGCGGCCCGCCTGCCCCGCGTCAGATTCCGCGGATCTCGCACCGGTCAGCGAAGGTGCGGGCGAAATCCCTGAACTGTATAAGGGTCTCCGCCGGGTATGGTTCGATCGCGCTCCATGAAGGATCAAGGAGCGGGACATCGCGCTGGAACTGCTGGAGGTAGTAGTTGCTGACCCGGCCGATCGCGTCCCTGATGGCGGCAAGGTCGTCACGCGTTACGTATCCGGGGACGCAGGTGGTGCGTATTTCGTAATCGATCCCCTCCGACCTTATGATATCGAGGCTCTCCGCTATCTTCCCGAAGTCGGCGTCGCGGTTGGTCACCGCGCGGTAGTTTCCCGGCGAGGTCTTTATGTCGATCGCCGCGTAGTCGATGAGCCCTGTTCTTGACAAGGCGCGCAAGGACATGCGGGAGCAGCCCGTTGGAATCGAGTTTCACCGCGAGGCCCATCTCTTTTATTGATCCGATGAAGGAATCTAAGTTCGGGGAGAGGGTCGGCTCGCCGCCGGTGATGGTGACGCCATCAATGAGTTTTTTTCTCTTCTGTAGATGAGCGCGAGCGCTTCCTCGTTACCCGTCAGCGCCAGGTCATGGGAGTCGGCGACGAGGTCGGGATTATGGCAGTATCCGCATCGGAGGTTGCAGCCCCCGCGTAAACAGGACGGTGCATATCTTGCCCGGGAAATCGATGAGGGAGGTTTTATAGATTCCCCTGATATTCATAGGCGGGCGCCTGTTCCAGTCCGGTAGACTTTTCTTTCGCGTGAATTCTTCCTGCTTGCCCTTGTTCCACTGGTTTACCGGCCTGAAATATCCGACAACGCGGGAATAGACTTCGACAGGGACTCTTAAGCTTCTTTCTTGTTCATGTATATATCTCCCGTAGTATAGTAGTATAACGGCCTATGCCCGAAACGGGGGCCGGCAGGGACCCGGATTATGTCGGATTCCCCTGATATAGTAATCGGCATTATGCCCCGTCAACTTCAATACCAAATTCGATAAGCTGGTCCTCGGAATGGTCATAGGGACAGTAATTTATGCGCCCCGGAGATATACCCGTGCACCGGGCATACGCTGAACGTCGGCGTAATGGTAAAATAGGGCAGCGAGTAGTTTTCCGCGATTTTTTTCACCAGCATTCTTTACCGACTGGATGTCATTGATCTTTTCACCGAGGAAGAGGTGCACGACGGTACCGCCGGTAAACTTCGTCTGGAGCTCGTCCTGGTGGTCGAGCACGTCGAACAGGTCGTCGGTGTGCCCCACCGGCAGGTGGACGGAATTCGTGTAATAGGGCTCCTGCCGCCCGACGTCTTGATGTCCCGGAAGAGCTTCCTGTCATGCATGGCGAACCGGTAGCTCACGCCCTCGGCCGGAGTGGCCTCGAGGTTGTAGAAGTTCCCGGTCTCCTCCTGGAACTTCATGATCCTGTCCCGCATGAAATCGAGGATCTTGAGCGCGAAGTCCTTTCCCTCGATCGAGGCGATGTCGGTGTTGAGCATGTTCAGGCAGGTCTCGTTCATGCCGATCAGGCCGATGGTGGAGAAGTGGTTGATCCAGTATTTCTTGTTCCGTTCGTAAATGCCTGAGAGGTAGTGCTTTGTGTAGGGATACAGGTTGTTTTCGGTGAAATTTTCCAGCGCCTTGCGCTTGATCTCCAGCGAGTTTTTCGCAAGGACCATGAGGCGCTCCAGCGTCTCGAAGAACTCGCCCTCGCTCTTCGACGTATAGGCGATGCGCGGCAGGTTGATGGTGACCACGCCGATGCTGCCGGTGAGGGGGTTCGCACCGAACAGGCCGCCGCCCCGCTTCCGGAGCTCGCGGTTGTCGAGCCGGAGGCGGCAGCACATGGACCGCGCGTCCTCCGGGTCCATGTCGGAGTTTATGAAATTCGCGAAGTAGGGGATGCCGTATTTCGCGGTCATCTCCCACATCAGGTCGAGCCGGGCGTTGTCCCAGTCAAAATCCTTGGTGATGTTGTAGGTGGGGATCGGGAAGGTGAAGATCCTGTTTTTCGCGTCGCCTTCCGACATCGCCTCGGCGAAGGCCATGTTGAACATGTCCATCTCTTCCTGGAAGTCGCCGTAGGTCTTTTCCCGGACCTCGCCGCCTATGATGACGTATTCGCCGGCGATGTTGCGCGGCACCGTGAGGTCCAGGGTCACATTGGTGAAGGGTGTCTGGAACCCTACCCGGGTGGGGATGTTCATGTTGAAGATGAACTCCTGGAGGCACTGCTGTCACCTCTTCATAGGAAAGCTTGTCATACCAGATGAAGGGCGCCAGGTACGTGTCGAAGTTGGCGAAGGCCTGGGCGCCGGCGGATTCGCCCTGGAGCGTGTAGAAAAAATTCACCACGTGGCCCAGGGCGCTCCGGAAATGCTTTGCCGGCCTGCTCTCGACTTTCCCCGGCACGCCGCCGAATCCGCGCATGCAGCAGGTCGCGCAGGTCCCATCCGACGCAGTAGGCGGAGAGGAGCCCCAGGTCATGGATATGGAAATCGCAGTTCACGTGCGCGTTCCGGATCTCCGGCGGATAGATCCGCTCGAGCCAGTATTTCGCGGTTATCGCCGTGGCGATGTGGTTGTTCAGCCCCTGGAGGGAATAGCTCATGTTGCTGTTTTCGTTGACGCGCCAGTCGGAGCGGTCCAGGTAGCTTTCGATCAGTTCGAGCCCCTCGGTGAGAAGGCTTTTTCCTTCGCGGATCTTCCGGTGCTGCTCGCGGTAGATGATGTAGGCCTTGGCGACCTTGGCGTGGCCCCGCTCGATGAGCATTTTCTCGACCAGGTCCTGGACGTTCTCCACCGTGGGTATCCTGCCGTCCTTGTAGATGATGTTGAGGATGCCAATGATCGAGTCGGAGATGGCCTGGGCGGTGTTGCGGTCGCTTCCGCCGACGGCCTGGGCGGCTTTGTAGATGGCATCGGTGATTTTTTCCGGGTAGAAGGGGACGATTCTTCCATCGCGTTTTCTTATGAAGCTTGAATTGGTGTCGTCAGCCATCTGGTAACTCCGGGAAAACGAGAGGTTAATTTTGTATATACAAAATAATGAAATGTCGTTAAAAAAATAGAATTAGTTACTGCGTCAGGAAGAGAAATACTAATGTGACATAATCTTTCATGGTTGCTATGCTACTTGTATATCCCATCATAATAAAAAGTCAATAAAAAATATTATGTCTCTCTAAAAAATTTTTTAAAAACTCATGTAAATTAAACAATGAGTTCAATTTATACTTTTTTTGAAATTATTTTAAACAGGAAAACAGATGGCATGAAATTAACCCCGGGTATATTAATAATGAATAAAAAAAACTTGTATTCAGGGACTGAAGCTGGATTAATAAAATAAACCATGGGGAGCAAGCAATCTCGTATAATAAATTTTCACCTGAAGGTGCAATTATGATAGAATTGACACATGTTGAAGGGAAAAATATCGGGAAACTGGTGCTGTACGCCCTATCCACCTGCATCTGGTGCAAAAAAACCAGGCAATTGCTCGATGATCTCAGGGTCGAGTACTATGTTACCTATGTTGACCTCCTGGAGGGCGATGATAACTCGTACGCAAAAAGCGAGGTAAAAAAATGGAACCCGCAATGCTCATTCCCCACGCTTGTCGTCAATGAGGAATCGTGCATCACCGGCTATGATGAAAAAAGGATACGGGAGCTGGCCAAATGATGCCGCCGCGCGATCCTGCTCCGCCTGTGGTGGAAGCGCTCTACGATGAGCTGCTCGACGACGCAGGCCGCGCCGGGTATTATCTGAACCCCGACGAAGCGTTCACGAAGGACCTGGTCCGGGGCCTCCTCATCAATGAAGAGAGGTACGGGTACCGGGCCTGTCCCTGCAGGCTCGCGGCCGGGAGCCTGCGCGATGACAATGACATTATCTGTCCCTGCGATTATCGCGATGCCGATCTCACTGAACACGGCGCCTGCTACTGCGGGCTGTATGTTTCGGGCGGGATACATGGGGGCAGGGAAGCCCTCATGCCGGTACCGGAGCGGCGTCCGCCGGAAGAGGAACGCACGATGAAAAAAGAACAATCGGACCTGCCCCGGGATGCTACCGCATTGAGCTTCCCCGTGTGGCGGTGCAGGGTGTGCGGCTACCTCTGCGCCCGCGAAGAACCGCCGGAGATATGCCCCGTCTGCAAGGCAAAGCATGACCGGTTCGAGCGGTTCATGTAACGGCGGGAGGCGGCCATACTACCCGTCAAGTTTGCCCCGGGTAGTGACGATATTGTATAAAGAAGTTGCCTTGTTTTCTTAGAAGGCCCCGTACTACATATTCAAGGACACTGCGATGAAAAGAGCCATATGCTGCGCCTGCGTTCTTATACTGATTGTCATGATGACCGTGTCACAGGGGAGCACCCAGTTCAAGTCAGATATGATCGACGCCGTGGCATTGACCGGTGGGGATATACCGGAAGGCTTCATGTTCGGCAAGATCCCTGAGCCTTATAGCAAAACATTGAAAGGCAACCCCTGGCTGATGGACAGGGCGGCGATCAAGCGGCTCGCCGGCAAGGTCTATCCGAACGGCGATTATAATAAAATAGCCGGCATGCATGTATCGATACTCGCCGACAAGAAAACGCCGTATGGGGACGATATCGTCTGCTACGTCATACTTTACACCGGCCTCAAGGCCGCCCAGGCGGAGATCAGGAAGGTCGCGGAGTTTGCCGACTTCAACAGGGACAGGGCCATTCTCATAACGAGGGACAACCTTGCGGTCATTCTGTTCGTTGATGACGTGAATAATCTTCACCTGATCCAGGAGCTGGCCCGGACCCTGGAGGGACGGATGAAGAATTTGTAATCGTTGCTGCCTGGCCCCCAAACCCCCAGGATGGGGGCCTGAAAAACTTTTTATTCATGATGCTTGACGTTTTATAAAATATTTTCTATTTTATTAATATCCTGTTATTTCCTATCCTGTTGCTTAAATTCCTTGCATTTTTTATATTTTGCTGCCTGATTGATGGGGATCCCCTCCATCCGTTTTTTAATGCTTATGGAGCGGACCCTTTTCACGCGCGGTCGGATATTTTTTCTGGAGTGTGAGAGATATGAGAATGGATAAAATGACACTGAAGGCGCAGGACGCCATAAATACGGCGCAGAACATCGCCACGGACCTGAACCACTACGAGATCCAGCCGGAGCATCTGCTCCTGGCGCTCGTGGACCAGGACGACGGCATTTTCGGGTCGATCGCGCAGAAGATCGGCGACGCCGCTCAATGATCTGAAGGCCGAGGCTGACGCGGCGGTGAAATCGATGCCGCGCCAGGTGGGCGGCGGGCCGGGCGGCGGCGCCCTGTCGTCCGCGCTGCGTGACATCCTGAACGAGGCGTGGAACGAGGCCGTGGGGCTCAAGGACGAGTACTTGAGCACGGAGCACATGATACTTGCCCTTGCGTCCAAGGGAAGCGGCAAGGCGAAGAAGATCATGAACGGGCACGGCTTTATCCGCGACAATATCCTCAAGGTCCTGAAAGACATCCGCGGCAGCAAGAGGGCCGATGACCCGAGCTGCCGAGGACAAGTACAACGCCCTGGACCGGTACAGCAGGGACCTCACGAAGCTCGCGCGCATGAACAAGCTTGACCCGGTGATCGGCAGGAACGAGGAGATACGGCGGGTCATGCAGGTGCTCACGCGGCGCACAAAGAACAACCCGGTGCTGATCGGCGAGCCGGGCGTCGGAAAGACGGCCATCGTGGAGGGACTGGCGCGGCGCATCGTCGAGGGCGACGTGCCGGAGAACCTGAAAAACAAGCGCCTGGTGGGCCTGGACATGGGGGCGCTGATCGCCGGCGCAAAGTACCGCGGCGAGTTCGAGGAGCGGCTCAAGGCGGTCATTAACGAGGTAGAGGAGTCGGCAGGGGACGTGATCCTCTTCATCGACGAGCTCCACACCCTGGTGGGCGCGGGCGCCGCGGAAGGCGCGGTGGACGCTTCCAACATGCTGAAGCCGGCCCTGGCGCGGGGCGACCTCCGGTGCATCGGCGCCACCACGCTCAACGAGTACCAGAAGTATATCGAGAAGGACAAGGCGCTGGAGCGGCGGTTCCAGCCGGTCCTTACCAGGGAGCCTTCGGTCGAGGACACCATCGCCATCCTCCGCGGGCTCAAGGAAAAGTACGAGGTGCACCACGGCGTTCGCATATCCGATTCGGCGTGCGTTTCCGCGGCCGTGCTCTCGGACCGGTATATCACCGACCGCTTCCTGCCCGACAAGGCCATCGACCTGGTGGACGAGGCGGCGTCGCGCATCAAGATGGAGATCGACTCGATGCCGATCGAAATCGACGAGATCGAGCGGAAGGTGCGGCAGCTCATGATCGAGTCCGAGGCGCTGAAGAAGGAAAAGGACGCCGCGTCCAAGAACCGGCTGGAGAAGATAAAGGAGCAGCTGGCGAACCTGAACGAGAAAAAGAACGGCCTCGTGGCCCAGTGGAAGAACGAGAAGGGCATCATCACCGACATACGGAAGATCAAGGAGCAGATCGAGCAGCTCCGCATGGATGAACAGCGCGCCGAGCGCGAGGGCAACCTGAACCTGGTCGCCGAGATCCGCTACGGGAGGATCGGCGAGCTCGAGAAAAAGCTGACCGTTGCCAACGACCGGCTCAAGTCGATGCAGGGGGACAAGACCCTTCTGAAAGAGGAGGTCACCGAGCAGGAGATCGCGGCGGTGGTGTCCCGCTGGACCGGCATCCCGGTGTCGCGGATGCTGGAGGGCGAAAAGGAAAAATTATTAAAAATGGAATCGCTCCTCGAAAAGCGGGTCGTGGGACAGGAGGAGGCGATCAACGCCATCTCGAGCGCGGTGCGCCGCTCCCGCTCGGGCATCCAGGAGCCGAACCGGCCCATCGGGTCCTTCATCTTTCTCGGCCCGACCGGCGTCGGCAAGACCGAAACGGCGAAGGCCGTGGCCGAGTTCATGTTCAACGACGAGAAGGCCATCATCCGCATCGACATGTCCGAATACATGGAAAAGCACACGGTGGCGCGGCTTATCGGGGCGCCCCCGGGATACGTCGGGTACGAGGAGGGCGGCCAGCTCACCGAGGCGGTGCGGCGCCGGCCTTACGCGGTGATCCTGTTCGATGAGATCGAGAAGGCGCACCCCGACGTGTTCAACATCTTCCTCCAGATCCTTGACGAGGGGAGGCTCACCGACTCGAAGGGCCGGGTGGTCGATTTCAAGAACGCCCTGATCATCATGACGTCGAACATCGGGACCTCGTACATCAGTGATCCCGATATCCCCTATGAAAAGAGGAAGGCCGGCGTGGAGAAGGAGCTCAAGGCCTATTTCAAACCGGAGTTCCTGAACCGGGTGGACGAGGTGATCATCTTCAACCCGCTTTCCCGCGAAAACATCGCGGAGATCGTCAAGCTGCAGCTCGCCAGGGTGGCGGTGCGGCTGAAGGAGCGGGGGATCTCGCTTGAAATTTCGAAAAGGGCGCTTGAATTTATCGTCCAGGAGGGGTATGATCCGCAGTTCGGCGCACGGCCGCTCAACCGGGCCATACAGAAGCACCTCCTCAACCCCCTGTCGGTGCGGCTTCTTTCAGGTGAGTCTCTTGCGGACCAGAAGCTCAAGGTGGATTCCGACGGGAAAAAGATTGTTTTTGGCAAATAAAGCCGAAAACCGGGCCGCAGCGGTGCAGGGGGGGCTCCGGCGCGCCCCTGTACGGGGACGCGATGGTTTCCCGGGCCGGGGCCGGGGAAAACCACTATGACCCGGTCAGGGCGTTTCCCTCCTGGTCCCCGCATTCAGAGCGAAAGTCTTTCCCTCTACGTAATCTGTCTTGACAGATAAAACGATGCATGGCTTTTGTGTTTATTGTTTTTCAGCCCTTACGTTAGCTGCACCTGTGTGGATTCATTATACTGAGCAGATAGTTCCGATTATAACAAAACAATATGGATTTTACCTCGAATATTACACTACTCGCGCTCGTGCTGTTTTTTTTCGCGTATTTTATTATTTACAGGTTTTTCAAAGACAACGTCGCGGTGCTGAATGTCTTTGTCGCGGCGAGCTCCCTGTGCATGTACGCGATCTGGTACCCGCCGGCCGTGCTGATCCTGCTCTTTTACGCGGTACTGGTAAAATATGCGGGGGATGCGCTCCATCGCAACGGATCGAAAGCGCTGCTGCGCGCGCTGGTTGTGTTCATGGTCGTTGTCCTGGCGTTTTTCAAATACTACATCATATTTGTGATAGCGATTACGAAAAATCCATCCAGCCTCCTGAACGTCTTTGTCCCGCTGGGGATCTCTTTTTTCACCTGCACCATTATCGGGCTCTTCATAGATATTTACCGGAAAGAAGCGGTGCCGCCGGAAACGCTGCTTGAGTCGGTGCTGTTCGTTTCATTCTGGCCGAGCATCTCTTCGGGGCCTATTTTACGGGGCGGTAATTTTTTTCAATTCCTGAAAAAGCGGGAGCCGGTTACCAGGGGCACCTTCGCCCTGAGCGCCGTCCTTATCGCTTCCGGGATAATAAAAAAAATCCTCATAGCGGACAACCTGGGCTCCTGCGTGAACTGGAACATCGGGTTCGGCGTTGCGCGCCTTGACGTCCACGAGGCCTGGGCGACAATGATCGGCTTTATCGGACAGATCTATGGCGATTTCAGCGGGTACAGCGACATGGCGATCGGTTTCGCCCTTCTCCTGGGGTTCAGGCTGCCCGCCAACTTCAATTATCCGTATGTCTCGACAACGCTCGGTGAATTGTG
This sequence comes from uncultured Spirochaetota bacterium, assembly GCA_963827275.1. Lineage (GTDB taxonomy): Bacteria > Spirochaetota > UBA4802 > UBA4802 > UBA5550 > RBG-16-49-21. The sequence goes on from CAWHAA010000008.1 coordinate 374,143, forward strand.
GCGCCGGTGGCACATCAGCTTTTCCTTCTGGCTCAGGGACTACGTGTACATCCCGCTCGGCGGCAGTAAAAAGGGACGGGTGCGCAAATACCTGAACCTGATGATAACGTTCGTCGTCTCCGGCATCTGGCACGGCACCGGCCTCAATTATATCGTATGGGGATCATTGCAGGGGATGGTCATTTCGATCGAAGACTACCTTGGCCCGCGATATACCCGGCTTAACCGAAACCTTCGCCGTATCGTGACTTTTCTGATTTTTGTGATCGCCGCGGCCTTTTTCAGGCTGGACACGAAAAACGCGGTCACCATGCTCTCAAAGATGTTTTTTTACAATTCACTGAACTTCAGGCTCAGCACCGCCACCTATTTTCTGCCGCTGGTCCTGGTGTTCGGTTTCGTGATCATCGACCACTGGGTGAAGTTTTATACTGTAGACGATAAAGGGTATCCGGAGATAAATAAAAAGCCGTACGTGGTCGTCATCCTGTGCGCGCTGCTCCTGCTCGCCCTCCTTTTTCCCGGCCAGGACCAGCCGTTCATCTACTTCAAATTTTAGGCACGCACATGAGTCATAAAAAAATAATCATCAGCATCATTGTAACGCTTCTGGTGGGCGCCGCGGTATCAGCGGCCCTGCAGGCCTATAAGATTAAAATCGAGAAGGAGATGGAAGCCCGTGAGGCGATAACGGACAATCCGTTTTATGAAGAGTTCCGCTCCGCCGGCGCCCGCTACGGATTGAACATGGACTTCACCCGACGCGCCGCGTGCGTAAAGGGGACCCAGCTCGAACTGGAAAAGATACCCCTCCTCGGGTACGGGCGTCAATCGTGCGATATCCTCATCGTCGGCGACAGCACCATGGCATGGGGCATGGTCCCCGAAGTTATTGAACAGATGACCGGCCTGAAGGTGGGCGTTTTCGGGTCAGAGGCGCTGGTCCTCAATGCGACCATTGCGAAAGTCATTGATAATCTCGCGTCATATTATCTCAAGGACGACGGACTGCTCATCATCTCTTTCGGCGGATGGACGCAGGAGCAGAACGCGAACTCCATGGTGCTTGTCTATATTGACTGGATATACACTGTCGCGAGCATGAGCAACGCGGAGTTTGCCGCATACATGGAAAAGTGGAAAAAGGATCGGGCCGACGGGGCCGCGGACGGCCTGCTGGACAGGCTCGCGTTTTCAGCGCACCGGAATTCGATCAGGGCGCTGAAAGACACGCTGGCTGAGCAGTATTGCTTTTCCCTCTTCCAGCTGCCCCTGTACAATGATTACATAGAACCGTTCATAAATCCAAAGTGGCACAAGCAGAAGATGGAGATGAAATCGAAGATAAAATGCTATCTGAGATGGAACAACAAGTCAATCGTGATGTATTCTTCTTACCAGGGAAAACGCTCTATCCATTCCGGGGCACGACCTGACCCCGGGTATACTAACAAGGATATCGCCATAGTTTCCGCACTGCTGAAAAAAATCCCCCGCAGAAAGGCGTACCAGATACATGTCAATTTCGATCATTCGAAGTACGCCAGGCTGAGGAGCATTTACGCCTCGTATTACCGGGATTCGTTCGGCCTGATCGATCTAGGGGCCGATCACCCTGCGGATGCATCGTACGAGATGGACGAGAGCGGGCACACCATCAATACCGGCGGTTTTTACCAGAGCGTCCTGATAGGCAACAATCTTAAGAGACATTTCAGCACGCTGGGAAAACTGCAGCCCGCCGGCCCGGCAATAAAATAATCCGCACCCGGATAATGACCATTAAACATGCCGTCATATTCCGCTTTTCAGCTTTCCAATGTCTTGACATATTTCACGCAGGATGTTTTTTTGGTTGAAGCGTCCATGAGCGCCGAAGGCGGTCACGGACCTGTCTGTCAGTCTGTCCGGAGGCATCGCCTCCTGTATAAAAAATAAGCATGTAATCAACGAGGAGAACCATCATGTCAAACAAGGAAGCTGTCATTTTATCAGCGTGCAGGACCCCTGTCGGGAGTTTTGGCCAGTCGCTCAAGGACGTCAAGGCCTTCCAGCTCGGGGCAATTGTGATGCAGGAGGCGATACGGCGGGCCGGCGTTGCTGGCGACATGCTCGACGATGTCATTTTCGGTGACTGCATCCAGACCAGCGAGGAGGCCAATACGGCGCGGACTGCCGCGCTCAAGGCGGGGATCCCCGTCGAGGTGCCGGCCACGACCATCCAGCGGCAGTGCGCTTCCGGTATGCAGGCCACGATCTTCGGGTCGCAGCAGATCATGTCAGGCGATTCCGATCTGGTCCTGGTGGGCGGATGCGAATCGATGAGCAACGCACCCTATGTGCTGAAAAACGCGCGGTGGGGCTACCGGCTGACACACGGCGAGATGACCGACTCCATGTGGGAACTCCTCCATTCCGGGAGCGGGCTCCTCGGCGAGCCGTTCATCATGGGCCAGACCGCGGAGAACCTTGCCGAAAAATATAACATATCGCGGCAGGACCAGGACCAGGTGGCGTTCGAGAGCCACAAGAAGGCGATTGCCGCCATCGAAGCCGGCAGGTTCAAGGAGGAGATCATCCCCGTGCCGGTGCCGCAGCGGAAAGGCGAGCCGAAGATGTTCACCACGGACGAGCACCCGCGGCGCGACGTGAGCCTGGAGAGCCTTGCGGCCCTCAAGCCGGCCTTCAAGAAGACCGGGACTGTCACCGCGGGCAACAGCTCGGGCCTGAATGACGGCGCCGCCGCCATGATTATCGCCTCGGTGGAGACGGCGGAGAAGCTCGGCAAAAAACCGCTGGCGCGGATTGCCGGGAACGCGATCGCGGGCTGCGAGCCGCACCTGATGGGATACGGCCCGGTGCCGGCAGTGCAGAAGCTGCTCAAAAAAACCGGCAAGAAGCTCGGCGACATCGGGCTCTTTGAATGTAACGAGGCCTTTGCCGCCCAGTACCTTTCGGTCGAGCGCGGGCTCGGCCTTGACCGCTCGATCGTGAACGTGAACGGATCGGGCATTGCGCTTGGCCACCCGGTAGGGTGCACCGGCGCACGCCTCATCGTATCCCTCATCCATGAGATGAAACGCCGCAACACCCAGTGGGGTATTGCCACGCTCTGCGTGGGCGGCGGCATGGGGGCCGCGGTGCTTATCGAAAACATCAAGTAAGAAAACAGCATCATTGTAGTATGAGAACACAAAAAGCGGCGCCATCGCCGCTTTTTGTGTTCCCTGCAGGATTTTAATGGAAAAAAATTTTAAAAAAAGGTTGAATTAATTTTTTCATCAACTTGGAATATCAGTATTATAGATGGAAGTATTTTTTTTCGGGCATCGTGTCATGCTTTACCGCGTCGGCACTACATACAGAGAAGCGCCGCGGACGCATGTACCGTCCCGGGATTCGGGTGATTACATCAGCGGAGGATTGACATGAAAAAAATAGCATTGATGATAGCGGGAGCGCTGCTCCTGGCCGGCAGCTGGACCACGGATGCCGGCGCATGGATCATCGTCCGGACAAACCTGCCCGGTGCTGCGCAGTCGTACGTGGACAAGGTGTTTCTGCCCTACCAGCGGCAGGTAAAGCTGGTCAAGGGATTCGCCAACGCAAGCGCATATTCATCACACGTGGCGACACAGCGCGGGTATCAGGGGTACGAAAAATTCGCCATTACCGCGGGGACGATGGCGGCCGCGCAGGTGCCCGCAACGGTTGTCGACCTGGGTTATTACAAAAAGCTCGCCGACCGGCTCATGAAAGAGGGGGACATCTATGTGGGCGTGGCGTGGAACGCCTGGTCGCTCAACGTAGGGGTAAAGCTCCCCGCCGGCTTCTCGATTTCCGGAAAATTCGGCATGCTGAAATACACGTACGATAAATTCGATATTGACGGCATGAATGCGGGGGGGATGATCAACTACCAGATCATCGAGCCCAAGGCGCCGCCGGTCAAGTTCGTCCTCTGGCGGGGGCTTTCCATTGGAACCGGCTTCATGTGGCAGTACAACAAGACCCGCTATCATTACAAGTCGCCTGACCCCCAATCGGCCGGGGGATATATCATACAGCCTGAGCTGAAAATATTCGCTAAGACTGAATCCTACGTCATCCCCCTCGAGATTTCAACCGCGGTGCGGCTCTTCTGGGTGCTCAATATCCACGCCGGCGGCGGCATCGATTTCGCGTGGGGGTCGTCGCGCCTGAATTATTCCGGGATGGGCTTCGTGGCCGACGGGGGCACCGTCGGCATGTACGCCGTCTATGGCAGGCAGGGCGGGACCGGCCCGACAACATTCCTGCCGAAGATATTCTGCGGCCCGGGGCTGAATTTCGGTCCGGTCGTCATCGATATCCCGTTCACCTATTACTTCAACAATGGCTTCGATGTCGGCGTGACGCTGGGCGTGGTCTGGTAGCCGCGGCAGGGCGGAGTTGCGCGGGATCCGGTATCGCCGCTCCTGCGTTATGCGCGGGGCGCGGCGCCGGGTCAATAATTTATAACAATTGCTTGCAGCATGCCTGTTGGCCAGGCAGGATATATGTCCATATAACAATTATAGCGTAAGGAGTGGAATATGGTAAAAAAGTTTCTGAAGATCCTCGGCGGTCTGATCGGGTTCGTGGTGGTCCTCATCGTCGCCGCGAGTATTGCCATCATTCTTATCGTGAACAAGCAGCTGGTAGAAGACCAGATGAAGAAGGCCCTGAACCGGCACGTGCAGATACAGGACATCAAGGTCGGAATTTTCTCAATCGTGTCGGGGATAGAGGTGAAGGGCGTCACCATCTCCAACTTCAAGACCGGTACGCAGCTGGAGGCTCTCAAAGGAAAGCCGGTGCCCGCCCGCGACGTCTTCGTCAGCATGGAATCGCTCCGCCTGAAGCTGAAGTTCCTGCCGCTGCTCGATAAGAGGTTTGAGCTCAACGAGCTGGTGCTTCACACGCCGACGGTCAACGTTGCCCGCGGCAAGAATGGCAATTTTAACTTTGACGATCTCCTGCAGCCGAAGAAGCTCACGAAAGAGGAGCGGGAGGAGCTTGAGAAAGAGAAAAAGAAAGAGGAAGAGGAAAAGGCGAAAGAGCCGCAAAAACCCCTCACGGCGGACGATATACCCGTGGCGATCAGCATAGGGGAAGTGGGATTGAAAAACGGGACAATAAATTATTACGATGCGAAGTTCGGCCAGCGGTTCCAGGTGTACAAGCTTACGGCGCTGGTGTCCGACATAGCGATAGATCCGAAAGATCTGCAAAAGAAGGACAACGCCAGGGTTAAATTCTACTCGGGGATCAGGACCGTCGGCCCGATGAAGAGCGGCTCCGTCGAATCGTTCGACATCACGTTCGATATCAGCGGCAACGTGAAGCCTTTTGACCTGAAGACGCGGAAACTGGACCCGGAGATTTCGCTGCATGTCGGCTCTCCCGACGGCCAGTTCACCGGCCTCCAGATCTTTAACGCCGTCGCCGGCGACAAGGTCCTGGGCAAGTATATCGGTGACGCCCTCTCGTTCCTGAAAGGCAAGCAGTCATGGAAGGGATCAAAGCTCGCCTATGTCAATGTATGGTACAAGGCGGGCGTGGCAAAGATCAGCGACGGGAACCTGAAGCTAACCGAAACATGGCTCCTCTTCGATGGCATGATCAAAACCGCCACCAAGGCCATGGACGTGAACCTGGAATTCGAGATGCAGAAATCGCGGCACAACGCCATCAGGGTCGGGATCCGGAGACAGATAGAGTCGGGCCTGAAGCAGATGGGCGCCAAGAAGTATGCGAACCCGGAAAAGATTACCGATGTCGCGATGAAGCCCCTTCTCAACAAGAACGGCAGGGTCTACCTGAAGTTCAAGATCGCGGGAACAACCAGCAAGCCCGAGGCGACGCTGACCTTCCCGGCGCTCGGGTCGATAGGCGACATCATCAAGCAGGTCGCGGGCGACGTCGTCCTCGAAGCCGGCAAGGAAGCGGGTAAGAAAGCGGCGGAAGACGGCGCGAAGCAGCTTATCAAGAAGGCACCGAAGATCAAGCTCTGGTGATGCGATCACCGGGGTATTTTTAATACGCAAACAGGGAGGCGCGGTGAAGTACACCGCGCCTTTTTTTGTGGCCCGGGGAGGCAATAAAAACTGCCCGCGGGTGTCACAGAGACGCCTTCAATGAGTATACGTAGTGGGTGAGGTGATGTCGCCGGGAGCCTGCCGCCGGAGCATGACTGAAATCATGAAATATTGTATATCAGAAGGTGCAGTGAGATGAATAATGTTGAAGTAAAAAAACTCGTTCTGAACAGGGCATTGAAAGAATTTTTCAGGGACGCGGTGCGGATTACGCGCAGAAATCCGTCCCAGCTGGTGTCGTTTGTGCGTACGATACTCTGGCTCAGGAAAGCGTCAAAGCTCCGAGCATACTGGAATGAAAGGAATGTGATGGTGCCGCCGATCATCATGTTCAGCATTACCAACCGCTGTAACCTGAGGTGTGCCGGCTGCTATAACCAGTCGTTCCATTGCGCGGACAATGGAGAGTTGAGCGCTGAAAAGCTGAGGTCAATAACCAGGGAGGCGAAGGAGATCGGCGTTTCATTCTTTGTCATCGCGGGCGGTGAGCCGTTCATGCGGCCTGAATATGTGGAGATCATGAAGGAGCATCCGGAGATCATCTTCCTTGTGTTTACCAACGGCCTGCTGATCGATGACGCGCTCATCGGCACGTTCGGCCGGCACCGGAATATCGTGCCCATGCTCAGCCTTGAGGGGGATGATCGGGACACTGACCGGCGGCGCGGAGAGGGGACCTTCGCCGCCCTGAGCGCGATCATGGCTGAAATGAAAAAGCAGTCGGTTTTTTTCGGGACCTCCCTTGCGATGACGCGGGATAATTTTTCGACAGTCACCGACCGGAAGTATACGGAGCAGCTGGCGAATTCCGGGTGCAAGTTCTTTCTCTACATAGAATACACCCCGACCGCTGAAGGCACCGAGGACTGGGTGCTCACGGACGAGCAGCGCGGCCGGACCAGGGGCATAATGGAAAAATTTCGTTCCGAATTTCCGGCCCTGTTCATAGCCGTGCCCTGGGACGAAGATGATGTCGGCGGCTGCCTTTCGGCCGGCAGGGGATTTGTCCACATCAACGCAATGGGAGACGTGGAGCCGTGCCCCTTCGCGCCGTTTTCCGACACCAACATCAGGGATTCTTCGCTTATCGATGCGCTGAAATCCCGCCTGTTTGCAACGATCCGCCGGCGGCCTGAATTATCAAGGGAAGAGGGCGGCGGGTGCGTACTGTGGAAAAACAGGGAGGTTGTGCAGTCGCTGCTGGATAATTAATCGCGCGGGGTGCCGGGTAATGCCGATCCTTTTCAGCCGTATACAGCGGATAATGTGGCGGCGTTTGCCATCTTCCCCCCCATACCGCCGGGCAGGGAGCTATCAGCCTGTGTCCGGCGGCAGTTTCACGCCCAATTGCGACACGACTCACGCTAACTATATAACCTGGGCAATTACAGCCCCGTTTGCATAATCAATTTGAACATCAATACATGCATTGCCTAATAACTCCACCCTGGGATACGCATTTTTTATTGCATTACATAATTGTGTTTTTTGTTGATTGTTCAGCAACCGACTGTTCGACGATACCAAAATGTTTTCTGTTGATGGCGCCGGAAGATTGACCACCCGTATTTTATACGTTTTATAAAAACATGACACATCATATTTCCAGAAGACTTTTTTATTTTTTCCCGCCCATGTTCTTATAATGCCGGATAATCTTTTCTTTTCTAAAAGTCCTTGTCTGGTAGTGTTCATCTTTTTTTTCTCTCTAATATTTTATTCATATATTTTGAAATGGCGGTTAGTGATTCAAAAAATTCTTTTTTTTCTTTTTCTGAGAAATCAGATATCAATGACTCCAGATAAACATCAAAGTCATCTTTTATAATTTTTGCAGCTTTAATTCCTTTGTTCGTGAGAGATAACGTTATTTTCCTTCTGTCGTTTTCAGGAGAGTTCCTTGTAATAAACCCGTATTTTTCGAGGTAATCAACGGAACGGGTAAAGGAGCTTTTTTCTAATCCATTCATCTGGCTTATTTCGGACATTGATTTTTCATTATTCTCATTGATACACATCAGGATGTTTATCTGGGTTTTGTTTATAGCGAGGTTCAGTTTTGATATGTCATGTTCATAGAATACCTTTTTAATAAACTGCGGAAAAATAGTGATTCTGTCCCGAAACATGCGCTCTTCCTTGATTGTTGTAAAAACAAAAGTTGTAAATACAACAATAAAGAAACGGCCACATCCTGTCAAGCAGATAATTCAATTGGGGTTATGTGCCGATACCTGGCAGATAAGGAATGGATCTTTAACCGGATGTGCAGGATCAACGTGCCCGGGATTTTGTGGTGCTTGATCCAATGGTGTTAAGTATCAAGAAGCCGGCATGGTGACGGGGGCTGGGCGTCATTACATGAAATATGCCGCCACGCACACCGCGCCGACCGCGATCCGTACCGCCCCTTCCACGTACATCAGCTTTTTTACGTGCCAGTCGTTAAATTCGTCCGATGCGGCCTGGAACATCTGCCTGAACTTGTCAGGATAGAGGAGCACGAAGGGGCCGCTCAGTACGACGATGAGCCCGGTGATGAAGATGAACGGCGAGAACCGGCCATCATACACGGTGAGAGGAAGTCCCGCGGCGATGAGCAGGAGCCCGTGGAGGAAAAAGAATTTACTCGATGACCAGGCCCGCCAGACGCTGAAGATGCGCCGGGGCATGATCAGGTCGCTCATGCCGAGGGTGATAAAAAATATCCCGAAGATTAATATATAGAGCCGGATCATCGTTCTGCCGACCCGCTGCCTTCCGGCGCCGTCGGGCATTCTTCGGAGAGCCAGCCGATCAGTGACTCCTTGATGACGCGGATATCCGCGTCGCGCGTCAGGTTGTGGTCTCCATCCTCGATGATGACGGTCTTCAGAAATACCGGGAGCAGGTCCTCCAGGATGCCCGTGTTCCGCGGGTCCACGACGGCGTCCCTGCCGCCATGAATGGCCAGGACCGGGACGCGCACCTTCATGAGCGTCTCCTCCATGTCGATCCCCGCTATTTCGCGGAAGAAGGAATTTTTTATGTTTATCCCGTCAATTGCCGTCATGCCGTCTTCCGGGAGCGAGGCCGGGTCGCAGGCGCCGGGGATATCGGGAAACATGTTCCTGAAATCAACGGGCGCCGCGATAAGGACCAGCGACCGGACTCCCGCGTCCCCGCGCGCGGCGTAGAGAAGGGTGACAGCGGCGCCCATGCTGGACCCCATCAGGTGGATTGCATTCACGCCCGATGCCTTGAAATGCGCGACCGCCGCTGAGAGGTCCTCAACCTCCTGAAGGACGGACAGGTCGCAGAGATCGCCCCCGGATTCGCCGGATGAGGAAAAGTCGAAGGTCATGAGCGCGTATCCGGCCGCGGCGATGTCATCCGCGAGCCTTGTTATCTTGTAGCCGTCCTTCGAGGAAAAGAGGCCGTGGCTGAAGATCACGCCGGCCCCGCAGGGCCGTTCCGGCCGGTATATCCTTCCGGCAAGCAAGCGCCCCCGGTTGTTTTTGAAACGGATGTTTTCACCCGACGCTGTCATTTTTTGGCCAGCTTGATAAGGGGCTCAAAATACCCTTCAGAGTTGTTGCCGTCGATCATGATTTTCAATGGGCGCAGGTAGAGGGTCTCCCTTCCGCCTTTTTTTGTCTTATGCCCGCCGAAGAGAAAGTACGATGATTTCGCCTTTACGAATCCCTTACCGGTCCCCATAGATCGGTGCTCTTCCTTCATTTCGTATATGTTGATCTTCAGTTTGCTCCCTTCTTCTATCGTATATACGCCCTTGAACACCAGGGTTTCCATGTTGAGTGAGAGGACTACCACGGCGCGGTAATTTGAATAAAAGCTGAATGTGTACCCGTAGTTCCCCGAATACTTGAGGGCCCAGGTCCCGACGACGCTCTTGAATGAAAGCGGGATGTTCGCGTCATTGTTTCCGGCCGCACGTTCCGCCGGTGCCGCTTCCGCCGGGCCCGGGCCCGGGAAGGGCAGGGCCGTGAAATGCGCCGGCGATGATGATAATAGAAGCAGCACGCTGAGTGTAACGATCATTCTTTTCATGCACGGATTATGGCAAGCGTTGCTGCCCATTGTAAAGAAAAATTCCGGTGCTTTCATGAAAAACGGCAATTTATAAAAAAATGTCAACATTCACTTGACGCATTGCCGCATGCTTTATATATTATACGCGCAGGGGACGATTATGGTTTCGACTGCAATAGTGGTTTTACAGCTGCATGCCGAGTGTGCTGTCAACTCGTAAAAAATGGCAGATCTAACGTAAGTGCAAACGATAATTTTGCATTGGCAGCTTAATTAACTGTCACGCTTTCAGGCCGCTTGCTCCTCTGGGGCAACTGAAAGTGTCATAAACAGAGGATAGCCTGATTCCACGGATCCCGGGATAAGGGCGAAACAACAGGGAACTCGGATATTTCTAACGGCGCCGACTCCCGGTGGAATATCTTAAAATAAATGAGACGGACAAGCATGTAGAGGCTGTACGGCTGGATTGTAGGACGCGGGTTCGACTCCCGCCGTCTCCAAAGATTTTCTCACTTTTCCTTCAGATACCCAAGCTTGAACATCCGCTCGAGGAGCCTGTTGCTGATCTGGTCAAGGAGGTCCTCGCGCAGGATGCCCTTGTCTATTTCAAACGCTTCAAAAGTGTCGACCTGGCGGTCCATGTACACCACCTGGTATTTCCCGTCCACGATAACTATCATCGAGTTGAAATCGGAAAACTGGAGCTCGGACGAGAACCCCCCGTCCACTTCGTATATGAGGAAGCTGTCAAGGCCGTTTTCGGTCTTGATTTTTTCAAATTCGTCCCTGTTCGTTCTGAAATACCCGTTTATGATCCCCATGGTCTGGTAGTACTGGAAGTCTTTTTCAATTGAAAACTGGAGAAAGCGGTCGGAATCGGCCTTCGCGGTGTTCAGGCCCTTGCTGGTTTCGACCAGTAATTTCAGGTTATTTACTTTTTTATACGGATCAAGCCACTGCTCCATGTTTTTATGGAAGAGCTTTAATGCGACGGGGGTGTTGTGGGTTACCCGTATGATGATCCCGGTATTTTTAAGTTTTTTCAGGGCTGAGCCGTTCTTTATCTCGTTTTTGACATGGAATTCACTGCATGAAGCGAGAAGGCAGGTAAAAAGCAGCACAGGCATAAGTTTCTTCATGGATCACCTCGAAAATCGGAATTTGCACGCGCTGGAGATATAAATAAGGGAAAGCTGATACGGAGTCAAGATTAAATTGAGCTCAGGAAGGTCCTTCCGGCATCGGTAACGGTTATGCTCACGGGCGCGAGCTCGGGACCGGTTGAATAACGGATCATGCCGAAATGCCTGAGCCAGGTAAAGAAATAAAAGTCGATAAATGATATCGCCATAAGATCATTCCGCACGCTGAAGCCGGTCATATCGAAAAAATCATTCGCTATGTCATTCATCCTGACCGCGCCATAATGTCGGAGGGCCAGATCTTTCAAAACATGCCTGCTTGTTTTCAGGTCCCGCGCTGATTCGGGGTCCGATGGGAAAATATCTTCCCAGCTGGCAAGGTCCCAGAACGAGCTGAAGAGACGGTGAAACATGGCGCGGCTGGATAGTGCGGCACCCGCGACTGACGCGGCGGCGCCCTTTTTCCTGAGAATTCCGCCCACCGTCAGGAGGTTGAGGCATTGCTTGATATAGATGATGAGGAGCCCGTCATCGCCGATTTCATCCGCAAGGCCGGATTCATGGGCCTTCTGCATACAGCGGGTGTAGAAGCTTTTTTTGAACCGCCCCTGCGCGGTAAGAGGGCATTTCCCGGAAGAAACGGCATCCACCAGCAAAAAGGCAAGACGCACGGCGAAGCAGCCATCCACGGCGACGGATGGCGGGTTCTCCTGCGCATTGTTCAGGTACCCGTAGTAGCTGTTGATGGTTTTGAGTATCTGCGCTGCGGCCCGGTTATCAGCGGGGACGTCTTCGCCCCGGAGACATTTTTTGATGCCTGCCGGTTGAATAGACGAATATTCATCAAGGATCTGAAGTTTTGATTTATTATCGCGGTTAATAGTCATCGTTATGGTTAATTAATGTTAGTATATATCAAAGAACCGGCGGAAAATTACTGTCATTAATTGTTTTAACTTCTAATTTAGTACTAAATTATTTTTTCATCTATCAATCTGATTGATCTCTTCTGAATAAACCAGAATACAAAAGGAGAGAAAATTTTTCTTTAATATAATGAACATCTAAATTAAAATTAATTTAAAGTCAAGATAAATCCACTTTTTTATAAAAAATTTTATTTTTTCATCACGATGCGTTTTTTGATGACGGGACGCATTGAATTAATCATCAGGCTGATCATCCAATCGTCGCCGAAATTTCTTTATGAAATTCTTTCATCTCCTCGGCGGTCATGGGTATGCTGACCGTGCCGCCGCCAGGATGCGGGAAGGAGAGTGCGTATCCGCCGCCCTCGCGGCTCACGGCGTATTTTTTTTTGCCCGGCATCTGTACGCCGGGGGCGAGCCAGTCGTCCGCGTTGAACTCGGCGATCTGGATCAGTACGCCGAACGCGTCACGGGGGTGGATGAAGAGCTCTTTCCAGAAATCGCCGTATTCATGATAGCCGAAGCAGGGGACCCCGCTGCGTTCGAGGAGCGCCGCCGCTTTTTTTATATCCGGCGTCTGCATGGTGATATGGTGCACGCCGCCCTCCTTTTTCTCAAGGAACCCATCAAGGAAGCTGCCGGCGCCGGTCGCGGTCAGGAGCTCGAGCCTGCTCAGGTCTCCCAGTGACAGGTTCTGCCAGATATATTTCATCCGGTCGTCCCTGCTGCTTGAACCGGGGATGGCGCCGAGGAGTTCGGTAAAAAAGCGGTATGCCCGGTCATAGTCCCGTACGGCAATAGCGATGTGGTCGATGCGCTGGATCATGTGCATGCTCCTTGTATAAATATCAGCATGGTATAGTCGAAAAATTCACGGATAGCAATAGTTTTTTAACATTTTCCCGATAAAAAATACTTGAATAATATATTATTTGTATCAATACGGATTGCTTGAGAGGTACGCTATGAAGGCCCTGGCGGCATTAATGATAGGCATGATGGTGGTCTGTGCGGGGGCGGGTTGTAAAAAAAAGCCCGCGATGAACAGCGTCGATCTGGACCAGATCAATGCCGATGATTCGAACAATTACCGGTATATTTTCAGGGAAACAATACAGGAAGAGAAAGAGCGCGACAGGAAAAATGACAGGAAGCAGTTTTAGCCCCTGCCGTTTTTCGCCGACGGTGATACAGCGCCGCTCCAGGCAGGCAGTGAACATTTAATTGAAGTACGAGGAGACATTCGTGATGAAAAACAGGATAAAAATCATCCTTCCATTCGCGGTTTTGACCGTTTTTTTCGTCCTGCACCAGTTTTCATGCTTTAAATCAAGCGATTCCCCCCTCTTCGGCGACATCGGGCAGTCGCCGCTCCGCAAGGAGGCGGAATCGGCGCAGGCCGTGGAGATACAGAATACCTTCAGGAAGATATTTAACCTCTACAAGGACCGGGTCGTCTTCATCACCACGGAGCAGACGGTGCGCGTCCGGCAGAACCCGTTTTTCGATGATCCGTTCATGAGGGAATTTTTCGGCGGCGGGGCCGCCACGGCGCCGCGCACGGAGAAACGGCGGGGGCTTGGCTCCGGCTTTATCATTTCCGAGGACGGGTACGTGTGCACCAATCACCACGTGGTGGCCGGCGTCGACTCCGTCACGGTGGGCATCAACGAGAAGAACTACAAGGCAACGGTGGTCGGCTCGGACGAGCGGACTGACCTTGCCCTGCTGAAAATAAACACGCCGAACAAGCTGAAGCCGGCCTATCTCGGCGACTCCGACAAGGTGCAGGTGGGCGACTGGGCGGTTGCCATCGGCAATCCCTTCGGCCTTGACCGCACCTTCACCGTCGGGGTGGTCAGCGCCATCGGCCGCAGGGACATCGACATGATGGGCGGCTCGCACATCCAGACCGACGCGTCGATCAATCCCGGCAATAGCGGGGGGCCCCTCATCAATATTTACGGCGAGGTGATCGGCATCAACCGTATGATCTATTCCCAGAGCGGCGGCGACATGGGCATCGGTTTTGCCATCCCGATGAATACCGCGCGCTCCATACTCGAACAGCTCAAGACCAATAAGAAGATCAAGCGCGGCTTCATCGGCGTGAGCATCGCGCTCATCACCGAGGAATACGCCCGCGAGCTGGGGCTTGCAACCAACGAAGGCGCGTTCATCGGCGAGGTGATCCAGGGCGGCCCGGGCGAGCGGGGAGGGCTCAGGGTCGGCGACATCATACTGAAGATTAACGATAAGGAGATCGCCACCTACAAGGACCTCCTCAAGATCGTGAGCGAAACGCCCGTCGGCCAGACCCTGAAGCTGACCGTGTGGCGCCAGCGCAAGCTGATCAATCTGTACGTCAAGGTGAGCGAGCGGCCCGAGTGAGCGCCGTGCGGACGCTACAGGCCGCGCGCCTCGAGCTCGCCCTCTTCGAACCCGAAGTAATGGCCCAGCTCGTGGATGATGGTTATCCGAATCTCCTCCCGGAGCCCGGCCTCGGTGTCGCACAACTCCATGAGCGGCACCCGGAAGAGGGTGATCGTGTCCGCCACGGTCTCCATGTCGCCGACGCGACGGTCCGTGAGCGAGACCCCTTCGTAAAGGCCGAGCAGGTCATCGGCGCCGGTACGGCCCCGTTCCGAGGGGGAGGGACGGTCAGCGGCGACGATCGTGACCTTTTCGGCCATGGCGCGAAGCTCCGGAGGAAGGGCCTTCAGTACTCTCCGGTTCTCCTCGCGGACCAGCCGCTCGAATTTGTCATGTGCGATGCGCATGGCCGGTACTATATCTTCTATTAATTTTTAGTCAAGTCGGTTTGGGGGGTTCGGGAGCAATCCCGCTCGGCCGCCTCGTATAATCCCGATTTTATTTTTACTATTAATGAATCGGGATTGACTCGGCGGCGGCAGCGACCTCCATGTCGCCTGCTCGCCGGGATCACTCCCGAACCCCCTTTTATTTAGGAACATAAGATACCAGGAGAAGGCACATGGCAATAAATAAAAAAGCTTCGAGTATCACTGCCCTGGTCGTGGAGGGGGGTGGGATGCGCGGCATCTTCTGCGCCGGCGTCCTGGACGTTTTTCTGGAGAACAGGTTCGATCCCTTCGACCTTTACCTCGGCGTGTCCGCGGGCGCCTGTAACCTTGCCTCGCACCTTGCCGGCCAGCACGGGAGAAACTACCGGATCTACACGAACATGATGACCAGGCCCGAATTCATCAGCATGAAAAAATTCATCGCCGGGGGCCACTACATGGACCTCGATTACCTCTGGAACGCGATCGATATCGAGGACCCGCTCGATGTTCCCGCGATTGTTAAAAGAAAAAAGGGCGATTTCACCGTAGTGGGCACCGACGTGGCGACCGGCGCTGCCGTTTACCTGAAACCGCGGGCAGATAACTGCTCAGCGGCGCTCAAAGCCTCGAGTGCGGTCCCCCTCCTCTATCGCGGTTCTCTCGAAATAGACGCGACGCACCTGGTCGATGGCGGCGTGGCCGATCCGATACCTGCGCGGGCGGCATACCTCCGCGGCGCGCGGATACTGGTCGTGATGCGTACGCGGCCGCCCTGGTTCCGCAAGCAGAAGGGGCTCGAAAATTATCTTTCCTCCTTCGCGACCAGGAAGTGGCCGCGGCTTTCGGCAGCTATCAGGGAACAGGCCGCCACCTATGGCAGGTGCATGGACTTCATTGAAACCCCGCCTGCCGGTGTAACGGTGATCCAGATCGCGCCCGAAATGCCCCTCCGTAGCGGCAGGACTACCCAGGACCCGGAACTGCTTAATGAGGACTATGAACTCGGCAGGCGGCACGGGGAAGAATTCATCAATCGGTGGTATAAAAAGAAGCAAATTCACAGGTGTTTTTAGACAATAATAGTGTATATGCATAATATTTTGTTGACTGTGCTTGCCAGTTTACGTTAACTGGTAATAGGGGGCTATATTTTTCCCGGGAGGACCATCATGACACAATTTGTGCCTATCACTATCGGCGGCCTTGTCCGCCAGACGGCAAAAAACCATCCTGATACAATGGCGATGATATATCCGGAATCCGGGGTCAGAGCAACCTACGCGCAATTCCTTGACATGACCGTCGCGACCGCAAAGGGCTTCATGGCGCTCGGGGTCAAGCGGGGCGACCATGTGTCAGTATGGACCACCAACCTGCCGGAGTGGCTCTATCTCCAGTTCGGTCTCGGCATGATCGGGGCAGTGCTGGTGACCGTGAACACCAATTATAAATCGCACGAGATTGAATACATCCTCGGGCATTCCGATTCTACGACGCTGGTCCTGATGGAAGAGTACCGCGACACGAATTATTATGATACCGCCCGGTCCGTTATCCATGGCCTCGATTCGACGCTGCCGGGTGAAACGAAATCGGGAAATCTTCCCGGGCTGAAAAACATCGTGTACATAGGAAAGCGTGACCGGATACCCGGCATGTTTTCATTCGACGACGTCCTCAGGCTCGGCGCGAATATATCAGACGATGAATTACTCGAGCGCGAGCGGTCGCTCGATGTCCACGATACGGTCAACATGCAGTATACGTCCGGGACGACCGGCTTCCCCAAGGGGGTCATGCTGACCCACTACAATATCGTAAACAACGCCCGCATGGTGGGCGACGTGATGGGACTGGGGAGCGAGGACCGGCTCCTGATCCATGTCCCCTTCTTCCACTGCTTCGGCTGCGTGATGAGCACCCTCAACGCCGTGTACCACGGGGCGACCATGGTGGTGCTGGAGTCGTTCGACCCGCTGAAGGCGCTTAAAGCGGTCCATGACGAGCGGTGCACGGCGATCAACGGCGTTCCCACGATGTTCATCGCGATGCTGGCGCATGCCGACTTCGGCCGGTATGACATGACGTCGCTGCGGACCGGGATCATGGCGGGGGCGCCCTGCCCGGTCGAGGCGATGAACAATGTTCGTGAAAAGATGCACTGCACGGAGATCGTCATCGCCTTCGGGCAGACCGAGAGCTCGCCGGTCATGACCATGACGCGCCGTGACGACCCGGTCGAGCTCAGGGTGGCCACGGTCGGCAGGCTCCTGCCGGACATCGAGGGAAAGATAGTGGACCCGGACAGCGGCGAAGATCTCCCGCCCCGCACCCAGGGCGAGATCGTCACCAGGAGCGCATGCGTGATGAAGGGCTACTACAAGATGGATGACGCCACGAAGGCCGCGATCGACGGCGACGGCTGGCTCCACACCGGAGACCTGGGGGACGTGGATGAGCACGGCTACTTCAGGGTGACCGGCCGCATGAAGGACATGATCATCCGCGGCGGCGAAAACATATACCCGCGCGAGATAGAGGAATTTCTCATTACCCATCCGAAGGTGCTTGACGTGCAGGTCGTGGGCGTGCCTGATAATAAGTACGGGGAGCAGGTGCTGGCGGCCATACGGCTGAGAGAAGGCGTGTCCGCCACCGCGGAGGAGTTGACCGCCTTTTGCGCGGGGAAGATCGCCCGCCACAAGGTGCCCCGCTACTGGGAATTCATGAAGGAATTTCCGATGACCGCCAGCGGTAAAATCCAGAAGTACAAGCTCCGCGAGCAGTTCATGGAAAAGATCGGGGCGTAGCACGGCGCGTCCGGAACACGGGGGTGATATATGAACGGCGCGGACGGAGCAAAAATATACCAGATAGGCGAGGTCGCCAGGCTGGTCGACATCAGCCAGCGCACCGTGCGGTACTACGAGGAGATCGGGCTCATGAACTCGGTGCGGCGCATGGAGGGGGGGAAGCGCATCTACACCGACGACGACGTGCGGCGCCTGAAGCTCATCAAGCGCCTGAAGGTGCTGGGCCTCACCCTGTCGGACATGCACGAGCTGGAGGCCAACTGGACGACATGCCGCTCGAACGACGTGGTGCTCAGGCGGCTCCTGGAGATCCTCGACTCCCACCTGTCGCGGATCGAGGACCGCATTACCGACCTGGAGATACTCAAAAACGAGATCGCGGAATACAAGGTGCGGATCAACGCGAAGCTCACCGAATGAAAAGAAGATCGTCCTCGCATCCGGATTGAAACGTGAAGGATCGCGTCTCCCGCTCCCGGCGGTCAAGCCGCCAGCCAGGGGAATGGGTGGACGATTTTCCCCTCTAAAATTTTATTGACACTATGTACAATGTCGATAGAATACCTTCAGAGGGCGGTATATGAAACAGGGTTCCCCATCATCGCGCGGACCGGCGCCGGCGGTCGTCGTTTTTCTCCTTCTCGTCAGCGCGCCCTTTTTTGCCCGTGACGCGTATTCCATCGGCCTGTCCGCCGCGGGGGGGCCGGCACGGCCGGACACCGCGTCAGTCAAAGCACCCGCCCCGGCTGCCGTGCGTGATATCCCTGAGGATTATGATGACGATTACATCGGAAACTCCTGGTCTGCCGTCCTGACGGTAAGCAATAACGGCTCTGTCGAGGTGGTGGAGACATACGATGTCACCACGGCCCGCTGGCAGCGCGGAATCCGCCGTGCCATGGGCGGCCTGTACAATACGTTGTTGATATACGACGTGTCCTGCACGCAGGGATATGCCGCCCATGCCTTCAGCGAAGCCGCCGGCCACCGGTTTACCTTCGGTTATTATGATGTAAAGGCGCCCGGCCGCCAGCTCTTTACCCTGAAGTATCACGCGGCCGGCATGGTCGTGCCCGCCGGCAAGGGGGCGCGCCTGCAATGGCGATGGAGCGCCGGCAAAAATAAAACGATACAGAGCGTTAAAGTGGTGCTCCCCCAGGGCGCCCCGCCCCTTAACGCCAGGGCGGTTGAAATTTCGGGACAGTCAGGATACGTATGCCGTGAAAAAGAGCTGCAAACCGCGGTAGCGGCGAACACCATCACCATCCCGGTGAACCGCACCATCACGGACACGCTTGACCTCGCGGTGGACCTACCGGCCGGCATGATCGATATAAAGGCAATGCGGGAATATCTTGACCAGATCACTGATAAGAAACAGGTCCCATCGCTCCTGGAGTACTGGACCGCTGCGACGATACGCGACGACATGACCGTTGACCGCAGGGACATCTACCGGACCGCGCCGGATAACGCGATCAGGCGCATGACCATGCGGTACAACGGCCGTTTCGACACCGCCCTCCTGAACGAGGGGACCGGTCCCTGCACCTTGAAATTCGTGAAGAACCGTCTCTATCTTTTTGGGTTCGATAAAAGGGCGTGCGGCGACGGGGATTACACCGATGGCTCTGTCTGCATCCCGTTCGGGCAGGCGGGAGAGGACCGGGCGGACCTTCGGTATTCCATGTGGGGCAATTACAACCCGGGAAACCGGTTGTTCTTTGACCTGCGTCTCCCCCCGGCGGATGCGAAGAGGACCGACCGCGTCCGCTTTCTGATCACCGTTCCCCCGTTCGTTCAAAAGGAGCAGGTGCGGGTCACCCTCTTTCTCGTCCGCGGCTTCACCGGGGGCGTGCAGCTCCGCGAGGCGTCATATACAGGCACCTGGAAGGGGGACACCCTCGTCGGCGAGTATTCCCCGAGCCTGTACGACGAGCAGTATCTTGTTGCCCGGGTATTTCTTCCCGCCGCGGGCTTCAGCGAGCCGGGAATTGTGAAGAAGATGGGGATATACCTCTCCTATTCGTGGTTCTTTTACCGGTCCCTGTTCCTCGCCGCGCTCGTTCTGATTGTGCTGCTGCTGGCAGGGGTCCCCGCGTTGATCTGGCTGCTTAAAATGAAGAAGACCTCGGTCCTGGCGGCCGCTGCGGTATCAGTGAAAACCACCGTCGATGAAAAGACCGTCAGCGCCGTGCGCGCTGAGGACCCCGCTTTTTCACCCGGGGCATTCCTCGACCGCGCCAGGATCATCGCCGGGAACATACAGGCGGCCTGGTCGAACGGCGACATGGCCCCGGTCCGCAACCTTGTTTCGCAGGGGGTCTTTAACCGGTTCAGGCTAAGGCTCAGGCTCATGCGCGAGCAGGAAAAGGTCGAAAACCTCCTGGGCGCGTTCACGGTCCGGAGCATCAGCCTGGTATCGTCCTCCGTTTCGCGCGACTACCGGACCCTCCATGTGCATGTCAACGCGAGCGCCCTGGACGTCGTGGTCCCGGTCGCCATGACGGCCGAAGAGAAAAAGCGCGCGCTCGAGCGGGCGAAGAAATCATATTTTACAGAGGTCTATTCATTCACCAGGAAACGCGGCGCTGTTACCGATGCGTCAAAGAGCCTCCTCGCGGCCCAGTGCCCCTCGTGCGGCGGCGCGGCAGGTTCCCCCGGCGGCTCGAACAGGTGCAACAGCTGCGGCGCGGTCTATAACTCGGGCGAGTTCGACTGGGTCCTCACCGGGATCGCGCAGGGCGGCGAGTGGAAGAGCGGCCCGT
This sequence comes from uncultured Spirochaetota bacterium, assembly GCA_963827275.1. Taxonomy (GTDB): domain Bacteria; phylum Spirochaetota; class UBA4802; order UBA4802; family UBA5550; genus RBG-16-49-21. The sequence goes on from CAWHAA010000008.1 coordinate 394,756, forward strand.
CGAGGGACGTACCGGGGCTTGCCGCAATGGAAACGGAGGGCCTGCGGATCGACCGCGGTGTGATAGAGGACCGCGCGGCATTTCTCTTCTGGCAATGGGTGGCGGGGCAGGCGGCCGGGAGCGCGGCGCCCCTTGCGCATGACGCCACGGACAGGGTCCTTAACGCCTTCAAGCCCGCAACGGGCTACTTCTCGGAGACCGCGGTCAGCTCTGTTGATGTCCAGGAGGTCTCCGTCGCCGGGAGCGGCGCGCGGGCGACCGTACGCGTCCTCTGGAGCGCCGCCCTGTCCCAGGGCAGGGTGCCCGAGCACCGCGAGCATAGATTGACGCTTCTCCTTCCCTCGCTGACGAACCCGCCGCGCGGCTTTGCTGACCACGGCTGCGGTTCCTGCGGCGCGCCGCTCCCTGAAAGCGACACGCGGACCTGCCCTTCATGCGGGAGCGCTCTCCAGTCGAAGAACAGCGACTGGCTGCTGGATGATATTTCTGAAAAGAAGTAGCTTCCGCGGGGGGTGTCCCGGCCCTTGTTACCCGATACCGTGCAGGGGGAACACGTTGCGCTTCAGATAGGCGACCGTGTCCTGTGCGAACTCAAGGCACCGTTCTTTCAGGTGCCCCGTTACCACGTAGGGAGCGTCGCGCAACGAGCCGGAGAGCGTCTCGGGACCGTACATCATGCCGCCGATGAGGCCGGCGTAGGCGTCGGATGGCTCCAGTCCGCAGAGCGCGGCCCAGGCCAGGGTCCAGAGCGCGGCGGTCTTGTACACGTTGTATCCGCCGCCCCCGGCCATCAGGATTTTCGGCGAGAGGCCCACGATGGACCTGACCGCCCGCTCATACCCGATGCTGGTGAGGTTCAGGTGGCCCAGCAGGTCCTCCCGGTGCGAGTCTCCTCCGACCAGGGCGACCGTGATGTCCGGTTTGAACGCATTGATGAGCGGCGGCACCACCGAATCGAACGCGAGGTGAAAGACCTCGTCGTCGCTTCCTTCCATGAGTGGTATATTGACCGTATACCCGCGACCCGCTCCTTCGCCGATGTCCTCGACAAAGCCGGCCCAGGGGTAGATGGTCATGCCTGATTCGTGGATGGAGATGCAGAGCACGTCGTCGCGCGCTGCGAACGCGTCGCGCACGCCGTTGCCGAAGTGGACATCGATGTCGATATAGGCGACCCGTTTGCCCCGGCGCGCCAGCTCCGTGATGGCGATTGCCAGGTCGTTCACATAGCAGAAGCCCTCGGCGTGGTCCGCGCCGGCGTGGTGGAACCCGCCCAGGGGATTGAACACGGCCCGGGCCTCGCCGTCGGCCAGCATCACCGCGCCCCGGTACGTGCCGCCTGATGCGCCGATGGTGTATTCCCACAGGCCCGGGAACACCGGGCAGTCCTCGGTGCCGAGGCCGGCCTCGAGCATCTGCATGGTAAAGCCGCCGCGCTCCGAATCTTTCAGGAGGTTGATGTATTTTTTTTCATGGAACGAATAGAGCGCCTCATCGGGAAGGACCGGCGGCTCCATGACAAGCTGGTTTTTTTCATAGAGGAGGGAATAGCGCGAGAGGAGGTCCATCATCTGTTTCGCCCTCGCCGGCTTGAAGGGGTGCCCGGGGCCGAAATCGATGCCCGCGAGACGGTCTGAATAGACGAGTACGTTCCGTGCGCCGTTGTCGGTTGATTCAGACATGATCCGTCACCGGGGACATGGTCGTGCAGGGCGGGATAAAAATCAAATACAAATTATGGCCGCGCCGCACCGGCGGCTACGGGGCCTTCTCCGCCGTTATGACAGGCTCAACTGAGGTAAGATCATACCGCGCTCGCGCGGTCGCATCGAACTCCACCATGTCCCACGAACGCCGGTCCTGCCCCGTGACCTCGAGAAACCGCTCGAAGCCGAGCCACCGGTAATACGACACGGTCATGGCGTCCTCCCGAAGCTCAACATCGGTGAAGCCCCAGGAGAGCTCGCCGTACACATGGTACCGGCCGGCCGTATTTTCACGGTCCGCCGCGGCCGGCGCACCGGGCCCGTTGATCCACCCGGCCCAGCGGCGGGCGCGGCGGTCCATGATGTAGGAGTCGAGGTGCGAGCCTCCCGTGCCCGCCACCAGGTAGAGGGGGCCGGGGTCCGCCCGGAAGAGGTCGAAGTTGTGGTCGTGGCCGGAGATCACCAGGTCGACGCCGCGGGAGCGGAATAAATCGAAGTACTGGGCCGCGAGCAGCTCGCTGGTGCCGTAGTCGCCCGTGGAGAGGACGGGGATGTGCAGCACGACGATGAGCCACTTCACTGACGCGCTCCGCGCCAGCTCTTCCCGCGCCCACCGGTACTGCGCGCTCCCCGTTGTAAGCACCGGCCCGTCCAGCGTCCTCCCGGGCCCGTCGAAGGGATGGAGGACGATGAGGCGCGCGTCGCCGTAATCGACAGAATGGTAATCCGGCTGCCCGAAGAAATAACGGAAATTGCTCCCGCCGTCCGAAAGGTATTCGTGGTTTCCCGGCGCGTACAGGCCGGGGACGGCATCGGCGCGGCCGTCGGCGGAAAAATATTCGCGCCATCCGTCCAGGTCGTCCCCGGTGCGGACCATGTCGCCGGCGTGGACCCTGAAGTCCGGGACCGTGCGCATGGCATCGTAGCGCGCGTGCGCGGCGCGCGTCACCTCGGTGAAGTAGGAACGGGCCGAGCCGCCCCGCCTCGTGTTGCCGGAATCGGCAAGGGCCATGAAGCGGACGGTTGTGCCGCTGCCGCGCGGCGGCGCGGTGCGGAAGGAGCGGACCCTCCCGTCCAGCGCCGGCACCAGGTAGTAGTAGCGCGTTGAGGGCGCAAGGCCGGTCAGGTGGAATTCATGCCGCCTGCCGTCGCCCGCCGCCTCGGTGATCTTCGTCATGCGCTCCGGCTGGGGCACGGCGCCGAAAAGGATTTCGGCCGGCGCCATGCCGGCGGGATCAAAATACCAGACCACGGCGCCGGTCGACGCGTCTGCGCGCCGGTCACGGAAGGGGCCGAACTGGAGCACCGGGCCGATACGTTCCCTGAACCGCTCCGGCGCGGACGGTTCGCCGGCCGCGGAGCGCGACCACCGGTCCCTGAAAAATGTGATCGCCAGAATGCAGAAGAGGACCGTTATCGCGGGGGTAAGGATTGTTATAACCGGCGGCGTCCAGGGATGCAGCCCCCTGAGCGCCCGGTATGCCGCGATGACTGCCCGGGCGCATAATAGGCCGGCCAGTAGCAGCGGTACGCCGATAAGAATCACGGGATAATCATAGTATGACGTTTTGAAAAATATGTCGATTATTTCGATCCCGGTCGCACTGATGCCGAATATGAGGATTGAAATGACCGCGGCGGCGGCGGCAAGGGGGATACAGGCAGGCAGAAAAGCCCGGGCTGCTTTTATCATACCAGTATGTTCCATTGACGGGGAGGGGGCCTCCACCGGGAATTATAAGGAATTGGGCGCCACGCGGGGGACTAAATCAAGAAAAAATTTTCATATCCAAAAAATATTTGATTTATTGGTGCTGAATTAATTATTGGTGCATGTTGGCTCCATGGGTAACCGGTGCATCCTGCAGGTGCATACGTATATTATAAAGAGGAATGTCGTATGGACGACACGGTTAAAAAGTGGTTATATTATCTGGGTATTGTCGCGGCGATATATGTTTTTTTCTATTATATCCTGCCGCTCCTGATCTCGCTTTTTGCCTTTATCCTGAAGGCGGTTTTTTTCATCTTCATGTGGGCGGCGGTGGCCTTCGTGGTCATTTTGCTCATAACACATATCGTGAAGATGGTCAGGAAGGAAATATAGGGCCCCGGCCGGATAATTATTTGTGTTGATTTTGACGGCCATGCCGTTTTAAATGTGCCTTCAGGACCTTATTTCATGGAAAAGCTGGATTTACATAAAATAGAAAAGATCGCCCTGGGCGTTTTCATGGGGTTCTGCGTCCTCGGCGGGCTCATGTTCGGCTACGTCACGGCGGAGATCAAGAACTACTCCGGGATTGACAACCTGAAGGCGTTCCAGCCGAGCATCCCGACGCGGCTCTACGACGTGAACGGGGACGTCATCACCGAGCTGTACCGGCAGCGGCGCTATCCCGTATCCTTCGAGGACCTTCCCCCCTGCCTGATCAACGCGTTTCTTTCCGCGGAGGACCAGGGCTTTTTCGACCACTTCGGCATCGACCCGCCGGCGATTTTCCGCGCCATGGGGAAGAACATCATCGCATCGATCAAGTCATTCAGGCCGGTGATTGCGCAGGGCGGCTCCACCATCACCCAGCAGCTGGCCAAACGTCTCTTCACCTCGGGTGAGCGGACCTTCGCCCGCAAGGCGCTGGAGGCGGTCCTCGCGCTCCAGATCGAAAAGCGCTTCACGAAAGAAGAGATCCTCGAGATGTATTTCAACCAGATCTATTTCGGCCACGGGTGCCACGGCATCGCGGCGGCATCGGAGTTTTTTTTCAAGAAAAAGTTCAAACGCCTTACCGCGATCGAGAGCTCTGTCCTTGCCGGCCTCCCGTCCCGTCCCAATGGCCTGTCGCCGCTCAAGTACCCGCGGCGCGCCGCGGCGAAGAACAGGGACATACTGAACCGGATGGTCGGCGAGGGCTACCTCGGCAAAGAAAAGGCGGACCGGCTCTACCGCGAGTTCTGGCCCGCCTTCTTCGATTCAATAATCATGGATTATCCGACAAAGACCGCCCGGTCGAATACCAGGGACCGTGCGCCGTTTTTTACCGATTACGTGCGTCAGATCCTGATCACCCGGTTCGGCGAGGAGATGGTCTACAACGACGGCCTGAGCGTGCATACCACGCTTGACCTGCGGGAGCAGAAGATGGGTGAGACCGTTCTGAAAGAAACGCTGAAGAAGCAGAACACGGTGTTCGTCACGGACAATCAGAACAAGAGCACCGGCCGTGGAGACGGGCATGATCGACTCCTATCGACGGCCTGCGGATGATCTTTCCCCTCCCCTCCGCGTCCCTCGTCTTCGACGGCGAGAGCGCCTTCAAGCAGATGATGTCGGATGAGCTCCTCGATGCGCTCGAGATGCTCTCCTTTTTCAGCGAGACGCCCGGCTGCAGCAGGGCGCTCGAGGCGTACCATTCGCAGCTCACCGGCCTTTCGTCGGTCATGAACGTGGAGGGCGCGATCATCGCCATCGAGCCCTTCAGCGGGTATATACGGACGATGGTGGGCGGATCGAAGTTCGAGGTGCAGAACCAGTATAACCGCGCCGTGCAGGCAAAGCGCCAGCCCGGCTCCTCCTTCAAGCCCTTCGTGTACGGCGCGGCGATCGAGAACAGGCTGGTGACCACGGAGACCTATCTTCCCTGACGCGCCGATCCTGGACATAGACGCCATCGGCAATTCCTGGACCCCGGGCAACTACGAGGGCGAGTATCCGCGGCATGGTCCCGGTGAGCAACGCCCTGTCGGCTTCCATCAATGTCATCTCGATCAGGCTCTACGACCTCCTGGGGCCCGACAGGATCATAGATTTTGCGTCGAAGATGACCAAGGTGCCCCCGACGGATTTCGGCGCGAACCCGACCCTGGCGCTGGGGACCTCTGAGCTCACGCCCTTCGAGATGGCCACCGGCTTCGCCGTGTACGCAAACCGCGGCAAGGACGTGATACCCTTTGCCGTCCGCTACGTCGTGGACCGCGACGGAAACGAGATAGCGAATATAGAGGGCGAGGTGGGCGAGATCCTCGCGCGCAAGTCGAAGAACGGCACGATCCAGGTCATCTCCGAAGACGTCGCGTGGATCATGACGCAGATGATGGCGAGGGTCGTCGACAGCGGGACCGCGACCGAGGGTATCCGCATCAAGGGCGGCTATACCAAAAAGGGAGCGGGCAAGACCGGGACCACGTCCAACTGGTCCGACGCCTGGTTCTGCGGCTTTACACCGGACATTGCCGCCGTTGTCTGGGTGGGCTACGACCAGTCGTTCATGTCGCTGGGCAAGCACCAGGCCGCCTCGGAAGTTGCCGCGCCGGTCTGGGGCAAGTTCATGAACGGTTTTTACCGAGAACGGCCCGACCCGGAATTCGGTCCGAAGCCGCCCGGGGTTGTCCAGTACGGGACCGGATGGGGGCTCGAGGGGGCAAAGACCCAGTATTATGATACCGAGGGCGGTGATGTCATGAAATCGGTGCTTGAGCGCTACATGGAGATTGAAGGCATGATTGAGGAGAAAAAGCCGCTGCAACAATAGGAAGAAGGCTTGAAAAAAGGCATTTTTGTCAATTTTTTTCACTCCGCGCCTGTTTTCCGCAGAATTATTGTTGAAATTCTGAAATTTTTGTGCTATGAATCGGCTTTCATTAGCCAGAACGAGGGAATGCTTGCATCAGGGCCCAGGGGATCGGGACGGAGCGGTTCCACGTTATGGACTTATATTTTTATAATTTTTCGGGTGAGGTCGAGGGATTCCATATGTTCAAGGTCGGTGACAATATTGTTTACCCCATGCATGGGTTGGGAAGAATAGAAGCCATCGAAAAAAAAGTCATTTTAGGCAAGAGAAGCGAATATTATATTATAACAATCCTGAACAGCGGCATGAAGGTGATGATACCCGGTGAAGAACGCTGAACAGATAGGAATACGGAGCATCATACCGAAAAAAGACGTCAAGAAGGTCCTGGCGGTCCTGTCCAAGAATGAGATAAGTTCGGTCGACGACTGGAAAGAACGATACCAGAACAATATCGACAAAGTCAAAAGCGGTTCCATCTATGAAGTATCGGAAGTGGCGCGCGACCTGTTCCGCAGGGGACGCGACAAAGAGCTTTCCATCATGGAACGGAAGCTTTATGAAAATGCGTACCAGCTGGTGACGCATGAAGTTGCCCTGTCAAAAAATATCGACCTTGAGGAAGCCGGTAACCTGGTTTCCGAAGCCCTCTCGTCCCATCATTCGAAAAAGTAGGGGAGCCGCAAGAGGTCCCCTGTTACGTCACCGATTCAAGCGGCGCGTTTCCCGTCGTGCGCCCCGTCGGCGTCATGGCGCCGCGTCGCATCTGTCGAACCAGATCTTACTACAAGGAGCGGATCATGATTATTTTTTTACGGGTTATATTCATCGTTATTTCAATGGTATTATCTTCATTATATTTTGTCGACCAGGCCTTTTACATCATCCTGGCGGCGGCCGCGGTGTCCGGCGTCGTTGCGCTTCTCGTCCTGATTCTCATAGAATATGTGCTGCATACGTTCTCGGCGCGGATGTTCGCCGCGGCGATCATCGGCCTTATCATCGGCTTTACCCTCGGGCATCTGGTGAACCTGGCGTACAGCGCGCTGAACATCACCGTTCTTGACCAGTATTCGCACATCATCACGCCGCTCATCTACCACCTGTCAGGCTTCATCGTGATGATGTTTTTCGTCATCAACTACGAGGAGATCACCTTCCTGGACAAGATCGTCTCCTCGGACCTTCAGAACGCCGACGAGAAGATGTCGTACAAGATACTTGACACGAGCGTCATCATCGACGGCAGGATCGCCGACCTCTGCGACACCGGCTTCATCGATGGCATCCTTGTCATTCCGAACTTCGTGCTCAACGAACTCCAGATGATCGCCGACTCGGCCGACTCGATCAAAAGGAACCGCGGGCGCCGCGGGCTCGACATCCTGAACAAGATGCAGAAGGACCAGTCGATCATGGTGAAGATCACCGACATGGATTTCGCCGACATCAACGAGGTGGACGCGAAGCTCGTGAAGCTGGCCAAGATCATGAACGCCAAGGTCATCACCAACGACTTCAATTTGAACAAGGTCGCCGAGTTCCACGGCGTGCCGGTCCTGAACATCAACCAGCTCACCAACGCCCTGAAACCGGTGGTGCTGCCCGGCGAGGAGATGCGGGTCGCCCTCATCAAGGAGGGGAAGGACCACAGCCAGGCAATCGGGTACCTCGACGACGGGACCATGGTGGTGGTGGAGAACGGTCGCCGGCGGCTCAACGAGGAGGTGGATGTCACCGTGACCTCGGTGCTGCAGACGACCGCCGGACGGATGATCTTCACCAGGCTGAAAGACTGACGGAGCGACGGTCCCGCCATGCGATTGATCAACGAAGTGACCGTCATCATAAAAAAGCAGGGATTTCCCGGCTTTATCGACGAGCTGTACAAGCGGGAGTGCAGCATTCTCGAGCTCCAGCACGTCGAGGAGGCGGGGGACGGCGACCTCTACACCCTCAGGATCGCCGGCAACAGCCTGAAGCGGTTCGATGAATTCATAACCATCATAAGCGGCGCGGGCGACCGGTTCAAGGTCATCTCCGTAAAAAACGTGATCGAGGAACAGGCGGTGGGGGGCCTCATCTCGGTCTGCGGCAGGGCCCCCCTCGACAACAGCACCGACTTCGACACCTCGGTGCTGGGTGCGTCCGACTTTATCCGCGAGAGGGTCGCGAAAGAGGACGGCGTACGCTACACCAGCATCTCCCGGAACGTCGCGCTGGTCGCCGGCGTCAAGGCGGGCGGCGAGGCGGAGCGGGGCCGCCTGCTGGGCCGCTTCGCGGACGCCGAGAAGGACGCGGTCATCCTCAACCGGTTTTCCGGGCTCAACGGATATCCGCTGGTGGTCCGCTTCGAACACCCGGAAGACGTCAACACCGTGCTGAAGAAGATCGACGCGAATTTTTCGGCCCTGCGGCTCACGCGTATCGAGGAAGCGACGGTCATGATCCACGACCTCATCGTGTCCGGCGCGGGCGTCCCGGTCATTTCCTTCGAGTTCGACGAGGTGCCGCTTTTTCTCCTTACCCTGATTGTCAAGACAATGCTCAAGTACCGCCTGAAGGCGGAGGAGACCACGGTCGGCTTCATCGGGATCGACCTGAGCGCGGTGCGGCTCACCCAGGTCCTGGACAAAATCGGCTTCAGGAGGGTCCTCGGCTCCGACAACAGCGAAAAGGCGATGCTGGACATGGAGAACCAGGGAGGGCTGGCCACCACGGCGGAGAACATCTTCGGCAACGCCGACATCACGATCATCATGAAGACAGGCTTCGACCGGGAGGAGTTCGGTAAGATCAGGCCCGGCCAGTTCGTGATTTCGTTCATGGATGACGAGGACCCGGACATGGACCTCGTATCGGGCAAGGGCGTGCGCGAGCTCATCAGGCGGAACCCGGTGCACGTCGCCGCGATTTCCCCCGGCCTCGTGCGCGGCGTAATCGATGCGCGGATCAAGAACATCACCGACGCGAAGCTCGTGGAGTACGCGAAAAAGCTGGTCGGCTTTTTATCCGACGCCTACGAATTCCCTCCTCTCTTCAGCGATATACATGACCGGGTTTACAAGGTCATACTGTCCGGGGCCGGCAAGTAGCCGCCCCGACCAGGGGCCCGGGTAACGACGGCATACATGAACATCGCAGGTGCGATCAGTATAACGACACATGAAAAAGATGCTATCACATATCATCCTGCCCGTATTGCTTGCGCTGTCATGGCTCCCTGCCGCGGCAGCTGAAGGCGCAGGTTCCGCGCCGCTGGGGCAAGCGGCGGGCGGCCTGTCTGGCGAGCCTGCAGCGGGCGCGCTTCGAAAGGATGCAGCCGGTAAAAAACTTGATGCCTCTTTGCCGCGCAGGATGAAATGCCGGTTCATTGACCCGAAAAGCAGGGAATACGTGGTCCTGCTGGCCGGGTACGGCGGCCTGTTCCCGATAACGGACTATGGCCTTCTGTACCGGCCGGCGAACCTTGTCTCGGTCACGGCCGGAATTTATTATATCAATTTCATGGGATTTTCGCCAGAGCTCCATTTCCGTCATGCGCCGATGAAAAGCAACAAGGATCCGCTCAGGTATTCATCCCGCATTACCCTCAACCAGGTGTTTCCCGCGATCGTATACCGCCACGCCATCCCCCTCAGGCGCAACGTGCTCACGATATACGGCCGGATCTGGGACGGTATCACCATCCTGGACTTTGATTCCCGGGACCCGTATATTCCGGTATTCAAAAGGAAGATACGTGAAACGATCAATACCTTCGGGTTCTCGGTCGGGTGTTACTATGACGCGTGGAAGGGGCTGCTGGTGGGAATTGACATGGGCTATGGCATCGTCTTTACTGCCGGGACGCTTCTGCAATCGATTACTTTTACAGTAACTGCCGGCGTACGGATATTTTAACATAGTAAAAAATAGACAATAAAGGCGTGAAATAATGATAAGTTAAATATAATAACCCATGTGGGTGGGTTTATATATTTGACTTTTATGAGAATAATATTTACATTCATTACATATTTATAAGACATTCAGATTAAATAATGATTGATAATTACACGATTAGTATATAAATACAATTTATTCATATCAACTATATACCTGCAGGAAAAAATTATGGATACGAATTGCGGCTGTGGAAACAGAGTAAACCACAGGTTCTCTCCCCTCCCTAAATACTGTATAACAGCATTAATTATCATCTTTTACTGTGTGAGCTCACACGCGGCAACGGTTGTCCTGAAATCCGGCGCCACCATCAAGGGCAAGCTCATAGACAGGAATGACGAACAGATTACATTGCAGGACGCTGACACGAAGCAGATGAGGGTCATCAAGTCCATCTTCATCCTCAACATCACCCTTGACCTCGACGAGCAGAAAATTGATCAAAAAAAACAGAAGCAGGCGCGTCAGGCCGCTGTTGAAAGCAAAGATATCCTCAGCGTGATACAGCCTGAAATCGGCCTGCTTCCCGGCATCGCCCTGCCGGTCGGCAGGATCGCGGACAGGATCAAGATCGGGGGCGGGTTCAACGTCTTCAGCGACGTCGGCATGCCGGGGATGCCCGATATCTTCAAGCTCCGTCTCGGCCTGTCGTTCGGGTTCTACTACCACACCACGTCGGGCACGGACTACGCCTCCGCCATCATGCACCTGCCGCTGAACGCGTACGCGAAATTCCAGTTCATCGCGCCGTACGGGCTGAAGCCGTATATCAAGCTGGGCGGCGGCATCACGCCCGTGATGTCCGGCAGCGCAACCGATGTCGCGCCGGGCTTCATCGCCGCGGTCGGTCTCGGCTACACCCACGACAAGCTCCCGTACCTGGAGTTCTTTTTCGAGGCCGGGTTCATGATGGTCTTCGAGAGTATTCGCGGCGATTATCTGACAATCAACCTGGGAGCGGCGTACCGGTTCGGCGTACCGGGGCCGTCCGTGAAGTAACGAGGAAACATGCAGCAAACAGTTTGAGCCGGGTGCAGCAACAGTCCCGCCCGGCGCCAAGGAGCGATATATGAAACACACCACTTCTGCCATCTCAATGAAACATATCACGAAACAGCTGGCGCTGTTTCGGAAAACCATACTCGCCGGCTTCATGGCCGCGGCAATGGCCGTGTCCATGGCGGGCTGTAACGGGAAGATATACGCCGCGCTGTTCGAGGACAACATGATGCAATATCTTGTTCTCATGGTGGCCCATGGGCAGCAGATTGCGTCAATAGCGATAACACCCGGCGCGACAAGCACGCCGAGCGGCGTGCCCGTGGATTACAATATCACCGCGACCCTGAACAACGGGAACACGCGGGCACTCACCCAGGACGAATACCAGAGCGTTGTGTGGACCTGGGATGTGTCAGGGACGACCACACCCCTGGATATTGACAGCGTTGACATCGACAACATCGGCATCAACAGCCTTCCACGCGCCACGGCGATCAAGGCGGATTACCTCGGCGCCGACCAGCAGGTGGCCCTCACCGCGACGATAGGCGGCGTCTCATCGGCGACCACCCTCACGATAAATGACGCGGACCTTGTCTCGATCAGCGTCACTCCGGGCGCGGCGAGCATCACCCGCCTTGCGACACAGCAGTTCACGGCGAACGGGACCTACACGGACGGCAGCACACACGATATTACCGATATCGTGGACTGGGTTTCTGATGACAATACCGTCGCCACGGTGGACGCTTTCGGAAAGGCCACAGGCCAGTACAGCGGGGTTGGGACGGATACGGCGACCATAACCGCGACCGATACCCCTTCCTCGATATACGGCGCCGCGACCCTTGATGTTACCGCGCCTACCTTGAGCAGCGTGTCTGTTTCACCGATTACGACGACAATCGCCGCCGGGACCTATGTGCAGTTCAGGGCAACGGCGATATACACGAACAACACCACCCAGGATGTGACTGATGCGGCGACCTGGACGATCGTCAATGACGGTTCCGCCAATGCGACCCTGCCGGGCACTCCCAAAGGGCAGGCGTACGGCAGCAGCGCCGGCACGGATACGGTGCGGGCTACCTTTGACGGGGTCAACGGCGATGCGACGATAACCGTGACCGCCGCGACGATGCAGTATCTGGTCATCAGCGCAGCCGGCAACAAGACCTCAATAGCCGCGGGCACAAAGCTGCAGTTCACCGCGACCGGCGTGTTCAGTGACAACAGCACGCAGGACCTGACGAATGACCCGCTCATCTCCTGGGGCACAACTGATGACACCAAGGCCGATTATATCCCGGGCGATGCCTCGGGATTGATCACCGGCATCGCGGCCGGTGCCACGGTCGTGAGCGCATCGATTGGCGCGATTGATTCGCAGGACTACGATCTTGCCGTTACGGCGGCCAACCTGCTGTCAATCCTGATCTCGCCGAGGGACCCGCTCGCTTACGTCATAGCCTACGGGACCACCCAGCAATTTACCGTCACGGGATCGTTCAGCGACTCGACGACGCAGGACCTGACCACGCAGGTGGACTGGCTGTCGAGCGACGGGACCGTCGCCAGCATAAATGCCAACGGTCTCGCGACCACCACGACCACTATCGGGACCACGGTAATCACCGCCAACTACCCCAAGGGAGGGGCGGTGGAACAGACTGATTTTACCAACCTCCAGGTAATATCCATGCCGCTGACGGCGATTACCATTTCACCGTCGAGCAAGAGCACCTACGTGGGCGATACCTTCCAGTACACGGCCATGGGAACCTTTTCCGACGGATCGAATACCTATAATATTGACATCACCAACCTGGTGCTCTGGGAGTCGGACGATACAAACCTCGACATCAGCAATTCCACCGGCAGCTACGGGCTTGCCACGGCGCTCTCCCAGGGAGACGGGGGGGCGACCGTTACTGCGAGTCGGGGCCTTGTGACCAGTAATGCTTCAGCCGTGACCATTGCCGCGACGGATACCACCGCGCCGACCATGGTGAGCGCGCAGCTCCTTACCGGCAACCGGGTGAAGGTCACCTTCTCCGAGCCGATGGATTTTACGACGGCGACGAATGCGGCAAACTATATCGTGGCCACGACATCCACGGTGACGGGCGTATGTGCGGACAATTCGAACTTCGGCACCACGCCGAGCATCACCGTAGATTCGGTGGCGTTCTTCACCCAGTCGGTGTATATTCTGCAGCTGGGCGGCGGCACCAGCAATACCCAGTACACAGTCATAGGGGACAAGGCTGATCTGAGGGACGTGGCCGGGACCCCCAACACGCTGGGGTGCCTCAACACCGCCACCTTCACCGGCATCGACACGGTGAAGCCGTATCTGGTGAGCGTGGTCAACAGCGAGCCGACGAAGGTCATCGTCAAGTATTCGGAGCCGATGACAACGGGCGGCGGAACAACAGCGGCGGACAATATGAGCAACTATACGCTCGCCGAAGACCCGTCGGATGGAAATGACACAAACAACGTATTGATAACATCGATCACCATGATTGATGAATCAACCTTTATGCTCAATCTTGACAAGTCCGCGCAGAGTATCCAGTACAAAATCACGGTTGCGGTCGGGGTCACCGACCTGGCGCCCATACCGAATACCATGGGCTCTCCGCGGGTCCTTACCTTCCGGGGGAACGAGCAGCTCAAGGTCGTTTCCGCGATGGCGACTGACCTGAACCACGTGCAGGTGACATTCAGCAAGCCGGTACTCTCGGGCAACGATGTGGAAGACAGCGCAGAATGCAATGATGCGACTGAATGCCACGGCAAATACAAGCTCTACCCGCGCACCGGCTCAGGGACGGACGCGCTGCTGGGGAATATTACCTCCGCTGTGCGCGGCAGCGGCAACGAGACCAATACGGTCATTCTGACCCATGCGAACGCACAGGAAGGGTTCTCCTACACGGTGGTGGCGGCGAACGGGATCATCGGCGACGGGTTTGATAACACGACCGTGAGCATCAAGGCTGAAGCCGGTACGACTGACTACCTGCAGGCGTCTCCCAAGGACCGCGCCACCTTCGCCGGTCTCGGGGACGTGATCGATGAAATTACTGACGGTGAATACTTCACCGATCCGTTCGCCGATGGCTCTACCTTCACGTGGTCTTTTGTGTACGCCGGGAGGGTGTACCTCGGCACGAATGATTATAACACTGCCGCGTTCAGGTTCGACGCGGACGGCGGCAACTCGGTGCTGACGACCTTCGACTTCAGCGCGGGGACCTGCTCTATCGCGGACGGATTCGGCTACGGCACCATCGGCGTATCGCCGTTCTGCGGCATGAACAGTGGACCGAACGCGGAAGTGGGCGTCGTGGGCTTCAATTCGGGTGTTATAACGATCAGCGGAACCGATTATGACGTTCTTATGACCGGCCCTCTGAAAGACGGTGTCTCTCACGGCTATTTCACCCAGGACGTCGATACTCAGCTCGACTGGCGGCAGTTCCCCTTCGCTGGTACGGGCGGCGGTAACACGGACAGCATCCAGACTGCATACGCGTATGGCGCAAACATGTACTTTGCCGCTTCTTCCGACCAGAGCCCTCAGGCGCCGGTCGTGTGCAGGGTCCCCTTCCTTTCGGCGACCGACGGAGTCCTGAACATGGATACACCGGTTGACATGTCCCTGCGAAGCCTTGACTACCTCGGCAAGAACGCCGGCGACTATGACAACTATAAGGGGACAGCGGAAGTCGTGGGAATCGACGCATTCATCAGTTTTAACAGCTATCTGTATGCCGCGAACAATGGCGGCGTGGTGTATTCATCGGATTACCTGTCGATGTCGGGTGAGGTTCGATCACATCCGGATGCCTTCAGGCCTGATGACGATGATGTACCAGAGCCGACATCGAGCGAGGAGACCCTGGTCCTGCCGGCAGCGCCCGCCGGACTGGGGAAGCTATCGCCGGGTGAGCACGGTGTGCCCAGACTGATTGAATACAACGGCAAGCTCTACATGGCGCGGAACGTGGCGTACACATCCGCCCGCAATACGGTTATCCGGGGCGAACTGTGGAAATGCTCGCCGGCAACGAGCGGCGGCGCCACCACGTGCGAGCCGGACGACTGGGAACGGATCATAACGGGAGTGGAGACAGATCTGCCGGATTCTAATGTCGGGGATGTCAATGTAACCGGGAACGCCATCAGTCTGCTCCAGAACAACGGCTCGACCAGGCTCTACGTCGGATTTGACCATCCGAGCGGCGTTACCGTATGGCGGGTCGCGTCAACGGATCCCGGTCCAACGACCGGCACCATGGCATCGGTATGGACACAGGCGGGGAATCTCGGCCTCGACAACAGCCACGTAAAGCTGTACTCGTCCGCAACAATCAACGACGGGACGTATGACTATATCTACCTGACCGCCGGAGATGATGCGAACGCCATCAGGGTATACCGTCAGAGGGAATAGCTGATAATTGAAGAAAAGAAATAAAAAGCCCCGTCGCTGAAAGCGGCGGGGCTTTTTTTGTAGCGTGTGTTCCTATTTCGCGCCGGATTTCCTCCCGCCCTCAATAAACCTCACCGTCCTGTCAAACCCGCTTATAAAGGGCAGTGAGTTATATGTCGCGTATTTCTTTTTAAGAAGGGCAAGCTTTTCCCTGCTGCCGACGGCGTCCTTCATTGAAACGAAATATTCCTTCATGACGGCGAGCGCGTTTTTATCCGACATCGGGCCGTGTCCCGGCACGAGCGTCTTTATGTCATAGAGCGTCCCCAGCCGGTCGAGCGCCGCGAGCCACAGGTCCACCGAGGTGCCGAATTTTTCGGAAAGGGCCGGGTGCGTGCCGAGGAACACCAGGTCCCCGGTCACGAGGAGCCCGCGCGTTTCCAGGTACACGACAGTGTCGTTCATGGTGTGGGCCCTGCCCATGTTGCGGACGCGGACCGTTTCGCCCCCGATCCGGAGCGTTGTTTCTTCCCCCGGCTTCAGCATGACGTCAGGGGCGCGGCTGCCGCTCGAATCGCTCTCCCACTGTTCCCTGTCGTATGCCCCCGCGATGATTGTCGCGTTCGGGTACAGGTCATTGCCGGCGGAGTGGTCGGAGTGGGAATGGGTGTCCACGATGGTGATGCCCGCGGCCTTCACGCTCTCCTTTAAATTTTTCGCCGCGCTCCCCATCTTCGTGTCCACGACAAGGGCCGTTGTCCCATCTTCCGACGTGAGCACGATCGAGTTTCCCCCTCCGCCGAGATGCACGGTCAGGTACGGATCCACTATGACGGTCTCGACCGCCATGAAGTGGCGGTACCCGTTCCATATATAGATCCCGGCGGCGGCGACAAAGACCAGAACGAATGAACCGCTGATAAGAAGTGCTTTTTTCATAGTTCCTCCTCGGATATGAGCTGCGTGGCAGGACAGGGGCCCCTGTGACCGATATTCTGCTTCTCCGGGCAGCTGTCTGTCAACAATGTTTCCCCGGGACAGGTCCGGAACGGTGAAAACCATGAGATAGCCGCGTCATGAAGCAATTCGTGAAAAAATATATTATTTTTAGCACTTCACGGATCGCGCGACACTTCATGAATATACGGGTTTTACATTTTGAATTTTATTTTTTTGGAGGAATTATGAGAAAGCTATATGTATGTATTGTTGCCGGTATGCTCATGCTGCAGGCCGGCTGCTATAATGTGTTTACGAAGGACGGGGAGAAAAATGCCGCGCAGGAAACGGCAACCGTGCTCCTGGCAGCCGGCGGGTTGACGGCCGTCGCGCCGCAGGTGTCGGTTGCCGGCGCGAGGGACAACTGGGTGATCAAAAGCGGTTTTCTTACCGGCACCGCCACGGGCGGCCCGGCGGTTGCCGCGGTCCAGGTTTCGCTTAACGGGGGGCCGTACGAGGCAGCGGAGGGCACGGCGGAATGGCGCTACCGTCTGCCGGTCGGGGCACCGGTAGGCGCCATAGGTGTCCGCGCGGTAAATGCGGATTCTGAAACTGTCGCCGAAGCGGCCCATGCCGCGCGCAGGGGCGTCAACTGCGATGTCAACGGCGACGGGTACCAGGACATGGCCGTGGGCGCGCCCGGCTATAACGGCAAGCAGGGCCGCGTGTATGTGTATCACGGGGGACCGTCCGGGATCGGGACCTCTCCTTCGAAGGTCCTTACGGGAGCAAACGTTTCAGATTATTTCGGGGTATCGCTGGCGCTGGGCGACGTCAACGGCGACGGCTATGCCGATTGCGTTGTCGGGGCAAGCGGCTGTAATTCAAAAACCGGCCGCTTTTATATATATTTCGGGAGCGCTGATGGGATCGATTCTATAAATTCGCCGGCGTCGCAGTACCGGGACGGTGACGCTGCGGCTGAAAGCTTCGGCGGACCGATGGCCCTCGGCGACGTTAACGGCGACGGCTACGAGGACGTGGCGCTGGGCGCTCCGCAGTACAGTACAAACTACGGCCGCGCCTACGTATATCACGGAAGCTCTTCGGGTATTGCGGCCTCTGCGGCGCGCGTCCTGACCGGAAGTTCCGGCAGCTCATTTGGCGGCAAGCTGGTCATCGGCGACACCAATGGCGACGGCTATGCGGACCTCGCGGTTGCCGCTCCGACCACGGCGCGGGGCACGGTGTATGTGTATCATGGCGGCGCTTCCGGGATCGGCGCGGCCGCTTCGGTTTCCCTTGCCGGTGAAAATTCCGGTGACGCCTTCGGGTTTACCCTGACTATCGGCGACAGCAACGGCGACGGGTGTGCCGAGCTTGTTGCGGCCGCCCCATATTTCAGCAGCGCCTCCGGCCGCGTGTATATCTACAGCGGGGGTCCTACCGGCATTGACAGCATTTCAGCGCCGGTGCACATCGATGCAGAGGGGGCGAGTAACTTTCTCGGGACCGCCATGACGATGGACGATGTCAACGGTGACGGGTATTGCGACCTGGCGGTAGATGCCGCGGGGTATGATTCGATGGCGGGCCGGGTGTACGTGCACCACGGATCGGACACGGGATTGACTGTGACCCCGTCACGGGTCCTGACCGGTGCGGCGGCCAATGCATGGTTCGGATACTCCGTTGCTCTGGGTGACATCAATGGCGACGGCTATGCCGATCTTGCGTCCGGCACGCCCACTCCTGACACGAATACGGGCTTTGTTGAAATATTTCACGGGAGTTCCGCTGGTATCGGTTCTTCCTCATCGCGGACCCTGACCGGAGCAGGGGAAAATTATTTCTTCGGATATTCGGTCTCTATGGGCAATATTGAAAGTGATGACTGGTGGGCTATTGCGTATTGATTTATTCCGGGGACCGCTCAATTGATGTTCGTCAACCGGGGCCCCTCCTTTTCCAGCGGGAGGGGTCCTTCGTTTGATGCACGGCACTGGCGATGGCGTGAGGGAAATGGCGGACTGGAACGTACGGCTACGTCGCTTCGATGCCAGTTATAAGCATGTCATCTTCCCGGTCCGCCCCGTGCCGCAGGGAAGCGGACCGGCTACGCCTTCTCAAGGGGCGTGTACTTTTCCAGGAAGGTTTTGCTCGATCTGCCGAAGAGGATGGTGAGCTTCAGGTTGTCGCCCGAGCCCTCGATGCTCAGGACGCGGCCCACGCCGTATTTCGGGTGCAGCACGCTGTCCCTGACCCTGAATTTCGATTCGCCCGGGCCGACAGAGGGCGCATCGGCCGCCGGCACTTCTTCCGTCCCGGCAGCGGCGCTCTCTGCGATGTCATAATGCGATTCGTTGTAGATCTTTTTTTCAGGAAAAAAGCCGCGCCGCGCGTTCCCCTGCTGGTACCCGGTAGAGATAAATTCCTTCGCCGTCACGAGCTCGGCCGGTATCTCGAAGATGAACCGCGACGGCTCCTTGTGGTAGATCTCGTTGAAGGTCCGGCGCAGTTCCGCGCAGGTGATGTAGACGCGCTCCATCGCCCTCGTGATGCCCACGTAGCAGAGGCGCCGCTCCTCCTCGATCCCCTCCTCGGTGTCTGATGAGAGCTTGTGGGGAAAGATGTCTTCCTCCATGCCGGTCAGAAACACCACAGGGAACTCCAGCCCCTTGGCGTTGTGGACCGTCATGAGGGTCACCTGGCTTGCGCGTGAGCCGGGGTCGTCATCCGGGTTTTCCTCGGTCGTGTAGAGCGATATGTCCTGCAAAAACTGGTCGAGGGTCGCCCCGGGGTCTGACTGCTCGTAGTCGTATACGCTGTTGACGAACTCGCTGATGTTTTCCACGCGCGAGCGGGCCTCCACGCTGTCTTCCTCCTCCAGGCTCTTCACGTACCCGGACTCCTCTATGACCCTGTTGACGAAACCGGAGAGCTTGTTTCCCGGGAGGGCGCGGGCCGCTTCCTGGCATTTCAGGATAACGTTCCTGAATTCCATGAGCCCCTTCGGGGGCTTGTCGCCGAGGAGCCCGTCGTGGATCACCGTCCATTCGGACACGCCGGCGTTGCGGGCGGCCTCGCGGACGCGGTCGAGCGCGACCCTGCCGATGCCGCGCGCGGGCGTGTTGATGATCCTGAGCATGGAGACCAGGTCGAGGGGGTTGGCGATGAATTTCAGATAGGCGAGGACGTCCTTGATCTCCTTGCGGTCGTAGAATTTCATGCCGCCGACGACGCGGTACGGGAGGTCCTCCTTCCTCAGGCGGTCCTCAAACACGCGGGACTGCGCGTTGGTGCGGTAGAAGATCGCGAAATCGCGTCCCGAGAGCCCCTCGCGGTGCTTCAGCGAGATGATGGTGTTCACCACGAACTCGGCCTCGCCGTATTCGTTGTTGGCGCGGCACCAGACCACCGGCTCCCCGTCGCCCTTGTGCGAGCGTATCTCCTTTATCTTGCGGTTCACGTTGTTCCGTATCACCGCGGAGGCGGCGTCAAGTATCGGCCGCGTGGAGCGGTAGTTCGTGTCCAGGGTGACAACCGCCGCGCCCGGGTAGTCCTTCTCGAAGTTCAGGATGTTGCGGATGTCCGCGCCGCGCCAGGAGTAGATCGACTGGTCATCGTCCCCGACCACGCAGATGTTCTTCCCGGCCGCCGCGAGATGCTTTGCGATCAGGTATTGCGCGTAGTTGGTGTCCTGGTACTCGTCGATCATGAAATAGGTCCACTGCCGCTGCAGCTTTTCCAGGGCACCGGTCCCTGAGCGGAGGAGGTGGACGGTCTTGATCAGCAGATCGTTGAAGTCGAGCGCGTTGTTCGCCGCGAGGCGTTTGTGGTACTCGTCGTAGATCTCATGGAAATCGTATGAGAAGTTTTTCTGGAGGAGGAGTGCCGGGTCGGCGCCGTCGATCAGCTCGGCCCGGTCCTTCACTTCGGATATTTTTGACGCGATCGATTCCGGCCTGATCTTTTTCGGGTCAAGCCGCATCTGCAGCAATATCTCCTTGATGAGCGACGCCTGGTCCGACGTGTCGTAGATGGAAAAGGACGACGGTATGCCGATCGCATCGCCGTACCTGCGGAGAATGTAGACGGAGGCGGCGTGAAAGGTCTTGATGAAAACGCTCGACCCCTGGGGCCCGATGAGCTTCACGATCCGGTTTTTCATCTCCTCGGTCGCCTTGTTGGTGAAGGTGACGGCGAAGATCCCCGAGGGGGGCACGAGCTTTTCCCCGACCAGGCGGGCGATGCGGTGGGTGATGACCCTCGTCTTGCCCGACCCCGCCCCCGCCAGGATGAGGAGGGGCCCCCCGGTATGGAGTACCGCT
Organism: uncultured Spirochaetota bacterium; assembly: GCA_963827275.1. Taxonomy (GTDB): domain Bacteria; phylum Spirochaetota; class UBA4802; order UBA4802; family UBA5550; genus RBG-16-49-21. The sequence continues at coordinate 415,700 of CAWHAA010000008.1, forward strand.
TTTTTCTGGCTGTCGTTAAGGGAATCGAGGATGGACATTGCAGTTCCTTTGCCGGACGGAGGCCCGTATGGTCTAATTGCCCTACGATCCTTCTTCCCCCCCGTAGAGGCAAGAAGAAAAAACCGCCGCCGCGTTTTTTTATGGTATGCCCGCGCCGCGCCCGGCAGCGCGCCGGGAAAGGCGTAAAACCGGTAAAAGAAGCGGTTTTTATCGGCACATGGTAGTAACGTACGGCAAAGCAAATTAATAAAAAAATTTTGTTTACTGTTTGACAAAGTGTTCCGTCATTAATCTGGATGAGAGAGTGCCCTATCCGCATTGCGCGCAGGTGAAACAATGGCTGAAATAATACTGGTGGTTGATGATTCAAGGATCGACACGGCCTTTTTGACCAGGATGCTCGCTGACTACGTGGTCGTGAGCGCGGCCAGCGGCGCGGAGATGTGGCGGGCCCTTGAGAAAGGGTCGCCCTCGATCATTCTCATGGACGTGGTGCTGCCTGACGTTGACGGCTTCGAGCTCGCGAAGAAGCTGTCGGGCATTGACAGGTTCGCCGATATCCCCATCGTATTCATCACCTCGAAGGACGCCGGCAGGGATGTGGAGCGCGGCTTCGATTCAGGCGGCGTGGATTATATAAAGAAGCCCTTTAACGAGATCGAGCTCCAGGCGCGCATCAGGTCGGCGCTCCAGAGGAACCGCCAGGAGCGGGAGCTGCGGGAGAAGACCGTCACGGACCCCCTGACCGGCGTGCACAACCGCCGCTATTTTTTCGAGACCCTGGATACCATCATCGAGCACGCGCGCCGGAACCCCGGTCACCGCTTTTCCATCGCCATGCTGGACATCGACCATTTCAAGGCCATAAACGACGCGCTGGGCCACCAGGCGGGCGATTTCATCCTGAAGCAGATAGCGGACGTTCTGAAGAAGAGCATCAGGCCGTATGACCTGCTGGCGCGCTACGGCGGGGAGGAATTCATCATCCTTTTCAAGGATTGCAACAGGAGCGAGTCGGGGGAGATCCTCCGGAGGATCAAAGACACTGTCTCGCAGGCTGAATACAGCTTCAATGATACGTCCCTTCACGTCACGTTCAGCAGCGGGATTGCCGACCTGGGCGACATCCACTCCGAGACGGCCACGGCGGAGGAGCTGGTGAGGATCTCCGACGAGCGCCTCTACCGCGCCAAGGAGGGCGGGCGGAACAGGATCGTCATCGATTCCGGGGTATAACCCCCGGCGGGACGGTCCGCGTACCTTCAGCCGTGCCCCCGGGGGCGCATAAAAAAAGCTTGAAATCTAAATCGGTATATCCCATATTGGCTGAGAATAGGATACGGTTTTGATATGATGTCGCGCGATACGAGAGAGTGGTCAACCCACTCTCTTTTACTATGGGTCCGGGATCAAAACCCCGGCGGCGAGGGGGTCCTCGCGGGAGTTCCCGGTACCGCATTACATCGAGAGTATCAGTTAACAACGTGCAGTTAAAAGAAAGAATTTCAGATCTCGTCCAGGAGACCGCCGCCCGGCTCGGTTACATGGTTTACGAATCATCGATCCTTTTTAAAGGTGAGAATTCCCAGATTCACGTGAAAATCGACAGCCTTGCGGGGATCTCGCACAATGACTGCGAGAATTTTTCCAGGGAGCTGTCGGCACGCCTTGACAGCGACGATATCCTCCCGAATTATTCACTGGAAGTGTCATCGCCGGGACTGAACCGGCTGCTGCGCAGTGGAGAGGAATTCAGACGTTTCGCAGGGGCTCCCGTCAAAGTCGTGTACGACGAGGGGGCCGAGCGCAGAGTGGCCAAGGGGACCGTCGCATCGGCGGATGACGCCGCGGTGACGGTTGCCACCGAAAAGGGAGCGATTGCAATATCATACAAAGCCATTACCAGCGCTAATCTTGATTATTAAAGGGTGCAGGAGCCATGAGCAAGAATTTTTTTGAGGCATTACATGAGATAGCCACCGACAAGGGCATTCCGCGGGAATATATCGAGCAGATCGTCGAATCGGCGATGCTGTCCGCGTTCAAAAAGCAGTACGGGATGATCGATAACGTGCGGGTCGTCTTCGACCGCGACAGGAACAGCGTGAAGGTCGTCTCAAAGAAGATGGTGGTCAAGACCGTCAGGAACAGGGCGGAGGAGATATCCAGGGACGAGGCGGAGAAGATCGCGCCGGACGCGCAGCCGGGGGACGAAATCGATGTCGAGGAAGACCCCCTCGAATCCTTCGGACGGATCGCCGCCCAGACCGCCAAGCAGGTCATTATACAGAAGATAAAGGAAGCAGAGAAGAACATCATATACGACGAGTTTGCCGACAAGGAAGGCGACCTTATCAACGGGTTCCTCCAGCGGAAGACCAAGGACGCGATCTATATCGACCTCGGCCGGACGGAAGGGATCCTTCCCGCCCGGGAGCAGTCGCCGCTCGAACACTACAAGATCGGCGACCGGGTCAAGGCGCTGATCCTGGCGGTGCAGAAAAATTCCAAGGGGCCGAGCATCATCCTCTCCCGGACGCACCCCCGGTTCGTCGAGAAGCTTTTTGAGATGGAGATCCCCGAGATATACGACGGCGTCGTGCGGATCGTCAACATCGTCCGGGAGCCGGGCATGCGCACCAAGGTCGCCGTCACCAGCGAGCGGGACGACGTTGATTCCGTCGGCGCCTGCGTCGGCATGAAGGGGATTCGCATCCAGTCCATCGTGCGCGAGATGGAGGGGGAAAAGATCGACGTGGTCGAGCATTTCGACGACCGGAAGATCATGGCCGCCAACTCCCTCACGCCGGCGAAGGTGGTCGAGATCGTGGAGAAATCCGACGGCGGCGTCATCGCGGTCGTTGACAACGACCAGAAGCACCTGGCGCTCGGCAAGGCGGGGCACAACGTGCGCCTCGCGTCCAGGCTCTGCGGCTTCGATATCGACATCAAGACGGAGGACCAGTACCGGGAGTTCCTCTCGTCCAGCGAATCGCGGGCCATCGTGGAGCAGCTCTTCTCGACCTCCAACGCTGATGAAACGCCGCTGTCGGAGCTGCCCGGCCTTGAAGCGCGGACCATCAAGCTCCTTGAAAACGGCGGCGTGTTCTCCGTCGAGGACCTCGTTGAGAAATCACTGGAAGAGCTCATGGCGATAGACGGCATTGGCGAAAAGACAGCGAAGAAGATAATGGAGATAATAGAAGAAAGCGTCGATTTCGACGAAACCGAAGAAGAGAAAGAGGAACCAGGAGAGGAGCAGAAGGAGGACGCAGGCACGGAAAAAAGTTCGGAAGAAGGCACTGCTGAGACGGGAGAGGCCACGGACGCGGACGGGTCGGAAAAAGGTGAATGATCCGTCAGCGGCACGGGACGCCCGGCGAGCGCGAGAGGGGGTTCGGTCCCTCGTAATTAAAAGGTAAGGATGACAGACTGATACATGAAAGCCATTGAAATCGCAAGAAGAAATCATATCTCCATGGAAGATATGATGGAAGTGTGCCGGGAGCTTGAAATAGCATGCGAGACCGAGGACTCCGATCTCCAGGAAAAGAACATATTTCTCATTGAGAAGAAAATAGAGGCTATCAAGAAGCGCAAGGCCCAGCAGATCGAGGACAGCAAGAAGGGAAAGAAGATCAAGCTGAAGCGAAAGGTGCAGGTCCACAAGGAAGGGAAGGAAGGCGAAGCGGCCGAAGAGCCGAAGAAAGCCGAGGCCGACCACCCGACACCGGAACGGACCGGTGCGCCGGCCGCGCGTACCCCGCAGAGACGGGAAGGCGCAACGGAGCGGCCGCGCCGTCCGGGTGAAGGCCCGCACCGTCCGGGTGAGGGAGCGCGCCGTCCGGGCGAAGGCCCGCGCCGTCCTGGCGAAGGCCCGCGCCGTCCTGGTGAAGGCCCGCGCCGTCCTGGCGAAGGCCCGCGCCGTCCGGGCGAAGGCCCGCGCCGTCCTGGCGAAGGCCCGCGCCGTCCGGGCGAAGGCCCGCGCCGTCCGGGCGAAGGCCCGAGAAAAGAAGGGGAAAAGCCCACTGCCGCTATCGGCGATGGAAAAGATAAGAAAAGAAAGAAAACCAAAGAGAAAGAAAAGGACAAAAGAAAATATAAGAAGGAACAGGAAGAAAAAGAGATAACCCTCCGGAAGAAGTCCGCGGAAGAGAGAAAGCGCGAAGCGGCCGCCCCGGACGAGATACACATCACGGAAAATATATCGGTCGGCGACCTGGCGAAGAAACTGAACATCAAGGCCGCGGACGTCATCGCCAAGCTGATGAACCTGGGCGTCATGGTGACGATCAACCAGGTCATCGACGCGGAGACCGCCGAGATCCTCTCTGCGGAATACGGCACCAACGTCAAGGTGGTTTCTCTGTATGATGAGACCGTCATCAAGCACGTCGAGGAGGACCTCCCGCAGGATTACGTGCACCGTCCGCCCGTCGTCACGGTCATGGGGCATGTCGACCACGGTAAGACGAAGCTGCTGGACGCGATACGCTCGACCAATATCATTGACAAGGAATTCGGCGGGATAACCCAGCATATCGGCGCCTACAGCGTGGTGATCCCCGGCAACAAGAAGATCACCTTCCTCGATACACCGGGCCACGAGGCCTTTACCACCATGCGGGCCCGCGGGGCAAAGGTGACCGATATTGTCGTCCTCGTGGTGGCGGCCAATGACGGCGTCATGCCGCAGACCATCGAGGCCATCAACCACGCGAAGGACGCCGGCGTCCCCATTATCGTGGCGATAAACAAGGTTGACCTCCCCGAGGCGAACCCTGATAAGGTAAAGCACGAGCTCGCGAAGTACGATCTGGTGCAGGAATCATGGGGCGGTACAACGCTCTTCGCGGAGATAAGCGCGAAGTTCAATAAGAACATAGACACGCTGCTGGAGCTCATCCTCATCCAGGCGGAGATGCTGGAGCTGAAAGCGAACCCGAAGGTCGTCGCCAAGGGCACGGTCATCGAGTCGAAGCTCGACATGGGCCGCGGCGCCGTGTCCACGGTCCTGATACAGAACGGGACGCTCCATGTGGGCGATCCCTTCGTAATCGGCGTCTTCTCGGGGAAAGTGCGCGCCATGTTCGATGATCACGGCAAGCCCCTGGAAGAGGCGGGGCCGTCCGTCCCGGTCGAGGTGCTCGGTATATCGGGCGTTCCGTCGGCCGGCGATCCCTTTGAAGGGGTCGATTCGGACAAGACCGCGAAGCAGATATCCCAGAAGCGTCTCGAGTTCAAGAGGGCGGAATCGGCCAAGAAGGTGAAGAAGGTGACCCTGGAGTCCCTGAACGAGATGATACGCGAGGGCGAGGTACAGGAGCTCCGCATCATCGTCAAGGCGGACGTCGACGGCTCGAGCCAGGCCCTGAAGGAATCACTGGAAAAATTATCGATCGGCGAGGTGCGGGTCAAGGTCATCCACACCGGCACCGGCGGCATCAACGAGTCGGACGTCATGCTGGCATCGGCCTCGAACGCCGTTATCATCGGGTACCACGTGCGTCCCACCGGCAAGGTTTCGGAGATTGCGGAGCATGAAAACGTATCGATAAAATTCTTCAATGTCATATTCGAGGTCACCGACTCGATCAAGCTGGCAATGGAGGGAATGCTCAGACCGGAGATCAGGGAAGAGATTCTCGGGGCCGGCGAGGTGAAACAGGTGTTCAAGATATCCAAGATAGGGACCATCGCCGGGTCCATGCTCACCTCCGGAAAGATCGACCGGAGCTGCAAGGTGCGCCTGATCCGCGACAGCGTCGTCATTTTTGACGGCGCCCTCAAGTCGCTCAAGCGCTTCAAGGACGATGTGTCCGAGGTGACCGTGACCCAGGAGTTCGGTTTCGGCCTGGAGGGCTTCAACGACGTCAAGGAAGGCGACACCTTCGAGGCCTACAAGCTGGTGGAAATTGCCAAAACGATATGATGCGCCGTTAGATGCAACTGCGGGAATGAGGCAGTCCATATATACGCTGTCCGCCATGTGTCCGCCCGGCTCGCACAGTATGCGCGACAGCGTGTGCCGGGATGCCCTCGCTTCTATCATCTGAAAGCATTGGAAATACCATGGGTTACAGAAAAGAAAAATTGGAAGAGCAGATCCGGAGAATAGTCTCCGAGCTCTTGATACGCGAGATAAAGGACCCGAGGATCGGGTTCGCGACCATCACCGGCGTGGAGCTGGCCAAGGATTACTCGACGGCCAGGATCGGTGTATCGGTGCTCGGGGAGCCGCGCGATCTGAGGAAAACCTTCGAAGGGATCCAGTCGGCGACCCCCTTCATACAGCACCGGGTGGGAAAGAGCCTGAGCATCAGAATCACCCCGAAGATATCATTCTACCTTGATTCATCAATCGCGGAAGGGACGCGGATGGTAAATATTCTGAATACCCTCGAGGAAGCGGAGAGGGGATCGGAACATGAGGGCGCCCGCGGCGATGACGAGGAGCGTCCTGACGATGAACCGGCCGATGAGTAGGCGCCGCCGGCGCGCCGCCGGGAGCGCACCCGTGTCCGCACTGGCGGACGCGATACTGCTTGTCGATAAGCCGGAGGGGAAGACCTCCTACGAGACGGTCAGCGCGGTGTGCCGCCTGACCGGCGCGACGCGGACCGGACACGCCGGTACGCTGGACCGGTTTGCGTCCGGGCTTCTTGTCGCCTGCAACGGCCGGTCGACCCGGCTGGCGCGGTACCTCCTTGAGGAGGACAAGACCTATACCGGGACGGTGAAGCTCGGCGTGAGCACCGATACCGATGACCGCGAGGGCGCGGTCACCGACGTGCGCCCCGTGACGGGGATCACCCTGGAATCGGTGCAGCATGCGGCGCGGGAATTCACCGGGGAGCTCATGCAGACGCCGCCGCGCTACTCTGCCCTGAAGATCAACGGCAGGAGGGCGTCGGACCGGGTCCGGAGCGGCGAGGAGGTCGTGCTTTCGCCGCGGAGGGTGACGGTCTACGATTTCGAGATATGCGGCATGGACCCGGACGGGGTCCGTTTTTCATTCCGCGTCCGCTGCTCCAAGGGGACCTATGTCCGCTCCCTGGCGCGTGACATGGGCGCCATGCTGGGGACCGGGGCGCACCTCGAGCGCCTGCGGCGCACCGGGGCGGGCCGTTTCAGCATAGAGGACGCCGTCACCCTCGATGAGCTGGCCGAGCATGTCCGGGAAGGGGGGCAACGCGTCAGCCGCAGGTTTATCGTCACGCCCCGGGACGCATTGGGCGATTACGGCAGGATCACTGTCACCGGCGACGCGCGGGACAGAATCCTGAACGGGGCAGGCTTTTCCCGGGAATCCGCGTTGAAAATAGTGGATAACGGGGGAAAAATATTCATTATTATGGATGAAACAGAAAATCTTATTGCAATTGCTGATGTGGATATCCAAAAATGGCTAATTAAATATTTAAATGTATTTAAAGAAGAGACTCAATAATAATAGGGAAGATTCGGCATCGATGCTGATCATATAACAACACTCGTAGGGAGGACAGTAGCAACAATGAGTCAGAAACATGAGATTATTGAGAAATACAAAACTCATGACAAGGATACCGGTTCCCCGGAGGTGCAGATTGCCCTTCTGACGGACCGGATCAACCAGTTGACCGAGCATTTCAAGGTCCATGCCAAGGATTTTCATTCCCGGCGCGGTCTGCTCAAACTTGTCGGGCAGAGACGGCGGCACCTTGATTATCTGAAGAAGAAGAACCTGGAGAGCTATCGCAGCCTCATCAAGGAACTGGGCATCCGCAGATAACCGGGGGCCCGCATACAATCTCCCCGGGGATGCCACGGCATCGGCGAAGAGGGTGGAGACGTCTTGTGCCGGAATATAGGAGCCAGAAATCCCGATATCAGCGGATACCGCGATCTCTGACGTCTATATTCCGGTACACCCGTTGCCTGAGCCTGCACCCCGCGGAGAAAACAGCAACGTAACGAGGTAACAACTATGACTATCGATCTAAGCGTAGACGTGGGCAGGCAAAAGCTCAATTTCAACACCGGGTACCTGGCGAAGCAGGCCGACGGGGCCGTCATGGTCTCCTACGGGGAAGTGGCCGTGTTCGCTTCCGCGGTCGTATCCAGGGAAGTCAAGGAGGGACAGGATTTTTTCCCCCTCACGGTCGACTACCGGGAGAAGGCCTATGCCGCCGGGAAATTTCCGGGCGGATTCATCAAGAGGGAGTCGCGCCCGACCGACAAAGAGGTGCTGACGAGCCGGCTTACCGACCGGCCGATCCGGCCGCTGTTTCCGAAAGATTTCATCAACGAAGTTCAGATCATCATTTACGTCTTTTCCGCGGACCGGAAGAACCAGCATGACATCCTTGCCATCAACGCGGCGTCCGCCGCGCTGGCCGTGTCCGGGGCACCGTTCCTCGGGCCCGTCGGCGCCGTTCGCGTCGGGAGGCTGAAGGGAGAGTGGGTGGTGAACCCCACCTTTGCCGAGGACAAGGAGAGCGACATCGACGTCGTCGTCGCGGGGACCAAAAGCGCGGTGACCATGATCGAGGGGTCGGCGAAAAACATCTCGGAGGCCGACATGATCGGCGCCGTCGAGTTCGCCCACATGCATATAAAGCGGATCTGCGAGACGCTGGAGGAGCTTGCCCGGAAGGTGAACAAGAAGCCCATCCCGTATGTCCCCTTCGTGGCTGATGAGAAGCTGAAGGAAGAGATCTCGAAGCGGTATTCATCCGACATCGAGAATTTGTCCCAATATAAAATAAAGCACGAGCGCGAGGACGCCAAGAACCAGATCATCGAGCGGGCGAAGGCGGAGCTCGCGGAGCTCTTCCCCGACACGATTGGCCAGGCGTCCGGGGTCATCGACGCGATGGACGGCGTTTTCGTCCGCCAGCGCATCCTTGACAAAGGGGAGCGTGCCGACGGCCGGGACCTGAAGACGGTACGGCCCATAGACATCCTGTCGGGGATACTGCCGCGCGCCCACGGGTCCGCCGTGTTTACCCGCGGTGAGACCCAGAGCCTGGGCATAACGACGCTTGGATCGGTAGATGACGTCCAGCGCATGGACGACATCGAGGGAGAGGGGGAGAAGAGCTTCATGCTTCATTACCACTTTCCGCCCTTCTCCGTCGGCGAGACGGGACGGCACGGCGGCGTGGGCCGGCGCGAGATCGGCCACGGCATGCTGGCGGAGCGGGCGCTCGAATACGCGATCCCGGACAAATCCGTGTTCCCCTATACCATACGACAGGTGTCGGAGATACTTGAATCGAACGGCTCGTCATCAATGGCGTCCGTCTGCTCCGCGTCCCTGTCGATGTTCAACGCCGGCGTGCCCCTCAAGGCCGCGGTATCGGGAATCGCCATGGGGCTCGTGATGGAGGGTGACCGGTACGCGATCCTCTCAGACATCATCGGCCTCGAGGACCACCTGGGCGACATGGACTTCAAGGTAACGGGGACCGAAACGGGGATCACCGCGTTCCAGATGGACATCAAGATACAGGGGATCACCCCGGAGATCATGCGGGTCGCGCTCGACCAGGCGAAGGAGGGACGACTGCACATCCTCGGGATCATGAAGCAGTTCCTGCCGCTTCCCGAGAAGAAGCTCTCTCCCTACGCGCCGCTGATCAAGACCATCATGATCAACCCGGAGAAGATCGGCGCGGTCATCGGCCCGGGCGGCAAGGTGATCAGGCAGATCATCGAGGAGACCGGCACCGACATCAATGTCGAGGACGACGGCTCGGTGACGCTCACCGGCCCGGACCAGGAGTCGGTCAAAAAAGCGGAAGATTACATCATGGGGATCACCGAAGAGGTGGAGGTCAACAAGATATACGAGGGGACGGTGCGCCGCCTCTTCGAGTTCGGCGCCATGGTTGAGATCATGCCCGGCAAGGAAGGCCTCATCCATATCTCGAAGCTGGACACCAAGCGCGTGAACAAGGTCGAGGACGTCGTGAAGATCGGCGACCGCGTCAAGGTCATGGTCATAAAAGTCGACGACCGCGGGCGCATCGACCTGAGCAGAAAGGACGCGCTCTGATCCGACCGGACCATTGATGATATACCGGCACATACAGGACAGTGGCGTATCCGTGCTCCTCGAGCCGATCGAGGGCGTCGTCTCCGTATCCGTGGGATTGTGGGTCAAGTCGGGCTCGCGGGACGAGCGCGATGACCAGTACGGATATGCCCACTTCATCGAGCACATGCTCTTCAAGGGCACGAAGGAACACTCGGCCATGGACATCGCGAAGATCGTGGACCGGGTCGGCGGGCAGCACAACGCGGCGACGAACCGCGAGCATACCTGCTATTACATCAATGTCGTGTCCGATCACCTCGACCTCGCGGTGCGGCTCCTCGCGGAAACCTACTACGAGTCGCTCTTCGATCCCGCCGAGCTTCAAAAAGAAAAAAACGTCGTCATGGAAGAGATCAGGATGTACGAGGACGAGCCTGACGAGCTCATCCATGACGTCTTCATGGAGAGCATGCTCGAGGGCCATCCCCTGAGCCACCGCGTGCTCGGCACCCACGAGAGCATCGGCGCGACCACGCGCGAAACGCTCGTCGGTTTTTTTGAGAGCCACTACCGCAACGACAACGCGATCCTGGCGATCGCGGGGAATTTCAACAGGGGTGATGCGGAGAAGCTCGTCGCGAAATATTTTTCGCGGCCGAGCGGCGCACGGGGGGGGTGCCGGCGCCGCCCGCGTCGGCGCGCCGCGTCGAGTACCGGCATGTCGAGAAGGGGCAGCTCGAGCAGGTCCATATCTGCCTCGGCACCGACGGCATCAGGCGCAACGACGATGACCGGTGGGGGCTCTACCTCATGAGCACGGTGCTGGGCGGGAGCATGTCCTCCCGGCTCTTCCAGAACGTGCGCGAGAAGGAAGGAATCAGCTACTCCATATACTCGTTCCACTCGTCGTACAGCGACAGCGGAGTATTCGGCGTATACTGCGCTACCCTGCCGGAAAATTACAACCGCGCGGTCGAGCTTATCGTGAAGGAGTGCGCGGGGATCGCCGAGAACGGGATCACCGCCGAGGAGCTCCAGGACGCGAAGGACTTCATGAAGGGCAACCTCGCGCTCAGCCTTGAAAGCGTCGAGGTGCGCCTGGGGCGGCTCGCCATGGACGAGATCACGTTCCAGCGGAGCTACAGCTTCGAAGAGATCGTCGATAACATTTACCGCGTCACCGGTGATGACATAATGCGGATCTGCGGCAGGATCTTCGGCGGCAAAAAGCTTTCGGTGGTGTCTGTCGGCAACCTCGCCGGCCGCAAAATACCGCAAAAGGGCATCTCCCTCTGAGTTTTTTTATAAAAATCATTTTTTTTGCTTTACTTTGTATTACGCTGCATTTTTACTAAATGGTTTAGTCAATTCTTAAAATTCCAGCGTTAACGGGCAGGCCGCGGTGAAGAGAGGCCGCCCTTACGCGCTTATGATTCGGGGTAGTGATATGGCGTCGAAAAATGATGGCATGAACAGCACCATCGGCGAAGGCTCGGTCTTTGAAGGCAAGTTCTATATAAGCGGCTCTCTGCGCATCGACGGGAAATTCGAGGGAGAGATCAAGACCGATGAAGAGCTCGTGGTCGGCGAGACAGGGAAAGTGAGGACTGACATTGCGGCCAAATCGGTAGTCGTGGCCGGAACCGTCATCGGCAATATCATAGCCCGCAACGAAGTGCGGCTCCTCGAAACCGGCAAGATCCTCGGCGACATCACCACGCCGACCCTCCTGATACAGAAAGGCGTCGTCGCCTCCGGCACGTTCAACATCACCGGCGGGCATAAAAAGGACACGAAGAAAGTCGTGGAGGAATCCTTCAGCGGCGGTTCTTCGTCAAGCGACTCGTCAGAAGTCAGAAATATCGGTTCCCGGTAGGTCCCGGAAGGGGACCTTCGGGGCGGAGGCTCCATGCCCGGCTGCGGAAATCGCGGTTTCCGGCAGGGGCTGCCGCTGCGAAAAGAGGAAATAATTTCATAATTTTTACGATACGGCCGATTAATCTGATAGAAGGGGTTATGTTTGTTTCCGGGGGAACCGGAGCTGTCCCGGCACTATGAAAAAGATATTCGCAAAGACATTCAAGGCTGGCAGGTTCACCATCTCGATTTTTTCAAACGAGGTGGTGATAGTCCATGTCGGCGACAAGAAGATCTTCATCAAGACCATCCGGATGAAGGTGCCCTCGATCGGCCTGTTCGGCAGGAACAACCCGCGACCCTGCGGCGCCACGGCCCAGGCTCACGCGGAGGCACCTTCTCCCCCATCTGGCAATGTCCGCGCACCGGCTCAGGCTCGCAGCGGCGCTCTCGGCCGCGATCGCGGTCATGATGGTGGCGTTTTCCCTCTACCCGGGAGGGCAGGGGGAGCCGGCCGTTCCCAGCGATGAGCTGATGAAAAAGAGCCTCCTCGAATCGAAGCAGACCGATTATTCTTCCCCGGAAAAGGCCGAGAAGCTCGTGATCAATGAGCACCGTGTCCGCCGGGGCGAGAACCTCCAGAAGATAGCGAAAAAATACGGCGTATCCGTGGAGACGATCCGGGGCACCAACAACCTGGCCACTGACAGCGTGCTCCAGCCGGACATGGTTCTGAAAATTCCGAACAAGGACGGCATCCTGTTAAAAATGCAGAAGGGCGGCGACCTGGTGTCGATCGCCCGGCGCTACCGGGTGTCGCTGAAGAAAATCATTGAAGAAAACAACATCAGGAACCCCGACTTTGTCGCGTCAAATACCGTGCTTTTTATCCCGGACGCCAAGCCGCTTAACGTCTTCTCCGGCTTCCTCTGGCCCGCGGGGGGCAGGTTCATCACCTGCGGGTACGGATGGCGGAGAAACCCGTTCGACCCGGGCCACACCGAGTTTCATTCGGGGCTGGACATCAGGTCAAACTTCCAGCCGGTCAGGGCCTCTAAATACGGGAAAGTCACCTATACCGGGTGGCTCGGCGGCTACGGCAAGACCGTGGTCATCGCGCACCCGGGCGGGTTCAAGACGCTCTACGGCCACCTTTCCCGGATCATCGTGCGGAACGGTCAGTACGTCAAGCAGGGGCAGTACATCGCCGCCAGCGGCAACACCGGCCGCTCCACCGGCGCGCACCTCCATTTCGAGATACTGAAGCACGGGCGGAGCATCAACCCCTATACATACTTCAAGAAGAAACGGCGTTAGCGATTCATTTTATTCTTGTGGCAGGCCGACGCCCCGGAGATTCCCGGTGCGTTTTTTATTTGTCTGCCTTCCGGAATGGCAGGATTTACCCCCCTCCCGGAGGATGGGCCGCGTTTGAGTGCCGCAATAATGATTTGACATACCCGAACTGAAGCCGTTACTATCATCCAGAACCATACATCTATTCCAGGGGAGGCTTCCGCATGAAAAATATTTTCATCATGATAATCTCTTTGGTTGTCGCAGGGATGTCGCTCGCGGTCATGGCCGGCAGCGGGGGACAGGGCGACAAGTGTTTCGCGGACACGGAATGCGAATTCAACCTCCAGTGTAAGGACGGGGCGTGCGTGAAAAAAAAGGAGTTTGATTTCGGCAGTTCGGGAAAAAGCGGGAAGCCGTGCAACATCGACGCGGACTGCATCAATTCAGGCAAATGCGTTGAAGGGATGTTCGGGAAAAAAGTCTGTTCCGGGAATTGATTGAATCAGGAGACCACACCGGTGCCCCACGAAGCGGTTGACATCCTTTCCCGTTATCTGCGGATAAACACCACTAACCCGCCCGGGAACGAGGAAAAGGCGGCGTGGTTTTTCGCGGAGATTTTCGAACAGGAACATATCCCATACCGGACCTATGAATCCGATCCGGGCAGGGTGTCCATCCGGGCCCATATCCCCGGCTCTGGCGTGAAGGAGCCGCTGATATTGCTCAACCACATGGATGTTGTTCCCGCCGGCGCGGGGGAATTCAGCTTCGATCCCTTCGGCGGCGAGGTGCGGGACGGGTACGTGTGCGGCCGGGGGGCGCTCGACATGAAGGGGATCGCCGTTATGCAGCTCATGGCGTTTCTCGCCATGAAGCGGACGGGCGTACGGCCCAACCGTGACCTGGTGTTCCTCGCGACAGCGGACGAGGAGGCGGGCGGTCTGAAGGGCGCCGGCTTCCTCCTGGATACCTGCCCGGACGAGTTCAGGGCCGGGGTCGTGCTGAACGAGGGCGGCTACGGCATTGCGGGCATGGTCCCCGGTAAATCCGCCATGCTGATAACGCCGGCGGAGAAGGGGCCCTGCTGGCTCAGGCTCACCCGCCGCGGGGTCCCGGGCCACGGGTCCACGCCCCATTCGCAGAATGCCCTGGAAAAAATGACGCAGGCCCTGGCGCGCCTCCTCGCAGCGGAGATGCCGGTCACCATTACCGGCGCCACCGCCGGGTACTTCAGAGAGCTGTCATCGGAATGGCCGTTCCTTGGCCCGTTCGCAAAAGACGGGAAGCCTGAAACACTGGCGCGGCTGCTCGGGGAGAGCGGGATGCTGGCGATCCCCGCCCTGAACGCCATGGTGCGCAACACCATTAGCCTCACCATGCTTACCTCCGGGGTCAAGATAAACATGATCCCCGACCATGCCGAGGCACTGCTCGATATCCGGCTCCTCCCCGGTCAGAAGGTCGAGGATTTCATCGCGGTCGTGAAGGAAACGCTCGCGGACGATGAAATCATGATAGAGAAAATACTGGCCTCGGAAGCGAGCGCGTCGGACACGGACACCGATGAATTTATCCTGCTGCGGGACACGCTGAAGCGCCATTTCCCCGGCTCCCTTATGCCCCTCTCCCTGCTTTCGGGATTTTCCGACTCGCGCTTTTTCAGGGAGCGGGGGGTTCCCGTGTACGGCTTCTGTCCGCTCATGATCACCATGGACGACCTGGCAATGATCCACGGCCTCGATGAAAAGATCTCCGTAGAGGGGCTTGTCAGGGGGTGCGAAATATATTCCGACATCGTCCGGGCGATGTGCACGTAGCGACCCGGCTGCCGCGGGTGGAAAAATTGGTTGCCCCGCGGACGCGCCTGTGATAGGCAGAGACGGCACATTATAACAGACCAAGGAGGCATGTATGCTGAACAATCCTGAAGCTACCGACCAGGCGCTGCAGATACTCCGCAGCGGCGCCCCCTTTCAATGGTACGTGATCCCGATGCTGGCGTTCGTCATGTACGTGTATTTCAACGAGATAGCGAAGAAGAACTGGAAGGTTGTGGCGGCCGGCCTCTCGCTCTACATGGTCCACTGGTTTTACGAAATTCTGAACGCGCTGATTCAGCATGGTACCGGCCATGCCCTCTGGACCGTGCCCACCGGCACGGCCTTCCTGCTCCTTGTCGGGGTCGGCGTGGAGCTGAGCCTCATGTTCTCGATATCGGGCCTCATCTTCGCCAAGGTCCTGCCGGAGGACCCGAAGATGAAGATACTGGGGGTCAACAACCGCCTCTTCATCGCGGTGATGAACGCGGCGTTCTATTCCGTGTTCGAGATATTCCTGGCGCGCACGCCCGCGTTCGTATGGGTCTACCCCTGGTGGGGCGCGTTCCCGGTCTTTGTCACGGTATACATCCCCTTCTGGGTGGTGGCGCTCTACAGCTATGACTGGAGCCCCCGGACGCAGAAGATAGTTATCGGCACACTTTTCGGGGTGAACGCGGCCATGCTCATCGTGTTCGCCGGTATTTTGCGCTGGATTTGACCCCGCGAAGAGACCCGGTAACCCGGATGGAACACATATATATCCGGGCAGCTGTCATTTGTCCGTCACGCTCCGCTGCGGGCCTGCGATGAAAAGTGGTTGCCCCCTTCGTACCGCTGATGCCCAATGGCACGGCGGCATGGCGTGCCATCGCCGTGTGTAAGCCGATCATCCCTGGGTCGATCGTACAGGGACCGGAGGTCTGCAATGTCGTATCGCCCCAAATGGTGGCTTGATTTCCTTCGTATCGCCTGGCCCCTTACGGAGCTCAGCGCAAAAATGACCCGGTGGCCCGTCATCGGGCCCGTTGTCGCGCTGCTCACCCGGCCGGTCTTTACCGGCAATAATTTCCACATCACCCATATCCCCATTAACGCCAGCATCGGCGGCGGGAAAAGCACGATGCTTCCGGAAAAGGTCCTGGAGGGGCTTATCCGGAGGTCGTCCCACCGCATCACCATCAACCGCTGTACCTGCCGCGAGTCGCACGAGTGCCGGCATTACCCGGTGGAGGACGCGTGCCTGCACCTGGGCGAGGGGACG
This sequence comes from uncultured Spirochaetota bacterium, assembly GCA_963827275.1. Lineage (GTDB taxonomy): Bacteria > Spirochaetota > UBA4802 > UBA4802 > UBA5550 > RBG-16-49-21. The sequence goes on from CAWHAA010000008.1 coordinate 431,964, forward strand.
ACCCATATCCCCCCGCACCTCGCCACGCCGCGGACGGTTGACGAAGCCATCGCGCATATGCGGAAGATGATCGGCCTGGGCCTCATCCCCTTCCTCGGCCAGGTGAGGATGGACGATTTTTTCTACGGCAGGCCCAATACCGGGCGGGCGCTCACCATATGTTTCTGCTGCCCCTGCTGCTGCACCATCTTCAGATCGGCCAGGTATTTTCCCGACGACGTCAAGGACTCGCTGGTCCGCCTCAAGGGGCTCACGGTCGCCGTCAACAACGCGCGCTGCGCGGGCGAAGGGTGCGGGGCCTGTGTCCGCGGCTGCTTCACCGGGGCCCTCTCGTTCGGCGCGGAGGGGGTTGCGTGGGACAGCGCCCTCTGCAAGGGATGCGGCCGCTGCGCCGCCGTCTGTCCGGAGAAGGCGATAACAATTGAAGTTGAAAACATTGAACGCGCTATTGATGAAATCACGGGGCGCATGAGGGAGAGGGTCAACATCGAATAAACCGCTGCGGGCCGCAGGTGGGCCGGCGCCCGGATCACGAGGAGGGAGTGGACAATGGGATCGTCAAAAAAGTTCTGGATAACTCTCGAGGCGGGGGCGATTGCGCTCTTCCTCGTGGGGATAGGGCTCGGCTGGTACCTCTTCCCGGAAGGGGGCCTCAAGGCATGGAGCATCTTCATCGGTCTGGTCGCTTTGCACGTGGCCGAGACCCCCGTGGGGCTCAGGGTCGGCAGGGAGAAGGACCTTTCGATCCGGCGGACGCTCATCAAGACCTGGGCCTTCGGGTTCACCTGGTGGCTCCCCGTGAAAAAAGGGATACTGGAAAAATAAGGCCATGAAAAATATTCTGCGCTACGGCCCGACGCGGCGGATGGTAAAGGTGATGATCGCGCTCTCGTGGCCGATCATCCGGTACGGCAAGTCCTGGAGCAACAAGCCCTTTCTGAAGCACATCATCAACCCCTTCTTCATGAGGCCGTACAACGAGCTGAGCTCGGTGCCCGTGACGGTGCCGGTGAACGCGGAGCTCCGGCCCCCCGAAAGTGTCCCGGTGCCGCTTCGGGTGCTTGAACGGCTCGTGACGGACATCGAGGACCGCTTCATCCTGAACGAATGCATCTGCCGCGGCCATGACCGGTGCGTCAATCATCCGCGGGACCTGGGATGCCTCGCCCTGGGCCCGGCCATCGACCGCATGCACCCGAGCCATGGCAGGCGCGCGAGCGCCGGGGAAGCGGTGGCGCACGTGCGGCGGGCGGTGAAGGAAGGCCTCGTGCCGAACCTCGCGCACGTGTGGATCGATCCCCTGGCCTTCGGCCTGACGAAATTTCAGAAGCTGATGTTCATCTGCTTCTGCGACGACTGCTGCTGCCTCTACCGGAAATACATGACCGACCGCGGTCCCAATCTCGACAGGGCCTATAAAAGGCTTCCCGGCATCTCCATGCGGGTGGATGCGTCGCTCTGCGACGGCTGCGGCGATTGCGCCGGCTCCTGCTTTCTCGGCGTGATACGGATGGAGAACGGCATCGCCGTTACCGGCGGGGCCTGTGCCGGCTGCGGCAAGTGCGTCGGGGCATGTGCGAAGGGCGCCCGCGCCCTTGTCATCCCCGGCGAGGAGGAGCTCTACCGGACCGTCATCGCGCGCGTGCGCGAGATGTCCGACGTCGAGGTCAAGGCCGGCCGCTCATAGCGTTCAGGGTGACGATGGTCGCGCCCCAGTTTGGCCCGTCGTTGCCGAAGCCCGCCACGTCCGGGTGCTTCCGCAGCAGTTCCCGGACCTCGCGTTTTTTGGCCGACATTCCCTTTCCATGGACCAGCCGTATGCTCTTCAGGCCCTTCGCGACGCCCTGCCGGATGAACTCGTTGACCACCGCGGCCGTTTCCCCCGGCTCGAAGAAATGGAGATCGCATTCATACCCGAAGTCTATCCGGCGGTAATCATCGGCGGATTCCCCGTCGTTTTCCCTGCTCACGGCCATGCCCCTTTCTGCATCAGCATCTGAGTCCTCTGCTGCTAATGGGCCGCGGCCCTGCGCTGCCTGATCCGCTGTCTGATTTTTTGTTTCCGGACCTGCTTCCTGCCGATGTTCCTGTCGGCGCGCCGCTTCTTGATCTGCTTGATCCGCGCTTCGAACTGGCCGCGCAAATTTTTGTCGAGGCGCTTGAACCCGCGCGAATCCCTTAACTTTTCGAACCGGTCTTCCAGACCCTCGAGGTCACGTTCCCTCAGCGCCGTAACGGCCATCTTCCTCCGCTTGGCGAGTATCTCGCGGACAGCGCCCCGGTTCAGTGTGATGGAGTGGCCCTCCTTTATATATTCCCGCAGGTCGCGCCTGACCGCGCCATCGGCGACCGGGTGCACCATGATCTCGCCGGTCAGGACGTCCACCCGCGACCCGTCGCCTTCCGCCGAGACCCGGAAGCTGGTCCCCCGCACCGAGGCGACCTGCGTGTTCGTTCTGACCTGGTAGGTTTCGCCTTTCACGAGCTTGGCAAGCATCACCAGTACGCTCCCGGCCGACAGGTCGAGGTCGGCATCATCGGCGTGTTTCGCAAGCATGGCCACGGCCACCTTCGAGCGCTCCTGCACGCGGACCAGGCCACTGTCCCCGAACGATATGTCGGCCATGGCGCCCCTGCCGGTGAGTATGGTCTCCCCGCCTGACAGCGGCATGTCGGGGGCGGCGGCCGACGTCTTTCCGGCAGTGACGATTTTCACGTCGCCCACGACCATTGCCACCGTGTAGCGGGCCTCGCCGCGGGCCTGCGCCGCAGCCATGATAAGGAGCGGCAGTGTGATCAGCAGCGTGAAACCATTTTTCATCCGTCTCATGTCAGTTGTCCTCCCGGCGATAAAATTGTACGGCGTATCAGTAGGTGAACATCGCGCTGATGCTGACCCCGTGGTTCCAGAAGGATGTGCCGAGGCTCGAAAGCTGCATGAAGGGATTGGCGTTCCCTCTTCTGCGCAGTATCGCCAGCGACAGGACTTCCATGATCTTTCGTTTCGTCGGGTCCATTTTCGGGGCCATGTAGTACTCCGGCGCGTATGAAGATGATATCAACACCCAGTCAAAAAGATTGAAGGTCACGCCAATGTCGCCGCCGGCGATGATGTAGTCTTCCTTGTCCTTCCCGGCGGTAATCCCCGCCTGGAGCGCGAAGTATCGGCACGGCTCGGAATAGAGCCCCAGCCTTCCCGTGTGCGTGTAATAGCGGGTATGGTGGTACTGGTAGTCCTCCGGAACATACTCGAAAATACTTTCACTGTACTGGTATTTCGCGTCAATGCTCGTGGTCTCGTGGACGAACCAGCTGAGCTCGGGGTACACGGTCAGGTCCTCGAAGCGGGTGAGGCGCCGTTTTGTGAAGTACTGGTGGCGGACCCAGAGGCCGAGCGCGGTATATGACTGCAGCATTGTCATGGTCCTGTCCAGCCGGTCGTCGGACTTGAAATGGTACTCGGTCCTGCTTTTTGCCGCCGTGGCCCCTATGGTCACCACGTCGAAATCAAGGAGGAAGCCGGCGATCCCCTCATGCGAGCGGTAATAGTGCGTTTTGTCACCCGTTGAATAATAATATTCGCCGAAGAGCTCGATCGTCCGGTGCGGCATGAGCGAAAGCGCGAGCTTCGGCTGCGTGAAGTTCACGGTCTCGAATTCGCCCTCACCGTCGGTGATCTGGTAATCCTGGAAGCGGGACACGCCCGCGGTGAAGCGCACGTACGTGTGCTTCAGGTAGAGGTTGGCGAACGGCTGATAGTAGAAGCTCTTCGATGAAACGCCGTCCGAGTAGCTGCCCTGGACGCCGGCGTCGAAGCCGAATATGTCCGAACCGGGCTTTTCGACCGGCCTGTCCTGAAGGGCGGGCCGGTCACCGGTGCCGGCCGTGTCATTGTCCCCGGCACGGGCCGACTGCGCCGGCGCAACCCAGATCATTATGGTGAACACCGCGCCCAGGGCCCCGCCCAGGCGCACACATTCCCGGACCGTCATTTTTTTCCTCCCTTCGTGTTACCATGCTGACTGCCCTGTAGCCGGCCGTTACAACAGGAGTAGTGCAGAATATCGAATTTTTCAATCCATTTTTTCCGGCCGTCGGGCCAACATGCTACAGCTTCCCCGCGGCATGTCCGGGAAAAAATGAATTGACTCATTTCAGCCCGGGCCTTTTCTTAATACCGATATAACTGCGCATGCGCGCCTCCCGGGCCCCGATATCCCGCCCGCGGCCGCCGCCATAATCACGCACCGGAGCGATTCACATGCTTACAGACGCGAATTTTCTGCTTGAGCTGGGGACCGAGGAGATACCCGCCGGTTACCTGCCGCCCGCGATCGAGGCGATAAAAAAAGCCTTCACCGACAGCCTGACCGCCGGCCGCATCGGCTTCGACCGGGTCGAGGCGTACGCGACGCCGCGCCGCACCGCAGTGCTCATAACCGGGCTTGCGGCGGCGCAGCGCGAGGAAGAGGTGGAGCTGAAGGGCCCGTCGGTGAAGGCGGCGTACGATGCGGCCGGGAAGCCGACGAAAGCGCTTGAAGGCTTCATCAAGGGCAACGGGATCACGGCAGAGGACGTCTTCTCGAAAGAATCGGAGAAGGGCGCCTACCTGTTCGCAAAAAAGAGGCTCGATGCGAAGAAGACCGCAGACCTGCTCCCCGGGATCATCTCGCAGATCGTCGGCGCCGTCCCCTATCCAAAGAGGATGCGGTGGAGCGACAAGTCCGTCACCTTCCCGCGGCCGATCCGGTATTTCCTGATCCTGTTCAACGACAGGGTCGTTCCCTTCGAGATTGACGGCATCGCATCATCAAACAGGACGCGCGGGCACTACATCCAGCATAACGAGATGGTGGAAGTCGCTTCGATAAAGCAATACGGCGATATTTTAAAGAAGAACGGCGTCGTCATCGACCAGGACGAGCGGCGCGCGATGATACGGAAAGAGCTGGCCGCGGCCGCGCAGAAGGCGGGCGGGAGGCTCCTCGAGGACGAGCCGCTCCTGGACACGGTGACCTACCTGGTGGAGCAGCCGGCGGTCTGCGCGTGCACGTTTGACCGCCAGTTCCTGAAGCTCCCCGACATCGTCCTCATCGCGGAGATGCGCGAGCACCAGAAATACTTTTCCGTGGTGGACGGCAGCGGGAAGCTTACCGACACCTTCCTCGTCGTATCGAACAACCCGCCGACGGCGAACGTCAGGGCGGGGAACGAGCGCGTCATCACGGCGCGCTTCAACGACGCGCGCTTCTTCTACGACGAGGACCGGAAGGTGAAGCTCGCCGACCGGGTCGAGTCGCTGAAGAGCGTGATGTTCCACAAGGAGCTGGGCTCCATCCACGACAAGGTCGGGCGGATGCAGGCGATCGCCGATCATATCGGGGAGGCGCTCAAGCTCGACGGCGCCCTCAGGAAAAAAATTTCGCGCGCCGTGGCGCTGTGCAAGACGGACCTGATGACCGCGGTGGTGTTCGAGTTTCCCTCCCTGCAGGGGAAGATCGGCAGGGTCTACGCCCTCGAGGACGGCGAGGACGCCGACGTGGCGGACGCCATGGAAGACCACTACAAGCCGCGCTTCAGCGGCGAGCCGCTGCCGGCCGGCATGACGTCAGTCGTCGTCTCCCTCGCGGAAAAGCTCGACAATATCTTCGGCTCCTTTTCCGTGGGCAACATCCCCAAGGGCTCGGCCGACCCGTACGCGCTGCGGCGACAGTCGAACGCCATCGTCGAGCTCCTTATCAAGAATGAAATCAACCTGGAGATGAACGGCCTTCTCGGTTCCGTGGCGAAAAACTACCGCGGCGGGGAGGGCCTGGTCGGCAAGATCGTCGAGTTCATCGCCGTGCGGGCGAAGACGATCTTTTCCGAAAGCGGCCTCTCGCACGACGAGATCGACGCCTGCCTCTCCACCGGCCTCTCCGATTTCCTGGAGCTCTTCCGCCGCGCGAAGAGCATCAGCGATTTCAGGAAGAACGAAAAGTTCTCGCAGATGCTCTTAAGCTTCAAGCGGATGAACAACATCGTGTCCGCGTTCCGGAAAGAGAACAGGGACTACCCGCTCTCGACCGATCCCTCCCTGTTCGGCTGCGAGGAGGAGAAGGAGCTGCACCGCTTTTTCGACTCCCGCGCTGACGCCATTGACCGGTGCATAGCCGGCAGCAATTACCTGGAGCTCTTCGGGCTCCTCATCGAGGGCAAGCCGATCATCGATAATTTCTTCGACACGGTCCTGGTCATGGACAAGGACGTCAAACTGCGGGACAACAGGCTCGCGACGCTCGAGGGGATCCTGAAGCATTTTACCTCCCTGATGGATTTCTCGAAGATCGAGGACCGGTGAGGACCGGACCGGGGATGGGCCATGTTTGATCCTGACGCGAAGAAGACGGTATTCACCTATATAAAGGCGTTCGTATACCTCGCCAGGTCGTTTTTCCATTACCACCTCTCGTTCAAGAAGAAGTTCGTCCGTATCGGCGGCCATCCGGACGTCTGGGGGATCTGGAACGTCGTGGTGTACGGCCCCAACATCAGCATCGGCTCCGGAGTGATCATCGTCGCCGCGGACGGCCACCGCACGAACATCTCGTCGATCAAGATGGGCGGCATCGAGGGGCGCATCGACATCGGGAACAATGTGCTCGTCATGAACGGGGTGCGGATCAGCTCCGCCAGCTCCATCACCATCGGCGACGGGTGCATGCTGGCCAATTTCTGCTACCTCACCGATTCCGACTGGCACGATATCCACGACCGGACCAGCGCGCCCGGGGCGTGCGCGCCCATCGTGCTCGAACGGGGCGCGTGGATCGGCGATTCCGCGATCGTGTGCAAGGGCGTGCGCGTGGGCGAGAATTCGATCGTGGGGGCCGGCGCCGTGGTCACCAGGGACGTGCCCCCCAATGCGGTCGTTGCCGGCAATCCGGCGCGCGTGGTCAAGAAGCTTGACCCGGAAAAGATCATCCTCATGGGCGAGTGGGAGAAGAAGCGGCTGCTGCGGCAGGAACCGATAACTATCATGCGCAGGGAGCGCCGATGAACTCGGAACGTCCCCTCACCATATGCCTCCTCTGCTACCGGGGGAACCCCTACTCGGGCGGCCAGGGGATCTACCTCAAGTACATAGCCGACGAGATGGTGCGCCAGGGCCACGAGGTCCACGCGATCGTGGGGCCGCCCTATCCCTTTCCCATGAAGGGCGTCACGCTGCACAAAATCCACAACAACCAGTATTTCGTCCGGAAAAAGTTCGACATCATCGAGCGTGGCGATCCGTTCGGCATATTCAGGCCGCTCAATTTCTACGAGTACCTTGCCAGCCGCACCGGCGCCTTTTCGGAGATCAGCACCTTCGGGTGGCGCGCCTATATGCTGCTCCGCGAGCTCCACGCGCGGCACGGCTTCGACGTGATACACGACAACCAGTCGGTCGGCTACGGCCTCCTGATGATGAAGGCCTTCGGCGTGCCGGTGGTGGCCACCATCCACCATCCCCTCTCGATCGACCTCGTCAACGTGCTCGAGCGGACGCAGAAGTTCAAAAACAAGCTCAAGACCGCGATGTTCTACCCCACGATGATGCAGTCCATCGTGTCGAAGCGGCTTGACCACATCATCACCGTGTCCGAGGACTCGAAGAGAATGATCAACCGCGACTTCGGCGTGCCGATGGAGAAGCAGACGGTGGTGTACAACGGCATTGACCGGAGCGTGTTCAGGCCGCTGACCGGCGTGAAGAAAAAAACAGGAAAGATCATCTTCGTCGGCAACGTGGAGGACGGCAAGAAGGGCTTTGTCTATTTATTGAAGGCGATGCCGCTCATAGACCGCCGGGTCAGGCTCACCGTGGTGGACGGCGGCGCGCCGCACCACAAGGTGACCGACCGGCTGATGGCCTCGCTCGGCCTGGAGGGCCGTGTCGAGTTCACCGGCAAAATGACGACCGGGGATCTGGTGCGGCACTACGGCGAGTCGGAGATCGCGATCGTGCCGTCCGTGTACGAAGGGTTCGGGCTCCCGGCCGCGGAGGCGATGTCGTGCGGCGTGCCGGTCGTGTCGAGCGACGGCGGCGCGCTCCCGGAGGTGGTGGGCGGCGCCGGCATCGTGGCACCCGCACGCGACCACGAGGCGATCGCGAAGGCGGTGAACACCCTTTTCGCCGACCGCGCCCTCATGAAGGAGATGGGGCAGGCCGGCATCGAGCGGGTGAAGGAGCACTTCAACTGGGAAAAGGCGGTGCGGGAGATAGTCGCGGTGTACCGGCGGTTTATCTGAGAGATCCCGGCATGGATTCGACATAGGCCTTTATCTCGTCCCGCACGCGGCGATAGTGGACCATTGCCTCCTCCTCCGATGCCGCGTGTTTCGCCAGCTCCGGCGGATCGTCGAACCCGCGGTGAATGAATTTTGCGTTGCCGCGGAAAAAGGGGCAGGTTTCCGACTCGCCGCCGCACAGCGTGACGACGTAATCCAGTCTCATACCGCCGAATTCATCATCATGCTTCGATCGCTGTCCCGATATATCGATCCCGATTTCGGCCATGGCCCTGACGGCCAGCGGGTCGAGGCCCGCCGGCCTGCTGCCGGCAGAATACGCCTCGATGATATCGCCCTTCAGGGACCGGGCCAGCCCTTCGGCCATCTGGCTGCGGCAGGAATTCCCGGTGCAGAGGAAGAGTATTTTCAGCTTTTTATCAGTCATGTGAAGAATCATCCACCGAAATAGTTCTTTTTAAAATACAGCGCCACGTTCACCAGGCCGATCATGACGGGCACCTCGACCAGCGGGCCGATGACCGCGGCGAAGGCGGCGCCGGAATTGATGCCGAAGACCGCCACTGCCACGGCGATGGCAAGCTCAAAGTTGTTGCTCGCGGCGGTGAATGAAAGGGTCGTCGCAACCGGGTACCCGGCGCCTATCTTTTTACTCATGTAGAAGCTTACCAGGAACATCACGACAAAATAGATGAGCAGCGGAATGGCGATCCGCACGACATCGAGCGGGATCTTTACGATGTACTCGCCCTTCAGGCTGAACATGACCAGGATTGTAAATAAAAGCGCGATGAGCGTGATGGGACTGATTTTCGGGATGAATTTTGTCTGGTACCATTCCTTGTTTTTCAGCTTGATGAGCGCGAACCGGGTTATGATGCCGGCAATGAAGGGTATGCCCAGGTAGATAAAAACGCTCTTTGCGATCTGCCCTATGGTGATGTCCACAACGCTGCCCGTGAGCCCGAAGAGCGGCGGCAGCACGGTGATGAAAAACCACGCATACACGCTGAAGAACAGCACCTGGAAGATGCTGTTGAAGGCTACGAGACCGGCCGCGTATTCAGTGTCGCCCTTGGCAAGGTCATTCCACACGATCACCATGGCGATGCAGCGCGCCAGACCTATCATGATGAGGCCCACCATGTATTCGGGATAACCGCTCAGGAAGGTGATGGCGAGAAAAAACATGAGCACCGGCCCGACAAGCCAGTTCTGAATAAGGGAAAGCCCGAGCACCTTCCAGTTTTTAAACACGTCGCCGAGTTCTTCATATTTAACTTTCGCCAGCGGCGGGTACATCATGAGGATAAGGCCGATCGCGATCGGTATGTTCGTGGTTCCGGACTGGAACTGGTTCCAGAAGGCGGCTGTTTCCGGAATGAAGTATCCCAGGGCCACGCCGATTGCCATGGCGGCGAAGATCCAGATAGTGAGAAAGCGGTCGATGAATGATAATTTACTTGTTATTCCTTCGCTCATTGCTTTTCTCCATGCTATGTAAGTTGTATCCCGAAAATATAGACCATGCAAAAATATATTCCCACGAGTATAAAGAGAGCGCCGGTGCCGCGGCGCGCCCACAATTCCATTCGCGACACCATGTTGAAAGCATTCGACAGGTAGTTGGCCCCGAAGGCCAGGATGAGCCCGAAGACCAGTATCGGAAGCGCGGTGCCCGCGCCGTAGAGCAGGGGAAGGAGGAGAGGGGAGGCGTTGCGCACCGCGAGCGGGAGGAGGCTGCCGAAAAAGAGCGCGGCCGACACCGGGCAGAACGCCAGGGCAAAGACGACCCCCATGATAAAGGAAGCGGCAAAAATATTTTTTTCAGCCAGCCGTCCGAGTCTTGATGAGTCGGTCCCCCTGCCGGCAGGGAGCCGCAGCAGGCCGAGGAGGAACATCCCGGCAATGATGAGGACCGGACCGAGGATCCTGTTCATGTAGCGCTGTAAAAAATTTGACACGGAGGGGATAGAGAGCAGGCTTGTTACAAGAAGGGCGGCAAGGGCCGCATAGGCCGCCATCCTTCCCAGGAGATAGAGCAGCGAGCTGATGACGGCGGTCCGTTTTTTTGCGGCGTTTTTGCCGATGTACGACACCGCCGCGATGTTCGTCGCCAGCGGGCAGGGGCTGACGGACGTCAGAACGCCGAGCCACAGGGCGGCGATAATTCCGGTGGTCAATTCTCCGCTCATATCTGTTTTAAAAATCCGGCAATTTCATTTTTTATATAAGCGGTGAAAGACGGTTCGTCCCGGACCAGCTCCCATATCCTGTCCAGGTTTTTCCACCGGACCCGCGTGCCTTTTTCCGTATCGACGATAACAACCGACTTGGTAAAAAGCCTGAAGTCATCCACGAAATGCCTGTTTTCGAGAAGCTCAATATTGACGGGGCTCCATGTTATCCTTTTTGAGGCAAGTTCCGCGGAAAAATTATCCCGAACTGCTGATGCGGTCAGGGCCTCTATTTTACGGCAGGTCGGGCACCGTGCGGTCGTGTGAAAATAATAGACCGTCAGGGCGCGCTCCTGTGCCGGGACGCCGGTGTCCGGCGTGGATTGGCCCGATGCCGGCGACACGCCCGCTGCGGCCGTTTCGTTCTTTGCGGAATTCCGCACCTCGGTTGCGACCAGGTAGATGGCGCTTGCCGCAACGAAAATCGATAATACTATGGTGGTGATTCTTCTTGCTTTCATCAGAATATCCTTATTAATATGTTCTGCGCATCAACAGGTCCCGGCGCACGGACCGCCCGCCTGCCCCGCGCCGGGAGACGGCTCTTCCATATGCACGATACGGTCACATAGTGAATTGACGATCTCATCTGTCGGCGTCGTCTTTCCCTTTTCAATGCCGAAATCGGTCAGGACATACGATGCCGGCGATACCCCTATGCGCTCCAGTGTCTTTTTCGCGCACATGGTCCCGCACCCGTCTATAGTGATGTTGAGTTCCGCCCCGCGCGCGGATTCAACGAATCCTGACAGGTCAGCACCGATACCCGCGAGGCAGGTCATGCGCGCGAAGCCCGCGTCGCGGAGCTTGCGCGACACCCGGTCCGCGATCTGGCCCACGTCGGCAGAGCCCGAGCATGAGTATAGCAGTTTTACGCCGCCGGAGCAACAATCAGCCATGCTGCGACCTCCTATGATATAAGTTTTTTTATCTCTTCAAGGGAGGGTATCTTTCCCGCCACCTTGACCACGCCATCCTTGACCAGCGCCGGTGTGATCATGACGCCATAGTTGGTAATAGCGGTAATGTCTTTGACATGATTGATCTGTGCGTCCACGCCCATCTCATCCACGGCCTGGCGCGTCAGCTCTTCAAGCTTCTGGCATTTGGCGCAGCCGCTGCCCAGTATCTCAAGTAACATGGGGTATCTCCTTTGTGTATATTTAAAATAAAGAGCCGAAAATCATCCCTGACAGTGTCGCCATGATAACAACCAGTACCACGTATACAGCGGTCTTTTGCCACCCGATAACGCTTTTAATGACCAGCATGCTCGGGAGCGAAAGTGCTGGACCGGCCAGCAAAAGCGCAAGCGCAGGGCCCTTGCCCATGCCGCTCCCGATAAGGCCCTGCACGATGGGCACCTCGGTGAGAGTGGCGAAGTACATGAATGCGCCGGATATTGCCGCGAAAAAATTAGCCCACAGGGAGTTGCCACCCACAGCCCAGGCGACCCATTCGTTTGGAATTACACCCTCTTTGCCAACGCGTCCAAGCAGAAAGCCCGCGATAAGCACACCGAAGAGAAGGAGGGGCAATATCTGCTTGGCGAAATCCCACGTCGAGACGAACCATCCTCCGGTTTCTCCTTTATCGGTGCTGGTGATGACCGAAAGGCCGATAGCGCCAGCGGAGAAAGCGAGGATGGGTTGTGACGGGATCGCGATCGAAAGAGCGACAACCGGCACGGCGGCCAGAAGCACCTTCCACCACTTCAACTCGAACCACACGACCAGCACGACGGCGAAGAGTGCCGCTGATGCGCCGGTGATGATCCATTTGAGATTATATATTTCATACCAGAATCCGCTGGTTTCAACCGGCTTTCCCCAGTTGGCGAATACCAGGATTGCGATCATTGAAGCGAAGTAGATGATATTTTTCCAGAGCGCCCGCTTCACCTCCGGCTCCGGCATGTTCATGGCGGCCCTGGCTTTTTCAACTTCTTCCTTTCGATAAATAAAGTGCATGGCAAGGCCGATAACAACGCTGAAAACTACCGCCCCGACAGCACGCGCGATTCCTATTTCAATTCCCAGGATCCTTGCCGTAAGTACTATGGCTAAAACGTTAATGGCTGGACCTGAATAGAGAAAGGCCGTGGCCGGCCCGAGTCCCGCTCCCATCCGGTAGATACCGGAGAAGAGGGGGAGGACCGTACAGGAACAGACCGCGAGAATAGTTCCGGAAACGGACGACACGCCGTACGCAATGGCTTTGTTCGCCGTTGGGCCAAGGTATTTCATGACCGACTCCTGGCTTACAAAGACGGCAATAGCTCCGGCGATGAAAAAGGCCGGCACCAGGCAGAGGAGGACGTGCTCCTGCGCGTACCACTTGACAAGGTAGAGCGCCTCGAATACGGCGTTATCGAAGCGGGGGACCCCCACCGGCAGGTAAAACAGAAGCAAAAATGTTCCCGCTATCCACAGCAATGGTTTCCATTCAGTCTTCCAGATCATTGTCACTGTCTCCACTGTGTCATTATTGATGAAGTGCTAACGGCCGGCTGTCGATATTTTTATCCCGCAGCACTGCGCTATGTTCATCTGCTTTTCCACGTTCGTTTTCAGGACTGTCTCGATGCAGCCGATGAAGTCGAGCACGCAGGGACAGCAGAGCGTATAGTAGATGCTGGTGCCGCGCTTTTCGTCGAGGACCAGGCCGACGTTTTTCAGCACGCTCAGGTGCTTGGACACGGTGGAGACGTCCGAGCCGATCATGTCGGTGAGCTCGTTCACGCACCGTTCCGCCTTGTGCAGCTCCTCGATGATGAAGAGACGCGTGGGGTGTCCCATTGCCTTGAGTATGTTCGCCCTGGCCTCGTATTGCGGGTGCAGTTTCTGTTCCATTGTTCGCGCTCCTTCAGCAGCAACTGGTTGATTGCCCGCCGGCCGGGCCGCCGCAGTCGCAGGACGGCTCGCTACCGGTCAGCATGCCCTTGATGATCGCCGCGGCGCAGCCCACGCCCGAGCCGACCGTGAGCGCGCCGAACTCGCAGTTCAGGGCGCAGGCGCCGCATTCCATGCAGAGGTCTTTGTCGGTGATATGCGCTTTCCCCTCCCGCATCTCGAATACCGCGTGCGGGCACACCTCGGTGCAGCGGCGGCACCCGGTGCATTTTTCCCGGTCGTACGCGAGCGTGGCCACGTTTTTCAGATATTTCATATGAGCCCCCATGATTCCAGTTTATAGAGTATGACGAGGACTATCGTTGTCGCCAGCCCGGCGATGTATATCGGCAGCCAGAGCTTCAGCTCTTTTTTGACCCCGCTTATGGTGGTGAAGGTGGTCGCGCCGGTGAACTGGAGCGCCAGGTACGAGGAGAGGAGCGGGAAGAGAACCAGCGCTGCCGTTTTTAACAACAGGGAGTTCCCGCCGAGCGGTGTCGCGAGCACCAGGGGTGCGACTGCGGCGGCCCCGGCAACGAGCCCCTTCACCGCAAATGAACGGAACGGGATGAAGGGGAGGAGCGCCGGCGTGACAAAGGCACCCGCCAGGACGCCTGTCATGCAGAGGAGAATAACGGGCCAGCCCTCTGACCAGGCGCTGTTCCATAAAATGCCTTCAGGCTGTATCCCGAATATCACGAGGATGATCAGCGCCGCGAGGGGAAATTTCCTGAAGGCCTGGTTCAGCTCGATCGGGACAAGGACCAGGCGGTCACCCAGGGTGAACCGGATCGTCCTCATCGCAGGAGTGGCGCTGCATCCCGCCCTGATATATTCCGGGATGTCGTTCGCGTCCACGGGCCCGAAGCGCACGCTGAAACCGGTCTTCTTTTTAACCTCCGCGGCATTGACCCCGGTGGCGCCGAGCTGGGGCACGATGAGGCGCCGGTGCCCGACCAGCTGTGCCAGGTTCAGCCCGAGAACGCGCTTCACGAGCTCCCCGGTGCCGAAGGTGCCTTTGCCGGCAGCGCACCAGACGTTGATCCCCTTCGTATCGAGGACCAGTATCCAGCCGTTCATGCCCGCGAGCGAGCGGCGGAGCATATCAAATGAAAGCTTGTAGTTTGCCGACACGAAAATATCGGACCCCGCGTCCGGTGCGCCCACCGCGTACAGCCCGGGCCGTACCGCATAGTGCTCCCTGAATGCGCTGATGCGGGAGCGGAACCGGCCCCATCGGTCGGATCTGGTCCACCCTGCTGCGACGACCGGCACCAGCCCGGAAGATGTGTTCAGGACACCGGTAACCCAGGGCTCCTTGCCCTGGGTAATATCCGATAATGACTGGAGCGCCCGGAGGTTCACCCGGGGCCCGCGTGCCAGTACGCCCTGATTTTTTTGCCCGCCGCAGCAGGACTGTTGCGGCGTATTCTCTGCCGGTTTTGCATACATTTCTAGAGGTTTCATACTACTACACTTTAATCATTGTATATTTGGCAATATAGCCAATTAACCAATGAATGTCAAGAATCATTTTTCCCAGCAAGAAAATTTTAAAGCAAGGATTACCGGTTATTGTAACATCGTCAGGTGCGGATTGATGGACATGGAATACGCCTGCGCTGAAGAGGGTATGCCGCATGGCGTGCGCACTATGCCGGCACGGCGCATCATCCCGGCATCCGGCCTGTCATGCGGGGGACTCTCCTTCAGATTTCTGATACCGGTCTGCTTCCTGTCCGCCCCTGTTGTCCCGCCGGTACCGCTCGGGCGTGGTCCCCATGTAGCGGGGAAACAGGCGGTTGAAGGTCCGGATGCTGTCGAACCCGACCGATGACGCGATGGTCATGACGCTCTCTTCATCGCGCACCAGTTTGTCCGCGGCTTCACGCATGCGGAGCTCGTTTATGTAATCACCCAGTTTTTTGCCGGTGTATTTTTTAAAAAGACGGCTCAGGCTGTCGGGATGCACCTCAGCCTGGCCGGCAAGAAATGAACGGGAGAGATGAGCCGTATAGTTGTCGTTGATGTAGTCAGCCACCTGTAAAATTCTCGTGCGCGGATTGGCCGCTCCCTGGTCGGCGCCGCCCCGTCTCTTCCGCGCGGCCGCGACCATCTTCAGTTTTTCACCGAGCAGGGCGTTCTCTATGACGAAGCTCTCAAGGCTGTTGTTGAGGTCTTCCACCTCGTCCATCATCCGTATGAACCGGATGGTAAGCACCAGCGCGCTGCCGATGAAAAACACGGCGGCCGCGTAGGGGAATATCATGTACTGGAAAGCGATACCCCAGCGGGCCATGTCATTGCCGGTCAGCTTGAGGAAGAATATGCCCCCGTCATGGAGGGCCCCCATGATGGCGATGATGCCGAAAAAGCTGAAGATTTTCGCGTAGGGGTGTTTTTTTATCAGGGCGGATACGTGGCAGGAGATGTTGTACATGCCCACGAGACAGGCAAGGGCGGTCAGCACGGAACCGGAGTTCCGTACGATTCCGCCCCGTGTCTCTTCGGTGATGAAAAAAAAGATGAACAGGGCCACCACTGCGAGATAGGTCCAGAGCGCCACCTCGATTTTTTTTCTGGCCAGCCCGTAAACGCGGTGCAGGAAAATGGGGTGCACGGCCGTGATCGCGACCCAGGCGGTGATCAGGACCTGCTGCCGCCTGAGCTGGGAACCGTAGAGGTCCCAGTAGGAGCAGAGTTCGAGCACTATGAAAAACCCGCACAGGACCTGGAGACAATAATAAAGATATTCCTGCTCTGCGGGCCTTTTGATCGAAAAAAACAGGTACATGATGAAAAGGATCACCCCCAGCGCCATGATCATGAAGACCAGCTCCACCACGAGAAACCGCGCTGCCATTCCGCTCCCGCTCCAGTCGTTGATGCCGGTCACCGCAAGTGTCCCCATGACGTCCCCGAACAGGAAATAGGAGACCCGCACTGCGACGACATTCTCTTCTCCGGGCCGGATGAATCTTCCGCTTATCCGGTAATAGCGCGGATGGTTCCACATGGAATGGGCATGGGGCAGGAACCCCCCCATGCCCCCGATCCTGACGCCGTTAAAGTAGGTCTCGTCGGCGTTGGCGATCCTTCCCAGTACCAGCCCCAGGTCTTCACCGGGCCGGACGCCGTTCAGGCGGACTTTTTTTCTGAGCCAGAGAACGCCGCCGATTTTTTCCGACCTGCCGTACACGTAGGACATGAGGTTCGACGGAAGGGTGATGGCGTCCCACCCGGAATCATTGAAACCGGCGGCGGCATACCGCGGGTCGTCGTCCGGTGATATTTTCCAGACGCCTTCCAGGGACACGCGCGTGCCGCCCCCGTCCTCCCGGCCGGGCATGCCGCGGAAGGCCATGGAAATGACGAAAATGCAGCAGCCGATGACCAGATACAATAGGGTCCTGAGTATCATAGTTCCTCCGCCATTGAAAGGGCCGCTCACCGGCTTTATGCCTGGCCCGTATATTCGCCGAGCAGCCGCATCCCTTCGTCGAATGTTATTTCAGGCACGTAGTCAAAATCGTTGCGGGCGGCGCTTATATCGAACCAGTGGGATGTCGACAGCTCGCGCGCGAGGAACCGCGTCACCAGCGGCTCCCCGTCGATGCGGAACAACCGGTACAGCGATTCCAGCACCCAGCCCCCGGCATAGGCGATGCCGGCCGGGATGCGACGCCTGACCGGCGGGAGGCCGTACGCGCACAGCACGCGGTCCAGCACCTCCCCGATGGGCCGCGGGTCGCCATTAGATATGAAATAGGCCTTTCCCGCGAGGGGCGAACCGGGGGAGAGCCGGTCGGCGGCCTTCAGGTGGGCCTGCGCCGCATTGTCGATATACACGATATCGATCCTGTTGTCGCCGGTCCCGACGATCCGCAACCTGCCCGCACGCGCCTTTTCCACGATGCGCGGGACAAGGTTGTTGTCCCCGGGCCCCCATATCAGGTGCGGCCGGAGCGCAACGGTGGACAGGACGCCGTCATTGGCGGAGAGGACCATGCGCTCGGCTATGGCCTTTGTCCGCGGGTAGCTGGCCTCGAAGCGGCTGGCGTAGGGGACGCTTTCATCGACGCCCTCCATGTCCCCGCCGTTAAAAACGACGCTGGGAGACGAGGTATACACGAGACGCCGGACGCCCTCCAGCAGGCAGGCGTTAATGACGTTCCTGGTGCCCTCAACGTTGGCGCGGTAATAGTCGTCATAGGACCCCCAGGGTCCGGCCTTGGCGCCGACATGGAACACGGTGTCGCATCCCTCGACCGCCCGGATCACGTCATGGTCATTGCACAGGTCGCCCTGGACGTGGCGCACCCCCATCTCCTCCAGCGCGGGGTACCGGCCGCGCGAAAAACTCGTCACGCCGTCCCCGCGCCCGACAAGGTGGCGCACGATGGCGCCGCCCAGGAACCCTCCGCCTCCGGTGACAAGGGCCCTCATGACAGCCTCCGCGCGGCCCAGACGGCCAGTTTTTCCCGCAGGATTTTCGCGTTGTGCCTGATATCGACCGGGAATCGGTGATGGTAGAGCACGTGCGCGATAGGTTTCGTATGATCAAACTGGCGCGCCATTTCCAGGAGCTCGGCCGTGATCAGCTTTCTCTGGTGCCGTCCGCCCGGCGCGTTTTTTTCCAGCTCGATGCAGATGACCGGGACCGTGGCGCCTTTGATCCTGACCCCCACAAGCGCGCTGCGGTTCACGGCCGGATGGTTGTTGAAGATCGCCTCGCAGGGGAGCGTAAAGAACGTCCTCCCGGTGGTTTCAACCCGATGGCTCTTGCGCCCGCACATCCAGAGCCTGCCCTGTTCGTCCAGATATCCCACATCGCCCATGCGGTGCCATATGCCGCCGTCTTCCGGATCCCTGATCTTCGCAAGGGCGGTCTGCACAGGGCGGCGGTAGTATTCCCTGGTCACCACGGGCCCCTTGACGGCGATTTCGCCAATCGTGCCGACCGGCTGCCTGAGTGAATCCGACCATGTGGTGACCGGTTCCTCGGAGATGGGAATGATGGCGACCGACATGTCCCTGACGGGATGGCCGACGCACACCCCACCTCCGCGTTCAGTGCGGCTCTTTGTCTCGCCGAGCAGGACGCTGCTTCCTATCACCGTTACCGGCAGGGCCTCGGTGGCCCCGTACGGGGTGAATATCTGCACGCCGGGCGCGAGCACTTTTGATAACCGGCTGATCGACGACATCCGCGCCGGCGCGCCCGCGGAAAAGACCCGCCGCAGGGTGGGCAGCTTGATACGCTTCTCCTCGCAATAGCGTCCGATTTTTTCCACCAGCGCCGGCGAGCAGAACATGTTGGTGCACTGGAAGTCGTTGATGGCCGTAATTAATTTTTTCGGATCGGCATCGGCGGGCCTGGTGGCATCCATGTCGGGCAGTATCGCCGGCACGCCGCACGCCGGGCCGAAAAGGGCAAAGGGCGGGAAGGTGGAAAGATCGATGTCATCGTCCTTCAGGTCGAGTATCTCTTTCAGGATGTCCAGCTGGGAAGAGAATATTCCGCTGGTATAGACGACGCCCTTGGGGATGCCCGTGTTGCCGCTGGTAAAAGCGAGCATGACCATGTCGCCGGGGCGCGGCTTCTCGGTCATGATATAGTTCTCCGGCGATCCCAGCTCCCTGATGCGCCTGAGGGTGAACCCACCCCACAGGAATCGTCTCCCCGCGGTGACCTTGATCCTGACGGTGCGCCGCGCCCAGCCCAGGAGCACGCGTGCGAAATGGGCCTTCGGTATGCCGATGAACGCCTCCGGTTCGGCCTCTTCAATGCATTTCTTCAGGTTGCGGACCCCCATGCCCGGATCGACCAGGACCGGGATCGCACCGATCTTGAGTATCGCTGACAGGATGGCGAAGAAGTCAAGGCCGGGCGTAACCATCAGCACCGTGAGCATGCCCCTGGTAATTCCCGCCTTTTCAAGGCCGTGCGCGATGCGGTTGCTCTCCCGGTCGATTCCCGCGTAGGTCATGGTTTCATACCTGCCTTTTCCGTCGGATCCGATGCCGCGCATGTGCGCCACCACCAGGCTGTCAGGCTTGCGGGCCACGATCTGCATCAGGCGCTCCGCAAGGTCCATATATCCCGCCGTCTCGTTTTTCCGTTCCGCCGCGTGCATGGCGGGAGGTTCGCAAAAGGGTATCCTGGTATCAATGAAGTTCTCGATGATGGGGATGATCTCCTCCCTCGCGTCTTCAAGGACGTAGTGGCCGGCGTCCTCGAAGCGGTGCACGCTGGCGCCGGGGAAATGCCGCACCCATTCGCCCAGCATCTTTTTGCAGAAGATGAAATCCTTCATCCCCCAGCAGAGGAGCAGCGGCTTGTCGCGGAGCAGCTTCAGCTTCGATTCCATGAGCAGGCCCATGTCGTACCCCGGGTCCCCCGGTTTCACGGGGATGTCCTGGATGAAGCGGTGCACGGCGATCCGGTCTTTCCAGGAGCCGTAGGGAAAGAGCAGCCCGCGCGCCACGTCCTTCGGCATGCGGTTCCGCTTCATGCCGATGACAATGGCCCCGCGCGCGAACACGTTGAGTCCCCTGATAAACAAGTCGCTTCCCAGGGGGATGCGCGCAGAAAACAGGGCAAAGGGGAGCCGTTTTGTCACCGGCCAGATGAATCCCGCCGTGTTCATCATCACCATCCCGGCGATCCGGTCCGGATTGAGCGACGCATAGGCGGTGCCGATGATGCCCCCCCAGTCATGCCCCACCAGGACGAAGCGCTTCAGCCCGAGGTGGTCGACGAGGGCCCCCAGGTCCTCCATCCGCCTGGTGGCGGTGTAGGGGTACCGGTCGTCACCCGGTTTTTCGCTCAGCCCCATCCCGATATGGTCAGGGACGATCACCCGGTATTTTTTCCTCAGGGCCAGGACCAGGTCTCGATAATAAAATGACCAGGTCGGATTGCCGTGCACCATCACGACCGGAAAGCCTTCGCCTTCATCGAGATAGTGATACATTAAGCCGCCGCAATTGAAGAAATTGCTCCTGAATGGATAGAGGCCCGATGGGAAGCCCTCGGTGTATGTCTGCTCGTGCTGCGATACTGCTGATCTGTTCATGTCATCCTCCCGTTAATTAATGTTGATGGAGTGCGGCATATTACGCCACATAGGCGGCGCACGCGGATGAAAGCCCGGACCCCGCCGCCACGAACAGGACCTGGTCATACTTCTTGACAAGCCCTTCGGCCGCAATGGTATGGAATCCCAGGCTGAGGCACGATGTATGGGTATCGCCGAATTGCTCGTGGATTTCTACGGGCCGGGACTTCCCGTTCAGGCCCGAGGCCTTGTATATTTTGCCGGCCATCCCTTTCCCCTGCTGGGTCGTCACCAGGAATTTCACTCCCGAGGGATCGATGTTGGCGGACCGTATGTATTCCCTGGCGGTCTCCGCCGCCATATCGCCGAGCTGCTCAAGGTAATCGTCCTCCGTAATAAAAATCATGGACGACCTGCCGCTCGTCCCGTAGTGATCGGTGTCGGCATAGGCGGAGAAACCGCCTGACCCGTTGCCTGCCGTCCGGTAGATGACGTCGCGAAACCCCCTGCTGCCGTCCGGGTCATAGGAGAGGAGGACCGCCGCCCCCATGTGCCGGAACGGAAACGATCCGTCAGAATGCTTTGACGGGTGAACATCGCTGGAAAGTATCAGGACGTTCTTTGCCGTCCCGCAGCGCAGAGAGGCGTCGGCAACCTGCACCGCGTTGAGGAATCCGCATGCGCCGTTGAGCAGGTCAAAGGAGAAGGTGTGCGTCCCTATGCTGCCGCTGCACGGGTCATTGTTGAGGCCCAGCCGTTTCTGCACGAGAGGGGCGATGGCCGGCTCCATGATGTTGTCGTCCCGATACACGCCGATATTGATCAGCAGGTCCACCTTTCCCGGCTCCACGCCCGCCATTTCGATGCAGCGCTCTCCTGCCGTGACTGACAGCTCTATTGAGCTGTCGACTGAATCCATGCATACCGCTGAGCCTGTTATGATTGTTCCCATACCTTTTTCTCCTTATTGTATTTGTATTTCCTGGATCTGTATACCGCCGATGCGCGCGAGCACAAACCCGACCACGATGCCCGACGCAAGGGCGATGAAGAGCACCCTCGATCCTTTTTTTATTTTTCCCTGTTTGATATAATCATTGAGCACGACGAAATGCGACGTGGTGGACGTATTGCCGAATTTATCCAGGCTTATGCAGATTTCCGGTGAAACCTCAAAGTGCTGTTGGCACAGGTCCAGGGCCGAATGGATGGCCCTGCTGGAAGTCTGGTGCGGAATTATGAAATCGATATCCCGGGGCGAAATGCCGTGTTTTTTCATGATGTATCCCATGAGGTATGGCAGCCGCTGGATCACCTCCTTGTGGATTGCCATGGCGTCGGTATACATGGCCACCCCGGAATTTTCGCTGCTTGGCATACCGAAGCAGAGCTCGGCAAATTCCGACATGGTCATGAACTCTACCATCTCGATTCCTTCCGTATCCTCCGTCGCCCGGTCAAGTATATACGCGGCGCCTGAATCCCCCACGGTGAGGGAGGCAAACTGGCGGTCGACGGGCTCCCGTATCTCCTTGACGGCCGTCTCCGTAATGGGTGTAATACATTCCCCGCTTACCACCATCCCGGTCCGGACCTGCCCGGACCGGATCATGTTGTCCAGAATAAAAAGCCCCGTGAGCATGCCGGCGCAGGCATTGGTTATGTCAAAGTTAAGGGCCCCGGGCCTGAGTCCCAGGTCGCTCTTGAGGCCTTTGCTCAGGGCAGGCTCCATGTAGAAGGAGAGGCCGTTTTTAAACCGCGTAATCGATGAACAGATGATAACGTCAAGGTCCCCGGCGCTATACCGGGATGAGTCCAGGCATTTGCGCGCTGCGGCAAGGGCGATCGAATACGAGTCCTCGTTTTCGTCCCTCCACCGCCGGTACTGGATGCCGGTCAGCTTTTCCAGGTCGAATACCGGCCTGTTCTTCATCCTCGCCACCAATTCCTGGGTTGAGACCGTCTGGCTGGGAAGATACACGCCCAGGCTTTCAAATCTTGTCTGCATCATACTGTACCCCCGCTGCCTCTTTGCCGCTTCTCCTGCACTGGTGTATGGCGGCACTGCCGGATCCGGCACGTCTTAAAAAACCGACCCGTCAGTTTATTAAGCCTGAATGTACACTACCGCGCAGGGATTGTCCGGCCAAATAATGATTAATTGGATTGTGTCCGTGGCCAGTTACTGATTAATCTGATAATGACCGATACCATATAACGATTAATCAGCGAATGACCGGTTCCGAACAACGATGGATCAGCGGATGGCCTGCAGCGAGTGCGGGGTTCAGCAGCGCTGCAACATTTTTGGAGACAGGTGCCTCCATGCGGGGAGGGAGACCGGCAGCGGCCGGGGGATTTTCAGCTTTCTTCAATTGCGGTTTTCGTTGAAAAGGTGACGGGCGCCTGGTCCCGCGGCGTGCTGTTTTTTCTGTATTCTTCCGGGGTCATCTTCATTATTTTTCTGAACACCCGGTTGAATGTCCTCAGGCTGTCAAAACCCGCTTCAAAGGCTATGGTGATAATGGTCGCATCTGATTCAAGAAGCTTCCTGGTGGCGGCATTGATCCTGAGTTCGTTGATGTAATCGCCGATGCGCATGTTCGCGTATATTTTAAAAAAGCGGCCAAGGGTGTCGGGATGTATGTCAACCATGGCGGCAAGTCCCTCGCGGGAGATGTCCTCGGTGAAATTTTCCCTGATGTACCTGAGCACCTGCTCAATCCTCTCGTCCGCGCGATCGATGATCGCGGCGGGAGCGGTGCTGCGCCTCGCGTCGCATGACTGTTCCAGACGCTCTTTCAGCATGGTATTTTGCGCGACAAAGCTCTCGACGCTGGAAGCAAGGATCCTCATCTCTCCCATGACGCGGTAATAACTGGAGACCAGGCTCATGGTTATGGCGAACAGCAGCGGCAGCGAACCGAAGTGGGCAATCATGTAACCGGGGATTATCCATCCATAGTCAATCCGGGCGAAGCGCATGAAGCTGAGCAGCCCGTCGTGGATACATCCTATAAGGAATATGATATCGAATAGCGTGAAATAAAGCGGGCACCTTCGTTTTTTTACCAGCATGACGAGATTGATGGTAAGATTGTACAGCCCGAGGCTCAGAGTGGCGGCGATGAAGAGGATGCCGATTGTCCTGAGATTGTTTTCGTTAATAAAAAACAGGGCAAGCGCTGCCGATGCCATAAAAAAGTAGAAACCGAAATACCTCTCGACTTTCTCACGCTTGAGATGGTAGAGCCGGTGCAGAAACTTCTGGTGCAGGACGGTAATGCCCCCCCACGCCAGTCCCAGCACCAGATATCTGGTGAGCAGGCTGCCGTACATGTCCCAATAATTACACCCGTCCAGGATAATCAAAAACATACAGCAGAGCTGGAGACAGTAGAAGAGGGAATCCCGGGAGTTGTGGCCTTTTACCATGAAATAGAGGAATGCCAGGAAACAGGGGATCCCGGCCGCGATGAACAAATAGGGAAGTATGATCAAGAAAAAATTACTCAGGACCCTGCTCTGCTCCCACTCGGTCATGTTCGTGAGGCCCAGCGTGCCCTGGACCTCCCCGCTCAGATTATATGACAGCCGCACCGCAATGACATTGGCGCCTCCGAAGCGAATGACGGACCTGGGCACCTGGTAATGGCGGGGATGGTTCCACATGGAGTGTTCCGCCGGCGGGAAGTCTCCCAGCCCGCCGATCTTTTCGCCGTTAAAGAAGACTTCATCCGCGTGGGCTATCCGCCCGAGGATCAGGCCGATGTCTTCCCGGGGAACGGCGCTGTCGATAAAAACGGTTTTTCTCAGCCACAGAATGCCGGCATTTCCGCCGCCGCTCCTGTCTATTGTCGGCATCAGGTTGCCGGGAAGATCCACCGCTGTCCATGTTGAATCGTCATAATCAGGAGCGGCATATGCCTGCACATCTTTATTGCGCATCTTCCATGGGCCTGCCAGGCTGACTCGTGTTGCTACGGATGTTACCTGTACCTGGTCCCGGGATTCTGAAAGAGGATACGCAGGATTCGACGCGAAGTGAAAGAAGATACACAGCGCGAGAATAGCGACAGCCTGGTAACGTCGATCATGTAAGTTACGACTGAATACTTTAAATTTTCCCATACAAGTAATTATAATAAATTAAATATTTTTATATTTTATTTTTTATATGGGATGGCGGTATGTCTTTTACCGACCAGCCGGCCGGTTTGTTATATTAATACACTAATTCGTCTGATAATGTCTGGCCACTTTCAGAAACATCTGAAACTGGCCATTTACAATATTTGTACTCAGATTCAAAAGCCTGATATTGTTACATATTCAATACTCTACTTCACCATGGGGGGCAGGTGGGGCGCCTGAGGAAGCGGAGATACATGACGAGTTATGAAGTGGTATGCAGCGGTTCAGCCTTTCAGGCGTCTCAGCAGCATGAAGACGTCGTTGTCATCCATAATCGTTGGTACGGGATAGGGGATGCACTCGCGGTGTATGGACCGCGCAATTTCAGCGAAGTCCTGCTCCTGGAGCTCCGGGATGGTCTCGCCGATGCCGTAGGCGCGATTGAGGCCCCGTATAGCTTCGATGAAGGCCGCCGCCTTCTGGGGGTCGCTCATGCCCGGCTGTGACGCGTTGATGACATCGGCAAGCCTGGCGAGGCGTCGGTGGACCTTTGCGCCGTAGTACTCGAAGACGAGCGGCAGGACGGCGCCGATCACCCTGCCGTGCGGGAGGTCATACATGCCGCCGATCTTATGGGCAAACGGATGGACATAGCCGGTCAGCGCGCGGTTAAGGACGATGCCGGCATAATAGGAGGCGAGAAGCATCCGGTTCCGTGCCTCGATGTCCTTGCCGTTTTTGCAGGCCCGGTCAATATTCCCGAATATCATCCTGACCGCTTTTTCCGTGTAGGAATCGGTATACGCACAGTGGGCGCCGCCGATATAGCCCTCGGTGGCATGGGAGAGGGCGTCCATTGCCGTGACTGCCGTGATGAAGGGCGGCAGGCCGAGCGTGAGCTCGGGATCAAGCACGATATAGTGCGGGTGGATGAGAAAATCGTTGACTGTGTATTTTACATGGGTTGCTGGATCGGTGACAACGGCAGCGCTGGTGGTCTCTGCGCCCGTGCCGGCGGTCGTCGGCACGGCGGCTATGCGCGGCAGTCTCTTTGGGACGGGCAGCATGATCTTGAAGTAGCCGCCCATCCTGTCCGCCGTCAGTCCTGGCCTCGCGACCCTTCCCGCGACGACCTTGGCGCAGTCCATGGAGGAGCCGCCACCGAACCCGACAACGGCGTCGCAGCCGTTTTTCAAATACTGCGCATACGCGTCCTCAATGTTTTCCACGGTGGGGTTCGGCTGCACGCCGCTGTATATCGCGTATGGCATTGTGATGGCATCAAACCCGGCAAAGAGACCTTGAAGCAGGTTTAACCTGATCAGCACGGAATCGGTTACAACGAGCGGCTTTTTGATCCCCTTCGCCCGGAGCAGGGCGGGAAGTTTTTTAACGCTTCCCGGGCCCTCCAGGAGCACGCTTTTCTGCGGGGGCATGAGATAATACGAATAGGCCAGGGTTGTTTTCAGGGCCCTGAGAAGCGGTTTTCTGAATGGTATCATCCTGTGGCCCCCTCTGTAATTTTAAACATCAGGGTGATTGTAACAATATCATTTGTCAATGCTAATATTCAGGGCAAGGCGTTCCGCGCCAGAGTGTATTTTTTTGGATAAAATTAATCTTTTTTTTATTGACAATAACAAATGAAATGAGTAGGTTTAATTGAGATTTGGTTGGTCGTCCAATTTAAATATTGGACTCAAAATTAAATAATAATTATCATCAATTTATTCGCCTTTTGTGTGGAGTATCGAGGGAACTGCCCATGAGCCGGTTTTTGCAAACTATTATATTGGTTGGCCGTCCAATCAACACTCTGACCGGCGTTGTGGCATGCTATGCATTGACGGCGTTCTTTTAAATCCCTGGCCGGCTGGTACCTATGCTTCTCAAAGGCTGTCTTCATGTCCACACCACCTGTTCCGACGGGAAACTGTCGCCGCAGGAGATGGCTGACGCGTACGAGTCACGGGGGTATGATTTCCTGGCGTTCACGGACCATGACTACCTTTTGAAGCCGAACTACCGTGAGATGTACGACCGGGTTAAAACCGGCATGATCATTTTTCACGGCATGGAGATTACGGTGTATGTCAGGGGCTACCTTCACGTGGGGCAAATCGAGGGCGACGGCGAAACGCTGCGCATCTTCAACCATATAGGCGAATATAACATGTCGCCGGAGCAGGTGCTTGAGCGGCTGGCGGTGCTGGAAACCATGTATCCCCTCGATGCCGTTGAGATAACGACAAAGGGATTCCGCGATGCCGCGTTCGAGTCGCTGGACCTGCGGTACCCGAAAATCGCGTCCGATGATTCGCATACGCTGGTGGGCGTCGGGCGGGCATGGGTGGAATTGGACGCCGCGCGCGAGAAAGATTCAATACTGAGGGCGATAAAAGAAGGGAAAATTCTGGAACTGCTATGTTTGATCATACACGGCAGCGCAATACTACAAGATATCATGAAGGAGGTTCAGCGTGATCCTTTATTTTTTCAGCACCAACAGGAGGATTGGCAATGGGTAAGAGAATAGCGGTCTGCGCCGTCGCGCAGATCAAAAACGAACCGGCATACAACCATATGCGCTTCCAGAACATGCTGCTCGAGTGCTTCGAGCCGATCATGGAAGAGACCAAGGTCACCTTTGACATGGAGAAGGGGATCAGGAACATCATCACCTGCTCGGATGACGTGTTTGACGCGCGGACCATATCCAACAACGGCATCACCGACGTGGTGGGCGCCCACTTCCGCGGGGAAGAGAAGATGGCCCAGGAGAGCATCAACGGCCTCGGCTACGCCATGGCCTGCATCCTGAGCGGCCATGACGACGTGATCCTGTTCATGGGCCACTGCAAGGAATCGCAGGGAGAGAGCAGGAGAATGGCCACCAACCTCGCGTACGACCCGTTCTACTGCAGGCCCCTCGGCATGGATTTCCAGAACGCGGACGCGCTGCAGGCCAGGGCATACATGGAAAAATCAGGCGTCACCGACAGTCACCTTGCGAAGATAGTGGCGCGTTCAAGGAAAAACGCGAAGAAGAACCCCTACGCGCGGGAAAACAAGCTTGTCGATGAAAAAGAAGTCATGAATTCGCCGATGTACCTTGATCCGCTCCGGGAACTCCACGTGTACCCGGTCACCGACTGGGCGTACGGGATGCTGCTCTGCTGCGAGGAGCGCGCCAGGGAGTTCACGAAAAACCCGGTCTGGATCACCGGGTACGGGAGCTGCATGGACCGGTATTTCCTCGGCGACCGGGACCTTTCGTCGAACTTCTCCCTCAGGAACGCGGCCGAGCGCGCGTATGCAAAGGCGGGGATCAAGGACCCGAGAAAAGAGGTGCAGCTGTTTGAATTAAGCGACCACGCAGCGCACCAGCTCCCGATGTGGGCCGAAGGCGTCGGCATAGCGGAGGAAGGCAGGGGCGGCACATGGATCGATGACGGCGGCATGGACACGTTCAACGTGAACCTGTCGGGCGGCCAGCTCAATGGCAACCCGCTCCTCCTCGGGGGCGCGGCCAGGGCCATTGAATGCTACTACCAGCTCTCCGGCCAGGCGGGCGAGCGCCAGGTCAAGGGCGTCAGGAAAGCTGTCGCCCAGGCGGCAACCGGCGGGGCAGGCCAGCACCAGGCCGTCATAGTTATGGAAGCGTAGGGAGGTTTGACAATGGCACACAGGAAGAAAAACAGGAATGTCGGCATAATAGGCATCGGGCAGACGAAGCACTCCAGCCACCGCGAGGACGTGAACCAGCCTGAAATGATACACGAGGCGGTCAGCCTGGCGTTGAAAGACGCGAACCTGACCATGAAGGACATCGACTGCATCGTCCATGGCAACATGGAGCTGTTTGAAATGATCCATCAGCCGGACATGTGGCACGTGCTGGGGACCGGCGGGTACGGCAGGGAGTGCATCCGGATCACCACCGGCGGCACGGTCGGGGCGACCATCTCCTGCGCGTCGGACAACCTGGTGGCGTCGGGCATGTACGATATCGTCATGGCCATCGGCTTCGAGAAGCAGCAGGAGGGGCACACCACCGGCGGCATCACCAACATGGCGGACCCGCTCTGGTTCCGGAAAATCCAGGCGGGGGCGCTCACCGGCTCCGCGGCGTACGACGTCGAGCGTGAATTCGGGCTCGAGCGGGCCAACAAGGCGTCGCTGACCTACCGCATCATCATGGACAAGCACGCCGGGCTCAATCCCAACGCGCACCGCTCCTTCGGCCTGGACTTCAGCCAGATCGACGACCTCATCAAGAGCTCTCCGAAGCTCGTCGGCGACCTGAAGCTCATCGAGATGTGCTCCCAGTCGGACGGCGCCTGCTGCGTCATCTACGCCTGCGAGAAAAAGGCGAAGCAGCTTTCAAAGAACCCGGTCTGGATACGGGACCATATCACCAAGCACAAGGAAGAGACCTTCACCATCTTCGGATACGACAAGAAATACCCCTGGATGATGACGCATAAGGTCGCGGCGGCGGAGCTCTTCAGGCGGAACGAAATCAAGAACCCGCTGGAATATTTCGACGTGTTCGAGATGTACGACCCGGCGACCTGGTGGGCGATGGACTGGATCAGGGACTTCTTCGCCCTGAAAGGCGACGAGCACCTGAAGCTCATAGAGGACAGGGAGATCATGATCGGCGGGAAGATGCCTATCAACCCGTCAGGCGGCGTCATCGGCTCGAACCCGATCGGCGCGACCGCGCTGATACGCGTGGCCGAGGCGGCCCTGCAGGTGCGCGGCAACGCGGGCGGCCACCAGATCCCCACCCCGGTCAACCACGCGCTCGCCTCGGGCTTCGGCGGCACGATGTGGACGGTGCTCACGATGCTCGAGAAGGAACTTAACTGGTAGGAGGAGAACAATGGCGGAATACTGGGGAATAAAAGTAGAAGATATATTCAACTCGATGAAGGAACGTTTCCGTCCCGAGGGAGCCAAGGGAGTCGACGCCGTGTTCGGCTACGACATCAAGGACGAGGGTAAATGGAAACTGACGGTACGGAACAATGAAATGAAGCTGGAGAAGACCGATGACCTGTCGGGCGCTGTGGCGACCATGAAGGCCGACGGCGAGACCTTCGTGGGCGTCAACACCGGCAAGGTTGACGCGGCCAACGCCTTCATGGGCGGCAAGGTCAAGGTCGAGGGCGACATGGGCGCCTTCGGCAAGACCGGCAAGCTCTTTCGCAAGTATGTCATAGCGCCCAAAGCGATGACGACGAAGGATTACCTCGCGGACATGTTCGGGACGATCGTGGCGCGCTTCAAGCCCGATGATGCCGCCGGCGTGGACGCGTCATTCGCCTACGATCTCGGCGGCCCTGACGGCGGGAAGTGGACCGTGTTCGTCAAGGACAAGACGTGCACGCTCACGACGACGATCGAGGGGAAGCCATCGGTGACCCTCGAGTTCAACGATGCCAGGGATTACGTCGATTTCATACTGGGAAAAATCGACGCGCAGAGCCTCCTGGCCGCCGGGAAAGGATCGGCAAAGGGAGACATCAACCTGATTCAGACCAAGTGGCCTGTCATGTTCGAGAAATACAAGGACCCGATGGGCAGCGCCGTTCCCGAGCAGGAGCTCCTGGTGCTCAAGAAGATCATCTCGGTGAACCAGAAGTACGCGACCGGCCCGGTCATGGGCAAGTTCCTCAAGGGCCTGAAGGAGAAAACAATATTCGGGAACCGGTGCCCGAAGTGCGGGCGGATGCAGCTGCCGCCGCGCGAAGTCTGCGCCGAGTGCCGGGTGCGCGCCGCCGAGTTCGTGGAGGTCGGGCCGAAGGGCGAAGTCCGGTACATGGACATCGTCTATTACGCCATGCCTGACCCGCTGACCGGCATTGCGCGCGAGACCCCGTACGGGGCCATCAATGTCCTGCTGGACGGCTGCAAGGGCAACGAGACCCTGCCGCATTTCATACGGAAGGACCAGATCGAAAAGATCCAGATGGGCTGGAACGAAAAGAAGGGGACCCGGGTCCGTCCCGTGTGGGAGGACAACCGTATCGGCGATATATGGGACATCAAATACTTCGAGATTGATGAGTGAGGAGCAGGGATATGACAACAAAGCAGATGAAAGGATTTGAAGACAGCTATATCGTTGAAGGCAAGATGGCGCTTCCTTATTCTTACTTCGCCGGCCGGGTCGGCAGCAAGTTCATCACGACCATCCGGGACCAGAAGAAGATCATGGGGGTGAAATGCCCGACCTGCGACACGGTGTACCTTCCGCCGCGGCAGGTATGCGATAAGGATTTTACCGATATCCGCGACAACTGGGTGGAGGTGGGCAATAGCGGGACGGTGACGAATTTCACGGTGGTGCGGTATGACGACAGGCACCTGCCCAGGAAGGCGCCCTTTGTCCTGGCCCTGATCAAGCTGGACGGGGCGACCACCCCGTTTGCGCACATACTCGAGGAATGCAGTATAGAGGATGTGAAGATCGGCATGAGCGTGGAGGCGGTGTTCGCCAAGGAAACGACGAGCACCATACTCGACATTGATCATTTCAAGCCGGCCGCGGCGACACTGTCTGTCCATGAGCGCAACGCGGCCCGGAAGCAATGGGTTCCGGAGGAAGAGCCGGAGACACAACATCAACGGAAAGGGGGAAGACCGGACATGTCAAAACCAGTAATAATCACCGCGGCGCTCACCGGTGCCGCGACCATGAAGAACCAGAACCCGAGCGTGCCGTACACGCCGGCCGAATTCGCGGAAGAGGCGTACAAGTGCTGGAAGGCCGGCGCGGCCATGGTGCACGTGCACGCGAGGATGGACAACGGCTTCGCGACCGAGGACCACGAGCGCATACGGACGACCCATGACGCCATCAAGCAGAAGTGCCCTGACCTCATCGTGAACCTGAGCTCGGCGGTGGGCATGGGCAAGACGGCGGAGCAGCGGATCAGCCAGATCGTGGCGGTCAAGCCGGAGATGGCGTCTCTCAACACCAATACGATGAACTTCAGCATCATCGACCGGAAGACCGGCAAGATCTTTATCGATTACGTGTTCGAGAACACCTTCACCATGCTGCAGGACTTCGGCAGGGCGATGGAGGAGAACGGCGTGAAGCCCGAGATCGAGGTGTATGACATGGGCGGGTTCGACAACACCATGCTGATCGCGAAACAGGGCTTCTTTACCGACCCGATGAACTTCAACTTCGTGTGGGGCGTCGCCGGCGGCCAGTCGTTCAGGGCGGATTCGTTCATCGCGCTGATGAACGCGCTGCCGCCGAAGGCGAACTTCACGACCTGCGGCGTGGGCACCGACGAGTTCCCCGGCATCATGCAGTCCTGCCTCCTGGGCGGGCACATGCGGGTCGGCCTCGAGGACAACATCCGTATGCCGAACGGCGAGCTTGCCAAGGGAAGCTACGAGCTGGTCGAAGTGGCCGTCAGGGTGGCCGATTGCCTCGGCAGGCCGGTTGCGACGCCGGCGGAAGCGCGCGCGATCATGGGACTGAAGAAGAAGTAATTAATGTTGCCTGCCCGCATGGAGGCGGGGTCACGTGACCCCGCCTCCATGCGGGCAGGCCGGGCATCATCACGTGCAATACCGAGGGAGAGCTCAATGGCCGACAAATGCTATTATGAAGTGAACGAGCGGGGCATCGCCCTTCTGAAGATCAGCAACCCGCCGATGAACGCGCTGGACGAGGAGACCATGCGCCAGCTGGAGAGCTCAATGAAAAAGATCGCGGCGGACGAGGCGGTCAAGGTCGTCGTCGTGACCGGCGAGGGCGCCACGTTCGTTGTCGGCGCGGATGTCAGCAAGGTGAAGGAGGTCGACACGAGGGAGAAGGGGGAGGCGCTGACATCGGAAGCGCAGGGCATCATAAACCTGATCGAAAATTTACGGAAGCCGGTGATCGCGGCGATCAACGGCCTGTGCCTCGGCGGCGGGACCGAGCTTGCCATGGCGTGCCATATCCGCTTCATCGGAGACCAGGCCCAGATGGGCCTCCCGGAAATACTGCTGGGCATCATGCCCGCCTTCGGCGGGACGCAGCGGGCCGCGCGGCTGCTCGGCACGGCGCGCGCCATGGAGATCATGCTGACCGGCAGGTTCCTGCCGGCGGCGGAATGCGACAGGATCGGCCTGGTGAACAGGGTCGTCCCCCACGCGACGCTGCTTGAAGAAGCGATGAAGTTCGCGAAGGAGCTCTCGTACAAGGGGAGCGTGGCAATGGGCGCGATAATCGAGGCGGTGACCAGGGGCGCGGACATGCCGCTTGCCGAGGGGCTGAAGCTTGAGAGCAGGCTGTTCGGCAGGCTGGCAGAGACGGAGGACAAGAAAGAGGGCATAGCGGCGTTTCTGGAGAAGCGGCGGCCGAGTTTTAAAGGCAGATGAGACAGATGCAGGCAATCACTCTATTCCGGAGCACGCGTTCCATGAGATGTGCCGGGCATCTGAATGATGATGAGGACCTGGGGCTCAACGTCTGAAATTACAACAGGGGGAGTTCGATGGATCTATCAGAAAAGACAATAAATGATGTGTTCCGCAATCGTGTCACAAAGTACGGGGACCGGCTGGCGATCGAGAAAAAACTCCACGGCGTATGGGAAAGCGCGACATGGAACCAGTACTACGAGCGGGCCCGCGCGACGGGACTCGGACTGTATTCCCTTGGCATCAGGAAAGGGGAGATGGTCGCGATCCTGTCGGAAAACCGGCTCGAGTGGCTCTACACCGATATGGGGAGCCTGGGGATCGGCGCTGTCGTGATACCGGTCTACCCGACCCTTGTTTCAGAGGAAGTCGAGTACCTCATCAACAACTCCGGATCGAAAATCATCGTGGTGGAAAATAAGGCGCAGCTCAAGAAAGTGCTCGAGGTAGAGAGGAAGTGCCACTCCCTCGAGAAGATCGTCGTCATGGAAGAGAAGGACGCCGAAGGCCACGAGAAAGTCATGAGCTTCGGGGCCCTGATGGAATTGGGGCGCACAAAGCACGCTGAAGACCCGGCGCTCTTTGAAAAGCTGTCGAAAGAAGTGACGGTGGACGATCTTGCCACCCTCGTGTACACCTCGGGGACCACCGGGCTCCCCAAAGGGGCCATGATATCGCACGGCAATATATTCTGGGTCGTGCAATCGCTCGACGCAATCACGCCGCATTTTGCATCCGACAGCGACTGCACGGTGCCGTTCCTCCCCCTCTCCCATGTCTTCGAACGGATCGCCGGGCATTTCTACGGCATGTATTGCGGCATCACCTCTTCCTACGCGGAGAGCATCGATTCACTGCTGGCTGACTTCGAGGAGAAGCGGCCCACCATGATCCTGGCGGTCCCCCGCGTGTGCGAGAAGGTCTACCAGAAGATCATGGCGCAGGTGCGCGAGCAGTCCCCCTTTAAACAGAAGGTGTTTTTCTGGGGACAGAAGGTCGGCAACCGGATCAGCCGCCGCCGCGAAAATCACAAGCGTATTCCCTTCCGGCTCAGGCTGGAATATAAAATAGCCTTCGCCATCATATTCAAAAAGCTCCAGGAAAAGCTGGGAGGGCGCGTCACCTGGATGACCGCGTCGGGGGCGCCCACCGCCGAGGAGATCATACGGTTTTTCAACGCCGCAGGCATTACCGTCATCTCGGGCTACGGCATGACCGAGACCACCGCGCCCGTCACCATGCAGTCTCTGGGCGACTACCGGATCGGGACCACGGGGAAGCCGATACCGGGGCAGGATATCAGGATCGCCGACGACGGGGAAATCTTGATAAAAGGCGGCAATGTCATCAAGGGCTACTGGAAGCTTCCGGAGGAGACCGCAGACGCGTTCACGCCGGACGGCTATTTCATGTCGGGCGATATCGGCATATTCGACGATGAGGGGAACCTCCTGATCACGGACCGCAAGAAGGACCTCATCATAACGTCGGGAGGCAAGAATGTCGCCCCGCAGAAGATCGAGGGCCTGTTCAAGTCTGACCCGCTCTTCACCCAGTTCATAGTCATCGGTGAAAGGAAAAAATACCTGACTGCGCTGTGCAATATCAACCTTGAGGAGGCGGTGAGGCTCGCCGGCATTGAGGGCGTCCCGTACAAGGAACCGGTTGATCTGCTGGAGAGCGACCGCTTCCTCGAAATCGTGAAGAAGCACGTCGCGGAGCGCAACACGCATCTGGCCAAGTATGAAACCATAAAGGACTATCGGATCGTCAAGAATGAATTTTCCCAGGAGGGGGGCGAGCTGACGCCGTCGCTGAAAGTGAAGCGCAAGGTCATCTTGCAGAAATACAAGGACCTTATCGATGAAATGTATGAACGGGAAGATATAGATGATCTGCACATGATCAAATAGTCATGGCGCATGAGTTATCTGTACCGGCGCACAATGATATCCGTAGTGAGAAAGGAGACAGGTCATGAACAATGCGGTTGAGCTGAAACAGGGCCAGAACCAGCTGTTTGCGGACCCCGATGCCGATAAGGCGAGGGAATTCTTCAGGCACAAGTCCCGCGCCATGGTGAGCAAGGTCACCACGGCGGAAGAGGCCGTCAGGTCGCTTCTGAAAGACGGGGACTATCTGGCCATTGGCGGCTTCGGGGCCAACAGGATCCCCACCGCGATACTGCACGAGATCGTACGCCAGGGAAGGAAGAACCTGGCCTTCGCCGGCCATACCGCGACCCACGACATGCAGATCCTGGTCGGCGGAGACTGCATCGACCGGCTGGACATCGCCTATATCATAGGGCTGGAGGCGCGGGGCCTTTCGCCAAACTCGCGTCGTGCCGTTGAGAGCGGAAAGATCAAGCTCACGGAGTGGACCAACGCGACGCTCTCGTGGCGCATCAAGGCCGCGGCCATGGGGCTTTCATTCATCCCGGCGCGGAACATCATGGGGACCGATACCTTCAAGTACAGCGCCGGGAAGGAGATCATCTGCCCCTTTACGGGCCAGAAATACGTCGCGCATCCGGCGCTCTATCCGGATTTCGCGGCCATCCATGTCCATGAGTGCGACATCTACGGCAATGCCCACGTGTACGGGTCGTCCGTATCCGACCAGGACCTGGCCAGGGCGTCAAAGCGGGTCGTGCTCACCACGGAGCGGATCATCCCCAACGAAGAGATCAGGCGCCAGCCGCACGCGACGTTCATCCCCTTCTGGTGCGTCGACGCGGTGGTGGAGGTCCCCTACGGGAGCTACCCGGGGAACATGCCGTACGAGTATTTTTCCGACGAGGAGCACATCCGGCAGTGGCTGAGCATCGAGAAGGACCCGGAGGAATTCAGGAAGTTTTTCAAGAAACAGATCCTTGACACGAAGAATTTCAATGAATATCTGGAGCTGAACGGCGGCATTGAAAAGATGCTGAAGCTGCGCTCCATCGAGCTTCTGACGAACAAGAGATAAGGAGAACTGAGATGGCGGACTATAACCCTATGGAATTGATGATATGCGTCGCGGCGCGCAACCTCGAGGACGGCGCCACCGTCGTCGTCGGCACCGGCGCGCCCTGCGCCGCCGCGATGCTGGCGCAGAAGACGCACTCGCCGAACCTCTGCATCATGTTCGAGGCGGGCGGCGTCGCGCCGATACTGCCGTCCATGCCGATATCGGTGGGCGATTCGCGCACTTTTCACCGGGCGATCCTGGCCAGCTCCATGCCCGACATCATGGAGACCTGCCAGCGCGGGATGGTCGACTACACGTTCCTCGGCGGGGCGCAGATCGACATGTACGGGAACATCAACTCGACCATGATCGGGGATGACCACGCGAAGCCGAAGGTGCGCTTTCCCGGGTCGGGCGGGGCCAACGACCTCGCCTCCCTCTGCTGGCGGACGATGATGATGACGCCGCAGGACGCGAAGCGCTTCACCGAAAAGATCAATTTCATCACGTCGCCCGGCTACCTGACCGGCGGCAACTCCCGGTACGAGGCGGGCCTTCCCCGGGGGACCGGCCCCTACCGGATCATCACCAACATGGCGATCATGGGCTTCGAGGAACAATCGAAGCGGATGAAGGTCCTCAGCGTCAACCCCGGCTACAGCCGGAAGGACATCCAGGACAATTGCGGGTTCGAGCTCCTCTGGGCGGACAAGATCACCGAGACCGCCCACCCCGACGCGGATGAGCTGCGCATACTCCGTGAAGATGTCGATCCGAACAGGTATATTATAGGAAGATAGCGAGGAGAAGAGCCATGTCCGATCAATTCAAAGGCATCGAGCCGATGGTGTACGGCAGCAAGATCAACGTCCCCTATTCGTGGTGGGCGGGCGATACGGCGAGCAGGTTTTTTGTGTCGCTGCGCGATGAAAAGAAGATAACCGGGACGAAGTGCGGCGCGTGCGGCAGGGTGTTTATCCCGCCCCGGAAGGTCTGCCCGGCGTGCTTCACCGAGAACGCGGAGTGGGTGGACGTGTCCGGCGAGGGCACGGTCGTGAGTTTTTCGGTGGCCCGGCGGCAGTTTGCCGCCATCCCTCACGACAAAAAAGCACCTGTCATATGGGGGCTGATCAGGCTCGACGGGGCCGACACCGCCCTGCTGCACTACCTCGGCGACGTGAAGCCGGAAGACGTATCCATCGGCATGCGCGTGCAGGCGGTGTTCGCGGAAACGAGGAAGGGCACCATACGCGACATCTCGCATTTTAAACCGGTGAAGTAAGGAAGGAGCAGATATGGACAGAGCGGCGATAATCGGCGTCGGCATGACAAGCATTGAAAAGAGAAAGGTCCGGGAGACCTTCGCGGACATGGCCTGGCAGGCGGTGAACAGGGCCCTGGACGACGCGGGGATGACCATCGACGATATTGACAACGTGGTGACCACCTCCAGCGACTTCTGGGACGGCAGGACGATCTCCTGCATGGCCGTCGGCGACGCCAGCGGCGCGGCGCACAAGAACGTCTCCTGCGTCGAGGGGGACGGCACCTATGGGGCGTTTTACGGCATGACCAGGAGCCTTTCCGGATCGTACCGGACCACCCTGGTGACCGGGCATTCGAAAGGCTCCGAGAGCATTTCGAGCCTCATCACGAATTCGGCCTTTGACCCGATATACGAGCGGGGGCTGGGCATGGACATGGTCACCGCGTGCGCGATGCAGGCGCGCTCCTACATGCACCGGACGAAAACGACGCCGGAGCAGATGGCGATGGTGTCGGTGAAGAACCACGGCAACGCGCTGAAGAACCCGCTGGCGCAGCTTCCGATGAAGATCACGGTGGATGACGTGCTGAAATCAGAGATGGTGGCGGACCCGCTCCGCAAACTCGACTGCTCCCCGGTTTCCGACGGGTGCGCGGCGGTCATCATCGCCCACGAATCGGCGGCGACGGGCTTCAGGCAGAAACCGGTCTGGATCAGGGGCGTCTCGTTCTGCGCGGACAGCTTTTTCTTCGGTGACCGGGACCTGTCCCGCGCCCGGTCGCTTACCGCGGCGGCGAAGAAGGCCTATGCGATGGCGGGCATCAGGGACCCGAAAAAAGAGATCGATGTTGCGGAAGTGTACGACGCCTTCACCTATCAGGAACTGATGTGGCTCGAGGAGATGGGTCTCGCTGATGATGCGACGGCGGGGAAGCTCCTCGAAAAAGGGGAATTTAACATGGACGGCAGGCTCCCGGTGAACGCCTCCGGCGGGCGCCTCTCGGGGCACCCTGTCATAGCCGCCGGTCTCTACGGCATGGCCGCGGTCGTGAAGCAGATCAGGGGCGACGCCGGCGGCTACCAGGTGAAAAAGGCGAAGACGGGTCTTGTCCACGGCGTGAACGGCCTCGGGGGCCAGTCCCACTGCGTGTGGATTCTTGACAAGGACAGGTAGGAGGAAGAACCATGGCGAAACGAGTCGCGATTGTAGGGACCGGGCAGACCTTCCACAAGAGCCACCGCCCGGACGTGAACGGCCAGGAACTCATCAACGAGGCGGTCGTGCGGGCGCTCAACGACGCGGATTTGAAAATGAAGGACATCGATGCGATAGTTATCGGCAACATGGACCACTTCGAGGGGATCAATTACGTCGACTGCTGGAGCGTTGACGGCTCCGGCGGGACCATGAAGCCGATCATAAAGCTGACCACCGGCGGCACCACCGGCTGCACCGTCGCCATCGGCGGATACCACCTGGTGGGCTCCGGCATGTTCGAGAGGGTGCTGGTCATCGGCTGGGAGAAGAACTCTGAATCCGATACCACCGGCGCCATCACCACGGCCTTTGACCCGATATGGGACCGGCTGGTGTTCGCCGGGGCGATTTCGGGGCTGGCGGCGGAGGCGCAGGCCTACATGGCCCGCTACGGCGCCTCCGACCGTGACGGCGCGCGCGTCAGCGTCCGGGACCGAAAGCACGCGATGAACAATCCCCATGCTCAGCTCAGGAAGGAAGTCACCATCGATGAGGTGCTCGCGTCCCCGATGCTGGCGGACCCGATACACTTGCTGGACGTGTGCCCCCGCACCGACGGCGCCTGCGCGGTCATCATGGCGAGCGAGGACGTCGCCGAAACGATATGCCCGAAGCCGGACTGGATCTGGGCCACGGCGGCGCGCCATTCATACAGCTACCTGGGCGACGCGGATTACGGCCGCCTGACGAGCATGCGCGAAGGCTCGCAGGAGCTCTGGAAGAAGGCGGGGATCAGCGAGCCCCGCAAGGAGCTTGATGTCATCGAAATGTACCAGCCGTACTCCTTCGGCGGGCTGATCTGGATCGAGGACATGGGGATCGTCGGCCCCGGGGAGGCGCCCCGATACATATGGGACGGGAACACCGACATGGGCGGCGAGCTCCCCATCAACCCGTCGGGCGGCGTCATTGCGACCAACCCGATAGGGGCGACCGGCCTCATCCGCTGCGCGGAAGCGGCGATGCAGGTGATGGGCAGGGCCGGGGGACGGCAGGTGCCGGACGTGAATTTCGCCTTCAGCAGCGGCTTCGGCGGTTGCTGGTGGACCGATATGATCCTGCACGGGAAGAAGAAGCCTAAGTGATAGATGCCGAGTTCCCCTCCCTTGATGGGAGGGAATAGGGGAGGGTGATAATCCATAGTACACCCCCACCCGGCCTCCCCCATCGAGGGGGAGGGGATACATAGGAGGAGTTTCCATGGCAGATAACGAGCATATCATCATAGAATCAGGCGATGCGGTCCAGCCCTTCGAGTATTCCGTCGGGATGCACGGGAGCAGGTTTTTCACCGAGATCCGGGACAACAGGCGCTTCATGGGGCTCAGGTGCCCCAGGTGCAAAAAAGTATATATCCCGCCGCGCGGCGTGTGCGGCCACTGTTTCGCCGAGATGGACGAATGGGTCGAGGTGGGGCCGAAAGGCGTCATCGGCACCTTCACCATCCTCCGCTTCGCTTTCATCGACCCGGAGACGGGCGCGCAGAAGCCGGTGCCCTACGGCTACGGCTTCATAAAGCTTGACGGCGCCGATACCCTGTTCCAGCATTACATCAGCGTCGAGGACGAGAAGAAGATCAGGGTCGGCGCCAGGGTTGAGCCGGTATTCGCGAAGAATCCCAGGGGCAGCATACGTGACATCGAGTATTTTAAAGTGATAGATTGACGGTAATGGGAGAGTCACCACACGTGAGGATCAATCCATCGAAACGGATTGTGAAGATGCCGGGGGCAGTGTGCGGCGGGATCAGCACCGGCTCGGAAAAGATCAGGAGCGGCTACGGCAACGGCGATTGCCTGTACGCGGACTTCGGGCACCTGGTCTTCGCCGTGGCCGACGGATCCGAGCGCTTCCCCTGGGCGTCACGGGACCTTCTGGTCCGGTTATCGGAGCGCCTTGACAGGGACGGCGCGCCCGCTACGGCGCAGGGCTGGAAGGACCTGGTCAACACCGGGGTCTATGCCGGCCAGAAGTACCAGCATAAGACGACCTTCAGCTGCATCGCCGTCAGGCCCTCGGAGGAGGGCGTCTCCCTGGTCGTTTCGCACGGCGGCGACAGCGTGGTGACGGTGATCGACAGCGCCACCGGGGCGATATGCCACCAGACCGGCCGCGACATGAATTTTGCCGGGAGGAGTAAAGAGATCACCGACGTGACTGAATATCATACGGCGGACCGCAACTGCAGGGTGCTTGTGTCAACGGACGGGTTCGACGATGTGTGGCGCTTCTGTCTGCGGCGGTCGCTCCTGGGCAGCGCGAGCGAGGTTTTTTCACGGTACCCGGTGGACCGCATCTGCGAGGCCATCCTCGGCATACTCGAGGAGCACCGGGACGGGTTCGAGCACGATGACATCGGGTTTATCGTCATCGATCCGTTCCGCGTGGAGCGGATCCCCGGAACGGCGGTGCTCATCGGCGGGACGCGGCCCCACGACGAACAGCGGTTCCGGTTGGAATACGCAGTCGGATCGCATGACGTATGGGTGCCGGCGGGGCAGTGGGGTGATTCAGCCGGGGTGTTCGCCGGAGCCGGGATTCAGGCGCATGCGCCGGGGCGATGACTGCGCCGCAGGGGGATGTAACATGGGTCGGTTCACAGGGGGGAGGAAGATATATATTATTCCAATGGAGTGTTTGGGCAGCCATGAGTGAACGGAACAAGAGCGATATTATCAACCTCAGGCGGAACCAGCTTATCAGGGCGGCGTACAAGGTCGTGGGGCAAAAGGGGTATTATGATTTCACGATACGCGATATTGCCCGCGAAGCGAACCTGTCGACGGGGCTGGTGCATTATTATTTCAAGAACAAGGAAGACCTGCTGCTGAACCTGCTGAAGGAGATAAACAGGAACATGCTGGTCATCCTCAACCGTTCCATCGGCACGGCCGAAGACCCGCGGGAGAAGCTGGCTATCTTCATGAAGCAGGCCTTTGACCTGGTTGAGAATGAGAAGGATTATTTCTACATCGTTATCGATTTCTGGACGCAGGTGAATAAAAACGACCGCATGAAGCGCGCGAACATCAAGCTCTTCAAGAGCTACCGCGACGAGATCGCAAAGATCCTGAAAGAGGGCATTGACCGGGGCGTGTTTGTGAAGATGGACGTCAATTATACGTCCGCGGTCATCATCTCCATCATACAGGGATTGATCATACAGTTTGTCATTGATAATAACGCGTTTGACTACAAGGAGTTCTCAAAGCGGGTGATGAAGCATGTCAATGACCTGGTGCACAAGAAGAAGCAGGGGTAAAGAAGAGTAACGGCGCCGCCCCGGCAAGCCGGGGCGGCTGCTGCCGCGTTCGATAATTGGTTGAACGATCAACCGAAATTCGATACGCGGTGCAGGCGTCATCCCGGCGGATGACAGAGAGAGGGAGAAATCCCGGGCAAATCAAGCTATCGTCACAGGAGGACACAATGGAGTTCGGATTCACTGAAGAACAATTGATGTTTCGAGACACCGTGTACCGGTTCGCCAGGAAAGAGATCGTGCCGCTTGTCGAGCAGGCTGACCTCAAGTCCGAGTTCTCGAAAGAGATATGGGGAAAGCTGGGGGGCATGGGCCTGCTGGGCCTGCCGTTCCCCGAGGAGCTGGGCGGCTCGGGCGCGAACGTTGTCACCTGCTGCCTGTCGGGCGAGGCCCTCGGCCATGCCGGCGTCGACCAGGGGCACCTGCTGGCGCTGGGCGCGCACACCTACCTCTGCACCGACACCCTCTACAAGAACGGAAACGACGCGCAGAAGAAGAAATATATACCGAAGCTCGCCAGCGGCGAATGGATCGGCTGCATGGGCCTTACCGAGCCGGGCTCGGGATCGGACGCGGGGTCGCTGCAGACGTCCGCCGTCAAGAAGGGCGACCGGTGGGTGCTCAACGGGTCAAAGACCTTCATCACCAACGCGCCGGTCTGCGACGTGTGCGTGGTCTACGCGACCATCGACAAGAAGCTGAAGCAGGGGGGCATTACCGCCTTTATCGTGGAGAAGGGCTTCACGGGATTTTCCACCGGCGCGCCCTTCCACAAGATGGGGGTGCGGGCGTCCACCACTTCAGAGGTGTTCCTGGACAACTGCGAGGTACCGGAGGAGAACCTCCTCGGCGAGGTGGGCAAGGGGATGGGATACGCGCACGAGACCCTCTCCTGGGACCGGAGCGCCCTGCTTTCGCCCTTCGTGGGCGGCATGCAGTTTGCCATCGAGGAGTGCGCGAAATACGCGCAGGAGCGCGTGCAGTTTGAAAAGCCGATCAGCTCGTTCCAGGCGATCCAGCACAAGCTGGCCGACCTGAAGATAGTAAAAGAGGCGGCGAAGATGGTGGTGTACCGCGTCGCGCATGACAAGGACACGGGCAAGCCCCTTAACCACATGCACACCTCCATAGCGAAAGCGGTGGTGGGCGACTGGGGCCTGAAGGCCGCCAGCGAGGCGGTCCAGATCTTCGGCGGGTACGGCTACATACACGATTATCCGATCGAGCGGTTCCTCAGGGACGCCAAGCTCGGGCAGATCGGCGGCGGGACTTCCGAGATTCAGCGGTTTATCATATCCCGGATACTGAGCATGTTTTAGGAAGCGGCCCGATTACACGACACGATATCTCGGAAAGGAGAAGATAACAATGAACTACGATATGACACCGGAACAACTATCAATAAAGGAGAACTTCGCGAAGTTCTGCGCCAAGGAGATCGAGCCGCGGGCCCAGCTCCTTGACAGGGCCTCCCATGAAGAGGTCGACAGGCTCATAAAAGAAAACATCAAGATGCTTGCCGACCTCGGCTACCTCGGCATGGGGCACGAGGAGGCGTACGGCGGCACTGACACGGACCTCTACTGCCAGGCGATAGCGGGGGAGCAGGTGGCCAAGGCGTGCGCCTCCACCTTCCTCTCCTGCGGCGCCTCGTGCGGGCTCTTCGGCGTGCCGCTGCGGCTCTTCGGCACCGACGCGCAGAAGCAGAAATACCTTCCCGGCATCATCAGTGGCGAGATCTTCGGCTGCTTCGGCCTGACGGAGCCGGAGGCGGGCAGCGACGCCGCCGCCATCAAGACGAATGCCGTCAAGAAGGGAGACAACTGGGTCATCAACGGGACCAAGACCTTTATCACCAACGCCACAATCGCGGACGTGGCCCTCGTCTTCGCCTACAACGACCGGGAGAAGGGCCCCGGCGCTGGGGTGACATGCTTTCTTGTCGACAAGGGAACGAAGGGGTTCTCCGTGAGCAAGCCCTTTGAGAAGATGGGCTTCCGGGGCTCTCCCACGGCGGAGCTGATCTTCGAAGACTGCGAGGTCCCGGAGAGCGCCGTGCTGGGAACAGTGGGCAGGGGCTTCATCCAGGCGATGCAGACCCTGGAATACGGGCGGATCGGCATGGCGACCGTGTGCCTCGGCATAGCGGCCAAGTGCCTCGACGAGGCCAACAAGTATTCGAAGGAGCGCAAGTGCTTCGGCAAGCCCATCAACCGGTACCAGGAAATTTCCTTCAAGATCGCCGACATGATGATACTGTCCGACGTGGCGCGGCTTCTCATCTACCAGGCCTGCTGGGCAAAAATAACGAAGCAGCCTGATTCCGCCGTGCTCGCGTCGGTGGCCAAGGTGTGGGCGTCCGAAGCCGCGACGCAGATATCCAGTATGGCGGTGCAGGTCCATGGCGGATACGGCTACATAAAGGAGTTCCCGGTCGAGCGCCTCTACCGCGACGCGAAGCTGGGCGAAATCGGGGAGGGTACCTCGGAGATACAGCGGGTGCTGATCGCCAGGGACCTGCTGGGGAAGTATAAATCGAAATAGAAATGATTCACTCCGGCATACCGGGCCGGGGAGATTATCAAACATTACAAGGAGACCGACATGGAATATGAACTGGGCAAATCATTTGATGAAATCGAGATAGGCGAAACAGCGTCTTTTTCAAAGACCGTCACGGAAACGGATATCGCACTTTTTGCGGCGATAACAGGGGATTTCAATCCGATGCACATGAACGAGGAGTTCGCGAAGAAGACCCCCTTTAAGACAAGGATCGCGCACGGCGGGATTCCCCACAGCCTCATCGCCCCCGTATGGGGGACGAAGCTCCCGGGCCTCGGCACGATCGCGCTTGAGATCAAGACGCGGTTCAAGGCGCCCACGTATCCCGGTGACACCATAACGGCGACCACCGAGGTCATCGAGAAGCTCCCGGAGAAGAAATGGATCAGGA
The DNA here is from genome assembly GCA_963827275.1 of uncultured Spirochaetota bacterium. Classification (GTDB taxonomy): domain Bacteria; phylum Spirochaetota; class UBA4802; order UBA4802; family UBA5550; genus RBG-16-49-21. The sequence goes on from CAWHAA010000008.1 coordinate 476,695, forward strand.
TGAAGCTGACGTGGACAAACCAGAAAGGAGAAACCGTGGGACAGGGCGAGGGCCTGGTAATCCCGCCGCCGAAATTGAAGTAGGCGAGGCCACCTGGCCTCGCGTTCCGAAGTCGCGTGACATCGCGGCCCCGGAACGCACACGAGAATTATTAAAAAACGAGGTGTTTCATATATGATAAAATTCAGCGATAAACAACTGGCGATACCGAAACTGATGAGGCCGGTCTACCTGGTGACGGCCGGGCAGTCAAAATTTGACAGGGCGTTTCCCGACAAGAGGACGGAAGAGCTCTGCGTCGACGCCCTGACGCAGGCCGCGGAGATGATCAACCTCACCCCGGCGGAGCTGAAAAGCTATATCCATACCTGCTACTACGGCCATTTCGCCGACCACTTCGGCGACCAGCTCCTCGGCGAAGCGCTCATCCACGACCGGCTGGGACTTGATCCCCTGGGCAACTGCGGCGTCAAGACCGGCGGGGCCACCGGCGGCACGACCCTGTGGGAGGGCGTCAAGGCGGTGGCGTCAGGCTATTCCAACTGCGTGCTCTGCATGGGCTGGGAGCGGATGGACGAGGTGCCCACGGATGAAGGCAACTTCTACATCTCCTGCGCCGCGGACAAGGACTGGGAAGGCCCCATGGGCCATATCTATACCGGGTACTACGCCGTCATGGCGCAGAAGTACTGGCAGGTCTTCGGCAAGCAGGAGGATTCCTTCAGGAAAACAATGGCGGAGATTTCCGTGAAGCACCACGGCTACGCGCGCATGAACCCCTACGCGCACGGGGCCATGAAGATCACTGTGGACGATGTGCTCAAATCGCCGGTGGTCGCTCATCCCCTGCGCGCTCTCGACTGCTGTCTCATGAGCGTCGGCGCGGCCTGCGGCATCCTCTGTGACGAGGAGACCGCGATGAAAATGACCAGGAACACGAAGAACAAGCCGCTCCGGATATGGGTCACCGCCGGTTCGCACACGCTGCGCGCGGCAGACCGGCGCGACATGGCGATCCCGCTCCTGCCGAACGAGACCATGGATCAGTACAAAGACCTTGGCAAGAAGTTCCCCGGCGGCGAGCGCTACCCGGGCTTTACCGGCTTCCTCGCGGCCCGCATGGCCGCCTACTACGCGTACAACCAGGTCGGTGTCAAGGACCCGACGGAAGACCTCGACGTCATCGAGCTCCATGACGCCTTCACCATCAGCGACATCCAGACTTACGAGGACATAGGGGTTCGTCCCTACGGCTATGGCCGCGACTACGTGGAATCGGGCGACTGCTATCACACGAACCCGAAGACCGGCAAGCCGGGCAAACTTCCCTCGAACCTCTCGGGCGGGCTTATCGGCTGCATGCACTCGGTCGGCGCGACCGGCATCATGCAGGTGTTCGAGATTGCATGCCAGCTCTGGGACCGCTGGGCGGAGGTACACGGCGACGAGAAGAGATGGAAGGCGTTCGGACGCCAGAAGCCTTCTGACTGGACCGACCTCCAGGTCAAGGGCGCGAAACGGGCCCTGGCCATCAGCCACGCGGGCGTCGGTTCGCATGTGACGTGCACTATCCTGATGAATCCGGACAATCTAATAAAAAATGATGCATAGGAGAATAAACCATGAGCATGAGCGGACAAGTATACGTTGAAGACAACAAGTATAAAATAAAAGGCGACTTTCACCACCTTGAGCTCGGCCAGCCGATCCGCAACGCGGACGATGGATGGCGCCTGCTCGGGATAACCAATCCCCGGACGCTGATACACATGCATTCGTACGGCGGAGAGGCTGTGTTTTTCGAGTCGCTTTCGCAGGGCAAGCTCATGGCGGCCCGCTGCGACAACGGCAAATGCGAAAACAAGGGCTCGATCTATCAGCCGTTCAGGACCATCTGTCCGGACTGCCTGGTGAAGATGACTCCGTTTGACATGACCGATCTGGCCAAGAAAACCGCGAAGGTCCATACCTTCATGGTGTGCGAGCGGTCGGGGGCCTTCAACCTGCTGGAAAAACCGATCAAATTCATCAATATCGAATTCGACGGCGTGTGCACGATTTTATTCAGCTACCTGGCGTTCGGCGAACCCGGGATGGGCATGCGCGTGGTCCCGATCTTCCAGAAAAAGGACCCGACGTATACTATTCTTGACCTTGCATGGGTTCCCGATGGGACAAAGGCGGACCAGCTGCCGAAAGGATTCTCGTTCTAACATGGCGGGCGGACCGGCAGTCGTGCAGGAAAATGCGGTAACAGGGGGAGGATGCGAATGGATTTCTGGCTGAATGAAGAACAGAAGATGCTCCGGTACAATGTACGGGAGTTCGCCGAAAAGGAGATCAAACCTAAAGCGCAGGAGCTTGACGAAAAAGAGGAGTTTTCCTGCGACATCACCAGGAAGATGGCGGAGCTGGGCCTCTTCGGCATCTACGTGCCGGAGGAGTGGGGCGGCGCCGGCATGGATTACCTTTCCTACTGCATCGCGGTCGAGGAGATCTGCCGTATCGACGGGTCGCACGGCGCCACGGTCGCGGCGGGCAACTCGCTCGGGATCGGGCCCATCTATTATTACGGGAGCGAGAAGCAGAAGCGGGAGTGGCTCCCGCGGCTCTGCAGGGGCGAGATCCTGGCCTCCTTCGGGCTTACCGAGCCTGAGGCCGGTTCCGACGCGGGCGCGAGCAAGACCGGCGCGAAGCTGGAAAACGGCGAGTGGGTCATCAACGGCAGCAAGATCTTCATCACCAACTCAACGAGCAAAATGGCGGGGGTGTGCACGGTCCAGGCCGTCACCGGGACCAAGCCGGACGGCAAGAAGGAAGTTTCCTGCATCCTGGTCCCGAACGGGACGAAAGGGTATACCCAGAAAAAGATGACGAAGAAGATGATGTGGCGCGCATCGGACACCGGCGAGCTCTACTTCGACGACTGCCGCGTGCCGGAGGAGAACCTTCTCGGGAAGCGGGGCGAGGGCTTCCACCAGATGCTGCAGACCCTGGATAACGGGAGGCTGGCCATTGCCGCCATGGGCCTGGGAGGGGCGCAGGGCGCCTACGAGCTTGCCATGAAATACGCGCGGGAGCGGAAACAGTTCGGCAAGCCGATTGCCACCTTCCAGGTGAACGCCTTCAAGCTGGCCGACATGGCCACCGAGATAGAGGCGGCGCGCAACCTGTTATACAAGGCCTGCCTGCTCAAAGACCAGAAAAAACCGTTCGGCAAGGAAGCGGCCATGGCCAAGCTCTACTGCTCGGAGGTGATGGGGCGCGTCGTTGACGAGGCGGTCCAGATCCACGGCGGGTACGGCCTCATGAAGGAGTACAACGTGGAGCGCTTCTACCGCGACTACAAGCTCCTCACCATCGGCGAGGGCACGTCGGAGGTCCAGCGCATCGTCATATCGCGGAAGATCGGGTGTTATGATGATTGACGGAGAGGCGGAGGGACCGTGCGGCCCGTTGCGGGCCGCACGGTGACGCCGCTACAGGCATAAAATTTCGTCCTCGGTTAAATCCTCGACCCGCACCGGGTCTATACCCTTGATCATGGCGGCCAGCTGCTTGTTCGACATCTGTGGAAGGGTGTGCACTATGCGCCACTTGTTGTCCTGTGTCCAGAGGAAAAAACGCCAGGCGTAGCAGTCCTTGCAATGCACCCGCTTTTTGTCAAGGTAGGCATTTCCCGTAAGACCCTCAAGCGCCGTGTGCTGGGGGCACTTGATGTCGATGCAGAATGTTCCCGACGTGTATTCTTTGCTCATATTGAGTCCCCCTTTTCGCCGCGTCCCTTTACAGCCGGCCGCGACAGGTACGTTGCATATTACTTGCACCCTTGTAAAAGAGCAAGGAAAATCGACCGGCGGCGCATAAAATTTTTTACCGGTCCCGGTCAGTGTCCAATAAAATGGTCCATCGCCCTGGTGACGCCGGTCACCCGTGCAAGCCAGTCGCCGAAGGGGGCCGGAAAAAATTTCAGCAGCGGCGTGATCTTCACCATCGCGGGCAGCTTGACGTAGGCCCGGTTCTTTTTCACGCCTTCGACTATCTTCCCGGCGACCTCGACCGGATCCAGGATCGGGTTGAACATCGGCGCCGTGAAGCCGGCAAACATGCCGGTATCGATGACCGAGGGGCATACGCACGTCACGTGGATGTCCCGGTGGCCGTCCTTGTGCATCTCCATCCTGAGGGAGTCGGTAAATCCCACGATGCCGAACTTCGTGGCGCAGTAGTCGGCCATCCGCGGCACCGCGAGAAGGCCCGCGGCCGATGCGATATTGACGATATGGCCGGAGCCGCGCCTGATCATGCCGGGCATGAACTGCTTGGTCATCCAGATAACGCCCATCAGGTTCACGTCAATGGTCTTCCGGATGTCGTCATAGGTGCTGTCGGCGATGGATTTCCCGGTAACGATGCCGGCGTTGTTGACCAGGATATCGACCTCGAAAAATTTTTGTACGAGCGCGGCGGTCTTCACCACCGCCTTCGGGTCGGAAACGTCGCAGACCCATGTTTTAACGCGGACCCCCTGTGACGAGAGCTGTGCGGCGAGGCCGGCGAGCTTTTTCGCGTTGAGGTCAAGCAGCGCGAGGCTGGCTTTTTCGCGTGCGAAGAGGAGCGCCATCTCTTTCCCGATGCCGGCAGCGGCGCCGGTGATCACGACATTTTTACCTGCGAGTGTTTTCATGGTTGTTCCACCGTTGTTGTATTTTTAATGCTGTCCGGGGTGCTGCCGCATCCCTGTCTGCCAGTTCCCGCGGTCATTCCAATCCCTTCCAGATGTTCTTCTCCGGGTCATCATTGCAGGCGCGGCAAAACACATGCGGGTCGCCGCTGCCGCACCCGGTGCACCATATATCGAATACGCGGCATTCCTTGCAGAGGGGCCGGTCGCAGCCGTCGCAATACACCACTGCCCCGTTCCTGCCGCAGATTGCGCAGGGCTCTCCCGTCGCGAGCCGGATCCTATTCATGGCTGACCCCGGCCCCGCGCCGCCGGAGGGGCGCGGCATCGGGTGTCCCGCTATTTTTCATCAACCCCCGTCCAGGGTGCTGCCTCGCCGTAGACGATGAACGGCATCGGGTTCAGGGATCCGCCGATGGGAGCTATTACGCTCATGCCGATATACAGCCTGCTGTTCACCCTGCGGACCTCGTCTTTTATAAAACATACCGGTCCCCTGTTGAACGGGGTGTAGTCCACGTGAAACGTCTCTCCGTCATCAACGCGCGATTTCCCGATATATGTTTTCATCTTGAGCGTGCGATAGACCGTTTCTTTGCCGTCCCCGGTCTTCCTGAAGAGATTATATCCCCACCCTTTTTCGGGTGAAAAAGCCTTGCCGGACCAGAGGCCGGGTCCGAAAAAGTTGTTGATGTAGAAATCGCCGGCGAAGCCCATGATGCCGCACCCCGCCGTCTTCGTGTTGTACTCGCCGTTCAGCTCACGGTAGGACGGGGCCGCGGCCGCATGATACAGCTGCACCACCTGGGCGCGGGTCAGCTTCGTGATGTTTTCAACTGTCGCCGTTTCCGCCGGTACGCCCAGTATCTGTTCCATGGTCTGGCCCCTGTAGCCGCCGCACCCCTTCTGGGCGATGTTGATGCCGATTAGCATCGCGTCCAGGAGGACCAGTATCCCGATCCCGATGAGGATTTTCTTGATTATCTTCACTGCCGCGCTCCTTCTTTTAATTGGTATATTGTTGTTCAGAAAATTTGCCGGCGCATTTATTTTCGCGGGGATGAGGCCCATGGCGCGTTCCGCCAGTGCGGTGATGGTAAGTGCCGGGTTCACTCCCACATTGGCCGAAATCGCTGCGCCGTCCACGACATACAGGCCCGGGTAGCCGAAGACCTCGTTGTTTGTCGCGATGACGCCGTTTTCCGCAGAGGAACCCATGTGGCAGCCCCCCAGAATATGCGCGGTGGTGGACTGGTTCATCAGGCTTTCCATGATGACGTTTATCGGGTCCCCGCCCATCACACCGGCCAGGACACGGGCCGCTTCATTGGCGACGGGCAGGTTCGTGGGCGCTTCTTTGCCCCTGTAGCATTTTGATTTCAATCGCCGGCCCAGGAAGAACGAGACCGGGCTCCTGCCGTGGGTGAATGATATGCGGTTGTCCAGGTTCTGCATGACGGTAAGGACGGCGACCCGCTTGTTCCAGTTCCCCGCGCACCAGTTTCTGAGGAGGGTCATGGGATGTGCAATGATGGCGCCCAGGGTCCTGAGGCTGCGCCGGAACGGATGGCTGTCGTTGACCAGCGGCCCGGCGTACCATTTCATGAAGTTGTATCCGCGGGGGAAACGGTTCTGCGTTATGTGCGTATGCCCGTCAGGGTAAAAATCGGACGAAATGGTGGTGCCCCGGGAGAGGTCCAGGTCCCTGTCGGGCGACAATGCCGCCACGATGGCCTCGCTGTTGGTGCGCACCACGGTGCCGAGCCCCCGTGAAATGCCGGGCAGGGTCCCGGCAACGTCCCTGCAGCGGAATAACAGCTCCAGTGTCCCGAGCACGCCCGCCGCGAGCACGACCTTGCTTGCCCTGATGGCCGGGCACCGCGCGAGCAGGCGGGTGGGGTCCGTCACCGCGAGATCGTACATCCCGTCTTCCCGCGGAATGATGCCGGTCACCCTGCGGTTCGGCAGGATCGTCACGCCGAGCTTTTCGGCAAGGTAGAGATAGTTTTTGTCGAGGGTGTTCTTTGATCCGTGGGCGCACCCCGTAAGGCACTCGCCGCAGAGACGGCACCCTTCCCGGGACGGGCCGCTGCCGCCGAAAAACGGGTCGTCCCGCCTCTCTTCCGGCGTGCCGAAGTATATTCCGTTTTGAACGGGCCCGCAGGTCCCGACCGCGCCCATTTCCTTCGCGGTCTGCTTCAGGTATTCATCCATTTTGTCGGAGCAGGGATTGGTCGTGACGCCGAGCATCTTCGACGCCATGTCATAGTGGGGCGCGAGCTCCTTCTTCCAGTTGACGCCGAGGCCGCACCATGACGCGTCATTGTAAAAATCATCTTTCGGTTTCAGCAGGACGGCCGCATACACGATGCTGCCGCCGCCGACGCCGATGCCGCCGACGATGTTGATGTGCTTGAAAAACCTCTGGGTAAAAAAGCCTTTAAGCCCGATCCGGGGCATCCACATGAGCTTGAAGACGCTCTTTGACGCTTCTTCGATGTCGATGGGGGTCACGCGGTTGCCCTGCTCCAGTACAACGACCCGGTACCCTTTTTCCGCCAGCCTGAGGGCCGAGACGCTCCCGCCGAAGCCGCTGCCGATGACCGCGAAATCATAGACCATGGTACGCTCCTGTAGAAGAAAACATTCGAAATGCAGGGAAGTGGCGTGGCTGCCGGCGCCGTCACCCCGTGTAGATCACCGCCATGAAAACGGCTTTTTCAGTCGAAGAGACATTTACGATGTTGTGCGGCACCGTGGCGAGATAGTAGATGCTGTCCCCCTCGCTGAGCATCTCTTCCTTGCTCCCCAGGATCACCTTGATGGAGCCTTCCATGATCACCACGAATTCTTCTCCCTCATGGGTGGAGAGCTCGTCGCTGTTGCTTCCGGGGGCAAGGGTCACCAGGAAGGTCTCCATGTGCTTGTTCCTGATGCCGCTGGCCAGGGACTGGTAGTGGTAGTTGGGCCGCTCCGAGGTGCCGGTCGTGAAGCGCTTGATGTCCTTGCGCTCTTTTTTCCGGACCACGGAATAGCTGTACCCGGAATCCTGGCCTAGGAGGAAGCTCGTCCCGATCCGCAGCGCCTTGGAGAGCTTCACGATCATGCCAAGGTCGGGAAGGATTTTATGTTCCTCTATGTCCCGGAGCTTGTTTCTGTCGATGCCGGAAATTTTTGAAAATTGATCAAGGGTCATCTTCTGCATTTCGCGGATCTCTTTCAGCCGCTTCCCGATGGGAGTGACGTCCTCCTTCTGCTCCTGGCCGAGGTAATAGCCCTGGACCTCGTCGAAATATTCATTGTATTCCTTGCTTTCCTGCATTACTTTCATGCGCCGTACCTCGTTCGCTATGTTGCTTCCATCACGTTAAAAAAGAGTACTGCCGGACATCCGTATCAGGCCCTGAGTGCCAGGACCGGAAGGAGTGCCGATCGCTGTCCATCGCGGTGACGATACTATAGCACGCGGCGATAAATGCAATTTGTCAAGACTAATGTACGGATTGATTTTTGTCCAAATACAAAAAATAGCGTTTTGATGGGCCGTGCATGTTTTGTAACGGAATTTTTTATGACTTTTGATTTAATTTGACGCAAGTCAATGACATGTCCCGGAAATTTTAGTATTAATGTAGTACCATTATTCATCTTTAACAAGGAGGGAGCCATGACGCCAACCGCTATTTTAAAAGAAGAACACACACTGATCGTGGCAATGCTCCAGGTGATTGATGCTGTCTGCGCGAAGATGGAATCGGGCGAGCAGGCCAACACCGAACACCTCGCCGGGATAATCGATTTTATCAGGAATTTCGCGGACAGATGCCACCACGCGAAAGAGGAGAAGCTCCTCTTCCCCGCGCTGGAGGCGGCGGGTATTTCCCGAGAAAACGGCCCAATCGGCGTGATGCTGGCGGAGCACATCGCCGGCAGGAATTTCGTCAAGGGGATGGACCGCTCACTGGAAGAGATGAAACGCGGCAACGACGCGGCATCCGAGCAGTTTGTGGCTGACGCGCGGGAATATGTCCATCTCCTTGATGGTCACATCATGAAGGAGAACAACGTGCTCTTCGCGATGGCGGACGAGCGCCTGTCGGCGTCCCGGCAGCAGGACCTTGCTGAAGGTTTCGACCGTGTTGAGCGCGAAGAGATCGGCGCGGGAGTGCATGAAAAGTACCATGAGCTCCTTCACCGTCTCCGGGACCTGTATGCGCCGAATATATAGAGGAGGATGAACATGAAAGCAACAGTTGACAAAGATGTCTGCACCGGGTGCGAGCTCTGCGTCCAGACCTGCCCCGAGGTGTTCAGCATGGACGGCGACTACGCCGTGGCGATTGACGGACCTGTTCCAAAAAAATATGAGAGTGAGGCGCAGCAGGCGGCCGACGAGTGCCCGGTGGAGGCGATTTCCATTTCATGAGTAAAGCCGGGGGCCACGGGGCACAAAAAACCATGATGCTGTTGCGGTATCATGGAATAAAATGGAGAGGTCGATGGTCTGCGCCGCTTATCTGACAACCATTGCTTCACAGGTTGACCGGTCGACCAGGTCTCTCGTCAAATGGTGGGTGTCTTTCAGCCAGCGCCGGTGATGCCGGTGCGGGGCGGCAACAACCAGGTCGATGGCGTTCTCATGCTCGAACGCCAGGATTTCGTCTACGACTGCGCCGAAGCGGATTTCCTTCACGATCTGGACGACGGAATCCGGAGCCGTTCGCGCGATCATCCCGTCCATTTTTAGCTCCGCATTTTCGCGGAGGGTTTTTTGCTCCGCCGCAATCTCCTGCTCGCCCAGGCAATAGTCCGCATAGCACTGTTGTACCGGCGTGATCACATGAAGCAGGTAAATTGTAGAGCGGAACTGTTCTCCGATGCCGACCGCTTCACGCAGGGCCGCATCGGATTCACCGGTGAAATCGGTGGCAACCAGGATGCGTTTTGGCCTGAACATGGGGCGCCTCCTTATTGTATGATTGGCACTAGTTGCACCATTAATGTAGCGGCGACCGGGGAGCGAGTCAAGCCGGGTAATTGATTTAAAAATGAAAAAATGTATTGTCTTGACAGGCCGGCAGGGGAAGGGGGAAGATACCGTGCCAATTAATTCAAGGGGAGGTATGATATGCCTTTTAAGATCAAAAACAACATAACCTGGGTCGGAAAAGTCGACTGGGAGCTGCGAAAATTTCATGGTGATGAATATTCGACCCACCGGGGCTCTTCATACAACTCCTACCTGATACGAGAGGAGAAGGTGGCGCTCATTGATACCGTGTGGGCCCCTTACGCGAAAGAATTCGTCGCGAACCTTGAAAAGGTCATCGACCTGAAAAAGATCGATTACGTCATAGCAAACCATGGCGAGGTTGATCACAGCGGGGCCCTGCCTGAGCTCATGCGCCGCATCCCCGACGTGCCGATCTACTGCACCGCGAACGGGGTGAAGTCCCTGAAAGGCCAGTACCACCAGGACTGGAACTTCAAGACGGTAAAGACCGGGGACCGGCTGAGCCTGGGACCAAAGGAGCTCGTCTTCGTCGAGGCCCCCATGCTTCACTGGCCCGATACCATGATGTCCTACCTCAGCGGGGACGGCGTCCTCTTCAGCAACGACGCCTTCGGCCAGCACTATGCGACCAGCGGCATGTTCAACGACGCGGTGGACCAGGACGAGCTTTTCGCGGAGTGCCTGAAATACTACGCGAATATCCTGACCCCGTTCAGCCCGCTGGTGACAAAAAAGATAAACGAGGTGCTCTCCCTGAAGCTGCCGCTGGACATGATCTGCACCAGCCATGGCGTGATCTGGCGCTCCAATCCCGTCCAGATCGTGGAGAAGTACCTGAAATGGGCGGACGCCTACCGGGAAAACCAGGTCACCCTCGTGTACGACACCATGTGGAACGGGACCAGGGCGATGGCGGAAGCGATCGCGGAAGGCATCCGCGGGGCTGACCCGGACACCGCTGTCAAGCTGTTCAACGCCTCCAAGACCGACAAGAACGACATCATCACCGAAGTGTTCAGGTCGAAGGCCATCGGCGTGGGCTCGCCCACGATCAACCAGGGGATACTCCACTCCGTGGCCGGGCTTCTGGAGGAGATGCGGGGCCTCAAGTTTAAAAACAAGAAGGCCTTCGCGTTCGGCGCCTACGGCTGGAGCGGCGAATCGGTGCGGATGATCAACGACGGGCTGAAGACGGCCGGGTTTGCGCTGATCGGGGAAGGCCTGAAGACCCTCTGGTACCCTGACGGCGGCGCGCTAAAGGCCTGTGCCGAGTTCGGGAAAGCAATGGCGGAGGGGATGCGGTCGTAACGGGCCCTGTCGCAGCCGCGGCGGTCACGTGGTGAATTCGAATACCATTTCATTATCGTCCGATTGAATCACCGAACCGGACCGGGCATGGTTGAAAATATTGACCATATTCCTGTTCCCCGGCAGCACGACCGCCCGGACCCGCCTGATCCTGTTTTTCCTGGCGGTCTTCAGGATATACCCGACCAGGAACCTCCCGATCCCCCGGCCCTGGAACTCCTCGTCCACCAGGAAGGCCATCTCGTAGCAGTCATTGGCCGCGTCATACGCGTACCTGCATTCCGCTATGATCCGCTCGGTCCCCCGCTGGTTGATGATTGCCACCAGCGAGAGGGAAGACTCGTAGTCGACGGATACATAGACCTGCATTTTTTTATGCGGCATCGCGCTGATGCGGCTGAAAAAGCGCAGGTAGCGGGACTGGTCGGAGAAGTTGTAGAAAAACCGGCGCATCATGTCCTCGTCGGACGGTTTTATCGCGCGTATCCTGACGGCAAGGTCCTTGCCGAATTGTTGTATCGTCTCGAGGTCATACGGGTAATTGGCGCTGTTCTTTACATTGTAGATCTGGTCGGGGTAGAGAATGCCGGCCGCCTTCGCGCCCTTCAGCAGCTCGCCCCGGTGCCGGGGGTGGGCAATGTCGATGAGCGCGAGCGCCCGCTCCCGTATCGACTTGCCTATCAGGTTGGCGACGCCGTACTCGGTCACGACGTACTGCGCCGTGCCCAGCATGGACCGTATCCATTTTTTCGGGTCGGTATGCCGTATAACGATGTTGCTCTTCCCGCGGCGGTCCGTTGATCGCAGAACGACGATCGATTTCCCGTTCCTCGAGCGCGCGGCCCCGAAGGAAAAATCAAGCTTGCCGTCGAACCCGGACAGGATGTTTTCCGATAGCGGCGGGACCACGGTGTCGGCGGTGATGTCGATTTTTTCAACGAACGTGATGGCGATCAGGCTTTTCAGCGCGCCGATCTGGGCCTGGTACCGAGATTGGATCAGGGGAAGGAACGTGAAGAGCGGATTGTTGTCGACATAGCGGTAGAGCTTCCTGGTGCCGAAGCAGGAGCTGGTGACGATCGGGCCCTGGCCGTCGCCGCCCTGGCGCGGCGCGATCGCGCCCGCTTTGATGAGATCGATCACCCAGTCCGAGATGACATACGAGAATATCTTCAGGTTTTTTTTGTCCGCACAGTGCACCGCGATCGCGTCGTATATGCTGCCGTACTGCATCGACACCATGCACCCGTCTTCTATGAGGGTCGCCGTGTTCCAGCCGATGTCCGACAGCGTCCTGTCATATGACGGCCGTTTCCGTGAAACAAGGGGGCGCCTGCTCTCCATGATATAATCGACCTGGTCGAGGGATATCGTTGTCTCGCCGAGGGTATGGGGCACGTTCGGGTTTATCTCCGCCACCACAAGGGGCGCGGTTTTGAGGATGCAGTCAGCGACATCGGTGACGATCCCGAGGTTGAGCCTTCCCTTGCTGTCGCTCGGGGAGGTCTGGATTATCGCGATGTCGATACCGAGCGAGTTGGTGGTGAACAGGTAGGGTATCTGCATGATGTTGGTCGGGATGAAGTCGATGTTTCCCTTCTGGAGCTCTTTCCCGATATTTTCACCGACAATGAACGTCTTCAGGCGGATGTCGGATTTCATGGCCCTGGCGCCCGGCAGGTAATCGTCCAGTATCACCAGCTGTATGATCTCGATGTCGGTCAGGTTGGGATGCTCGGTCGCGAAGAGCCGCGTGAGGGTGGTTATCGGCGTTGCCGGGCCGGTTGTTATGAATATCCTGGACCCTGGTTTTATCGTGTCAACCAGCTTGCTGAAGGATATTTTTTCGCCTTTTTTCCTGTTAATGTTCGTCATCGCAATGATGCGGCGCGGGCAACCGCTCTCTATGTCCGCCTTGCCGCTCCCCCCCAGGGTTATGCTGTAATTACTATATGATGCGACGGGACTTTGTCAATTAGTTTATGGCGCGGCGCCGCATCAATCGCAGATCACCAGAACACCCCTGTCAGAGAGCTGCCGTATGGTGCCCGTGTCATGTATGGGGTTCCCGAGGAGGTTGACATACTGCAGGGCCTCCAGCTCCTTTAACACCGAGATATCCTCTATTTCATTGAAGGAGAGGTCCAGCTCCCGGAGGGCGGCCAGGGGGGCGAGACAGCTGATGTTCCGGATGCTGTTCCCTGACAGGAAGAGCGCCTCAAGGCGGGTCAGCGAGGCCAGGGGCTCGATCTTTCTCAGGTCGTTCCCGGACAGGTTGAGCGTGTGGATGTTTATGCAATGCTCGATGCCCTTGAGGTCAACGATGTCATAATCCGACAGGTCGAGCTCGCCCTCCAGTTCATGAAGATCGTCCATGGTGATCGCCGCATCAAGGTTTCCGAAAAACAGCCGGTTGACGGCTTCGATAAATCCGTAGTCGCCCGCTTCACCGAATTCATCACGGTCTTCATGTTCATCCCCTGCGGGGATGTCCTCGTCATAGGCGGCGCGCTCGTCATAACCGAAATCTTCGCCGGTATAGGAGTAGGTCTCGTCAGCCGCGGGGGCGCCCGTGAAGGTTATTCGCCGCGACGGTATTTCAAAAATGAATGTATTTCGAATGCGGATCAGCTCTTCCGCTTTTTTCTCGCGGTACTGCAGCTCGAGGTCTTTTGTTATCGCGGTAAGCTTGTCGGGGTGATAGCACTGGATGACATGGGCGAAGAGCCTGCCGGTGCTGAGCCCGGCATGGTCAAGGCCCAGGAGGTCTGCGTAATAGGAGAGGCCGTCGCGGTCGTCCGCCCGGTACCTCGCTATCACGTCGACGCTGATCTCCTTTAAACGGGCAGGGGTGATCTGCTTTTTCAACTCGCGGTATATGCTGTCGATGTGGTCAGTCATCTCCGCATCCATCGTCATGGCACTCTGAGCACGAGCAGGTGAGCGATCCGCTCCGAGCCTTTTCTATCGATTCCCTCCCTTCGCGTAAGGCGAACCAGGCGATCCCCAGCCCCCCGATGATATCGACATACCCGACATGCAGCGCCTCGTAGAGCACGCTTGACGCCAGCAGGATGAATGACAGGTAGAAGCAGGTCCTGGTGCAATTGGCGTCCGCGATGATCGGCTCGGAGCCGAGGGCCCTGCCGACTTTCATCTTGTAAGAATAGAGGATCCACATGGTCGCGATGGACACCGCCGATATCACGATCCCCGCGACGGTGGTATCAGGGGTGACCCGGTAGATGATGTTGAGGACCGATCCGATGACCAGACCGCCCGCGAGCAGGAAGAAGCTGGTCCCGGTGACGTAGAGCGCCTGGCGCTCGAACCGGTCCCGCCCGCTGACCGGGCTGTGCCGCATGCGCCACACCATGTGGCCGATGCCCAGACCTGAGATCACTTCCACAAAGCTGTCCACCCCGAACCCGAACAGGGCGATTGTCTCGTCCGCGTAGCCGAAGATGGTGGAAAAGAGCCCCTCGCCGATATTGTAGACCACGGTGATGACGCTCAGGATGAAGGCGGCTTTTAACAGTTTTGCCGTTTGATGAGTTGATTCACTGTTCTTCATGGTGCTATAGGGAAAAGTTATAAGCCGGAAGGCAAGTGATTTATCATGCTTTAATACGGAAAGCCCGTTGGGGGCTGCCGGGGGGTGTGTAAGGGAATGGCAGGACGTGTCTCCTGTAAAGTACCGATAACTATCGGTCGGGTGGCTGCTCTGACCCCCGGGAGCACCGATAACTATCGGCCGGGTGGCTGCTCTGACCCCCGGGAGCACCGATAACTATCGGCCGGGTGGTTGCTCTGACCCACGGGAAATACCGATAACTATCAGTTTTCCTGTTATTTTTAAGCACTGGCAGCTATTTATTAGAGTATTTTATCAAATTTTCAATATATCAGCAAATGTAAAAAACCGTCTCGTCGGATTTTTTTATTGACGTAATTATGATAAATAAATATAAAGAATTAAATATACATTACCCTTGTTGAGGATTGCCATAATTTCAAATGGGGGAAGGAGATAGCCATGCAATACCGAGTTAAGTTTTTTTGTTTATCTGTGGTATTATTTTTATTTACCCTCTCCTCCGCTCTTACGGCGGGCGGCATGATGGATGCGTCGGTAAAAAGCGAAGTTGAGGATGAACTGAAAAAAGCCGGGATCATGGGATGCATCGTCGATTTAAATGTCCGCATCGATGTCCCGACTTCAGAAAATCCCTATCTCGAGTTATCGAAATACGCGGAGGATGAAGTCGCCGCGTCGCTCTGGGCCCTGGTAATACGGCCCAAGCGGACCCTCACCGAAGGCCCCCAGCCGACGATCCTCATGGCCACGGCGTACAGCCGCATGTTTTTAAATATTCTGGTCATACCGCTTGTGTCCTACGGGTACAACGTAGTCGTCGTTGACATGCGCGGGACCGGGACCTCCGAAGGCCACTGGAACACCATGGGCCTGATCGAGTCCTATGACGTGAAATACATCATTGACCGGTGGATTCCGTCCAAATCGTGGTCTGACGGCACTGTGGGGATGGTTGGCCCGTCCTACATGGGTATACTCCAGATGCTGGTGGCCGGCATTGTCGACTGCGATTCAAAGGGCGTACCCATCCACTTCAAGGCAAGCATCGCCCAGGTCCCCTACAGCGATGTCTACGCCGACATCTGCATGCACGGCGGCAACTTTGACCTCGAATTCATCACCTTCTGGATCCTCCTCACCGAGGGGATCAATATCATGCCGGGCCTCACCTTCCTCGGCGAATACGCTCAGCTCCCCTACAACGCGGTGACCGCCACCCAGGAGGACATCAAGGAGGCGACCGCGGAATTCCAGGCGTCGGTGAATAACGCCCTGGAACCCTTCTATGATCTTGTGTTCCTGGCAAACAATGACATGCGCAACGAGGACCTGCTCCAGAAATCTCCTATCATCTACTGGCCCGACAAGCCGGCCGGCGGATGGAATGTCGGCGTCAGGAATGAAGGGGAGAGGGTCTATCCCGCCAAACTGCCGACGATCATCACCGGCGGATGGTTCGATATCTTCACCCGCGGCTGCCTCAACCAGTACACCTACGGCCTGAAGAACCACGCTGTCGGCGACAAGGCCCTCATCGTGGGCGACTGGTACCATATCGACGCATCGATGGCCATGGGCCTGAACAGCTTTATGAACGGCTCCTTTTACGCCCGCTGGTTCGACTGGAAGATGCGGGGCAAGGACGACTGCTTCCTGACCCAATACCCGGTCATGATCAAGGTCATGGGCGTGGACCGCTGGCGCGGCGAGAAGACCTGGCCGCTCCCGGCGAGCAGGGTCGAAAAGAAGAGTCTCCACCTGTCAAAGAAGAAGGCGGACCCGATTCCCGGAGATGAATTCACCAATAAAAGCACCAACCAGATCTTGTCTCTTGAATGGGACAGGGGCGACTGCGACCTGAACTCGGAAAACCCGATCATGAAGCATACCGCGATGCTCGGGGATTTCCACGGCGAGGGCTCGCGCTCATTCACCCGGTGGCTGATGGGGATCCCCGCGCTGGTGAGCCAGGTTTCGAAATTTTTCCTGAGCACCAACATTGACAGCACCATGGAGTTTGAAAACGATAGCGATGACGACTGGAGGATCCCGACCTTTACGACGGCCCCCCTCGATACGGACGTCGAGATAGTTGGCCCGGTATCCCTCAGGTTCTGGGCGCGCACCGATTTCAAGGCCCGCATCTACTCCGATGCCCTGATCGAGGACTACCTCGTGCAGATGCTGGCCACGCTGTTCAATGTGAGCGTTGAGGGAACCGTCATCGGGCGCACCGTGTACGACAAGGAAGTGCAGTTCGTGGTCGAGCTGGACGACGTGTTCGCCGACGGCAGGGCCCGCAACATCACCTCCGGCTGGCTCAGGTCTTCGCACCGCCAGCGCAACGACAGCGAGTCCTGGTTCGCCACCGAGCACGCCATCGACCCGAATTACAAGCCCTTCGACCCTCTCTATTTGACACCCGATGAGAGCCCGAAGCTGATCAACGAGGGCGAGCTCTATGAATACGTGGTCGAGCTGTGGCCGACCTGCAACGTGTTCAAGAAGGGGCACCGCATCCGCGTGACCATGACCGGCTCCGACTGGCCGCACCTGATGCCGATATTCGTCCCGTCGTGGAACGAGATCGTCATCGACTCGTCCCACCAGGCGCACCTCGATTTCACCACGACCAACACCAATGGCGAGGGCACAACCTGGAAGTGGCTCTCCGAAACGAGCAACAACAACTTCGCGTTTGACAAGTATCTCACGACCCACAAGGATACACCGGTCGCGGCGGCACCCCCCACCGATACGACAGAAAGCGAAACTGACGATCCCGATGACGATTCGGGCGTTCTTCCGCTTCTCCTGAGCGGCCTCTCGTCGGGCGGCGGCTGCGGTTCAGCGGCGAACGCGTCGGCGTATCAGAATGGTCAACAGCCGGTGCTGCCGGGAGTTCTCGGTACCCTGGGGATGATGCTTATGCCCCTTGCCCTGATGGCGCTGCATCGAACGGTGAGACGAAGAAGAAAATAAAGAGCAGGAAAAGCGATCGGGCCTTCCATCCAGGAAGGCCCGATTTTTTTATCTATTCCTTGTACATTTCCTCGATGATAGTGTTGTAATTGCCGAGAACCACCTTTCTCTTTACCTTGAGGGTGGGGGTGAGTTCGCCCGTGTCCTGGGTGAACGCGCGGTCGATGAGGGTAAATCGCTTGATCTGCTCCACGCGTCCCAGCGGCTTGTTCAGCTCGGCAACCGTCTCGTTGAATTTTTTCATCACCTCGGGATGGTCGATAAGTTTCTTCGGGTCGGTTTCGCCTATGTTTTTCGATTTTGCCCATTTAAACAGCTCGGGGAAGCAGGGCACGATGAGGGCCACCAGGTATTTTTTCTGGTCGCCAATGATGGCGACCTGCTCGATGAGCGGGTGCATGGTGAACATGCCCTCTATGACCTGGGGCGCCACGTTTTTCCCGCCCGCGGTGATGAGGATGTCCTTCTTGCGGTCGGTTATTGTCAGGTACCCGTCCTCGTCGATCGTGCCGATATCGCCGGTGGCGAACCAGCCGTCTTTCGAGAGGACCTCTTTGGTGTCCTTCGGTTTTTTGTAATAGCCCTTCATGATCTGCGGGCCGCGGACCAGGATCTCGCCGTCATCGGCGATTTTACATTCCGTGCGGGGAAACGCCGGGCCGCAGGAACCCAGCTTGATCGGCTTGATATACGTGAAGGTGTTCAGGTGCGTGATCGGCGTGGTTTCGGTGAGGCCGTAGCCCAGGTGTATCTCAACCCCGATTATCTGGAAAAACGCGTTGATCTCGTTGGAAAGCGGCGCGCCACCGATCCCGATGGTGATCATACGGTCGAGCCCCAGGGCCTTGCGCAGTTTTGAATATATGATCGTGTCAAGAAGGCGATAGGCCCGGCCCAGGGGGAAGGGTATGGATTTGTTGTAAAGGATATAGGGGAGCGACTTTCTGCCGATGGCCATGGCGGCGTTGAACAGGGCCTTCTTGCTCGCCGGCGCGTTTCCCAGCTGCCCCATGACGCCTTCATAGATCTTTTCAAGGACGCGCGGCACGTATACGGCCAGCGTTGGCCTGATGTCCTTAAGGTCTTCAACCAGCGTTTCCGCCCCCTTGGTATAGGCAATGGTGCCCCCCTGGAGAATCGCGGTATTGTAGCCTACCGTGCGCTCGAGCGCGTGGGACAGGGGAAGGAGCGATACACAGAGGAACTCCTCCGGAAAGGGGTGGTGCTCTGCGAACTGTTTCACGTTGGACACAAGGTTGTTGTGGGTCAGCATGACCCCCTTGGGATTGCCCGTCGTGCCCGACGTGTATATCAGGGTCGCGGTTTCTTCCGGGTCGATTTTTCTCAGACGCTTGTCGATCTCCTTGACGTTGAGGCTCTTCCTGCCGATCTCCAGGGCCTTTGAAAGCTTCACCACCATGGGGTCCTTGTAATCGAGGTCGTCGAAAACGATGATTTCTTTCAGTTTCTTGAGGTGTTTCTTTTCTTTTAATAGATTGTCAACCTGGAACTTGCCGGCGCACATGCAAATCTTTGACTCGGAATCGTTCAGTACATATGATGCTTCCGGGCCGGAGTTGGTGGGGTAAATGGTGGCGTCCACCGCCCCGATGGCCAGGGTGGCGATATCCGCTATGACCCATTCGGGCCGGTTATTGGCATAGATGGCGATTTTGTCACCGGGCTTGATGCCTTTTTTAAGAAAGTACGAAGCCAGGGCGTTGACCTGCTCGCCGACCATGGTGTACGAGTATTCCTGCCACTTTTTGTTCGCGTCGCGGATTTTAAGAAAGATTTTTTCGCGGGATTTCTCAACCTGGTTCTTGAAAATGCCGGGAACCGTCGTCTCATCGTAGGGTTTGAAAATGCTCATAGTGTTCCTCCAAATTATGACGCTTGTCCCGGCTTCGGCAACAGGAGAAACAATGGCCGGTATGAGCGGCAGTCTGTTAATATTCGGTCACACTCTGAAGGGTATGGCATTATTGTCAATAAGACAATTAATTTTTGGAATACTTGAATCAGGTGATTTTTGCGTAACAAGAAAAGGGATCATCGGGTGTTGTTTAACATGCGGTAAATTACGCACCGGCCCCGGGCCCGGTCTGTCTGCTTTTATGCATCCTGAAATGGCCGCAGGCCAAATGCCACTGCACAGCTGGCGCCAACTGTTCCGTATTATACTGCCAGGTGCTCGATGAGGATTTTTATCCCGATGGCGACAAGGACCAGGCCGCCGATCGCCTCAGCGCGCTTTCCGAAAAAGGGGCCCACCCTGCTGCCGATGGCGACCCCGAGCGCGGAGATAAGGGCGCAGACGACGCCGATGATGATGCTGGGAAGCAGGATGGGGCGGTTGAGCACGCCGATGGAGAGGCCCACCGCAAGGGCATCGATGCTGGTCGCGACCGAGAGTACGATGAGGGACCAGCCGCGTGACGGGTCCGGGCGCTCGTCGATGGGACAATCCGCCTTCTCCCGGGAAAATGACTCCCGCACCATCTTCAGGCCGATGAAGACCAGGAGGCCGAAGGCGAGCCAGTGATCGTATGACCTGATGTACCGCTCGAGGTACATGCCGCCGAAGAAGCCGATGACCGGCATCATGAACTGGAAGAGCCCGAAGCTCGCGGCGAGGCGGAAGTAATGGCCGGGACCGGGCCGCGGTATGGTAATCCCGCACGAAACGCAGACCGAGAAGGCGTCCATGGCGAGTGCGACTGCGATGAAGAATATTGAAACCAGGTCCATGGGCCATGTATAGCGCGCACGGGCCGGCAGTCCATAACAATACCTATGCGTGTGTCAAAAAATCCCGGCGACCCTTCCGGGTTTAAAAATATTCCCCCCCGTGGAAATATGTATTGATTTTTATCTTCCGTTTGCCTAATTTGCCGTTCAGTGATTAAACATATAAATATAAAGAAAGATGGAGGATTGCGATGCTGCGGTATGCAGCACCCTCCCTTGTTTTTTCGCTCTGTCTTGAATTCGGGTTGATTTACGGGAATCGCACCTGTGCCGCGTGAGGTGTGCTGCAAGGAGTGGGCCCGGCCCCGGTTCATAAATCCAATATGCAGAGGGAACAATAATGAAATGGCTGGTTAAAATTTCCATCAACAGGCCAAAGACGGTCATCGCCTGTATCGTCGCCGCTACGCTGTTTTTTGCCATCATGCTGGGTGTTAATTTCTCGGTCAATGTCGACCCGATGAAGGCCTTTTCCAGAAAGATGGACGTGATCAAGTATTACCACCTGACCCTGAAAAAATTCTCCATGAAGGACACGATCCTGATCGGCGTCGAGAACGAGAAGGACGGCATCTTTAACGTAAAGACGCTCCGCTACGTTGAGCAGGTGACCAGGCGGTTCAAGGCACTCAAGGTCGATAAGACGTACAAGAGCGTCTTCACCGGCGAGAAGGAAACGGTGGAGGTCCCGTCGCGGATCTCGACCGACCAGATCATGAGCATAATAAACGCCGATGACGTCATGGTGAACAAGGCGACCAACACGATCGTGATGGGAAACCTGACCAGCAGGGCGCGGGAAAAAGCCGGGCTCATCGACCAGGACCCCGAGGAGATGAAAAAGCTCCCGGAACGGGACGAGGATCTGGAGAAGCTCCTCCCCTATCTCAAGAAGGAGCTGGATGGGAACGACCTGCTGAAAGGCACGCTCTTTGCCGTCGACGGCAAGGCCTGCGCCATCATGGTCCCCGTTGAGAAGAGGATCGACAACAAGCTGGAGATCATACGCCGCGAGATGTCCTACATGGTGGACGCGTCAAAGCTGAGGGACCGCTTCAGCGGGAGGGACTTTTATTTCCAGCATGACATATACAAAAAAGAGGTCAACGGCACCACGGTCGACGATGAGTTCATTGAGGACACGGTGGCGGCAAACAAAAAGAAGATCCGCTCATACATGCTCGGTCTTCTCTCTCCGTTCAGCGATCATTACAAGGATTTCTATGCATCACTGAAAAAGAACGAGGTGGACGAGGAATACCTGGACGCCATCTACCGGATGATTGAAAATGACGCGGCGTACGAGAAGCCCGATGTCGAGCTCACCTACCTGGACCTGATTGACGACCTGTACAAGTTTGTCATCGAGAACCTCGATCCCTACAGCAAAAACAACCTTGAATCGAAACTCTACAACGTCTCCAGCATATATGACGTCGGGCATATTTACAAGATATTCATCGACATCACGGAGAAGGACAAACCGGCCGGGCTGAACATCTACATCGCCGGCATGCCGGTCGCCGAAGCCCTGCTGATGGGTCTTGTCACGAACGATCTCTCCATCTTCATGGCCCTGGCCACCTTCGTCATACTGCTGATACTGTTCCTCACCATCAGGACCCCCACCGGGATCTATCTCCCCCTGACTGCGGTGGTGATCAGCATCGTATGGCTTATGGGCGGCATGCTCATGGCGGGCATAGATTTTTCTTCGGGGACCATGGCAATGCCCTGTATCCTGATCGCGGTCGGCAGCTCTTATGTCATCCATTATCTGGTACGGTATTACGAGAAGGTGGCAGGAAAAACCGCGGCGGATGTGAAGACGGTCCTCCTCGAAACAACGGACAGCATTGACACGGCGATCTTTCTGTCAGCGATAACGACCATGGCCGCTTTTATCTCCGACGTGTTCATTGACGTCGTTGATATCCAGCGGCTGGGCTACCTTGTTACGCTCGGCATCGCGATAAACCTGTTCCTTACCTTTACCTATATCCCGGCCGTGCTCGCGCTCCAGCCCCCCCCGAAAGGGACCCGCGAGTCATTTTTTGAACGGATCATCATGAGCGCGGTGCTGAAGGGCGGGGCCAACACCGCGCGGCACCCGCGCACGGTGTTCTGGGGGGCCCTTGCGCTGACCGGTGTCTTCCTGGTCGGGGTATTTTTTCTCAAGACCGAGAGCAGCATCTCCTTCATGTTCCTCGAGAAGAACCCGCTCCGGCAGGCGGACAAGTTCATCAACAAGGAGCTCACCGGCACCGGCCAGATGTGCATCGTCTTCCGGATGAGGGACCGTGTGAACCTTGAAAGCCGGGCGGCGCAAAAGGACCTTGCCGCACGGATAGACGCGTTTATCGCTTCGTACCGGACTCTTGCGAATATCCACCCGGACCTGAACGTCTCGCCGGAGATAACCCGCTATTTCATAGATGACCTGGGGAATTTCAGGCAGAACACGCAGAAAAACCAGGGGGCCATCGAGGACCGGGTGGCGGTATTCACCGACATCATGAACGAATATTTCGAGAGCGAGCAGGCCGGCAAGGACGCCGCGAGCAGCATCGGCGCGTCCGCATCGAGCGATGACATCAGCGACATGGCCGATGACACGATGTACGCGAGCGGCAGGCACCTGACCATGACCCCGCAGGAAGCAGGCATAGAGAACATAATCGGCAGGGTCAAGACGATCGATACCGCCCGGGCGCGCGACGCGGCGCGCCAGTTTATCAGGGCCGCCCGCACCTATAAATACGACGCGGCGGGGAAGGTCTTTCTCGGGGACTTTTTCCTGCTGTCGGATTTTTTCCATACTGACATCACCCAGCCGGTCACGCTCCGCAAGATTGACGAGCTCGGCAACGCGCTGAAGGCCCTGAAGGAGCCGCATGCCGTCATTGACGGCGTAACGGTGCGTCCGGTGGGCAACATCATGAGCATTACCGACACCCTGAAGGTCATCTACAAGGTCTTCTACCACGAGGACAGCAATGAATTCAGGAAGATCCCGAGCGTCAGGGAGGACGGGATCCAGGACAGGTCGCTCACCGACCGCGGCATCATCGGGGTCTGTTTGAACCAGTTCGCCGCGTCGCGGGAGGACGTGTACAAGTACCTGGTGACAGACGACATGAAGCTTATGCAGTACGTGGTGTTCATGCGGAGCGACAAGGCCGATTTTCTCCGCGAGTTCGAGAAAACCTTCAATGAAATGTTCAAAAAAATATTCCCGGATGATGATCCCTATGTGGAGAAGATCATCGTGTCGGGCATGCCGGCCATAAACCTGAAGATGAACGAGGCCATCCTGATCAACCAGATCCAGTCGATCATCGTGACGGTCATCATCGTGTTCCTGGCATGCACCTTTATCTTCCGCTCGTTTATCGGCGGCCTGTTCGTGTCCGTGCCCATCTCCTTCACGCTCATCATTACCCTGGGCATCATGGGATACCTCGGGATCCCGATCAACTACAGCACGATACTCAACGCATCGATCGCAGTGGGGGCGGGCATCGATTACTGTATCCACTTCATTGAGCGGTTCAAGTACGAGCATATTGTTATGAAGCTTGATTTTACCGATGCGTACCGGAGGACCCTGAAAACCACCGGGCTGGCCATCGTCACCTCTACCCTGACCGTCGGCCTCGGGTTTGCCGTGCTCGGCTTCTCCTCGTTCAAGATTTTAAAAATATCAGGCCTGCTGGTGACCGCTTCCATGATTCTGAGCGGGACCTTCTCGCTCACCGTGCTCCCGGCGATGATCATCTGGCTTAAGCCGGGGTTCCTGAAAGAAGTGAAGCCGTGGGCGGTTGAAGAAAAGCTGACGGTGGTCTTTAAGGGCCTTCTGGACCGTGCGAAGAGCGTGAATTTAGAGCAGTTCAACATGTTCAGGAAGAAGTGCTGAGCCCCTTCCGGCTTTCTCGCTGATGATTTTGATGGACCGCCTGCGCCGCATTACGGCATATCTGCCGATGCGGCGCAGACGGTCCACTACGCTCCCCATTCCCTGGTATCGCGGCCCTGCTCCACCCCTGACTGCCCGGCATGCCCGGCGTCCTGGATAGCGCCGGGTTCACGCGGCGCCTGCTGCGTTCCGGACCTGAAAAAATTTTCTTGTAATTATCATCATGATGTAGTATGAATGCAGCATACTCGATAACTCGCGAAAAAGACCTGGATTGAGAATGCCCAAAAAAACATTAACATCTCAAAAGAACAGATCTGTCAAAAAAACTACCGGCACACCGAAAACCGCGAAGGTGAAGACCCCGGCCGGGTCCCCCGTAAAAGGCCGGGGCGGTAAACCAGCCCGGGATTATCCCTCCGATATTTTTTCGAAAATTTTTGATGCCAATCCCATCGGCATGGCGGTGACGAGCATCGACGAGGGGCGGATTATCAAGGTCAACAAGGGCTTCCTTGAAATGACCGGCTATTCGGAGCAGGAAGTCCTCGCCCGCACAACCGCGGAATTGAACATCTGGGATTCCCCTGCTGAGCGGACGCATGTCATCGAACAACTCGGCGCCGCCGGCCATGTGCGCAATCATGAAGTAACGATGCACAGAAAATCCGGGTCCACGCTGCATTGCCTTTTTTCCGCTGAATTTATCAGGCTGAAGGGCAAAAACTTTGTCCTGAGCATGGCGGTGGATGTTACCGAGCAGGTGAACGCCCGGCGGGCCATGGCAGAGGGCGAAGCGACGTTCCGGCTCCTGGTTGAGAACATGTCCGATTCCCTGTGGGTAATGGACCTGCGCACGATGAAAATTCAGTACACTTCCCCTTCCGGCTTCAAAATACTCGGGTACACCCAGGAGGAATCGCTCAGCCAGGGCGCGACGGACCTGGTGGCGCCGGACCATTTGCAGATGGTCATTTCCTCCATCGCGGAAGAGATCCGGAAGGACGGAGCGCCGGGAGTCGATCCGGAACGGACGCGCACTATTGAACTCAAGCAGATACACAAGAACGGATCGATCGTGTGGGTTGAAATGACCGTGCGGTTCCTCCGCGATGCATCGGGGAAGCCTGACCGGATCCTCGGCGTGTCCCGCGACATTACCGAGCGCAAGCGGGCCGGGGAGGAGCTGCAAAAGAGCCGGGACGCGTTTCGAAACATTGTAGAAAGCAGCCCTGTCGGCATCTTCAGGACCTGTCCCCCGGGGAGGTTCGTCATGGTGAATCCGGCGATGGCCCAGATGTTCGGCTTTGACACGATCGAAGAATTCCGCGAGCGGATGAATGATGAAGCCTCCCATGTATATTACAACGCGGAAGACCAGGAGCGTTTTTTATCATTAATCCGGAAGACCAAAAAATTCAACGGCGTTGAATTTTTATGCAGGAACAAAAGAGGTGAGCCCTTCTGGGCCATGGCGAGCTGCCGCGCCATCGTGAATGAGAAAGACGAGATAACCGCAATCGAAGGATTTTTCAGCGATATAACCGAGCAGAAGCGGGCAGAGGAAGGCCTGAAAAAATCACAGGAGCAGCTCCGGGACATGCTGAAGGAAAAGGAGGTCCTTCTCCGGGAGATCCACCACCGGGTCAAGAACAACATGCAGATCATCTCGAGTCTCCTTGGCCTGCAGGCGGCGCACGTGAAGGACGGGCGTGACGGCAAACTCTTCGAGGTGAGCCAGGGCCGCGTCAGGTCCATGGCGCTGGTCCATGAGAAGCTCTACCGGTCCGAGTCCATCGCAGGGCTTGATTTCCAGGAATATATTACCGACCTTGTCAATGAGCTGTTCAGGACCCACTACGGATTGGTGAAGGTAAATGTCATAGTTAACGCCAGGGATATTTTCATCCCCATCGACGATGTTATCCCCTGCTCCCTTATCATATACGAGATGGTGACGAACGCGCTGAAGCACGCCTTTCCCGTGGACCGGGGGGGCACAGTGGTCATAGATTTTTTCTCCGAGGGGGATGAGAAGGTGCTCCGGATAAAAGACGACGGGGTCGGCATGCCGCCGGGCCTCGATTACCGGAACACCGATTCGCTGGGGCTGCAGCTCGTGAATGCGCTGGCGAAGCAGCTGAAGGGGGCGGTGCAGTACAACGGCAGCGGCGGCGCAGAGTTTACCGTCAGGTTCAGGGGGCAGTCATGATCAGGTCAAGGCTGTTGCTCGTCGAGGATGAATACATCATCGCGCTCGGCATCCGGAAGAGCCTCGAGAGGCTGGGCTACGAGGTGTCCGCGGTCGTCACTACCGGCGAAGAGGCGGTGTCGAAGGCGATCGAGCTGTTGCCGGACCTGATCCTCATGGACATCGTCCTGGCGGGCCCCATGGACGGGGTGGAGGCGGCGCGCGCGATAGCGGCGGAGGCCGACATCCCGGTCATCTACCTTACCGCGAACGCCGACAGCGCCACGGTGGAACGGGCCCGCGATACCATGCCCTACGGCTATATGAACAAGCCGATCAACGACCGGGACCTGATGAGCAATATCGACACGGCGATCCACAAGCACCACATGGAGCGCCGCCTCAGGGAAAGCGAGGAAAAGTACCGGTCCCTTGTCGAAAATATCAACGATGTCATACTATCGGTGGATGAAAACGGGACCGTGACCTACGCGAGCCCGCGGGCATATGATGTCGCGGGCTACCGGGAAGAGGACCTGCTGGGGAAGAACCTGATCAATTTCGTCTACCCGGATGACC
This sequence comes from uncultured Spirochaetota bacterium, assembly GCA_963827275.1. Lineage (GTDB taxonomy): Bacteria > Spirochaetota > UBA4802 > UBA4802 > UBA5550 > RBG-16-49-21. Next base: position 503,718 of record CAWHAA010000008.1, read on the forward strand.
GGGAGCTGGTGATCAGCCTCTTCGGGAACAGCAGGGCGGGCGGCTTTACCCCGGGCCAGTACCGGGTGCTGTCGAAATCGGGCGACATTGTCTGGGTGCGCACCTCGGGGAGGCCCATTTTCGTCAACGGCCGCTTCAACGGGGTCAGGGTCATCATGAGCGACATCACCGAGCGTATGAGGATTGAAGACGAGGTGAAGATCAAGAACGAGGAGCTGACGTCGGCAAACGAGGAGCTCCAGGCCATCATCGAGGAGCTGGAAGCCACCAACGAAGAGCTGCGTACGGCCAACATCCAGTTTGAGGAGAAGAACCGGGAGCTCTCGCGTGCGCGGAAGGACCTGGCGGAGCAGGAGGCCTTGCTGGCAAGCATCTCCCGTGTGGCGCCGGCCGGCATCGGCCTGATCAAGGACAAGGTGCTGCACTGGACCAACAGCATGATACAGTCGATCTCCGGGTACGCGGAGGAAGAGCTCCTGGGAAAAAGCCTCAGGATCTTTTACACGAACGATGAAGAATACAAGTCGGCGGTCGATAGAATGTACCGCCAGATAGGCGAGCGGGGCATGGCCTCCTTCGAGGCCCGGTGCCGGCACAAGAACGGCTCAACCTACGATATCCTGATCAATGCCGCATTCCTTGACCCCCGGGGCAAGGAGGGCGGTATTGTCTTCACCGCGATGGATATCACGGAAAAAAATCGGGTATCGAATGCGCTTGCGGCAAGTGAACAGAAATTCAGCTTGATGCTAAAAGAATCGCCGTTTCCGATAACCATAATGGACGGCAGCTCCAGATTCACGTACATGAACCCCCGGGTGATACAGGTCCTCGGCTACACGACCGAGACGATGCCGACGATAGAGGAGTGGTGGGAAAAGGCATATCCCGATCCCGCCTACCGGGAGAAAATCAGGAAAGAATGGGAAGAGAATGTCCGCCGCGCCAGGGACGGCAATACCATAGTCAAACCGATGCCGGCGAAGATCCATTGCGCGGACGATACGTATAAGTGGATAGAGTTCCACATGATGTTTGTTGCTGATATGTCCTTTATTATTGCCAAAGAATTACCGGGAGAACCCGCAGCGTAGCGCCGCGCCGGTCAACGGGCGTCGTTCGTTCCGTCCTGAAACCGCATCACCCCGAAGTTCAGATTGCGCCCGCGGTCGCCGGCGCGGTATGAAAAATACTCTTCGTTCGAGGCCAGGGTACACTGCCGCGCGCAGAAGATGTTGTCCGCCGGCACCCCCTCGCCGGTGAGCGAGCGCCCGATGCCCCCCCATAGATCGAGATAGAGCCTGCCGTTTTTTTCTTCGACGTCCCCCGGGAAGAGGTCCGCCACGTCGCGGCCCACCGTGTATGACGCGGGGCCGATCGAGGGGAGAATGAAGATCTGCAGGTCGCGGTACGACGAGCCCGCCCGGCGCGCCATCTCCCGCACCAGCGTGCGCGCTATGGCGAGCCGGGTGCCGCGCCACCCGGAATGGGCGGCGCCGAGGGCCCGGCGGACCGGGTCGTACGCGTACACGGGGACGCAGTCGGCGGTGCGGATGACCAGGCAGATGCCGGGCAGGAGGGTGAGGAGCCCGTCGGCGGCCCCGTGGATGAGGCGCTCCTCGCGGGGCGGCTCCTCGATCACCAGGATGGAGTCGCCGTGCTCCTGGTCGAGCGCGATGATGTCGCGCGCAGCGATGCCCGTGGCCCGCTCGAGGAGGGTTTTTTCCTGCCGCCGCACTTCGTCCGGCCCCAGGGAGTAATCGACCCGGTTGGCCGACCTGGCGATCACGCCGATGTCGAGTCCCGGGAAGGCATGGGTCAGGCGGTATACGCCGTCTTCCTGCTTATCGAGGGAAACCATGGCCGGTTCCTGGTACGCACGTGTGGTGTGCCGCGCGGTCATAGCGGGATGTCATAGCGCTTCCGCTTTTTGAAGCCGGAGATTTTTCTGTATCCCGCGCGGGTTATCGCTTCGACCGCCTCCGGGAAGAGGCGGCCGATCCGCTCCGGCGCATGGGCGTCCGAGCCCAGGGTGACCGGGACATTGCTGGCGAAGAAGATCCCCAGGATGGCGTCGGACGGGTAGAGCTCCGCGGCGGGATGCGCCATGCCCGCCGTGTTGATCTCCGCGGCGATGTCATTGGCCGCCATGATGCGCGCGATGTTTTCAACGGCGGGGCGGAAGTCGCGGTCCGCCCTGAACCCGAATTTCTTGATGATGTCGAAATGGCCGGCAATGTTGAAGAGCCCCGATCGCGCCATCGATTCCATCTCCGAATAATAACGGGCATGGATATCGTTGATGTCCCGGTCCCGGTACCCGTCGAGGTAGTCCGGGTGGTCGAAGGGCCAGCCGTCGATGAAGTGGCATGAGCCGATGAGGTAGTCGATCCGCGGGTCGGTAAAGTAGCGCTCTTCGAAGGAGGGCAGGAGGGGGTAGTCGACCTCGAAGCCGATGCGCACGGCTATCCTGTCCCTGTAGCGCTCCCTCTGTTCCTCGATGGCGCCGATATAGCGCTCGACCTCCCCCGCGGACATGGTGAATCCTTCGCGGGTCTCCTCCGGCATCGGCGCATGGTCCGAGAACCCTATTTCGCTGATGCCCTTCGAAAGGGCGGACTCGATATACTCGCTGACGGTCCCCGTCGCGTGGCCGCAGAGGCTGGTGTGCGTATGATAATCGACCATGGGACTCAGTATCCGTGGCGGGAGTAGTAGAGGGAGATGTCGTTGAGCGCCTCGTAGACGCTGTCGTTCACCGCCGCCTTCTTGATGAGGAACTTGTCGATCGTGTCCTCGGGGCCGTGCCTGATCACCGAGAGGAGGTACCAGAGCGGGTGGACGTGCACGTCCTGCGAGTCCTCGCGCCTGACAATGTCGTCGGTGAGTCGGTCATTCAGCACCATGTCCATGTCCGGCCCGGAGAATTCATCGCTCCCGTCGCGGCCCGCGTAGCGCATCAGGTAGAAGTGGGGATGGAACAGGTACAGGACGAGGATTTTCTTCTTCCTCAGATACAGCCCGACCAGCTCGATGTTCCCGATCTCTATGAATCGCGGCCGTATCACGATTTTTTCTATATTGTAGAAGTCCGCCTTGTTCGGGTAGAACGAGAGGAGATACCGTACCCGGTCCGGGTTCATCAGCAGTGAATTGTTGCCGGGATACTGCAGGCCGGGGTGGATGATCTCGATGATGGCGTCCCCGTGCTTGTACCGGTCACGGCGGTACAGGCTGTCAAAGCGGCTCGAGAGGAGCGCGTTTATGTCAAACGCGAGGTCGTCGTCGATGTTGACGATGTCCGGACGGGCGCTCCGCGGCCGTGAATCGCTGTCATAATATTCTTTTATATCGAACATATCGTGTCGTGTGCCTGCTAAAGTACTGTATAATATAATTAAAAATCGCCGTTTTTGTCAATGATTTATGGTATTTCTGCCGTGTCGATCGAAATATGGCGAAAAAAAACCGGGGACGCGGAAGATTCTCAACAAATAGAACTATTAATCCGAAAAATACCCTATACGCTGGCTGAAATGGCATGATTTCTGCCGCGTTCTGCAAGAGTGGCCTGAAGAGGCGGCCGCACCGCTGTAAATTCTTTTCGACACCCCTAAAAGTACTAAAGTAAAGTGAGACAGAAACCGAATTTGAAACTGGGCAAAACCCTGTTCACGGAGGAATGGGTATCCCGGGAGGTTTTATGGGCGATCTCATGAAAAAGGATGATCGTGAGATTCAGCAGGACAAGAGGGAAATTGATGCTGACGCGATACTGCAATACCGGAAGAAGATTTCCGATGACGCGTATCTCGAGCATGCAATCACCAGAATAGCCACTGATCTTTCTCACTATCTGACAAAGTAGCACGGTGTTACGGCGCCGGCCGCGCGGCGGGCGCCGGCGTGAAGCATAATCACTTCAGGGCGTGGCCTCTTCCCGAGCGGGAATGAGGCCTGACGCGCATGGCGGAGTATGGTAAAAAGGGACTCCTATTTTGAATTGCAGCACAACAGGACGCTCAAGGTCCTGTTCTTTATCCTCTTCGGCGCGGTGATTGCCGGCCTGGTCTATATGTTCCGCTTTTTCTTCTGGCCATTCCTGTTCGCGGTGCTCCTCTACATGGCCCTGCAGCCGGTCTATAATGCGGTCATGCGGCGCGTCAGGCGGGGGTGGGCCGCGTCCGGCGTCATGATCCTCTTCCTGTTCGGGATGGTGCTCACGCCGCTCTTCTTCCTGGCGATCGCGGTGATCGACCAGGTGTACCTCCTCTATACCGTGGTGCAGGAAGAGATCAAGGCGGGCATCATCGAGGACTTCTATCGCAGCCAGATCGTCCAGCGGGCGCTGGCATCCCTGAATGTTGAGAGCGCGGACATTGCCGGTCGTGCCACCGATTTGATCCAGAACATGTCGGGCACGTTCCTTGCCAGCGTGCAGACCATGATCGCGTACCCCCTGCACCTGGCCCTGGATTTTGTCTTTCTACTGCTGATACTGTTTTTCCTGTTCAAAGACGGGGCCGGTCTCGGATCGCTCTTCTATAAAACAATGCCGTTCCCTGACGACCTCGAGGAGAGTGTGGTCTCCCGCCTTAAAGAGGTCGCCCGGGTGCTCCTGACGGGGAACCTCATGATCATGATAATACAGGGCTTCATGGTGGGCCTGGGGCTCTTCATGGTGGGGGTCCGGCTGGCCTTCCTCGCGGGCAGCCTCGCGGCCCTGCTCTCCCTGATCCCCGTGATAGGAACGTCCCTCGTGTGGCTGCCGGCGGTCATCTATCTTGCCGCGACCGGGGCGTACCTGAAGGCGCTGTTCCTGGGCGTCTGGTGCCTCGCCTGGTACCTCCTGCTGGAGAACCTGGTGAAGCCCAAGGTGTTCGGGAAGAGGCTCAATTTCCATCCCGTGGTATTTTTCTTTATCCTGCTGGGTGGCATACAGGCCTTCGGGCTTCCCGGCGTATTCATCGGGCCGCTCCTCCTGACGCTCTTCTTCTCGCTGTGGGAGATCTACAAGATGCTTGAGGCCTACGACATGCACCATTATGGCGCGGAGAGAAAAACCCGCTCCTCAGCCAAAGGCATGCGTAAAGACGAATAATTATCCCCCTGTCCCCGTGCCCTTGCGGCGTCCCTTTTCTCTGTCAAAATCTTCATTGCCGTCCCGGTCATTTTTTCCCCTCGGGAGAAGCGGCGCTAATTTTGATAAATGTGTATTTTTATTCTTGAAATTATCCGGCGACAGGATGACGTTAACCTGAAAAAATACGAGGAGCGCATGGCAAAATATCAGGGGAAAAGAACGCGGTTTTCGAAAGATGGGATGGCCAGGTCCCGCGAAAAAAGGGCCGCCCTCTTCCGCAGGGTGCGCGATATGCTTGACCCCGCGCTGGTCAGGGCCAGGTCCCTGCTGGGCGCCGCCTCGGCGCGCCTCCGGTCGGCCCTGGAAAAGCTTGACGCCAGGCTCCCGGCAAACGTGAGGGTGAAAAAGGACGCGATCCTTGGCTCCGCGGGGATCAGGAAAGCGAAACGCTACGCCATCTCCTCCGCCTCCTCCCTGCCCGGGATCATCGACAGGTTTGTCGGGTATAGTATCGACCTCGTACGTTCGGCCTACGCGTTGATGCGGCGGAAGCCGTCGGTGTTCATCGGCATCGTGGCCGGCCTGGTGCTCCTCTTCGGGATCATCCTCGCGCTCGACTTCAGCAGGGTGCGATCCCTGGCCACCTTTCAGCCCAGCGCCATGACGAAGATCTACGACCGGCACGGTGTCCTTGTCTCGGAGCTGTTCGCGCAGAAGCGCGACGTGGTGCCGCTCAGGAAAATACCGGGAGACCTTGTCCGGGCCATCGTCGCGATGGAAGACAATGAATTCTACGATCACTGGGGGATTAATCCCAAGGGGATCGTCAGGGCCTTTTTCATCAATATATTTTCCGGAAGGATCAGGCAGGGCGGGAGCACCATAACCCAGCAGCTTTCCAAGGTGCTGCTCACCACGGGCGAGCGGAGCTATTACCGGAAAATGAAAGAGGCCTTTATCGCGGTCATGATGGAGGTCTTCTATACAAAGGACGAGATCATGAGCCTCTACCTGAATCAGATATTCCTGGGACAGGGGACCTACGGCGTCGAGGCGGCGGCGCAGCTCTACTTCGACAAGCACGTGTGGGAGCTCAACCTGGCCGAATGCGCTCTCATGGCGACGCTCCCCTCGGCGCCGAACCAGTTCTCTCCCATCCGCCACACCAAGCGGTCGATGCAGCGGCACAAGATTGTGCTCGCGAAGATGGTCGAGATGGGATACGTCACCGTGAAGCAGGCGGAGCGGGCCTACCTCGATTTCTGGCCGGATTACCTCGGGTTCCTGAGCGAACTCTCCCCCTCGATGACCACCATAAGCGCCCGCACCAACAAGGCGCCCTGGTTCACCGAGTATGTGCGCCGCGAGCTGGTGAAGAAATACGGGGCGGAGATGGTCTACGAGATGGGGCTTCAGGTCTATACCACGATGGACCTGAAAAAGCAGCTCGCCGCCCAGGAGGCGCTGAAGCGCGGCCTGGACCGGCAGACCGCCGCGTCGGCGAAGCTGGCCTTCAGGAACGAGGATTACATCATTGACCGCTTCGGCCCGGTGATTGAGCTGCTCGGGTATCTTTTCGACATGCCTTCCTTCAGGAAGAAGGGCTCGCGCCAGCGGGAGAAGCTGAATACCGTCATCCAGGACGAGATCGTCGAGGAGCTTGACGCGCTCAACTACCTTGCGGGCATGGACAGCGTGAACAGGTTCCTCGAGGGGTACCGGGCCACCTACCTGGACGACAGGAACCAGCAGCGGGTCGAAGGGTGCATCATCTCCATCGACCACCGCAACGGATACATCGAGGCGATGGTGGGCGGGAGCGAGTTCACCAGCATCAACCAGCTGAACCGCGCCATGCAGGCGCGGCGGCAGCCCGGCTCCTCCATCAAGCCGCTCATCTACGCGGCGGCCATAGAGAGCGGCGATTTCACCGCCGCGACCACGGTGCTCGATTCGCCGGTGGTCTTCCTCGACAACGAGGGGGGCGACTGGATACCGGAGAACTACGAGGAGGATTATTCAGGCTTCGTACGGCTCAGGAAGGCCCTTGCCCTTTCAATCAACGTGGTCTCCATCCGCATTTCCCAGCAGCTGGGGATCCAGTACGTGATGAATTACCTCGGCAAGCTCCTGAAGTTCGACCGGTTCGAGGCGAAGGAGCGCATCCCCCGGAACTTCTCCATCGCCCTCGGGTCGATGGACGTAAGCCCCTTTGAGCTCACGAGGGCTTACGGCATCATCGCCAACGGCGGCAGGGACGTGATCCCGTTCGCCATCAGGTACGTGAAGGACCGCGAGGGAAAGACACTCGAGAACCGCGAAGAGGACGTGCGGAAAATTATCGAGGAGCGGGACAAGCACGGGGTGATGCAGATCATAAAGCCCGAGACGGCGCAGGTCCTGATCAGCATGCTGCAGAGCGTCATAAGCGGCGGGACCGGCGGCGCGGCGTCGCCCGGCAGGCCGGCCGGCGGCAAGACGGGCACCACCAACAGCTGGAAGGACGCCTGGTTCGTGGGGTTCACCCCGCAGGTCACCACCGGCATCTGGGTGGGATACGACAAGATGGGACTCTCGCTCGGGATCGGGCAGTCCGGCGGCTCCGTGGCGGCGCCGATATGGGGAGAATACATGCGCCGCGCCCTGGAGGACGAGCCGGTCCTTGATTTTCCGCAGTACGCCGCGCTGCTCTCGCACGAGGTGTGCGAGCGCTCGGGGCTCCTGCCGTCGCAGGATTGCGGCGAGACCATCGAGGAGATCTTCGTGCCCGGCACGGTCCCGGAAAAGAGCTGCGACGTGTGCGCCGGTCTGCTCAGCGGCGGGAACGTTCCCAGGCAGGGGCCGAAGGAGAACATCTCGCGCGACCAGAAGCAGACGATCAGGCAGATGGACCGCAAAAGAGAGGAATCGATCATCGATCATATCGATGATGACCTGCTCGAATAACAGAGGCTTGCGGCCCCGGGGCCGCGCCTGGCATATACCGCGTCCCCGGAGTCCGGGGAACATCCATGGGAGGGTCCGCCATGAACACCGATCAATGTATCCTGAAGCGTGAAGACACCGCGCTGCTGGTCATCGACATCCAGGAAAAGCTCGCGGCGGCCATGAATGCCGAGGTCATGGCCCGGACGGTGAAAAACAGTGCCATACTGATCGAAACGGCGAAGCTGTTCGGGATGCCGGTGATCGTGTCCGAGCAGTACCGCAGGGGGCTGGGGGTCACGCTGCCGGCGCTGGCGGAGCGGCTCGGCGGCGCCGACTGCCTGGAGAAGCTCTACTTCGATTGCATGAAGGACGGCGCCCTGCGCCGGCGCATCGCTTCCTGCGGGAGGAATGCCTTCATCCTCGCCGGGATCGAGACGCACGTGTGCGTGTTCCAGACGGCGCTGAGCCTTCTCGGGGAAGGGCACCGGGTGGCGGTGGCAAGCGACGCGGTCGCGTCGCGAAGGAAACATGACTGGGAGTACGCCCTGCGCTCGCTCGGGCGGGCCGGCGCGCTCGTGTACCCGACCGAGACGATCTCCTTCATGCTCCTTGAGAAGGCGGGAACGGAGGAGTTCAAGAAGCTCGCGCCTCTCTTCAGGTAGGCGCGCGGGCTATTGAATCCGCCTGATCCGCATGATATTCCTTCCTTTTTAATTTTGCCTGAAAAATGATTTATAATCATATGTTTGTACAATTAAAAATATTTGCATATATTAATAAATTTTCATTATGGACCGTACAGGCATATTTTTGTTTTGACATAACTGTAAAAATTCTGTAAGTTTTAACTGTATTATTAAAGTATTACGGATAACGTTTTAATTTGCGGCATTTTATTATTTTATTTTTCATATTGCGTTCACTTTTCTACAGGGATGTTTTCTTATGAATAAAATAATAGTGTCGCTATTGCTGCTCGTCATGACCGCCACCTCCTGCAGGGAGGTAGAATTCGTTGATACCAACAAGTCAGATGATCTTTTAAGCTTCATCACAGTCTTTGGCAGTTCATACGACGCGGTCATCACTCCCGCCGTAACCGGGCCGACCAATGCTTCCCCCATAACCCTGACCATCGTATTCGACGAACCGGTGACCGGCTTTGATGCGAGCGATATTACCATCGGTGGCACCGGCAGCGCGACCGTTGACTCTGTTGTCATGGTCGGCGCAGACGGCACGACCTACACGATCACGATAACCCCCACCGCTGACGGAGCGATCACCGTAGGGGCGATTGACGCGGCGGCACTGAAGGCGGACGGTACGTCCACCGGTGCCGTACAGCCCGCCACCGTGACCTATGACACCGCGGTGAACGCGATAACCGCCTCGATTGCGTCCAATAATGCCAACAACTCCTATGCCAGGGTCGGCGACAGGATCACCCTTTCCTTTACCGCGAATGAGGCGCTTGTGAGTCCGGCCGCCACCATCAGCGGGAACGCGGCCACGGTCACCGGCGGCCCGGTCAACTGGACCGCCACGTATTTCATGGCCGCCGGCGATACCGAGGGCCTGATCACCTACGGGATCACCGGCATACAGGACCTGGCGGGCAACACGGCGGCCGATATCTCTGCCGCGAGCGCGATAACGTTCGACAGGACCGCGCCTTCCATAGCTTCCGCGTCGATCGCCTCCAGCAATGCCACTACCGGATACGCGATAACCGGGGACGTGGTAACGCTCACCTTTGCTTCCGATGCGGCTATACAGACCCCGACAGTAACGATCAGCGGCAGGTCGATCACCGGCCCGGCCCTTGCGACCGCGGACAATATCAACTGGACGGCAACATGCACCATGCAGTCCACCGACGCGCAGGGGACGGTGGTTTTCAGCATTTCAAACATACGGGACAACGCGGGCAACACGACATCGAACGTGACTGCGACCACTGACGCCACCGCGGTGACCTTTGACAGGACCCCGCCCGGTGTGACGATAAACCAGGCGGGCGGCCAGGCGGACCCGACAGGCTCCCTTCCGATAAATTTCACGGTCGTATTCAGCGAACCGATAGTTCCCGCCACCTTTGCCGCCGCCGATATCAACCAGACCGGCACGGCAACGGGCGTCACCTGGGCCCTTACCAACAGCGGCGACGACACCACCTGGACGCTCACCGCCACCGGGGCGACCGGCCATGGCACTGTCATCCCGAGCATTGATGCGGACACGGTTACCGATGTGGCGGGAAACGGGAATACCGCCAACACTTCAACGGACAACAGCGTCTTTTACTGCAGTGATAATAACACGATCAGTGATATTACCGCCAATCCGGCGCTTTCCTGGGACAATGCCTTCGCTGCCGCCATTGTCACATACAATATCAATGTCCTCTCGGCCCAGGCCACGATCGACATTGCCGTCACCCTCGCGGACGCGGACGCCTCTGTCACGATCAACGGCACGCCCGGCCTGGCCCGCACCATCACCCTGGGCGCCGTTGGATCCACCACTACCATTGAAGTGATAGCGACCAGCCAGTGCGGGACGGCTGGTGCGACGTATACGCTGAATGTCAACCGGGCGTCCCCTGACATCAACGTGCAGGTGGGCGGGAGCGATGTGGGCACGCATGACTTCGGCCCGTCGAACGTCGGCGTCCCGGTCGGGCCCACGACCTTCACGATACAGAACACGGGCACCGAGCCCCTCACCGTGACCGGCTATACATTGAGCGCCGGCGACTTCGCCGGGACCCTGGCCACACCGGTCACCATTCCCGGGCCCGGCACCACTACGTTTGACATCACCTTTACGCCGACCGCCACGGGCGCGCGAACCGCCACCATCGAGCTCACGTCCGATGACCCGGACGAGGGAACCTACACGGTCACCCTGAACGGCACCGGCACGGGCCCTGACATCAACGTGCAGGTGGGCGGGAGCGATGTGGGCACGCATGACTTCGGCCCGTCGAATGTCGGCGTCGCGGTCGGGCCCACGACCTTCACGATACAGAACACGGGCACCGGGCCCCTCACGGTGAGCGGTTACACCCTGAGCGCCGGCGACTTCGCCGGGACCCTGGCCACGCCGGTCACCATTCCCGGGCCCGGCAGCGCGACCTTTGATATCACCTTTACGCCGACAGCAACGGGATTGCGAACTGCCACCATCGAGCTCACGTCCGATGACCCGGACGAAGGAACGTATACGGTCACCCTTAACGGCACCGGCACCGCCCCTGACATCAACGTACAGGTGGGCGGGAGCGACGTGGGCACGCATGACTTCGGCCCGTCGAATGTCGGTGTCGCGGTTGGGCCCACGACCTTCACGATACAGAACATCGGGGACGGGCCGCTCACGGTGAGCGGCTACACTTTGAGCGCCGGCGACTTCGCCGGGACCCTGGCCACGCCGGTCACCATTCCCGGGCCCGGCAGCGCGACCTTTGATATCACCTTTACGCCGACAGCAACGGGAGCGCGATCCGCCACCATCGAGCTCACGTCCGATGACCCGGACGAGGGAACCTACACGGTGACCCTGAACGGCACCGGCACATGCTCCAGACATCAACGTGCAGGTGGGCGGGAGCGACGTGGGCACGCATGACTTCGGCCCGTCGAATGTCGGCGTCGCGGTCGGGCCCACGACCTTCACGATCCAGAACACGGGAGACGGGCCTCTCACCGTGATCGGCTACACGCTGAGCGCCGGCGACTTCGCCGGGACCCTGGCCACGCCGGTCACCATTCCCGGGCCCGGCAGCGCGACCTTTGATATCACCTTTACGCCGACAGCAACGGGATTGCGAACTGCCACCATCGAGCTCACGTCCGATGACCCGGACGAGGGAACCTACACGGTGACCCTGAACGGCACCGGCACGGGCCCTGACATCAACGTGCAGGTGGGCGGGAGCGACGTGGGCACGCATGACTTTGGCCCGTCGAACATCGGCGTTGCAGTCGGACCCACGACCTTCACGATACAGAACACGGGCACCGGGCCCCTCACCGTGAGCGGCTACACGCTGAGCGCCGGCGACTTCGCCGGGACCCTGGCCACGCCGGTCACCATTCCCGGGCCCGGCAGCGCGACCTTTGATATCACCTTTACGCCGACAGCAACGGGATTGCGAACTGCCACCATCGAGCTCACGTCCGATGACCCGGACGAGGGAACCTACACGGTGACCCTGAACGGCACCGGCACATCTCCAGACATCAACGTGCAGGTGGGCGGGAGCGACGTGGGCACGCATGACTTTGGCCCGTCGAACATCGGCGTTGCAGTCGGTCCCACGACCTTCACGGTCCAGAACATCGGGGACGGGCCCCTCACGGTGAGCGGGTTCAGCGTGAGCGTGGGCGATTTTTCCGCCTCTACCCCCCTTGGCGTGCCGGTCACCATACCCGGGCCCGGCAGCGCGACGTTTGAGATCACCTTTACGCCGACAGCCACGGGATTGCGATCCGCCACCATCGAGCTCACGTCCGATGACCCGGACGAGGGAACCTACACGGTGACCCTGAACGGCACCGGCACATCTCCAGACATCAACGTGCAGGTGGGCGGGAGCGACGTGGGCACGCATGACTTCGGCCCGTCGAATGTCGGTGTCGCGGTCGGGCCCACGACCTTCACGGTCCAGAACACGGGAGACGGGCCTCTCACCGTGTCAAACTACACGCTGAGCGCCGGCGACTTCGCCGGGACTCTGGCCACGCCGGTCACCATTCCCGGGCCCGGCAGCGCGACCTTTGATATCACCTTTACGCCGACCGCCACGGGATTGCGATCCGCCACCATCGAGCTCACGTCCGATGACCCGGACGAGGGAACCTACACGGTGACCCTGAACGGCACCGGCACATCTCCAGACATCAACGTGCAGGTGGGCGGGAGCGACATTACCGCCCATGATTTCGGCACGGTATACCAGCCGCTCACCAGCATTCCGGTGGCCTTCACAATCCAGAATACAGGAGGCGGGAGCCTGAATATTAGCGGGTCCTCATTATCCGGCGCAAACCAGTCTGATTTCACGGTAAGCGGATTGACAACCGGAGCTATCGCGGCCGGCAGCAGCAGGACCTTCACCATCATCTTTACCCCGGGCGGTACGGGAGCCAGAACGGCGAGCCTCTCGATCAGCTCGGATGATCCGGATGAAAATCCCTACGACATCGCCCTGTCCGGGACGGGCGGAGCCGCCGCGGCACCGGAAATCAACCTGAAGATCGGCGCGGCCGATTATCCTTCAGGCACCGGCGCCTGTGACTTCGGCCAGGTGTACCCGGGCAGCGCAAAGACCGTCACCTTCACCATAGAAAACACGGGAGCGGGGACCCTCACGCTCTCGGGCGCGCCGCTGACGGGCACCACTGATTTTTTAGTGGAAGGGCCTGACTTCACCAGCATCCCGGGGTACGGGAGCGTGAACGTTACCGTGACCTTTATCCCGCCGTCAGCCGGGACGTTTGCCGACACCCTCACCATTAATTCAGACGATGCGGATGAAGCCGCCTATGTGATATCCCTTGACGGGACCGGGTCCGCTGCGGCGGTACCGGACATAGACGTCAGCATAAACGGGACTGAGTACCTGGCGGGGAGCACCTATGACTTCGGCGATATACAGCAAGGCGATTCCGGCGTGGTCACCCTCACAATCACGAACAGCGGAAGTACTGATCTGAACATTATTTCCGATGCCATGAACGCGGGGACCAATTATTCCGAGGGCGGGCCTGCATCAACGCTTCTTATAGCGGGCAGCAGCACGACCCTTGACGTCACCTTCTCCCCGACCGCCGCGGGGGTGCTCACCGACTATATCCAGATCGGCTCCGATGATGCTGACGAGCCCGCCTACCAGATAAACTTCACCGGAAACGGCGCTCTGCTGCCGACACCTGATATCAGCGTGGAGGCAGTTGCGGTGACAAGGCCTTCAGGCAGCTGCTTTGATTTTGAAGCGCTGTATGGGGGGACCGCGGTAACAGTAGTGTTCACCATAGAGAACCTCGGCAATGCAACCCTGGACCTGTACGCGCCGTATGTGGCCTTAAACGGCCATAACGCGGGCGATTATTCCATAATAGCGTACCCCTCTTCGACAAGCATCGCGCCGTCGGGCGTTACCACGTTTGAGATCGAGTTCGGTCCAGGAGCCAAGGGTTTGCGCGAGGCTTCAATCATGATCCCGAGCAATGACCCGGACGAGGAGACCTACATCGTCAACCTGAAGGGCCTGCCGGTCATACCGCTCATGATGGTCCACGGCGGCTGGACCGCCGACACCTCTGTGTATGATCCGACGACCAACACCTTCAGCGCAGGCATCGCCATGACGGATGTCGTGGACGCCGGAGGCCACAGCTTCCTGGTCGATTCTGGCGCAGAAGCGGGGAAATACATGGTCATTCATGGGGCGGGCGGCACGGGCACCACCCTGTATGATCCGGCCGTACCGCCTGCGGCGCCGACGGTTTCAGGCGCGTACCCGACTGTCGCCAACATAGACTCCGGCGCCCACAGCTTCCAGATAACGGGCGGGGCCTATATTGACGAATATCTTGTCGTCTGCGGGGGCACCACTACGATAAACCTGTTTAATCCGGCCACCCCGGGGTTCGAGGACGCGACCCCGTATGGGATCAACCTGGGATCGACCGCCTATACCGGGTCGTTCCATTTCACGAACGACGATAACGACATGGTGGTCATCAACGGCAACAATTCCGCGGGGTACCGGGTATTTGACCAGGACGGCACGAATACCTTCGGCGCGCTGCAATCGATCCCTTCAGCCCAGATCTGGGAGGGAGGGCACGGGACCAGGATTGTCTCCGGCACGTATGCCGGCTATATGCTGATTATAGAAGGAGGTCTGGCAGGGTCGAATCTCACATGGCTGTTCGATCCAACAACGGCAGCCCCGGCGCATGTGGCCGGCCCGAACCTGACCGGCACCGCTTTCGGCGGGTCCTTCAGCATCCCGATCGTGACCGGGCCGTATGCAGGGAGGATACTCATAGTGCATGGTAATAACACGGTTGGGACTTCGATTTACAACAGCGTAGACAACACGATGACCGCCGGCCCGAATCTTCCGACAGTCGCTACGAGCGGCGCATTCTGTTTTGAAATAACAGGCGGCGCCCATAAAGGCTGGTACAAGATCATGCACAGCACGGGTTATCTGGATACGACCCTGTTCAATCCGGAGACCATGCTGTTCACGGATGAGGGCGAAACCCTGCTGCTCTGGGTCGGTCTCGGCGCCAGCACGTTCCCGGCGCGGTAGGAGTGACCGGGGCGCGCCATGCGCCCCGGGAGGCGGCGGTGGGCCCCTACACGAGCGGCTTTATCATGTGGATGTTCCTTCCCTCGTATTCTCCGGCGGGCGCGAAGAGGCCCGCCATGACGGGCGGCACCAGGAAGAAGATGTCCTCGGTGCAGCAGAGGGAGCCGGGCTCGGCGAACTTCTGCCCGAGGTGAAACACCGAGTTGATCGAATCCGCGACGATGGTGCCCGTCTCGCCCTTTCCCTTGTACTCGGTGTTCCCGATATGCAGGGCGATCCGGTAGGAGAGGGCGATGTCGAGCTTGATGATCTCCGCGCTCATCAGGACGCGGTTGACGAAGAGGCGGAGGGCGGCCTCGATCGCGCCGCTCGAGGTGCCGTCAAAGGGAAAGATCACCAGGCCGCCGTAATCCATCCATATCCAGACCCGCCCGTGTAACGGCGCGGCGGTCTCCTCGATGTACTGCCGGAACGCGGAGGTCATCCGGGTGAACTGCTCCGGCCCGGCGGCCTTGAGCGCGCTCCTGTTGTCGAGCTCGATGAACAGGAAGCAGAAGGTGTATTCCTGTCCCTGCCGCACGTTCTTCCAGTCGCTGCCGGAAAGGATGTAATTCTTCATGCGGGCCTTGAGCCTGTCGTCGGGAAGCTCGATGTTTTTAAATTTCAGTATCCGTTCAATCCGGTTTTTCGCGAGCCCCTTCTTTATCTGCGCTGCGCCAATGTAGTCGGCCGCCCCGTCATGAAAGAGCCCTCCGACGTCCTCGATTGCGCCCTTCGGGTCCAGGACGCCGAAGAGGCTCCCGTCGATCTTACCGAGTACCTTAAGGGCCTGCGCGAGCTCGGGCCTGGCGAACGAGGAGACGTCGGCGTACAGGAGCGAGCCTGCCGGGGCCTCCTTTATCGTCTTCTTCAGCCCGGAGGGGGGGCATACACTGAGGGTGTGCTTTCCCGCCTTTACCGGCGCGGCGAAGGTTTTTTCGATGTTCTTCGTCTTTGAAAATACGTAAATGTTCATTTACTGCTCCCGTGCGATGCCGTAGGTATATAATTTTTCCCGCCCGTCCGTCGTAACGGGGGTAAAGGCGGCCAGGAGCGAGGCGTCAAGCTTCGAGCTGACCGTGTTGCTGATCGTCATCGTGTCCGGCTTCGTGTATTTCGATTCGATCATGACCGTTTCCTTGATGACATCGTTCTTCATGAGCTCCTCAATGTCCTCGGTATACATGCAGAGGCCGGTGTTGACCGCCGCGCGCACCCTGATCGGCTCCCCGAGTTTGCAATGGAGAGCGTTGTATACGAACAATTCATTCAGTATCTCCATGCCGCTGAGCGCGGCGAGCAGGCTCTTGTTCGCGAAGTAGAACGCGACCAGGCCCCCGTCGCCCTCCCAGTTCCAGACGCGCCCGTTCCTTTTGTGGATCGCGGCGGTGACGATCTTTCGGAAATCGCCGTAGGTCGCCTGGACCAGCTTTTCCGGGTATTTCCTCACCAGCTGCGAGTTGCCCACGATGTCGAGGCGGAGGAACGAAAGCACGTAATCGCGCCCTTCGAGGAAGGCGCCCCAGTTCCTGGTGCGGCGCACCGCCGGGTCCTCGACGAAGATCATGTTCTCCGGGTCGTATATGTACCCGCACTGGTCGTTCAGCATCCTGATGATATCTTTCAGATAGGAGATAGGGTAGATCCGTCCCTTGTAGCCGGCCGTATGGAACTGTATGAGCGTGATGATCAGGGTGAAGAAGTGCCCCTCCTTGATCATGTCACTGACGATCTGGCGGGCGGCGTCGCGCTGCGGCACTACCATGCTCTCGCGAAAGCCCGTTCTTTGGAAAAGGTCATATCCGTCGATAATGTCCTTTGCCATGTGTGTCATGACGTTTACGTCCATCGATTCCGACAGGGCCTTGGTGGCGAGTGTGGTAATGCTGCTGGGGATTCGCATAGTATGCTTCCTTTAATAAAATATGATGCGGCCTGCATGGCCTCTTGCCGGGCCGGGGCCATGCACTGTGCGCGCCGCCGGTCAGTCCGGCATCAGGTCCCAGCGGATGCCGGCGCCGCGGAAGACCGGCCCGTCCACGCAGGCGCGGCGCGGGCCGTCGGCGGTCTCTATGGTGCAGCCGGAGCAGAGGCCGATGCCGCAGCCGAAATAATTTTCAACCGAGACTTCTATAGGGACGTTCTTCTCTTCCGCAAGGGCGGTCATTGCTTTCATCATCGGCGCGGGGCCGCAGGCGTACAGCATGTCGAAGCGCTCCCCGGCGAGGAGCGACGACGCGATCTCCGTCACCAGCCCCTTCGTCCCCGCGGAGCCGTCGTCGGTGGCGAGGATGAAGCGGCCGGCGAGCTTCCGGTAGAGGTCCTCGAGGTAGATGTAGCGCCGCGACCGGGCCCCGTACAGGAAGGTGATGTCGCAGCCCGACGCGGCGAGCGATCGTGCCAGGTAGTAGAGGGGGGCATTGCCCACGCCGCCCCCGGCGATGAGCGCCCTGCCGCCGCGCATGACCGTGAACCCGTTTCCCAGGGGGCCGAGCACGTCGATCGCTCCCGGGCCGCGGCCGGCGAGGAGCCCCGTGCCGGCGCCGGCGACCTTGATGACGGCGTGCATGATCCCCGCCTCGTGGTCGAAAATGGAGAAGGGCCGCCGCAGGAGCGGATCATGGCGGTCCGAGACCCGGATATTGATGAACTGCCCGGGCAGCGGGCGTTCCGCCCCTGATTCTATTTTTAACAGGTAGTGGCCTTCTGACACGGGGAGGGGTTTTTCTATCAGCCGGGACATGATAATTCTTCATCTCGCGAATCGGCGCCACGGTCAAGAAAAAAAAATCCGGCCGGGAGTTCGTTCAATTTTGGCCCGCACGGAATTAATTCATTGACAATGGGGGCGTGATTATTTCTTTTTATCATGCGGAACAGACACCGCCCCCGTAGCTCAGTGGATAGAGCAGTGGCCTCCGGAGCCATGTGCGTACGTTCGATTCGTACCGGGGGTAATGCGCGAAGGCGGGGCCATGCGGCCCCGCTTTTTTTTCATGTGAGGACGATCTCCTCCATCGCCGTGTAGGTCGGCCCCTCTCTCCCGAGGTCCGACCTGAACAGAACGACCCGGTCGAACCGTGACTCGCCGAACAGGGCGTCGCGGTGCGCGGCGAAATAGTCGGCCAGGTCGGGCGGCATGCCCTCCTCCCGCCGCAGGCGCGCGAGGGTCAGGTGCGGCGTGAACCTCCTCACGTCCCGCCTGAACCCGTGCCGCTCCGAGAGGTCCTCCATCATCGCCTGGAGGCCCTGTACCGCGTCGCGGTCGCAGTCGAGACCGCACCAGAGCACCTGCGGCTTCCGCAGGCCGGGGAAGGCGCCGAGCCCGCGCAGGGTGGCGGGAAGGGCCGCCACACCCGGCCTGAGCGTGCTGAATTCATCGCGCAGCGCCTGGAAGGTCTCCGGCGCCGTTTCACCGAGAAACTTCAGGGTGATGTGGTAGTTCGCGGGCGCAACCGGCCTGACGGCGCGCGGGTACTCCGCCAGCCGCCCGTACACCGGCCGGAGGAGGTCCCCCAGGCCGTCAGCCGTCAGGGCGATGAACAGCCGGACGCTCTTATCATTCGCCATAATCCCCGCGCCCTCCCGCCCTTTCTGTTTCAATGTAGTCGCTCCCGGACCGGTACTCGAATGGCTCGAAATCGATGCTGAAGGCCTTTTCGCCTCCCAGCGCGCTGATGGTCAGGCTGAGCGTGATCATGCGCGCGCCATACGGTATTTTTTCAAAGGCGAGCACCTGCATGACCGTGTCACGGGGCGGTACGAAGTCAAGCCGCATCTCGATGGTGTCGCGCCCGCAGTCAACCGGCCCGGACGCGTCTTCCTCCCGCATGATCCTGCGCGGCGTGAGCATTGCCTCCGCATCGGTGCCGGCATACGCCGGCGATCTCGTCGCGGCAGCCAGGCGCGCGGGCGTCATGGCGTCCTTTACGGTGTTGCCGTACCGGACCTGCGCGTTTTTCAGCACCAGGGGAGCGTTCACCGTGCTTGCCAGGGTCACCATGAAAACCGTGAGCGGGGGGAACCGCCGGCCTACCGGCAGGACCCGGCCCCGGGAGAATGCTCCGCACGACAGCAGGCGGGCCCATTTCTTTTCGCTGACGTGCTCCGCCTGGATGTCGCAGTACACGCTCCGGACAAGGGCGGCGCCCTGTTCCGTGGTGACCGTGCCCGCGGCCGCGGAGGGGCGGAGACCGCGTGTTATGCCCTGCCGCGACATGCAGGAAGCAAGGAGCAGGGGCCCCAGGAACAGCGCCGCGGCCGCCGCGGCGCACGCTGATGTTTTTTTCGGTGCGTTCATCGTGTCCTGATTTCCGGTGCATGAGGGCCGGCAGGAGCAGGCTACCGCACCGGACGGGGGCATGTCAACGAGAAAGCGCCGCGGGTGTGCAGGGCGGGGACAAAAATATATTGACAGAATGAAAACGGGCGGGCGACACTCATGGCGATGAGTAACCTTACGAAGTCATTTATCCTGCTTTTTTCCATCATCGCCTACGGCGTTATCGGCTACCGCGTCATAGAAGGGATGAGTTTTTTTGACGCCCTCTACATGACCGTCATCACCATCTCCACCGTCGGGTTCCAGGAGGTGAAGCCCCTGTCGGGCGCGGGCCGCCTCCTTACGATAACCATCATAAGCGGCGGGATCACCACCGCCGCCTATACCATCGGCACGCTGGTCAGGAGCCTCGTCGAGGGCGAAATCAAGAAAATGTTCGGGAGAAGGAAAGTGGAAAAGAAAATCTCCGAAATGAACAACCATTATATCATCTGCGGCTACGGCAGGATCGGCAGGCTGGTCTGCAGCGAGCTCCGCGACTACGGGATGGACCTCGTGGTGATCGAAAACAATCCCCAGTCGGTGGAGGTGATGGAGTCTGACAGGATCCCGTACCTTCCCCTTGACGCGACCATGGACGATACCCTCATGAAGGCGGGGATCATGAAGGCGCGGGGGATCGTGACCGCGGTCGGCTCCGACGCTGACAACGTGTTCATCACCCTGACCGCCAGGGGGCTGCGCCCCGACATATTCATACTGGCGCGGGCCTCGGACGAAAAAAACGAGATGAAGCTCAAGAGGGCGGGCGCCACCAGGGTGGTCTCCCCCTACCTGATCGGCGGCAAGCGGATGGCGCAGGTGCTGATCCGTCCCACGGTGGTCGATTTCATCGATGTCGCCGTTTCCGACGGCCACCTGGGCCTCCAGATGGAAGAATGCCGCATACAGTCGAACTCGAACCTGGCGGGGAAAAACCTCGTGGAAAGCGGTCTGCGCAAGGACTACGGCGTCATCATCGTCCTGATCAAAAAGCACAGCGGCGCGATGATCTTCAACCCGCAGCCCGGCGAGGTGCTGGAAGGGAACGATATCCTGGTGGTGCTGGGCAAGAAGGAGGACATGAAGCGGATGGGGGACGTCATATAGTCCCCCGGGGGCTATTTCCGCTTTTCGCTCAATAGCTTCGACATTTTCTTCAGCAGCACGTCGAGCTTGAAGGGCTTGGGGAGGAAGAGGTCCACCGTGTTTTTGTACGCCTTGATGTTGTCCAGCATCCATCCGGACAGGAGGATGGTGATGGTGCTCTCCTTGATCTCCTTGATCCGCGCCGAGAGCTCGATGCCGGTGATCCCCGGGATGCCGTAGTCCGTGATCAGGACGTCGTACTGCTTCCGCTTGAATTCCTCGATCGCCGTCTTCCCGTTGCCGCAGACGAATACGCGGTTGCCCATCTTGTCGAACAGCTCGAACAGTATCTTCTGCAGCGGGATCTCGTCTTCGACGATGAGTGATGTCGAGGTCGCGCAGCCGGTACTCGATCTCCTCGCTCTCGCGCTTCTCCCGGTCGATCAGGATCCGCGACGGGAATATCGCCTTGATGGCGTATGATTCGGGCGACTCCTCCTCGATTATCTTGAGGTTGATCATCTCGGCCACCTGGCGGATGTCGGTACCGGAGAAGATGTTCACGAAGGCGGGGGGCGGGGCCGGCGCGCCGGCGCCGGGTTCCTTCTCCGCCTCCACGACAAGGTGGAGGTCGTGGTTCTGGCGGAGCGTGATGCTGATGGTCCCGGACTTCTGGATCGAGTTCGAGACCTTCAGGATGATCGAGGTGATGATCTCGCGCAGGAGGCGCGTGTTGGTGTTGACGTACATGCCGGAAAAATATTTTTTTTCAACCCTGATGTGCTTCGTGTTGTCGATATTGTAGACCTTGAACTGCATCTTCGAAAACTCGATCCCGTCCTCGATGATGTCGACGAGCGGCTCGACCATGTTCTCGTCCGGTCTCCTGGGCGCTGCCGATGAAGTTCTGGACCCGCTTCACCTGGCCGGCGATCTCGAGGGCCGATTCCTCCATCATCTGGATGCCCTCGATGACCGATTCCTTCTCCGTGATCTGGAGGAGCAGCTGCGTCTTGTTCAATATCACGTTGATGGTGTTGTTGAGGGTGTGGAGGAACCCCTTGGTGATGTCGGTGAAGAGGCGGACTGCGGTTCGCGGCGTTGACCTTGTTCTTGAGCTCGTTGATCTTGGTGATGTCCTCCATGACGATCTCCACCGCGGTGATCTCCTTGTCGTCGACGATCGGGTAGAGGGTCAGGTTCGCGATCTTTTTCTCGCCGTCACGCGCGGTGATCTTCGCCTCGCCGATCCTCCGGAACGTGTTTTCCCCGGAGAGGATCCCCGCCGCCGCTTTTTTTATCCGTTCGGCGTCCTGGGCGAAGAGGGTGTCGAAGGTCACGGCCTTCTCGTTGAGGATTTCCTCGGCCGTGTAGCCGATGAAGCCCTCGAGCGAGTGGCTGCACTTGATGATCTGCATGTCGTCGCTCATGCGCACGATCGGCATCGGCGAAAATTCGAGGTGAAGGTTGTCGTACTGGAAATTCTCCTCGGTGATGATGGAAAGGGTCGACCGGTCAAAGGAGAGGAGGCGGTCGTCAACGATGATCATAAGCGCAAGGATCGAACTGACCTCCGCGCCGGTGAACATGGGGAAGAGGTGGATCTCGACGGGGATGTGGCTCCCGCCCGGGGAATTGACGATGGCGAAGCAGCGCTTCTCCGCGCCGCGCAGGGCCGCCATGTACGACTGCGCGATCCGCTTTCGGTATTCGGGGAAGAAGGGGTGCTCCCAGTCGAGCCGGGTGTCGCTGCTCCCGGTGTTGAAGAATTCGTGGTAGGCCCGGTTGGCGTACTGGATGAGCCCGTCCTTCCCGATGATGGAGACCGGGTGCTTCAGCATTTCGAATATCTGGCACTCGGCGGCTATCGATCCCGCTGATTCTTCCGCTTTGTTTTTGAAATCCACGCTCATTGTATGGTCGCCTGCTCTCTATACCCCTGTGCCCCGCGAATCCGCCCGGGCCGCCGTCAATCGACGGTGCGTATATTCATGAAATATCGTTCCTTTTTTTTCAGTTCAAAGTTCAGCTGCTTCACGTTCCGGACCGCGCCGTTATACCCGATATACTGGACGGTGGCCGTATACTTCCCCGCCGGCAGGCGCAACCGCGCCAGCTGGAGGTTCGCGGGAAGCGTATGCCAGCACCGCAGGTCCGGCCTCATGGTCGCGAAAAGGGCGGTGCCCGTCCCCGCGCCGACCAGCAGCCCCATCAGGGAAGCAAGCCCGCTGTTATCGTCAGAGAGCTTCCGGGTCGCTTCCGCCGCGGCGACGCCCGCCGCGACCGACGTGATCGCCTTTATAATGATGGACGCCGCGACCCTGCCCTGCAGCCTGCCGTAATCGTCCTCCATGTTCTTCATCGCGGTATACTCGATGTTCTCAAGCATCTCCGTTGCCACCTGCCGCCCCATGACGGCGACGCGGAGGTTTTTCGTGCTGTTCGACCGTATCTTGAATCTCGGTATCGGGTTCTCCGCTATGGATAATGACGACAGCACCGCCCCGGCGCTCACCCCGGCGGCCAGGTTCTGCGCGCCCAGCGCCGTCGTAAGCGCCAGGCTCATCCCCGGGTCTTCCATGAGCTTCCCCCGCGAGACCTTGATCGGGCTCCGGCCCGCCTGAAAGATGACCACAAGCTCCCCCGCCGAAGCGCTCCGGGGGTCCCGCAATTGCGCGAGGTCGTTGCGCGCCATTGCGAGGTCCGGCTTAAGCTTGAGTATCTGCCGGTACTCTACTTCCGCGTATTCCAGGTCGTCTTCGCTGCCGTTTGACGCGGCGCGCAGCTCGTGGGCGATGGCCGCGAGGTATTTCGCCATGATGTTCTGCTTGTACCGCGCCTCGCCCTTTTCGGTCTTTATCTTCTGGAGCTCGTTGTTGACGGCCTTGAACTCGACCGCCGCCTCGTCGAACTCCTTCAACATCAGGTAATTGATCCCCAGGTACATGTGGATCAGGACCTTTTCAAAGTCCTCGCCGCGGTAGTTCGTCACCGTCTGGTCGGCGAGGAGCGCTCCCACCTCGCGGGAAACACTGACGGGGACCACCGCCGCGGTCTGCGCGGCCTTGAGGAGCACCCTGTTGCTGTCCTCGTATTTCCCCGCCATGTGGAGGAGGTATCCCGCCTCCATCATGAACAGGAGGCGGTCCTTCCCTGCCTTGTTTATGTACGGCAGCAGCATCCGCGCCGCTTCGTACTCCTGTCCCCGGTAGAACTTTTCCTCCGGGGCGCTCATCACCTCGCGGTAATCCTTCGCGCAGGCAGCCAGCATGACGGCACACATCAGGAGCGCCGCGAACGGGATCATCTTCATTCTCTGCATGCACCCCGGGCCCTTAGAAATCTATCCGGTCGGTCGCCGTGGCTTTTAAAAATTCCTGCCGGTTCTGCCACTTCGTGATGCCGGTTTTCAGCTCCTTCATCGCCAGCGTAACGGCCAGGTACTGCACCTTCTTCCCCCCGACATACCGGACGTTTTCGTTGATGTTGCCGTACAGGAAGAAGTTGGGCGATTTCAGGTTGCCGGCCGGTATCGCGCTGTCGGGATCAATGAGGCCGGTCATCCCCCGTTCCATCTCTTTGATGGTTTCTTTTGTATATGACTCTTCAGTGAACTCGATCCTCATCTGGATGAGGCTGGTGACCATTTCGTCGATGAGCATCTTCGTGTCGATGTGCTCCGCCGTGTCGTTTTTGATCCTCTGCACCTTGATCAGCGCCGGCCGGGCCCAGTCGTTTTTCAGATACGAATGGAGCGAGGCGACCATCGTGTTGACCGTGGTCTTGATCTCGCGCGGGCCCCATTCCATGGACCCTTTGTCCCTGCTCGCGTCACGGTACTGGGTGCTGCCGCACCCTGCCAGGATGAAGGAAACCGCGAAAATCAAAAAAGACCCTCTGATCATGGTTGAAAGCTCCTTGCGGTATTTTTTACTGTATACGTATCATGTATAATAAAAAAGGCATGAGCAAGCTTTTTCGTCAGTATTACGTCCTTTTTGGATAGCCCCCGTCATACTGGTCAGTTGTTGTGTTTTTATGATTAATTAAATTCGGCCCCCTAATTGTCAATAAAGTAAAAATTTTTTTCTTTATTAAATCCGCGCCGGCGCGTCAATAAAAGGGGTGTTTACCCGTGGTTTGGAGGAAAAATCAGGGGAATTCCGGCGGGGCCGCGGTTTCCTGTCATCATCTCGGCGACAGGTAATCGCCGATCCGTTTCAGGATTTCCCGGACCGCCTCATCCGTGTCGCGGTTCGGGATCACCGCCAGGTAGTCCTTCTTTTCGAGTGAATGGCGGTAGAGCGGGTCGTAATATTTTTCGAGCAGGATGCGGATGAATCCCCTGATGTCGCCGTCCGCATACAGGCCGAGGAGCAGGCCGGTGATGTTCTGTCCCAGCTTCGGCGCAAGGCCTCTCACTATGGCGGGGATGTTTTCGCTGTCGCAGTGCGCGATGTACTCGCGGTATATGATGTCGATGCGGCGTTCGAGGGGCGTGTCGATGTAGAGCGAGGGTGACTCGCCCATGATGCGGTAGAGCTGCAGGGGAATGTGCAGGTTGCCGATCTTCCGTGACTCTCCCTCTATGACGCCGAAGGCGGCCCCGGCGAGCGCGCCGGTCCGCTCGAGAAGAAGGGTCTCGAAGCGCTTCTGCGAGCTCCGCTCAATGCCGATGCCGCCGAATACCGAGCTGCGGTGTCCCGCCATCCCCTCCAGGTCGATGGCGGTGGGCAGCATCCGTATGATTTCGGTCTTGCCTGCGCCGGTGAGGCCCTGCAGGACGAAGAGCGGCCATGGGAGCGACAGCGACCCCATTCGCTCCGTGACGTAGCGGCGGTATCCCTTGTAGCCGTCCTTCAGCTTGAAGACGGGCAGCCCGATCGAGTCCAGGAGCGAGGCCAGCGAGCCCGACCGCATCCCGCCGCGCGCGCACATGAGGATGATGTTGTTTCCCCTGAAGCCGAGGAACGAGCCCACCAGCCCTTCGAGCTTCTCGCCGACGATGGAGGTGCCCCGCTTTATCGCCTCGTCCCTGCCGGCGGCGCGGTAGAGCGTGCCCACTTCCCTGCGCTCGATGTCATCGAAGAGGGGGATGTTCACGGACCCGGGAACATGGTCCTCTGCGAATTCTTCCGGAGACCGCACGTCGATGTACACGCTGTCGGGAACGGTCAGTGATTCATGGTAGGTTATCTCTTTCATGCGTCCTGGCTTCCGCGGGCGGCACCTACAGGTCGGGCATCCTGACGGTCACCGTGCCGGTCGCGGCCAGCTCTTCCATGGCGGTCATGACCACCCGCATGTAGGCGTGCATGGAAGGATCGAAGAGCTGGGGATGGAAATCGCCGCGGGTGACGGTTTTACGCACGCGACCGGTGCCGTTGAAGCCATCGATTTCAAACCGCGCGTCGCCGTCGATGACCCTCTGCACCTTGTCGAGGCCGACCGCATAAATGCCGGCCACTTCACCGTCCCTGAAACGGAACTGGTGGAGCTCCCTGTCGTCGCTGAGGAGGAAGACGTGCTGGATCTCCCGCTGGTAGAGCCCCTCTTTCCGCTCCTCGTACCGGTACCAGCCGAGGTCTATCAGGTCGCGTTCGTCCGGCAGTATCCCGATCTCCTCCTCGGCCTCCTTGAGCACCTTGTTGCCGCCGTACCCGTAGGGCACGTGTCCGCCCACGGTGATGTCCAGGCAGTCCGGGTAGCTCTCCTTGTGGCTGGCGCGGTGCTGGAACAGTATCTCCGGCACGGCCCTGCCGTTCCTGACGACCCACAGGTGGACCGCTTCATGCGGCGTACCGTTCCGGTGGGCCGCTTCACGCGGCACAGGCCCGCCCGTCGGGAAGGCTGTTTCCCAGTCCCAGATCTCCAGTATCTCTCCCTGAATTGTTGCGGCGGTGTCTGACATGTGGTATGCGCGCCCTGGACCGGTCCCTTTTATGGAGTCAGTGCCCGGGGACGGGCGGCACTGCGCCGGCACGTCCCCGGTACAGTAAATTGATTGCAATCATGCCGGGTCTTGACAAGCTTTTTTTATTGAAAATACGCACCGGATACTCCGATAGTGTAAATGTATACACAGGCAGAGGGATAATGGCGGAAAAAAACCTGAAAAACGGCGTTATTGACCAGGAAATGATCGAGGTTGATTTCCAGGACGCGGCCGCGGCAGCGTACCCGGCGCGGTCCGGGAAGGCCACGAAAAGCCGGAGCGGGAAGATCTTCCCGGTCGGGATATTTTTCATGCTCCTCTTCATCGAATCGATCCTCGCCGCCGGCGCAAGCGCCGCCTATTTCTTCTACGCCGGGAAGAGCGGTGTCGCCGCGATCGAGTCCTATACCCGCTCCTATTCCCTGCCGCTGGCCGAGGCCTTCGGCGCCATGACGGAGATGTGCTACCGGTCAAAAAACTACGCACGCCTCCGCGCGCTGTTCCGCGAGAAGATTGAGCAGAAGATGATCGGCGAGGCGTTCGTGGTCCTGAAAGACGGCCGGCTGATCGCCCATTCCAGCCCTGAAATGGAAAAAAGCCTGAAGGGGAACCTTGCCGGCGACGAATTCGCCTACAACCTGGACCTTCTGCTGCAGCCGGTGCGCCGGAAGAGCAGGGAAGTCCTGTTCACCGATTACAATATCACGTCGAAGAGCGTCCCCTATGAGCGGGACATGCGCGCGGCGCTCAAGAAATATTTCTACGCGGGCGTCGATACCACCGGGTGGCTCGTGAGCAGGGCCGTGTACGGGAAAAAGAAGAAGCCGATAGGCGCCGTGTGCTTCATCATCAGCAAGGAGACGGGTGTTCACGTTCATATCGGAACACGCGCGCCGGAGCCTCCGCATACTCGAGCTCTCGCTGGTGATCGCGTTCGCCGTCTCCCTCCTGGTGTCGCTCGTGGTGCTGCTCCGCTACCGGGGCATACAGAAACGCGCCTCCGCCCCGTCATCGCCCGGGGCCCGGACGGGAGCGGGCGGTCCGGTGATCATACGGCTTACGGACGACGGGGATATGCCCGCAGATGCGGCGGCGGGCGCCTCTTCGAAGCGGGAGATAAAAGACGCAATACCGGTAGAGGAAAAGGAGTAGCGCCGTGGTGATCAAGCATGCTGAACTGATGGACAACCGGGCGGCCGTGGTCGATATCGAAGGGCCGCTTGACAGTTACACGAGCCCCGAGTTCGAGGAGTACGTCAACCGCCTCCTTGCCAGGAACATCGTCTTCATACTGTTTGACGCCGCCAGGATGGCGTATGTCAGCTCCGAGGGGATCGGCCTCCTTCTCTTTTTGCAGAAGAAAATATCGGAGGCCAACGGCTTCTTTGTCATCTTCAACCTGCAGGACGAGATACTCGCCCTCTATTCCCTCCTCGGGTTTGACAAGATATTCAGCATCGCCCCGTCGCGGGAGGAAGCGCTCCGGGTCATGGACCGCCATATCGAGCTCAGGGACAAGGGGCTGGGCGGGGAGGATGAGGCTGCTGCCCCGGGAGAGCCGGCACCCGCCCCCGCGGCGCCTGTTGAAGTGTCCCGGCCCGCGCCGAAGCCGGCGGAACGGCCGGCCCGGGATGACGGGCAGGGGCCCCGTTCGACGGTGGTCGCCTGCGCTGTCTGCAGGTCGCAGGTCCGTGTCTACCATGACGGCGATTACCTCTGCCCCCACTGCGGCGCTGAATTCACCGTGACCGGCGTGGACCGGGCGGGCCGTTCCGCCCCTGCCGCAAAGGGGGACGGCTTCGATCCGCTCATCGTCGAGTGCGGGAAGTGCAGGGCGCTCATACGGGTCAAGAACCCGGGGAAATACCAGTGTGCCGACTGCGGCGCGACGTTCACGGTGTCGCCTGACCAGGCAGTGAAGTTCTGATCCTGTTTACGCTGCAATCAGAATAAAAAAGGCCGGCATCATGCCGGCCTTTTTTATTTTTCATCTGCCGCTGTCACGTTACTTTTTGAATTTCGGATTGTCCACCTGCTTTTTCATGTTGCTCAGGGTGACAAAAGGCATCTTCACCACGGTCATGTTGACTAGGCCCGAGGGGAGGCTTCCGCCCGGGTCGGCGAGGTTCTGGTAGGTGACCTTTGTCTGGTTCTTCCCCACCGCCTCGAACATCCACAGGCCGACCATCCTGGGCATCCGCACGATCCCCTTGCGCGGCGGAACGGAGGCGAATTCTATGCCCTGGAAGGAGCGGGTTATTTTCCCGGGGGCGCGCGTGATCCGCGTCTGTATGACGACGTCGCGGTTCGATACGAGCGGCGCCGTGACCACGTTGTACTGTATGGGGTTCACGGGGTCGTCCTTTATGACTTTCGACTCGATGGTGTCGCACATCCAGTTCACCTGGTTCGGGACATCGCTGATGATCCTGTCCACCACCGCGATCGGCGCGTCGATTATGGTGACTCCCATGAATTCCTTGAAATCGATCCCCTCGACATTCCGGATGAATACCTGGATGCCGTCCTTGTTTTTTTTCATCACCCAGGGGTTTTCTTTCTTCACTTCTTTTTGCTGTGTTGTGTCTGCTTTTGCCGCGGCGTAGCATGGGACCAGTGCGACAATGGCGCACAGCGCAATGATGGCCGTGATGGTATGATAATATCTCATCGTCCGCCTCCCTCCTCGATTTTTATTCAGCTCGATACAGCGTAATATGAAAAAATAATAGTATACTGTAATTAATATGTCAAAGTAAAAAAACGTTGGTCGCCAATCAATGATGATTTTTTAACCAAAACAGCTCATATTTCGGATTAATCCCCGGTATATTCATATTGTGCCCGGTAAAAGGGAAAAAAATAATTAAATCCATTGACACATTTCATCTCCTCCATCACAATGCCCGCAACTGAATAGTTTCAAAAATCCTTCAATTGTCTTACCCTCGAATTTAATCCTGGCTTAAGTAATTGCAGTTTTGATGAGCCTTATTCTTCGGGTATAGCCCGCATCATTTTTACAGGAGTTTTTTTATGGCTAAAGGAACAGTCAAATGGTTCAACGAAAAGAAAGGTTTTGGTTTTCTGTCGCACGATGACGGAACGGACCTTTTCGTCCATCACACCGGCATAGTCGGGAACGGATTCAAGACGCTTTATGAAGGTGACAGGGTCGAATTCGAGGTTGAAAAGGGCGAAAAAGGCCCCCGCGCGATTTCGGTAAAATCCATCAACTAATTTTCATACCAAGAAAATTCAAAAACCCGGCCGGAAACGGACGGGTTTTTTTTGTCTTGATAATTCCAGCATTCTGTTTCACTGTATTCATGTAAAACAATATTATAGTCCATTGCTCGAACACGGCGTGTTTTCTGATATCATGCGCCAGGCTTCGGATTTGCCATGAACACATTCACCGATGCGATAGAATTTGCGAACCGGCATCCCGTCTGCTTCGCCGCGACGATTGACGGCGACAGGCCGCGTGTCAGGGGGCTTATGCTGCTGCGCGCGGATGAGTCGGGATTCTATTTCACCAGCCAGCCACAGAAAAATATCATCCGCCAGCTGTCCGTTAATCCAAACATCGAAGTCTGCTTCTATAAACAGGGTGGTGTGCTCGATGACACGGAGATGCTCAGGATCTCCGGCAGGGTGCGGTTCCTCGATGAGGACCGTCCGGCACGGCGGCACGACGACGGGGAACGGCAGGACGGGGCGTCAGGATACCGCGCACCGGTGATGTTCAAGATCATCGCGGGCGAAGCATATACCTGGAAGAGCTCATACGGACTGGCCAGCGCCCGGACCCTGCTGTTCGATATCAGCGATATCGCGATGCGCGGCCATGATGGGGGCACGGAAGGTCCCGGTTCCGGCAGGTTTTTATCCTTCAACGAGAATGAATACAGCTATCACCTTGACATGAAGAGCATCGTGTATTGCACATCCAGCAGGAAACATTCCATTATACATACTGAAAACAGAGATTACGAGGTGACCAGCCTTTTAAAAAGCATCAAGCAGATGCTTCCCCCGCACCAGTTCATGCGCATACAGAAACAGCATGTCGTGAACCTTGCGTACATTGACCGCATCGAGTACCTGGAAGGGGGCAGGTATATCGCGTATCTCAATGATAATGATGACACGGTCCTGCCGGTGGGCCGCAACTACGTGTCCTCATTAAAGGAAAAGATAGCCATACGCGTACCGTTCGTTCCCTGATTGTATCATTCATTCCGTTATATTTGACAATAGCTTCCCGGTATGATATTAAAAAATGAATTTCGTATTTTATTCAACGGTACGGGGTGTAAGGATAACATGAAAAAAATCTGCATAGTGCATTATTCCATATCCGGTTCCACGGCCGAGATCGCCGGAATTATTGGCAGGGAGATGATGGCTGCAGGCTTTTCCGTGGAGGTCGCGGACGTGTCAGCGGTGCGTGACCTGGACCGGTTCGACGCGGTGATTATTGGAAGCCCCATGTGTATGGGGGGCGTACGGCCGGGAATTAAGGACTTCATGACAGCTAACGCCGTTCAGCTGTCGCGGAAAAGGGTCTATTTTTATTTTTCGCTCCTCTATGTGATAAAAATCATCGGCAGGCCGGATGGTGCCATACCCTGCTACGTTGACCCTTCCCTGGGGTTCCGCGCGATTGAAAAAAAGGACGCGTCATCATTTGACCGGCAGCACTCGCTGGACCGCTACGTGAAAAAGCTTGGCCGTGACATCCGCGGGATTGGATTGGCGGGCATGGCTTTTTTTAACGGCAGGCTTGATATAAAAAAACTGGGCCTGCCGGAGCGGATCTTCATGCATATCATTGTAAGGCTGACCGCGAAAGAGAAAGAGGGTGATTTCCTGAATCCGGGTGCGGTGCGGGAATGGGCCGGAAAAATAAAATCACAGATTAAGTAGGGAGGGTTCCATGGAGTATATTCTTCTGATAGGCGCCGGGTTTAATATTTTCGGCGGGTGCAGCTTGATAGCGTCAATATTCAGGGAGTTCCCGTTCAGCTTTTCCACGGTCCGCGACGCCGGCGCAATAAATCCGCCGGACTACATGCTGTTCCGGCTCTTTACCGCAGGAACCGCGTTCTGCTTCGGGTCGATGTATATGTACCTGTATTATAATCCGTCGTATGCTGTGCCCTTCCTCTATTTCGGCATGGCGCTGAAGTACTGGGCGTTTGTCGCGGCTCTCGTGGCACGTATCTGGTACCGGCTCCCGAAAACGGTGCTGGTGAATTTCGGGTGCTCAAATTTGGCGGTCGCCGTTCTTTTCACCATCTACCTGCTGAACCGGTGACAGCTTCCCGCCGGCATGGTATCCGGTCCGCTTAAAAATTCGTAACCGGCGTGATTTCGATCTCGGGGTAGATCTGGCCGTGGACCGGCGGCATCGAGTTGTAGGCCCAGGTGATGTCGACGGTCCCCATGCGCACGCCGCGGAATTTCCTGGTGCCGTTGTAGATGCCCCGCACCAGGATGTCCTCCATCTTCATCGTCATGGCGAAGACCGCAACGGTGGCCCCCTTCGGGATTGCCGCCAGTTCTTCGTGGTAGGGGGACGCGGTAAAGGCAAGCCTCCCGCTGTCGGCCGCACGGCACTGGATCACGGGGATGATGAGCGGGAACCCCCTCCCGTCAATATAAGAAAGAAATTTCAGCGAATCGATCCGGTCCACGAGGGAACGGGCGAAGGGCTTCAGTATCTCGGCGATCTTTCTCCGGGCGCCGCCCCTGGCGAATTTCGTTTTCAGCGCCCCCAGCGCGATCGCGCCCAGGGGGAGCGCTTCCGGGCCCGTGGTCTCCACCAGGTCGAAGTAATGGACGGTGTTGATGCCGAAGTAGGTGTTGTAGCGGAACATCGGCTTGTCGTTCATCATCTGGTATTCGGGCCCCTCCTTCTTGAGATGGGTCCACCGGGCGGCGCCGCGCCAGAGGCGGCGGTCAAGGGTCATCATCAGGAACCCGATGTTGTTGTTCGCCTGCATGTAGTCCTTGCTCAGGCCGCGGGAAAATTCTCCCAGCACCAGCCGCGCCGGGGCAATCGGCTGCAGCGATGTCAGCAGGCTGATATGGGGATGCCCCTCGCGGGTTACGGTCGCCACCAGCGCCACTTTTTCCGTGGGCTCCAGCGAGGTGATGTCTTCCGGGGTGAATTCATGCTTCAGTGTACTCATGCTCCCTCCCTTTCAGCACGATGCCGGCCGCTTCAACGCGGCCTTCGGTGTTTCAGCGCTGTCCGCGGCGTCCCCGGTTACCGTGGACCCGGACCAGCGGACTATTGACGGGTCAACGCCGGAGGATTTCGCCGCATCCGCAAGCATCTCCATGGTCCCGCGGTCAACGAGTCCCGCCGCGCCGAAACCCCATTCCTTCCCGAGGCGCCGGTACTTGTCCCTGCAGAGATTGTTGAACGCGCACAGCTCCCACCGGGCAGCCACGCCGTTCAGGTGCTCCGCGATAAACCCGCCGATGCCGGTAATGTTTTCCCTGCGGTCCGTGGCCCCGGGTATCACGGGTGTCCGGATCCATATCTCCCTGCGCGGGACGCGGCCGCGGACGTAGTGCGCGACGTGGACAAGGTTGTCAAGGATCAGGCTGTTGCCGCTCCCGGTGAGCTCCCTGTGACGGTCCGGGTCGATCTCCTTCAGGTCGTACAGCACCAGGTCCGCGTGGGGCAGGATAGTGTCAAGCTGTTCGCGCGGGCAGTGCCCGCTCGTGTCCAGCGCGGTGTGAATGCCGCGGCGCTTCAGCCGCGAAAAAAATTCCGCGACAAAGGGCGCCTGCAGGGCGGCCTCGCCGCCTGAGGCGGTCACGCCCCCCGTGGCGCCGAAGAACGACGTGTCCTTTATCACCTCGCTCACCAGCCGCCCGACGGACCATTCCGCGCCCAGGAGCTCGAGCGCCGTTGACGGGCACGCCTCGGCGCAGGCGCCGCAGCCGTCGCAGAGGCGGCGGTCGATGGCGATGCCGCTTTCCGGCGCGGAGAGGGCGCCGCGGGGGCAGGCCGCCAGGCAGGTCCTGCACCCGATGCACCGCGGTTCGATCCACTGGAGCTCGGGCCGCCGGTCAAGGCTCTCCGGGTTGTGGCACCAGGAGCAGCGGAGGCCGCACCCCTTGAAGAAGACCGTGGTGCGCAGGCCGGGCCCGTCCTCCGTTGACATGCGCTGGACCTCGAGTATGGTGGCGGTGGGTTCTGATGGCGTCATGGCGATGGCGTGTCCTGTCATATCCTGCTGTGGCTCATGCGCGCGATGACCTCGTCCTGCAGCTCTTTGCCCACCGTGACGAAGTAGGCATTGTAGCCGGTGATGCGCACCAGCAGGTGCCGGTAGTCCCGGGGATGCTTCTGCGCGTCGCGCAGGACATCGGGGTCGAGCATGTTGACCTGCAGCGCGGAGCCGCCGTTTTCCGCGTATCCCCGGAGGAAGGCCTTGAATTTTTCACGGTGCTCCGGGTCGCCGACGATGGACGGGTTGAAGGTGATGGTATGGCTCGCGCCGTTGGGGAGCAGGTTGAGGTAGGCCCCCCAGTCCCCGTTCCCGTCGGCCGCCTTTCCGCCCAGCGCCTTGCCCACGGAGTTTGTATTGGCGGTCGGGCCGTTGATGTCCGCGCCGTTGGAGGGGCAGATGGCGTTGGAGAGGAACCTGCCCTTCGGCCTGCCGTCGGGGCTTGCCGCCATGATGTACCCGTCGCCGGCCCAGTAGTTCCAGGAGAGCATGCCCGGCCGGAACTGCCGGTTGGTTGATTTCGTGCGGTGCTTCCAGGTCTCCTCGGTCCAGAGCTTCATCACGGCCAGGGCCATGGCGTCGGCGTCGTCGCTGTCACGGCCGTACTTGGGGGCCCGGTTTTTCGCCATCGTCTGCAAACGTTCGTGCCCGTCCCAGTTGTCCGCGAGGGCCCGCACAAGCTCCGCCATGGTGCACTTCTTCTCGTCGAATACCAGGTACTTCACGGCCAGGAGGGAGTCCACGGTGGTCGCGAAGGTGACCGCTTCCATGGTGGTGAAGCTGATCTCCGCGCCCCCCTGGGTAATGTCGATCCCCTTTTCCGCGCACCCCCTGACCAGGCAGGAGAGGTAGGGCGTGCGGAAGAACCGCGCCCGCGCCGACTCCGACGCCTCCTGCACCGCCGCGCATTTCGCGATGATGTATTCGGTCTGCCGGCGGTACGCGCCCCAGAACCGGTCCCATGTCCCGAACGCCGTTGCGTCGCCCGTTGCGGGCCCGTGCCGCCGGATTTTTTCGACCCTGCCGGTCATGACGTCAACGACCGGGTGCAGGTCGCTGCCCCCGGTGAGGGCCAGCTCCACCGCCTTCAGGAGGTTGATATTGTTGTCCACGGTCCCGGACCGGTCGTTGCCCTGCATGGTGTTTTCAAGGCAGCCCACCGGCGCGTAGTCGTGCACGGTATGGCTGTTGATGAGGTGCTCCAGTCCCGCCCTGCGCGCCTCGAGCATCATGCCCGCCATGGAGCGCTCGTCGAAGTTCAGGAGAAAGGGCGCGCCCTGGCTTGCGGCAATCATGTCCGTGACCCTGTCAAGGAGCGCGTCGGGGCTCCCCCGGTGGAGCCGGACGTTCGGCTTCGGCTCCAGTATCGGCGAAAGCTCATCGATCACCTCGAGGATGGCGTAGGTAAGGTCGTTGGTCATATCCCTGCCGTCTTTGCCCAGGCCGGAGAGGGTGATGAGCTGCCCGTACCCGGCGGTGATGCCGTTGTTGCCGGTCCGGATCATGGCGTCGTAGGCGTGGTTGCAGTGGATCCAGAAGCACCTGAGGATCTCCTTGCCGAATTCGCGCTCCATGCCTTCAGCCAGGGACTTCTCCCAGTACGGGAGCAGGTACTGGTCGATCCGGCCGAACGAGACGCCCGGGCCCGGGTAGTTCTCGTCGCTCATGATAAGCATGTGGTTGAGCCACAGGGCCTGCACCGCCTGCCAGAAGTTCTGCGGCGGGTTCCAGGGCACGCTCTCCAGGTTCTCCGCCATGGCGGCACACTCGGCCTTCCGTGACGGGTCAGCCTCGCGGGACGCCAGGTCGCGGCAGAGGGCGGCGTATTTCGCCGCCAGGTCGCGCGGCATGGTGGCCGCGGTCATCATGGCGCGGAGCTGGCCCCCGCGGGGGCCCCGGTGCTCACGCATCGGCAGGGCGTTGTACCGTGCCACCAGGTCGGCGTGGACGCCCTTCCAGCCGAGGTGCAGGACGCGCGCGTGGTCAGGGATCAGGTGGCCGCTGGTCGCCCCCGCGTTGCCGTAGCCGTGGTCGTGGAACCATTTCACGAGGGCCCGCGCGCCCTTTTTTCCGAGGATCATC
The DNA here is from genome assembly GCA_963827275.1 of uncultured Spirochaetota bacterium. Taxonomy (GTDB): domain Bacteria; phylum Spirochaetota; class UBA4802; order UBA4802; family UBA5550; genus RBG-16-49-21. The sequence continues at coordinate 539,781 of CAWHAA010000008.1, forward strand.
CGATCAAACTCTTTGCTCTCTTTTTTATTGAGGCAGAGCGAGCTCTGTACATTGAACCTGCCGCCGGCGATGAGGTCGCCCGGCAGCAATTCTTGCGGAAGATAGTCCACCATGACTTCCCTGGTGAACCAGGCGCGCCGCTCCGGGAGACTCCATGACCAGAAGTCCGGGTGCAGCTTCACCTCCCGTGCCGACAGCTTGAAGGACGACCGGAGGGTCTGCTGCAGCATGTAGGTCTCGGGCACGATGTAGTAGGTCATTTCGTTGTACACGGTGTCCCACGGCGATCCCGTGGTCCATGCGGTCTGCTCGTTTGTCCATGCCCGGTCAGCTCCCTTGAAGTAGTAATCGCGGAGCCACGTGATACGGTCTGACAGCCCCCCGGGGGTTTTTATTCTCAGTTTTTGACTGCTGGCGGGTTGCATGGCATCCTCCTCTGGCGTGTGCGGGGTACTGGGTATAATATAGCTGGTTATTGACGTTACGTCAAGCTACCTCATCCCCCCATTGTATCCCCAGCAGGGGCGTTTGATGGATTTTCCCTGTATTGTCGCGCCTGTTGTTTGCCGTCTGGCATTGATTGTCCCATGGGATGCGCTTTTTAAAAAAACTAAAAAAGCCTTGCATGCCCGGCTATTGCCGGTAATCATTAATCATACCGCCAGCAGCGGACAGTTCCGGCCAGGGATTTTTCGGATGCGGCCTTTCCCGTAAGCGGGTTCGCATTTCCCCGCTCAAGGCTTTTTGCGGTGAAGCGGTTTTATCTGACAGGGAACAGGTGCCGGAAGGCTGTAATGGAGCAGTTCCCCGTATATTAAAACAAGGAAGACCGTTATGCTGAACAGGAAGATCTGGTACATGGCCGGTGCGTGCGTTGTCGCAGTATATCTTTTCGCCTGTACCGGACACGCATATTCAGAGGAGCCGGGGAGCGTAACCGTCGCGGAAAAAGAAAAGCGCAAAGTGACCGTCTCCATCGCCTTCACGGCGTACTACGCGAACTGGGCGCCGGTATGGAAAATATACCGCAAAAAATTCCCGGTTTATACGGAGAGAGATTTTTCGCTCCCGAAAGGCACGTTCATGTATGGTCCGTCCGTATCGCTGACTGTGGACCGGTGGCAGATTTCAGGGAGCTTCCTGTATGGCGAATTCAAGGGGAGCCTGCTTTCGTATGATTTCCTGCCCCCCCTTTTTTCCGCTGGAGCTTCCTATATCCTTCCGTACAGCTCGTCGCTTAAAGCGAAGAAATATGACTGCGATCTGCTTGTCGGCTACCATATTAATGCCCTGCTCAAATTTTTCTTCGGCCCCAAGTACCAGGGCTATCAATATAAAAAAAATAATTCCACGAACCTGATTTTCACAACATCGACCGAGGATATAAAATATCATTCCGGCGGGTTGGGCGTCGGCGTGGGATGTACGCTGCCCATTACGGGAGACCTCTTCCTGCTGATGAAATTTTCCGGCGTGGTGCTTGTCGGCTCGCAGAAGGGAAGCAGTGACCATGGCGACCGGACCTCGGTCGCGTATGGCGGGAATGAAATAGTTACCCTCGCGTATCATATACGGGCGATAAAAACAGTCATTTCCGTCGGAGGGAGGCTCCAGTATCTCTATTTTCACATTACTCCTCATAGATATTATCCGACCAGGCACGATATATTTTACGGCATCAACATGTCTGCGGGGGTCTCCTTCTGATCCCGTTCCATTCATCCTTGTGTACTACCGGGTACCGGTCGTGCCGATAGATTATTAAAAACGAGACAGGCCTGACATGAAAATATCCCTGAAAGTATTTTGTATGATAACCGCTGCAGTAACCCTTGCGGTCGCGCCCGGGCTCTACCCGCAGGGCATCGTGAAGAAGAGGTCGGCCGCGGACAGGGAAGCGATTGCCCGCCAGCGCGCGGCGGACCAGGCCCGCATCGAAGCAATCAGGCGAGACCTCGGCGCGTTCCGGGACGAAATGAACCGGCGGCTGGCGCCTGACAGCACGACCCGCATCGATGACCCGGTCGATATCGACAGCATCGACGGCATCAACCGGCAGGACCATTCCCACCCGGACAGGAAGGTCCCTCCGCGCGAGCATGCGTATGTAAGCGGCGACAAGGCGGTGCTGCGGTCCGAGGGGAGGCTGGAGAGCGGCATCGTGGGCCGCCTGGAGTTCCGCGAGCGTGTCGAGGTGATCGCCCAGACGGAGCGGATCGACACGATACAGAATGTTGAAGCGCCGTGGGTGCTGGTGCGCCGCGAGAGCGGCGATGAGGGCTGGGTATTCGGGGCCTTTTTGCAGAAGACGGCGCCGGAGCGGAAAGAGGACTTCGGGACATTGGACAGGGAGAAGAAGGGGCGTGATTTCAGCGCGCCCCTCGAGGGCAGGATAACGGGCAGGTACGGGTACCGGGTCCACCCGGTGACGAAGCGGCGCGAATCGTTCCACGCGGGGCTTGACATCGCGGCGAAGGAGGGCACGCCGGTGAAGGCGTCCGCTGACGGGACCGTGGTGAAGGCGGAGTATATGAGGAACGGGTACGGGAAGCTCATTGTCATCGAGCACGAGAAGGAGCTTGCCACCTTTTACGGCCACCTGTCCGGGATCGGGGTGAAGGTCGGGCAGAAGGTGCGGCGCGGCGACGTTATCGGCGCCGTGGGCAGGACCGGCAGGGCGACCGGCGCACACCTCCATTTCGAGGTGCGCCGGGGAGGCGCCGCCTGCGACCCGGAGGCGTTTCTGCCGTAAGCGCGCGCTTTGACACGGCGCGATTACCGGCAGCGGGTAAATTTGACATATCAAAAATTTTTTTCTTGCTAATAATATACCTTCCTGTTATGCTATTATACTAATAGGGCATATTATCCAATCGCGGACCGATGCTGGCCCCCCGGGCGCATGGGCCGGGGATCCGGATATGCAAATGCTGCCCGGTAACAGATGAAAAAAATTAACTTCCTATTCATACTCGCCCTGTCCGCAGTCGCCTTTTCCGGTCATTTTTTCCCCTCGCTCGCAAAACCCGTGTTGCTGCATGAGGCCTTTACCAGGGTCCCGGTCGGGCAGGTAATGGAATACCTGGTTGACCCTGGCGGCCGTCTCACCATCGATGATGTGCGGGGCGGAACATGTGCCGGCCGCTGGGAAAGATCGAGCAACGACGGTCCCGGGTTTGGCTTCACCAACGACGTGTACTGGGTCAGGGTCACGGTTGAGAATACGACAGCCTACGGGTTCGAGTTTTACCTGGAGCAGGCCTACCCGCTTATCGACAACATCCGGCTGTATGCCCCCGGAAGAACGGGCTTCAGGGTCACTGAAGTCGGGCGGCTGAAGCCCTTTAACGAGCGGCCCTTCAACTACCGGACCTTCGTATTCCCGGTTACGCTCGGTGCCGGAGAGACGGCGACCTATTACCTCCGGTACCAGACCACGAGCTCGATGAACCTGGTGCTGGTCGTCTGGTCACCCGCTGCATTTGACGAGGCGAAGACCACGGAACAATACATGCTGGCGATATTCTACTCCGTCATCCTCATGATAATCGTCTATAACCTGTTCCTGTTCTTCATCATCCGGTGGCTCGAGTTCCTCTATTTCTTCCTGTGGGGCGGCCTCTACCTCGTATTCATGGCGGCACTCAACGGGACCGCGTTTGAATTCCTGTGGCCCGATTCCCCGCGGTGGGCGAGCTTCTGCGTGCCGGTTATCCTCTGCGTGATGTTTTTCTTTATAGTGATCTTTTGCGCCGAGGTGGTGGCGCTGAGGGCGGACCGCGACAGGTTTCGGTACAGGGACATTGTCTATAAATTGATGGCCGCCATTGAATGCCTGATTGCCGTACTGTTCGTCGCCTGTTTTTTTATCCCGTACCGGTATGCCATGCTGAGCACGACGCTGATGGCGGGCATGGCGCTTGTCGCCATCAGCATCATGGGGCTGGTGCTGATCTTCAAGGAGCGGAACCGGCAGGCGGTCTTCGGCCTGGCGGCGTTCATGCCGATCATGGTCGGCGCCATGACGTTCGTTTTCAAGACCCTGTCGCTTGTGCCGACGAATTTTTTTACCGAGTGGGCGGTCCATATCGGCAGCGTGTTCATGGCCATCCTCTGCTCGATCGTCCTCGCCGACAAGGTCAACACGATCCGGAAGGAGCTCGCGGTCATGAACGTGAGCCTCGAGCAGAAGGTCGATGACCGCACGAAGATGCTCCATCAGGCAAACGAGGAGCTCGAGGTGATAAATGACAGCCTGATGCGGACGAATTCCGACCTTGCGGAGGCCCAGCGCATCGCCCGGCTCGACATGGAGATGGCGGTGCAGGTGCAGCGGACCCTGCTGCCTGGCGCGCCGCCCCGGCCCAGGGGCTGGGACATCGCCCTTGCTTTCAGGCCGATGGCCGGGATCTCGGGGGACATCTATGATTTTTACACTTCGGATGACGACCTGGAAGGGCTGGCGATCTTTGACGTTTCCGGCCACGGCATCGCGTCCGGGCTCATCACCATGATTGCGCGCTCCGTGTTCCACCGGCATTTCACCAGGGGGCGGCTCCTGCCCCTCTCGCGGGTGATTCACAACGCGAACCAGGACCTGATCACGGAAATCGGCAAGGTGGACAACTACCTCACCGGGATCCTGCTGCGCTTCGCGGGGGACATGGTGGAATACGTGAATGCCGCGCATTCCGACCTCGTGGTGCGGCGGGAGGGTTCCGGCACGGTGGAGATCGTCAACATGCCGGACCGCGACGTGAAGGGCCTCTTCCTCGGCGCGATGGGGGTTGACCTGCCCTACGAGCAGATGCGCTTCCCCCTGTCGCCGGGCGACATGCTCCTCCTCTATACCGATTGCCTGTACGAAGAAAAGGACCGGCACGGGGAGCAGTACGGGATGGAGCGGCTTGTCGCGTCATTCAGGGACGCGCCGTCCGCCCCGGCGCAGCAGGTGCTCGATTTCGTGCTCAAGCAATTTCATGATTTCGTCGGAAGCGTGCGGCTCAGGGACGACCTGACCGTGATCGTGCTCAAAAAGAGTTAGGATATCCGCCCGGGGTTTTTCCCGCCGGGGCCGCGGTGCGGCCCGTTCAGGATCTAATACGCATAGGGGTAGCAGGGTGACGGCGCACTCCATTCACCGTACAGGTCCATGCCGCGGACGGTGAATCCATAGATCGTGCCCTCAGCGAGGGAGAGCTCGGTCAGCGGGAAATGGATGCCCCGGTCGCGCTGTTCCTGGCTGACGGGGAAGGAGTAGGTCCCGATGAGGGCGCCCCTGCACGATCCGGACCGCGCCGTTATCTCGATTTCACGGCAGTACGGCGGGACCGAGACCGCCAGCTCTACCTGCCCCTGGCCCTGGGTGCGGTCGCCGAAGATGACCGGCGCCTCAACCTCGCGGCTGCTCACGACCGCCCACGGGCCCGCCTCGCCCTCGCGGCCCCTGCCGTCCACCGCTGCGACGCGGTAGTAAAAATTCATGGCCGCAGGCAGGCCGTATGCCTCGTACTCGTTGTCCGGGCCGTAATCGGTGAAAGAGGTGACGGTGTCACCGCTGCTGCCCGCGATGGCGGCGATCAGGGCGTTGCCGTCCACCGACCTGCCGTAGACGTTGTACGATGACGCGCCCGCGATGTTCGTGATGGCAATGCCGATGGCGTTGCCGTGGACCTCGAGGCGCACCTCGGGCGCGGGGAGGATGTCCGTGATGTATGTCTTGAACACGTAATCGGAAATGTCGATGGGGCCGGTCCCGTCGATGATCATGCCTTTTATCACGATGAATTTGTCGCCGTTGCTCAGGACGGGCTCCTCCGGGTCGCCAATGCTGTCGTCCATGTCGGCGATGATCAGCACGTCGTACACGCCCGAATTCAGGTCGCGGCTCATGTTGTTCCCGAGGTCGTTCCCGTAATGGTTCAGCTTCACGAAGCTCGTCCCGCCGTCATACCGGTATGCGTAGTAGCGGAGGGGGTCCCCGCCGGGGAAGTACATGTATACATAGATGGTGGCGTATCGCAGGTCTGTCCTGTTCGCCGATGTTATGGTGCCGGCGCACGGGTCGACGAGGTCCCGCTCCCGGACCGGCACGGTCGTGTCGCCGTTCACGGTAAAGTCTGCCCTGAAGCCCTTGTCGCCCTGGGCGCTGTCAAAACCGTCCGCGTTGAGGTCGAATTTTCCGTGCACCGTATAGGTGCCGCCCGGGAAGCGTTCCGCTGCGCCGGTATAGATGTTCAGGTAGTCGCTCGTGGCGTGGCGGACCGCTGACCGGTGCTTCCCGTTTTCAAGGTGCGTGACGGTGCCGTACCCGATTTCTCCCCTGAAGGCGCCGCGGGAATCGAATACGAACCCGTAGATTTTCGCGTTGTGCATCGACGGGACGTTGAAGTCTATGGTGATGGCGCCGCGCGGGTCGGGCGCGCTCTCGACCGTGTCCCCCGTGATCGTAATATCGGGATGATCTTCTATCTCCGCGGATTCTGAAAATTCCGTGGGTTCCGTATTTTCCGCGTCTACCGCGGAGCCGACAAAGGAGAGGGCGGCCAGGGACGGGGTGTCGGACGTGTCATCGAAGCATGAGCTCGCTGAAACAAGCAGGATGCAGAGAAGAAGCGCCGCGGGTTTCAACCGGGATGGTCCCGCTGAAGGTGAACGATACGATGTTGCCCTGCAATAATGTCCGTCGCCGCGCATTGCCGTCCCTTTTCCAATTGATGAAGATAGGTTATTAATGCCCGTCATCAGGATAAAATGTCAATAACTTTACTGCCGCGCCGGGGAGGCAGTAAGGCAATGATGGCCTTCCCGGCGGAGAAAAGCCCGGAAGGCACGTGTCCCGCGCGGGAGCAGGCGGCCCTAGCCGCCGTACTTCATCATATAGAACACGACCGCCGCAATGATAATGACCGCCACGCAGGCGATGATGATGCCGACGGGCGCTTTTTTCGCGTAGGATTTTTTCTTCCATGTCTTCGGCTCGGCCGACATTTTTGTCGGCGCGTTAGGGTTCGCAACCGGCTTCTTGCAGTGCGGGCATTCGGTCGCGAACTCAAACACCGGTTTTCCGCAGTGAACGCAGTACGCAGTATTCATATCCCTCTCCTTGTAATCGGCATATGCGATTCTATGTTGTTATGTGCCTTTTTAAACGCCGCGCATCGGCGTTGTAAAAGGCATCCATCGAATATACAATGGATATGCGGTTTTGAAAAGCAAAACATTGAATTTTTATATTTTTTTTATAAACGAGTTAGAAGTGGTCGGCGGCATCCGTGCCGCCTTCTCGCCAGGACAGCCCCGTGCCCCTAAAATAAATCCAACAACGTTTTCTTCTTGATTTTATTTTCACTGCCCGGTATTGCTTCAATATAAACGACAGGAGCGCGGCCATGCCGGAAGCGGGCGGTAAGACATTCGATTTTCAGGACGAGAGCGCCATTCGGGCCGATTTTCTCGAGGCCATCGATTACAGCGGCAACCCGCAGGAGATCACCTATGAGACCGACGAATTTTCCGCCGTGTGTCCCTTCTCGGGCCTGCCCGATGCGGGGAAGATCGTTGTCGTGTATGTGCCGGACCGGCGCCTGGTGGAGCTGAAGTCGCTGAAGTACTACTTTGTATCGTTCCGTAATGTGGGAATATACCAGGAAGCGGCGACGGACCGGATTTACCGCGACCTTCACCGCCTCCTTGCGCCCAGGCGGCTGATCGTGAAGAGCGTGTACAACATACGCGGCGGAATCGGGTCAACCTGCGTGATGGACTCGGAGAAGATGTGACCGCGCGGGCATGCGCGGCCCGCGGTAACCAACGTCGCGACGGAGAGAGTGATGATCGATACACATAAAATAAAGATGGCGCCCGTCAGGTTCGTCGATTCGCTCCTTGACCGGATCTGCGCCGCCGCAGGGGCCGTCGCCTTCGCGCAGTTCCCCCAGTACCTGGTCCTCTATATCCAGCGGCTGGGCGGACACGTGGACGAGGCGTCGCGGAACGTCGACAAGTACCGCGAGATTGCGAAGGAGGTGGGGAAATCGCTCTACCAGTACAGCCAGCACCTCCTGGGATCGAACGACCCGGCGGTATTCAAGACCGGACAGAAGATCGCCCTTGATCTCCAGCGGTACGACAGCCTGGCCGGGGCGCTCAGGGAGCTTGAGGCCGCGCCCGCGTACAAGAAGTTTTTCGTGTTCCTCCAGAACATGGATTTCGATATCGCCCGCGCCACCCTGGCGAATTTCACCCCGGGCCTGCCGTTCAACCTCGAGGGCGCTGCGTACGCGGCGGTCGGCATCGTCATCGGGATGACCCGATTTTTGCCGCCTGCCGGTGTGTGGCGTAAGGCATTGGTCAGCAGATTGTGCACAGCCTGGCGCAATCGCCCTGAATCGACAGTCGCATAGGGCGTCGCGCCTAATAGTTCGACTTTCAGGGAAACATCTTTGACAGCGGCGACAGGTTTGAAGGAAACGGCCGTTTCCTTTACCAAATCCGCCATATCCACCACCTGCTTGTGCAAAACCATCTGCTGCGATTCTGCTTGCGAGAGATCATACAAGTCATCGACCAATCCCGTTAACAGCCGGGTTTCATAGCTCCTTCGCCGATTTCTTCTTTGCTGGGGGTACACATCATCCAAAATGGCTTGCAAATTGCCTTGAATCACGTGCAGCGGATTTCTTAGTTCATGAGCGACATCCGCAAACAGATTGCGGCGCAGGGTTTCATCTTTTTCCAGCCGATCCGCCATTTCATTAAAACGGGTCGCCACTGCCCGAATTTCTTCCGTGCCGCGCACCTGCACCCGTTGATTTAGATTGTCGAGGCAGGAATTTTCCACAGTTGCTTCCAATTCTCGCAAGGGTCTTGTCATATTGCGGCTCATGCCCACACCTGCTATCACGGCAACTGTGCCCACGATTAACAAAAATGTGGTGATATTGATAGGTGGTTCATAGTTACCAGTCTCTTGAAAGAATTCTTTGACAGGCTCTGGGATGTTTTCTTGATAACTAGGTTTGGTTTCCATGGCGAAACGGACGACACCGCTAACCGTCATCATGGTAATCATAATAACGGCCGTAAAGGCCAAACTGAGACGCACCCACATTCAGTTCATCGCGATCACCCCCCAGGCGATAGCCAACGCCGTAAACGGTTTCAATATATATGGGATTTTTAACATCTGGCTCGACTTTCCGGCGCAGATTACGGATATGGCTGTCGAGGGTGCGGTCTAGCCCTTCATACTCTGAGCCGAGTCCTTTATTCACCAACTCGCTGCGCGTGAACACGTAACCAGCTTGTTCCATGAGCACACGGAGCAAATTGAATTCCGAGGGAGTCCGGTCTACTGGGTTCCCGTTTACTTTCACTTCTCGCCGCCCCCAAATCCATTTCCAACTCGCCCACACGCAAGACTTGGCCTGGAAACTGTCTGGACTACGTAACCGCGCCTTCACACGGGCGACCACTTCTCGGGGATGTGTACGGCTTGGTCACGTAATCATCAGCGCCCATTTCTAGCCCGACGATTTTGTCTGTATCGTCCACTCGTGCCGTCAGCATGATGATGGGAATGGCGGAGCGGTTGGCATCATTGCGCATAAGACGGGTGATTTCCCAGCCATCTATGCCGGGCAGCATGATATCCAGCAGCAGCAAATCTGGTTTCTCGCGGCGCAGGTTATAAACGGCCGTTTTCCCATCATACGCCACGATCACCTCATAACCAGCCTGCTCCAGATACGCCCGCATCAGCCGTACCACTTCTTTGTCATCATCAACCACTAAAATTCGTTGATTACGCATAGCTCTTTCAAATTGACCTGTTTACTGAAAACTTGTAAAGTCTTACCGATTTTTTTCTCAGAGGAAGTGAAACTATATGCAACTTTACATTATTCGTCACGGACAGTCATTTAATAATGCTTTGTGGGATAGAACTGGGGGCGGTAACGGCCGTTTACCGATCCCCATCTCACCGAAATAGGCCAACAACAAGCCGAACATCTAGCCCAATACCTTGCCCAGGCAGATAAAAACGGGACTCCCCATCAAAAAAACGATCCGCATAACCGTCATGGCTATCACCTGACTCATCTATACGCCAGCCTCATGTTTCGCGCCGTGCAAACAGGCCATGCCCTTGCCGACGCCCTTGATATACCACTCATCGCCTCGCCCATCATCCATGAATGGGGCGGCATCTTCAACAATCCAGAAACCGACATTCCCTTGCCTCTTCCTGGGGCAAACCGCCAATTTTTCACGAGCGTTTCTCCCGTATCTTATTGCCCGATTGGCTCCAAGACGAAGGTTGGTGGCAGAAGCCATATGAAACCTCTGAGGTTTCCATTCGCCGTGCGGAAGAATTTGTCATTGAACTACTAGAACGGCATAGCGGCACCGATGATAGAGTCGCTGCCGCCCATGGCGGGTTTACGGCGCTGGTTTTGATG
>CAWHAA010000009.1:0-168922 GCA_963827275.1 uncultured Spirochaetota bacterium
GAATTTATCAGGGATGAGTACAAAACAAAAGAGAAGGCTCTTGAGGCGTTTCAGATACTTTGTTCTGATTCCGATGCCTCCTATGCAAAAACAGTTCAACATGATGTTTCAAGCCTTGAGCCGGTTGCAACATTCGGATACCGGCCCGATAATATCAAACCTGTAAAAGCGATGGAAGGCACGAAAATCGACCAGGTTTATATAGGCTCGTGCACAAACGGAAGAATAGATGACCTGAGAGTAGCGGCGGAAATATTAAAGGGGAATAAAATAAGCGATTCTCTTCGGGGTGTTGTTTCTCCGGCTACTCCGAAAATCTACCGGCAGGCCCTTGATGAAGGGCTCATTACCGTTTTTCTTGAAGCCGGATTTTGCGTTACAAATCCGACCTGCGGAGCCTGCCTCGGAATGAGCAACGGAGTCCTTGCAGAAGGAGAAGCCTGTGCTTCCACCACAAACAGGAATTTTATCGGGCGGATGGGAAAAGGCGGAATGGTGCATCTTATGAGCCCGGCCACTGCTGCGGCAACCGCCATAGCAGGTCATATAACAAACTCAAAATTATTTAACGGCAAATAATGACGGCTTCGTAAAAAGTCATTCTGCTGTGTTGCGCTTCATCTTTCGTCATTGCAGCGTACTTATATGTACGCTTCATTCCTCAAGATTCGCGCGCCTTGCATAATGAGCTTTTTACTTTGCCGTCTAAACTTTGACTTTTTAAGGGCATATCAATTATGAAAATTTTCAGCGGAAAAGCACTTTTTCTTGACAGAGATGATATTAATACGGATGAAATAATTCCTGCAAAATATCTCACTGAAAACACAAAGCAGGCTTTAAAGCCCTATCTTTTTGAAGACATGAACCTTGAAGGTTTCAATAATAAGAAAGATCTTCAGGGAAAGAGCATCATCATAACCCGGGAGAATTTCGGTTGCGGATCATCGAGAGAGCATGCTCCGTGGGCGCTTGAACGGCCCCTTCCGGGTAGCCCTCGGGACGGGTGCGCAGCGTGACCTCACCGGGTCCGAGGGCCTCGACCCTGAACTGGCCCGTGGACCAGTGTCTCGACGTTCCAGCGTCCGAGAACGTCTCCGGCATCCACATCCACCATCGCCCCACCGATCGCCTGCCCCGCGGCGTTGACGACACGGCCGGAGATGACGGCCCCCTTCACCACGGAGATCTCCAGCGAGGCCGTGGGGCTGCCGCCGATCCGGATCTCCGCCTGGCCTTGCCGGTCGGCCACCCGCGCCCGCAGGCGATAGAGGCCCCGGGGCAGGTTCCCGAAGGCCACCGATCCGACCGACTGCCTGAAGATCTCCCTCACCAGGGTGTGCGCATCCCGCGGACCGTCCATGCGCTCGATCTCCACGACGCCGTCCGGATGCTCGGCGGGGAGTCCGGCGATCCGGACCTCGAGTTGCGCGAGCGGGTACAGGAGGATGTCCAGGTCTTCGGTCCCGGCCTCCACCGTCCGGCGCGCTGTCTCATGGACCTGGGAACTGACCATCAGGACGTGACGGCCCGGGGTGAGACCGAACAGCCGGAATGCCCCCTCGCCGTCGATCGGCACCGTGATCGGGGCACCGCCGCCCTCCGGAGTCAGCTGCAGGAGGACTCCCGCCGCCGAGGTACCCGTGGGATCGACGACCTTCCCGGCGATGGCGAGACCCCGCGGCACGACGACGTCGCCCACGTCCGTCATGGGTTTCGGCCTCGATCGTGAAGATCTTCTCGAAATCGATGCGCTGCGGGATGACGACCGTGAGCCGGAAGTCGCCCGCGCGAAGATTCTGGAGGTCGAGCCGGCCATCGGAGTCCGTGAAGAGAGAAATCCGTCTCCCTTCGAAGGCGGCGATCCCTGCCGGCAGGTCCTCGCTCACCCGATCAAGCGTCGTGGGCGCATGGGCCCACGCGTCACCCGTCTCGTCCACCACACGACACTTGAAGGCCGAGGGGGCGGACAGGCGCACCATCACTCCGTCACGACGCCCTCCCGGAGTGAAGTCGATCGGCTCGGAGAACCCCAGTGATGTATCGGGGCGCCTCGACCAGCAGCACGCCCCGCGATCCCTCCGGAGGGCAGGAGCCCCAGGTGATCGAGAAGGTCCCGTCCTCGCGGGTGAACGGTCCCTTGTTGTAGGGTCCCGGCTTCTCCGGCCGGGGGTGAACGTGGACCCTGACGCCGGCGACCGGCCTCCCACTTCGCATCCACGACCCGGCCGGTGAAGGACATCGCCGGGGAGAGTTCGATCACGTACCCATCGGGGGGCTGCATCGGGGGGAAGGACCTCGCGACCTCCCCATAGCCGTCCGCGTGGACGAAGATCCCACCCGAATGGACGCCCTGGAGGACGAACCGACCGTCGTCCCCGGTGAGGACGAACCGCTCGATGTAGTCGCCTTTCGACGGCGCCAGGGTTCGGACCACGGCGCGCGGAAATCGGGGCGCCGGTCTTCGCGTCCACGACGCGCCCGGAGGTCGGGGGCGTCGGCTGGACTTCGACGGTGACCTCCCGGGCCTCCCCGGGAGACAACTCGACGCCCGGGGCCCGACCGACGCGGTCCCCCGGGACCACGAAGATGAGGATCTGCCCGGGAGGCACCGCATCGAACTGGAACCGCCCCGCGGCGTCGGTCTTCGACTCGGCGAACCAGTCGTTATCCGCGTTCGCCGCCATGATGTCGCAGCCCGGGACGGGGGCGCTGTCGTTGAGCTGTGCGATGCCGAACACCTTCCCGGCCACGCGGAGCCGGATCCCGACCTCCTCGCCACGAGTCACACCGAGCAGCATCGGCGAGATCATCGTCCCGGCGAAGCCGTCCTTCTCCGCCATGAGCCAGCAGTTGAGGGGGAGATCCTTTGCGGTGAACATCCCTTCGGCGTCCGTCGTCCCGGAAGCGCCGAGGAGGGGGGGCGTGAGCAACCGGCGAGGCATGACGACCCGTCGCACCGCGGCGCCGGGGAGGGGGTTCCCCTCCGGGTCCGTAACCCGGACCCGCACTATCGGGATCACGTCCGGCGCGAGCTGATACCACTCCCCGGTCGTCAGCAGCACGTCTTCCGGTCGGAAGTCGCTTGCTGCGGGCCCGGCGGGCCGGGTCGCGGCGGGCCCGCTGTCCCCGCAGGCGGGTAAACCGATCGCCAGAAGGAGCCAGAGACAGTGCTTCATCGCGCTATCCTCCGGACCGTTTCAGTCCGTAAATGCTGATCTTGCTGTCGAGCGTCGGCCGGGAGACCCCGAGCCGCCGGGCGGCTTCCGCCTTCTTCCAGCCGGTCTGGCGGAGCACCTCGCGCACCAGTTCGCGCTCCACCGCCTGCACCGCGTGCGCGGTGGCTTCCTTCAGTGTCTGGCTCCCGAGCGTCCCCGGCGGGAAGCGCGCCTCCGATCCCTTCTGGACTTCCTCGGAGAGGATGTCCGGCACGATGACCCGATCGGCCAGCGCAATCGCCCGCTGGATCTCGTTTCGGAGCTGCCGCACGTTCCCCGGCCAGTCGTAGCCCGAGAGCACGCAGAGAGTCTCGTCGGAGATCTCCGGTGCGGGCCGCCCCTTGTCCTCGGCGTAGCGCGCCAGGAAGTGGCCCACGAGGAGGGGGATGTCCTCCCGGCGGTCCCGCAGCGGCGGCAGGGTGACGCTGATGACCGCGATGCGGTAGTAGAGGTCCTCCCGGAAGGTCCCATCCCCCAGCCGGCGGCGGACGTCACGGTTCGTCGCCGCCACGACCCGGACGTCCACCTTCTCCAGCGCCTTCCCGCCGAGCGGGCGGATCGCGCCCTCCTCCAGCGCCCGCAGGAGCTTGCCCTGCATCTCGAGCGACATGTCGGCGATCTCGTCGAGGAAGAGCGTGCCGCCGGTCGCGAGCGAAAGGAGCCCGCGCTTGTCCCGGTCGGCGCCCGTGAAGGCTCCGCGCACGTAGCCGAACAATTCCGACTCGAGGAGGTTGTCGGGAATCGCCGCGCAGTTTTCCGTGACGAACGGCCCGTCCCGGCGCGCGCCGTTGAAGTGGATGGCCCGCGCCACGAGTTCCTTGCCCGTGCCCGACTCGCCCTGGATCAGGACCGGTACCTCGCTGTCGGTCACCCGGTCGAGCAGTCGGAACACGTCCTTCATGCGCGCCGACTCGCCGACGATGTTGTCGTAGGAGTACTTGAACTCCATCTCGTCCTGCTGGGCGCGCAGGATCTGCTTCACCTCGTTCAGCTCGGCGCTCTGGCGGCGAACCCGCTCGTTGAGGATCCGGTTCAACTCCTCCACCTTCTCCTTGGCGCTCTTGAGCTCGTCCTGACGGCGCTGGTTCTCCGCCACGAGGCGCGCGTTCTCCACCGCGATCGCCGCCTGATCCGCGAAGGCCTCGGCGAGAGGGAGGTCCACCTTGCTGAAGACCCCTTCCTCGAAGCGGTTGTCCACGTAGAGGACGCCGATGATCCGGTCCTTCAGCTTCAGCGCCACGGCCATCACCGATCGGAGCTTCAGGTCCGCCACCGATCCCGAGGACGCCAGCCGCTCGTCGGTCTGCGCGTTCACGGTGACGAGTGGCCGGCCGGTGGTCGCGACCTCTTCGGTAATGGAGTGGGAGATCTTCTCGCCGGGCTTCCGGACCACTTCCTTGTCCATGTGGCGCGCGGTGTGGATCTCGAGCCCGCGGCGGGAGCGGAGGAGGAACCCGCGCTCCGCCTTGGTGAGCCGGATCACGAAATCGACGATGAGCGTCAGGAGTTTCCCGAGGTTCAGCTCGGAGGTGATGGCCCGGGTGATCTCCTGCAACCGCGCGAGGTTGTCCCTCGTCGTGCCGCGGCCGGAGATGGCGCTCGACCGCTCCTCCACGAAGTTCTCCACGTACTCGCGGAGTTCGAGCAGGCCGTCGAGGCCATCCTCGTCGAGACCCGCGCGAGGAGCCGCCCCGCCTTCGCGCGGGGATCGGCGGCGTTACCGGCGCTCCGGCTCGTCCCGGGGCGGCGGCTCCTTCGGGGGCTGCCCCCCGGGCTGCTGAACGGGGTCCACGCGGTAGTAGACCACGGTCGACCCCGATCTCGATCCGGTCGCCGCTGTCGAGGACCTTCTTGTCCACTTTCTTCCCGTTGACGCGCGTCCCGTTGTGGCTCCCGAGGTCCACGAGACGGTAGCCGTTCCGGTACGGCTCCACCCGGCAGTGCCGCCGGGAGGACGCCGGGTCGTCGATGCACACCGCGTTGTCCTTCGTCCGCCCGATCGTCGCCGGCTCGGTGCCGAGTTGCACCAGACTCACGTCGTTGCCGCTCGTGAGGACGAGGTGCGCCTTCATCACCTCTGGCCCTCCACCACCTCGAGCCGCGCGTAGGAGAGGAGCAGCTTCTTCACGCCGTGGCCGGTGAAGTCCACGATGACGCGGGTCGCGGCGCCGGAGCCCGAGACCTGGCGGACCCGCCCGAGGCCGAACGTCGAGTGCCGGACGAGCACTCCTTCCCGCACCGCGGGTTCGGGTTCGGGTTCGGGTGCGACGTGGGCGTATTCGTCCACTTCGAAGTGGAGATCCGGAAACGGGGTGGCGCGGGCGCCTACTCGTCCTCGATCGCTCCGGCGTCGATCTCACCCAGGAAGCTCGACCGCACGCTGAACGAGAACTCGCCCCAGCGGCGGCGCTGCCGCGCGTGGAGCAGGTGGAGTTCCTCCCTTGCCCGGGTGATCCCCACGAAGAGGAGGCGGCGCTCCTCCTCCCGCTCCCGTTCCGCCGCCTGGCTCCGCGAGTGCGGCAGGAGCCCCTCCTCGCAGCCGACGATGAACACCACGTGGAACTCGAGGCCCTTGGCGGTGTGGAGCGTCATGATCGATACGCGGGCCGAGCGCGGATCGTAGCGGTCGACGTCGGTCATGAGCGAGACTTCCTCGAGCCAGCCGACGAGGCCGCGGCCGGGGTTGCGATCCTCGAATTCCGCGGCGGAGGAGACGAGTTGCTCCACGTTCTCCATCCGTTCCTCGTGGTTGTCCGGGTTGCGGGACTTGAAGTGGGCGCCGAAGTCGGTGCGCGTCACGATCTCCGCGACCAGCGGGGCCACCGGGCCGTCCCGGCGGGCGGAGAGGTCCCGGAGCAGCGCCGAGAGCGCCCGGACGCCGCCGCGGGCGCGCCCGGAGACCCCCGGAACCTCGTCCACGCGGTGGAGAGCCTCGAGGAAGGGGATCCCCGCTCGTCCGCGAAGCGGATGAGCCGCTCGCGGGAGGCGTCCCCGATCCCGCGCGCGGGGACGTTCAGGACCCTGAGGAGAGTCTCGCGATCCTTCGGGTTCGAGACGACCTTCAGGTAGGCGAGGAGGTCCTGCACTTCGGCCCGGCGGTAGAACTCCGTCCCGCGCACGATCGTGTAGGGCACGCCCCGGTCGAGAAAGGCGAGTTCGAGGGGCCGGCTCAGCGAATGAACCCGGTAGAAGATCGCCATCTCCGAGTACGGCACGCCGCGGCCGAGGGCGTCGAGGACCGTCTGCACGACGATCCGCGCCTCCTCCTCCTCGTCGGTGGCCGGCCGGACCCGGACCTTGAGGCCCCCCTCGCGCGCGGTGAAGAGATCCTTCTGCTTGCGGTCGCGGTTGTGCCGGATCAGGCTGTCGGCGGCTTTCAGGATGTGCGGCGTGGAGCGGAAGTTCTCCTCCAGCCGGATCACGCGGGCGTTCGGGTAGTCCTTCTCGAAGTCGAGGATGTTGCGGATGTCGGCGCCGCGGAAGCCGTAGATGGACTGGTCGGGATCCCCGGTGACGTGGAGGTTCCGCTCCGGACCGGTCAGGGCCTTGAGGAGCAGGAACTGGACGCGATTCGTGTCCTGGTACTCGTCCACGAGGACGAAGCGGAAACGGCGCTGCCAGTGCTCGCGCACGTCGTCGCAACTGCGCAGCATCTCCAGGTTCTTCACGAGGAGGTCGTCGAAGTCGAGGCCGTTGAATTCGCGCAGGCGGCGCTCGTAGACCGGGTAGACCCGGCCCACGACCTCCCCGAACCAGTCCTTCGCCTGGCCGGCCGCCTTTTCCGGCGCGATGAGGTCCGACTTGAGGACGCTGATCCGCGAGGCGACCGCCTCCGGCCGGAACTGCGTCGTGTCGATGTCGAGCGCCTTCATCGCGTCGCGGATCACCCGGACCTGGTCCGAGTCGTCGAAGATCGTGAACGCCCGGTCGAGGCCAACCCGATCGGCGCTGACCCGGAGCATCCGCGCGCCCATGGAGTGGAAGGTGGAGACCCACATCCCGCGGGACGAGACCAGGGAAAGCACCCGCTCCCGCATCTCCTCGGCGGCCTTGTTCGTGAAGGTGATGGCGAGGATGCTCTCGGGCGGCACCCCCTGCTCCATGAGCCAGGCGATCCGGCGCGTGACGACGCGGGTCTTCCCGCTGCCCGGCCCGGCGAGTACGAGGAGGGGGCCCGCGAGGTGCGTGATCGCCGCGCGCTGGCTCTCGGTGGCGTCCTTCAGGAATCGGTCCACGGGGGTTTCTCGCGTGTAAAGCGGACTTGACCCGGCGATTGTAACCGGCCGCGTCACGGAATCTCCTTGCCGACGAACGGCCGGCGCGGTTTCCTGCCTCCATGGCCCGTGGCATCGGCATCGACGCAGTGGAGATCGACCGGATCCGGAGAGCCCGCGAACGGCTCGGCGCGGACTTCGCGGAGCGGATCCTCTCCCCGGCGGAACTCGCGATCCTCGCCTCGAGTACCGTTCCCGATCAGTTCCTCGCCGGGCGGTTCGCCTCGAAGGAAGCCGTGATGAAGGTCCTCGGCACCGGTTGGGCGAAGGGCGTGCGCTTCGTCGACATCGAGGTGCTCCGGGATCTCCGA
Source organism: uncultured Spirochaetota bacterium (assembly GCA_963827275.1). Classification (GTDB taxonomy): domain Bacteria; phylum Spirochaetota; class UBA4802; order UBA4802; family UBA5550; genus RBG-16-49-21. The sequence continues at coordinate 7,804 of CAWHAA010000009.1, forward strand.
GGGCATCCCGGTGATCCACCTCGACGGCGCTGCCGCCGAGCGCGCCCGGGCGCTGGGCATCCGTCGCGTCCTCATCTCGATCACCCACACGCGGGACACCGCCCTGGCCCTGGCCGTGGGCGAGGACTGAAGTCAGGGCGCCGTCGCCCCGTCTTCCCGTCCGGCCCGGCTCTCCCGTCTCGCCCGCCTGGTTCTGCGGCGGGCCAGCGCCTCCGGGGTCGTGTCCCATCTCCGGTGGACCCAGACCCAGTGGTCGGGGGCGGCGGCGATCTCCCGCTCGAAGGCCTGGCACCAGCCGAGGGTCAGTGCGCGGACCCGCTCCTCCCGGTCGCCCCCCGGGTCCTCGAGCGGGGGCCGCACGATCAATCGGTGCCGGCCGGGACCGTCCCGATGGAGGAACGCGGGCATGAGCGGGGCGCCCGTGGTCACCGCGAGCGACGCCGGCCCGGAGGGAGTCCAGGCCTCGCGGCCGAAGAACGGGACGAAGATCCCCGGCAGCTTGTCGATGTCCTGATCGGGAAGGATCCCCAGCGAGCGGCCGTCGCGGAGAACCCGCAGCATCTCCCGGGCCTGCCGCTGGAAGACGGTCTCCACGCCCATGGACCGGCGCATGTCCGTCAGGAGCCCGTCCAGGCCCCGATCGTCGTGCTGGCGGCCCACCACCCTGCCGTCCCCGTCGAAGATGCGGAAGTAGACGGGCATCAGTTCGAAGAGCCCGAAGTGCGGCGTCACGATGATCAGGCCGCGACCGGCCTCCCGGGCCGTCCGCACGTGTTCCCACCCCTCGACGCTCCGCACCATGGCCGTCGCGCGGTGCTTCCCGAGCCGGCAGAGCACGAGCCACTCGAGGAGGGCGGAGGAGAAGAGCACGAAGCTCGCGCGCGCCGTCCGCCGCCGCTGTGTTTCGTCCATCCGATCGCCGAAGGCGATCCCCAGGTGGCGGACGGCCTGCGCGCGGAGTCGGGCGAAGAGGTGGAAGGCGACGCGCCCGAGGGCGCTCCCGAAGCGGTCGGCTCCGCGGAGGGACAGACGGCCCAGGAGGGCGAGCGCCGGCGACAGGAAACGCAGCCCCGCCCGCAGGAGGAAGCGCCGCACCGGTCTCAGTTTCGACTTTCGCCTGCCGCCCATGTTCCGTTCCGATCTCGAAAATCCTTGGGTCTTCCGCCCGTCTCTCTAGAATCGGGGTTTTCCCCGACGTTTTCCGCGGAGCTGCACCATGGCGCGCGTCTGCGAATTCTGCAACAAGAGGACCGAAGTCGGAAACCAGATCACCCGGCGTGGTCTCGCCAAGGCGAAAGGCGGGATCGGCCGCAAGGTGACCGGGCGCAGCAAGCGGACCTTCAAGCCCAACCTCCAGAACGTCCGGGCCGTCGTCAACGGCGCCCCGCAACGGGTCCGGATCTGCACCCGCTGCCTGAAGGCCGGCAAGGTCGTCAAGGCCAGCCGGGCCGGCAAGGCCGTCAAGGCCGTCAAGGCCGTCAAGGCCGCCAGCGCGGCGAAGTAGGCCATCCCCCTTCGCCTTGCTCCCCGCCGGGCGAGCGTGATTGTCAAATGGGCGTGATTGTCAAATGGGCGTGATCGTCAAATGGGCGTGATCGTCGGCCTAGAACCGCGGCCGGCGGCGGCGCACGCGGGGAAGCGGGGCCGCGCCGGGGTCTTCCTCGTCGGCTTTTGACAGGGCGTCGATGACTTCCGTTGGCGCCTGGTACCGGTCCGCGGGATCCTTCGCCATCATCCGGCGGATCGCGACGGCGAGGCGCGCGGGGACGGCGGGGTTCCGGGTGCGGGCGTCCGGGGCCGGCTCCGTGAGATGCAGGGCCATGACCACGGCCGGCGTCGGACCGATGAACGGCACGCCGCCGGTGACCATGTGGAAGAGGGTGGCCCCGAGGGAGTAGATGTCCGCCCGGATGTCGATCGCCGCGTCCCCCCGGGCCTGCTCGGGCGCGATGTAGTCCGGCGTGCCGAGGGTCTCCCCCTGCTGCGTGTCGCTCCCCTCCTTCTCCACCTCCTTCGCGAGTCCGAGGTCGCAGAGCTTCGGCATCCCCGTCTCGGTAAGGATGATGTTCGCCGGCTTCACGTCCCGGTGGACCATGCCGTTCGCCAGCGCGTGGTCGAGGGCCCGCGCGACCTGGATCACGATCCCCACCGCCCGGTCGGGGGCCATGGGGCCGCCGCGCGCGAGGAGTTCCGCCACCGTGGGGCCCTCGACGTACTCCATGACGAAGTACTTGTAGGCCCCGGCCTCGCCCACGTCGATCGCCGACACGACGTTCGGGTGGTTCAGGCGGGCCGCGGCCTGCGCCTCCCGGAAGAAGCGGCGGACGAAGTTCGCGTTCCGCGCGAACCGGGGCGCGAGCACCTTCACCGCCACGAGGCGGCCGAGGGAGTTCTGACGCGCGAGGAGCACCGCGCCCATGCTGCCGCGCCCGATGCGCCGGAGCAGCGTGTAGCCCGGGATCTTCCGGTTCCCCTGGAGGTGGGTTTCGTCGGTGGTCAACGGGAGGCGGCGATCTTATTCCGGTAGCCGAGGAGCCGCAACACATTCAGCGAAGCCTCGTGCATCCGTCGCGCCGCCTCCGGTTCGTGATCGTCGTGCCCCGCCAGGTGAAGGAGTCCGTGGACCACGTAGAGCATCAGTTCCGCGAGAGGCGTGACCTTCCGCCGGGCGGCCTCCTCCACCGCCCGCTCGGCCGAGACGGCCACCTCCGGCGGATCGAGCGGGAAGGCCAGCACGTCCGTCTCGAAGTCGTGCCCCAGATAGCGGCGATTCAGTTCGCGGACCGCGGCGTCGTCGAGCACCGCGACCGAGACCTCGCCGGAGAGACCCGCGAGCTTCGCGGCCGCGGCGACCTCGCGCCGGAAACGCCGGCGGTCGAGGCGGATCGCGTCCTGACGGTCAAGGAGGCTCACCTTCACCGCCGCGGGCCGGTCCGCCATCACGCCTCCTCGGCGGGCGAACCGGGCCGGCCGGCGCGTTCGTAAGCCGTCACGATGACCTGCACGAGAGGGTGGCGCACGATGTCGGCCTTGTCGAGGTAGACGAAGTTCACGCCCTCGATCCCCCGGAGCACGCGCTCGGCGTCCTTCAAGCCCGACACCTGCCCCTCCGGCAGGTCGATCTGCGTCACGTCTCCCGTGGCGACGATCGTCGAGTTGCGCCCCATCCGGGTGAGGAACATCTTCATCTGGTCGGGTTTCGTGTTCTGGGCTTCGTCGAGGATGATGAAGGCGTTGTCGAGCGTCCGCCCCCGCATGAAGGCGAGCGGCGCGATCTCGATCACGTCGCGCTCGCGGTACCGCTGGATCTCCGCGAAGTCGAGGAGGTCGCCGAGGGCGTCGTAGAGCGGGCGCAGGTAGGGGTTCACCTTCTCCTCGAGGTCTCCCGGAAGGAACCCCAGTCGCTCCCCGGCTTCCACCGCCGGCCGGACGAGGATCAGCTTCCGGAAAAGCGCCTTGCGGAGGGACGAAACGGCCATCGCCACCGCGAGGTAGGTCTTGCCGGTGCCGGCGGGGCCGATGGCGAGGGTGATCCCGCCCTGCGCGAGCGCCTCCGCATACCGGCGCTGTCCGTCGGTGCGGGGCTTCACCCACGTGCCGTCGAGCGCCCGCACCACTCCGAGTCCGCCCGACCGCGCGGCGGGGACGTCGTCCACGGCGGCGTCCACGTCCCCCTCGTCGACCTCCCCGCCCGCCCGGATCCGTTCCAGCAGGCGCCGCACGACCCGCGCCCCTTCCTTCGCCACTTCCGGTTCGCCCTCGACGATGATCTCTCCGTTGCGCACGAGCAGCGTGACGCCGAGGGCGTTCCGCAGGCGCCGGACCGTGAAGTCTTTCCTCCCGAGGAGCGAGCGCTCCTCGTCGGGGTTCTCGAGCGGGATGACTTCGCGCATGGCTACACCAGGATGAGGGCGGCCACCAGGTAGCCGACCGGGGCCGCGAGGAGAAGGCTGTCGAGGACGTCGAGGAAGCCGCCGATCTCCTTGAACAGGGCTCCGGAGTCCTTCACCCCGGCCCGTCTCTTCAGGAGCAATTCGAGGAGGTCGCCGATCTGGCCGGCGATGCAGGTCAGCACTCCGAAGACCAGCATGCCCCACCACGTGAACCCGAACGGGATCCCGAGGCCGAGGCAGACGGCGAGCGAGCCGAGAAGGCACCCCGCGGCGCCCTCCCAGGTCTTCCTGGGGCTGATCCAGGTCAGCTTGTGCCGGCCTATCGTTCGGCCGACCAGGTAGGCGGTCGAATCCCCGACCTTCACCGAGAGCACGAGGAGGACCGTGAGTTGGAGCCCCTTCGGCAGGAGGCGGAGTTCGAGGAGGAACGAGAGGAGGAACCAGACGAGGAGGAGCCCGAAGGCGGTCACCGCGGCCCGCTCGAACTCCTCCCGGCCGTCCGCCTCACGCGCGCCCGCCCGGAACATGCTCGCCACCAGGGGGCCGGCCACGAAGCCCGCGAACAGCGTGAGCACCACGGCCATCGTCCGGAACGGGTCGAGCCCGGCGAGCGGCAGGAGCCCCCGGGCGAGGAAGAGGAACACGAGACCAGAGACCCCCACCACGGGCCAGGCGCTGAACCCGAGACGGCCGAGGAGCGGGTAGACCTCGGCCAGGGCGAGCGCGGAGACCGCGGTGAGCAGCAGCAGGGAGCCGAGGTGCGTCGAGAAGTGCCAGTCGACGAAGACCACCCCCAGGACGAACGCGAAGACCGCGAGGGCGATGAGGACGCGCTGGAGGCTCATGGGGCTTCGGGGATGCCTCCATACCGGCGCTCGCGGCGCGTGAAGTCCCGGAGGGCATCGTGGAGGTGCTCCACCGTGAAGTCCGGCCAGAACACGGGAGTCACCCACAACTCCGAGTAGGCGATCTGCCAGAGCAGGAAGTTCGAGACGCTCATCTCGCCGCCCGTGCGGATGAGGAGGTCCGGATCGCTGAAGTCGCGGTCGTAGAGCCGCCGGCGAACCGCCTCCTCGTCCACGGAGGCGGGGTCGAGCCGACCGTCCCGCACCTCCTCGGCGATGCGGCGGGCGGCGTCGGCGATCTCCGCGCGACCGCCGTAGGCGAGGGCGAGGGTGAGCTTGAGCCCGGGATTCTCCCGGCTCCCCTCGATGGTCTTCGCGAGTTCTCTCCGCACCGCTTCGGGGAGTTCGGCGAGCCGACCGATCGCCCCGAACCGGATGCCGTTCTTCAGCAGCGTCTTCCGCTCCTTCACGAGGAACTGCCGGAGGAGTTTCATCAGGGTGCGGATCTCGGCCTTCGGGCGCTTCCAGTTCTCGCTGGAGAAGGCGTAAAGGGTGAGACGCTCGAGCCCGATCCGGGCGCACTCGGTGACGATCCGGCGGACCGCGTCGCTGCCCGCCCGGTGGCCGAAGACGCGCCGCATCCCCTTCTGCCGGGCCCAGCGGCCGTTGCCGTCCATGATGATGGCGACGTGCCGGGGGAGATTCTCCCTCGGGACGGGGAGGTCCACGGGATCGGTAGCCTTCGTCATCAGGCCCTCCCGAGGACCTGCCCGCGCTCGGGTCCGACGCTGACGGTCCGGATCGGCACTCCCACGATCCGGGCGAGTTCCGAGAGGTAGTCCCGGGCCTCCACCGGCAGATCGTCGAAGTCGCGCACCCCGCAGAGGTCCGCGGAGAAGCCGGGGAAGTCCCGGAAGACCGGCCGCGCGGATCGCTGGGCGGTGAGCGAAGCCGGGAAGTCCTCGACCCTTCGCCCGTCGATCTCGTACGCCACCGCGACCCGGATCGCGGGCAGGCCGCGGAGGACGTCGAGCTTCGTGATCGCCAGTTCGTCGAAGCCCGAGATGCGCGCCGCGTACCGCACCGCCACCGCGTCGAACCAGCCGCAGCGGCGGGGCCGGCCCGTCGTCGTCCCGAACTCCCGCCCGGCCTCGCGGATCCGCTCCCCGACGGCCCCGGGGTCCTCGGTGGGGAAGGGGCCGTCCCCCACCCGGGTGCAGTAGGCTTTCGCCACGCCCACGAGCCGGTCGAGCCGGCGCGGGGAGAACCCGGCTCCGGAGCCCAGGCCCAGCACGGAGGCGTTCGACCCGGTCACGAAGGGGTAGGTGCCGGCGTCCACGTCCAGCATGAACCCCTGGGCGCCCTCGAAGAGCAGGCGCTCCCCGCGGTCGGCGGCCGAAAGGAGCACTCCGATGCCGTCGATCACCAGCGGCCGCAGCCGCTCGCGCCATCCCTCGTACTCGGCGAGGACCGCCTCCGCCGAGAGGGGTTCCTGGCCGTAGACCCGGGTGAGGATCTCGTTCTTCGCGGCCAGTTCCGCCCGCAGGCGCTCCTCGAACCACGGCGGGTCCATGAGGTCCGAGACCCGGATGCCGCGATAGGAGACCTTGTCCGCGTAGCAGGGGCCGATCCCCCGCCGGGTCGTCCCCGTGGCGCTGTCGCCCCGGGTCTCCTTCAGACCGTCGAGGAGCCGGTGCCAGGGCATGATCAGGTGCGCCCGGTCGGACACGAACAGCCGCCCCTCGACGGGGATCCCCCGCGCCGCGATCCCGTCCGCCTCGCGAAACAGGACGGTCGGGTCCACCACGACGCCCTGCGCGACCAGGCAGCGAAGCCCGGGGCGCACGATGCCCGAGGGGATGAGGTGGAGCCGGAAGCTCTCCTCCCCCACGACCACGGTGTGGCCGGCGTTCGGACCGCCCTGGAAACGGACCACCCAGTCCGCGTCCGCGGAGAGGATGTCCACGATCTTGGCTTTGCCTTCGTCGCCCCACTGGGCGCCTACGACACAGACGCTCGGCATTCGGTCGGCCTCTCTCCCCCCGCGACGACCCAGACGGAGGAGGGTATCCGCCCCATCGCCCCCCGGCACGCTTTTTCGCCCTCCCGGCCGGCAGCCCGTCGCCGGGAGCTTCCGCGCGGTTGGAGGTCTTACGGCGACGGGCTGCCGGCATGGAACGACTTGTAACGGCTCACCTTCAGGCCCACCAGACAATGCGAACCGGCGGTCGCCTTCCCACGATCGGGTGCATCGACGGGCCGCGCCAGCGCTGATGCGGGGATGCGCTCCGCGCGTCAGTCCCTTCGGAGCCAGGTGGTGAGCGGGAAGTAGCGGATCGTGCCACGCCGCCCGAACCGCGACGCCTCCTCCTCGCCCGAGACGTCCCCGGTGAGCACGAGAAGATCGTCGCAGCCGAGTTCCGCGCCCGCCTTCAGTAGGGCGCGCACTTCGCGGGGCCTGGTCTCCGCCGCCTCGAAGCGCGCGCAGACCTGGATCAGATGAGTCACGCGCGTCCCCTCCTTCACCACGAAGTCCACCTCCGCTCCATCGCTCGAGCGGTAGAAGAACACCTGGCATCGCCCGGAGAGCGCGCGGCGGTGGAGATCGATCGCCACGAGGTTCTCGTAGAGCTGCCCCGTGCCGGGACTGGCTCGGAACGCGGCGGCGGAGATGAAGCCGTTGTCCACGCAGTAGACCTTGCGGTTCGCGGTGCGCTGTTCCCGCACCTTGAACGAGAAATCGAGGCACCCGGAAGAACAGGAACGCCTCCTCGAGGTGGCGCAGGTACTTCTCCCCCGTGTGCGGGCTCCGGCACTTCGTCAGCAGAGCGAGCGAGCGTGAGGAGGTCTCGCGGCCGGCGTTCGCGAGCAGGTAACCTGTTCGGGGGTCAGTTTCTTGAAATCTACGTCTTTAAGTAATTCCTTGATAATTTCATCTTTGTCCATAGCCATATCATGCTCCTTGTATATTAAATATTGATATAGCTATTTACACAAATCTTTTTACACTCTCTACCCGCTCCGCTCCTATGCGGGCTTGGGCCGCCTGCGGTGCGCTGTGATAGTGTCAATAATCTTTCGCTTTTTTTCTTTGTCCTCTAACTGACGTTACTTCCTATGCTATATCAATTAGTAAATCTTTAAGATGATCCATGTTAAGATATCTTTTCGCACCCCATGAAGAAGATGTAATGCTCCCCAATTGTCAAGCCACTTGACATGATTGTTGATCCCTATATTCTTTCGGACTCATATATCCCAATGATTGATGCGGACGTCCCGTATTATACCAGTCAATCCACTTTGTAATCACCCGCTTTGCTTCGGCAAATGATGAAAAATTATGCTGCCAGACACATTCTTCTTTCAAACTCCGGAAGAACCTTTCAATTATGCCGTTTTGCTCTGGAGTATAAGGTGTAATATATTCCTGGGTCAAATTGTACTGACGGCATGCGGCACGAAAACGGCGACTCTGGAATATCAAGCCATTATCACTTCTGACTACGGGTGTATCACCTTTCGGGCGAAGAGTACCAAAACGATTCAGACACGCATCCTCAATGGCGCGTTCCGCCTCCCGAGCTCTGCCGCGCAGAGAGAATTCATTGCCGATCAGCTCGCGGTCATGGCAATCAATGACAGCGGCAAGATGTCCCCAGCCATCTTGCCCGCAATATACATGCGTTAAATCCATCGCCCAGCGGGTATTACTCTTTTCGCTCCGACTCCTGATTGCCTTGACCCTCGGTTTCGGCGTAACCGTCCGATGCTGTACGAACCACCGATTTTTCACGAAAATACGATAGATTTTCTTCCTGTTCACAATAATACCCTCTCGAAAATACAACATCGCCCAGATGCGGCGATATCCAAAGGTCGGATATTCCTTGATCAATTCCTTCATCCTCGATTCAAGGGCGGTATCATCGGGTTTCACTTTCATTACCCGGGACCTTCGTTTTGTAAGTACCGACCGTGAGACTTCCAGCATGAGGCAGATACGCCGGTATGATGCGCCGGGGATCATCTCCTTTACTCCTCTGATGACCCCGGCGTCGTAGGGCGGATCTTTTGTGCCGCCTTGAGTATATCCATGTCCATTACCAGCTGGCCGACCTTGCGCTCAAGTTTCTTGATCTGCTCGTCCTTGAGAGCTTCTTCGTCTTTGGGGCGTATTCTCAATGCGTTTTCCGCACCTAAGAGAAAACGATCTTTCCATTCCTCAATTTCTGCGACGGTTAATCCGTTTTGTCTGGCTGCTTCCTGGCTTGAGATATCCCCTTTCAGAATGCTCAATACCAGTGCCGTTTTTCTTTTGGTTGTCCATCTCTGGGCACTTTCGTTTTCTTGATCTTTTTCCATGATATTGCCTCTCTATTGACATTATATCATGTCTTATGGGTGGTTTGTCAAGTCAGGGGAGCAGTATAAAGATGCAATATACCTCAGCCGAGCCGCGACCAGCATCAAGGCCGATTCGCCATCAGGAAATGCTCCGACAACACGAGTACGTCTTCTCACCTCTTTCAGTATTCGTTCCAATGGATTATTGGTCCTGATTCTTCTCCTGTGCTCATGGGGAAAATCATAATAACTCAATGTCTCATCGATCGATTCAGCTACCAGTTCCGCTGCTTTTTGCAATTTCATCTCTTTGAGCTTCTCAACCACCTTCTGGGATTTCTCCCGGGCGGCCTGCTTGTCCTCCTGGGCATGAATGGCTTTCAGCATCGTAGCAACCATCTTTACCTTGCCATGAGGCACCATAGTAAATACATTCCGATAGAAATGAACGATACAACGCTGCCATTTCGCTTCAGGATAAAAATGTGCAAGGCTTTCGACAAGACCAAGGCTTTTATCGGAAACAAACAACCGGACGCCTGTTAAACCCCGATCTTTCAAATACCGCAAGAATCCCTGCCAGCTCTCTTTATCTTCTTTGGCTCCTTCGGCTACCCCTAAAATCTCTCTGAAACCCTCGGAATTGACCCCAAATGCTATTAACACCGATATATTGCGTACTTCGCCACCCCAGCTTCTCTTAAGCCATATGCCGTCGAGATATACGTAGGCATAGGATCCTGTAATCTTCCTATTCCGCCATGTCTCAATATGCTGGTATACCTTCTTGTTTAAATTGCTTATGGTGCCTGGCGAAACCTTTGTTCCCCAGAGTGCTTCAGTAATATCTTCAATCCGCCTTACTGATACCCCGGCCAGATACATTTCTACCAGGGACTCTTCTACGGAGATTTCACGCCGTTTATATCGCTCAATGATCGCCGTATCGAATGGCAAAGTCCTCAGTTTGGGCATCTTCAGGCTTACTTCTCCAGCCTTAGTATGAAATTTTCGCTCATAATAGCCAGCCCTGGTATCTTTTCTCTCAGTTGTATGCTCATACTTCTGGGCATTACAGATTGCATCTGCTTCGGCATCAAGCAGGGTATTGAGTGTTTCTTCCACAGTTCCTCTGACAAATTCTCCCAAATGTTGCTTGATTTTTTCCTCGTTCACCTCGATAATCTTATCAGCTTTCATAAAAGTCCTCCTCCTGACGTTTTTAAGTGTGGTAATTTAATTTTCGTCAGTTAGAGGACTTTTTTATTGCATGAAAAATGTGCGAAAGATACTATACGTTATCCTCCTCGGCGGACTTAGGCCGCCTGCGGTCGCCGCTTCCGTAGCGGAGGGTAAAAGCCGCCTGCTTGCTGCACCCCAAACATAGCGTGATGTTACGCTAATCAGCCATCAAAAATGTCCGCCCAAAGGGCGGACAGACCTATAGGGGAGGATGTCTGAGCCGAGTCCGGCGAAGCCGGCGAGGCGAGTTCTCCCCGAAGCCCGTCGCGGCGTTTGAGCGACCACGCGGGGGGTTCATAGGGGGGCCGTCGTGCAACGGCCCCCCTATGCCATGCACCCGGCTCCCGGGTACAACCCTCTGCCCCGGGGGGGGGCATCATCGAACAATCATTCCATGTACTTCTTTAACGCCTGGGGAATATCGATAGTACCGCCTTCGCGGTCTGGTAGTTCTCCATCACCGCCGCGAGCGTCCTGCCGGCCGCCAGGCCCGACCCGTTCAGGGTGTGCACGAACTCCGGCTTTGCGCCCGCTTCCCTCCGGAAGCGTATCTTCGCGCGCCGCGCCTGGTAGTCGGTGAAGCAGGAGCAGGAGGATATCTCCACGTACCGGTCAAGGCCGGGCATCCAGACCTCGATGTCGTAGGTCTTGGCGGACGAGGCCGAGGTATCGGCACTGCAGAGAAGCACCACGCGGTAGTGGAGGTTCAGCTTCTGGAGCACCTCCTCCGCGTCGCGGGTGAGCGTCTCCAGCTCGTCGAACGATGTTGCCGGGTCGGCGAACTTGACCATCTCGACCTTCTGGAACTGGTGCACGCGTATCAGGCCGCGGGTGTCCTTGCCCGCGGCCCCCGCCTCGCGGCGGAAGCAGGACGACTGCATGGTGATCTTTATCGGCAGGGGGCCCTCCAGTATCTCGTCGCGGTAGAGGTTGGTGAGCGGCACCTCCGCCGTGGGGATGAGCGAGAGGCCGTCGCGCTCGATGCGGTAGTATTCGTCCTTGAATTTCGGGAACTGGCCGGTGCCGGTCATGCTCTCGTCGTTCACGATGAAGGGGCCGAAGACCTCGGTGTAGCCGTGCTCCTTCGTGTGGAGGTCGAGCATCAGGTTGATGATGGCCCGCTCCATGCGGGCGGCAAGCCCCTTGTACACGTAGAAGCGGGCCCCGGCGAGCTTCACGCCCCGCTCGAAGTCGAGTATGTCAAGCTCCGTGCCCAGGTCGTAGTGGGGCCTGGGCGCGAACGGGAAGTTCGGCTTTTCGCCCCAGGTGCGGACCACGGGGTTGTCGGCCTCGCTCGTGCCGGCGGGGACCGACGCGTCCAGAAAGTTCGGGACGGAGAGGTGCAGCTCGGTGAATTCTGCGTCCAGCTCCGTGAGCCGGTCGTTGCACTGTTTGATCTCCTCGGTGAACCCCTGGGACTGCTTCATCAGATCGTCGGCGTTTTCCTTCTTCGCCTTCTTCTGGCCGATCTCCTTCGACAGCTTGTTCTTCTTTTCCCGCGCCTCGTCAGATTTCCTGATAAGCGAGCGGCGCTCGTCATTCATGGCCTTGAGCCGGTCGAGGTCAACCGCGTGCGTCATCCCCCGTACTTCGAGGAGCTTCTTGATGCCTTCGATGTCTTCTTTGATGAATTTTGGGTCGATCATGGCCGTACTCCGTGAGCGGTGAGGGGCGTCCGCGGCGCGCCCTCTGCCGCAGGGATATAAAAAAAGATCACTACCAGAAAATCGGCATTCTGGAATTTGTCAAGAGGGAAAAGGGGGGATGGCGCGCGGCACGACGGGGCCCTCCCCGGTAAAAAAGGATTGCCTTGTTTTTCTTCCATGATAGGGTGATGGACAGGGAACAGGCGGAGAGTGCATATACGCGCGTAATGATGTTACTGTGCGCGCATCTCACGGCCACGGGCGTTAATTGATTTGTAACATGCAGGAAAGAAAAATATGTGGTCAGGGGCGGAATCGAACCGTCGACACGTGGATTTTCAGTCCACTGCTCTACCGACTGAGCTACCTGACCACTTGAAAAACGATACACAGATATTATACCGGCGAAAAATGTCAATAATAAAATACGCATTAATTTTTGCGGCGACCGCGGCGACGCTGGCCGCGGGGGGCAGGGACCAGGCCGGTCACTCATGGGAATACTACTATGAGAAGGCGCAGGTCCAGTACCGCGGTGAGATGCTGGACTATGCCATCTTCAGCCTGCTGCGCTGCCTTGATCTCAATCCCCGCAGCTTCAAGGCGGCCAACCTCATGGCGGAGGTCTATGCCCGCAAGAACATGAAGGACCGGGCGCTCGACTACTACCTCGTCTCGCTCGGGATAAACGACCGGCAGGCCGATATACATCATGCCGCGGGCGAGCTGTATGAATTTTTTGCTGATCGGGACCTTGCCTTCACGCATTACACGAGGGCGGTGGCGATCGAGCCGGACCATATCAGGGCGAACTGCAGCCTGGTGCGGATCTATTTCGCGAAAAAGGACCCGGGGGCCGCGCGCCGCCATTTCGAGACAAGCTACCGGCTGGGGAAGGCCGCGGCCGGCGCGCTCCTGTCGAAAGCGGACGAAGCCAGCGCCGGGGGCGATACGGACGGCGCCGCGGCCCTGTACGCGCGGGTGATAGAAGTGGCGCCGGCGACGGTCGAGGCGTACCTCGGCCTGTACGAGGCGCACCGGCGGAAGAATGAATACGCGAAGGCCGCGGCGGTGATGGAGAAGCTCGCCTTCGTAAAGCCCGACCACGAAAAGGCCTACCTGCTGCTCGGCTACGTGTATTTCACGCAGAAACTGCCGGGCAGGCGCGCCTACTTCCTTGACCGGGCCGTCGCCTGTTACCGGAAGGCCTTTGACCTGAATCCCGATAATTACGAGGCCTGCTACAATATCGCCGAGATCTATGAGTATATCGGCCGTGACCTTGACGCGCGCTCGTGGAAGGAGAAGGGCCTGGCGGCCGAGGACGCGGTTGAAAAGAAGCGGCAGCGGGGCCGGTGACCCGGCGGTCAGGCGAGGGTCGCCCAGGACCTGCCGGATTTTTTTATGACGCCGATCTCCCGGGTTATTTCGTCCAGTATCCGCGGCCCGGAACCCGGATAGAAAAACGAGACGTTCACGAGGTTGATAAGCGCGGTTTTTTCCATTGATGGTGTTTCCGCCGGGGCGCCTTACCGGCCCTCCGCCTTCAGTATGGCATCGCGCCAGGCGCGCGCGCAGAGCTCGAGGCCGCGGTGTGAAAGGTGGACCTTCTCCCAGCTGTTCCCGCTGTCTCCGTAGAGGATGTCATTATCGGCCCCGGGGAAAATCCCGCGGTCCGGGTCCGCCAGCCCCGTCTGGGCCTCATGGATGTCGGGATTGACGCCGGCGTGGCTGAAGGTCGCCGGCGCGACGAAGATGGGGGCGTCCACGCCGTTATCGCGTATGCTCTTCAGCATCGCCATGAAATTATTCCGGTACGCGTCCCTGTTCGCCGCGTCGCCGCGTGTCCTTTGTTCCGAGCCGCCCTGGACCCAGAGCAGGTGCGTGATGCGCAGGCCGCGTGACCGCGCTTCCCCGATCGCGTTCGTGATGCGCCGGTGCAGGTATCCCCCCGCGGTCCACTGGCTGATCGTCGTCGTGCCCACCCCGATGGGGATGAATACCACCGCGTCATACCGGCCGCTCGCGACCAGCAGGTCGCCCAGCCGCGACCAGACGCTGCCCCGGTCTCCCGTGGGCCCGAGGAGGGGGTCTTCCGCCTTGTAGCAGCGTCCCCTGAAGAAATTGTACACGGGCCGTTCCGGCCTGTAGAGGGTCTCGCCGTGGTTCCCGGAATTCGACTGCCCGAACGCCAGCGCCACCATCGTCCGTTTTCCCGGGGCAGGCGCGCAGGGCACCTCCGTTTTTCCCGAGGTGTCGCTGAAGCCGATGGAAAGCGGGAAGAGATGGTTCTTGATCGCGAGGAGCTGCGGATAGGGCGGGAGGTAGTCCCGGTGCGAATAGAGCCCGTACAGGTACCCGGCGGTGAGGGAGAGTAATAATAGTATTATAACAAAGAAATTTTTCATGACTCACCTGACTATTTTATCATGGCAGGGGATGTTTCTGCTAATCGTTTTTCAATTGTCATGTGCGATCAGGCATCGTTTTGCGCGCCCCCCGGGGACGGGGGTTATTCGATTTTTCTGGCCCGGCGCTTCTTGAGGGGGAGCACGATGTCATTGGAATCGATCGAATCGATGTCAGCTGTCTTCTGCGGTTCGGCATACGATATGATGGTGTCGGATTCCTTCACGGTAAAGACGATCTTCCTCTTGAGCCTGTCGCCGGCCGACCGCTCGTTCCTGAACTTGTAGATGACCAGGCGGTCCCCTTCGGCAATGCCGTCGAACAGCCCCACGTTGACGAGGATGCCCTCGTCCTTGATCTTGAGCACGCGGCCGCCGTACGGGACCATGTCGTAGATCCGCTTCGCCGCCCGGAGCGCTACCTGGGGCAGGCTCTCCTTGCCCGATTCCGAGAGGGTGAACTCGCCGATGATGAAGCCTTTCTTGTAGTCCAGCACCCTGCATTCGAGGGTGACGGTCCCGGCGTTCTCCGCGTAGGAGCCGTAGACGACGTAATTGACCGGCTCGATTGTCCCGGCCTCGATGTTCGACTCGATGCTCTCCATGCTCTGGTCGAGGTGCCCGCCGCCGCAGGTGAGGCCGCAGGCGACCGCCGCGCGGTTCCTGATCCCCACCGGCCGCATCCTGCCGAACTGGCCGAGGACGAAGGTCAGGTGGCTGGCGATCACCTCGCCGGCGTCGGGGTGCGGGCCCATCGCGCCCGCCGGGTCGAACGGGAGGACGAGCACCACGGGCACGTCGCGCGGAGGCGTCTCGACCGTGTACCCCTCGCGGTGATAGAGCATGTCGCGCCGCTTCATGATCGCGAGCGAGAGCTTCTCCTGCCACACGGGGTCCGGGTTCAGGCGAAGGATCTCCTTCATCTCTTCGATGTAGAGGAGGTTGTAGCCCTGCGTGTTGTAGTAGTCCATGAGGAGCTCGCGCGCGCCGGTGTTCATCGGGTTCAGGAGGAGCGTGCGGCGCAGGTACATGACGGCCTGGTCCGGGAAGCGCTTTTTCTCACGGTTGGCCGCACGCTCGAACTGGTCCTTGCTGAGCGACACCCGCAGGGGGTTGCCGATCTTGAAGTCGCGGAAGATGACGAAGTCCTCGGCGCGTGCCCGGAGGATCGAGTCAGACGGGTCTTTTTTCAGCGCCTTCTGGAACTCTTCCAGGGCGGTCTCCCGGTCTCCGGCGCGGTCGTGGGCCACCGCCAGGCTGTAGAGCAGGGCGCCGCTGTCAAGGTCGGTGATGGCGGTCTTGAAATACCCGGCGGCGTCGCCGTATTGTTTTTCCATGAGGGCGATGAATCCCATCACCCTGTTGGCCCGGAACGCGGACGGCTGGATCGAGATGGCGTTGGCAAGCGCGTGTTTCGCCTCTTCAAGGAGGTCGTCGTCCTCGCTGTCGAGGAATTCCCGCAGTAATATCTCTCCGTATGCGGTGTATCCCTTCGAGGACTCGGCGTTGGTGTCGATGGCCTTCTCGGCGTACCTGCGCGCCTCGCCCAGCCGGTTTTCGGCGCTCTTTATCTCCGCCATGAGCAGGAGCGAGTCGTAATGGTACGGGTCGATGCGGAGGATCGTGGCGAGCGACCTCTTGGCCCAGATCATTTTCCCCAGGCTGGCGTACACCCGGGCGATGCCGTACCGGGCGTCGAGGTCCTGGCCCGAGATTGCCAGGGCCCGGTCGAAGTACTCGATCGCCTCCGTGTACCTGCCCATGGCGGCAAGGGTCCTGCCAAGGCCGACGATCGCCGCGGTCGATTTTTTATCGATGGCCAGGGCGGCGGTGAACAGGTCGTATGACTGGTCATACGCCTCCACCTCGAAATAGGCCTTGCCCAGGCCGATCAGGGCCTCGCGGTATCGGGGATTGTCATGCAGGGCGTTCCTGAAGCAGAATATCGCCTTCTTGTAATTTTCCTTCTTGAGGTATTCCCACCCGTCCTTGTTGAAGGAGATGGCGTTTTTCCCCTGCAGGTGGCCGGGCGACAGCATCACGGACGCGGCAAGCGCGAGCGCGACCAGGGCGGCGTACACGGCGTGCGGGGATGGTATCTGTTTGTTCATCGCTTTCATCAGTCGGTATCATACAAACAAAAACAATTTCTTCATAAAGTCAAGTGAAATATGTCTCATTATCAGCGGCGCGCGACTTTATATAAAAAACTGTTGCAATAATAAAACTGTCATTATGAATATCAAACGATGAAAATAACATCCAGCATATACCTTGTCGGCGGGCCGGGAAAATCGGCCCCGGAGGATGCCGCCATCTACCTGATGGTATCTGACGGCGTATCCGCGCTCGTGGACGCCGGCACGGGGGCCGGCGCCGACCGGGTCATGAAAAACATCAGGGCCGCGGGGGCCGACCCGTCTTCACTCAAATACCTGTTCCTTACCCACTGCCACTACGACCATACCGGCGGCGCGGAGCGGGTGAGGAAGGATACCGGCTGCACGATCGTCGCCCACGAGCTGGACGCCGGGTTCCTTGAGGCCGGCGACTCGGAGGTGACTGCCGCGTCGTGGTACCGCGCCTGGATGGACCCGCTCAAGGTGGACATAAAGGTAGCGGACAAGAAAAAGCTCTTTACCGTCGGGGCGCTCGAGGTCGCTTTTATCCACGCGCCGGGCCATTCGCCCGGCTCTTCCGTACTCACCGTGCGGTCTGACGGGAAGCTGGTGCTGTTCGGGCAGGACGTGCACGGGCCGCTGAACGATGCCCTGCGCTCGGTGCGCGAGGATTATGAGCGGTCGCTCGAGTTCATGCTCTCACTCGAGGCCGATATCCTGTGCGAGGGCCATTTCGGCGTCTATGTCGGCAAGGAGAAGGTGCGTGATTTTATCGAGTCTTTTCTGTAAAAGGGTGGCCGTGGGGCGATGGCAGATACGATAATTCAGACCCGTAAAACGCAGGCGAGAAAGCCGGGCGTCTCGTTCGTCCTTTCGCTCTTTTTCCCGGGGCTCGGCCAGGTGTACAACGGCGACCTGGCCGGGGGGATCGCCTTTGCCCTCCTGCGCACCGTCGCGCTCCTGGCCCCTCCCCTGTGGGCGGCGGCAAGCAGGCCCCTTTCGTGCGTCGATGTCTTCATTGTTTTCTTTTTCATTGTAATTGTGCTGACATTCGCATCCCCGGTTGAGGCTCTCGTGCGCGCGCGCCGGAACCGGGAGCTGCCGGTACGGCGGTATAATGCCGCCCTCCCGTATATCGTGTTCGCGATCGCCAATACTGTCATTACCTGCATCGCCGTCATGGTAGTGGCGGCGTTTTTTTCGGTCCAGGTGCCGGATGCGTTCCGGGCCGGTCCCCTCCTTTCCGCAGGGGACATGGTACTGGTGCGGCATTATGTGCCGGAGGGGCCCCGGCGCGGGGACCTCGCGGTTCTCGATGACGGGTCCGTCGCGCGTATCATCGCCCGCGAAGGCGACCGGGTTGCCTATGTGAACAATGTTTTCTATGTAAACGGCAGGAACCTGCCTCTCGGCTATCTCGCCGATCATGTCATCGCGCGCTTCACCGCGGACCGTGAGGAAGTCGTATCGGAAGCCGGCGACGTTGTTTCATACCCGGTGCGGTTCAAGCAGTCGCAGGCCATCACCCTGCGGGGCATCGGCGGCGTCATGCGGAAGGGGACGCTGCTGGTCGCCTCCGATACAAGGCTCGACCGCGATTTTGCACGGATTATACCCGCGTCGTCACTCCGCGGCAGGGTGGAAGGGGTCCTCTTCTCGACCTTTCTGCGGAAGATCGGAATTAGCCCGTTTGGTGACCTGTAATAAGCGGTGCTTTTATGATTTTACATCCACTACCGATAACTATCGGCGGGATACCGATAACTATCGGGCGGGATACCGATAACTATCGGGCAGGATACCGATAACTATCGGGCAGGATACCGATAACTATCGGGCAGGATACCGATAACTATCGGGCAGGATACCGATAACTATCGGGCAGGATACCGATAACTATCGGGCAGGATACCGATAACTATCGGGCAGGATACCGATAACTATCGGGCGGATCCCGATAACTATCAGGCGGGGACTCATGCCACTTTCAGATGAATGTTCATTTTGTTATGCTAAATGTATCAATACTCGTGCCAGCGGGCTTTTCCGCGTAAAAGTTCAGCGTGTTCCCCGCAATTTCAACCTTGCAGAAATGGTTTGATTCATCAATTACATCGACATTCGTTTCTCCGCTTACCGGTGTGACCAGCGGAGCGCCGCCCCCGCCGGTGGTGATGTGATACACGTTATTGACTTCCGCGCGTGCATAATAATGGTTATGCCCGGCGAAGACAATTGAAACACCGTACAATTCACAGAGCGGTTGGATGTAATTTTGCACACCGGTATCGTTTGGGTGCCCACCGGCAGCGGACCAGCCGGGCTGGTGAAGGACGATGAATTTCCATATTTTTGTCGATGCCGACAGGTCGCTTTCAAGCCATGCGTACTGCACGCTCAGCGGGTCATAGGCGACGTATTGGTCGACTATCGCCACATGTACCGGCCCGTAATCGAAAGACCAATAGCAGCCATCAGCGTCCTGATACGGATAGGGAAAATATTTTCTAAAAAGCCCCTCTCCAAGGTCGTGGTTCCCGACGGCTGATATGAATGGGACCGAGGCCAGATACTTTCTGACGTTCCCAAGGTTAAAGAATTCACGCTCCCAGAAATCTTCCAATCCGCCTGATGTCACCAGGTCCCCGACTCCGAGAATAAACGTTTTATATGACGGGTCATCCAGAGTCGATGTGATAGCCCCGGCCACTTCGTCATGGATATCGGGAAGGGTTCTCGTGTCGCCATAGACCATGAAATTCAGATTGGTCGCCGTTGCGTCCGGCGCGGTGCGAAAAGAACCGGTATAGGTCTCCTCGTTGATGGTTACCCTGTAACAATAGATGGCTCCCGGGGCCAGCCCGGTAATGATTTGCGAATGGAGATGCTGGTCCCGGTTGCTGCTGTTTTCATTCGTGACGGCCGTTCCAATGTCATATAGCGTATTGTCTCCCCATGCGATCGAACACTCGGTTGTTATCGCAGTCTGCCATGCGATTTTCATCTCGGTGTTATCGCCGGTCATGATAAGATACGGGTCCTTGAATAGTGTTGATCCTCCGGGTAGCGGGACAGGGATAATTTTTTCTTCATGGCCGCATGCAGCCATGAAAAGGATCAAGACTCCGAGAACTGACACATGTGCTATTTGTAGTTTCCCCATGTCACATCTCTCCAGTATGTTGGGATTACCGATAGTACTGTAGGATACTGTAGTTAAGAATATACTATATATTCCTTTCATCCTGGATCATAAATTATGCATTTGTCATTTTTTCTCCAAACAATGTGCTGGACATATGTCATGCGGGCTACTACTATTGCGGAAATATTTGATCGCCGTTATCGGCAATACACTGATAAATACAGGCGCGAGTATATCATTTATACTTTCGTAGATGGAGCGTATGCACGGAACCAGTAAAATAGCTTTTTTAGTAATCTCCGCGCTTTTCATCGCGTGCGGTAAGGGAGAGTTCATAACCGGCGGCCATGCCCTTTTTCTGGCGGACGGCCCCACGGTGCGCTATACCGTACTCGGCGGCGAGGGAACGCCGCGGTTTCATTCGATACGGTCGCTCAGGGGACTGCCGGGTGATGAACCGCCCGAGGTCATCGACGTCACTGCGGCCGGCCGTGAAGAGTGCGTCGTCATCACGCGGAAGCACGGAGTGTACAGGGTCGCCGTCTCTGGCGGAGCGTATAGAAGAATTGACCGGGGCCTCCCCCCGGAAGTGATCTATCCCTATGACGCTACGGGGATTACCAAGCCCGTGGTCAGTATTTCATCTACAAGCGGAGCCGGCCGCATCGCGCTGATCGTCCCGACCGAGGCATATTACTCGGACAATGGCGGCCGCACCTTTTCCCGGATGCCGCTTGCGGGCGTGAAGCGCTACACGGAGCTCACATCGATCGCCCTGCATCCGAAGAATGACCGGCTTGTTGTTGTCGGCACCTCGTCAAACGGCATATACGTCTCGCAGGACGGCGGCACAACCGCCCGGCGGATAAGGGCGGGCGTGCCGGGCGAACCGGCCGGCTCCCCGAATTTTCTCGAAGAGGTGCGCTCCCTCTGCTTTGGCGGGGACGAGGACACCTTCTACGCGGGACTGGGCAACGGCGGCGGCGTGTACCGCGGCAGTATCGCGCGGGGCAACGTGATGCCGGTACGCGCGCCGGGCTCATTACCTATCCCGACGGCGATTTTTACCGGGTAACCAGCCTGAACTACTTTGACGGAGCCTGTTAATCGGCACGAACCGGGACTGGCGCAAGATCATAGAGACCGCTGAGACGAAAAAACAGGGGGCGGCCGCACGGCAGATCCGCGAGGCCTTCCGGGACGGGGAAGGACTTTGTGCCGCTGATTCCGGCGGGATGCATTTTTCCTTTCCCCCCGAATACCGG
Organism: uncultured Spirochaetota bacterium; assembly: GCA_963827275.1. Classification (GTDB taxonomy): domain Bacteria; phylum Spirochaetota; class UBA4802; order UBA4802; family UBA5550; genus RBG-16-49-21. The sequence goes on from CAWHAA010000009.1 coordinate 28,715, forward strand.
CCGCGGCGGGAGTTTGAGCCGGACCACCGCGCCATGGGAAAGCAGGCCATGTATATCAGCTACTCCTTCACCCAGGGCGGGAATTACGGCCGTCTTCTGAAGCTGCTCCGTTATCTCAAGCTGAACGCGGTTGTCATCAACCTGAAGGATGATTACGGCACCATACGGGTGCCGGTATCGGACCCCCTTGTAACAAAGGTGCCCGGCTCTGTCAGGCCCTACGTGAACGTGCTGGAAACGATCAAGCGTCTCCGCTCCGACGGCATCTACGTGATCGCCCGCCAGGTCTGCTTCAAGGATGACAAGGTGTACGACTTCCTCGGCGGGAAATACGCGGTGAAGAACCCCGCGGGCCGCCCGTTCCACAAGGGCCCGGAGAAGTGGGTCGACGGCTTCAGCGAGTTCGTCTGGGATTACAACATCGCGGTGGCGCGGGAGCTGGAGAAGGCGGGCGCTGACGAGGTCCAGTTCGATTATATACGCTTCCCCGACGTGCGGGGCGAGGCCGACAACAGGCGGTTCGATTTCAAAAAAGAGCACCAGACCATGCGTGAGGCCCTGGTCTCGTTCCTGAAAAAGGCGCGGGCCTCGCTTGAGGTGCCGATTTCGGTCGATCTCTTCGGCTACACCGCGATATACCAGTGGGGCGACTGGATCGGCCAGGACGTGAGCGAGCTGTCGCGCTACGTCGATGTTGTCAGCCCCATGTTCTATCCGTCGCATTATACCGGCGGTTACGCGGCCGGGTACGGGGACAGGCGGATTTATTACACCATCTACCTGAGCTGCAAGCGCGCCAGGGAGCTTTCCGGCGGGGCGCACCTGCGGCCCTATATCCAGGCCTTTTATTACAAGGACAATTCGGACAACTATTGCGTGGATTACATCGGATGGGAGCTCGACGGCCTGAAGGACAGCGGCGTGACGGACTATATCTTCTGGAACGACCTGTCCGAATACACGATCCTGATACGGGGCCTGCGCAAGTACCGCGGCATGGGGGAGGGTCCGGTGCCCCCGGAGATCAAGGCCTGCGTCCCGAAAAAGCTCCCCTTCAGCACGATGGTCGAGCGGGAGGGCCCTTCATAGGACCTGCCCGCGGGATGTATTGTTCTTGACTAAAAAGCCCGATCGATGAATTTTAGTAACTGTCACCATACAGTATGCACGACCGGTCCCTCTCTTCCGGGGGGATCGATATCAATTCCCGGGGGTATCGACATGATTCTGGTTACTGGCAGCAACAGTCTGCTGGGCGCACGGCTGGTGAAAAAGCTCGCGGAAAGCGGCGAGACGCTGCGCTGCGTTGACCTGGAGAAGCCAGCGGAGATGCCGGCCGGCGTCGAATTCATCGAGGGCGATATCCTCGACATGATCCTGCTCGGGAAGCTGTGCAAGGGAGTGGACGCCATCTTCCATCTCATGGACGTGAAGAGCCCGAAGCATCACGGCAGGCGTTACATGAGAAAGATCAACGTGAAGGGCGTGCGGATGATCCTCAGGGCGGCCAATGCGGCCGGCGTGAAGAGATTCATATTCCTCTCATCGTATGAAGTGTACGGCTCACCCAAAAACCTGCCCGTCGGCGAGTATGACATGAAGGTGATGAAGCCGGCGACCCGCTACGGAAAGGACAAGCTCAAAGCGGAGAAGATCTGCCAGGAGTTCATAAAGGCGAACAAGATGTCGATCGCCATGTTCAGGCCGACGCCGATGCTGGGCCCCGGGACCAGGAACCCCATATCGCTCATCACCCTCCTCATGGCCATGGGAATGGAAGAGGCGAACCGGATATACGTCGCCGGCCATGGCGAAAACCGGTTCCAGATGCTCCATCCCGAAGACGCCGCTGGCGCCCTGTTCCAGGCGTACAAAACGGGCGTGGCGTACGGCAAGGTTTACAACCTGGGATCGGACAATGTCCCCACCCAGATGGAACAGATCACCATGGTGAAGGAAAAGGCGGGGCTTGACGCGACGATCATGCACCTTTCGACGTCAAAGGCGAAATTCCGCTCCTTCTTCCTGAAGCCGTTCAAGATAGATTACCTCAACAAGGGCCACGTGGTATACCTGCTGACCGATCTGATCCTGAACTGTGAAGCGGCCAAGGCCGACCTGGGATGGCAGCCGCAGTACGGGAACGTCGATATGATCCTCGAAACTATTGACTGGTACAGGAAGGAAAAACTGTAGGGTACGCCCCCCGGCCGTCCGGAGGGGGGCTTTCGGGACCGCAGGCGGGGTTATATCTCGTTCTCGTCCAGCCCGGTCCGGTTGCGCTCCTGCTCCTCGGCGCGCTTTTTCTTTTTCGCGGCCATGGCGTCGCGTCCCTTCTTCGTGAGGACTTTTTTCAGCAGCTCCCATAACTTGACAAGCAGCAGCGTGAGAAACTGTCCCCTGCTTCCCTTGCCGGTTTCCGAGGTGAAGATGAGCTGCGCCTTTTTCATCTCCGCGATGCTGAGCTTCCGGTCGTCGAGCTTCATCTGCTTCATCATCTGCTTCGCCTGGGTCTTGGCGAGCTTCATCGTCTCCTTGTCGTCGGTCAGCTCTTTTCTTTCAACGAACATGTACACCATGTCCGGATTTTTCAGCATTTTCCTCTTGATGCGGACGAGGGTGTCGAGCGCTTCGATGAGCACCTGGTTTTCGGCGTTGCCGTTTTCCATGAGCATCTGGATATACTGGTAGAAGAACTGCAGCTGGCGGAAGAGCTTTTTCTTCTCTATCAGGGTGAGCTCCTTGAGGTCGATGATGGTGAAGCGCTGGAGCGTGAACTGGATGAATTCCAGCTGTTCCGGCCCCAGGTTGTAGAGGAGCTCGCTGTTCAGGTCGCTGATCTCGATGTACTTGTTGGCAACCTCTTTCAGGTCGTTGAACATCTTGTCGGAAGAGTCCATGATGTTGCGGAACGCGATCTTTTCCGGCGTTGGATGATTTTTGCCTCCGGGCCGAGCTTTTTGTATTCGTCCATCTTTGTCTTGATGGTGCGGATGTCCATCGTGTCAGCGTATACCTGGACGTTCTGGCTTCTTCAGCTGCTCCTCCATCTCCATGATGTCGGGCTTGGCGATATCGTCGCCGATCTTCAGCACGTTCAGCTTGATGTCGCCGAGCTTGACCTTGAGCTCGTGCTTCTCGATCTTGCTGATGCCGTCGGTGACCACCAGTATCTCGGACTTTGCCATCTCCTTGTCGAAGGTGATGTCGCTGATGGCCTGTAAAATGGCCTCGTGGATATTGGTGCTCCTGCCGCCGGTCGTCGTGAGGAGTATCTCCTCGATGAGCCGGGGGAAATCCTGCTGTTTCTCGACCTTGATGAGGTTCCCGGGCCTGGAATCAAAGGGGCGGAAAAATATCTTCGCGCGGGAGTTGTATTTTCGCCTCAGGAATTCGGCGATGATGCACTTTGAATAGAAGGTGCGCATCTTCGCCTCCATCGATTTTGAGCGGTCCAGGAGGATGAAAAATTTCTGCTCGTAGCGGGTCGCTTCCTTCCCCTTCTTGTCGCGGGAGGTGGATATCGGCTTGAAGCTGTCTGCTTCGGTCTCGTAGTGCCGCTGGACCAGCAGGGTCTTCGTGTACAGCTTCATGTCGAAGACTTCCTGCTCAAGGGCCAGTTCGCGGGGCAGGGCTTTTTTCAGGTCGATGATGTTCCGGTAGCGGTCGATCTCCATCCGGTCGGACAGGGGCGAAATTTTTTCAAGGCGGTTGACCTGGATGCTCTCCTTGCGGTCAGGCTTGTAGTCCTTGTCTTCTTTGGATATCTCCTCGATGGCGGTGAAGGCGTCGTTGAGCCGCTCGTCGGTGAAAATCACGCGCGCGATCTCGAAAAGCGCGAAGAACTGCGGGGGGAGGATGGAGCGCGAATATTCGAAAAAGCCGAGAGAGTCCCAGTATTCGAAAAAGTCGATGTCTTCGGGGTTGGTTCTTCTGAATCCGACGCTTTCCGGGCTCACGGCAGGCCTCTGCTAGTAGAGTTCACGGTAGTCCTGCATGATGCCGTTTTTCAGCTCCTGTACCTCTTCCACCGCGGGGGTGAGATCGAGAATGTTTTTCTTCAAGGACTCGATGGTGAGCTTCTGGTCGTCTTCCGGCCGCCGGTTGGGGAAGAGCTTCCTCAGGAATTCAAGCACGCTCTGCAGAACGCCCTTGCGGGCCAGGATGGCGTCGCGCCGTTCCGGGTTCTGCCGTATCTCCTGGAACACCTGGCGGATGTTCAGCAGAAGTTCGATCTGCTGGAACGCCCCGGTTGCCTTGTAGTGCGTCATGGTCTGGTTGAAGGTGTCGAGATACAGGTCGACCTCGGATTTGTCCTTTGCCTTTACCGATATGTAGCTGTTGAGCGTGGTGAGGCAGAGGAACATCTCTTTCAGGTCGTCGGTCGTCACCTGGAACCGGTTGTTCAGGAGGGCCGAGGCACGGAGGAAGTCGCCCTGTTTCGCGATTTTCCGCGGTGACAGGAAATAGTTATAGTCGCTCTTGCGCATTTCGCTCATGAACTTGTCAATCAGCACGTTTTTCATGAAATAGATGAAGTCCGGCGTTTCGATCCTGATGGTGCGGTTCTTGTTCTTGATGATATCATACAGGTAGAGTATCTGGTTGAAGAATATCTTTTGTTCGGGCTCCACCGGCTTTCCGCCGCTCATCGAGTAGGTGTGGTCGATGAGGAGCTGGTTGTAGACGTTCGTGTTTTCAGGGATAATGGACTTGTAGGTAAAGCGGTCGAGCACCGCTTCGGTGACCTCGTTCATGCGCATGTAGTTCGCGGTGGCGATCGCGGTATGAACGGCGGTATCGATCTGCTCGGAGCCGTTGATGAATTTCCGCTCGTTCAGTACCGTGAGGAGCGACCGGAGCACCACGTCGCTGGCGTCGAAAAATTCGTCCAGGAACACGAGGTTGGCCTCTATGATGGACCCCATGATGTTGTGGCGTATCCGTCCTTTTTTGAATTCTTCGATATTGTACGGGCCGAAATAGTTGTCCGGGGTCTGGTCCTTGCTGGCCTGCGACGAGAAGATCCGGGCGCCTTCGAAGGTGTTGAATATGTACTGGGCGAGATATGATTTCGCCATCCCGGTTCGCGACAAAAGCAGCATGTGCTCGCCGGTGAGGATGGCGAACATTGCCTGCCGGACGATTTCGCTGCGGCCGATGACATTTTCGCTGATGCGGTTCATGTGCCAGTTCAGGTTTCCCACGATGGTGGGGATGTCGAATTCATCGGACCTGATGGTCGCGAGCTCGCTTTTCTGGTCGGGGATTTTTTCAACCGGAGCCGCGGGGGTGGCAATCTTTTCCCTGTCACTTTTTTTTGCAAGGAAGTTGAGGTAATCCCGCGCACGCTCGGATTGTTGTGTCGGCACCTGGTCCTGAAGCCCCTCGGGAAGCTTGGCCTGGTTGATTACATTGAAACCGTCTTCCTCGAGAATTTTCTGTATATCTTGTTGTTTGCTCATCGCGGTGCCTTTCAGGATGTTTTTTCTACTACAGGCAGGACGATCCGGAAGGATGTGCCCTCGCCGGGGGCGCTCTTTACGCCGATAGAGCCGCCGAGGTTCTGGACGATGGCGGAGGCGATCATCAGCCCGAGTCCCGTTGCCTGTTTTCCCTTTGTGGTGAAAAAGGGCTGAAATATTTTCTGGAGGTTTTCTTCGGGTATCCCGACGCCGGTATCAGCAATCGTCAATATCGCGAAAACGCCATCGTTTGATTTCTTGGTGATCACCGAGAGGCGGATTGATCCCTTGTTGGGCATCGCCTCTTCCGCGTTTTCGATGAACTGGATGAGAAGTTGCTGGAGCTGGTTCTGGTTCGCCCGCACGGCGGCCTCATCCCGGGTGGATTCCACCGTGATTTCAAAACCTTCACTCCTGAGGCGTTTGAGCATCACCTCGACCTGGTGGCTGGTGAGTATTTTGTTGAGGTCGCAGATGTCCTTTTCATCTTCGTCCGCCGAGGAGAGGCTTGTCAGTTGCTCGGTGATGTTTTTTATTCTTCCCAGCTCATGGTGAAGGGACACGATGTAGTCGCCCGAGGGGCTTCCTTCTTCAAGGTTGTTGTCGACGAAGTTAAGGTCCATCACCATCTTGTTGATGCTGGCTTTAAGCTCCAGTGCCACGCCCGATGCGAGGATCCCGAGGGCGGACAGCTTTTCAGCTTCGAACACGCGGTTGGTGATGACGGCCTGCTCGGTATGGTCTTCAACCATAAAAATGATTTTTTCAAAGTTGTTTGCCGAATCGGTCAGTGGGACCAGTGTCGCGTTGATTATCAGGTTGCGGCCGCTCGTCAGCGCGCGATACGGGATGTTGAAAGCCCTCACGGTTTTCTTTTCATTCTGGCAGTTCTCATATAGCTTCCCGAGTTCGCTGTCGGTGAAGCCTTTTTCGTTCAACAGGTTGACGCCGACGAGCGTGTCAGTCTGGCTGTGGCCCATTATCTGCTTCAGGGCCGGGTTTTCTGACATGACGATCCCGGATGGATCCATTACGAATATCCCGACGGGCGCATGGTTGATGATGTCTTCGTTGAAGTCGCGGAGGCCCTTCAGCTCGGTTGCCTGCGCGAGCTGTTCCTTGACCTTTATCTCGAGTATCCGGCTGTACTCGTTGGCTTTTTTCTCTGCCAGGTGCTTGTCGGTGATATTTTTCATGATGCCAACAAGCCCGACGATTTCTCCCTCGTCTGACTTTATCGGCGATAAGCTCGCAGTCAGGTATATCTTCTGCCCCTTTTCGTTATAGGTCTTGAGTATTTCATTCCTGAAGGTCTTTCCATTCTTGGTGACCTCATTGAATACAAAAGCGGCGCGGTCCTGCTCGATGCTCGGTATATTCCTGGAATAATGGCTGCCCATCTTGTTATCTTCTGAAGTGGGGAATAATTCTTTCCATGCTGAATTGATGTAGATAATATTACCCTGCTTGTCGATCACGAAGATAAGATCGGAGGCAGCTTCCAGGAGGGAATAATAATCGATCTTTGTTCCCCCGATTTCTCCGGCGCTGCTCTTGTGTTTCTGATGGAGATCCTGAATTTTCCGGATCAGTTCATCTTTTGAGAGATTGTGCAGGTTCGTGGAATCCATATGGGGTAACAGGCGTGCGCCTATTTGTGTCCTTCCGGGGTTTTTGCCGCAAATTTAAGTTTTCTCTGGAGCTTGTTGGCGGTAATGAGGAACCATACCTCAACAAAAAGGCTCAATATCGTACCGAGAAGGAAAGAGCCGCCGAAGAATATCTGGTCCATCCCGAGAAAAAATAACCCGCCAAGAGCAATGATGGCGAGAAATAGTATTTTGATAGGAAAAGAGGCAAGCGTTACAGTGAACATCACCATTATATTGGAGACGATCGCCTTTCTCGCAATGAAAATCCATACCAACGAGAAGAACATGCTCAACATGGTACCGAGGAAGTAGCCCTTGAATTCCGGAAGGCTCCTGTTGAAATAGCAATAAACCGAAATCGCGATATTGAGGATTATTGGCAGGCAGATAAGAATGGTCGCTTTAATAAATATCTTTTTCATTGCTACTCTGTCATGGTTACGTTAAATTTTTAATAGTGCATCGAGAGAAAAAATATGAAGATATCTGCGGCAAGGGGAGGTCTGTCTGGTGCAGTCATCCCCTTGCCGCTAATTTCTATTTTATTACCACCACCCTTGCATGATTCCGGTGCGGTGTCAAGTCTATTTGTCTATGGACGCAGTCCTGCTTTATCCGAGCTTTTTCATCAGATCATCGCTGACTTCTTTCACGCCCGGTTTTCCGTCAAGTTCAATAATCCGGGGAACACCCTTGTTTTCCGTGGACAGCTTTTTAAAATAGCCCACCGCCGCAAGCGTGCCGGTTTTTGTGTTGTAGTAAATATCATGACGCTTGCCGATAGCCGTCTCGTCCTGGTCGTCTGAACGGGCGGAAAGTTTGCCGCCGCATACCCGGCATACCATTTCGCCGTCTTTTTCGGCCGGCTTGATGGCGTCTATGAAAATATTATTGGGATGGTTGTTGTCGTTCGCGCAGAGCCTTCTTCCCATGATCCGGTTTTTCGCGATTTCCCGGTCAAGTAATATCTCTATAACGCAGTCGAGCTTTATCCCGGCTTTTTTGAGGGCTTCGTCAAGAGCCTTGGCCTGTTCGTCATTCCGGGGAAAGCCGTCAAGGAGCCATCCTTTTTTGCAGTCGTCCTTTTGGAGACGGTCAAGGATCATCGGGATGGTAATATCGTCGGGAACAAGGTCCCCGCGATCGATATATACTTTCGCCTTCTTGCCGAGTTCAGTGCCGCCTTTGATATTTTCCCTGAAAATAACGCCAGATTCGATATGCGTAACATTATACTTTTTTTGAACCACTGCGCCCTGTGTGCCTTTGCCGCTTCCATTGGGCCCAAATATAAGAATATTCATGAAAACACCTCTTTTGATAATTTTTTACAGAATGAAAACTTGCTATATAAAAGTAAAGAAAGTTTTTCTATTAAATCCCTAAAATATTACACTAAATATGGCTTTTTTGGGAGGCTGTGCGGAAAAATTTTTTATGGATCAACTCAGGATTTTCGTTTCATTTCATATCGCGACTGTCGCAATTTTGATTTTTTGCTGGTGTCGATTTTCAATCGATAGTTATCGGTATGCTGTTATACTATGTAATTAAGGAGATTGGATGATGATTGAGAGCACGATCAATATGCATGTTGAAATTCTCGGAAAGCTTACACAGGCAGCTCTTGTTACCGGTCAAAGCCGGCAGAAGATCATATCATTCATATTGAAAAAGTTTGCCGATGAAACTCGGCTCCCGCTCTCGCCATGGTCAAGAATTAGATATCAGGGCCGGGATAGCAGGGATAACTGGCATAGGCTTCATGTTGCTTTGTCGCCGGCCGAATATGAGTTGTTGTTGGATTTGAAGAAGGCTTGTAAATTATCTGGTTCAAGGATTATTGCGTATGCGATAGAGAAGTATCTTTTTGATCTCTTGAACAATTTTACGGAAACTACCGATAACTATCGATTAAACAGTTATATCTTGTTGTATGGGTCGATCGATAATGTGGCTTACTGTGTCCAGTATTGGGGAATGCCCACACATCCCCCTGCATTTCCATCACGCCACTCCAATATCTGAATAAAACCAGGCGGGTTTCTACGCATAGATGCAGATATGGAATTTGCTTCAGTCAAACAGTCAATAAAAGACTTGCAATATAATTTACTCTGTGGCATTACGACTCAAGTGTTTTTAATACGTATATTTTCGCAGCCCGCACGGGCGGTGAAAATTGCCGCTCAGTATATCGCAGCCGGGCGTTCCCGTTTTGCTGTTTCGTAAAATAGAAAGTATCAATGGGCATTATTCAGAATTATAACAGGATCCGGGACGAGATCGCGAAGACGGCCATATCCGTTGGAAGAAACCCCGGCGATATACGCATAATAGCCGTTAGTAAGACTTTCGTTGCGGCGGTCGTCCAGGAGGCGATCGACGAAGGAATCCGGGTTTTCGGCGAGAACAAGGTCCAGGAAGCGAAAAGAAAGATCCCGCAGCTCAAAGGGAGCTTTTCCTTTCATATGGTGGGGCACCTTCAAACAAACAAGGCCCACGATGCGGTGAAGATTTTTGACCTTATTCATTCCATCGACAGGGCCGATACCGCTGAAAAGGTGGACCTGGAATCAGGCCGTATCGGCAAGATACAGAAGGTCCTCGTGCAGGTGAATGCATCGGGGGAAGAGAGTAAAAGCGGGGTTGCTCCGGAATCAGCGCTCGCACTGGTTACGCGCGTGCTGGAACTTGAGCACCTGGAGCTCATGGGGCTTATGGCCATGGCGCCGTTTACCGATGACGCGGGCCCGGTGCGGAACGCATTCAGGGAGACGCGGCGGTTGCTCGATGATATCAACAACTCCCTGGGGATTGACCTCCGCGAGCTTTCCATGGGGATGTCATCGGATTACCGGATTGCGGTAGAAGAGGGCGCGACACTGGTGAGAATAGGGACGGCGATTTTCGGAGACAGGAACCAGGAATGACTGCGGGGAAAAAAACTATAGGCTGTATTGGCGCGGGCAACATGGGCGGGGCCATCCTGTCACGGTTGGCCGCGGGCATTGACCCGTCACTCATATTGGTGTATGATGCTGATGCCGACAAGGCAAAGAAATTGTCCCGCGCCACCGGGATAACGGTCGCGGCCACGGCGGAAGACCTGGCCCGCGCGTCGTCGATCATCATTGTCGCGGTGAAGCCTGATACTGTCGCGGCCGTCCTGGGCGCCATCAAGGGATCAATAGCCGCAGGATCGATTATCGTGTCCATCGCGGCGGGCATAACACTGGCCGCCATGGAGAGGATCATCGGCCCATCGGCGAAGCTCGTACGGGTTATGCCCAATACCCCGTCCCTGGTCGGCGAGGGAATGTCGGTGCTATCCCCGAACGCGAACGTTGATGGGGATTCACTAATTGAGGTGGAGCAGATATTTTCGAAGATCGGCAGGGCTATGGTGCTGCCGGAAAAACTGATGGATGCCGTTACCGGCCTGTCGGGCAGCGGCCCGGCGTACGTGTTCACCTTCATCCAGGCGCTGTCCGATGGCGGCGTCAAGCTGGGGATCCCGCGCGACAAGGCTCTTCTGCTTGCCGCGCAGACGGTGATGGGAGCGGCGAAATACGTGCTGGAGACCGGCGAGGACCCCATGTCTCTCCGGGGGAAGGTGACATCGCCCGGCGGGACCACCATTGAGGGCATCCATGTGCTCGAGCGGAGCGGTTTTGCCGGAATCGTCATGGACGCTGTCGAGCATGCCGCGCAAAAATCTCAACGACTTGGAGAAAAATAATGCTGCATTGGCCGCCTTTCAGCAGGTATCAGGTCCGTCAGATCAAGACCTACGGGATTATCTTCTCCATCGCCCTTGTCGCTATCATCCTCCTCGGGAATTGCATCACCGCCCTGGTGCGCGACAGCGTGAAGGTTAAAAAAGGGAGTTACGCGGTCAAGGAGGGGTTCCCCCTCTTCATTGATCAGGCTGAATATATCAAAATGGTAAAGAATTATCCCTATGTCGCCGGCGTCAGGCTTATGACCCACCGGTTAGTCGGGGGTGAATCATACTGGGATGTCGCGTATCAAAATAATATTTCTGTCGATACCATTATCGCTGCAAATCCATTCATTACCACGCTGGTCCCGAAAGACGGGATCGAAATTGTGGTGCCGGCCCAGGATGGCGTCCTGCTTGCCATCGATGACATCCTTGATGTGCGGCGGATGCGCAATCGACTCGGTTTTACCGGCGAGGTGAGGGGAGACTATCTTCCCACGCCGTTCAAGCTTATTTCAACCGATGACATACGCCTTGTTTTCTTCAAGGGATCGCGGCCCCTTCTCGTAAACAATGACCTTGAAAAGCTCTATCGCATAAAAAATATTTTCAGGTCACCGATCAAGGGCAATTTTACGTCCCTGTTCGGTAACCGCGAACATCCCTTCATGATGGACGGATCATTGCGTTATCACAATGGCGTCGATATCATATCTCCCTGGGGGACGCCCGTGCACCCCGCGCGGGACGGCATGGTCATATTCACCGGGTGGCGCGGGGGCTTCGGCAATACCGTTATGGTCCAGCACTATGAAGGCTACACCACGCTGTACGGGCATCTCGAATCGATCAGCGTAAAATGCGGGGATTGGATCACCAAGGACCGGCCCCTCGGCAGGGTGGGTTCTACCGGCTGGTCAACCGGGCCGCACCTGCACTTTACGGTTATGAAGCACGGCCGCGACCTGGATCCGCTCCTGTTCATCTGGTAGCCATTCGATGCGCCTGGCCGGCATCTCCGCTCTCCTCTTCCTGCTGTCCTTTCCTGTCGCCTGTTGCGAATTCGCGCCCTGGCCGCTCATTTTTATCGCCCTGGTGCCGTTTTTTATATCGCTTGAACGGGCCGACACCTATGCGCGGTCATTCACCGCCGGTGCTCTCTGGGGCGCCGTCATCTCGATCGGCATGGCATACTGGCTTGTCAATGCCATGATCGGGGAGTATGGCGCCTCTGTCCTTACCGCCGCCGTATTCATGGCGCTGGCATGCGTGCTCCCCCACGGCATCCTGTACGGCATGTTCGGGCTGATGTACCGCTTTTTAAAAAATTCCATCTTCAACCCGGAGAGACAGCTGCTGTTTTACGCGCTTGCTCTCCCTTCCCTCTGGATAATGCTCGAATATGTCCGCGAGATAGTCCCGGTGATGGTGCCCTGGGGCTCGCCTGGTTATGCGCTCCAGCCGTGGAACCTCTATATGCAGATGGCAGATATCGCCGGCCTGCACGGCATAACGTTTACCGTGCTAATCGTAAATGCCGTCATCGCGTGCCTATGCAGGGACCTGGATTGGATCACGGCATGGCGGGATTTTTCAAAACCGGGCTTTTTCGGACGGGCAGGGACATATATATCACGCAGCCGTGCCCCCCTGATCCTCCTGCTGTGCGCTATCATTCTCCCCCTGTTGTATGGCGTTGTGCGCCGGCCCCAGGTCCGACAGATGGCTGAACGGGAACATGCCGCCGGGAAGGAACTGGTTGCGACGATAGTGCAGCCAAACTTCTCGCAGGACGAGCGATGGCAGGACGCCGGCTTCATGGACCGGGTCAATGTCTGCATGGGGCTGACCGGCAGGTGCGGCGCGCTCGCGGGCACCCGGAATGCCGCTTCCGGCACGGACGGGAACGATGCGGCGGAACGCGATGGTTTCGTGATATGGCCGGAGACGGTCCTCAATGCCGGGCGCATGGTGAATTCAGGGCTCTTTTCCTTCATAACGTCCCGCCTCTCAGGGTCACGCGTACTCGTTGCCGGCGGCATACGGCGGGAGATCGGCACCGGCGGAGTCTACAACAGCGCATATATTGTGTCGGGCAGGGAAGACGTTACTTTTTATGACAAGAATGTCCTCCTGCCGTACTCGGAGACGGCGCCCTTCGGCCGGATATTCGGGGCATACTATACCGCCCCCTCGGAGTTCCTGCAGGGAGCCACGCCGCCGGCGGCCCGCACCGATGCGGGGATCATCGGCCTCTCGATTTGCTTTGAGGCGGTATATCCCTGGCATGTGCGGCGCTCGGTCCGCGACGGGGCCGGCCTGCTCGTCAATATCTCAAATGACGGCTGGTTCGGAAGGACCTCTGAGCCGGTGATGCACCTCCGCCAGGCTTCCGTTCGCGCCATTGAAAACAGGCGCTTCATGGTGCGCGCTTCCAACAACGGGTACTCGGCGATTATCACCCCCGCGGGTGAAGTCATCGCGAAATCACGACTGTTCACCAGGGAATGCATCAATGGCGGGATCGTCATGCTCCGGTCGATGACGCCGTTTACGCTGCTGGGAGAATGGATCATCTACGCCGCGGCAGGTGTGCTTGTGGCGATGCTTGCGGTTTTCATCGTGAAAAAATAGCGGATAGCTAATTATTGTGTTAATATCATAATCATAAATGACATTTTTTTGAATAAAAAAATCCGACTGGACGGTAAACTGGTGTTGGTAAAATTTAACTCGAATTGTTACTCTGACCCCCTGACCCCCGACTTTTTACTCTGACACCATATATCTGGCACCAAATTGCCTGTTATTTACTCTGACCCCGGTTAGAATAAAAAAATTATTTGAATTTTTTCATGTGACTTAAAAGATGTACAAATTGTCCAAAAAATAGTATATTAAATAATAAATAATATGTCATATTACAAGGGCTATCAGGAAGTCTCATGACGTCTTGGTGACAGCGTCTTCGGTCATAAAAATACAAATAGATCATACAATCATCGCGCCCAGGAGCAATACTATAAAACGCTATGGCATCATATGCCTTGTGCTCGCCTCGCTTTTTGCTTTCAACACTGAGTCGATATCCCAGGAGGACAGAAAGATCGAACTGAACGCCCAGGGGATCCTGGCGCGCGTCGACAAGATGTTCGAATATCCGCAGGGGCACCTCAAGGGAATAATGAAGCATATCAGGCCGGACGGGTCGGCCACCACCATCAACGTTAACGGCTGCATCGCCCAGGAGGATTACCTCTTCACCTTCAGCAGCAGGGAGCGCGGGGACCAGCTCAAGGTGCTCTACAATCTCGGCGGTGAGGACATCTGGGTCTATAACATCCACTCGCTGAAGCTGTTCCACAAGCTGAGCATCGACAAGTATGATGAGATCCTCTCAACGAACTTCACGTTTCTGGACATGTCCAACGCGGACTTCCAGAGCAACTATACCGCCACCATCAGCGGTGATGCCTTCGTCAAGGGTAACGATGTCTGGAAGCTGGTGCTGAAGCCGATCGCCAAGGGCGGCGAGTACGGCCTGCTCACCCTGTACGTGACCAAGGACCGCTTCATCCCCATCAGGATCGATTACCATGACCGCGATAAGGCGATTTTCAAGTTTATGACGCTGGTCAGGATTAAGGAAAACAACGGCCGGATCATCCCCCTCCGGTATGACATGATGAATATCCGCCAGGGAACGGTCACCATCATCAGCTTTAGCGAAATGGAGGACGGGGCGGTATTTGACAAGGAGATTTTCCGTTCGGAAAAGCTGGGCGGCTGATATATTTCTTTCGGGGACGGTGCATGCCTCAATTCTTCATTACCTCATCGGACGTCGTGCATAACAGGTGCCGTATCGGGGGCGAAGATTTTCGCCACCTGGTCACGGTGCGTCGCGCGAAGCCCGGCGACCGCCTCCTGCTCCGCGACGAGAAGGGCGCCTCGCTCACGGCGCGGATCGCCCGCATTACCGGGGAGTTCATCGAGGCGGATATCCTCGGCGGGGGTGCGCCGCGGCCGCTCCCTGTCGAGATCACGCTCTGCATGTGCCTGTTAAAGGGAAAGAACTTCGATTCCGTCCTTGAAAAAGCGGTGGAGGTCGGGGTCACGCGGATCATCCCGGTGGTATCGGAGCGGACAATCCCCCATCCCGCTGACGAGACGGGGCGGACTGACCGGTGGCGGAGGAAGGCGGAGGAGGCGGCCAAGCAGTCGCTGCGCGAATCGGTCCCGCGCGTTGAGCGGACCGTCGCGTTCCGCGACCTGATCGTTTCACGCCGCGATCCCGCGCTGATCATCGCCCATCCCGGGGCGGCCCTGCCGATGAAGGAGTACCTGCGCGGCAGCGCGGCCCGGCGCGGTGAGCCTCCTGGTGGGGCCCGAGGGGGGCTTCAGCCCGGGGGAGACCGGGGCGGCTGCGGCGGCGGGGTGGACGGCGGTCAACCTCGGGTCATCGCACCTGCGGGCCGGCACCGCGGCGACGGTCCTCTGCGGCATCATCATGTACGAGTGGGGAGACGGGGCCCCGGAATAATGGAAAAACAGGTATACACGGCCATTGACGCGAACATCAACCGCGCGCAGGAGGGACTTCGCGTGTGCGAGGACATCATGCGCTTCTGCCTTCACCGGACCGATTTCTCCGCGCGCCTCAAGGAGGCGCGCCACCGGGTCGCCGATGCCGCGCGCTCCTTCCCGCCGCACCGTTCCCTGTACGGCCGTGATGTCGGGGCAGACGCGCAGAAGTTCATCGACCTGGAGGGCGAAAAGACCCGCAACTCTCTCGCCGACATGTTTTCATCGAACCTGCACCGCGCGACCGAGGCAGTCAGGTCGCTCGAGGAATTCGGGAAGCTCGCGGGGATCGGCGGGGAGGCCTTCCAGTCGATACGTTTCGAGCTGTATGCGCTTGAGCGCGATGCCGTTTCCGCGCTGCTGCGCCGCGCCGCGGCCGGGCGTTTCAACCGGGGGCTCTACGCGGTGCTCGATTCCGCCTTCGTGCCCGCCGGTGGTTTTTCCGCGGCGGCGGGCGACATGATAAAGGGGGGCGCGTCCGTCATACAGCTCAGGATGAAGGCCCCGTCGCAAAATGAGATTCTTGAAACGGCGAAGGAGATCGCGGAACTATGCCGGCGTGAAAATGTTCTTTTCATCCTTAACGGCCACGCCGACATCGCGCTCCTCGCGGGGGCCGACGGGGTGCACCTGGAGATGAACGACCTCTGCGTTCGCGACGTGCGCGGGTTCGTCCCTCCGGATATGATCATCGGCCAGACAATCTTTTCGCCCGACGAGATCGGCCGGGCCGAGCGCGACGGGGCCGACTATATTGTCGTGGGCCCGGTGTACGCCACTGTCTGGCATACCGATGCCGGCGCCATGGAGTTGCGGGGATCGGGGATCGCGATCATCGCCCGGGCGCACGGGATGACCTCCCTGCCCGTGGTGGCGACCGGCGGGATCACGCCTGAGAACGCCGGCGCGGTCATGGCCGCGGGCGCCAGCGCCGTGCTGGCCACGACCTTCCTCTTCCGGGACGGGAACCAGGAAGGAAACTGCAGGGCGCTTGCGGCAGCGATACAATCCTCCGTCCGGCGTCGACTAATGAAGAAGGAACAATCGCCCGGTGCGGCCCTCGAAGCGATGCGGGAGCTCTGGCGCGCCGCCAGGTCCGCGAAGCTCTCCCGGAGGGATGAACTGCTCGCCGCCGGGTGCGGCATGGCGGCAGTGCGGCGGGACAGGGCGTTCCGCGCAAGCAGAAAGATGCAGCGGCGGTATGCAGGGATGATACGCCACGTCGAACGGACCATGAACAGGAAACGCGCTCGTGAAAAAAAGGGATAAGGGCCTCTGCCTGGCATATGCCGACGCTGATGGCAACGTATGGGATTTCCCCGACCTGGAGCCCGCCTTCCGGACCGGGCGGCGCTTCGTCAGGGTCGATCCCGCCGAACTGATCCCGCTCCCGTACGGGAGCTATCTCTTTTCGCTGCCCGGCCGCTACCCGGTCTTCTACAATCACAGGAACGGCGACTTCAACCATATCGAGGTATCGTACCGCGGCGACGGGGTGACCGCCGCGTCCGCATTTCTCGCGTCCGCGTACCTCAGGACCTATCTTCCCGCGTTTATCAGGAGAGACGACGCGCCCGTGCTTCCCCTCTGGGCCTATGCCGGCCTCGCCGTCATTGACGGCGATTTTTACGTGCCGGGTATCAGGATCGACGATGACCCCCGCTCTGACCCGGCGATCCACGAGAATGACGACGAATTGCGGCCGGCGATCACCGCGGAGAAAAAGCGGCATCCCGACAACCGCCTCGTGCGGCAGCTGGCGCGGTGCGCGACCCGCTACCGCTGCCTGTGCGCCAGGAACTTTTTCCTGGGCAGGCACGAGGCGCCGCTCCCCACGACCATCGCCTGCAACGCCCGGTGCGCCGGGTGCCTGTCGCTCCAGGAGGAGGGCGCCCCCTTTCCCGCTTCGCAGCCGCGCCTGGATTTCAGCCCCTCGCCGGCGGAGATCGCGCAGGTGATCCTGCGCCATTTCTCCCGCGTGGACCGCGCGGTGGCCAGCTTCGGCCAGGGGTGCGAAGGGGAGCCGCTTTTGCGGGCGGACGACCTTGCCGCGGCGGTACGCCTGGTGCGCGAGTCAACCGGCGCCGGCACCATCAACATCAATACAAACGGCTCGCGACCGGAGGGAGTGGGCGCGCTCATCGCCGCCGGGATCGATTCCATACGGATCAGCCTGAATTCCCCGACGCCGGACTATTACGCGCGCTACCACCGGCCGGTCAATTATTCCTTCGACGACGTGCTTCGCTCGCTCGATGCCGCCCTGAACGCCGGGATATTCGTGTCGATCAACCTGTTTTTCCTGCCCGGATTCACCGACTCGGAGGCCGAGGTCGGGGCGCTCCGCGGGTTCCTTTCCCGGTTCCCGGTGAACATGATCCAGACCAGAAACCTGAACCTCGACCCCGACTACTATTTCGACATGATCGGGTTCAGGGATTCGGAGCCGGTCGGTGTCGCGAACCTCCTGCGCCTGCTCCGTGAAGAAAACCCGGGAATGCGGCTCGGGTATTACAACCCGCCGAAGGAGAAGTTCACCGCCGTCCAAGAAATATCTTGACGAAAAAATATTTCATGCTGTAGATGTTCTTCTGTAAGCCCCGGTTCCGCGTGGGGCTTTTATTCATTATATAATATGGCCGCTCCCGGAGAAAACAATGCCTGATACCCTTATACACGCGCTCGTCCTGATGAAGAACTGGGGAGAGGACGGGGAAATTGTTTCGATTTTGAAGAACAATAACCATGTCATTTCGCTGTTTCACATCATGGGCAAATACAGCTATCTTCTCGACGCGAATTTCGACGACAAGGCCCAGCTCGCCGGCTGGATCAGCTCGATGAAGGCGATCAAGCTGCCGTCGGGTATGCCCGCGATCATATCATTGCAGACGCAGCGGATCATCGATGTCCACAAGAAGAAGGAGGACTTCACCCTGGCGGACTACCTGGGGATGAAGGAGCCGTACCATTTTTTCGTCAAGATCGACCACCCGCACCATGATGACGCCCTGATCAGGCTCATGTCAAAGAGCCCGATCGTGCATTCGATCCTGCACGTGCAGGGGGAAAATTCGTTCACCATCGAGGTCATTGTCGGCGATTACGGCGAGTACCGGAAGCTCCTGACGGAGATGAAGAAGCTTAAAACCATTCATCATATCGAAACGCAGGAAGTGATATCCGTCATAAAGTACCGCAACCAGGTGATCGGCGAGGGCGGCCGGACCGTTACCCGGACGGAAGATATCAGGGAATTGTATACGCTGTAGGCCCATCGTCTCCGCGGGGGCTTAAGGAGAAGCCATGTCACAGGTGCATACCGTCGAAAATCCGATTGAGTACGCCCGCGAGGTTGTCGGGAAAGATCCCTTCGCGACGTTTCTCGGCATCGAGGTGGAAGAGGTGCGCGAAGGATATGCCCGGTGCGGTATAACCGTCAAACCCGAATTCATGAACGCGGTGGAGCGCGCCCACGGCGCTTTTATCCACGCCCTGTCGGACCAGGCGTTCGCCGTGGCCTGCAACAGCACCGGCGTGATGGCCATCGCGGTGAGCTTCAATATCAACTATCTCGCCTCCGCGGTGGACGGTGAAAAGATCTTCGCCGAGGCGGTCCCCATCAATATCGGCAGGAAGCTTTCCACCTGGAGCATCCAGGTGCGGGGGGCGGGGGACAAGCTGATCGCGACCGGGACCGGCACCGCATATCACAAGTAGGGCGCCGCGGTCAAATAAAGTGTTGACAACGCCGTTCCGTGTCCGATTCTGATGGACATGGCATTTCAATCACGCAGGGAGAATAATGTATTGAGAACGATACTGGCGTCGATGGTCGCGCTGACGGTCGTGCTTACGGCCTGCGACGTTTTTGTGAGCAAGTCGGATGCCGACCGGCTCAAGGAAAAGGAAAAGTACACCTATACGTTAAAGAAGGATATCGATATAGACGGCAAAAAGCTGGGCCGGGGCGAACGGGTGAAGATCGTCATCACCGGCGTCAAGGAGTGGATCAAGGTCCATGCCTATCCCGCGCAGTCGGACGCGCTGAAGGCGGAGCGCTACCTGGTCCTCTATCTCTTTGCCGAAGATTTTCCGGACGGCAGGTTCAGCATGAGCTTTTTCGAAGAGCAGCTTAACGCGGCGGTGGCGGCGGGAAGCGGGGCCGCGGCGCCGGAAAAGAACAAAAGAAGAAAATAAACCTGGTACGGGTGGAGCCATGTTCGAGGGAGTCTTTACAGCATTAATCACGCCATTCAGGAACGGGGGCATCGATTACGGGGCCCTGGAAAAGCTGGTGGCATTCCAGATCGAGAACGGGATCGACGGTGTCGTCCCGATGGGGACGACGGGCGAATCCCCCACCGTCTCATTCGAGGAGCACAAGGAATTCATCCGGCGGGTCGTGAAGCTGGTGAACGGCAGGGTGAAAGTTATCGCCGGGACCGGGGCCAATTCCACGGAGGAGGCCATCTGGCTGTCGCGGGAAGCCGAGGAAGCGGGCGTGGACGGCGTGCTCCAGGTCAATCCCTATTATAACAAGCCGACCCAGCGCGGCCTGATCGCCCATTTCGAGAGCGTGGCAAAATCGATCGGGATCCCCGTGGTCCTGTACAATATACCCGGCCGCACCGGGGTGAATTTTCTCCCGGCGTCGGTGAACGAGCTGCTGAACCGCGTCGGCAATGTCGTGGCCATGAAGGAGGCCTCGGGCGATATCCAGCAGATGATGGAGCTCTACGAGCTCTGCGGCGGGCGCCTTACCCTTCTTTCCGGCGACGATAACATCCTCCTTCCCTTCCTCTCGATCGGCGGCAAGGGGGTCATCAGCGTGCTCTCGAACCTCCTCCCGGCCGACGTGAAGAAGGTGGTGACCTTGTACAATGAAGGGCGCATCGACGAGGCGCGGAAGCAGTTCTACCGCCTCCTTCCCCTCTGCCGGGCCATGTTCCTCGAGACGAACCCCATCCCCGTGAAGGCGGCGATGGCCATGGCCGGGTTCTGCGCCGACGGCCTGCGGCTCCCCCTGGTGCCGCTTGCCGACGACAACAGGGCGAGGCTCAGGAAGGCGCTCCTGGACTACGGGGTGGCGCTTCCATGAAAATCGGCATTTGCGGGATATGCGGCAGGATGGGCGTTTCGGTCTTGAAGGTCCTTACCGGGCGGGGCCATTCCCTCGGCGCGGCCTTCGACCATGACGGCGCCCCCTCCTTCGGCTGCGACGCCGGGACCCTGGTCCAGGCGGAGAAGATGCATGTCACGGTCGCCGGCATCAACGCGGACGATGTCGCCAGGACCGACGGCATCATTGATTTTTCCTCGCCGGCGGCGACGGCGCGGCTCATCGGGTTCGCGCTGGAGAAAAAGAAGCCGCTGGTGATCGGCACCACCGGATTGTCCGATGACGGCAAGCGGGAGATCACGCGGGCGTCGAAGGAAATCCCGGTCATTTTTTCACCGAACATGTCGCTGGGCGTGAACATCCTGTTCAAGCTCACCGAGATCGCGTCGCGGGCGCTCACGAACGAGTACGACGTCGAAATTTTAGAGATGCACCACCGGTTCAAGAAAGACGCCCCCTCCGGCACCGCGAACCGGCTCCTTGAAATCGTCAGGGAATCCATGCGGGACATGGACGGCGCGAAAGTGGTCACCGGCCGCGAGGGGATCATCGGCGAGCGGACGAAGAACGAAATCGGCGTCCTGTCGATGAGGGGCGGCGATATCGTGGGCGAGCACACGGTCTTTTTCACCGCCATGGGCGAGCGCATCGAGCTGTCCCACCGCGCATCGAGCCGGGACATATTGGCCAGGGGCGCGGTCACCGCAATGGAGTTCCTCGCGGGGAAGCCGGCCGGCCTCTACTCTATGTATGACGTGCTGGGGTTGTAATGTCAGAAAAAAAAGAACATCCGGCCGACGGGAAAAAGGCCTTCGAGGAAAATCCGTTTAACCCCGACAACCGGCGGCCCGAGGACATCGTGCGCCTCTTTTACTCCTACAACGTGCCCATTATCCCCGTGGTTTCAAAGCGGGGGATCCTTCTCGGGATACTCAGGAAAGACGATGTCGTTTCCGAGCTTTCCGATATCGAGCGCGTCGAACGACTGAAGATCGATGAATTCGTGACCCGGCTCGCCAGGAAGCTCACCCTGGACGAGCTGCTTCCCTACGGCGAAATCAAGGAGTTCACCGTCATCAACCTGTTCGGGGAGGTCCAGGGGCGCTGGTCGCGTCTCCAGCTCTTTACCGCTTCCGAGGCGCCGGAGAAGGCCCCCGTGTCGGCGGAGAGCGAAACGGACCATCAGAAGGAAGAACAGGTGCTGGAATGGATGATATACCTCATCCTGGAGCACATCCCGCGCCCCCTGTACGCGCTCAACATAAAGGGAAAGACCATTTTTTACAACAGCCATTTCGAGGACCTCTACCGGCGGCATTTCAAGAAAGACGTTGATGTGGAGTTCGTGGAGAAGACCGTCGGCGACGCGGAAAAAAACGAGCTCATGCCCGGCAGGAAAAACGACGAGCTGATGTTCTTTAACGGCGAGCTCGCGCTGCATTACGAGAAAATCCCGCTCATGAGCAAGCGGAAAAAAGTCGGCTACCTCCTGTTCTGCTCGAAGGAGGCGGACGATGGCGTCGGGTCCCTGATCCCCGGTGTGGACATTACGGCGAAATCGCTTGATGACATCCTGGGCGCGGCGGAGCGCCTGGTGCTTGTTGACCTCCTGAGGGACAAGAATAACCCTGCCGCCGTTGCGAAGTCGCTGAAAATCAGCCAGAAATCCCTTGCCCACAAGATAAAAAAGCACGGCATTAAGTGGAAAAAGCAGGGGTCGTGACAGGGGCGTTGCAGTATAATTTTAAAAAATTACTTGAAAGGAAATAATTTATTTAGTATATTGATTTACGGAAATGATGATTTTTTCTTGACTTAAAGCGGCCGTACCTTACATTGTCCGAGTCTGAACAGATCTGGCACCTCCGTACCATCATTAGGTATAATATCCCGGAATACATTGAAGGGCGTTTTAGGGACTTTGCATTAACATCCTGCATAATAAACAATAACAAGTGCTGATTGACTTTTATTTTCTCAACCGCACTCATTAATATGTAATGAAAATACATAAATAACGACAACATTTTGCAGGTAAATTTCACTTCCGCCACCGGCCATAGGTGAAAATCGAACTATTTTTTCGTATACATTTCACGAGTAACGAGATTCTGAAAAAAATTAAATAACCACAGGGAACAGGTATGGCACGAACCACCGAATCCGCAAAATCCAGCAAGGCCGAAAATCAAGAGGTCAACGCAACCGAAATCACAGAGAGCAATGGCGCCGCTCCGGAGGCTCCTGCCGCCGCTGCGAACGGGAAGACCACCCCGGAAACCTGGCTTGACCTGGGAGAGCTGAAAACCAAGAAGATAAACGATCTGGTCAATATCGCCAAGGAGATGGGGATTGAGCGGATCTACGGCATGAAAAAGCAGGACCTGATCCTGGAGATACTGAAATCGCAGACGGAGCAGAAGGGGCTCATCTTTTCGAGCGGTGTCCTTGAAATACTGGCCGATGGATACGGATTTCTCCGCTCGCCGAACTACAACTACCTGCCGGGCCCGGACGACATATACGTGTCCCCCTCGCAGATCCGCCTGTTCGGCCTGAAGACCGGCGACACCATCGCCGGCCAGATCAGGCCGCCGAAGGACAACGAGCGGTTTTACGCCCTCCTCAGGATCGAGGCGGTCAATTTCGAGAACCCGGACCAGCTGCAGAAGCGGGTCCTGTTTGACAACCTGACGCCCCTCTACCCGGAGGAGCGGATCAACCTTGAGACCCTTTCCGAGAACGTGGACATGCGCATCGTCAACATCATCACCCCGATCGGCAAGGGACAGCGGGCGCTTATCGTCGCGCCGCCGCGTACCGGTAAAACCATACTGCTCCAGAAAATTGCGAACTCCATAACAACGAACCACCCGGAGATCTACCTCATCGTGCTCCTCATCGACGAGCGTCCTGAGGAGGTCACCGATATGCAGCGCACGGTCAAGGGAGAGGTCATCTCCTCGACCTTCGATGAACCGGCAAGCCGGCACGTGCAGGTAACCGAGATGGTGCTGGAAAAGGCGAAACGCCTGGTCGAGCACAAGATGGACGTGGTGATCCTGCTCGATTCGATCACCAGGCTGGCGCGCGCCTATAACCAGGTGGTCCCGACCAGCGGGAAGATACTCTCCGGCGGGGTCGATTCCAACGCCCTGCACCGGCCCAAGCGCTTTTTCGGGGCCGCCCGGAACATAGAGGAGGGCGGGAGCCTTACCATCCTGGCCACGGCCCTCGTCGATACCGGGAGCCGCATGGACGAGGTCATTTTCGAGGAGTTCAAGGGCACCGGCAACAGCGAGCTGCACCTTGACCGCAAACTCGTGGACCGGCGCATATTCCCGGCCATCGACATGAGCCGCTCGGGGACGCGGAAAGAAGAATTATTGCTTGACACGGAAGAGCTGAATAAACTATGGGTCTTGAGGAAGGCCCTCTCATCCATGAGCGGCACCGAGGCGATGGAGCTCCTTGTCGAGAAGATGAAAGCGACCAAGAACAATAAAGCGTTTTTTAAAGCTATGAATTCGTAAGCGGAGGAATTTTTTCAATGAAGGCGAAGATACATCCGGAATACAAAGAAACAGTAATCAAGTGCGCCTGCGGCAACGAGATAAAGACCAAGTCGACCGCGAAGGACCTCCACGTGGAAATTTGCTCAAACTGCCATCCCTTCTTCACCAAAAAACAGAAGATCATGGATACGGCGGGCCGGGTCGAGAAATTCAAGAAAAAATACAATATCAAGTAGGCCTGGTGCGGCGATCGCGCGTGGAACGGAAGAGGCTGGCCCGGGTGGACCGGCCTCTTTTTTTCCGCTCACACCCGGCGGCCGGCGCCGACCGGTCCGCATGCCCGGAATAATTGTAAAGCCTGATTTGTCATGGCGCCGATATAGTAAGAATACAACGCGGAAAGGATGATACAATGGCATCGAAAAGACTTGGCGAGATCCTCATGGAAAACGGCATTATCACCCAGAAACAGCTCGATGAAGCGCTTACGATGCAGACGTCCAAAGGCGGCCTTCTCGGGATCATCCTGGTTGAGATGGGCCACCTGAAGCCGAAGGCGCTTTCAGAGTTCCTGGAGGCCCAGCGGGGGCTGTAGCCCCGCGGCCCCGCCCGACGCACCCTTCCTCCGCGCGCGGGCACGACCGGAGACTCACACCGCGCGGCGCGCCTGTTTCTCCACCAGAACCCAGCCGATGATCCCGGTCAGGATAAAGCATACGCCCAGGACCTGCGAATGCGTGAGGCCGAGCGCGACCTTCGGGTTCAGCCTGATGAATTCGACCATGAACCGCGCCGATCCGTTCAGTATCATGTAGATGAAGAACAGCTTGCCCGCCGGCATCTCCCGCTTGCGCAGTTTCATCAGCAGCACGAAAAACATGAAGGACACGAACGACTCGAACAGGGGCGTCGGGAAGACCGCCGCGGTCGACGGCACGATCCCGTTCGGGTACGGCGTGCCGAGGAAGGACGAGGTCGCGATGCCGTAGCAGCCGTCGCCCGAGACGTGGCACCCGAGCCGCCCCACGCCGTAGGCCAGCGCGACCGAGGGCGCGGTGATGTCGAATATCTCGAGGATGCTCTCCTTGCTTTTTCGAATCAGTATCATGCTCAGCAAAAACGCCAGGATGAAGCCGCCGTACACGGAGAGCCCCGCACCGGAGAAAATCATCCCCTTCGGGTCGCGGAGGAATTCGTCAAGGTTTTCGAAGATATGGAATATCTTGGCGCCGATGATGGCGCTGGGGATGATGATGAGGAGCAGCTTGTACGCGAGCTCCGGGTCCTTTTCACGGATAAGGAGCTCGCGCTCGGTAAGCAGGAAGGCAAGGTAGAACGCCAGGCCCAGCATGAGGCCGTAACTGCCTATATTGATGAACTTGTAGCTGAATAATATCGGATACATCGGATTTTCCCCTGGGTTGAGTTGCTTTTTTATATTGCATTATGTAACAGGATGGAGAAGATATTTGTCAACATATTTTGATGAGGCTAGTTATCCCCTCGTCCGCCTCTATGCCTTGACAGGCTCAACCTTGAGCTTCCTGCGAACGTATCTTTACGGTAGGAGAGCCTGTCGGACTATGAGAAATCAGCCTTCATGGCACCTTCCCCCACTCCAGCCTGAGAAAAATGATTTATCTAATAGTATGAGCGGTTATCTGATGACGAAATTAGTGCACATATGCCATAGTGGTTTTAATCGATATCTATTGAACAGTATACTGTAGTCATGAGATAGAAGCGAGGGAGCAATGGACGATAAGGAACGCGTTGAGCTCATCCGCAAGGGCAACGAATATTTCAACAACGGCGACATGACAAAGGCCGAGGCCCTGTTCGTGAAAACCGGCTACCGTGACGGCCTCACCCGGCTCGCGGATTACCTGTTCTATGAGAAGAAACAACCCCTGTTCGCGCTGAAGTACTACCGCATGGTGAACCGCCAGGACAGGGTGAACGAAATTTTCGAGCGCATGGTGTTCGCGTTCGGCAAGCTCCTGGGCAAGGAACCGCCGAAGCAAAAGGTGGAGCTGCCCCCCCTCAAGGTGTCCCCCAAGCTCAAGATCCTGGCGGAGGAGATACTGCGCAATAATCAGGCCGCGGGGGAGAAGTAATACATACAAGGGGGAGGGCGGCACCGCGGCCGGCCCTCCCCCTTAAACCCCCTCCCCGCGCCGCCTCGCCCACGCGCGGAACTTTCAATTATAACGCAGAGTCCATCCCCTCAGGTTTATTGCGCGGCGGAAAAAAGCTTCGCGGCCTGCGGAACTCGGACAAAGACGCTGAAGACTCAGACAGTCCTCGGCCGCTCAGCTCTTTTTTCCGCCGCTTCACTGGCATCCGTGCCGGCACGCTTAATGTTCAATTGTAACGCAGAGTCTTTCTCCTCGGGTTTATTGCGCGGCGTAAAAAAGCTTCGCGGCCTGCGGAACTCGGACAAAGACACTGAAGACTCAGACAGTCCTCGGCCGCTCAGCTCTTTTTTCCGACGCTTTATTGGTTTGTCGGATAAAATTATTACTATACATGTGTCGATGTCGCTATTTGTCATATCCGGTTTGTTAAACGTTTTTTGCGTCCGCGCCCCGCGTGGGCGCCTGGATCAAAGCATTTTCTGAATTTTATTTACACAAAATGCTTGTTAGATTGCACAATCTCGTATACAATGGTATGATACACATGCGGTTTGTGCGAAAAACATGGAAAATATATCGATTCTTCATTACAGCCTGAAGCTGTTTTTTTGCGGATTTATTGTTTTTGCGACAATTCAGTCCGCGGTCATGTATATAAAATTACCGGCAAAAGAGACCCGCGCGTTATTCGTTATCAGCGTTGCCTCTTTTCTCTTTATATTATGCGATGTCCTTAATTCGATCTTTACGTATCTGGTGGTGCGGCATGACGCCGCCTACTTCTTCCTGGTGGCCAGGGAATTGATGCCCGTGTTTTTCTACTTTCTTGCCCCGTATTACCTTGACCGTGTATTAGACATTAAAACCCATGTAAAAAAAATAAACCGGATTGTTGTCCTGGCGGGAATTGCAATCGCGGTGGCGATAATTGCCGGCGCTCTTATGGTTCCTGACTTATTATTACAGCATGGCTGGTCCCGGCCCCGTCAGCGGCGGCATGCATATGGAGACCAAGGGGCCCTTGACCATTATACGGGACATTTTTATCTTTGTTTTTCTCATATATTCAATAATTTTTGTTCTGATGGCTTTCTTACAGAAAGAAAGCAGGTTTTCCGGGAAATACATACTGGCGGGCCTTGTCGTCCTCGGTTATTTCGCGTTCAGCAGCTTTTATGCGCTCCTGTTTGTCGGTGATGAGATAAGGATTTTTAATAATCACTTTCCCTACCTGGGGCTCGGCATTGCCATACTGATATTGTTCACCAGCCTGGGGGTGCTTGAGCTCTATATCGACACCTTCGACCAGGTTGAAAACATGACGAAAAATTTAAGAAGCGAGCTCTATTATGATGCCGAGCTGGAGATATTAAATAAAATCAGCTTCAGACATGACCTGGAGACCGGGCTGGATGCGTCCGCGAAAAACGGCGATGTCTTTTCCCTGATCTATCTTGATATCGATGATTTCAAGAGCGTCAACGAGTCATACGGCGAAGGCTTCGGCGATGATATCCTGAGGCTGCTCGCGCAAAGGCTGAAGGATGATTTTTCCGATGCCGGGAGATTGTACCGGGTGGGTGCGGATGAATTTTCATTTGTATCGAGGGAGATTCGCACCGAGGATGAAGCGGCGCGCTTTGCCTCAAGAATCATAACAAGCCTGAAAAACCCCTTTGTGGTCTCCGGTATTCCGTACACGGTCACGGTAAGCATCGCCGTCCTGTTCCTGCCGCGCGACGGGAACGACATGACCACCATCATGGGCAATGTGTACACCACAATCCACAATGTAAAAAGGGCGAAAAACTCCTATGGCTTTTTCAGCAGGGACCTGCTGGAACGGGCCTCGAAAAAAATTTATACGGTCGATCTTCTCAGGAACTGCCTTTCCCGGGATGAATTTATCCTGCATTACCAGCCGGTCATGGATGCGGGCGGAAGGCTGGTGTACGTGGAGGCCCTGTTGCGGTGCACCAACAACGATCCGGCGATCGGCGGCCCGGGACATTTTATCCCTATTATTGAAAGCATGGGCATGATGAAAGACCTGGATAATCTCGTTGTCAGGAAGTCTTTCTATGACATCGAGATGAAAATGAAACGGAGGTCCAGGGTCAGCATCAACATGTCCGCCAGCCAGTTAGTGGACCCCTCGTACGGCGATTTCCTTTTTTCATTCGCGAAACAGCACGGGATTGAACCCGGGGACCTTATCCTGGAGATCACTGAAAATATCCTCGTGGAAAACATGCTCCTCGGGCGCCAGAGCCTTGCGGAGCTCAAGAAAAACGGTTTCATGCTCGCCATCGATGACTTCGGGAAGGGGTTTTCCTCGCTGTCATACCTGACCGAGCTCCCCGTGGATATCATCAAAATCGACAAGGCCTTTGTCGATGCCGTCCCCGGAGACGCGAAGAAGGAGACCATGGCCAGGTATATTATCGACCTGGGGCATTCTCTTGACCTCAAGGTCGTGGCGGAAGGCTTTGAGTTCTCCGGGCAGGTTGATTTTTTCAAGGGACTCGGGTGCGATTTTTTCCAGGGCTATTATTTCCAGCCCCCGGTGCCGCTTAAGGAGCTGCTGGAAAAATATTTTCCCGGTTGATTGCGGCGCGGCGCAGCGAAACAGCCGGTACCTGCCGGCCATGATAATCCGGCGAATTGAATTTTTAAATATATTAATGCGATACGGCGATCCCGGTTGGCCTTCCGGACAACGACCGGAACATCTCGATGCCTGTTTCGGGCTGTTCTATGTCCGCGCGGTAAATGCCGTTGGGTGAATACGATGTCCAGTATATTTTTCTTTCGGTCAGGTCCAGGGCGAGCTTCTGGATGTCGAACCCGCCGGCGGTGATCCACACGGCCGGGTCCTCGAATAGCAGGCCCGCCCTGATAATAAAAAGCCCCGCGGCGGTATTGCTTGCATAATACAGGCGCCCTCCCGCGCCGTCAACCGCGATGTCCCTGATGGGAACGCTGGGGGCGGCGGGTCCTGACGCGGTAACCTGGTACGGCAGGTACGTGTTCATGGTATCCAGCTCGGCGATGTACAGGCCGCCGGCCTGCCCGCTCCCGTATGCTGTTGTCATGTCCCAGTAGGTATTGGCGCTGACGTATATTTTCCTGTTAACGGTATCAAGGGCCATGGAATAGGTGTATGGATAGGATAACTCGTTAATCCATTTTTCCTGAGAAAATCCGGAAAGAGGCGACCGCCAGATATCATTGTGCCCTGTAATGCTTTGATATCTGCTATAGTAAATTATTGCGGCCGCCGGATCAATTGCGATCTCATAAAAACCATGATCACCCGCTGCCGGCACGTCAAAGGCGAATACGGCCGGTTCCGTTCCATCAAGCCTGGAATTGTTAATCGTAGCAAAACCATCATCCGCCTCCGCCCAATAGATCCTCTGCCCGGGCAGGTCCAGGGCGATGTCCACGGGCGTTCCGGTCGTAGAGAGCAGGGTGATGTCCCCGGCCCCCCGCGAGGGTGCTTTCCTGATGCTGCCGGTCTGTTCCGACCAGTACACCGTGCTGGGAGCCGGGCCGTATACGGCGCTGATAATAACCGCGGGAAGGGATTGGTCCTTATCGAGCAGCACTTCGAATTCCGAACCGCAGCCGGAGAAGAAAAAAACAGCAAGGCACGCGGGCAGGGCCGGGAATATCCTCCGCAGCAGGCGGGCCAATCCGGAAGGAACGATGTCGGGTGATATGTTCGTCATGTCACTGCGCGCTCATATTTTAAAAAGATACCCCGCTCCGATTGAAAACCCGAGGCCGAATAACGGCATGGCCCCGTCGTAGATATAATCAAACTTCACCTGGGGGGAAATCACCCATGAAGAGATGGGGAACTCCAGACCGGCCGCCATTGAAACGTGCCATTTAAAATTCGCGGCCTTCTCGCATCTCCCCGTCACCGCGTAATAGCCGCCGCCGAACCCCGGGGAGAGCGCCAGGTTGAATGAAACGCCGCGGACCTCGAAAGGGATGATCCATGCAGTGCCAATCCCGAACCGGAACGCGGATATTTTTTTCATTCCTTTTTCGGAATGGAAATAGTGCAGGTCCAGCCTGATTGTTCCGGGTAGATAGTTATACCTGCTCCTGAACCGGACATCGCCGAGGAGGGACGCGCCGCAGCTGTACGGGAGAAGGGGGCGCATTTTCCCCAGGTTGAACAGGAAAAACGGCGAAGCGGACAACAGGAATTCCGCCGGCGCCGCATCGGTCCCGCTGTCGCCGCTGATTCTCCTCTCCTCGAGTTTTTTTACGCCGGCCTGGAAATTGTTTCTTATATCGGATTCGCTGACTGCCTTGCCCATCTGCCTGAAAATCTTTATATCTTCCTGGTAATTTTCGGTTTTATGTATCTCTTTCACGAGCGAGTTTTGTATTGTGAAGGTGCCGTGGTAGTTGCCGAACTTGACATGTTCATCCTTCATCTCGATTATTTTCCCGTTGAGGGTCATGCCGTCTTTCGTAACAATGATGTCGCTGAAACAGATATGAGGCAGGAGAAGAATATATGCGGTAATAAATAATAACCTGAGTTTGCCCATGTTATTTTTCGGTGACCCTGATGATCCTGTCCTTTTTCACGTCAATCCTGCCGATTAATGTCTCGATGGCTATATGGTCCGCCGTCTTTTCAATCAAGGTGCCTTTGAAAATGTTCCCGTCACTTGTAAATATAACAAGGTATCTGCCTTTTTTCAACCCGGAAGCTTTTTCCTTTGCAACCATAGTATCGACGCTGGCTTTTAAATCTGGAGAAATGCGTATTTTAATCGGCATTTCATCCTTTTTTATGTCAGCGCGCATCCCTTCCCCGTCCTCAATCATCCGGTCCATCAGCGGGTCGTTATATATCCTGTTCAGGCCGATTGACAGGTTTTTAAGCGCGGCGTCTCCCGCGGACGAACCTGTCATAAAAAGCCTGCGGTTGGAAAATATGGCATATTTCGATGACGGGGACGAGGTTATCACATTCAGATAGCTCTCGACCGCCTTGTCGGTATCGCCCATGCCGGCAAAGCATCTCCCCATATAATATTGTATGCCGGGAAGGTCCCGGGGCCCTGCGGTGCGCTCCGCTTTTTCAAGGATCAAAAGGGCCTGCTGGTAGGCAAGAAGGGTAACAAGCTTCTGGCCTTTCAGCAGGGGGTTGGCCTCTTGCTCCATCACCCGTTCCCGGGCGAGCCCGTATCCTTCGAGATATTTGAGCAGGATCGTCGCGGTTATCGCGCTGCTCTCCTGGCTGTATTTTTCAATGACCGTTAGATAGTCCCTGCGGGCCAGGTCGTTATGGCCCAGTAATGCGTGACAGTACCCTTTGTGAAGAAAAATGCCGGCCATGAGGCCGCTGGTCACATCCATGGTCGCGAGGATGTCATCGTAGATCTCTATGGCCCGCTTGAAGTGGAAGTTCCTTTCATAATAATATGCCAGGTCTATTTTTACATGCCACGGGTCCTTTCCGGGCCTGTAGGCGAGGGGCGCTTTCCCGAGGACCATGCGGTTGAAGTTGATCACGGTAAGAGCGGGGTAGGCGAGAATGGCATACACCGCTTCGGTCCGCGGCGTGACGCCCGCTCCCGGGGCCGCCAGGGAAATTATTCTGTGCTCAATGGCGTCCGCGTCATCCTGCGTAATCCGGTTCTCGAACAATTTCTTGTGGAGCTCGTAGGTGGCCACCAGGCCGATATTGTCAATGCTCCCCTCGCTGCTGTCCATGTTCTGCAGGCTTGATTTCAGCTCGTTGAGCCGTATCGAAATCATGATGTCGTTCATCAGGAGCAGGAACAGGGTGATTGTCAGGGATGCGAGCACGGTTATGGCGGTGAGGTTGATTTTTTTCACACGGCGGGTCCCCTTACGGTATAATCTCCACCCTGTTTTTGCCCTTGTACCTCGCCTGGGCCAGCGCCGTCCCGGCGGAGAAAATAAGGTCATTGCCGTCTTCGTGGCCTTCCCCGGACCCGGAGCTTCTGAATGAAACGCCGATGCTCGCCGTGACGGAGAATGTCCCGTCAGGGGTAATGATCGTGCCGTGCTCAATTTCATGCCTGATCTTTTCGGCAAGGTCGTTTATCTGTTCAACCGGCCGGCCGATCGTTAAAACGGCGATGCTTTCGCCGCTGAACCGGGAGACAACATCGGTGTCGGAGAAGTTCCGCATGATAATTTTCGAAACTTCCAGTACTAGTATATCCCCTGAATTATTGCCGTATATCTTGATGATATCAGTAAATGTATCGATTTCAATGAGGATAAGGGCCATGGAGCTTTTATTATCGAGCGTTTTTTTTATTTCTTCATTGATGCGCTCGATCATGTATATGCGGCTGAACAGGCCGGTAAGTTCGTCTTTCACCGTCAGGATGTCAGTCCTGTTTTTTGTTTCAATCGCCCATTTTACCTTGCCTGTCAGGGCGCCCATGTTTGCAGCTATCGAGTCGGCCATTTTGTTGAACGATGCCGCGAGGGACCCGAATTCATCATCCTGATCGGTCAAAGATATCCGCGCGCCCAGGTCGCCTTCCGCTAATTTATGCGCCCCCTGCCTGAGGAGTTTTATGGGGGTGATGAGGTATCTGAACAGGATCAGGGCGAAGACCGCATGGAAAAAGAGGACCACGAAAATGACATAGAGGGCCTGGTAATACAGAGTTCTCAGTGACGCGTCAACGCCGCTTATGTCTTTCTGCACAAGGAGGACTGATTTCCCCAGTCGGAACTCGTGGAGGGGGATATAGCAGTACATGATCCGCTTCCTGTCGTCTATCCTCAGGTAATAGTCTTTTCCGGAAAAATTTTCCGTGGTAATGGATCGCAGGATGTCTTCGGCGATGGTCGGCGGCGGTTCCAGCGAGCTGTCCGATTTATAGCGCGTCCTGTTGTCTTCGGTTACAATATAAAACGACGACGCGTGGGGCCTGATCAGATTCACAAATTGGTCCAGGGAGCCCGGGTCTGTGTCGTACGCGAAGAGCGTCCCTTTTTTTATTTCGGATGAGAATTTTTTTAACGAGCCGATAAGGTTCGATATCTGCTGTTCGGACTCAAGCTTTGAATTTTTTGTGATCAGATCGACCTGGTTTTCGAAGATGATGGAAATAACAAACGACACGTTTATCATCGTGAGCAGTATGTAAAAAAATATTATCTTAAAACCTATTGATTGAAAAATACTGTTTTTCATCGCCTGTGCGCTGATTGTATCAGATTTTGCGGTAACATTAATTATAAATCCATCTCTATTGTGGATAAGCATCCACCCGGCCGGACCGCTCGGATATGATCGCACTGATTTGCTTAAATATCAAGAAAAAAAAGGTCCGCGCCGGGACGGCCGGCATCACGTGGTGCTGTTTCAGCGGATTACTCCCGGGCCGCATCTGGCCGGCACGATGAAGAGCGTGCCCCGGGCATGTCCGATCCGCAAATTATTCTTGATTTGCCTGCGGGTATACCGTCATTATTGACCTCTTCCCATTACAACAGTCCAGGAGCCGTACATGAAAAAATACCTGCTCATGATCCCGCTTCTTTCGCTCATGGCGATGGCCGCGGCGCCTGACCGCGCCGCGATCCGCGATGCGGGGGAATATCTGAAGAAGAACGTTGTCACGAAGAAGCTGAAAAACGGCATCACCGTGATCATGCTGAACCGGGGCTACGCGCCGGTGCTGGCCTTCGAGATATCCTTCAGGGTCGGCTCGGCGGACGAGGGCTACCGGACCGCCGGGGCCGCGCACCTGCTCGAGCACATGCTCTTCAAGGGGACCGACACCATCGGCACCAGGGACTGGAAGAAGGAGCGCGTCATCCAGGCCCGGATCGAGGCGGTGGGCGAGGCCATCGACCGCATGGCCATCGAGGACCCGGCGAACACCCGCCTGCCCGCGCTCCGCGGCGAGCTGAAGCGCCTCCAGGGCGAGCAGGCCGCGCTGGTCGAGAACTCGCCCTATGACGCCATCTATACCGGGAACGGCGGCGTCGGGTTCAACGCGTCCACCTCGCGGGACAAGACGGGGTATTACATCGAGCTCCCCGCGTCGAAGCTCGAGATGTGGGCGAAGATGGAATCGGAGCGCCTGATGAACCTTGTCCTGCGCGAATACTACCTGGAGCGGAACAACGTGTTGCAGGAGCGGCTCATGAACTACGACTCGATCGGGACCGGGCTCCTGTTCGAGACCTTCATGGCCACCGCCTTCATCGCGCACCCCTACCGGCACCCCATCATCGGGTGGCGCTCCGGCATCCCCTATCTTTCACTCGGGGACATCCGCAGGTTTTTCCGCGACCATTACATCCCCTCGCGCATGACCATCACCGTGGTGGGCATGCAGGACACGGACAGGACGTTCGGGGTCATCGGGAAGTATTTCGGGCGGATCGAACCGCGCCCGTCGCCCCCGCCGGTGACCGTCGCCGAGCCGCCCCAGGGCGGGGAGCGGCGCTTCACCCTGGATTTCGAGGCCAGCCCCTATCTCATCATCGGCTGGCACAAGCCGGCCTACCCGTCGCGCGATGATTACACCTGCGACGTCATTGCCGAGCTCCTCGCCGGCGGCAAGTCTTCGCGCCTCTACCGCGCGCTGGTGATCGAGAAGAAGGTGGCGACGTCGGTGAGCGCGTGGAGCAGCGCCCCCGGCTCGCGCTACGACAACCTCTTCACGATATTCGCCGCTCCGCGGCCCCCGCACACGGCGGAAGCGCTTGAACGGGCCGTGTACGACGAGATGGAGACGTTTTTCCGTGAGGTCGTCGAGGGGGAGCTCGGCAAGGTCGTGAACGGCATCGAGTCGGGCATGGTCTTCGACCTGGAGACCAACAAGGGGATCGCCGGGATACTGAGCTATTACCAGACGGTCTTCGGCAACTGGCGGTACGCGACGGAATACCTGCCCATGATAAAGCGGGTCACGGTGAAGGAGATACGTGAGATGAAAGACAGGTATTTCACCGCAAAGAACCGGACCGTCGGCATCCTGAGGGACAGCCGCCCCGCTGGAGGAAATAAATGAAACGATTCGTGAACATTGCGTGCTGTGCGCTGCTTGCGTTTGCCCTGGGCCCGTCAGGTACCGCGCGCGGGCAGGAGACGCCGGGTGCCATCACGCTCCCGCCGGTCGAGACCGCCGTCCTGGACAACGGCCTCAGGCTCTTTTATATCAAAGACGAGCTCCCCCAGGTGACCATCATCGTCTCCTTCGGGTTCGGCAAGCTCTATGAAAAGCGGGAGACCGCCGGGATCGCCGAGGTCATCGCGAAGGCCGTGTCCCTGGGCGGCTCCCGGAGCTACCCGGGGAGCGCGCTCCATGAAACAATCGACTCGATGGGCGGACGGCTGAGCATCGCTTCCTCCTTCGAGAGCACGGTCATCTCCATCAAGGTGCTGGACCGCTTCAGGGAGCGGGCCTTCGCCATCGCGGCGGACCTTGCCCTGCATCCGAACCTGGGGCCGCCGTACCTGGATAACGCGAAATCGCTCGTCGCCGACTCGATCAGGAGGAAGTACGACGATCCGGCCGAGATCGCCTTTGACCGGGCGAAGGCGATCATATTCGACGGCGAGGGATACGGGTCGGTGCCCACGGCGGAGCAGGTGCAGTCGTACACGGCGGAGCAGGTGCAGGCCGTCTGGCGGGACTACTGCACCGCGGGCGGCGCCATGGTCGGGATATCGTCGTCCCTCGGCATGGACGAGGTGCTCGCGCTCTTCAGAAAGCACTTCTCCTCCATGGCCCCGGGCGGCGGCGCTCCCTACGGGTCAGACCGTGAAAAGGCCCTCACAAGGGTGCGCGCGGGCAGGGGAAAGATATTTTTTTATCCCAAAGACATCCCCCAGTCAACGATCGTGCTGGGGACCGCGGCGCCCGATATCGGGTACCGCGGCGCGCACGCGCTGGAGGTCATGAACTACGTGCTGGGCGGCGGCTCGTTTACCTCGCGTCTCATGACGGAGATCCGGGTCAAGCGGGGGCTTGCCTACGCGGTGCAGTCGATCCTGCGGCCCCGGTACCGGACGGGCGTGTTCCTCGCCTTCGCGCAGGTGGAGAACAGGACCGCGGCTGAAACGCTCGGGCTGCTCACCGACAATATCGGGAGGATGGCGCGGGAGGAGATCACGGGCGGGGAGATCGAATGGGCGCGGAATGCCATCAGCAACAGCTTTATATTCCAGTTCGATACGCCCATGAATGTCCTGTCGAACTACATGTTTATCGCGTACAACCATCTCCCGGCGGATTACTTTACGGGCTACCTCGCGCGCATCGCCGGCGTGAAGGGGACGGACATCCTCGCGGAGGCGCGGGGCCTGCTTGAGTGCGGACTCGTGACGGTGGTGGTGGGCAACGAGTCGGTGCTCGCGGACTTGAAAAAGCTCGGGGAAGTGGTTATACTGAAATAATGGAACGGGGCGTTGTGGTGCAGGTTGACGGCGGCCGCGTCCTTGTCGAGGCCGGGCCGGATTCGTCATGCGATGGGTGCTCGGCGGCCCGCTCGTGCCTGGCCGCCGCGTCCGGCGGCGGGCGGCGGATATGGATGGACAACACCATGGGCGCGGCGACCGGCGACGAGGTGGCCTTCCGCATCCAGGCGAGGGCGGTGGTCGGCAGCGCGCTCGTGCTGTATGCCGTACCCGCGGTGATGCTTGTCGCGGGCATCCTTCTGGGCTCGTCCCTTTCGGGGCGGCTGGGGGCTGACCCGGAGCTCTCCGCCATTGCGGGCGGGGTTGCCGCGTTGATTATGTCCTGTGGCATCATTCTCATAGCGTCATCGGTACTGAAAAAAAGACGCGGGTTCATCCCGCAGCTCGTTGAGGTGACTGCGAAAAAAATGAATTAATTCAATCCGGCGGGGCGATGTTCCGACATTAATGATATGTTTTCCGCGCGGGACCGGAGGTCCCGCGAGAGGAACATCCCAACTACGTTCAAGGATGAACACCATGACAAAAAAAGTTATTGATTTAATGACCTACCGGATTGAAAAAACGTTAAAAGAGAACGGCTTTGAAGTAAAAAAGGATGACAATAAGAACGTAAAGATTCTGATCAAGTTGACCAATAACGAATAGATGATGCTGCATCCAGGATCTGTTTCCTTCCGCACGGGCGCTTGCCCGGACACGGCGGAAGGGGGGACGAGGGGGCGTTGACACGGCCCCCTCCGCATCTGACATAACGCGAACATCGAAAAGAGGTGGCCATAATGGCAAATGATTTCGAGGCAAAACGCCAGGCTGTCCGTGATGAACTGGACAGGTTGAATTACGAATTCAAGATTGAAATCCCCAAAAGGATAGCGGAAGCGCGGTCATACGGCGATTTGAAAGAGAACGCGGAGTACCACGCGGCGCGCGAGCGGCAGGGCATGGTCAAGGCGCGCATTTCCCAGCTCAACGCGCAGCTCGGCGAGCTGAAACAGCTGAACATCAACAATATTGCGGAAGACCGGATCGGTTACGGCGCGACCGTCGTCCTGGTTGACCTGGACACCGATGACCGCATGGAGCTGGTCTTCGTTTCACCCAACGAGGTGGACCCGTCGGCCGGCAGGATTTCCCTCTCGTCACCCATCGGCAACGCGCTGCAGAACAAGAAGGCCGGTGAGACCGCGGAGGCGGTCATTCCCGCGGGGAAGAGGCGCTATTACATCGAAAAAATTGTAACCATCCACGGTGCCGTGCTGGAAGAAAAATACGCGGGATAATCGTCGCAACTGCCGGTTATAAACTGTTTTCCTGATTGGAGACGAGGGGAATCGAACCCCTGACCTCTTGAATGCCATTCAAGCGCTCTCCCAACTGAGCTACGCCCCCGGATCGAATTTTCGAGATATTTGAAGGGGCGGTTTTTGTCAATATAATTTTACCGGCCCTTTTATTTTATATACCGTGACGGCGCCCGCCCGCAACGGGGGCCGGGTCCCCGCCCCGCAGACCCAGCAAGATCCCTTTTCATTGCCCAAATATCGTTTTATGAATATAAATATAATCGCCGGTATCCGATAAAATAAAAGGGAAGGAATGCCGGCCTAAAATCGGGATTTCCGCCGGCCCGGCCGCATTACCATCTTGACACGGGGGGGAAGGGGTGTTATCCTGTGTCATACAATCTGATAGGACCTGATCAACCGATGATTTTAACCTACGTGATCGTCTTTCTGTTCATTATCATTTTCGGGATGATTGTCTGGTACGTTCTCCAGACCTTTGTGCTTCCGCGAAGGATCGACGAGATCGCACAGATGATAGAGGCCGGGCAGACCAAGCAGGCCATCAAGAAGCTCATCGACATTCTCCAGAAAGACGACCGCAACAGCTATGCCCACTACCTCCTGGCCGACGCCTATGTCAGGGAAAACAACCAGAAGCTGGCCACGGTGGAATACCGCCAGGTCCTGAAGTACGGCAAGTACAACGAGAAGGTAAATGAAATCGACGTGCGCAGCAGGCTCGCGAAGCTCTACCTGGAGCAGGGCCTCCTGGAGGATGCCAAGAGCGAATACCTGATCCTGACGAAGATCGAGCCGGACAACTTCCAGCATTTCTTCGAGCTGGGGACCATTTACTTCCGCGCCAACGCGATGGACCGGGCCACCATCTTTTTCAAGAAGAGCGTCTCGCTGAACCCGCGGCACGAGCAGTCGCACTACTACCTGGGGCAGATCTATTACCAGAACAACCTGTATCCCGACGCGAAGCAGTCGTTCCTCGAATCCATCAAGATCGAGCCGTCCAACTACCGCGCGCACTATTTCCTCGGCCTGGTGCTCCGCCAGATGTCCGACTTCGAGTGGGCGATAAAGGAATTCGACGTGGCCCAGAAGAGCGAGGACCTGAAGGTGAAATGCTTCCTCGCCAAGGGCTCGTGCCACATGCAGAAGGGCATGATCCCCAAGGCGATCATGGAGTTCGAGCGGGGCCTGAAGTTCGCGCGGAAGGGGAGCGATACCGAGCTCGGGCTGCGGTACTATCTCGCCGAGTGCTACGAGAAGACCCGGGACCTCCATTCCGCCATTTACCAGTGGGAAAAGATCGCGGAGATGAAGCCGAATTTCCGCGACGTCCAGGCCAAGCTCAAGAACTACGCCGAGTTCCGGCAGGACGACCGCATCAAGGACTTCCTGATATGCGGCCTCGCCCAGTTCGAGCACACCTGCCGCAAGATCGTCGAGGCGATGAACTTCAACATCAACGACATCAATATCATCAGCGACACCGAGATCGAGATCGTCGCCACCGAGAGCGAGGGAAAATGGCGGAACACCCGCCAGACGAACCGCCTCATACGGGTCACCAGGACCACCGACACCATACAGGAGCGCTTCCTCCGGACGCTCCACGAGAACATGAAGAACAAGAACGCCACCAGGATCATCGTCATCACCACGGGGGATTATGCCCAGTCGGCGGTTGAATTCGCCAATACGCGCCCCATCGAGCTGTACGGCAAGAACGAGCTGATCAATATCCTGAGAAAATTCTAGCGGCCCGTGATCCGATGAATGCCACCGCACACATCCTCGCCGGAATCCCGCTCTTCCGTCACTGCATCGAGGAGGAGATCGCCCGGCTCCAGGCAATAGGGAAGCCCGTCACCGTCAGGAAGGGCCACCAGTTCGACCTGAAGAAGGCCAATTCCTTCAACGTCGTCATCAACGGGATCTTCGAGATCGAGGCCATGGGAAAGACGGATGTCGTCTACCTCGCGCCGGGCTCCTATTTCGGCACGATACCCTTCACCGATAACCGCCAGGCGGGGAAGGTAAAGGCGCTGGTCGATTCGACCCTCATGATGTTCGCCGCCGATGACCTGTACCGCTTTTTCCTGATGTCGTACAAGTGTCTCCGGGGCTATCTGAAGATCATCGGGCGGACAGGGCTGGAGATATCGGAGGTCGGGAAGGATTACTTCGGCGGCGCCACGCGCATCATAACCGTGTACAGCCCGTACCCCCGCTCCGGGAAGTCCTTTCTTGCCGCCCTGATGGGCGCCGCGCTCGCAAAAAACGGAAAGACGGTGGTGCTGGACATGTCCTTTTCCGGCGCCAGCGTCTTCAATTTCTTCGAAAAGAAGGTCCCGGCCCCCCTGGCCCACAGGACGGAGGACGCCCCCGCGATCGAACGGCTCATCAACGAGCGGGTGGAGCACGCCGGCAGAGACCTTGACCTTCTCAATATCGCGTTCGGTTCAAAGGTAAAAGTCAACACGGACATCATATCGCCCCTCCTGTTCATGCTTTCAAAAGAGTACCGCTATGTCGTCATCGACTGCGGGGACGTCGACGACGCGCTGCGGGACCGGCTGTTCGGGGTTTCCGACGGCATCTTCACGCTGCTGAAAAACCAGAAGGACACGCGCCTCGTGTACGACCTGTTCGACGCGGGCGTGAAGGAAGGGCAGCGCGTGTATTATATCGTCAACGAGCACTACGCGGGAGAGGTCAGGGACTTCCCCGGCGGCCTGGCGCTGCCGACGTTCGAGGCGGCCGCCGACGGGGGAGAGAACGCGCGGATAGAGCGCTGCGCCGCGTCTGACGGGCTGCTCCCCCTGCTGTCGCTGGTGACGAAAAAGCGTCGCGCGCTGGTGCTCGAGACGGGCCTGCTCCAGTCGTTGTTTTACGGCGGCTTTCTCGGCGCGCTGCATACGAGCGGCGCACCCTTCGACCTGGTGTACGCCTCGGCCTACGGCTATATCGTCCTTGCCCTCTACCAGTCCAGCGGCAGCTGGGGCGAGTTCGGGAAGCGGATGGAGCAGTTTTTCTCCGAGGACAGGCTGAACAGGCTCCTGGACGTCACCTTCCCCGACGCCCATGTGTTTAAAAACGGCGCCGCGTCAAAGCTTGCCGCCGAGCTGTGCGGTGACAGCCGCATCGAGATGTTCCGGCAGGCGCCCGTGGCCATGCTGGCAAGCGACGGACTCGGGTCGCGGCGGCTCTTCAGCACCGGCCGCCTCCGGGAGGTCGTCGCCGCCTCCTTCTCCCTCTACCCGCTATTCGAGCAGGTCGAGATCTCCGGGGGCCGCTATAATTCAGGGTACCCGGATTTCAGGGCGCGTATCGAAGACCTGCTGCGGATAGACGTCGATGAAACGGTGTTTGTCTCGGTGAACAACAAGGCGGCCATGGGCTACCGGGACGGGAAGCTCATGAGCTTTTTTTCGCGCTACCTTTCGTGCGTTGAGGAGCGTACCGCCGAGCCAACAATGGGCGACCTTTCGGACGTCAATTTGGTGATCGAGGTCTCGGAGCAGGAGATCGGGATCGATCGTATCCTTGAGGCATCGCGCGGAATTTCAGATACCCTCCTTAAGAAAATGCCGCGCCGGTAATTATTTTGCCATTCCCCCGTGAAATTATTATTGATTAATTATGCGATTTGCCGCTTGTTATCCAGATTGCCGCGGCGCTCTGCCGTCCGCCGGGGAATGGCCCGGCGGCTCCGTGCGGAACGGGGCCGCGGCCGGATGCTGAATGATATGCCGCATACACAGGCGCGAGAGGTGGCGTGAATGAGATCAAGAAACACCAATATATTACAGGGGATAGTTATTCTGACCGGCATCGTATATATCGTCGTGGGCCTTTCCTTCTACGCATCGCCGTACCGCGTCTTCAAGCTGTTTTCAGCCGGCTCCGAGGCGCGGATGAATGTCGCAGTCGACGAGGCGGGGGGCGGGGGCCCGGGAAAAGCCTATGACGGGGCGGATGTTTCCGAGGAGGAGTGGCTCAAGCAGATCATCAACGACGAAATCATCTCCCCGCTCTATTACCTGTCCCGTATCTTCGCGGCCTTCCTTATGATAAGCGGCATCGCGATGATCATGCCCCTCTTTGACCCGCTCAGGTACCGGGGGCTGGTGTATTTCAACGGGCTTATCTTCCCGGTGATCGCGGCCCTGTCGATTTTCCTGTTCCTGCGCGCCCAGAAATCGATCAACCTGGAGATTGCCGCGGATGCGGGAAAGGACGCGGTTGTCTGGCAGGAAGGCCACATGGTCATGACCTCGCTCGGGATAATCTTTATCATACTCGTCATATTGAACGCGGCGGGCCTTGTCATCACCAGAAAACAGGCGCATGAAGGGAGAGAGTAGGCGCCGTTACCGGTCCGCATGGAGGGTTGTTTTCCGGGCTGGCGGAGGAGGGAAGGAGATAGTGAACACTCCGCCCTTACCGGGGCCGATAATGAGAGGCGATATGTACATTTTCTGTTTTTAGCAATAAATGCTCCGGTTGGATAATTTTTTATTGATTTAAAACAGCTGTATATATAAAATTGTATTATTCAATAATTTGATCTGGAGATACCTATGAACCTCAATCTTAAAAGGGTTGGTAATGTGGTCGTGGTTTACCTCGCCGGCAGACTCGATGTGCACCTGTCAGCGGAAATTGAGAAGGAAATTAATAAGATCATCCAGAACGAAACTGAAATGCACCTGCTCATGAACCTGAACGATGTTGAATACATGAGCAGCTCGGGATTGAGGATTTTTGTCTCGACCATGCGGGTCCTGAAGGAGCAGAAGCGGCAGCTGAAGCTCTGCAACATGAACAACGCCGTGAAGAAGATCTTCGAGGTCGTTGAGCTGATGGATATGTTCGATATTTACGACAATGAGGAAGATGCCCTGAAGTCCTTCAAATGACACAATGGTTGAATCAGTGGCTGCGATTGAGAATTTCTCAAATAAAAAAAATTCGTAAATCGGACGTTTCCGGTCTCTCGGGCCCCTGTACTATTGCCATCGATGCCGAAAAATACGCAGCGCACCGTGAAGAATACACGACAGGCGCGCACAACTACTCCCTCTTCCAGAAATTTTCCGGTTTCAGGTGGCCCGCCTGGATCAACGCAATGAACGATCCCTCCCGCGCGGTCTCCTTTCCCCCCTTCATGCTCGTCAATACCGCCATGCGGGACTGTCTCTATTCCACGAATTTTCTCTCAGACAACGGCCTGTATGTCGATCCGTCGGGCATGCTGTCGCCCTCCTATGGAAGCTGGTCGCTCGAGACCTGGATTGTGCGCGGCAAAGACCTTTATCGTCCCGCGGAGGACTGGGGGCACGTCAGGCAGGAGCGCGATACAAAGAACTCGCTCATCTATTCGAGCTGGGAGAACCAGCTCTGCAAGGTGAAGCATACCCTCTACGGTGCCCGCAGCGCGGTGGACGAGGTGGTGGTTGAGACGGAATGCCTCCTCAAGGAGCGGATGAATTCTTCAATCATGTTCGTTGTCAGGCCGTATGACCGGCTGCGCCTGGGGGGGTGCACCCAGGTCGAATACCGGAAAGAAGGCGCGATCATCGCCGTCAACGGGCACAACGCGGTC
This sequence comes from uncultured Spirochaetota bacterium, assembly GCA_963827275.1. Taxonomy (GTDB): domain Bacteria; phylum Spirochaetota; class UBA4802; order UBA4802; family UBA5550; genus RBG-16-49-21. Next base: position 72,286 of record CAWHAA010000009.1, read on the forward strand.
TGCTTTGACGCCAGGCCGGATTACGTTTCAACCGGCGGCGAGGGGTTCCGCGACATCGACCTTTCGGAAGGAGGGGGCGGGACGCGGAGCGAATCGTCCTTCGGCATGGCGACACTGGGCCTGGGCTACGCGCTGAAGAAGGGCGAGAACCGTTTCACGTTCCGCGTGGCGCTTGAACCGCGCGGCGGGATCGCGGGGGGAAAATATAATTACAACGGCGCAAGGGACGATTATACCGCGTTCTCGAGCATGCGTATCCGCAACGGCGCGAACCTCGCCATGCCCGACCGGCAGGTGCAGAACTGGTTTTACGGGTCGAAGATATCGCTCCTCAATTTTTCCCCTGAACGGATCAGGCGGGACGACGGGAGAATAGACGCGCTGAAAGCGTTCCTGATAATTTTCGGATACAACCGGATGGGGTATTTCCCGGAATCGCTGCGGTACATCGATCTTCTTGTCAGGGAATCACCCGCGGACGATAAGAAGGCGGGATTTGACGCGGTAATCGACGCCTGCGCGCTGATCGATTCAATCGCCGATTATTTCATCCACGTGCGCGATACCGCATTCATACAGGACAGGTTCGAATTCATAAAGAGGAAAGCGCTCGGGATATATAATTACTCCCGTTCCATGAAGAAGGCGGGGGCCCGTGCGCGTAATTCACTTGCATATTACTCGATCGCGGAGGAGCACCAGTTCGACAACATCCGCATCGCACATTCGCTTGCCAATTTCTCATACCTGGCCCGGTGCCTCGGCATATTCGGGGACGAGCTCACGTTCCGGAAGGAATCGGACCGCGTCGCCGGCCTGGTCATGCAGGCCGCGTTTGAGGAGGGCCCCGGGCTCCTTGAGAATGAATTCTCCGTGTATAACCTCGCCGCGGGATTCCCGTGGCATCTTGACGCGGTCCCCGAAGGCTCCCTCCGGGGCCTTGTTGACCGGGCGGGCGCGCGTTTCGGCGACATGCCCCTCTTCGTCAAATCACTCGGGTATGACATTATGGCCACGCTCGTCGCCGTGAACAATCTGGTGCTGATGAAAGACCAGCGGGGATACGACGGCATCATGGGCCTCCTGAAGATGAGGGGCCGGACGTACGTCCTGCCCGAATACATGAACCCGTCAACCGGGAGGTCGAACTGGGGCGACGGCGCCTCGATGGCCGTGAGCGCCATGGTCTTCGCGACGATCCGGAACCTCCTGTTCATCGACCGCCGCGAGCGCCTCGACCTGTTCCCGCTGCCGCGCGCCGAGTGGTTTGAGCCGGGAAACGAGATGAAGATCGAGGACCTCCCTTCCCGCTTCGGGTTGATATCGCTCCGGATGGTCTCCACGGTGAACGAGATACAGCTGCATTTCGACAAGCTCCCGAAATTCGTGCCCCCCGATATTCTCATAAATCTGCCCTATAAGACAAAAATCAAGCTCGAGGACGATTTTATCCTCAAGAAGGAAGATGAAACGTCATTTATCATTAACGGGTGGCCGTCGATAATCCGATTTTTACGATGATGGGACTCATGGTATCGGTCTTGTTTCCGCGGCGTTATGACCGCGAGGTGAAGCAATGGTGGTAACGGTATTATTAACGATGGTCGTCATACTCGGGGCGGTCATGGCGTATGTCTACCTTCTGGCGCCCCGCCTGAATCCGCTGAACCGCGCGGACAAATTCCTCGCGCAGAACATGGTCAACGAGGCGATCGTCGAATACAAGAAGATCCTCGACAATGACCCGGACGACTACGTCGTCCACTGGAAGCTCGCCAACATACTCTTCAACCGGGACGAGATTGACGAGGGCGTCATACACCTCGAGGAGATACGGCGCATCAATACCTTCAACTACGAGGTTGAGCGGGTCGCGGTGGAGCGAAAGCTTGCCGAGGCGTACCTGCTGCGCGGCGACCTCCAGAGGGCGTTCCAGAATTATTTCGATATTTTGAAGGAATACCCCGGGGACGAGGAGTCGCTGTACCAGGTGGCCTTCATGCTTCTCGGCCAGGAGCACTTCGACCTGGCCCAGCGGTATTTCGAGCGGCTTGTCAGGATCGCGGACAAGAATTTTGATATCCTCTTCGGGGCGGGCATCGCGAGCTACCAGAACCAGAAGGCCAGCGAGCCGGCCGAGTACTTCAAGGAGGCGCTCTCGGTTGACTCGCGTTCCGATATAGGGAACCTCGCGATGGCGTTCGCGCTCCAGCGGAAGCGGGATTACAAGAACGCGCCGACATACGCGCGAGCGATCGTCGATAACAGCGAAGATGAGAACGCGGTCTTCATCGCGCAGAGGCTCTACGGCATCCTCTGCGTCCAGGCGAAGCGTCCCGCCGAGGGCGTCAAGGCGCTGCAATCGCTCCTCGAACGCGCCCGTAAAAATGAAATGAGCGAAGAGCTGGCGGTGGTGCTGTATGACCTGGGCTTTGCCGCGATACACGCGGAGATGAGCGAGCTTGCGTACGATTGCTGGAACGAGCTTTACCAGCTTGACCGCGACTTCAGGAACGTCCAGTTCCTCGTCACGCAGCTCAGGAGGGAGCTCGACACCACCGCGAAGCCGGGCCGCGACCAGGAGAGAATAGTGCTGGATTACAGCGAGGACTGGCTTGACAATACCTTCCATCCCGACTTTTTATGGGAGATCTGCGGCCTCAAGTCAGCCGAGTCCGTTGACCTGTCGGCCATCATCGCCTCGGCGCGGGGAGACGCCCCGCGCGAGGACGCGACTCAGAGAAAAAAACCCGATGTATCGGGGGATGCGGCTGATAGTATCGACGCCCTGGGGCGCCTTGATATGGAAAACTTCAGGATCATCGCCGGCAGGGTCGTGGGCAAGCTGGGATGCCGCGTCGATGAGATACTCCCCACCTACCGCGAGGGAGACGGGGTCGATTTCATGGCGATGAACACCGCGACGAAGGAAAAGACCCTGATCTGGGTGCGGAGGTGGAACAACATCCGGATCAGCGAGATCCCGCTCCGCAACCTCGCCCAGGCGGTAAACGACACGAAGGCGAAGCAGGGCATATTCATAACCACGAGCGAGCTGACCGAGGCGGGCGAAGCCGCGCTGCAGCGCCTCTCCAGGATCAGGGTCGTTTTTCCCCAGGAGCTGGGCGGCCTTCTTGCCGGATTGCTGTGATGCGCGCGCAGGGGCTTCTCTGACGACGCCGGGGTAGGGAGACGATGCCTGGGAAATTCAACGACATAACCGCACTGCCTGCCGAGCGCATCCCGTTTGAACAGATCGATTGGGATGACCGCTATTTCAAGATCAGCAGGGACCGCGTGGACGAGGGCCTGCGTCAGTCCATCAGGGACTTCGGCGTGCTGGATCCGCCGGTGGCCGTCAGAGAGGGCGGCCGGTACCGGGTGATGTTCGGCTTCAACCGGTTGGACGCCCTCCGGGAGCTCGGCGCCGGTTCGGCCGGGATGCTCATCGCGCCCGCGGCCGATGTGAAAATATTTTGCGAGCGCGCCCTCGTTAAATGCTTCCGCAATGAAACGGGCCCCATCGGCAGGGTCAGGGCGCTCGCGATACTGAAAGACCTCGGCGCCGGGACCGACCAGCTGAAGCGCGTCGCGAAACAGGGCATGCGCGTCCCTGAAGAGCTTGCGGCCGGCGGCGCGCTTTCATCCGCCGTAACGGGACTCCCGGGCCCGGTGAAAGAGTATTGTGACCACCGCGATATCAACTTCAGGATCATCAGGGACCTCGTTCGCCTGCCCGGCGTCGCCGTCGAAGCGATAGCTTCCTGGCTTGCGTTCGCCCCTCTCCGCGTGAACATATTCCGCTTTATCGTGGACATGCTGTCGGACATACAGACGCGGGACGGCAGCCTCGCGTTCGTGGAAGGGATCCGCCCCGGCGAGTCCGACGACAGGAAAAAGTGGGACGAGCGGCTCTACGAAGCGGTCCGCGGGCAGCGGTACCCGGAATATTCAGGTATGCAGAAAAAGGCGGACGCGGTCGCCGCCTTTTATGCGGCCCGGGGGATCCGGGTGGAATACCCCCCGTATTTCGAGGGGGACGCGCTGGACCTGACGGTGCGGCTTCACAAGCGTGATGATCCGGAGTCCGTGCGAAGAAGGATCGAAGACGCGGACCTGTCAAAATTGAAGGAATTGCTGGAATTGCTGTGAGGGTGATACGCGCGGGTCCGTCTCCGCGCTGATCAATGGATCTTCCCCCCGTTGCCCGGCCCGCTGCCGGCGGCAGGTCCGCGTCCAATCGCGGGAAGGCTGCAGATGATGCTGTTGAATATGAACCCGGTGACCATGAAGCGTGAAAAATCTTCACGCTCTTTTGCGATGTCGAAGAGCTGGTGGGTAACGTAGATGCAGTTGTCCATGAGCTCCTTGAGGAAGCGCTCGTTGCTCTCCGCGCTGTCAGCGTCATCCCCGCCGGGGGATGAACGCCGTGATTCCCTTATTATCGATTCCAGCAGGTCCTGGAAAAAAACGTCAAAGTCCTTGTTGAATGAAACCGTGTGTCCGTTTTTGAGCGTTATCATTAATGCCCCGCACGGTGCTACTTTTCCATTTTCTTCTGTATGTCATCGAACTTGTTCTTCAGAAGTGACCCCAGGGACGTCGGGTTCGATGACGCGTCTTTCCTGATGAAGTTTTCATAATCGCTGCGCTCTTCCATGCGGAGCGCGTCGGTTTCGCTCATGATGAGCTTCCGGTTCTCCTGCTCGAAGCGGAGCACCGATACGCGGAGCTGGTCGCCCTCTGCGTATTTTTTCAGAATATCGGCTTCTGACTTCGACTTGAGCTCGCCCCGCGGGATGAACCCGAGCATGCCGTTGGCGAGGCGCACGTTCAGCCCGGCGGGCTTTACGTCCTCAACCGTGACGGTCTGCACCTGCTCGGCCAGCCCTGCGCCGGAATCTTTCCACGGATCAGGCTCGTTCGGCACCAGCTCCAGGGAAATCTTCTTCTCCCCGGGGTTGATGCTGACGATGCGGACGTTGACGCGCCCGCCCTGTGTAACCGCTTCCTCCGGCCGGGCGATTTTTTTGAGGAAGCTCATCCGGGAGATATGGAGGAAGCCGTCGAGGCCCGGCTCTATCTCCACGAATGCGCCGTTTTTTATGATGTTGACGACCTGTCCGGCGACTGTCTGGCCCGCCTCGTAGTCGGCGATATGGTCCCACGGCTCCGGCATGAGGTCTTTCACGCTCAGGGTCAGCCGCCTGCTGTCCCAGTCGATCGATTTTACCGCCGCTTCGATTTTCGTCCCGATGCTGTAGGCCCCGGTATCAGCGTTCCTGCTCCGGGACAGCTCGGATTTGGGAATGAGTGCTTCCATCCCTCCGATATCAACGAATATGCCGAAATCGCGGATGTTGGAAACCGTGCCGGTGAGGCGGTCCCCCGGCTTCAGGGTCGCCTTCAGCTGCTCCTCGGTCTGTGATCTCTGTTCCTCGAGCAGCGCGCTCCGTGAGACTATGATGTTCCTGCCCCGCTCCTTGAATTCGATGATCTTGAAAAGAAATGACTTGTTGACCAGCGTTTTCGGGTCCGAGGGGGCCCTCAGGTCGATCTGCGATACCGGGCAGAAACACCGTGTCCCGCCGACCGATATCGAGTATCCGCCCTTGACCGTATCAAGAACCGTCCCGTATACCGGGATCATTTCCCGGAAGGCCATCTGGAGGAGGCCGGGGTTCATGCTCCCCCTGCCGATGCTGGTGGTAAGGTGTATCTCTCCGCCCGTGCGTGACACGACATAGCCCGTGATGGCATCGCCCGCCTTGACCGACAGGGACCCGTCATCATTCCTGAATTCCGCAGCGGCGATCACCGCTTCGCTCTTGCCGGAAATATCGACGAAAATGAATTCGTCCGATATATACACCACGGTGCCCTCGACCCTGGTCCCGATCGCGAAATCGTCCCTCCGGTTCAATGACTGTTCGAGCATCTGTTCAAAATTTTCGTTATTGTTTTCTTCGGAATGTTCGTGTTCTCTCGCCATGGTAATCCGCCGTTTACGTGATATTGCCGGTACTTTCGGTGTTGAAATGGGCCCGGCCGGAGATGATGCCGGAGCCGCCGGTTGAACAAGTGACAGCCTATAATCAGCGGTCAAATACTGTAAAGAAAATAATTTTACCGATTGAGCATATTTTATGCGGCTGACATCAGCTGTTTTTGCTTTGCGGTGCTCCTCCCGGCAGCTTTGGTTAAAATACCGGGCCGCGCGCACCCCATTTCCTGTTATGGAACATGACGCTTCCGCGGTACGACAGGCCATAAAAAAGCGGCATAAACAGGGGATAAAATTATTGACATAATTTTTTACGGGACGATAATGCACCATTATTCCAAAATCAATATGGAGAGTGCCATGAAACGTTTACTTTGCATAGCTCTGATTGTTGCCGCTGCTGGAGTTATGGCGCAGGCGCAGAATGCGAAAACAGAAAAGACGGCGAAGGAATATATAGCGGATTTATCCTCAAGCTCCGATGAAAAAACCCTGATTGAAGCGTCCCGGTGGCTGGGAAATAAAAAAGAGAAGGACGCGGTCCCCGGTCTCATCAATCTTTTGAATGACAAGCGCGACGCGGTCCGTATGGAGTCTGCGGTCGCACTGGGGCTCATAGGCGAAGAGAGCGCAGCCGATGCCCTCAATGCCGCGCTCCTGAACGATCCCAATGCGGAAGTCCGCTATGCCGCCCTCCTGGCGACAATGAGGATCGGTTCGAAGAAATCTGCCGATGTATATGTTCAGGCGAAAGAGAAAGATTCCGATCCTTTTATCCAGGACCTCCTCGGTAAAATAGAAGCCAAGGCCAAGAAATAAGCCGCAGGGCGTTCACCGGCGTTTCCCGGGAGGCGGGAGGCGCTCGCCGGGAAGCGTGATTCTGTTTGTTCCGGCGGATCTGTCAGAAGCATGTTGCAGAACAGGAATGGCAACATGCTTTTTGTTTTTCATGAATACTTCTGTTTCCAATACGGGGTGACCGGTGAGAGATGAAGTGGTAAAGTACCTTGTGTTTGATGTCGAGTCCGTTCCGGACCCGAAGCTGATAGCCATGGTGAAATACAGGGACGAGAATATTGACGGTCTGGAGGCGGTCAGGAGGTACCAGCAGGAGCTTTTGGACGCTTCCGGCGGGACATCCGACTTCGTGCCGGTTACCTTCCAGTACCCGGTCGCCATCTGTGTCGCCAAGGTGCGCGCCGACTTCGCGCTGCTCGATCTCGTGTGCCTGGATGATCCCGATTTCAGGCCGGATGAGATGTCGCGGCTCTTCTGGCTCGGCGTGGAAGAAGTGTACGATGCAGCTTCACTGGTCACCTATAACGGAAGGGGCTTCGATGTCCCCCTCATGGAGCTGATGGCGTACCGGTACGGGTATTCCGCGAAGCGCCATTTCAAAGACAAGTATGCCGGGAGAAGCAGGTACGGCACCAAGCATATCGATATCCAGGACTGGCTGTCGAACTACAACGCAATACGGATGAACGGGGGGTTGAACCTGCTGGCGAAGCTGATCGGCAAGCCGGGGAAGATGCAGACCCGCGGCGACGAGGTCTACTCCATGTTCCTCGAGGGGCGCATTCGCGACATCAATAACTACTGCATCCATGACGTCCTGGACACCTATTTCGTGTTCCTGAGAACGCGGGTGCTGACCGGTGAGCTGACCATCGTGCGGGAACAGGATATCGTCAAGTCAACGAAGAATTTTCTCGAGGACAGCCAGGAGCGCATCCCCGCCCTGAAGGAATACCTGGCGAACTGGGGGGACTGGGACCCCTGGCCGTGATATGACTGGCGCAGCCGGCCTATTCCTCCGGCAGGAGCCGTATGGCGCCCCGGTCGGCGGATGATACGTGGGCCGCGTAGGCCCTGAGCGCCCCCGAAATGTTCCGTTCCCTTCCAGCGGGCCTGAAGGCGTCCCGCCCTTTCCGTTGTTCCTCCGAGCGCCGCTTTTCCAGCTCGGTGTCAGAGCACTTCACGTTTATCTTCCTGCCTGGTATGTCGATATCTATGATGTCGCCGTTACGGACAAGGGCGATGTTTCCTCCCGAGGCGGCTTCCGGCGACACATGGCCTATCGAAAGTCCCGCGGTGCCGCCCGAGAAACGGCCGTCGGTGACCAGGGCGCAGGCCTTTCCCAGGTTCATGGATTTCAGGTATGACGTGGGGTAGAGCATCTCCTGCATGCCGGGTCCTCCCCTTGGCCCCTCGTAGCGGATCACGACGACATCGCCCGCCTTGACCTCGCCGCTGAGTATCCCTTCTGAGGAGGCTTCCTGGGAGAAGTACACTTTCGCCGGCCCGCTGAAGGAAAGGAGGCCGGGATCGACGCCCGCTGTTTTGACGATGCAGCCGTTCTGGGCGATGTTTCCGTACAGCACGGCCAGGCCGCCGTCCCTGCTGTAACAGTGGGCGATATCCCGCACACATCCTGACTCACGGTCCCTGTCGAGCTCCTCATAGCGTGGCATCCTGCGATCCCAGGACGAGGTTGCGCTCCCGTTGTCCGGGGGCGCTCCGGTACAGGTCGATCGCTTCGGCCGTCACCGTCGTGCGCATGATATCGTGCGAGTCGAGAAGCTGCCCCAGGTCTTTCGTGTCGACCCGCTTCACCGACGGGTCGATGAGCCCGGCGCGTTCCAGCTCGCCCATTATGGCCATGATGCCGCCGGCGCGGTTCACATCTTCCACGTGGTAATGCGAGCTGGGCGCGACTTTGCACAGGTTGGGAATTTTCCGCGACAGGGTATCGATGTCTTTCATGGTGAAGTCCACGCCGGCCGCATCGGCGACCGCCAGAAGGTGGAGCACGGTGTTCGTTGAGCCGCCCATGGCGATGTCGAGTGACATGGCGTTCATGAAGGCCTGGCGCGTCGCGATGGAGCGGGGGAGCACGGAATCATCGTCCTTGTTGTAATACCTATCGGCCATTTCAACAATGCGCGCCGCGGCCCGCTCGAACATCTTCAGCCTGTTTTTATGGGTGGCGAGTACGGTCCCGTTTCCCGGCAGGGCCAGGCCCAGGGCCTCGGTGAGGCAGTTCATCGAATTGGCAGTGAACATGCCGGAGCAGGAGCCGCAGGTTGGGCACGCGAGCTGTTCAAGCTCAGCTATGTCGCCGTCCGGGACCTTCGGGTCCGCCGCCATCACCATTGCGTCAATGAGATCGACTTTTTTACCCTTGAATACGCCCGCTTCCATGGGCCCCCCTGAAACGAAGATGGCCGGTATATTGAGGCGCATCGCTGCCATGAGCATGCCCGGGATGATCTTATCGCAGTTGCAGATGCAGAGCAGCGCGTCCACGGTATGGGCGTTGCACATGTATTCCACGCTGTCCGCGATCAGGTCGCGTGAGGGGAGGGAGTAGAGCATACCCCCGTGTCCCATGGCGATGCCGTCATCAATGGCAATGGTGTCGAATTCAGCGGCGAAGCAGCCTTTTTTCTCTATCAGGGACTTGACGTGCTGGCCGATTTCATGAAGGTGCACATGGCCGGGCACGAACTGCGTGAATGAATTCGCAATCGCTATTACTGGCGTGCCGAACTGGGATTCCTTCATGCCGTTGGCGCGCCAGAGGGCCCGCGCGCCGGCCATTTTTCTCCCCTGCGTGCTGATCGAGCTTCGTAACGGACGGGTCATGACGGTACTCCTTCGGTGTGGGTTGTTTATTGCAATATGGGCATATATTGTTTCATGTCAATAACTTATAGGTAAAAAAAAATTACTCTGACCCCGAGTTTTTTATTATCGATAATATCCTCTCGTTCGTATATATATTAAATTCAGCTTTAATATGAGGTCCCATGGCACGAAAACGTCGAATCTGTATACCGGAAACCACATGTCATACGATGTCCAGATGCATTGAGAAAAAACCTTTAATGAAGTCAAACATAATGAAGGATTTGATGGTTGAGGTTATTTTGTTAACCCTGGAAAAATATGACTTTGAGATGATCGAGTATGTAATAATGGATAATCATTTCCACTTTTATATACGAACTCTTAGGAACGGGGAAAGCATTTCACGTATCATGCAATTTATTAAGTCGCAATTTGCTAGAAGATATAACAAGCTAATGAATAGAACCGGGCCTTTCTGGAATGAGCGCTTTAGCGACACAATAATTGAATTGACTGAGAATCCCGAACAAACATTCTGGCATGTGTTTATGTATATTGCATATAACCCGGTAAGGAGCAATTATGTAGATGATCCCCGACAATATTTTTACGGGAGTATAAAATCATATCTTGATGAGAAATATATTTCTCCTGTTCCCATTACTCTGCATAAATTATTTTTGAAGCTTGGTGCGAGTTTCGAAGCTCGAGTAAAAAAGTTACTTGAATATGAGGATTTGTATAGAAAAAGAATATTTCCCCAAGAAATATTTAATTAAAAATTATTTTTACAATTTATAGTATAACACTCTTCTGTGATCATGGATTCCATAATAAGCAATTATTTATTGCTTAAAGAAAACTTGTAATCACCCAGTTGTTTTATTCGATTTTTAATAATTTACTATTTTTTAAGTATATTATGATTAATGGGATATATATGATATGCATTTTACTCTGACCCCCGAACCCAGAATGTTAATGTTATTAACAGACGTTACAGAAACAGATGAATTTAAAAAAACAAAGCACTGTGAGTAATTAGAGTTGAATCTGTCAAAAGGATATACTACTCTGACACCAGGAATGAATATGAATTTAATGAAATTACTTATATTGTCATTTTTTATTTTTTCGTTTTTACCTTTATCAGCCCAGGAAAAAGTTAGTACTGGGAAAATAAATCCCCTCATTACAGAAATATCGGCTGCAATAAATGAATATAAATCAAAAACTATTACCTTGCGATTGAAACTTAAATGTGTTGATAAAATATTTGAGAAAATAACGTTTTATGACACTAAGAACCATGATATTGAATTTGATATATCAACACGTCAGATAAAAAAGAAAATTGCTGCAGATATGATTAATCTTCATGAGGGATTGGAATACAATGTGACCTTTACTGTTCAGAATGTCGGAAATATGGGGCAGATTATAGCTGAATTAAAGGGATTTAAGGCTGTTTTGCTCGACGATATTCCTGATGCTGGGATGCGAAGAAATTAAAAAAGAGAAAGCAGAATAGCTGGGCGGCTATCCTGCCTTCTCCTAAAACGCAGTGCCAAGTCTTCAATATGGCAAAATCGGGAGGGAATTACCATATATTAACTTGTTAATAAATTATCGGTATATAGAAATAAAAACTTTAATCTTTTTTTCTCAATAAGTTGTTTTTTTAAAAACTTATCAAGATTTATTGAAAATATATTCCAAAATATAGATTATATGTCTTTTCCTTGCGATAACTTCCTTAATACTGTACTGATTATATTGAATGTTACTCTGACACCTGAATTTTTTACTAGGAGATAGAATTTTCTGGCCAGCTTATGGAAAACCCGCCGGGGAATAGAAAAGATAGCGTATGATGGGTACGGTAGTAAAGATCTACGGTAAGTATTATACTGTAGAATACAATACAAAAAGAATAAACTGCACCCTGAGGGGACGCCTGCGGAAAGACAAGCGTCTTGAGAAATATTCAGAGCCGGTCGCGGTGGGTGACAGAGTAATATTCGAGCCTGACGGCGAAGATGCCGGTGCCATAGAATCAGTGCTGGAGCGAAAAAATGTCTTTACCAGGAGGTTCAAGGACAGCGATCGGGATGATCTTATTGCGGCCAACCTGGACCGGATTGTTGTCATCCAGTGTTTTGGAAAGCCCCGTCTCAATTTACGCTTTGTTGACAGGCTCATAGTGCGCGGGGTCAGAGAAGGCATTCCTGTGATCCTCTGCGTGAACAAGCTTGACCTTGCCGGCGAGGATGAGAACGAAATGATAGATTCCTATTACCGCGGATTCGATCTGGACATCATGCGGATGAGCGCCGTTACCGGCGAAGGGGTTGAAGAGCTGAAGACGGCCCTTGCCGGCAGGCAATCGATACTTATCGGTAATTCCGGCGTGGGCAAGACAAGCGTGCTCAACCGGATGTACGACGGCCTTGACCTTAAGACAACGGCGGTGTCGTTGAGCACCGGCAAGGGCCGGCATACGACCACGAATGTCTCAATGTTCAGCCTGGATGGCGATACCCGCATCATCGATACGCCGGGCTTGCGCGAGTTCGGCCTGATGGACATCGAGCCTGAAGAGCTTGGCATCTACTTTATGGAATTCGGCCGGTATGCCGGCAAGTGCGGCTTCAGTCCCTGCACGCACGACCATGAGCCGGGATGCAATGTAAAGAAACAGGTCGAGAAAGGAAAAATCAGCGAAGACCGCTACGTGTCATATCTGAACATACTCGCGACGCTGAAGGATTATTTTGAAAACAGGTATCGATGACCATGATCAGTATTAAGGGCCTTCGCATATCATTCAGCGGTACCACTGTCATCGACGGTGTCGATCTCTATGTCCCTGAAGGAAAAACGCTTGTCCTCATGGGAAAAAACGGGTCCGGAAAATCGACGATCCTGAAGGCGCTGTCGGGGCTGATCGATTATGATGGCTCCATCGAGATTAACGGGACTGACATCAGGGAGCTCTATCGTGACCGCTATAACACGGGTGCGCATGGCGCCGCCCCGCTCAGGATTGCCTACGTGTTCCAGAAGGGGGGGCTGTTTGACTCCATGAACGTGTTCGATAATGTGGCCTTCGGTCTCAGGCGGCTGGGCGCAGACGGCCCGTCCGTTGAAAAGCGGGTTGTCGAATCCCTGGCGCGGGTCGGATTGAAGGGAAACGAGCTCAAGGCAATATCGGAGCTGTCCGGCGGCATGCAGAAGCGCGTGGGCCTGGCGCGTGCGGTCTGCCTCGAACCGAACGTAATTTTTTTCGATGACCCGGCCGCGGGACTTGACCCGATCCTCTCTGATTCCATTGCCGATTTGATCTGCGAGATACGGCAGTCGCTGAACGCCACCTCGATCGTTGTCACGCATGACGCCGTGGTGGCCCGCAAGGTGGCGGATTCCATCGCACTCCTGTATAACGGCAGGATCGTGTACGTGGGCGACAGCGCCGGCTTCTTCTCGATGTCCGATCCCTTCGCGCGCCAGTTCATCGAGGGCGATGCCGAAGGGCCTATCGATATATTCTGAGCACGGCGGACGCCCGCTTTTTTATCTTGACACGTATCTTTCAAGTACCTATGTTCACCAAATATTGTTCTCCATGTGATTTGTCAGGGACATTGCATTGAAACTTCTTGTTACCGGAACTGCAGGTTTTATCGGGTTTCACCTGGCCGAGGCCTTTGCCGCGCGTGGCGATGATGTCATGGGCATGGACAACCTGAGTGACTATTATGATGTCGACCTCAAATACGCCAGGCTGGCCGCCTCGGGCATTTCGAAAGACGGTCTCGCAGAGGGGGCCGTTGCCAGGAGCGTGAAATATCCGAACTACCGTTTTGTCCTGCGCGACCTGCTGGACAGAGATGGGCTCGACGCCATGTTCGGGCGGGAACGGTTCGACGCGGTGTGCCACCTGGCCGCGCAGGCTGGAGTGCGCTTTTCCCTCGAGAACCCGCACGCGTACATCGATGCCAACATCACCGGATTCCTGAATGTCCTGGAAGCGTGCCGCCGCCACGGCACGGGCCACCTGGTCTTCGCCAGCAGTTCCTCCGTGTACGGGCTCAATGAGAAGATGCCCTTCAGCACATCTGACAATGTTGATCACCCGGTGAGTCTCTACGGCGCGACCAAGAAATGCGATGAGCTGATGGCGCACACCTACAGCCACCTCTTCGGCATCCCCGCGACCGGCCTCCGCTTTTTCACCGTGTATGGCCCCTGGGGGCGGCCCGATATGGCGCCCTTCCTCTTCGCCCGGTCGATCATGGAAGGGACCCCGATAAACGTATTCAACAACGGCGACATGGCGCGGGACTTCACGTATATCGACGATATCGTCAACGGCGTTGTCCGCGTGACTGACCGGCCGCCAGCGGGGGACCCGGCATGGAACGGCGCGGTCCCGGACCCGGGGAGCTCGAGGGCCCCGTACAAGATCTACAATATCGGGAACGGCGCGCCGGTGAAGCTCCTCGATTTTATCGGCGCCCTTGAAGAGCGTCTCGGCAAAAAGGCCGTGAAAAATTTCATGCCGATGCAGCCGGGCGACGTGCACGCGACCTATGCGGATGTCTCCGACCTGTCACGCGACATCGGGTATGCGCCCTCCACGGCGCTGGGACCCGGGCTGGACCGCTTTGTGCGCTGGTTTCTTGACTACTATGGACGGTGACGGTCCTTTTTCATGATAACGCCCCCGATTTTTGAAGGAGTATCGGCGCGGCCATGCCGATAGTTGATGTATGAACGTTCCTTTCCATAAACCCTATATCACCGAGGATGAAATCAGCGCAGCCGCCGATATGATGCGTGCGGGATGGCTCACCGCGGGCGTAACCACCGCCTCCTTCGAGGAAGAATTCAGGAAATATGTCGGGTGCGGAAACGCCGTCTCCGCGAATTCCGCCACCGCCGGGATGCACCTTTCGCTCTCCTGCCATCGGGCTCAGGGAGCATGATGAGGTGCTGATGCCGGCGATGACCTTCACCGCAACCGCGGAGGTGGTGCGCTACTTCAACGCGTGGCCGGTGCTGGTGGACATCGAGCCGGACACCCACCTGATGGACGCGAATAAAATCGAGGAGAAGATCACCGCGCGCACCAGGGCCATCATGCCGGTGCATTTCGCCGGCCAGCCGTGCGACATGGACGAGATAATGGATATCGCGCGCAGGCACGGCCTGGAGGTCATCGAGGACGCGGCGCATTGCCTCCCCTCCTGGTACAAGGGGAGGCCGGTCGGCGCCCTGGGCGGCGACGCCTGCTTCAGCTTCTACGCCACCAAGACCATCACCACCGGCGAGGGCGGCATGGTCTGCACCGATAACGACGAGCGCGCGAAGCGGATGCGCGTGCTCCGTCTCCACGGCATCGACCGCGACGCGTGGCAGCGGCACAACTCGCAGCGCTTCTGGCAGTATGACGTGGTGGAGGCGGGATTCAAGTACAATACCACCGACATCGCGTCGGCCATCGGCATCGAGCAGCTGAAGAAGGCGGAGAAAATTTGGCATATGAGAAAAAGGGTCGCCGAGCGCTATACCGCCGCGTTCAGCGGGCAGGACGGGCTTGTGCCATACACCGTGAAGCCGGACCGCGTCACCTCGTGGTACCTGTACCCGCTGGACCTCGGCCTCGACGCGCTGACGATCACCAGGGACCGCTTTATCGAAGAGATGCGCGCCCGGGGGGTGGGGACAAGCGTTCATTTCATCCCCCTCTATGAATTCAGCTATTATAAAAGAATCGGTTATACGGGAGAGGGGCTGGACAATTGCCGGCATGTCTTCGAACGGACCATGTCCCTTCCCATTTTCCCGGCCATGACCGATGCCGAGATCGATTATGTCATAGAAAATGTGCTTGATCTGGCGAAAAAGAACAAGCGCTGATATCCCTGGGAGATGACCGAACAATGAGCGTTTTCTATCCGGTGCGGGGCAAGCGGATCCTCTTTCCGATCATCGATGCCGGTATCGTCGCGGCGTCAGTTGCCGTTTCCTGCGCCCTGTCGGGCCTTCCGCTCGAGGGGGCGGTGCCCGGCGACATGGCCCTGCGCTACGCGCTGCCCCTGGCGGTCTGCCTCATCGGGGCGTTCTATTTCTTCCAGATCTACCGCATCATGTGGACGTATTCGAGCACTCGGGGATGTCTACCGTCTCCTGGCGGCCGGCATGACCGGCTACGGCCTGTTCTTCGCGGTGATCGCCGCCACCGGCACGGCATTCACTGCCGCGTTCATGGTGATGACGTTTCTTTTGTCGATGCTGCTCTCGGTCTTTTACCGCGTTCTGCTCAGGGATTATTTCTTGCGGCAGACCAGGAATGGGACGGGCGGCGGGACGGCCGGTCTGGGCGATGCAAGGAAGAATATTCTGATCATCGGGGCAGGGGAGGCGGGCCACATTATACTCTCCGAGTACATCAAGAAGGGACTGGGCAGGCCTCATCGCCGGGTTTGCCGATGATGATCCGGGCAAGATCGGGAAGATCATGAACGGGAAGCTGGTCTTCTGCGATACCGCGAGCGTCAACAGCGTCATACGGGAACGGGTGATCAGCGAGGTCGTCATCGCCATGCCGTCGGTGGGATCGGAGAAGATCAACCGTATCGCTTCGGGGATACGGCGCGTTCACCGCGTCGCTTCCCATCAAGGTGATGCCCCACCAGCTTCGAGCTCGATGAGCGGAAGCCGCTCTCCATATCTCTCCGTGACATCAGCATCGCAGACCTGATCGGCCGCGAGGAGGTGCGGGTCGACGCGGCGCTGATCGAAAAAAAATATTCAGGGAAGACCGTCCTCATCACCGGGGCGGGGGGCAGCATCGGGTCTGAGATCTGCAGGCAGCTGCTGAATTACAATATTAAAAAGCTTGTCGCGGTGGGCAGGGGCGAATTTTCCATGTATAACCTGATCACGGATCCTGAACGACGATGCGGGCTTTCTCGGCGGAACCCGCCGCTCATCGTGTACCGGATCGCGGACATAAAGGACTTCCGCCTCATGGACTCGATCTTCAGCGAGCACCGGCCGGATATCGTGTTCCACGCCGCGGCGCACAAGCATGTCCCCCTCATGGAGTTCAACGAGGCGGAGGCGGTGCAGAACAACGTGCGGGGAACGAAGAACGTGCTCGAGCTGGCGCACCGGCACGGCACCGGGGAGTTCGTCTTCATCTCCACGGACAAGGCCGTGAACCCGACCAGCGTCATGGGCGCCACCAAGCGGATCGCGGAGATCGCTGACGAATTACTACCACCGGACAGAAGGGCTTACCACCACCATCGTCCGGTTCGGCAACGTCATCGGCAGCAGGGGCTCGGTCATCCCTCTCTTCATGGAGCAGATCGAGCGGGGCGGCCCCGTGACCGTGACCCACCCCGATGTCACGCGCTATTTCATGAGCATCCCCGAGGCGTCGCTGCTCGTCCTCAACGCCGCGGCCTATTCAGCCGGCGGCGAGCTCTTCGTGCTCGACATGGGCAGCCAGTACCGTGTCGCGGAGATCGCGCAGCGGCTCATCGAGTTTTACGGCTACCGCTCCGATGACGAAATCAGGATCGAGTACACGGGCCTCCGGCCCGGCGAGAAGATGCACGAGGACCTTTTCTACGAGGATGAGAGCCTCACCAGGACCCCCAACGAAAAGATCTTCATCCTCGCCGCGGGCGATGAGCCGGACAGCGCGCTGATCGGTTCGTTTTTAAAGGACGACCTGCCCGGCATTGTCGGCAGCAGCCCCGAAGCGATCAGGCGGACAATAAAAACGATCGTACCAACCTACGAGCCGGGCCCTGCCCGGGACGATGCCGGCTCGAATAAAAAGCTCGTCAGCTGACGGGCCCGCCGTTTTCCCGCTCCAGGCGATTTCCTTAAGGGCTTGACAATAAACCGGTGCGGGAAGTATGCTATGACACCTGGACGCGGTATGCCATGAATGATATAACCATGTATGAAAGCTCGGATTTCTCGCAGGAGGAACTCCTCAGGGCCAGGGGCCGGAGGAGGATCATCGTCGTCTTTTCCACGTACGGCGAGCGTGAGGCCGGGCTTATCCGTGACAAGATCCGGCTCCTCCGCTCCGGGCTGGGCGACTGCATCGACGGAATCCTGCTTTCGCACCGGCGCGCGGGGAACGGCGAGGACGAGACCGAGCGGATGGCGCGCGATGCGTGGGAGGGGACGGAAGTGGTCGTGTGCAATTCCTACCGCGTCCCCGACATGGGCGATGAGCGGGGGAAGGGCGCGGACATGCGCCGGGCGCTGCACCGCGTGAACACGCTCTGGGGCAGGAAGGCGGGCCCGCGCAACGTTGTCGTGGTGTTCCTTGATGCGGATGTCACGCCGGAATATTTCGGGGCGCACTTTGTCCTGGCGCTGGCCGGCGCCGTGCTCAAAGGCAATGACTTCGCCCGCGCGAGCTTCTGGCGGGCGATGGGAAGGATCAAGAAGTTCGTGGCGCAGCCCCTGTATTCCGTGATCGACCATCCCGATCTGCGGAAGCTTGCACAGTTCCATTATCCCCTGTCGGGTGAGGCCGCGGGCACCCTTGAGTTTTTCAACAGCGTGCATTTCTGGCAGCGGTACGGCGTGGAGACGGGCATCAATATCGACACCTGCATGGGGCCATGGCGTGTGGCCGACGTCAACCTCGGCCTTTATGACCACGCGCACCACGGCGACCTGGACGTCCAGAAAATGGCCTTCGGGATCATCCGCACCTACCTCATGCAGCTGCGCGATTACGGCATCATACGGCTCGCTGAAAACGCCGAGATATCCGACATCTTCCGTGTATCGTATATCGACGGCGACGGCGCGAGGCAGCAGCTCGAATTTGAGCTCGATGAGAAGAAGTACGCCCCGTTGAAGGAGATATTGTAATTTACGGTTGAAGGCGGGGTCGGGTGACCCCGCCTTCAACCGTAAACAATAAAGAGAGGATCAGCGATGAGCAGGCTTATGCAGATGGCCGGCGACAAGGCCCACCAGCGGACGATCACCATCTCCACGTACCCGGCAGGCCCCGAAAAGGTCATTGTCGAGGGAAGCCTCGTGGACCGGCGGCTTAACGATTATTACCTGATGACCGGTGAAAAGAGGCCGGCCGGAGAGATCCACCACATGGCGGTCCGGCTCCTGGTTGAGACCGCCGGTTTCAGCATAGAAGACGTCGAGGTCGACCTGGTGGCCGTCCCGCGCGATGAATGCGCCGAGGTCCGGGACACCCTTGACGTCATCAAAGGAGAGAAGATCGCGCGTGGATTTTCCGGAAGGATGAAGGAGCTCCTGGGGGGCGTTAAAAGCTGCACCCACCTGCTGACGCTCCTTGTCGCCATGGGGCCCGCGGCGCTCCAGGGTATCTTTTCGAGCAGGGCGCAGAAACCGATGGACATGGCCGCGATGATGGCCGACCCTTCAAGGACGGGTTTTTTCATGAAGACCCTCCTCAATACCTGCCGCGTGTGGCGCGAGGACGGCCCCGCGTTTAAGCGCCTCAGGGAGACGATAGAAAAGATGACGGCGGGCGTGAAGAAGTAACCGTGGCCGGTTATCCTGCGGGAGCGGCGGCCTGTTTTTTCCTGACGAGGATCACCGTCAGGTCGTCATGCATCTCCTTCGTGCCCAGGTAGTGGAAAAAGTCGCCGACCACGATGTTCAGCAGCTTCTGCGATGCGTCGCCCTGGGCATTCTGGAGCGATTGCATGATCCGCGTCTCCCCGTATTCCTCGCCGCTTGCGTTCGACGATTCGATCATCGAATCAGTGTAGAGCAGGATCGCGTCGTCCTCTTTCAGCCTGAAGGATATCTCCTTGAAACAGACGGCGGTATGGGACGTGCGGGTGTCGATGCCCAGGAAGGGGCCGCCCACGCGCTCCCCGCTCTTGTCGAGGACCTTGCCGGTTTTATTGATCTCGTTTTTTTTGCAGATGATGTCCGGGTGCGCGCAATTGATATACTCGATCTGGTCGCCCTTGAAACGGAGGATGACGCCGGTCAGGTAATTGTCAATCTCCTTGATCTCGGTTATAAGGCGCTCGTTGATCTTTTCGACCACCGCGCCGAGCGGCATCTCCTTCATCTCGAAAAACGTGGCTGATATGATCGATTTCGCCATCAGGGTGAGCAGCCCCGGGGCGATGCCGTGCCCTGAGACATCGAATATGCCCAGCCCGGTGAGGGAGCCGTTCTCCTCGAAGAAGTCGTAAAAGTCCCCCGATACCCCGGACTTGGGGATAAAGACCAGCGCGATGTCATAAAAGGGTGAAAACGGCGCTTTTTTCGGCAGGAGCGACGACTGCAGGTTCGCGGCCATGACCATGTCCTTGCGGTAAACGGTCTGGGATTCCTCGAGCTCGCGGTTGGTGAGGGTCAGCCGCTCGTTGGTCGCTTCGAGCTCTTCCATCGTCGCCTCGACTTCATCTTTCGCCTCCGACAGCTCCCGGGTCCGCTCTTCAACCTTGTCTTCGAGGTGTATGTTGATTTCCGCAAGGTTTTTCGTCAGGGAGTTCACCCTGTCGGCGAGCCCGAGGGAGAAGAGGGATATCGAAAATATGGTGCCGATCTGGTATGCCCAGAGGGTGAGAAAATGGTTCGGCAGCAGGCCGAACCTGTTCCCGACGGTGATGATGACCCCGGCAAAAAGAAAAGACCACGCGACGGTATAGAAAATCGCCTCCCGTCTTTTTTTCCTGATCAGGTACGCCGCGATTACCGTGACGAGCAGTATGCCCGGGAGGAACGAGGCGGCCCCCACCATGATGGTGATATGGTAGGGAAGGAAGAACGTCAGGACGGCGAAGAGTATGATGATTCCGAGATATACCTTGAGCGTGTATACGAAATACTTGTGCAGCTCGCGCGGGTCGATGTACTTTATCGAGAATACCGTGAGGCAGATGTTCTGGATGAAGAGCGAGAAGGGCACGAGGCTGTTCATCCACGGGGTATTCGGCCAGAGGTATTGGAACCCGTACCCGTTGAGCTGGAGCGATCCGAAAACCAGCGAGGCGATGAACACCGAGTACGCGAGGTACGCAAGGTCCCTCATCGAAATGGCGAGGAGCAGATTGTAGATCATCAGTAATAACAGGGCCCCGTAAAAAAGACCGAACACCGTTTTTTGCGTATTGATTTCCGCTATGACATTTTTCAGCGAGTGGATCTTCAACGGAATATTCATGGAGCTTTCAGTCTGGAAGCGGAGATAATAGGTGTAGGTCCCGGGTTCGCCCTCCAGGAGTATAAGAAAATTGTGATGGTTGATGTCCCGTTTCCCGAACGGGAGCTTGTTCCCGAAATGGCTTGCGGTGTATACGCTGTCCGCGCCGGGGGTGTAGAGGTCAATGCTGTTCAGCAGCGGATACCCGATTTCAAGGAACCATTCCTTATCGTTCTCCTCGGGTATCGTCACGGTAAATCGGGCCCAGATGATATCGTTGATGAACCCGAACGCGTCTTTTTCCGTCCTGACGAATTTGCCTGACGCTTTTGCCTGCTCAAACGTGATGGTCCCTGCCGGGTCCCTCATCGCTTCGAAGGGCACGTCGTATGAATCCGCAGACCCGAGAGTGAGCGCATGCGCCTGGAGCGGCAGTATGATTGTTGCAAGCAGCAGTACGATATAATATCGCATGTCGTGGATAATGATGGCCGCCCCGCGCGGCGCGGGGCGGCTCCCTCCAAAAAATTATTCTCCCTTGAAGTTCGGCTCCCTCTTCTGGAAGAACGAGGTCATGCCTTCCTGCATGTCCTTCGTGGTGAAGAGCCTTCCCAGTTCTTCACGCTCGATCTTCAGGTGCATGTCGGGGCTGATGCTGGGGCTGATGTTGACGAGCTTCGTGATCGCCGCTATGGAGAGCGGCGGGCGTTTCGCGAGCTTGTTCGCGAATTCGATGGCATCGTCCAGCACTTTCCCGTCTTCGCTTATTTTATCGGCCAGTCCGATCGAGACCGCTTCTTCAGCTTCGACCTGCATTCCCAGCCACATTATCTCCAGGGCCTTCGACCTGCCGACAAGGCGCGGCAGCCGCAGGCTTCCGCCGTATCCGGGCATGATCCCCAGGTTTGTTTCGGTGAGGCCCATCCGTGCCCCCTTCTTGACGAACCGGAAGTGGCATGCCATGGCAAGCTCGCAGCCGCCGCCCAGCGCGTGTCCGTTGACAGCGGCGATGACGGGCTTCGGGAAATATTCTATCTTGTTCCATACGTCCTGGCCCCGTTTCAGGAAGTCAACGGCGCTGAAATCGCCGAAGCCCGAAGAGAGGTCCGCGCCGGCGCTGAAAGCCTTGTCGCCGGAACCGGTGATGACTACCGCCAGGACGGACTTGTCGACCTCGATCGCGTCAAGGTGCTTCCGCATCGTCTCAAAAACCTCGGCGCTCAGCTGGTTCGCCTTCGGTTTATCTATCGTTAAAATTGCTACTCTGTCTTTCTGCTCCTTCTTGACCGCATCCGACATAATATTCCTCCTTAATAATTTTGCAAGTAAAATACGTCGCCCCGGCCGGTATCCGCCGGGGCGACATCCGGGTACTTATCTTCCGATTGTTTTGAACGTGCCGTCGATGATCTCAGGCTCGGGCTTCAGGATGTCGAGCTTGAACCGCGCGGCAAGCATGTTCAGCGCGTCGGCCAGCTGCTGCGGCTGCATTCCGCCCGCCAGCGCGAAGGGACCCGCGAAGGCGTTCATGCCGTATTTGACGCCGTCGTCGATGTCCTGGATCGATTTCGCCAGGCCTTCCTTCCATACCTTCACGGCTTCATTGATCTGGACCGCCAGGAGGTGCAGCGGGGAGAGGTCTTCGGACGTCTTCGATATGTCGATGACCGCTTTGCCGTCTTTCCATTCGTAGATCCCTTTTCCGCTCTTCATGCCCAGCTCTTTTTTCGCGACCTTGTCGCTCAGAAACTTGCCGGGCTTGTACTGCGGCGAGAGGGTCTTGGCGTAATAGTCCAGGGTGTGGCAGAACACGTCGAGGCCGACGAAGTCCGCGGTTTCGAAGGGGGCCATCTTCGCGCCCATCTTTTTCATCATCGCGTCAAGCTGCTGGGGCGGCACTTTCCCTTCGTCAAGGATGGCGGAGAGGAGCGCCTGGTTCGGCGCGCTGATCCGGTTCACTATGAAGCCGGGGCGGTCCTTGAGCACCTTGACCGGGATCTTGTCGATTTTTTTCGATAATTCGCACATGAGGTCGGCGGTCGCGTCATTGGTCTTGTTCCCGTAAATGACTTCCACCAGCTTCATCCGGTTGACCGGGTTGAAGAAGTGCAGGCCGACGAACCGTTCGGGATTTTTAACCACGCTGCCGATTTCAGAGATGCTCATCGTCGAGGTGTTGGTCGCCAGGATGGCGTCCGGTTTGCAGGCTTCGGACACTTCTTTGAATACGGATTTTTTCAGGTCCATGATCTCCGGGACCGCTTCGACCACGATCTGCGCGTCCTTGACCGCTTCCGTGGTGTCCAGGGTCGTGGTGAGGAGCGACATCGCCTTGTCTTTGGCGTCGGCGGCCAGCTTGCCCTTGCCGACCAGGAAATCAAGGCTCTCCTTGATCTTCGCCACGCCGTTATCGATAAACTCCTGCTTGATGTCCCTCATGATAACGGCATACCCGGCCTGGATACAGACCTGGGCGATGCCATGTCCCATTGCACCTGATCCGAGGATTGCAATTTTTTTTACGTCATTGATGTTCATTGAAGTACTCCTTGGTGATTAAATTATTTAATTCTTAATGCCGATCTGCCGGTTCTTCTTCCGCCGTTCCGCCGGATGGGGAGGGACGGCAGGCCGGTAAACACGAATGGGCTGCCCCTGTCGGGACAGCTCATTCGCTTACCGGTAATCACCGCCTGGTTCGGCCATGCATGCTGTGTTACTTGAGCTCTTTGCTCGAAAGCTCCAGAACGTTCCGCGCAACGATGAGGTGCTGGATCTGCCCGGTGCCCTCGAAGATATCGGTGATCTTGACGTCCCGCATCCATTTCTCGGCGAGGTTCTCGCACGATATGCCCAGCGGTCCGAGAAGGTCGCAGCATTTCTGCGTGATCAGGGTCGCGTAGCGGCCTGATTTTGCCTTCGCCATCGACGCTTCGGTATTGTTGAATTCCCCGTTGTCCATCATCCACGCGGCGCGCCAGGTCAAAAGGCGCATCGCTTCATGGTTGGCTTCCATAAGGTAGAATTCTTTTTCAAGACTGCTACTATTGTTCGGATTCGCGTTATAATCAAGCGTTATTCCGCTCTCCTCGATTTTTTCTCTGGTGAAATCGAGCGCGGCCCGCGACACACCGAGCGCCATCGAGGCGACCAGCGGCCGGGTGTTGTCAAAGGTCTTCATGACGCCCTTGAACCCTTCCCCGGACTCCTTGATTTCGGCGCTTCCAAGTATGTTGTTCTTCGGTATGCGGCAATCCTGAAGGACATAGGTGCCCGTGTCGCTGGCGCGAATCCCCAGCTTGTGCTCGAGCTTGTCAAGTTTGAAGCCGGGAGTGCCCTTCTCAACGATGAAGGACTTGATGCCGGCTTTACCCGCTTTCTTGTCGACCGTCGCCCATACCACCGCGATGTCGCAGCGCTCGGCGCAGGTGACGAATATCTTCTCGCCGTTCAGCACCCATTCGTCGCCGTCAAGCTTTGCGGTCGCCGTAATGGACCCGGAATCGGAGCCGGACCCCGGCTCGGTGATGGCCATTGAAGCCCATTTGCCCCCGAAGCGCTCGAACTGATCGTCCGTCGCGACCGCCATGATCGCCGCGTTGCCGAGACCGGCATTGGGCAGCGACAGGAGCAGGCCCAGGTCCCCCCAGCACATCTCCTCGATCGTGATGACCATTGCCAGGTTTGCCCCCAGTTTTTTCCCGCCCGGCGCATCGGCCTTCTTTTCTTCTCCCTCTTTTTTCTTCTTTGGCCTGTTCATTATCTTTATCGAGCGGAACATGTCGAGTTCTTTCGGGTTTTCATGCTCGTGCTCGTCATACTTGCGTGCGATCGGCCGCAGCATTCCTTTGGCCATGCCGTTCATGCTGCCTCTTACCTGGCTCATCTTAGTGGTTACTTCAAGATTTATCATTGTCATTCCTCCGTTTAATTATACCGTGGCCATGCCTTCAAGTACGGCGATGCCCCTGCCGTTCCGGTAATACCGCTCCACCGGATGGTCCCGTACGAACCCGTGACCGCCGAGTATCTGTACGCCGTAATCGGTGATCTTCATGGTCATCTCGCCGGCATAGAGCTTGCCCAGGTAGGCATCGCGCTTCGCGTCCTTCCCGGCTTCGAGCGTGGACGCCGCCTTCCAGGTCATGAGGCGCATCGCGTCCACCTCGTACGCCATCTCGGCGACCATGAAGGCGACCGCCTGCCTGTGGGCGATCGGCTCCCCGAACTGCAGGCGTTCTTTTGAATAGTCGCGCGCGTATTCGAAGGAGGCGCGGGAGATGCCGGTCCCGATCGCCGATAGCGCGGTCCTCGTTTTCTGCAAAAATTTTGCGTAGTCGCAACCCTGCTCGCCGCCGAGCCGGTCGGATGCCGGTACCTCGCAGTTTTCCAGGGTGACCCCGTATGTTTCAAGGGCGTACATGCCGATGTTCTTCTCGCGGTCGCCGATTTTCAGGCCCGGGTTGTCTTTCGATACGATGAAAAGGTTCATCGCACCGTCCAGGTTTGCGGCAACGAGCATGTGGCCCGCCTCTTTTGCCATCGGCACGAAGCATTTTTTACCGTTCAGCACGTAGGCGCTGCCTTTCCTGGCGGCCGTTGTTGCAAGCGAAACAGCGTCGAACTTGAACCGCGGCTCGTTGATCGCGGCCGTGCACGGCTTGTACGCCGCGTCGCAGTAGGCCGGGATATATTTTTTCTTCTGCTCGTCCGTGCCCATTTCAAGGACGGGGAACATGAATGTTGACGGCAGTGTCGCCGCGATGGCAAGGGACATGTCGCAGTAGGCGAGCTCTTCAAGTATTATGCTGTTCATTATCGGGGAATACTCCATCCCGTATCCCCCGTATTCTTCGGGTATCGCCGATATCGTGGCACCCAGGTCCCAGACCTTCTGGATAAATTCCGCCGGTATGGCTCTCTTTTCATCCATATCATGTGTGCTGTCCGATACGACGCTCTTGACCAGGCGGCCCACCGTTTCTTTCATTGTCCTCTGTTCTTCGGACATGCCGAAACTGAAATCTTTTTCTTCCATGGCGTTCTCCTCGCATGTGGATCATAAAATTAGGAAATAGACTGACGTGTCAGTTCTTGTAATGCAGCACGCCGGCCGTCAACTATTTTTTTATAAAAATCGCCGGAGCGAAAATGGCGATGATTTCCCTTGTCATGGTGTCAATCTCCAGGGCGTCTTTTTTGTTCTTTCTGTTGCCGAAAAAGGTGAGGGCTGTTTTCAAAAGCGCGCCGGTGATCAGGTGCGACGTCATGTCGACGTTCAGGTCCTTGCGGATATTGTGGTTCCGGATCCCGAGCATCAGGTCGTTCACGATAAGATTGTGTATTTTTTTCTCAAAGCGCTTGGTGGAGTTCTCCAGCTCGCCGCTCAGCCCGATACCCATCCTGAGCACGATGTTGCAGAGATCCGGATCGCTTGAAAGGAACTGGAGCGTGTTTTTGACCCTGAAAGACATGTATTCGACGGGGGATATGGTCCTCAGGTCTAGTTTATTCATCTCGATGGAGATGTATTTTTCCCAGTCGTTGTAGAAGTCCCGGATGAGGGTGATGAAAATATCGTCCTTGTTATTGAAATACTGGTACACGGTGCCGCGGGCGATCTTCGCTTCATCGACGATATCGGATATCTGGGTGTCGTAATATCCCTTCCTGGAAAAAAGGCGCTTCGCGTATTCCAGTATTAATTTTTTTCGTTCATCGGCTTTCATAGAACCTGCTTTCCTTGAAGGAATATATTTTGTTTACACCGTGGTTGGCGAAAAAAGCACCGCCGGGAGACGTTTTTGCGGCGCCATCGGATCGCCCGCGATTAATTCGCGTTTTCCCCGCCACAAGGCAAAAATACTGTTGACATAAATTAAAGGCCGTCTAAAACTGACATGTCAGTCTAAATAAAATGTCACGGTCCGATTTTGTCAATGGAATTTTCTTTTTTTTATAACGGCGAAAAAATAATTTCATTGACGCGGTCCGTCCGTATAATAAAACTGACACGTCAGTCTAAATTATACCATCACACACGTGAAAAAGTTAGAAAGGAGGATTCTCTATGGCCGCATTACCAACTGTACCCGCTGACACCAGCGTAGATAAGCTCTTATCGGAACACATGCCGAAAATAGCAAAGGACCAGCTTGCAAGCAATCCCGCCGCCGCTGACCTGGCGGGGACCGAGATCACCATGGTTGTGGAAGTGTCGGGTGACAAGCACAGCTTCACGCTGAAAGACGGCAAAGATGTCGTCTACAGCAAAGGCGATATCGCGTCACCGAAGCTCCGGCTCATGCTTGATAAAGGCGAGCTCGAGAAGATGATCAAGTCCCAGAACCTCGACATGATCCTCGGGATCACGAACGATCTGAACAAGGCGAAGGTCAACGCGCTGAATTCGCTCAAGGGCAGCTTCGTGGCCGAGATTACCGATGATGACGGGAGCATTGTAAAGGTCAAGGCGATCCTGAACGGCGCCA
This sequence comes from uncultured Spirochaetota bacterium, assembly GCA_963827275.1. GTDB lineage: Bacteria > Spirochaetota > UBA4802 > UBA4802 > UBA5550 > RBG-16-49-21. The sequence goes on from CAWHAA010000009.1 coordinate 99,608, forward strand.
ATGATCCCGCTTCGGTATTTAAAATGAGCGCGAAAGACACCAGCGCGTTGATGCGGAAAGACACCAATCCGGTCAACCTGTTCATGTCAGGCGCCATGAAGATTGAAGGCGACATGGCTTTCGCAATGGGCACGCAGCCGCTTTTCAGCTAGAGGCATGAATGCCGCGCGTCGAAAGCGCGGAGGTTGCGGAAAGATTTAATTTTTGCACCTTCAAAAAAACTGTTTAAGTCGCACTGTTGCCGGGGGATCAGGAGCGCACGGTCGAAACAGCATGTTTCAGGCGCGCGTTACTGATCTCCCGGTTGATTTTTTTAAATTATTTATGGGGGTTTGATCATGGCAAACGAACTGCTTCCCTGGCACAAGGAATATAAAATAACAGGAATTCCGATCACCTTGAAACCGTATCCCGATGAACCGGTATACAATTTGCTCTATGAAACGGCAAAAAAATATAAAAAGAACGGACTCATACAATACAATTATAAAATGACGTATCCGGTCCTGAGAGATAAGGTTGACCGCCTGGCTACGGCGCTCTACAACCTCGGCCTGCGCAAGGGTGACCGCGTTGCCGCCATACTCCCCACGTCGATACAGTTTATCCTGACCGATTACGCGATTTCAAGGGCGGGCCTGGTGCATATTCCGAGCAGCTCGCTCGATTCGGTCACCTCCCTCGAGCATAAATTCAATGAAGGAAAACCGCGGGCGCTTGTGACGCTGGCGGAGCATCTGGATGTCGCGGTGCAGGTCGTCAAAAAATGCAAGATTGAATTTTTAATTCTCTGCGATTTAAACGATTTCCCCGGGGGTGGCGCGCACGACAGGGGTAAAAATATACCGAAAGACGCGCTGTGGATGACCGACCTGATCGATACAACTCCTCCGTCTCCGCCCGACCTCACATTCGATGTGGAGAAGGACATAGAGACCCTCATGTTCACCGGCGGTACGACCGGTCTGGCGAAGGGATGCATGCTGACGCACCGGAACATCTATGCGAACAGCATGCAGGGCCTGTACGCGTTCGGCTTGCAGGGCATGCTCCTCAAGGGGGCCGTAACGGTCCTCATGGGGCTGCCGTTCTTCCACACCTACGGGCACTCGGTCATGCATAATATGACCTACCTCGGCTTCAGCCAGATCCTGATCCCCGATCCCCGTGACACGGATGGCATGATCAAGATGATCAAGGAGCACTGCCCGCTCATGCAGTTCGGGGTGCCGACCCAGTTCATGAAGCTGTCCGAGGAGCTGGAAGGGTATGCGATGCTCGGCGTCTCGGGCTCGGCCGCGCTTCCGACCAACGTGCAGGACAAGTTTGAAAGCAAGGCGGGCGGCGGCATTCTCGAGGGATACGGCCTGTCCGAGATGTCTCCGACCACGCACCTGAATACATCGTTTCTCACCCGGCTCTTCGGGGGCCGCGTTGCCATGAGGATCAATACCATCATGATGAGCTTCCCGGGCGTTCTGCCGCTTCTGAATTTATTGCTGCGGCTGGCAGGAACGCGGAACGTGGGTTTCGTGATTACGAAGGCTTTTGCCGTCATGGCGAAAATGACCAGCAAAAAGCCCGCTCCTGATAAAAACAAGGCGGTTAAAAAAGTCGAGAAGCGGGGGACCATCGGCGTCCCGTATCCGGATGTCGAAGTGAAGTTCCTTTCGGTTGAGACCCAGGAAGAGGTCCCCGTATCACAGATGCTGAAGGGCGAGAGGGGAGAGATGCTCCTTCGCGGGCCGAACAGGATGCTGGGGTACTGGCCGGAGCCGGGCAGCGGCATTGATGAAGACGGCTATATCCACACGAGCGACGTGGTCAGGATCGATGAAAACGGGTTCTTCTATATCGTCGACCGTACCAAGGACATGATCATCGTATCGGGATACAAGGTCTATTCACGCGAGGTGGACGATCTCCTGTACCACCATCCCAAGGTGGAGATGGCGGCGACCGTCGGCATTCCCGATCCGGAGCGGGAAGGGAGCGAGCGGGTTGCGGTATATATCCAGCCGAGGGAAAAATTCAAGAACAGCATCACTCCGGAGGAGATTATCGATTACCTGAAGCAGAAGGTGGCGAAATACGCCGTGCCGAGAGTCGTGCACATTATCGACACGATGCCCCTGACCGAGGTCCACAAGGTCAACAAGAAGCTTCTCAGGGAGATGGCGGCAAAGGATGATGCGTCCCCGAAGCCGGCTGCGGATAAAGCGGCAAAGAAAAAGCAGAAGGCCAACGCGTAGTGCGCAGCGCCACGGCGCGTCGGATGACACGAAGAGCACGCATTTCGATTATTATGATCGATTTACAACAGCGCGTTTCCGCCCTCCACGGCGGGGACGCGCAGCATAAAACTTAATCTGTAACAGGAGAGCATCTATGCAAATGGAAGAAGCGGTATTTATTGACGGCGTTCGCACCCCGAACGGCAGGGCCCACAAGGACAAGGGCTGGTTCAGAAATGTCAGACCCGATGAGCTGCTGACCTACGTCTACCAGGGCATTTTTGAAAGAAACAAGAAAGTTAAACCCGAAGATCTTGACGGGGTATTGGTGGGATGCGCGAACATATCCGGCATGCAGAACGATATCGGACGGCTCGGATGGCTCGCTTCCGGGATGCCGGTATCCGTGGGGACCAACACGATAACCAACCAGTGCCCCTCCGGCATGTCCGCCACCATGCACGCGGCCCGCGCGATCATGACCGGCCAGGCCGACATCATGCTTGCCGCCGGGGTCGAGGACATGGAAAAGGTCCCGATGGGCGCGAACATGAACTTCCCGCCGAGGATCCTCAAGTACTGGAACGGCGCCGACCTCCCCATGGGCCCGACGGCCGAGAAAGTCGCGGAAGTGTATAAAGTTGCCCGTGAAGATATGGAAAACATGGCCATCTGGTCGAATAAAAAGGCGTACGAGGCCCAGCAGGCCGGCAAGTTTAAAAACGAGATCATCCCGGTCAAGGGCCTCGATGATAACGGCAACGAAATGATGGTGGACAAGGACCAGTGGGTCCGGTCAAAGAGCGAGCCGGAAAAGATGAAGGCGATGACGTCTTCCTTCAGGCCGAACGGCGGCGTGGTGACCGCGGCGACCTCTTCGCCACTCACACAGGGCGCGGCCTGCCTCCTCCTGATGAGCCGCAAGAAGGCGGACCAGCTCGGACTCGAGTACCACTACAAGTTCAGCTACGGCGTACTCGCCGGCTGCGATCCGACGGTCATGGGCATCGGCCCCGTACCGGCGTGCCAGAAGCTGTTCGAGAAGACGGGCCTGAAACCGGCTGATATCGGCGCCATCGAGCTGAACGAGGCCTTCGCGAGCCAGTCACTCGCCTGCATCCGCGAGCTGAAGCTGGACAACGATAACGCCCCCTTCAAAAAGGTCAACGTATGGGGCGGCGCGCTCGCCCTCGGACACCCGCTGGGACAGTCCGGCGCGCGGATCATCGTCACGCTGCTCAACGTCATGAAGACCGAGTTCCCGAACGAGAAATACGGCCTCGCGTCCCTGTGCGGAGCCTTCGGCAATGCCGGCGCGCTGCTGGTTGAGAAAGTCAAATAGAAAGAGCTGCACATGCAGGACAACGACGGCGCGGTCTTTCACCGCGCCGTCTTTTTTTTGGCGCGCCGGAAGGGATCTAAAAAAAAGCGGGATCACGTGATCCCGCTTTTTACTCCTTGCGTTTCTGTCGTTCAGGTATGCTGCGTCAGTCGCTGCCGCCGGCCGGGTACATCCCCTCGATGGCATCCTTGTATTTTTCCTCCACGACCCTTCTCTTGACTTTCAGCGACGGCGTGATCTCGCCGGTGTCCTGCGTCCATTCGGCGTTCAGGAGCGTGAACTTCCTGATCTGCTCGACGCGGGCATAATTCTTCATGAGATTGCTTATCTCGTCCTGCATCATCTTGTTCACTTCCTTGTTGGTGACAAGGTCGTTGACGTCCGTGAACGCGATCCCCTTGCCCTTCGCCCATTTTTGCAGGGTCTCGAAGGCGGGAATGATGAGCGCGGAGAGGTATTTGCGGCGGTCGCCGATGATCGCCACCTGCTCGATGAACTTGGATGCCTTCAGCGTGTTCTCGATGTTCTGCGGCGAGATGTTCTTTCCGCCGGCGGTCACGATGATGTCCTTGATGCGCCCGGTGATGGCAACAAAGCCGTCGTCGTCGATGCGCGCCAGGTCGCCGGTCTTGAACCAGCCGTCTTTTGTGAAGACCTCGGCGGTCGCCTTCGGGTTCTTGTAGTATCCCTTCATGACCTGCGGGCCCTTGATGAGGAGCTCGCCTTCATCTGAAATTTTGACCTTGGTCTCGGACAGGGGAGGGCCCACCGTACCCGGCTTGACGTTCCACGGAAGGTTGACGTTCGTGACCGGCGTCGTCTCGGTCAGCCCGAAGCCCTCGAGTATCCGTATCCCCATGCCGATAAAGAACTCGGCGTCGGATACGGAAAGGGGGGCGCCGCCTGAAACGGCGAACTCCATCCGGTTCATGCCCAGCCCCTGCTTGAACTTTGAAAACACCAGCTTGTCGAATATCTTTACGCGGAGCCCGAGCAGGCCCGTGGCCTTCTTTTCGGTGCACACGTACGGGAGGTTCTTCTTCGCCGTGTCCATGGCGAGCTTGAACATCAGGCGCTTGACCGCGGAGGCTTCCGGCAGGCGGGAGAGGATCACCGAGTGGATCTTCTCGTACAGGCGCGGCACGCTGATGATGAACGTCGGCCGCACCTCGTTCATGTTCTCCACCACCTTGCCGAAGTCTTCGGCGAAGGCCACCTTGCATCCCGCCATCAGGGGGAAGTAGAATCCCGCGGTCCGCTCGAGCGAATGGGAGAGGGGCAGGAAGGAGAGGAGGACATGGCCATCGTGAATATAGTCTTTGAAGTCATTGTTGATCTGACGGGCGTCTGATATGAAGTTGTCATGCGTGAGCATGACGCCCTTCGGGTCGCCGGTAGTGCCCGAGGTATAGATGATGGTCGCGAGGTCGTGCGGCTTGAGGGCCTTGATCCTTTTGTCAAGATCGCCCTTTTTCTTGTAGGCCTCTCCTTTCTTCATCGCGTCGTTCATGGTGATAACGGATTTGTTCGACGACTTGACATCATCTATGACAATTATATTCTTCAGGCCGGGCAGCTTTTTCTTCGCTTCGATGATCCTGTTAAGATGGTCTTCGGTACCCGCGATGCATATCTTCGAGCCGGAGTTGGCCAGTATGTAACGGCTCTCTTCGGCCGAGTTGGTGGCGTATATGGGAACGTCCACCGCTCCGATTGAAAGAATGGCGAGATCGGCGATCCACCATTCAGGCCTGTTGGGCGAAAAAAGACCGACCCGATCGCCTTTTTTTACGCCTGCAGACAAAAGGAAATACGCGAGATTTTTAACTTTTTTATCCATCTCGTTCCAGGAGATGTCGACATACTGGCCCTTGATCTTGTCGCGATATGCGACGCAGGCGCGGTCGCCGTATTTTGCGACCTGCTCCTGGAATACAGCGGGTATTGTCGTGTTGGTTAGCGTGCTCATGGGACCTCCCTATTATATGTGTTATATAGTTACTAACATTACCGTATGCCGATTGCAGGGCATGCGGTAAAATCAGAATCAAAATAGTGGTGTTCCGCGGGCAATCATGCCGCGCCCGCAGCAGGCGGTCAGCGCTCCAATCCCGGCAATGCCTTTTCGATAAAGCCGAATCCCGCTTCCCGTATCTGCGACTCATTTGTCTCAATGATGACGATGTCCCTGGAAAGGACGTCGCGTTCCCAGTTGACCCCGTCCCTGTCGATCATGCCCTTGCGCTTGCCCGGATATGAGTAATCAGTGTTGAAGTAGTAATAAAAATTTATCCGTGAGCAGGTGTTGTTCATGTCAAGATAGTACAACATGTTCCAGCAGAAGCTGGACCCGACGAGCAGGATGTCGGGCCGGTAGGCCCCGCTCCCCGAATCGGGGCCGGTGACGGGGTACCGGTACTCGGTGAAGAGTGACCTGGTGAAGAGGATGTTGCCGAGCCGCGCGACGTCCTTGTCGAGCTCAATGGGCTCGCCGCTTACGATCGTCTGCTTTGACTCGATGCGCACCAGCCTCCTGCCGAGAGCCTGCTCCATGCGGCCGATGAGCGCGGTTGCAAAGCGGTATCCCCCGTACAGGCTCCAGTGGGTCCCGCTGGAGGGGAAGAGGCCGGTTACCCCCTGCTTTTTCAGGTCGAGGAACTGCGCCCTCCCGTCAACGACATTGACGCCGTACCGCTTGAGTATCGGCATGATGAGCTGGTAGATGTCCTTTTTGGCAAGGTTGCCGCGGAGGATGTATTTTTCAGGTATGTATTCCGGGTAAACGGTGGCCTTGCTCGGCGTGAGCACCAGCAGGAATTCGACATTGCGGCGCTTCAGGAGGTCCTGGAGCTTTTTTATTCCGGCCACCTTGTCCTCGAGGACACGCACGGGGGGCACGTCAAGCCTGTTGTAGACGTCGATATACTGCTCCTCGAACAGCTGCTTGTTTTTCCCGAGGATGATTTTACGGGGATGGCTCCGCGAAAATTCGTTGAACACAGAATAGTTGATCTGGTTGTCGGTCTTCACGAAGTAGCCCCTGAACCCGATGTTCTGCTTCAGCCATGTTTCGACCTTGTCCTGGAAGCGGCCGGTGACCAGGTCCCGGGGCGATGAAATTTCAGGCTGGGCTTTCTTCTCGGCGCCGCTCAGTATCATGTCCGGAAAGGGACGCAGATACGACTGGACCAGGACGATCGCGATGAAGATGTTTGCGGCTATGATGTATATGCGTTTGAGGTCCATTGTCAAAACCTGAAATAGATAAATGGGCTGAAGCTGTTATTTATCAGCGATATGAGCGACAGCACGAACAGCAGGCACGCCGCCGAAATTTTCAGCCTGGACATGCCGCGATCGCTGAGGCGCGATTTCAGCGCGGCGCCGAGCCTGTCCGCCGCCGGCTGCGGGAAGAAGCTGATAAGGCCGCACACCATCAGGACGAAAAGCTCCCTGTTGCCGATGAGGTCAGACCAGAGCACCGTTGACGGTATCGCGCCGATTGCGGTGACATCGAACATGCGGTGGATGTACAGCACGGCGCCCGTCAGCGTTTCGGAACGGAAGAACACGTACCCGACCATCAGGAGGACAAAGAACAGCGCCATGTTGACGGCTGCCGGGAGCCGCTTCATTTTTTCAACCAGGAAGAGCCTGTCGAGGAACATGAACAGGCCGTTATATATGCCCCATACGATAAAGGTCCAGTTCGCGCCGTGCCAGAGGCCTGACACGATGAAAACGATCCAGAGGTTGCGGTATGTTTTTAAATTGCCGGCCCTGTTGCCCCCGAGCGGGATGTACAGGTATTCCCGGAACCAGTTGACCAGGGTGATGTGCCAGCGCTTCCAGTGCTCGGTGAAATTCAACGAATAGAAGGGCCGGTTGAAGTTTTCGGGAATGGTAAAGCCCAGCATGCGGCCTATGCCTATCGCCATGTCGGAATACCCCGAAAAATCGAAATAGAGCTGGAAGCTGTAGCAGGCGATCCCGAGCCAGGCGTATCCGACGGTAAGTGAGGATAGCTCCATGCTGAAGATCGGGTTCGCCACGGCGCTCATCGGGTCGGCGAGGAGCACTTTTTTTGCCAGGCCGGTGAAGAAACGGATACTCCCCTCGTAAATGTCGTCAAGGGTGAAGGACGGTTTCGTGATCTGCTCCGCAATGGTATGGTAGCGGACGATCGGGCCCTGGGTCAGCTTGGGGAACATCGCGAGGTAGAGCGCATATTCGGTGAAGCTCCTGGCGGGCTCCACGCGGCCGTAGTAGATGTCCACCAGGTAGCTTATCTTGTGAAACGTGATAAACGAGATCCCCACGGGAAAGATCACCGAGGTCCAGGGGATCGCCGCGAGGTCGAAGAATGTCAGCGTCCTGTTCAGCTCCCCGATGAAGAAGTTCATGTACTTGAAATAAAAGAGCACGGCGATATTCACGATGACCGAAGCGGCGAGCAGCGCTTGCCTGGCCCTCTGCCGGTCCGCGCCGTGGATCGCCTTCCCCAGGAGGAAGTCGAAGATGGTCCCGAGGAGAAGGACCGTCGCGCCGGTCGGGGATCCCCACAAATAAAAAGCGTAACTTGACGCCAGGAGGACCGGCACCCTGGCCTTCCCCGGGGCCAGGTAGAAAAGAATAAGCGCCAGCGGGAAGAAGTAGAAAAGGAATGTAATCGTACTGAAGCCCATGTTCTCTGGTGTCCCCTCTCCGCGGTCGCGCTATGCTTCGTTCTTCTTCTTTTCGATATTGCCGCTTATGTGCTCCACGAGGGAATCGATGCCTTCTCCCGTCTTTGCGCTCACGTGGAACACCCTGATCTTCGGGTTGACCTTCTTTAAATTGGCCATCATCTCCTCTACGCTGTAGTCGAGGTGCGGCAGGAGGTCGATCTTGTTCAGCACCATGGTGTCGGAGGTGTTGAACATGAGCGGGTATTTCGCCGGCTTGTCCTCGCCCTCGGTGACGCTGAGCACCACGATGCGCTCGTCGTCGCCCAGCTGGAATTCGGCGGGGCATACCAGGTTCCCGATGTTCTCGATGATGACCAGGTCAAGCGTGTCCAGGTCGAACTGCTCGAGGCATCGCTTGATCCAGGAGCTTTCGAGGTGGCAGTCGCCGCCGAAACGGTCGGTCTCGATCTGGAAGATGGGTATGTTGTGCTTCGCAAGGCGCTCGGCGTCCTTGGTGGTCTTGATGTCGCCTTCTATGACCGCGATCCGGTATTTTTTCTTGAGTGCCCCGATCAGCCGGTCGCTCAGCGCGGTCTTGCCGGACCCGGGCGAGCTCATCATGTCGATCATGTATATTTTTTTTTCCCTGAGGAGCGACCTGACTTCGGCGGCGGCATTTTTATTCAATTCAAGTATGTCTTTCAGTATCTTGATTTCCATGTAGAGGCTCCTGTTGCATCCGGACGCTTGATCGTATCATTTGTATAAATGCGTGCAAAACTGTCCATAATTTTTTTAATCCGCACCCCTTCCCGGCGGGCTGAACCCCCTGTAAAAATGTATTGACGAAATATCAATCACGCGGAGTACCATTTGTTACTTTAACATCGGAAAGCCTGCATGAAAAAACTGATAGTGACCTCCCTCCTCGTATCCGGCGCAGTATTTTACAGCGCCGGGGCCGGATATGCCGCCTCGAAAGCTGCCGGGCCGGAGCGCGCCGCCCAGCCTGCGGCCGGCGCCCGGGCGGAGAAGACGGGACCGGCCGACCAGGGGCCGGCGACCGGGGATGATGCCGCGGAGTGGATGGACCCCGACAGCGAAAAGAGCGCCGGCCTGGAGAGGAAGAGTGACGGCGAGGCCGACCCGGCGCCCTCCCGGAAGGAATACGTCTCAATCAGAAAAAAACGGAAGCCGTTTGAATTCCACATGGGCTTCAGCCTCGGTGCGCAGGGATACGGGGCCTTCGGTCCCCGGCGCGCGGTCACCGAACGGTACCGGTACCGCTATGAAAAAGGCTCGTTCAACCTGGGGTTCCGCGGCGGGGTAGAGGCGTATTTTTTCATCATGAAGCGGCATTGCCTCTCGGCCGGCTTCTTTTATGAACAGCGGAAAATCCAGGTCAAGATCGTCGACCTTGCGCTGATGGCCGCTGTCCTGAACGGGGTGCCGCCGGCGCTCCTCTACTTCATGCCGCTGGAGCAGCGGATCGACAAATCGAACATCGATACGAATTACTTCGCGTTTCCGATTGCGTACCGCTTTTATATCCTGGACGAATTTTATACCGGCCTGAGCCTTGATCTTGCCGTCCCGTTCCAGGCGCGGGCGCGCTACGGCATCACCTTTTACGGCAGGAAGATGGATTTCAGGAAGGTGCTGCGGCCGGTGGATTTCGGGGGCAGGCTGCTGTTCGGCTTCACCATGAACCGCGTTTTTCTCGAGATCGGCATCGGCTGCGGATTTATTGACCTTGACCGGATTGAAGGCGAACGTCATCCCCTCAGTCTCACCGGCATGATGGGATACAGGATTTGAGCGCCCGTTTTCATGCCGTCATGATAATCTTCATCTGCGGGCGGGACACGGGCCGGCTGACCATCTCCCGGCCGCCGCATTCGTAACAACAATGAAAAAGTCGATTGATATCAGGATAAAAGGCATTGTGCAGGGGGTCGGGTTCCGCCCCTTCGTGTATAACCATGCCCTGGCCCACAAGATACGCGGGAGCGTGCTCAACGACACGGAGGGGGTTATTATCCATGCCGAGGGGGAGCCGGCGGACGCTGGAGCGTTTCCTGGAAACTCTGCCGCAGGCGGCGCCGCCGCTGGCGATGATCATGTCGGTCCGGGAGACCGAATCGGCCGTCACCGGATGCGACGGCTTTTCCATCGGGCCGAGCAGGATATCCGCGCGAGCGTCTCGCGTTCTACTCGCCCGATGTGGCCGTGTGCGACAGCTGCCTGGCGGAGTTCTTTGACCCGGCGGACCGCAGGCACCATTATCCCTTCATTACCTGCATCAACTGCGGGCCGCGCTTCAGCATCGTGCGCGATATCCCCTATGACCGGGCCAACACCTCGATGGACCCGTTTCCGATGTGCGACCGGTGCAGGGCGGAATACGGCGACCACGCGGACCGGCGCTTTCATTCCCAGCCCAACGCCTGCCCGGTGTGCGGGCCCCGCATATCGCTCTATACCGCCGCGGGGGACCCGGTCACCTCGGATTCCGAGTACCGCGGCGCGGATGACCGTTGACCTTCTGAAACAGGGGGCCATCATTGCCATCAAGGGTATCGGCGGGTACCACCTTGCCGTGGACGCGCGGAATGACGCGCGCCGTCATTGAGCTCCGGAAGAGGAAAACGGCGGCCTTTCAAGCCCTTCGCCGTCATGGCCGGGAGCATCGACGAGGCGGAGCGCTTCCTCGAAATCGGCCCTGCCGAGCGCGACCTCCTTCTCTCGCAAGGAGCGGCCCATCGTGCTCATGAGAGAGACGCGCGCCGGCCCTGAGCCGGCAGGTGGCGCCGGGCCTGACCTACACCGGGCTGATGCTGCCCTGTACGCCCGTTCCAGCACCACCTCTTTTCACTTGATCCCGCCATGGTGCTGGTCATGACCAGCGGCAACGTGTCGGATGAGCCGATCGAGTACCGCGACGACACCGTGTTCGAGCGGCTCGGACGCATCGCCGATTACTTCGTCACCTATAACCGGGAGATCATAGGGCAGGGCGACGACAGCGTCCTGTACGTGGTGGACGAACAGCCGTTTTTCATCCGCCGGTCGCGCGGGCTACATCCCGGTCCCCTTCCTCTCCGGCGAAACGCGCCCGCCCATCCTCGCCGCGGGCGGCGATCTGAAGAACAGCTTCGCCGTGGCGCGCGCGGAGCTTCATCATCATGAGCCAGTACCTGGGCGACATGGCTGACCCGCTCACCTACGAGGTTTTCAGCGAAGACGGTGGACCACTTTATCAGAATGTTCGACGCGGACCCGGAGGTGGTCGTGTCGGACATGCACCCGGCGTACCTCACCCGGCAGTACGCGGAGGAGCTGGCGGCGGGGGGCAAGCGCCTGATCGAGGTCCAGCACCATCACGCGCACATCGCCTCGGTCATGGAGGAGCACGGCCTGGACGGCCCGGTCATCGGCATCGCCTTTGACGGCACCGGCTACGGCACGGACGGGACCCTCTGGGGGAGCGAATTCCTGGTCGCCGGCCGCGGCGGGTTCGAGCGGGCCGCCCACTTCTCGGATTTTCCCCTCCCCGGCGGCGAGAGCGCCATACAGGACGTGTGGAAGATCGGCCTCTCGCTGCTGTATCAGCGATACGGCGAAGCACTACCCGGTCATGGAGCGTGACGACGCGTCCGCCGGCGTTATCGAGATTATAAAGAAGAAGATCAACTCCCCCTTGACCTGCAGTATCGGGCGGATATTCGACGGCGTTGCGGCCATCCTTGGCCTGTCCCGCTCCGTAAGCGCGGAGGCGGAGGCGGCCCAGCTCCTGGAGGAGGCGGCCATGCGGGGCAGGGCCCCGGAGCGCACGTATATCATCCCCTTTGCCGATGACGGGCACGATAGTTATCGGTACCGAGGACCTGGTCGGGTACGTCGTGTCCCTGCGTGAACGGGGCGTGCAGCGTCGAGGATGTCGCCGCGGCGTTTCACCAGGCGATCATCCATACCTCCGTGGCGGTGGCCCGCCGCTTAAGGGATAAAGACCGGCATTACGTCTGTTGCGCTGAGCGGCGGGGTATTTCATAACAGGCTCCTTCTGTCGGGCATGATGCGCCTCCTCGGTGAGGCCGGTTTTACTGTTTATACCCATCGGGCCGTTCCCTGCAATGACGGCTGCATCGCCCTCGGGCAGGTCGTGGTGGCTAAAGATCTCTTAAATAGATAGAATTATGATATGATGATCTGCTCTGACCCTATACCTGATAAATTATTCAATTATTAAAATTTGTAGATATATTTGTTGCTTTATCCGGGTGTTCATCCTGTAAAATTTTGATTATGATTAAAAAATTATCTTGTTTTTTTATGGTCTTCATTTGAAATATCCCAAAAAACAGTGATGAATAATAACAATATTTAGTATAACAAAATATACTATAGCAATAAATAGTTATTCATTAAAACTGCTTAAAATTATACCAATATCTCAAGTGAATACTTTTTAAACTAACAAAGAATAGTTTATAAACCAAGGAGTAAGCCAATGGATGAAATCCAGCTAACCATTGACGGTAAGCAGGTGACCGGCAAAAAGGGCCAAACCATACTGGAGATTGCCAGAGAAAATAATATCGATATTCCATACCTGTGTTATCATCCGAGAATCAGCAAGACCGGCGCCTGCCGTATCTGCATAGTGCGTATAAACGAAGCGGCGCTCAAGACTTCCTGCACGGAACCTGCAACCAACGGTATGATCGTCGACACTGATGATGAAGAAATCCGGGACTTGCGCAGGAGTCTTCTCGGAATGCTTCTTGCCGAAGGTGATCACAATTGCCTCTATTGCGAGTGGAACGGTGAGTGCGAGTTACAGCGCCTGTGCCACCGCTATGATGTGCCCGAGCCGGCCGGGAACGTGCCGCGCAGGCAGCGGGCCGTCGATACGGTAACCAGCAAGGGCCTCCGCCGGAATGAAAACAGATGTGTCCTCTGCGGACGCTGCGTTAAGGCGTGCGGTGAAATCCAGATGAACAGCGTGTGGAACTTTACGGGCAGGGGATCGACGACCACGCTGACATCGGACATGTTCGCGAACCTCGGCGATTCCAGCTGTGTCATGTGCGGCACCTGCGTACAGCTCTGCCCCACGGGCGCGCTTTCCTTCCAGCCCGTTCTGGGGAGGGGGCAGGCATGGGAATTGAAGAAAGAAACGAGCGTGTGCATCTACTGCGGCGTCGGGTGCCAGATCGACTTCTATACCAACAAGGAAGGGCAGCTCGTAAAGGCGATCGGCAATGAAAATGGCCCCAATAAAGGGCATCTTTGCATCAAGGGCCGCTTCGGCTTTGATTTCGTGCAGAGCGACAAGCGTCTCACAAAGCCGCTGATAAAGAAAAACGGAACATTCGAGGAGGCGAGCTGGGACGAAGCGCTCGGCCTGGTCGCCTCGAAACTTTCAGAGATAAAATCGAAGAGCGGCCCCGATTCAATCATGGCCTTCTCTTCAGCGAAGTGTACCAATGAAGAAAACTACCTGATGCAGAAATTCATGAGGGCGGTGATCGGGACAAACAACGTCGATCACTGCGCCCGATTGTGACACAGCTCCACTGTCGCCGGTCTGGCGGCCACGCTCGGTTCAGGAGCAATGACGAATTCAATCAGGGAAATCCCGGTTTCTGAAGCGTTCCTCGTCATCGGGTCCAATACAACGGAAAACCATCCGGTGATAGGGTCCATGATAAAGAGGGAAGTCATCCTCAACAAGAAGAAGCTTGTTGTCGTTGATCCGAGAAAAATTGAATTGGCAAAATACGCCGATGTATTCCTGCAGATCAAGCCGGGAACCAATATAGCCATCCTTAACGGGCTGGCGCATGTGATCCTTAAAGAAAACCTTTACGACGCGGAATATGTCGCGGGCCGGTGCGAGGGTTTCGAGGATCTGAAAAAGACGCTTGAGAAATATACCCCCGAGCACGTTGCCGGGATCTGCGGCATCGATGATCCCTCGCTGATCGTAAAGGCCGCGAGGATCCTCGCGGCAGCGAAGCCGATGGCCCTCTACTACTGCATGGGGATAACGCAGTTTAAATCCGGCGTCAACGGCGTCAAATGCTGCGCCAACCTCCAGATGCTCCTCGGGAACATCGGTGTCGCGGGAGGCGGCGTCAACCCGCTCCGCGGCCAGAGCAACGTGCAGGGCGCCTGCGACATGGGCGCGCTCAACGCGGTGTACCCCGCCTACCAGCCGGTAGGGAACGCGGACAACATGGCAAAATTCAAGAATGCGTGGAAGGCCGCCTTCGACCTGTCCATGAAGCCCGGCCTTACCATCGTCGAGTCGCTGAACGGCGCCATCGCCGGTGACGTGAAGGCCCTTTACGTGCTGGGTGAAAATCCGGTCATGTCCGATCCGAACCAGCACCATGTGATCGAAGCGCTTGAAAAGCTGGATTTCGTGGTGGTGCAGGACATCGTGATGACCGAAACCGCCCAGTACGCCGACGTGGTCCTTCCCGGTTTTGCGTTCCTGGAAAAGGAAGGGACGGTCAGCAATACCGAGCGGCGCGTGCAGATGATGCACCGGGTGGTCGCGCCGGCGGGCGATTCGCGCGATGACTGGTGGATACTGACGGAGATCGCGAAAAAAATGGGCGCGCCGTGGGACTACAAGTCCGCCAGGGAAATATTCGAGGAGGTGCGCGCCGTGACGCCGTCGTACGCGGGCATCACCTACGAGCGCCTGGAAAAGGAGCTCATACAGTGGCCCTGCCCCAACGAGAGCCACCCGGGTACGCAGTTCCTCCACAGGGAGAAATTCTCCCGCGGGCTCGGCCTGATGAGCCCCATAGAATACACTCCGCCTGCCGAGGAAGTCGATCCCGATTATCCCGTGATACTGACCACGGGCCGGATCCTGGAGCATTTCCACACCGGCACCATGAGCAGGAACTCGCGCATACTGGTTGAGACCGTGAACGAGAACTACGTCGAGCTCAACCCGAACGACGCGAGCAATTACAACATCAAGGACGGTGAGCTTGTAGCGGTATCAACACGGAGGGGCAGCATACGGGTCAAGGCACGGGTAAGCGACCGGCCGAAGGCCAATGTGGCGTTTGTTCCCTTCCATTTTGTCGAGGCAGCGGCAAACAAGCTGACGATTGACGCCCTCGATCCGACATGCAAGATACCTGAATACAAGGTCTGTGCGTGTAAAATCGAAAAGGTCACCATCTAGGCGGGGTAATGAAATGAAACAGGAAACAATCAATAAAACAATACAGAAATACAATGCCGCGTCAGAGCATATGATGCTTATCCTGCGTGACCTGGAAGTCCAGTCCGGCAAGAACGTGCTGGACGTTCAGACGCTGCGATCAGTCGCGGAACAGATGAATGTCCCCGAAAGCGCGGTCGCCGGGTTTGTCGGGTTCTACACCATGTTTAAAACGGAACCGCGCGCGAAGTTCGTCATCCGGGTGTGCAAGTCGGGCCCCTGCCATGTCATGGGTTCCACCACGGTATTCGACGCCATACAGAAGCACCTCGGCATCGGTATCGGCGAGGCGACGAAAGACGGGCTGTTCTTTCTTGAAAAATGCGAGTGCCTCGGGGTCTGCTCCGTGGCGCCGGCGATGATGGTCAATTACGATATCCACGGAAACCTCACCCCGAAGAAAATCGTTTCACTGCTGAATACCTACAAAAAAATGAAGCCCTCTCTGCTGGAATCTTGCGGAGACGAGGTCGAGGGGAAGAACTGCATCATCGAAGAACCGAAGCAGACGAAGCGCCTGCTCGCGGACATCGGGAAGGTCGATCCCCTTGCGATAGACAGCTATATCTCGGCGGGAGGATACGGTCCGCTCAAAAAATCATTATCGATGGACCCCGGAACGGTCGTGGGCCTGGTCAAGGACTCCGGCCTCCGCGGCAGGGGCGGCGCGGGGTTCCCGGCCGGAATGAAATGGTCGTTTGTCGGGAAGGGCCCGATGCAGAAATATGTGATATGCAACGCTGACGAGGGGGAGCCCGGCACCTTCAAAGACCGGATCCTCATGGAAGAAAACCCGCACCTGCTGCTCGAGGGGATGGCCATCTGCGGTCATGCGATCGGCGCGACCGTGGGCTATATCTATATCAGGGGAGAGTACCGGCGTTCGATCGAACGGCTCCAGAGGGCCATTGATCAGGCGCGCGAAAAGGGTGTCCTCGGGAAAAACATATACGGGTCCGGGTTTGATTTCGATGTGTATATAAAAGAAGGGGGCGGGGCCTACGTATGCGGCGAGGAGACCTCCCTCATCAATTCAATGGAAGGGAAGAGGGGGTATCCCCGCTTCAAGCCGCCGTTCCCGGGCGGGGCCGGCTTCAATAATCTTCCTTCAAACGTCAATAACGTTGAGACGCTCATGTCGGTACCCATGATCATCGATAAGGGCCCCGAGTGGTATAAATCCGTCGGTCCGACGAACTGCTCCGGCACCAAGCTGTACTGCCTTTCCGGACAGCTTAACCGGACGGGCCTGGTGGAGCTGCCCATGGGCGCGACCCTGAAAGAGATCATCAACGTATACGGGAAGGGGATGCCGAAGGGAAAGAAATTCAAGTTCGCGCAGGTAGGCGGAAGCGCCGGCGGCATTCTCGGCAAGGACCTTATGGACCTGCCGCTTGACATCGACCAGCCGATAAAGCAGGGGGTAACCCTTGGCTCCGGCGTCGTCCTGGTGTGCGACGACAAAACGTGCGCGGTCGATTTTCTTCTGCAGATAATGAGCTTCTTCGAGCACGAGTCGTGCGGGCAGTGCGTCCCCTGCCGCGTGGGCACGTCGCACCTCCACCATCTGGTAAAGAAATTCGCCTCGCGGACCGCGGTCCCGGCGGATATCGATCTTCTGGTGGAAAAGGCGACGGTCATGAAAAAGGCGTCGCTGTGCGCGCTCGGCCAGTCGCCAATCATGCCCATTACCACGACGCTGAAATACTTCAGGAAAGAGTTCCTGGAGCACTGTGATCCGAAACACAAATGCCCGCAATGCGACAGGTCGCTAAGCCGGTATTATGCCGGCGGCGGGCATTGATGTTATAAACATTAATAACACTTATACTAATAGGTGATCAGAAAAAATTTGGAGGAAATATGAGTAACGAGAACCTGGAATCAAAAAGATGGCTGATTGCCATCGCGGCTGTTGTCATACAGCTCTGCCTCGGTACCGTGTACGCATGGTCTGTTTTTAAACTGCCATTGATGGACATGTGGGGCTGGGACGGAAAGACGGTGCAGTATACTTTCATGCTGCTGATGCTCATCATTGGTCTTGCAGCCGCCTTCGGCGGAACGCTGGTGCTTAAAAAAGGCCCCCGTTTCGTGGCTACCATCGGCGGTATTCTCTTCGGTATTGGAACCCTGGTCGCAGGTTATGCTGCCCAGACAGGAAACATTGCTCTTCTCTATCTCGGCTTTGGCGTAATCGCGGCCCTCGGTAATGGTTTCGGATATGTTACTCCTATCGCGACGCTGATCCAATGGTTCCCTGACAAGCGCGGCCTGGTTACCGGCCTTGCCGTTATGGGTTTCGGCGCCGGCGCATTTTTCATGGGAAAAATTGCACCTGCCATGATCAAAGCGTACAATGTGGTTGATGAAGCCGGCAAGGTCACTTCTACCGGTGTGGCCATGACCTGGTATATCTGGGGCATTATTTTTCTTGTTCTTGTTGTGGGCGCGGCCCAGATGTTCAAGAACCCGCCAAAGGGATGGCTGCCTGCCGGATTTACACCTGCCAAGACATCCGTTTCCGCCGCTGATTCCTTCCAGTTCGGCGAAGCGGTGAAAAGGCCCCAGTGGTGGATGCTGTGGGCAATGCTCTGCCTCAACGTCTCAGCCGGTCTTGGACTTATTTCCCAGCACTCTCCGCTGGCGCAAAAAATGTTTACTTTTTCAAACCCGGATGTAGTCGATGCGGCGGTTATAGCAGCTGCCGGCGGGACCGTTGTGGCTGTTGCCGCCATATTTAACGGTCTTGGAAGGCTCTTCTGGGCAAAACTTTCAGACAATATCGGCCGCAAGATGGTCTTCATGATCATGTTCGCAACCCAGGCCGTTTTGTATCTGCTCGTTGCCCTGGGCTATGTACCGAGTTACACGCTCTTCCTCGTGGTGTCCTGCTACCTGCTCGCATGCTACGGCGGCGGATTCGCCACCATGCCTGCGTTTGCGGCTGACTCCTTCGGCCCGGCCTATATCGGCAAGGTCTATGGATTCATGCTCACTGCCTGGAGCGCTGCCGGTATTATCGGTCCCCTTGTTTTCGAGGCATTTAAACCCCAGGCGCTGTATATTGCAGCCGGTCTTTTAACTGTTGGTTTTCTGATTGCCCTGGTCTACAAGGCACCTAAAGGTAAAAACGCATAATCAGTAACATGGACGCCAGGATCCCGGGATAGCCCGGGGTCCTGGCGCTTTTCTTTCTCCGCATGCTGATGCGGATACTGTGAGCAAAAGGGGACGGTGCATATGGAAAATGTAACACTTGAGAATCTTATTGATAAGGCTATATTGAGAGAGGAAGAGGCTTTCGATTTTTATGCGAAGCTGGGAAACACCGTCGCCGACCCAATGGCAAAAGACGCGTTAAAGTTTCTCGCCGATCAGGAGAAAAAGCACAAGGAATTTCTCGTGTCATATAAAAGCGGGAAAACCGGCTCCGGCGCGCTGAGAATGACGGATGTCATCGATTATAAAGTCGCACAGCACCTCGATAAGCCGGACATTGAGAAAAATCTTGATTCGAAGGATGTCTACCTCGTGGCCGCCCACCGTGAGATGAATTCATACAACTTTTACAAGGGACTGGCTGATATTCAGCCCGAGGGTGAGGTAAAAGAGATGCTTCTCAAAATGGCCAATGAAGAGATGAAGCACAAGGAAAAAGTCGAATACCTGTATTCGAACACGGCATTTACCCAGACCCAGGGCGGCTGATTTTCGGCGAACGATATACGGGTGAGCAATTATACGGATAGTTTATTACGTCACTGGAGGAGTATGTATGTCTGAAAAAAAACTGATATTGGTAATTGACGATGATATCGATATCGTCGATTCAATCAAGGTTGTTCTTGAAAAAAACGGCTTTGATGTGGCCACGGCAATGAGCGGACATGAAGGAATAGACGCAGCAATACAAAAAAAACCTGATTTAATCCTCTGCGACATGATGATGGAACGGATCGACGAGGGCTCGAAGGTGGCGGAGGAGCTTAAAAAAAAGGGCGTACCCGCTCCCATTTTCCTGCTCAGCAGCATCGGTGATGCGACCGCGGCAAATATTGATGTAGATAATCTTGGTTTCAAGGGTGTTTTCCAGAAACCGGTAAAATCAGACTATCTGGTATGGGCCATTAAGAAGACACTCAATATGTGAGTATGGCATCATGAGCAGAAGCGGTTATACGACGGGTGTTGCGTAAATTATTTTTCGATGTTTACACGCCATATGTTATCATACCGATAATCCCGAAAATATCTATCTTGTTGTCTTTACCTCATTATTGAAAAGCATACAAAAAATTCAAAAAGAGGAACTATGGATGGCATGGGCAATGTAGTCGAAAGAGCTGTAAAAAAACATGGCGCGCATGCCTCCGCATTGATTGATATTTTACGAGATGTACAGGGCGAATTGGGATACATTCCGGATGAGGCATCGGCACTGGTTGCGGAGAGTCTTTCTATCTCAAAAATCGATGTCGATGGCGTTGTCTCCTTCTATCATTTATTTTCCCGTGACCACCGCGGGAAGTATACAGTCTACCTGAACAACAGTGCCGTGGCCGTCATGAAGGGGAGGGAGGCCGTGGCGCGGGCCTTCGAAAAAGCGGCAGGGTGCTCGTTCGGCACAACAACATTTGATGCCCAGATCGGCCTCTATGACACGTCAGATATCGGCATGAACGACCAGGAACCCGCGGCGCTGATAAACGGAATCGTGTTTACCAACCTTACCCCCGAAAAGGCGAAAGACCTCGTGTTCCAGATGAAGGCCGGCAAGAATGTCGCGTCCATGGTCAAGGAGAGCGGTGAGGGCCGGAACAGGTCCGATCTTATCCGCGCCATGGTGAAGAACAATATCCGGAAGCATGGCCAGGTGGTCTTTGTCCCGTATGAAGCCGGCTCCGGCATAAGAAAAGCGCTCGCCATGACGCCGGAAGAAGTGATTGATGAGGTGAAAAAATCAAACCTCCGCGGACGCGGCGGTGCGGGATTCCCCACCGGGATGAAATGGGACTTCACGCGCAACGCAAAGGGCAAGAAAGCCTATATTATCTGCAACGGTGACGAGGGTGAACCGGGGACCTTCAAGGACCGCGTGATTTTAACCGAAAGAACTGAAATGCTTTTTGACGGGATGGCGGTAGCGGGATATGCGATCGGCGCCGCCGAGGGAATCCTCTACCTCCGGGCGGAGTACGAATACTTATTGAAGCACCTTGAAAGCGTGCGTGACTCTATGCGGAAAAACAACTTGCTGGGGAAGCACATCGCGGGCAGGAGGGGCTTCAATTTTGATATAACAATCAAGCTCGGCGCCGGCGCCTATATATGCGGCGAAGAGTCGGCGCTCATAGCGTCTGCGGAGGGCAAGCGCGGCGAGCCCCGCAACCGGCCGCCGTTCCCGCCGCAGAGCGGGTACTTCGGACACCCGACTTCCGTGAATAATGTGGAGAGCCTCTGCGCGGTCGCGCGGATCATGGTGCAGAGCGCCGTGTGGTTCACCAAGATGGGCACCTCCCAGTCGTTCGGCACCAAGGTGCTGTCGCTCTCCGGCGACTGTGCCAGGCCGGGCATCTACGAGGTCGAGTTCGGCGCCACGCTGCAGAGCCTTCTTGACGAGGCGGGCGGCTCGGACGCCGTGGCCGTTCAGGTGGGCGGCCCGTCCGGTACGTGCGTGGGGCGGAAGGATTTCGGGAAGCAGATATCCTTCGAGGAGCTCGCCACCGGCGGCTCGATCATCATCATCGGTCCGGACCGCGATCTTCTCGATATCGTGCATAATTTCATGGAATTTTTTGTCGAGGAATCATGCGGCTGGTGCACGCCCTGCCGCGCCGGCAACATGATCCTGAAAAAGAAGCTCGAGAAAATAATGGCGGGCAAGGGGACCGGAACCGACCTGAATGAAATGGAGCAATGGTGCCGGCTCGTCAAGGCGACGAGCCGCTGCGGGCTCGGGCAGACATCGCCCAATCCGATAGCGTCCACCATCGAAAATTTCCGGGAAGTCTACGAGGCGAAATTGCAGAAGGGCGTTGACTTTGCGACCGAGTTCGACCTGGGCAAGGCGGTGCAGGAGTACTGCAGGGCGGCGGGAAGAAAACCAGGCATCGAGATATATTAAATACCGCTATGAGTAAAATAACGTTCGAAATAGACGGAAAAGAATGCACCGGCAAGGCGGGCCAGACGATCGTCGAGGCTGCCCGCGTAAACGGTATATATATTCCTGTGCTCTGCTGGTACGAGGGGCTGAAGCCTGCCGGGGCCTGCCGCATCTGCACGGTGAAGGTCGGGGGCCGGAACATGGCCGCCTGCACCACGCCGGTGGCGGAGGGGATGATCGTTGAGAACGCGGTTCCCGAGCTGGAAGACATGCGCAAGGCGATCGTCGAAATGCTGTTCGTAGAGGGCAACCACATGTGCCCCGCCTGCGAAAAGAGCGGCAATTGCGAGCTGCAGGCATTGGGGTACCGGTACCAGCTCCTTGCGCCCCGGTTTCCCTATCTCTTTCCGAAGCGCACAATGGATGCGGCATACACGAAGATCATGATCGACAACAACCGGTGCGTCCAGTGCCGGCGGTGCGTGCGAGGTATCGTTACGAAGGATGGGAAACACATTTTCTCGATGATGAACAGGTCGGGTCGTTCGACGATTGTTGCCGATCCGGTGCTTGAAGCGGTCATGTCCGAAGAAATGGCGCGCAAAGCAATGGACCAGTGTCCGGTTGGCGCGATCTTGAAGAAAGAAGTCGGCTTCGAGGTGCCCATCGGCAGGCGCAGGTTCGACAGGGCGCCTATCGGCAGCGAAATCCCGGCAAAATAGGAAGGGAGGTAACATGGCGGGCAAACCAGTTGTGGCCACAGCATCCCTGGCCGGTTGTTTCGGATGCCACATGTCCTTGCTGGACATAGATGAGAGGATACTGCAGCTCATCGAACTTGTCGAATTCAACAAGTCGCCGATTGATGATATAAAGAGATTCACGAAGCCGGTGGATGTCGGCATCATCGAAGGTGGGTGCTGCAACAGCGAGAACGTGGAGAACCTTGTCGGGTTCCGCAAGAATTGCAAGGTGCTGATTTCCCTGGGAGAATGCGCCATAATGGGGGGGCTGCCCGCAATGCGGAACGGCATTGCCATCAGGGAGTGTCTCGAGGAGTCATATCTCAACTGCCTTACCGTGGACGACAAGATCATCCCCAATGATCCTGAAATCCCCATGATACTGGACAGGGTATATCCCCTGCATGAAATTGTGAAGATCGACTATTACCTTCCCGGTTGCCCTCCGCGCGCGGACCTGATATGGGAAGCGCTGACGGCGCTCCTTTCCGGAAGGCCCCTCAGTATCCCGCATGATGCGTTACGGTACGATTAAGTGAGACGATCATGACGAGAAAGATAACGATTGATCCGGTGACACGGGTCGAGGGACACGGGAAGGTGACCATACAGCTCGACGATGACAACAACGTGGTCCAATCGCGTCTCCATATCGTTGAGTTCCGCGGTTTTGAGCGCTTTGTCCAGGGCCGGCCCTACTGGGAGGCCCCGGTGCTGGTGCAGCGGCTGTGCGGTATCTGCCCGGTGAGCCATCACCTGGCCGCGGCCAAGGCGATGGATGTGATCGTGGGCGCGGGGACCGGCGATGGCCTCACGCCTACCGGTGAGAAGATGCGGCGGCTCATGCATTACGGCCAGACCTTTCAGTCCCATACCCTCCATTTTTTCCACCTTGCGTCGCCCGATCTCCTCTTCGGGGTCGATGCCGACCCCGCGATACGCAATATCATCGGGATTGCCCTTGAGCACAAGGAGCTTGCCGTCCAGGCGGTGCTGATGCGCAAGTTCGGCCAGGAGATCATCAGGGCAACCGCGGGCAAGAAGATCCATGGCACCGGCGCGATACCGGGCGGCATCAACAAGAGCCTGAGCCCTGAAGAGCGGGACGAGTTCCTGAAGGGCGCCGACCCGCTCAACGCCGACAAGATGATTTCCTGGGCGCAGGCGGCGGTGGCCTTCTTCAAGGACTTCCATTCGAAGCATAAAGACATGATCGACAACTTCGCGGTCTTCCCGTCGAACCACCTCAGCCTGGTCCGGAAGGACGGGGCGCTCGACCTTTACCACGGGGTGCTGCGCGCTGTCGATCCCGTGGGAAAGAAGATCCTGAACGATGTTGATTACCAGGATTATTACAACCATATCGGCGAGGAGGTCAGGAGCTGGAGCTACATGAAGTTCCCCTACCTCAAGTCGATCGGCAAGAGCGACGGGTGGTACACGGTGGGTCCGCTGGCGCGGCTCAACACATGCGACTTCATCCCGACACCGCTCGCGCAGAAGGAGTTCGAGGAGTTCAAGGCCTACACGAACGGCAGGCCGAACAACATGTCGATGCACATGCACTGGGCGCGGCTCATCGAGAACCTGCACGCGGCCGAGATGATCAAGCAGCTGCTCCTTGACAAGGACCTCCAGGGCAGGGATCTGGTGGTAAAAGGGAATAAGGCGCATGAGGGCGTCGGCCTTATCGAGGCGCCGCGGGGCACCCTGTTCCACCATTACAGGATCAACGAGCAGGACCAGATCGTAATGGCGAACCTGATCGTGTCCACCACTAACAACAACGAGCCCATGAACCGGGCCGTATCGCACGTGGCGAAGAGCCTGTTCACCGGCAGGGCGGAGATTACCGAGGGCATGATGAACAGCGTTGAGGTGGCCATCAGGGCGTACGACCCGTGCCTTTCATGCGCGACCCATGCGCTGGGTAAAATGCCCCTCGAGGTGGCCATGTATGACGCACGGGGCGATATCATCGACATGAAGAGTAAATAGGAGCTATGCGAAACAAGGTACTGGTGTACGGATACGGCAACCCGGGCCGCCAGGATGACGGCCTGGGGCCCGCCCTCGTGGAGCGCCTTGCCGCGGAGCGTCTTTCGGGCGTCGCCACGGACAGCAATTACCAGCTGCAGGTGGAGGACGCGCTGTCGGTGTCAGAGAGCGACACGGTGATATTCGTCGACGCGGCGGTAAGCGGGGAGGAGCCTTTCTCGTTCACGGAGCTGGAACCGGCGGATGAAATCACCTTCACCACGCACTCCGTCTCCCCCGGCTCCGTCCTGGCCCTCTGCAATGAGATGTATGGTCGGGCGGTCCGGGCCTATGTCCTCGCCATACGGGGGTACGGGTGGGAGTTCCTTGAGGAGTTGACGCCCGTGGCGCAACAGAATCTCGATCAGGCGCTCTGTTTTATAAAGAAAAAAATCGATGACATTATTAATGCGCCCGATACTATGACATTTAATTAACATCAAAGGAGTTATCAAATGGCAGAAAAGAAAAAGATACTCGTTATCGATGACGATATTGACATTACCGAATCGATCAAGGCGGTCCTCGCGGCACACGGTTTTGAAGCGTTCGCGGCGACCAACAGCAGGGACGGGGTCGATGCGGTCGATAAGGTAAAGCCGGACCTGGTTCTCTGCGACATGATGATGGAGCAGGTTGACGCCGGCTCCAGGGTCGCCCATGATATCAGGAAAAAGGACAAAAAGCTGCCCATATTTCTCTTGAGCAGCATCGGCGCGGCGACCGCGCAGAACATCGAGCTTGACAAGCTCGGCTTCAACGGGGTGTTCCAGAAGCCGGTGTCGCCCGACCAGATGATCAAGACCATAAAGAAAGCGCTTCACATGCAATGACATGCGCTGACCCGGAGGCGGGCCATGAACACTGCGGGCCCGTTTTCGGGTCATCTCGAGACGGGTCAATGCCGCCCCCGGCCGCTGCCGTTAGAATATATTCTTGAAGATCAGGGGCGTCCCTTTTTCGGCGAACTCCCGGAGCAGGACCTCTCCCTGCTCAACATCGCGGGGATCGACTATGCGGGAGAGCCGGATCATGCTGCAGTCCCTGTTGTTCCCGAAATCAGTGAGCATGGCATGCTGCAGGTCCATATACCCGCCCAGATCCTTCCCGTTATACCTGTACCAGTAATACACCAGCAGGCCTTTTTCTCCATATATGAACAGCATTCTTGTCACTGTTCTTCCGGAAGGTAAGGCGAGCACACTCTGGCTTAGAAGATTGTATCCCTCATTTTTAAGGCAGAGTTCCGGTCTGTGCAGGAACGGGGTGCGGTCTCCCCGTGCGTGAATGAAATACAGATAGACGCTCATTTCTTCCGGAGGTGTCGTCTGCTTTATAATATTCCCGCATCAGGACATCGTCCGTTTTCAACATCGAAAAGTAGATTTCCTCGAGCTTTTCATCGCGTGATTTCCAGCCCGGGGCTTCTGTGCCGATAGAATTAATGAGAAGCGGGTATTTCACTTCTTTTGACCCGATGCTTTTCAGTTGAATGGCCAGTGATCCGGCGGCCATCAGTGCCATGATTATGATGAGCGGCACCATGTTGTTTTTCTTTTTTTCAGATGAGGGTGTGCCATCCGCTGTTTTTTCATCACCGACGGTTTTAAAATTTGGCACATCGTTAATGAGGGTGATTAAGACAAAAATAATAATAAATACTATGGTCCCTATGACCTCGTGAAATGCGCCCAGGGCATATTTCCCGTACCCGTGTACGGTCAGTATCGTAACAATTATTATTCGCAATATATTGGACAGGAGCGCCGCGGGTATGGCTATCAGGTAATCCACTGCCGCTATCAGATTTCGCTTTTGAAAAAGCGCGAGGCACCAGAGAAGGGACGCCATGCCGAATATATTTTGCATCCCGCTGCATGCGGGGGTTATCTCGATAATATAATTGTTTATGTTCAATGTAGTCCCATGGAGGCTCGTCGAGGGATACATCAGTGAAAGAAAAAATCCGGATATGCCGGCGGCCGCGAGTTTTAAATAGAATGTCGCATGGTCGAGTAAAAAAGCGGGCAGGGGAATGGCCAGCAGAAGATATACAAAAAGCCCTTTATTGCGGTTAACAAAATATTTTCCCAGGAATAAAAAAGAGCATCCCAGGATAAATAGATATATGGCAAAAAACCGAGAGGTTACTATTGCAGCGTATCGCCCGAAGACCTCGGCGGCCAATGCAATTGATAATAACGAGAAGCCCGCTACAGGGGAATCCCCGGTGTTCCTGTTGAAGGTCCCGTATCTTTTTTTGAGGATCCAGAGGAAAATCGCGAAAACAAAAGGCCCTTGTGAATAATATGAGCCTGATGCAAACCAGCGGAGAAGAAGCTCCCTGAGTGAGCCGAAAAAAAACAGGACTGAAAAAACAAATAACAATACCCGGAAAATCCAGATATTGTTATTTGTTTTTAAAAAGCCCTTTATTCCAGATATGGCTGGATACAAAATAATGCTTATTTTTTATCCAGGAACTTCTTTTTTACCGCAAAGGCAGCGCCCGCGCCGCCAAGGATTAAAAGTATTGTCGCAGGCTCAGGCACTCCGCCGCCCCCGGCATGGGGAGGATTATACCCCTGGAAAGGAGGTGTGGAAGGGTTGTTGTATTGCCAGATATTAGATATCCATGACATGCTAAAAGCCGTAGTAGAGCAGAGTAAGGTAAGAAAAAGTATAATCACAGTTTTTTTCATACAAAACCTCATTAAAAATTATTCCTTAAATTCTTCATATAGCCTGATACAAAATAGCCCAATCGGGCTTTTTTGTATTCATGAATTAGTAAGCACTGTCCAGATTGTCCGATTACTTCCTTAATTGATAAAAATTAGTACTCTTTTACAGGTACTGAAATGGAAAGATTCTCTTAACTATTTTGTATAGGATGAAACTATCTTTTGTTTATATAATAAACCATAAATTGGTATTAGGCAAAAAAAACAAGATATTTTTTGTTTTTTTGAAATTTTACACCTGACTTTATCGGGAAATATATATGAATTCATATCAATTTCGTGCAAAGTGTCTTTTTATTTAATAATAATTGACAGATTGCCTGAAAACCTGTCCAGTGCGTGCTGCTGCGGCCGTGAACGACCGGCCCCGCGCGTTACTGTCGTGTCCCGGGGGTGATGAAATGAGCGCGTTTGAAATCGTGATGCTGGTATGCTTCGGCTCGGCCTGGCCGTTTTCTATTTACCGGTCATGGAAATCGAAAACGGTGAAGGGGAAGAGCCTGGTGTTTCTGCTTATCGTGCTGGCGGGCTACCTCTCGGGGATATTGCACAAGCTGTTTTTTAACTACGACATGGTGATATACCTTTACTGCGTGAATTTCGCCCTCGTCATGGCCGATACTGCGCTGTACCTCCGCTACCGGAAGTCCGATGCGCGTCCGTAGGGCCTATCCCCTGATCCCCAGCTCGTAGAGCTTGCCGACGATTTCGAAGGCGGTCATGCGGGTCGACAGGAGGGGGATGTTTTCCTCGTTCGCTTTTTTCAGCGTGTCCTCGTCGGGCAGGCGGCCGTTGATCAGGACCACCGCGGCGAACGATTTCAATGACGCGACGGAAACGATGTTTCGGTGGGTCTGGAGGGTGACCCAGATGCTCCCCTCCTTCGCGTGCGACATCACGTCGCTCAGGATGTCGCCGGCATACGCGTCCCGCACGTCGGCGTCAAGGGCCGTTGAATCGCTCTTCAGCTCGAGGCCGAGTTTTTCCATCAGCTCTTTAAGTTTCATTGTCGGCTCCTATGAGGATTTCGATCTTTAACGTTGTCCCCTTTCCCGGGGCGGACTGTATCTCCATCGTATCAGAACATTTTTTGATATTGGGAAGGCCCATGCCGGCCCCGAAGCCGAGCTCCCGGACCCACGGCTCGGCGGTGGTATAGCCTTCCTGCATCGCCAGCTCGATGTTCTCGATGCCGGGACCGTTGTCTTCGGCGACGATTGTCAGCGCCTCCCTGCTGATATTGAACGTCATCGTTCCCCCGTCCGTGTAGATGACCATGTTCATCTCCGCCTCGTAGGACGCGATGGCCGTGCGACGGATGATTTCGGGCCGTAGCCCAAGGCGCTTCAGGTTTTTCTTCATGGTGGTCGATGCGTTGCCTGCCCGGTCGAAGTCCTTCCCCGCGATGGTGAAGGTGAGCGAGAGGTCCACGTGGTCCGCGTTGATGTCCTGAAAGAAGTGGCTTGCCCGGTATTGCCTCACTTCCTCTTCGCTATATTCATGCTCAAGCTTCCGCAGCGTACCCAGGATGATGTCGCCGTTGGTTATGATGCCCACCAGCTTCCCGCTTTCGCGGTCGAGTACGGGGAAGCGCCCGAAGCGAAGCTGGTCAAACCGCTTGATGGCGTGGATGAGGGGCTGGTCGGAATAGAGGCACTGCGGTTCCTTCACCATCCAGTCCTTCACCGCGGAGTCCTTCCCGCCCGCCATGAGCCATGCGATCAGGTCTGATATGCTGATGATGCCCACCAGCCTGGTATCCTCAACCACGGGAACGCCGCTGAGACGGTGCGAGCTCATCGCCTCGTTAAGCATTGACATGGAGTCGGCGGGGCCCACGGTGACGACGTCCTTTTTCATGGCGTCTCCCACCTTGAGCTCGAAAAGAATTTCCGCTGTTTTATCGAATCGTGTTTCCATCGGCGATCAATTCCGAATGCCTGCCATTATTTTTCACTGGCCCCGCGTATGCCCCGGCCGTAGAGCCTGCCGCATGACGTAAACAGGCTTAAATTGGTGCTCATGACGACGACATTTTCCTGGCAGGCGAGATCGATCATCTGGCGGCTTGCCAGCTTCCCCCTGACGAAAATCACCGCCTTTATGCCGAACACGGACGCGGTGCGTATCACCTGCGCGTTGCACAGGCCCGTGAGGAGCAGGTCCGGCACCCCGTCCTCGACCAGGACTTCGCTCATAAAATCGCTGGCGCGGGCGGTCCTGACGGTCTCCTCCAGCTGGTTCGGCCTGGTGAAGTGGACGTCCGCTTCGATAAGTTCTATGGTTTCCCGCAATATCATGGCATCGAAATGTAATCCGGGCCCTCATGGTAAGCCGGCGGGACCGGATAAAAATAATTTCTTATCTATAAAGAGAAAAAAAATTATGTCAAGGATAAAAATATTTCATGCCATGTGCTGTCGGATCAAAATTATTTATTGTAAAATTATGGATTGGTGCTACATTAGTGGATAACTATAGCTACTGACTCACGGGGAGAATGTTGTGGGAAAAACCGGACATGCACAGGAAGAGCAACGGATTCTTGAATTGATCGCCGGAAAGGTGTCGGCGGGGGCCGGGCTGAAGGAGATTTGTGACACGGTTTTCCCCGAAGTCTTCCGCATAATGCCCTGTGACAGAATCGATGTCGGCATGGTCGAGGAGGCGGGCAAGCGTATCGTCTTGAAGTTTGTCAGGGCCGCGTACAGCCCGGTCCGCGCCGAGGAGGGATATGCCGGTGATGTCCCGAAAAGCTTTTATCAGCGCGCCATCGAACTCCGGGCGCCGTTTGCTTTCGATCCTGCGGTTCAGGGGGGTGAATTCGAGGAACATGAGCTCTCGGACCTGCTCGCCGAAGAGGGGATCCGTTCCATGATCGTAGTGCCGATCGGGGGGGGCGGATCAATCATCGCTGTTCTCGTGTGCGGTTCGCGTTTACCCGGGGTCATGTCTGAAGGCCGGATAAGATTTTTGTCCGGGGCGGCGGACCTTCTCCGTTACCCGGTTGAGCGGGCGCGCCAGGACGATATGATCGAGAAGAACTACCGGTCGTACATGGAGATGCTCGGGTTTGTGTCGCACGAGCTGAGGAGCCCCCTTTCGTCAATCATCACGCTGACGGAGACCCTTTCCGAAGGATATTACGGCAGGCTGGAGGACCGGCAGCGGGAGATACTGGGGAAGATACTCGTCAAGGCCGAATACCTGCATACGATGAGCAGCCAGTATCTCAACCTGTCTCGGTTCGAGAGCGACCTGATGGAGCTCCGGCCGCGGCTCGTGGATTTCATCGATGACATCATCGAGCCCGCCATCGGGATACTGGAGCCGCAGATTGAAGAGCGGGGCGTGAAGATCGAGCGTGACTACCATATGTCCGTCTTTCCTGTCCAGTGCGACCCGGACCAGATCAGGATCGTCGTTATCAACCTCCTGGGAAACGGCATAAAATACGGGAACCGGGAGGGGCGGTTGCGGCTGACCATCGAAAAGGGGTTTAAAAAGTTTTCTGTCGCGGTATGGAATGAAGGCCCCGGCTTCAGCGAACATGAAAAGCACCTGCTTTTCAAGAAATTTTCGCGGCTTCAGGCGCCGGAGCTTGTCGATCGGAAGGGCAGCGGCATCGGCCTGTACGTGTCATGGAAGATCGTTAATCTTCACTGCGGACGCATATTCGCGGAATCGGAGCAGGGGTCCTGGGCCCGGTTCACCGTGGAGCTGCCGCAGTACCAGGACCTCTGCATCATCTGATGTTTTTTGGGGGGCCGGGCTCCTCCTCCTTGTCGAGCAGCGCCAGGTACTGGTCCCAGACCTTGTCAATCTCGGCGGCCTCCTTTTCGTCGAGCCGCTCTATTATGAACCCCGCATGGACAATCACCTTGTCGCCCTTTTTCACCTCGGGCATGAAGGTGATATCGACGGTCTTCTCCACCCCGCGGGACTCGGCCACGGCGCGGTTTCCCTCTATTCGTATTATGCTCATCGGTACTGCGAGACACATGGTAGTGCACCTCTGGTATATAAGTCTTGGATAAAAATGCTTGTTACAATAAAATACCCTCACCCGCGCTGCCGCGCACCCTCTCCCATTACATCATGAAGAAAGGAGAGGGTTTCTGCAGCATGGAGCCTTCGGTTCAGCAGATCCTCGGCAGCTGCTCCTCGGTCAGAAGCGGCAGTATCCGTCTCCCGCCGATGGCGGTCTCGAGGTACGCCTTGCCCGGGAATTCCATGTTTATCTCGCCGATAACCGCCGCGTCTGTTCCTTCCGGCGACTGCTTCAGGACGGAGACGACACCCTCCGCGTCTTCGGCCTTCACTATCAAAATGACTTTTCCCTCGTTGGCCGCGTACAGCGCGTCGATGCCGAGGATGCCGCACACGCCCTTCACCTCGTCCCTGACGGGAAGCGATTCCTCCACGAGCTTCGCGCTGAATCCCTTGCCCTTCACGATCTCGTTCAGGACCGAGGCGACGCCGCCCCTGGTCGGGTCCCGCATGAATTTCACGCTGTCAGGGAACGCGTCAGTTACCTTCCGTATCATGTGGTTCAGGTGGGCGCAGTCCGACGAGAGCCCCTTTGAAAACGAGAGGTTGTTGCGCAGCGCCATCACCGCCATGCCGTGGTCGCCGATGGTGCCGCTCGTTATGATGCGGTCGCCCGGAACGATCTCCTCCCGCGCGGTCTTTCGCTCGATCAGGCCGATGCCGGAGGTGTTGATGAACATCCGGTCCGCCTTGCCGGAGGGCACCACCTTGGTGTCGCCGGTCACGATCTTCACGCCTGCCGCGTCCGCCTCGGATCTCATGGAATCAAGGACGCGCTCCAGGTCCCCGAAGTCGAGGCCCTCTTCGAGGACAAGGGCGCAGGAAATGTAGAGCGGCGTCGCGCCCATGACCGCGAGGTCGTTCACCGTCCCGTTCACCGCGAGCGTGCCGATGTCGCCGCCCGGGAAGAAGAGCGGCGTTATGGTGAAGGTGTCGGTGGTGAAGGCGATGGTGGCGCCGCCGATGGAGAGCACGGCGGAATCATCGAGCTGGACGCTGTCGCCGCCGAAGCGCTTCCTGATGACCGTGTCGATCATATCGTTCATCAGCTTGCCGCCGCTGCCGTGGCCCGGTAGTATCTTTTTTGTCATCATCTGCTCCAGTACCGATAGTACGCCGCGCAGGGACCTTCAAGCGAAACCATGCAGGGGCCCACCGGCTCCTCGGGGGTGCAGGCCTTCCCGTACAGCGGGCAGGAAGGCGGGGAGATGAGGCCGCGGAGCAGCTCGCCGCACCGGCAGCCCTTCGCCTCTCGGACCGGCGGCGGGACGACCGGGAACTTGCGTGCCGCGTCGAAGTCCGCGTATTCGTCCCGGACCTCGAGGCCGCTTCCCGGTATCACGCCGATGCCGCGCCACTGCGCGTCGGATGTTTTGAAGACGCGGTCCATTATCTCGACGGCCTTCACGTTCCCTTCTTCCCTGACAACGCGGGTATACTGGTTTATGGTTTCGATCTTTTCCCTGATGACCATGTCGGCAAGCGCTATCATGCCCATCATGAGATCGGGTGCGTCGAAGCCGGATACCACGCACGGCTTTCCGTAGCGCTCCGCGATGAAGCGCCACGGCGCGACGCCGATGACCGCGCTCACGTGGCCCGGGAGGATGAACCCGTCGATCTTCACCTCCCGCGCGGCAAGGAGCGCGTCCACCGCCGGCGGGGTGAGCTTGTTCCCGGCAAGGAGCGAGAAGTTTTTCACGTTGCGCTGCTTCGCCTCGATGACGGTGGCCGCTTCCGCCGGGGCCGTGGTCTCGAAGCCCACGCTCAGGAAGATGACCTCCCTGCCGGCGTCCGCGGCGGCCATCTCCAGCGCGTCCACCGGCGAGTACACGATGCGCACGTCCATCCCCTCCGCCTTTTCCTTCGCGAGGGAGCTGTAGGACGAGGGGACCTTTATCATGTCGCCGAAGGTGGCGATGACGGGGCGGTGCTTCCTGCCGATCTCGATCGCGCGGTCCAGAAAATCGTTGGGCGTCACGCACACGGGGCACCCGGGCCCGTCAATGAGCTCCAGGTTTTCCGGGAACAGGTCCTTCACGCCGGTGCGGAAGAACTCGGTGGTGTGCGTGCCGCACACCTCCATGATCCGGACCGCCCGGTCCAGGCGGAGGCCCTTCAGGCGCGCCGCGAGTTTTTTATTCAGCTCGGTCGTCATTACGTTATTTCTATGCTTATGATCGAAAATTCCCGCCCTTCAAGGAGCTCAATGTCGTTCTCGTTGCATTTCAGGCAGGTGAAGCCCCATTCGCCGTCCGAGAAGGTGTGCTCGTTTCCACAAGATCTGCAGCGTACCTTGACCGGCACCCGCTCGATGTCCAGGACCGCCCCGTTCGCGATGGTGTCCTTGCAGAGCATGTCGAAGTAGCTCTGCGCCCATTCCGGGATGATATCGGAGAGGCGGCCGATGCGCAGGTTAACTTTCGTGACCCTTTTCGCGTTGTTCCGGTTCGCGTGGTCCAGGACGATGTCCAGGATGTTGCCCATTATTGAGAGTTCGTGCAATTGCGCTCCTGTGCTGACGGCGTTTTCTCTTTATAACCATCATAATCATAACGGGAAGGCGTTGATATATGTCAACTATTAATGGGCGGCTTGGACCGGCGTCCGGTTCCGGCGGGTCTGTCCGGTATTCAGGGCGGAGGCGTCTGATTAATCGGCGGCACCGTCGCATGACGGCGCAATTAGTACCGTGCATCACAGGGGTGTCATACAATCCGTTCCGGATTCAGTATAACTCCCCGTGTGCAGTAAACGGCAGGTTTACATGTTGAAATTAAAATGGTAAAAGCGCGATTAACGCGATCGCGGTAAATACCATTGCGAGCACCATCAATGTCTGCTTCATGTCATATCCCCCTTAAGACCAGTGAGATCTATTTTTTTTGTGTAAACAAAATTCCGCCCAAGTGGGCTTTAATATTGTTATAGGAATTATTAATATATATTTAATTATATGTCTCGTTAATTTCTGATTAATCAGATATTGGTATAAATAAATAATTATTCTTGTAATTATATAGCTTCCTGATGGCATATTTCATAGAAATTGTATTGAAAACCGCATATTGGATGTTTTCTTGAGGAGGCCCCCCATGTCACAGCCGGACCGCAACAATCCCTACAGTTTCAACGAATTCCTCGAATGGCGAAAGAATGTCGATTACTACGCCGACGATCCCTTCATCCAGAAGGTCGTGAAGCATTTCTGCGGACCGGACAGGAAAAAGGTCGATGCGCGGGCGCGCGTGATATCCGCGAAGGCATCGTTCCGGTGGCGCGACATGGCGGAGGCCATCGCCTGGCCGGAAAAGCGGCCCTACATGATGCACTACGACGGCCATCACAACCGGATCGACCGGATCGTGCGGCCCCACGAGACGGAGATCATGGAACGGGAGGTGTTCGGCGAGCGCCTCTTTTCGGACGCCGTCACCCCCTGGGAGAAGCTCATCGGCATGTACATCATCTACCAGAACAGCGAGGCCTGTATCGCCTGCCCCCTGACCTGCACCGAGGGCCTGGTGAAGCTGCTGGAGAAATATGCGGACACGCCGGAGACGCGGCGCATCCTCGTGCACTGCAAGAACGGGATCGACGGCGAGGTGGCCATCGGCGCGCAGTACCTCTCGGAGATACAGGGCGGCTCCGACGTGCCGGCGAACCTGCTCGAGGCGGTGGAGGAGGAGGGGCGCGTGGCGGCTGTACGGGACCAAGTTCTTCTGCTCTGCCACCCACGCGGATTACGCCGTGGTGACGGCGAAGCCGCGCGGCTCGGAGAAGGTGGCGCTCTTCGTGGTGCCCTCCTGGCTGCCGGGAGACAGGGAGAAGGAGATACGCAACGGGTACACCATCGACCGGATCAAGTGGAAGATGGGAACCAGCGAGCTGACCACGGCCGAGCTCACCTTCAACGGCGCGGTCGCCTACCCGGTGGGGCCCCTGGACCGGGGCCTGGCAAATGTCGTGGGGATCGTGCTGACCTATTCGCGCCTGACCGTGGGCCTGGCCGCGGGCGCGAGCATGGCCCGCTGCTGCCGCGAGGCGAAAAAGTACAGCGAGTTCCGCGAGGCCTTCGGCCTGCGGATCGGCGGCTTCCCGCTGGTGAAGCTGCAGCTGCGCGGAGATGGAGCGGTCTCGCGCGGCGGACCACCGCCGGCTCGTTCAAGCTCTACAGCGAGTTCCTGGGGCTCGAGGGCGGACTGAAGGGCGGCCTGGTCGGCCGACGAGCCGCCTGCAATGCGGCGGAAGCGCTTTGACGTGCGCGAGCTCATCATGCTGCAGAAGATCACGGCGGCGGCCGACTCGACAGACATCGTGCGCACGGCGATGTCGATCTTCGGCGGCCACGGCGTGATGGAGGACTTCTCCTCCCTGCCGCGCTTCTACCGCGACGCCGCCATCAACGAGCTGTGGGAGGGGCCGCGGAACGTGCTCCTCACCCAGATGCATAACGACATGAAGAGGGCGGCCGACTGGTACGGCCCGGCTGACTTCGTCGGGTCTGTGCTGCGCGGGGCGGACACCGCGCATATCAATGCCTGTGCGGAGGAGATGGCGGAGCTCACCGCGCATCCGAACCTCTTCAGCGGCGATGAGAAGACGCTCGAGGTGTGCGGCAGGTGGGACCGGTTCTGCACCGATCTCTTTCATTCTTATCAGGATCTGGCCATGGCCGAGGTGGAGGGGGGCGCATAGTGCGCGATCGCGCTGTGATGTTGATTCAGAGTAATCTTTTCTGATAAAATTACATTTTAGAATATACAAAAATAAATATATATTATTAGAAAATAACTATTATTTTATTCTTAAAAAATTCCACGGTATTCATGAAATTAATTGACTAATTATAACGAAAACAATAGTTATGTTTTAAATAAAGCCCATATAGGCGGAATATAAATATATAAATTTTTCAGGGGATGAACAATGAAACAGACCTTGTTTGTTGTGGGCATGGTAATCACGGCAATCGCGTTAATTGCTTTAATGCCGTTTTAAGTTTTTCAAGCTGATTTTACTTAACATGCGATTGTTGTTAAAAGGGATAGGTATTTTGATACTATCCCTTTTTTTGTTTATGGCCCTGTCTTTTGTTTATGCGCAATATACGCAAGGGGTCAGAGCAACTTTGACGGGGTCAGAGCAACTTTGACGGGGTCAGAGCAACTTTGACGGGGTCAGAGCAACTTTGACGGGGTCAGAGTAACTGCTCTTCAATACCGGCGTAGCCGATAACCCACTACCAGCTCTTAGCAGTATAATCACTTAAACAAAATAAAATACCCACTTATATATTTGAAACATAGAATTCTGGATTACCCGCCTGCATTGTTGCCCTGGTATAACTATTCCCGTTTTATTTTGACTTTTTCTAAATCAATGAGCTATTATAAAATAAGAATATTCATTCAGTTACGCGTAATCCATGCACAACACGTAGGATACTATCATGAAAAAAAAATCATACTATGGCTATCGTTTCTTTGTGTATTCGTCATGGATCTGTCATCTGGCCTTTATTGAGTGCAGGGGGATAGTTTATAAACAGGGATGGGGGGATCGCAGGTAATGATGCGGTCCGGGTGCCATAAAAAGCATAAAATCCAGATAAAGAATTGATTTATTATCACCCCGGGCCTACAGTGTGATCATTCAATACAACTGCGGGGCATGTATGAAACAGGTCAGGGGCGTTGAGCTTATTGTCGGTATCCCGTCTTACATGGAGGCGGACACGATCGGATTCGTGACCCGCCAGGTGGACCTCGGGATCCAGCGGTATTTCGGCTCCATGGTTTCGGTCATCATCAACCTGGACAACAAGAGCGAGGACGATACCCGGGGCGCGTTCCTCGGCGTTGAGACCGCCACGCCGAAGCTCTATTTCTCCACGCCGGAGGGCGTGAGGGGGAAGGGGAACAACCTGATGAACCTGTTCAGGTATGTCAGGGCGCACATGGGCACCGTGAAGGCGGTCGTGGTGCTTGACGCGGACCTCCGGTCAATCACGCCGGAGTGGATCAGGCACTTTCTGGAGCCGATCCTGAAGGGGTACGATTACGCGCTGCCGCGGTACAGCCGCCACCAGTTCGACGGCACCATCACCAACCACATCTGCTATCCGCTCCTGTACGGGCTCATGGGGGAGAACGTGCGGCAGCCGATCGGGGGCGATTTTTCATTTTCCCCGCGCCTGGCGGCCCACTGGCTCGAGCAGCGATGGCTGCCGACCACCCGGCTCTACGGCATCGACATCTTCATGACGCTGAACGCGATCATCGGCGGGTTCAAGATCTGCGAGGTGGGCCTGGGGGCCAAGGTCCACAAGGCGAGCGCCCCGAAGCTGGGGCCCATGTTCACGCAGGTGGTCACCACCTTCTTCGACCAGATCCTCTCGAAAAAGAGCGAGTGGATCGGCATACCGGGAGAGCAGCTGAAGCCGAAGCCGCTCTTCGGCATCAGGAAGCTCGACCCGCCGCAGGAGCTCTCCATCGACATACGCGATTTAAAGGACAAGCTGCGGCAGGAGTTCGTCACCCGCGAGAAGCTGCTGAAGAAATATTTAAGCCCCTACCTGTACCTGAACATCAGGCACATGATAGACCGGGACCACTACGACATGGACACCCTGATGTGGACGCAGTCGGTGTACCAGACCCTGTTCACCTACGACATCGGCACCCCGAAGATGAAGAGGGACATCATCGAGGCGCTCAAGCCGCTCTACTTCGCCCGCTCGGTCACCTTCGACTACGAGACGTGGAAATACCGCATCGATTACGCGGAGGAGCTGATCCTCCACCAGGCCATGGCCTTCGCGTCGCAGAAGCCCTATTTCTACGGCCTCTACCTGAAGATGGCGCAGGACAATGACATGAAGAAAAAATCAAGATCCCGGAGATCAACGTAGGACCGGCATGAAGGTGCTGCTGACAGGGGCGACCGGGTATATCGGCCGGCGCCTGAAGGTGAGGCTGCTCGAGGACGGGGACGTTGACCTCAGGCTCTTCGTGCGCAACGCGAGGAAGGTACGCGATGCGTCGCGGTCGCGGGCCGATATCGTCGAGGGCTCGTCCTTCGACAGGGACTCGCTCCGGAGGGCGCTGGACGGGATCGAGGTGGCGTATTACCTGATCCATTCCATGGGCGCGCGGGGCGATTTCCGCGCGCTCGACCGGGTGAGCGCGGAGAACTTCAGGGAGGCGTGCATCGGGGCCGGCGTAAAGAGGGTCATCTACCTCGGCGGCCTGGGGCGGAAGGAGTGCGCGAGCAGGCACCTGCTGAGCCGCATCGAGACCGGGGAGGTCCTCTCCGCCCGCCCCGACAGGATACAGACCATCTGGCTCCGCGCCGGCATCATCATCGGGTCGGGGAGCGCGAGCTTCGAGATACTCTGGAACTACGTGGAAAAGACCCCTTTGATGATTCTCCCCCGGTCGGTCGCGACCAGGACCCAGCCGATCGGCATCGATGACGTGCTCTCCTACCTGTCGCGCGCCCGGCATATCCGCGTCGATGGCGACCTGGTGGTGGATATCGGCGCGGACGTGATGAGCTATCAGGAGATCCTCATGCAGACGGCCCGCGTCATCGGTGTGAAGCGGCGCATCGTCACGATACCGCTCCGTCGGCTCCGGGCGACCTCCTACCTGATGGGGCTCGTCTTTCCGGTCCCCCGGCGCATCACCGCGTCGCTGCTCCAGGGCCTGAACTGCGAGACGGTCATGGGCAATGATGCCGCGCGCCGGTATTTTCCGGAACTATCGCCCGTGCCCTTCGAAGAGGCGATGCGGCGCGCGGTCGCCGACATCGAGAAGAACCAGGTGCTGAGCCGGTGGAGCGACAGCAGCGGCGGCGAGGCCTGTGACGTGAAGGGGCGCGACGAGATCGCCCATGAGGTGCTGGTTGACACGCGGTCGGTGGCGTGCCGCGGCGTGCCGCCTGCCGCGATCTTCCGCTCCATCATGTCGATCGGGGGCGAGAACGGCTGGTTCACCTACCATTTCCTCTGGGAGGTCCGCGGCTTTTTCGACAAGCTGGCAGGGGGATACGGCATCAACCGGGGCAGGAGGCACCCGGAAGAGCTCCGCGTCGGGGACAGCCTCGACTTCTGGAAGGTCGCCGACATACGGGAGGACCGGCGGCTCCTCCTCTTCGCGCAGATGAAGCTCCCCGGCAGGGCGTGGCTTGAGTTCGTCATCGAGGGCGGGGCGCTCCGCCAGACCGCCTACTTCCTGCCCCACGGCCTGTGGGGGTATATCTACTGGTACCTGATGAAGCCGGCCCACCTCCTGATTTTCCATGACATGGCGAAGAACATTATCAGGCGGGCCGCGGAAATCGACGCCCGGGGGACGGAAGGGTGAATTATTTCCTTGCCGAACGCGTCTTTCTGTAGTACCCTTACTACTGGAGAGGGCCAAGCGGCAGCGCTGGCCCGCCGCAAGGCGGGCGGTGAGGAAAGTCCGAACACCACAGGGCAGGGTGCCGGGTAACACCCGGGCGCCGCGAGGCGATGGAAAGTGCAACAGAAAGGATACCGCCCCTCGGCTTCGCTCGGGGCAGCGCCCGAAAGGGCGTCGCTCCGAGCGGAGTCGAGGAGCAAGGGTGAAATGGTGAGGTAAGAGCTCACCGCGTCCGCGGTAACGCGGGCGGCAAGGTAAACCCCACCTGGTGCAAGGCCAAGTAAGCAGCCGCATCGAACTGCCCGTTCGTGGCTGCGGGTAGGCCGCAAGGATGCGCGCGGCGACGCGCGCACAAGATAGATTGCCGCATAAACAGAATTCGGCTTATGTCCCCCTCCGTTTATCACGGGCCCGGGGGTCCCGCGTCGTGCGGGGCGCCCCGGCCCGTGGTAAATTAATCCTTGATTTTTCTTTCGGCCCGCGTAGAGTACTGTTGCGGGCACGGAGTGCGGGCGGCGGGGCGCAACGGGAGGCGCCCCCAATTCATGCAGGGAGGTATGTCATGAAACGATTGCTGACGGTTGCGGCTGCTGTTGTCCTCTTTCTTTCCGCGGGGGCGCTGTACAGCTCCCGGATGAGCGCGTACCAGGTCGTGGAAGTGTATATCTGCGAGGAGGAGCTGATCCTGGCGGAGATGATCGCGAAGTCGAGCCTGAACAGGCAGGAGCTGACCACGGTGAGCTACTGCACCTGCGAGGGGGTCGATTCGAGCATGAAGCCGCTGGTGAAAAAGACGGCGTGCGACCCGCCGAAAGACATGGTCTACGCCTGCACCTGCATCGGCAGATCGCGTTATTAAACCGCGCACCGGTCCCCCCGCGCGCGAACCTCACATTTCAGGAAGGCGATACACATGGATCGTAACAGGAAAATACTCATATCCATACTGGCGCTGCTGGTCCTCTCTTCGGTCATCGCCATAGTCGAGATCAGCATGAACATGCAGCAGAAGCGCGGCACCGGGATCTCGCTTTCGGGCCCGTCGATCGGTCCCGGCGTCGGCATCGTGCGGGTCGAGGGGCCCATCGACATGAGCGGCTCGGCCTCGCCCATGCTCATGTCGCGCGGGGCGGAAGGCATCATCAGCCGCCTTGACGAGATGGAGAAGAACGGCGACATCCGGGCGGTGGTCGTGCGGATCAACTCGCCGGGCG
Source organism: uncultured Spirochaetota bacterium (assembly GCA_963827275.1). GTDB lineage: Bacteria > Spirochaetota > UBA4802 > UBA4802 > UBA5550 > RBG-16-49-21. Next base: position 140,408 of record CAWHAA010000009.1, read on the forward strand.
GCACCGTGGGCGCCTCGCAGGAGATATACCAGAAGCTCTGGCGGCTCAGGAAGAAGAACATACCGCTCATCGCCTCCATGGGGGAGGTCGCCGCGTCGGGCGGGTACTACGTCGCCTCGGCCTGCGATTACATCGTGGCGAACCACGGCACCATTACCGGCTCCATCGGCGTGATCGCGATGTCCCCTAATTTAAAAAGGCTCTTCGAGAAGATCGGGATCGACATGCGGGTGATCAAGAGCGGCAGGTACAAGGACATGCTCTCGGCCTTCCGCGACATCAGCCCGGAGGAGCGCCAGCTCGTGCAGGAGATCATCGACTCGTCGTACCGCAAGTTCCTGAAAGACGTGGCCCTGGGAAGGAACATGAACGAATCCGACATCGCGCCGATCGCTGACGGCCGCGTGATGAGCGGCGAGACCGCCCTGAAGAACAAGCTGGTCGACATGCTGGGCACCTTCGAGGACGCGGTGGACAAGGCGCGGAAGCTGGGCAAGCTCCCCGAGGACGCGCCGGTATACGACGAGGCCAGGATGCCGCTCGAACAGCTCCTGATGCGCATGGAGATGATATTCGGCGGCCGCGCCCTGATGGAACGCGAGCTTCGCCTCCAGCACTTCGAGAACAACTACATGCTTGAATACAGGTACCTGCCATGATACTGACCGAGATCAAGTCCCTCAGGTGGGCCGACCTGTTCCTTTCCGCGCTGCTCGACCCGCGCGCGCTCTACCGGCAGATTGACCGCGGGGAGCCCCGCGCGCTCCTGCTGAGCTTCGCGCTCCCGGCCGCGGTGGCGGTGATCGACATCATCACCCTGTCCCTGCTGGGCAGGCAGACGCCGTTTTTCTATTACAAGGTCACCTACGGCTGGATCCTGCTCTTCCTGTGGCAGGCGCTCGCGGTCGTGCTGGCGGCCGCGCTCATGGACACGGCCTCGCAGTTCTTCGGGCACGGCGGCGCCGTCCGCCGCCTCATTATACTGGTAAACTTTTCGCTCTTCCCGAAGGTGTTCATTCTGCCGCTGGTCTATATCTTCCACGTGTTCAATTTCGCCCCGATATTCTTCTACTTCTTCTTCTCGATGGGGCTCTTCATCTGGTCCGCGATGGTCGCGGTCCAGGGTGTCTCGGAGATGCATGCCGTCAGCCTGGGCAGGGCGGCGGTGATCTATCTCTTTCCCGCGATACTGCTCTGGACCTCGGTCTTCTTCATGTTCATCCTGCTGGTGATCTGCGGGGTCGGGTTTGTCGCGGGGTAGGTCTACCGGCCGGGAAGCGCTTTTTTAAACAGGAGAAGCGACAGGAAATAGAGGAGCGTGCCGGCCGTCACCATGGTGGCGCCTGCCGGCGTATCGAGCAGGTACGAGAGGAAGAGCCCGCCGATCATCACCGCGGCGGTGAAGAGTATCCCCGCGGCGATGACCTTCCGGTAGTCACGCGAGACGAGCAGGCCGAAGCTCGCCGGGAGCACCACGAGCGCCGACACCAGTATTATCCCCACGATCTTTATGCTGATGACTATGATCCCGGCGAGGAACACCAGGAGGACCGTGTCCAGGAGCCCGGTGCGCACGCCGCTGACCGAGGCCACCTCCTCGTCCATTGTCATGAAGAGGATCCGGTGGACGAATATGAAGATGAAGGGGGCGAAGGCCGCCAGCGCCGCGAGGGCGATGAGCGCGTCGGTCCGCGTCACCGCCAGGATGTTGCCGAAGAGGTAGCTCATCAGGTCGAAGGTGTACCCTTTCTTCAGCGAGAGGAAGATGGCGCCCAGTGCCATGGAGAACGAGAAGAAGATGCCGATACCCGTGTCGTACGATATCCTGCCGTGGCGCGCCATCGTGCCGAGGAGCACGGCCGCCGCGGTGCAGAACACGAGCGAGGTGAGGAACGGGTCGAGCCCGACCAGCACGCCGAGGGCCACGCCGCCGAACGCGGTGTGGGCGACCCCCGCGCCCAGGAAGGACATCTTGCGCATCACCACGAAGAACGAGAGCATGCCGAAGAGCGCCGCCAGGATGCAGCTCATGACAAACGCGTTCATGAAAAAATCGAGGCGGAAGAGCTCCATCATGACCGGTCCCCGTCCCCGCCGCAGCCGCTGCCGTGGTTGTGGTTGATGTAGTACATGTTCTTGCCGAACACGTCGGCAAGCGCCTTGTTGGCAAAGCAGTCGGCGGGTGTCCCGTGGAAGTGGAGCCGCGTCTTCAGGCAGGCCAGCCGGTCGACGATGCTGGAGACCGCGCCGATGTCATGCGAAACCATGACGATCGACAGGCCCATCGAGTCGCGGAGCGAGAGGAGCATCTGGTAGAAGTTGTCCTGGGCCAGGGTGTCGAGGCCGGTCGACGGCTCGTCGAGGAGGAGGATCCGCGGCCGGACCGCGATGGCCCGGGCGATCAGGGCCCGCTGCTTCTGGCCCCCGGACAGGCTCCCGAAGTGGCGGTCCCGGAGCCCGGCGATCTCGACCGCCTCGAGCGCGCTGTCGATGAGGGCGCGGTCGTCGGCGTTCAGGCGCTCGAACATGCCCTTGCCGGCGTAGCGCGCCATGGCCACGACGTCGAAGACGCTGACGGGCATGGCGATATCGACCGCGCTCTTCTGCGGAAGATACCCGATGGAGCCGCGCGGCGCGTTCCGCGGCGCGTTTCCCAGCACCGTCACCGAGCCGCGGTAGGGCTCCTTGAAGCCCATGATGGTGCGGAGGAGGGTGCTCTTGCCGCTCCCGTTGGGCCCCACGATCGACAGGATCTCCCCGGGGCCGACGGCGAGGCTCACGTCCTCGAGTATCACGGACCCGTTGTACCGGACCCATACGTTCTGCAGCGCTATGACCGCGTTGTCCACGGCGACTCCTTGTGTTAACGCAACGCGTCCGCCAGGGCTTTCGCGTTGTAGTGCATGAGCTTCAGGTAATCCGACCGGTCGGCGGAGGCGGGATCGCCGATGGCGTCAAGCCCGGTCACCCTGCCGCGTATCTCGCCCGCGAGGACCTGCGCGGCCCTGTTCTCGGCGTTCAGGCTCACGGCCACGACCGTGACCCCGTCGCGGCGGGCGCGGGCCACGATTTCGCTGACCGAGCGGACCGACGAGCGGTCGCTCCCCTCGCGCTGGACCGTGCCGGCTATCGTGAGCCCGTAGTCGGCGGCGAAGTAGTCCCACGCCTCGTGCCACTGGATGAACGACCGCTTCGTAGTGCCCATGAAAAGTCGGGCGATGGTTTTGTCAAGCCGATTCAATTTTTCCAGGTACGCGGACAGGTTCCCGCGGTAGCTGGCGCACTGCCCGGGATCGTTGTCGCACAGCAGGCGCGCGACGGACGCGGCGATTGTTTTCGCCTCCCTGACGCTGAGCCACACGTGCGGGTTCCGTGCCGGCGCGCCGGGCCGCGGCGCGTCCATGAGGTAGCCGCGTGCGCAGGCCGGCGCGAGGTACCGCTCGACCCAGCCGTCCAGCTCCGGCGTGATGCCGATGAAGAGGTCCGCGGCGGCGAGCTCGCGCGCGAGCGACGGCCGGGGCTCGAAGGTATGGGGGTCCGCGCCGGCGGGGACCGCGAAGAAGATATCGGCCCTGTCGCCGCAGATGTTTCTCGCAATGTCATAGACGGGGAAAATGGATACCGCGACCCGCAGCCTGCCGGGCGCCGCCGCGTCCTTCTTCCCGCATCCGGCCAGCGCGAGCATCGGCAGGATGATGATTGCGCAAAGTATTGTTTTTTTCATGTCAACTACACTCTATCCCCCGGAAACTATACGCATGGCCAGATCACCGACCCCCTGTCCCCCGGAGGGGGCAATTAAGAGAACTGTTGAATTACATCACAAACAGAACTCGTACCCCCGTCTCTCCCACAGGGGGGCTTATTCACCAGGTAGCGCTTAAAGTCCCCCCTCCGGGGGACTTAGGGGGGATTTTAGGGGACGGCCTCGCATGAGGGAGACTGCTGTTATTTTTTCTTGAATAGCGATTTTGCTTTGTCGAACGCCTGGGAAAGGTCATTGACGGCCTGCTCGACGCCCTTTTTCATCTCTTTCCAGCCTTCACTGCTGGCCGACTTCACTTCTTTGAGCTTTTGCTCGGCCTCGGCTTTCTTTGTCTTGAGGTCGGCCGCCATCCTGGTGTAGTCTTCTTTCATGACCGACGTGGTTTCGCTGCCCTGCTTTTTCAGCTCTTCGATTTTCTTGTCCAGCTCCAGTATTTTATCTGACAGCTTTTGCATGTAGGATTTCTGGTCATTGTCCATGGTGTCCTCCCCGTGTTTGTTGTATGGCGCGCCCCGCAGCCGGCGCCTCTCTCCGCATGTCATGCGTATATTCATACTATATAAAGACGGCCCCTTTTGTTCAACTAAAAATCCGGTGCGTGGTCTTTTTTGTGTTTCAAGCGTCCCGCCGTCCTGAAATAGCCCGAAAAAATACCGGTCCACCGACCCCCCGGGAAGTAATATTTTTGTTCCACTTCCGCGATAACCGGGGTCTAATAAAATAACGGATATTGGGGAAAGCGTCCGGATTATATTTGACAGAAGTCAATAATGATATACAGATTAAAGCAGAGAGGAGTTGACAATGAAAAGGGTGAAATTGACGGTATCGGCGGCACTTGTCGCGTGTCTGGTCATCGCCGGGCAGGCGTACGCGGGGCCCCTCGAGCATTTCGAGAGCGCCCTGGTCTTCCTCCAGAAGGCGCGTATCACCACGGCGGTGCAGGCCAGGAGCGATGACCTCAGGAAGGCGAAGGAGCAGCTCCTGCTGGCGAACTATGACAGGGGCGGGAACACGGTCGCGGCGCTGGGGTTCACCATGCAGGCAATCGCGAGCGTCAGCGAATTCAGGACCGACCAGGCGAACCGGCAGATCGACATGGCCATCGTCAAGGTGAAGCACACGGTCCTTGCGCTGAAGCAGGAGGCCGCCGTGAAAAGCAAGAGCGGCTCGGCCAGGTGAAGGGTGGTGACATGACATGAAAGCGGTCAAGATATTCATTGTTTTCACGGTAGTCGCGGTAACGGTGCTCCTGACGGCGAAGTACCTGAATTGCGGGTTCGTGAGGGATTACGCCGACGACAGGGACAGGAAGATACAGGAGATCAGGGACACGATCGCCGACCTCGAAAAGGACAGTATAAAAGACGAGAAGGCCCTGAACACCCTGGCCAGCCAGTACAGCCGCCTCGGCACGATCTATATAGAGAAGGGGCTCTGGGACCTGGCCATAGAGTACTATGAAAAGGCCATCAAGTACGGGAGGAACACCCCGGGCATCTACTATTCAGCGGGCCTGGCCTACGCGAACCGCGGCGCTGAAAAAAACAGCGGCGACGACTTCGAGCGGGCCGAGTCCCTGTACCGGAAGGCGGTGTCGCTCCAGGAGAGCTACTACGACGCGCAGAACGCCCTGGCGATACTCCTCTTCTATCACAGGGACGGGCAGGCTGAAGCCACCGGGATAATGGAAAAGGTGGTCTCGCGCAACAAGAAGAACTACATCGCGCGGTTCACCCTGGGGCGCTTTTACTACGAGCTGGGGAAGCTGCCCCAGGCCCTCTCCATCTACGAGGACCTGAACACCGATTTCGACAGGCTGCCGCCTTCGGAGATCATAAATGATTACAGGAAGAACGCGAGGGAAAACATACAGCGGATCATGTCAGAGATGAGGAAGGAGAAGGCGAAGGCCGAGTGACCCGGCCTACCGCCATTCCTCGTCCGGAAGCGGCCGCGGGATCCTGCCGTCCTTCGATTTCTGCACAAAGTGCTCTTTCAGTATGACGATGTCGACCCGGCGGTTGTACGCCCTGCCCTGCGGGGTGGCGTTTACGTCGATGGGCCGGTATTCGCCGAAGGCCACGGATGAGAGCTGGGCGGGATTCACGTTCTCGTCATCCGCGAGGAAGTGGAGCACGTTCAGCGCCCGCGCGGAAGAGAGCTCCCAGTTCGTCCTGTAGAATTCCTTCGACTTCGGGACCGTCACCGGCGAGTTGTCGGTATGGCCCTCGATCCGTACGAAATTGTCCACGTTCTTCACTATCCTGGCGATCTTGCGCACCACCGGGCGCACCTCGCCCTTCAGCCGCGCCGATCCCGGATCGAAGAAGACGTCGCTGCTCAGGGTGATCACGAGCCCGCGCTCGTCCTCCATCACCCGCACCTCGCGCGCTTCGATCTCCGGCTTGAAGGCCTCGACCGCGCGCTTCAGCATCTGCGACATGTACTGCTGCTTCTGGCTGCTCGGCAGGGCGGTGATATTGTGCCCGAGCTCCATCATGTTCCCCTTGGAGATCGACTTGCCGCCCGCCATGATGCCGATGCTCCCCTTGAACGAGGAAAGCACGTACAGGAACTCATGCCCCCGCACCACGGTCTCATCGCCCATGAGGACGATGAAGAAGCAGAGGAGGAGCATGTTCATGTCCCCCAGCGTCTGCATCCACGGAGGTGACGGCCTCGGTTTTGATTTTTCCCTTTTACGGGCCATGGGCTAGTCGCTCACTTCCTCGCTGATCGCTTCCCGCATGTTCGGGGCAAGGAAGGATATCAGCTTGTCCTTGACGATGCGCGGGTTGTCCCCGGACTGTATGGAGAGGACGCCCATGAGGATGATAGACCGCATGAGCACCTCGTTGTTGGTCATGATGTCGAGGCGCGACGCCATCGGCTGGAACACCAGGTAACACATGATGGCGCCGTACATGGTGGTGATGATGGCCACGGCCAGGTAGGGGCCGATTGAGGCGCGGTCGCTCAGGTTGACCAGCATCATGACCAGGCCCATCAGGGTGCCGATCATACCGAAGGCGGGCGCGAAGCCGGCCCAGTCGTCGAACATGCGCTTGTTGTCGTCATGGCGCATCACCATCTGGTCGATCTCGGTCTCCATGATGTTTTTCACGAGCTCGGGGTCGGTGCCGTCCACGACGAGCTGGAGCCCTTTCTTCATGTAGGGGTCGTCCAGCTCCTCCAGGTCGTCTTCAAGCGCCAGGAGGCCCTCGCGGCGGGCCTTTTCGGAAAAGGACACGATCGTCACGATCAGTTCGCTCAGGTTATAGTTGGGGGGAAACAGGGCCACCCTGAACAGGGTCGGGATGTTCAAGAGCTGGGGCAAGGTGTAGCCGACCATCATGGCCGCGGCGCTGCCCCCGACGGTAATCATAACCGATGGGAGGTCATAGAATAGAAGGACGCTGCTTTTTGCGAATATAACACCGAGGATGAGGAATGTTAAACCCGCCACCATCCCGATAATCATCGTTATCTGCATATGATACCCCTGATACGAATGTCTATTTTACTATTTCGGTATTTTTTATTCATTTAACGAATAATTTTTCCTGATACCGAAAACTGGACGAATTTATCCGTCAGATGAGCCGGCTCCCGCAACAATTTCCCAGATTGTAGTATTTGGCGGGAAAATGTCAACAAATTCCCCTTTTTTGCACGATACCCGGCGCGCGCGGCTGTTTTCGCGGCCCGGGGATCGCATTCCGCTGGCGTGAGTGAGGAGCGTCGCGGCTCATCTGCCCTGATGCCGCTGTTCATCACCCACGATCAGCTGCAGCTTTGTAATCACCGTGTGCCTGACGGGATCGTCGGTGGACTGCTTCACGATGGTCATCGATTCCTCGACGCCCTTGATCAGGTGATCGATGCTGTCCGGTATGGAAAGATAGGTGATGGCGGCGGTGGTGACCGTTATGGGCCACTTTTTGCCCGCCAGGACGCCGGTGACCGCCGACTGGAGCCTGCGGATGACGGTGGTGGACTGGCTGTAGTCCCCGCCGGGGAGCAGGATGGCGAACTCGTCGCCGCCGATCCTGGCCACGATGTCGGTGATACGAAGCGAGTCCTTCAGTGTCGCCGCGACCGACTGGAGCGCGCGGTCCCCGACCCTGTGGCCGAGCGCGTCGTTGAGCGATTCCAGGTCATCGATGTCCATGTACACGATGGTGAGGGGGACGCGGGCCCGGCGGCACCGCTCCATCTCCAGGACGCCGTCCTCGTAGAAGGACCGGATGTTGTCGATGCCGGTCAGGTAGTCCTTTCGTATGAGGTCCCGCTCGGCTTCAATGTGCCGCCGGGTGTAGAAGACCAGGCGCGCCACCGCAACGCAGACGATCAGGATGGTGAGGACGTCCCACGCGAGTGAAAGCGGGGCATCCGTGCCCGCCGCGGCCCGTACAGCGAGCTCAACAGCGGCGGCGACGGCGCCCGTGGCCGTCCCCCATTTTTTCCCGATGGACCAGGAGGCGGCGGCGGTGACCGTGACATAGAACAGGAGCATGGAGACGCCGGGCGCGGCAAAATACTCAAATACGCCGATGCCGGCCAGTATGACGACATGCACGGGAAAGAGGATGGGAGCACGGCTCGTGGTTTCTTTGTGTATGGATCGTCTCATTGTTTTATCGCTGCCGGCGATACGGATTGTCCTCTATTGTATTCAATACAGGAAATGTTTCAATAACAAAAATACCTTTGTTATGAAATTATTCACGGGTGGTGCGCCGCGCCGGTGCTCCGGTATATGCACCGGCAGGCCCGCAATCCGGAGGTTTGTAAATCCCTTGACAGTCTGAGCGGGATGCATATAAATCCCATGAATACCGCAAATGAGCTCTAAATGCTGAAATTCAAATCCGTATATGATCCGATTGCGCCTTCGGACGGCCTGCGCATACTGGCGACGCGCTTCCGCGGGCACGGGATGAAGGCCGACCGCTACGACATCTGGATGCCCAGCCTGGGGCCGTCGGAGGAGCTTTTAAGAAACATGCTCGGCGGGACGATCGCCTGGAAGGATTTCGCGAAAGCGTACAGGGAAGAGGTGCTGGCGTCCGAGGCCATTGACAAAAAGAACAGGACCATACTGAACCACGGGCAGAAGTTTACGCTGCGGCTCGTTAAAAAACTCGCGGAGAAGCGGAACGTGACCATCATGTGCCACTGCGCGACCGGCGAGGAACATTGCCACCTGCGGGTGATGGAAAAGATCATCAGGGGGATATGAACGCGGGGAGCGGGTTCGCGGCGCGCCTCCCCATCAAGTCATATCCAATGTATCCATGCGCCGGCAGATCGAACAACGCATGATATGCGCTGCCGCATGAAATCCACATGCGGATGACGGGGAGAAGGGACCGGCCTCCGGGCGGGGGAGGCCGGCGCCGTCCTCCACCCGGGGTCCTCAAGCAATCGATACGCGATAGTGTCCCCGGACTACCAGCATACAAGAAAGCACGTTGACTGGACCTTTGACTCCACCGAATAGCCGTAGGAGTTTTCCGCCACGACGATTATCTTGTAGGATACCCCGCCGGCCAGGCTGTTGAATTGATAGCTGCCCGTGGATACGTCCTTCGGGCCCTGCAGGGCGTTGTACACGTTCCCTCCTGACGCGTAGATGACGCCGTTGAGGCCGATATACGCCCGCACCGTCGGCGCGGGGTTGCCGGCCGTGGAGAAGGTCGGCCGCGCGACTGTTATCGAATTGGTATCGTAATCGGATATGGACAGGCCGTTTAATACCGGCGCCACGCCCGTGGTGCTCTGGACTATCTGCTGTACCGAATACCCGGCGCCGTTTTCCGCCACGACGATTATCTTGTACGCCGTATTGGTACTCAACCCGCTGAACTGGTACCCGCCCGTGGAGACGTCCCTCGGGCCCTGCGTGTACCCGTACACTATGCCGGACAACACCCCGATGATGCCGTCGATGCCGATGTACGCCCGCACCGTCGGCGCGGGGTTGCCGGCCGTGGATAATGTCGGCCGCGCGATGGTTATCGAGCCTGAGTCAAATGCCGATACCGACAGGCTGTTCAGCACCGGGGCTATGCCCGCCGTGCCCTGGATGATCTGCTGCGTCGAATACCCGGCGCTGTTCTGCGCCACGACGATTATTTTGTACGTGGTGCCGGTGCCCAGGCCGCTGAACTGGTATCCGCCCGCGGACACGTCGACCGGGCCCTGGAGCGCGCCGCTCACCGCCGCGCCGGTAAGCGTGATGGTGCCATTGAGCCCGATGTACGCCTGTACCGTCGGCGTCGGGTTGCCTGCCGTGGAGAAGGTCGGCTGCGCGACGGTTATCGAACCCGTATCGAAGCTGGATACGGAGAGGCTGTTCAACACCGGCGCCGCCGGCGCGTGCGCCGTGCCCTGGTTTATCAGCTGCACGGAATAGCCGATGCTGTTTTTCGCGACAACGATGATCGTGTATGATGTCGCGTCGTTCAGGCCGCTGAACTGGTATCCGCCGGCGGATACGTCTGCCGGTTCCTGCAGGTAGCCGTACACCGTTCCGCTTAACACCGTGATGAGGCCGTTGTACCCTATGAAGGCCCGCACCGTCGGCGCCGGGTTGCCGGCGGTGGAGAAGGTCGGCTGCGCGATGGTTATCGAATCGTCGTCAAAGCCGGAGATGGACAGGCTGTTCATTACCGGCGCCATGCCCGTGGTGCCCTGGATGATCTGCTGCACTGAATACCCGGCGTTGTTCTGCGCCACGATGATTATTTTATACGTCGTATCGGCGCGCCAGGCCGCTGAACTGGTAGCCGCCCGAGGAGACGTCGACCGGGCCCTGGAGCGCGCCGCTCACCGCCGCGCCTGACGCCACGATGGTGTCATTGAGCCCGATGTAGGCCTGTACCGACGGCGCCGGGTTGCCGGCGGTGGAGAAGGCCGGCTGCGCGACGCTTATCGAACCCGTATCGAAACCGGAGATGGAGAGGCTGTTCAACACCGGCGCCATGCCCGCCGTGCCCTGGACTATCTGCTGCACGGAATAGCCGGAGCTGTTTATCGCCGTGACGATTATTTTATACGCCGTATTGGTGCTCAACCCGCTGAACTGAAACCCGCCCTGGGACACGTCTATCGGACCCTGGATCGCGCCGCTCACGGCCGAGCCGGAAACCGAGATGATGTCATTGAGCCCGATGTACGCCTGTACCGCCGGCGTCGGGGTGCCGGCCGTGGAGAAGGCCGGCTGCGCGAGCGTTATCGAGCCGGTATCAAAGGCGGATACGGACAGGCTGCTCAGCACCGGCGCTGCCGGCGCGCCCTCCGTGCTCTGGGCTATCTGGCGCGTTGAATACCCGATGCTGTTTTTCGCGACGACAACGACCATGTACGATGTCCCCACGTCCAGGCCGCTGAACTGGTAGCCGCCCGTGGACACGTCGATCGGGCCCTGGAGCGCGCCGTTCACCGTCTGGCCGAACACCGACATGGAGCCGTTACGCCCGATGTACGCCTCTACCGTCGGCGCGGGGTTGCCGGCGGTGGAGAAGGTCGGCTGCGCGATGCTTATCGAACCCGTATCGAAGCCGGTTACGGAGAGGCTGTTTAAGAGCGGCGCTATGCCCGCCGTGCCCTGGATGATCTGCTGCACCGAATACCCGGCGTTATTTTCCGCCACGACAATTATCTTGTAGGTGTTATTGGGCGTCAGGCCCCAGAAAGAGCCGTCGTACGCGGACACGTCCAGCGGGCCCTGGAGCGCGCCGCTCACCGTTGAACCCGACACCGAGATGGTGTCGCTGAGCCCGATGTACGCCTGTACCGCGGGCGCCGGCTTGCCGGCCGTGGAGAAGGTCGGCTGCGCGACGGTTATCGAATACGCGTCGGAATATGATATCGACAGGCTGTTCATTACCGGCGCTATCTCGCTCGTGCGCTGCATGATCTGCCGTATCGAGTACCCGGCGGTGTTATGCGCCTCGACGAGTATCGTGTAGGTCGTTCCCTCGGTGAGCCCCTTGAATTCACATCCGGACATGGATACGTCGACCGGGCCCTGCAGGGTGTCGTAGATAAACGAGCCGATGACCCACACGGAATTGCTGAGCCCGATATACGCGTGCAGCGTGGGCTCGGGATCGCCGGCGGTCGAGAGGGTCGGCCGCGCGATCGTGATTGAATTCGATCCTGAACCCGTGATCACCAGGTTGTTCAGGACGGGCGCGGTGCCGGCGCCGAAAATGACCTCGACGAGGCGATCAACATACGACATGAGCAATAATGTCGACATCGTGGAACCGGAATCTTCCTGAGGCTTGGTCGTGTTAGGGTTGTTGCATGCAAGCGAGAATGCCAGCATGACAGCGGCAATAATAAAAAGAGTGCGTTGTCTTTTCATGGTGTGTGCTCCAGGGCTGTAATGAATTGCAATGCGAACGTATGGCGCAATATCAGATATTAAAATTTAAAATAGAGGCGCCATGGTAGCACACTATGCGTTGTATATCTTGCACCAATGTGATATATCAGGAAATGGCCGGTATTAATGTTGTTTCAGGGATTGGAACAGGCCGCCGGGGAGAGAGAACTATACATTCGAAGATATTCTATATATTTTATATTTACCTGTCAGCGCGCCTGCCAATTCCCTGCATGGCCGCGCCCGGCCGCAGGCTTCACGGGGTGCCGTCGTGGAACGGTCACCGGTGTATGGTATATCAGTACCAGAGCACGCGGTTGTTCCCGGCGTCAACGATATAGAGCCCGCTTGAATCGACCGCCAGCCCCATCGGTCCGCTGAGGCTTGTGGCGCTCGGAAACAGCGGCGTGCCGTTGTTGAGGTAATTCGTGGTAAAATCGCCGGATTGACCGTACACGCGCGCTGCAGTCGTGCCGGCGCCCGGATAGAAGAGCACGCGGTTGTTGGCGAAATCGGAGATATAGAGGCCGTTTGCGGCAAGCGCCAGCCCGCTGGGCCGGTTCAGGCTGTCCGCGCTGATCCCGCCGTTGTTGGGTGTGCTCGCCAGGAAGCTGCCGAACTGGCCGTACACGCGCGACGCGGTCGTGCCGGCGCCGGAATAGAAGAGCACGCGATGGTTTCCGTAATCCGAGATGTAAATGCCGTCCGCGGCAACGGCGATTGAGTTGGGATGGCTCAGGCTGTCGGCGCTGACCCCGCCGTTGTTCTCGCCGTTCGTGGTGTAGCCGCCTGCCTGTCCGTACACGCGCGAGGCGGTCGTGCTCGTGCCGGCATAGTACAACACGCGGTTGTTGTCCGCGTCGGCGATATAGACGCCGCCCGCGTCAACAGCGACGCCGACGGGCCCGCTCAGGCTGGCAGCGCCGAGACCGCCGTTGTTCTCGTCGTTCGTGGTGAAGCCGCCTGCCTGTCCGTACACGCGCGAGGCGGTCGTGCTCGTGCCGGCATAATACAGGACGCGGTTGTTGTCCGCGTCAGCGATATAGACGCCGCCCGCGCTGACAGCGACCCCGGCAGGCGAATTCAGGCTGTTCGCGCTGATGCCGCCGTTATTGGCCAGCATTGAAGTGAAGCTGCCAGACTGCCCGTACACGCGCGACGCGGACGTGCTGCCGCCCTCGTAAAACAGGACGCGGTTGTTGGACCTGTCAACGATATACACCCCGTCAGCGCTGACCGCCGTGTCACAGGGCAGGAACAGGCTGTTTGTTCCCGGGAGGAGATTGCCGTTGTTTATGTAATTCGTGGCGAAGCTGCCCATCTGTCCGTACACGCGGCGGGCGGTCGTGGACGGGAAGAGGGACGGGGCTACCGGGACGATCTGCCGGTCGATTACATCCGTATAGATATCGCCGCATCCCAGCGCGGCAAAGGCCAGCAGTATGATTCTGATTGCCTGTTTCATGAGATATGCCCTGTAAAAACGGTCTCCTGTCACAATCTGACGCCAGCGGCGAAGTATATCGAGATGAGGCTCATCACCCCCGTTGTTTCCGCGATCCCGGCATAGTCCGCTTCCATGCCCGCGAACACGAGGCTGTTGATGCGATAGGAAACGCCGGCCCCGAACGCGAACATGAACTCGACGCCGCGTTCTGTCGTATAGCGGGGCTTGAAGTAGAGCGCTGCCGGCCCGGCCCTTTTCACCGCATGGTAGCTCCCTCCCAGACGGACCCTCGGCTCAATCACGAAATTGTCCCGCACCGTAAATCGATAGGTCATGCCTGCCATGAACGGAACGATGTCCGCGTACCGCGATTTGTTCGTGCTCCCGTGCAGCCAGGCGTATCCGGACTCGATGCCCAGGCCGATGCCGGGGTAAAAACAATTGTCAATAGAGACGCGGACAGTGACGCCCGCGCCGCAATCGTAGATGCGCGCTAATTTACCCACCGGGATGAGGACGCCCGCGCCTGCTGTAATGACCAGGTATCGCGTGAGCCCGGTGTGGGGCAGGAAGCCGTTGCCGCGGAGCGGTATGCCGTATGCCCCCTCGTGCGGGACTCTTCCCCCTGGACCGGCGGATTTTTCCCGTGCGATGTATGACACGTCGGTACGCCTGATCGTGAACTCTTTGGGCTTTCTGATGTCCGCGCGTACCGTGTAATTTTCCTGGTCTTCCTCCACTACGTGGCCCTCGAGAATCGTGCCGTCGGTCTTATAAATATACACCCTGCCGAGGTATAATTTTGTATAGAGAACGCGCATGATGTTTTTTCTGAAGAAAATTTTTTCCCCGCCGCCTTCCAGGCGCACGGTGTATGCTTCGGGGGTCTCGTCCACTATTTTGCATTTGACGATTGAGCCGTCTTTGAGGAAGACATGCTCGGCGGATAATTGCCCGCACGGGGCCAGCACAATAAACAGAGCCACTAGTAAAGCATAGCGAGGCATCGCACCCTTCACAATTTCCATAACTGGCAATAATCAGCTGTAATAATTTGTCACTTTGAAGAATTTCGAACGTATCGCGCCCGTGTGGCGCGGATCTGTCGTTCAGGGACACTTATTGTACCCTTCGGGGTTAGTATACTATAATTTTTTCCCCTGTGGAGAATAATGCCCTCTATCACCTTGCCGTTATACAGGCTCACGGTATGGATGTGGCCGTACCGCGCCTTCATCTGTTCCAGCGTCGTCCCGGGCTTTGTCATGGCGCCCATGTGAGGCTCAAGGAGGTCAAGCAGTTCCGCTTCGCTTCTGGTTCCTATGCCTTGTACGATGGGAATTTTTGAGACAGCGCCAAGCGCGCGGGTTTCCGCGTCGCTTATCTTTCTTCTCTTTTCACTGCCGGTAAAGACCGCAGTCGTGCCGGCGCGCACCAGGGTCTCTTTTCCTTCCCCGGCCGCCGTGGCGCCGACAGCGCCCCTGCGCACCGCCAGGACCGCGCTCCCCGGCGTATACCTCACGCTGAACTCGGTGCCCTTCACCGCGGCTACAATGGTGGGCGTCGCGATCGTATATGAGGCGTCCCCGGCAAGCTTTTCCACCTTCGAAAGGATTGTTCCCCTGCCGATGAAAAGCTCGCGTTTTGTCCTGTCCAGGACCGACGTCATGGTGACCGCGGAATTCTCGGCGATCTTGATGACGATCGTTTCATCGACCTGCACCGTGACAAGCGAATTCGCCCCTGTTGTAATGGTGTCCGCGTCATTGAGCGCGAGTTTGACGGCGGGGGCGGCAGGCTTCCCGTTGTGGACCACTGTGATGCTGCCCGCGAAGAACGTTATGTACGCGGCGCCGGGGTGCGGTTTGAGCGCCTGGTAGAGGAGGCCGGAAAGGACGATGGCGGCGGCAGCCGCTGCGGCGAGCGGGAAGAGCATGCGCCTGCCTGGCGCGGGCTTCCGCCCTGCTGTCAGGGCCCGCGCTTCGTCAAAGGCCCGGGCGATCACGTCCGACGGGGGCCGTGATTTTTCTGCCGCCCTGTCCGGCAGGAGAAGCGCGGTCAGTTCGGCCGCCCTGGCGCGGCACGTCGCGCATTCGGCCATATGGCGGAGGGCGCGATCATATCCCCGGGAGTCTTTTTTCAGCTCGATAAAGGCGGCCATCTCATTGTCCGTGAGACAGCGTGCGGTGCGGCCCCGGACCGCGTCCGCCGCCCTGGCCTGGTCCGCGCGCCGGGCGAGGGCCCTGACCGCGATCCGGTCAACCGGTCCGCCGGCCCCGGCCGGTTTCCGTTTTCTGTCGAGGAGCGCGTTAATATAGCTGTCAATTCCCATGGCGCGTCTCCTCCAGCAGCTCTTCAATGTTCCTGCGGACCGGGGTGTCGATAGAGCTCCTGATTGTATTAAGGATTTTTGAGAACAGGTACTTTGAATTATCGATGCCGAGGGTTTTGTCGATCTCGCGGAAGCTCCTGCCGTCCTCGATCCTGAGCCGGAAGATGCAATGGTCCAGGACGTCCAGCCTGCCGACCTCCCGGGAAATCATGTCCGCCGCCTGGGCGACGAGCGCCTCCTCTTCGTTCCGTATGAGCTGGAGCGCAGGATCGCCGGCGAACAGGTCCGGCCCCAAATCCTCGGAGGAAAGGCCCCGGAGCCTGTCCGTGTCGTCGATTGTGGTGGTCAAACGCTTCTTTCGTATCTCGGAACGCAGGTAGTCGATGGTCGCGTTGCCGCACAGTACCGTCAGGTATGTCTTGAAGGAAGACCCTCCCCTGAACTGGCGCACCTTTTTGCAGTTGTTCTCCGCGAGCTTCATAATGACATACCCGTAGCAATCGTTCGTGTCGTCTTCGGAAAAACCTGCTGATTCCATTTTGGTCCGAACGATTGTATAGATGTATTCGCCATAGGCGCGGTATATGCGGTCAAGGACCTCGGTGTCAGAGAGTGATCCGATCTCTTCCGGGCTGTCAAGGGACCCGGGATCTGTATGGGAAGGGTTCTGTCGCATGGCCTGGTAAATACTGATGAATTGCTAATGAATGATAGTATCGCACTCTTGAAAATTACAGGCCCCCTGTCAAGATATAATTTGCGGTGGGACCATGACACGGCTGCCGGATGGCTCCGATGCTGGCGTTTTTTAGCGCGGGCGAGGGACGCGCGTCCCGGGCTGTTATGATTTGCACAGGTACAGGTTTGCATTGCCGCGACCCTGGCGTATGGTAGTGTTTATGGTGTTCGACGGATGCCGTCTCTGCCTGCCGGCCGGAACCCTGGCAATCCGGATGAGCTGTTTCATTGCGTGGCCGATAATCAGCACCAGCATAATAGTGCTGCTGGCCAGCGTCAGCATACTCCGTTCCAGGTACCGGGTCCCCGCGCCGCGCTTTTTCCTCCTGGCGGGCGTATGCCCGGGCGCCGCGTTGCCGGAATCGCAGCAGAGCCGGAGACTGTTTTGCCGCGTTTTCGCCTCTGCGTCGGCCCACATCGAAAACGGGGCGCTTCCCTTCGCGTGATCCGTATTAATCAGTATCAGCGACATATCGGTTGTACCCCCACTGGCATTCAGATCCGGTCGTGGTGGCGATGACCGGCGGGGCAAACGGCCCCGTATATACTATTAGACGACGCTGCGGGCGTAATGGGAAAATTATTCTTTAGAGTGCGTCCCAAAACCCGGGGCGCGTTCTTATTGAAATCGACTGGCATGAGAAAGAAACGGCCGGTCTGCTCACTGCAAACCGGCCGTTGATTAAGGCAGGATACAATGCGGTTTATGCGCATCAATTGTTAAAGAGAATCGGGGATATGTTCACGGATACGATCGGCAATTCAAAAGCGAACGTATCCAGCACCGTTATCCCGTTTGCAGCATACACGGTCACGTTCGATTGAAGCGTGGTCGGTCCGACCGCCGTTGCGACAATGTCCAGTGACTGATGATAATCCACCACCGTGCCGCTGAAGACATCGACATCCCATTCAAAGTTAAACGTTCCGGCTCCCGTTGCGGGGCTCCAGTCCGAGAAATCGAATTTCCAGTCGACCTCCTGCACCGGGACATTGAACTCGCTGTTCTTTTCATTCATATAATAGTAGCCGCTTACCAGCCCGTTTTCGTCCATGGCGATATACAGGTGGTCCTGGTACGAAAAGTCGGTCACCATGTCTTTATAGGTGATGGTCAGCTGATACTCAAACGCGTTCGCCGGCACATCCCTGCGGATCTTCAGTGTCATGCTGAACCCGTGCACATCGACATAGTGGTTGGTCCACCATCCTTCCAGGTCCGGACCGCGCCATACGCCCCGGTAGGGGTTAAACAGTATGGCGCCCGGCGCCAGCGGTTCCTCAATCTCTCCCTGTACCACGGCCCTGCCGCCTATGCCGAGCAGCGACGACTGGACGACCTGGGCTTCCGAAGCCATTGCCGCGGCGTTCTGGCTCATGCTCGCCATCAATAATGCCATGTTCGTGGCTTCCTCGTCGCTGTATATGTTGTTCTCACAACCGGCGAGCGCGCCCGCCATGATAACGGCTGAAAGGTAAATGAGTATTCTGTTTTTTTTCATGAACAGACCCTCCCTGAAAAATTTAATTTATAAGACCCTTTAACCCTCATTCTCCATCAAACGGACCGAAAACTCCCATTTGATAACGTGAAGATCGCCTTTTCCTGGCCTTCAACATACTCTTAGACGACATGAGGATTGATTTGGGAAAAAATTTTACTCTGACACCCTCCCGGCCGCCGAACTCCCCCCTGTCCCCCGAAGGGGGCACGAATGAAGAAACTTTTTGTAGGGTAATATGAATAAAGGTATTAAAACGCCTGACTATGTTGTGCAGCTGGCAAGAGACATGAGGAATAATCTAACCGCCAGTGAACATTTATTATGGGAGAGGTTGAAGAGAAAACAGCTTGAAGGATATACATACAGATGCCAGCATCCGATATATCGCTACATCCTTGATTTTTACTCTGATGAAAAGCTTCTGGCGATTGAATTGGATGGCGATATTCATAATGAAAGATAAGACTATGATGAGTATCGTGATGAATTTATGAAGAGTCTTGGGATAAAAAGATTGCGATTTGACAATGATGAAGTCGTGAAAAACATCAATTCAGTTATAGATAAAATTATGTTAGAACTGATCCTGCAGCTCAATTGCCATCTAAAATTCCTCGATTTAAAGCGTTTTGATGAAGAACGGAACAAGCTGTTGTGGGTTTCGGCGTGGTATGAGGTCAAAAGGAATACTGTATCAATTTCTGGATTGAATGCCTTTTTTGAATGATTTGAAAGTCGGGCAAATGTATGGACCAGTTGCCCGACATGTTGTCAATTTAATCTTTTTCGTTGCTTATTACCCGATCAGCCTTGCCTGTTTTCAACGGTATGATTTTACGATATTCGCTCTCCCTGGCCTTCATCGCGTCCCACAGCTGAACATCGGTCTGGAGTCCCATCCAGAATTCAACTGTTGTGTGGAAGAGCCGGGAAAGGCGTATCGCGGTGTCCGGAGTGATGGCGCGTTTCCCGGAGATGATCTCATTGACCCGGACCCTGGTTATGCCGAGACGCTCCGCCAGCTGCTGCTGGGTAAGTCCGAGCGGCTCTATGAATTCATATTTCAGGATTTCTCCCGGAGGTGTGGGTCTTCTATTCTTTGGTAACATAGTTGTGCTCCTTTGCTCAATGATATTGAACGAGCTCGACATTATAGGCATCGTGTTCCCTGAATTCAAAACAGAGGCGCCATGGTCCGTTTATCGATATGGCCCACTGTCCCTGCCGGTCGCCAGAAAGGGGATGAAGCCTGTTCGATGGTGGCGCACTAAGGTCAATCAGGTCGTATGCCCTGTTAAGCATGTCGAGCTTCCTTGAATAAGGCGATCGGCAATTTCAGACGGCACCTTTTTGTTGCGGCCGTTGTTCCAGAATTCCTCCAGCCATTTATGCTTGAAATGCCGTATCATTATTACAATGTAATGAGTCATATGACATATGACAAGTATTTTATTTATCGGGGTTATATTAACGGGCATAAAAAGGAGGCTTTGATGTAATGCTATTTGAGCCGGTGGCTATAAACAGAACAGCCCGAACCTGACGGTTAGGGCTGTGTAAGCGGCTGCGGGCCAAAAACGACACGGGTCGAACTTTTTCCGCATCCCACGAGCTGCCGAAACAGGCTGGTGCAACGGGAATACAGCTCAATTGCCATCTAAAATTCCTCAATTTAAAGCGTTTTGATGAAGAACGGAACAGGCTGGTGTGGGTTGTCGGCGTATTATGAGGTTAATAGGAATAATTTACCAGTTTCTAGATTGAATGCTTTTTTTGAATGATAAGAATACAGTCATAATAAAAATTTGCGAGTATACAAGAACTATATTTCAAACCAGCGACATGAGAGGAAATGGAAAATAGTTGCCATAATTGATGGTCGGGTATATTATATAAACAAAAATCGATTTACAAAATTATAAACAAAGTAAAAAATAAACCAGGAATATGCAAGAGGTGATAGCATCGTGAAAGCAATAAAAAAATCGGTAATAATGAAGAGCTCCGGCAGAATAACGCTGTCCGGTCTTCCTTTTAAAAAAGGAGAAAAATTAGAGGTGATTGTTTTCGCAGATGAAAAGAGGAGCGCTCTTGCCAAGGAAATGAAGTCACTGTTTAAGGAAACCCAAAAGCTTCCAGTAATAAAAAAAATATCTGAAGCGGACATTATTAAGGAAATACAGGATTACAGATCCGGAATATGAAGGTGGTCATAGATACAAATGTATTGGTCTCCGCCATTATCAAGGATAAAACACCGGAAAAAGTTATACTCTTCATTGTTGAACATCCTGATATAGAATGGGTGGTAACTCGCAAGATAATCAAAGAGTACAAGAATGTACTTTCACGTCCTAAATTCAATCTCCCCGTACAATATTTTAAAGCATTGGTTTTCTCTCATTGATGGTGCCACGAAGCGCATTGAAACTTCAATAAAAATTAAGTTTCCACGCGATCAAAAAGATGCTTCGTTTCTGGAATGTTCGATCGATTCGGATGCTGATTATTTGATAACCGGCGATAAGGATTTTATCGGAGCACGGAGACTTTTAAATACGACAATATTATCGGTTTCTCAATTTGAAAAACTTGTATGCACTAGATTAAAATAGAAGTCACATATTATAAATAACATAGCCGTCGGCAAATGCCTGCATATAAAACAACACAGCCCGAACCAAGTGGTTTGGGCTGTGTAAGCGGTTGCGGGCCAAAAACGACACGGGTCGAACTTTTTCAGCGTCCCACGAGCTGCCAAAACAGGCTGGTGCAACGGGAATACAGCTCAATTGCCATCTAAAATTCCTCAATTTAAAGCGTTTTGATGAAGAACGGAACAGGCTGGTGTGGATTTCGGCGTGTTATGAGACCAATAGGAATAATGTATCAATTTCTGGATTGATTGCTTTTTTTGAATGAATTTCCAATATCATACAATATCAACGAGGGTTGCCCAACAATATTGGAGAAATTCAGATTTGTTGGGCAAATCCTGCTTGACTGGTTGCCCAACAATATGTATATTATTGGATAATGTTGGGCAATAAAGGGTTATCGCCATGAGTACGATAAAAGAAGTTCTTAAAGAAGAACTTGCAAGGCTGAAGAGGCTTAATGGACGTTATATCCATGATATAGCAAAACTGCCTTCAGGATCATTGTCAATAAAATCCAGGAAGGGCAATGAATATGCCTACAGGGCATACCGCAGCAATGAATAAAGT
Organism: uncultured Spirochaetota bacterium; assembly: GCA_963827275.1. Classification (GTDB taxonomy): domain Bacteria; phylum Spirochaetota; class UBA4802; order UBA4802; family UBA5550; genus RBG-16-49-21. Next base: position 161,824 of record CAWHAA010000009.1, read on the forward strand.
AAAAACCGATTATATAGGACCGGCCGATTCTGATGATGTTAAAAAGCTGAAAGAGAAGATCACAAAGCGAAAGAAATTGGAATCGTTACTGAAGACCACCAATGAGCAGATCACCGAGATAGAGAGGTCTTTGCGTGGAAAAAAGATTTGAGCTGTTTCATAAAGTCATAATCAAACTTGGTGAAACCGGTGTTTTAACGGATATTATTCTCATCGGCAGCTGGTGCCTTTATTTGTATCGCAATGTATTTAAAGATGCCGATACCATGCCGGCGGTTAGAACTGTAGATCTGGATTTCCTTGTGCCCAATCCTCCGAAGATCAAACATAAAGTTGATATTACAAGGATACTTGAGGAACTCGATTTCGTTGAAGAATTTTCCCATCTCAGCGGCAATTCAAAATTCGTTCATCCTGACCTTGAGGTGGAGTTTATTATTCCGGAGAAGGGCAGGGGCAAAGACGGTCCGCATATCATCAAGGAAATCAATGTGCGCGCTCAGGGCCTGCGATATGTGGATCTATTGCAAGAATACACCATAATAATTCCGTTTGAAAATTATCCGGTAAAAGTGCCGGAGCCATCTGCCTTTGTCTTGCATAAGATACAGGTGAGCGGCAGAAGAAGTAAGAAAGAGAAAAGGGTTAAGGACCTGGAAACAGCCACAGGTCTGGGTGAATATCTGTTAACTCGCGACGATCAGATTGTAAAGATGCAGGATATTTATAGGAGTCTTCCGGTTAAATGGAGGAAGGAGATCCTGGAGATAGCGAAAGAACATTCAGAGAGTATTTATAAGATTCTGCATGAGAAATGACACTTGTTCATAACGCATAGGCTGAAAACAACACAGCCCGAACCAAATGGTTTGGGCTGTGTAAACGGCTGCGGGCCAAAAACGACACGGGTCGAACTTTTTCACCTTCCCACGAGCTGCCCAAACAGGCTGGTGCAACGGGAATACAGCTCAATTGCCATCTAAAATTCCTCAATTTAAAGCGTTTTGATGAAGAACGGAATAGGCTGGTGTGGGTTTCGGCGTGTTATGATGTCGCTAAACAAGATATGAAAATATCCGGGTTGATAGCTTTCTTTGAATGATTATAATTATTAGTATTCAAGAACGATTTTCGAACTTGTTAACAAACCTGCGATAGGTGAGATGAGATATGAACCGAAATGAACCATTTTGAACCATCAAATTATATTGCCAACATAATACAAAATAGAATATACAAATAAAAACTAATGTGACATAATCCTTTTTTGATTTTTTCATCTTGCACGCAGTAGTGTTTCACAAATTATTTTTTATGTGACTTGTTCTTCATCTGTCATCGCTTCATATGTAAAAATAATCTGAATTATTTATTTCGCCACTTACTAATATTTAAATGAATCCGCCACTTTTGACAGGTTCATAATTTAAATATTACGTGAGGAGAATTTATATGAAAAAGATTGTGAAGAAAGCTAAAAGTAAAAGACTTAACTGGAGTATGATTAAATCATACTATGTCATGGGTCTGCCCCTGGACTACATTTCAAGAAAGTATGGGATCTCCATCGAGACCTTGCGCACCAGAAGGAAACGTGGGAAGTGGGAGGAAGAAAAGAAGGCAGTTTGAAGCAGAGTCTTTTTAAAGGCAAAGGATGTCTATATGAATTGTCTTGTCGAACATCAAGTCAGATCACGAGAAAGATATGTTAAATACTATATCGAAGCATCCCATAAAACCATTGGAATGATGGATAACTGTGAGGATCCAAAGTCGCTGGTCATGTTGATGAATTCGCTAGAGCAATGTCAGTCTGGGGAGTTTAAGGCGTTAGCTATCACAGATAAGACAAATGAATATCTTTTCCGCCAGGTCGATCATCGTGAGATCAATGATGAATCCCAGCAGCAGGTTCATATTATTGATAAGGCTATTGAAAATCTCAGAAATGACAAGGAGAACGTCATTAAGTTTTTCAAGGTATTGTATGAATATGGACGACTTAAAGGGGTCGATATTCAAGCATTATTGGATGAAAAGGTTAAAGCAGAAGAGAATGGGTCAGAAGAGAAGAAGCCTGAGGAACGACACTGATCATTCGGCCCAAACAATTCTATTTGCCTCAAGAATCTGGTTCCCGTGTATACTGGCAGGGGAACCAGATTCTAATTATTTTTACACTGAAAAATTATTACGATGTGACACTATTTGTCATGGTACATTCTATACTATTTATTAAGATGGTTATTCAAGGAGAATTGATGGTATGATGAAAGCATATATAACTTTTTGCGAGCCCCAGGATGAATTCGAGCATCAGCTTGTAGTGCATGAGAATCTTCTACAAGAAGAAGAGATCTTTTTCGCCGGTCCCTCCCATTCATGCGATCTTTGCGGAGCTTCGTTCAATAATAAACGGCTTATGCTGGACGCATGCCTTGATAGTGAAAAGAATGCATGGGGTTGCATCTGCTCCAGATGCTTTATTAAATATGCCTGTAAGATGGGTCCGGGAAAAGGACAAATGTTTACTCATCTTCAAAGCGGCGAGTGGCTTTTAACGGCTGGATACAATCAATAATTTGTAGTTGCAATGTTTCATCGTTATCAGACATATTGTGTTTCCAATTGTATTTACAAAATTGATAGTGGTGGTGGTTCGGGGATATTGATGTACTTAAAACGTTCTAACCAAATCTTCCGAATCATTGGCGCTATGTTATTTTTAAATTCTTTATATGTGAATTCGTCACTTTTTGCGTTATTGCACCAGTAACAACATAGTACCATGTTCCCAGACTCGTATCCTTTATTGGGTTCTTTCTGATCAATCTCTATTGAATGACCTCGATTGTAAAATCGTTTGGTATAAAAGCGTTGCGGATTATTGAAATCACCTTTTGTTGTTTCTATAATCTTATCAATATTATTTTTTGTTATACCACAATAATGACATTGAGGTGAACCATCGGCCTTTATACTTTGATCATAAAGCCTCTTAATATCTTCTTTAATATTTGAATTGTTAAAATCATTTTTGAAATATTCTTTGATTATAGTATTAAATGTTTCACCGAAATGTTTATTGAAGATCTCATCAATTTTATCAATATTATCTTCTGCATCTTTATCGGATTTAAGTTGCCATGAGTAAGTATACTCATTTTCTTTGTTATTATCTAAATTAAAATTTATAAAATCATCATAGGTTATTGTTGATACATCTTTTCTAGTTGTATCGTTATTGATCCCGTGAATTAAAGTATGGTAAAAAAATATCTCTAGTTTTCTTTTTAATGTTTTTTTGCATAGTTCTTTTGCCTTTCTTTCTATTTCTTTATCGTTCATGTATTACTCCTGGAAATAGTATTATTCAATAAAATAATGAGCTTCAGTCTTTTTAATTGCTGAAGTAGCATTTATCAAAGGTATATTATTTAATTTAACAAGGTGGTCTTGTTTAGTCTGCTGTATATAAAAAAACTTGGGTATACTTTTTTGCATAATGATTGCAAATTATAGTCATTGATACACCGCCAGACTCTCTTCTAGCATCTCCTTCATGGCATCCCGCAATTCCTTCGGCTCAAGAATCTCGACCTCTTTCCCATAGAAAAAAAGCTGCTTGCACAGGTAAATGTCGTCAGCCACGGTAAAGGTCGCCTCGTACCTGCCATCCCCCAGCTCCTTGATCTCCGGTTCAAGGATGGAGATGGTCTGCTCGATGGGCTGTAGCACCGCCTCTGTGAAGCGAATCTTCACATGGTATGTCTCGCCGATGAATGAGCCGAGCGATTCTTTGTACACCTCGGCCGGATCGCGGATTTCATCATCGAAGAACTGGTCTGTGACCACCAGGTTCTCGATCCTGTTGACGATAAACTGCCGGACTTCGGGGAATCCCGGCCTCCGGCCGTGCAGGTAGAGGTTGTTGCCGCGAAATATCATGAAGTGCGGATTGAGGATGAGCTCCTTTATGCGCGCGCCGGTGTTGGTGGTATAATTGAACTTGATTTGTCGTTTCTCGAGACAGGCAAAATAGATACGTGCCAGCATCCAGAGGCAGTCGATCGGGTGCTTCCTGATGAAGTTCTTTAATATAAGCTCACGTGTTGAATCGTGGACCACGAAGGATGAATATAGCGATGCAATGCGGAGTGTCATCTCATCTGAAATAGGCTCGGCCAGTTCGATTTTACGACCGCCTTTGCGAACATCAACCCGGAGTCCCAATTCTTTCTTAAGATGTTTTTTGATGTACTCCCTGATTGTTTTGTCCGTGGGTGCCTCTCGCTCCTCTATGTTGAGCATGGAAGCCAGTGATGTACCGTTCCATTCGACTGGATCCTTGTTTCCCTGCAAAAGTGCGAGAATGTGCAGGTAGCGTCTGAGTATTCCCATGGGTGTTTTGGGATCTGGCAGGAGAAGAGTTTTTCGTTCCATGTTATACTCCAAATATGTACAAAGGTGTACATCCCTCGTACAGGTGGCAAGTGTAGATTCTGTATATTATACTCATAATGAATAGGCGATCCAGGTGCATTGTCCAGCATAAAATATTTAAGAGGATTATATGATGAAAAAATCGCCGCGTTTGAACAGGCGGGGCTCTTGCTCCGAATGTAATTTTATTGATACTGATTTTCCATTTAATCGACACATGGCTGGTTATTCTATACGGATATTGCGGTCCTATGGTCTCGTAGAACAGATGCTAGGGTATGTTCTTTCTTGTATGACTTTGAAAGAGCGTCGCAGCATGGTCAAATCTTTTTATACAGACACGAAAAAATCGGGAGATAATGTTGAGGGAACAGGTAATTTCAGGAGGGTAATATCCGGCCTGAGCCGTCCAGGGAATATAGATGACGATATAGTCGAAGATATCCTTGACGGTACTACTGTAATGAATGAACGCGCTGTTGTCCATGTTCTTACCTCGTGGCTCCGCGTGGCCCTGGTTTCACATGACCGGAGGGCAGGGGATGGATTGGAGAAGCGTTCAGAAGAATTGAAAAAGACCTTTGGTCTCGATGATCGGGATATTTCCCTCCTTATCTTCTTGTGCTGCACCTATGCGATCAACGTGGAGTACCTGAAAGAAATTCAGTCTGAAATGACATATAGCAGTTATCTGAGACTGGCATCAATTGCGACAGGTCTACCGATGCGTACTGTGCATGAGCGTCTGGGATCGAATGGCCGTCTTTTTAAGACAGGTATTATTGAGAGCCATGGACACGCTTCGCCCGGAATATTTCATGCTAAACGATAATATCTCGGATTTTCTTTCAGGCTCCTCAGACTATACGCTTATAGAGAAGTGTATCCGCCTGGACAGGAGGAAAGGTTTTTGATATTGACTCGTATGGCATCGATAAAGAGAACGTGGGAATTATCCGTGACATCCTGTCCGCGGGTAGCCCGGTCAACATACTCCTACACGGCACCGCAGGTACCGGCAAGACGGAGTTCGCGCGCTCGGTTGCGGCCCTGACCGGCAAGAAGGTCTATTTTCTCAACCACCGGCCTGAGTCCGGGACCAGGAAGCAGGGCAGGGGAAGCGATGATCCCCTGCTGATATTGAATGTTGCGGGTAATTCCGTGTCCGCCGACCAGGGGATTATCATCGTGGACGAGGCAGATTATATCCTGAATACCGGGAGACCGTTTCAGCCTCGTCGCCGACACTGTCGAGAAGGGTATCCTCAACGATTTCCTTGACCGGAGCATGTCGCAGATGGTCTGGATTTCCAATCGGTCACGAACATGGAAGAGTCGACGCTACGCCGATTTTCCTACAGCCTCCATTTTAACTCGCTATACCAGCAGGGAGCGGGAGAACATCTGGAATGCCATACTTGCGAAGCATCCCCTGCGAAAATATATCAGTCCCGGTCTTGTACGCAAGCTCTCGCTCGAGTTCAGGGTCAACGCGGGGAGCATCGCATCCGCGCTGAAGGCCACGGAGATGATGTTCCACGGGAAAAAGAAGTCCGCGGAGGCTGTCACGGCCTGCCTGCGCCGTCTTCTGGAGCGACACCAGGAGATGATCCACCGCGATTTCCGTAAGCGAAAGAAGCTCCATGACCTGACCGACAGGTATGACGTTGCTTCGCTCAACACGGATACGCCGCCGGACCGGGTTATTGCCTCGGTTTCCGGTTTTGCGGACATGTGGAAAGACTCATCCGAAACGCATGATGCGAATCTGAACCTGCTCTTCTGGGGGCCGCCCGGCACGGGCAAGACCGAGTTCGTCAAATACCTGGCAGATAAAGCTGGCATGCGGCTTGTTGTGCGTCGTCGGTTGATGATTTAGGCCGGCAAGAAAAAGAAGACAGCGCGATTGCTGATTTTAAGCGGGTTATCGCTCTTGATCCGTCTGACTATTTGGCATTTAGCGTTCTTTGGGATGTCGGCAGTTCCCGGGATAGCGTTAAAAGTCATCTGTTGGCTGATTTCGCTAAGGCAACTAAAAAAAGATTGTCTCGCGCCGGGGATTACTCTGATCGCGGCGCCATAGCTTCAAAATTCGGCTTAACGCGGGAGGCGTTGGACGACTTTGATCAAGCTATCGCGCTCGACTCGAATCTTTCTCGGGCTTATTATTACCGGGCATCTTTGTTTAAAGACCTGGGTCTTTTTGATCAAGCAATAGTCGGTTTTATCAAGGCTATAAAGATTGATCCGTCCAGAGAGGCGGCGCGCGAAGAGTTGGAGCAGTTGTTTGGTTTTGATGTGTTGAGCAGTTTTGTCAGGAGTTTTACGCCTAAGCAGATGTGGCCGGCAAATTGGCCGATTAAAGGTGAGTTTGGTAAGAAGGATGTATTTCCCAGCCAGGAATCGCCAGGTATCAATACCACCGCTGATTCGGCACTGGCACAGGAATATTTTAATCGCGGCCGGGCATCGTTGCAGTATGGCCAGACGGATGATGCCTTAGCAGATTTGAAGCGGGCGGTCAAGCTTGACCCCAAGCGTTGGGATGCTTTTTACACGTTGGGGATAGCTCGGTTGGCTTTAGGCGATGTTGATTCGGCAATCGCGGATTTCTCAAAGACCATCCAGATTAATCCTCAATACAAAAGGGCGTTGT
>CAWHAA010000010.1:0-496188 GCA_963827275.1 uncultured Spirochaetota bacterium
TATTAATAATCCCAATATACCATCATAATTAGTCTTTATGATACAGTATCAATATATGATCGATAAAATAAACAAGATACACTTCAAGAGTCGACCTTGTATATTTTTAATGCATTGCATACTGTTGAAAGTAACTTTCAAATAATTTTATCAAATATTTATTCCCGATTTACTAATAATAAAACCAATTCAAAATAATTGAATGGTTAAAGAAACCCTTATCAGTCGGGAACAGAATGAGTTTTAAAGTATGCTACAAAGATAAATAAGGATCGGGTCAGAATGACCCAACATAAGGATCGAGTTGAAATGACTCACACAAGGAGGCTCCTGTGCCAATAACAGGCCATTTTTGAAATGACCTGACAGGTCCACTGATCATAACGGTTTCTTTTCAATGTCGGCGCCGGCATTGTCGTATTGTCGCATGGCGAGTAATCCATGCGCTAAGAGGCATAACCTCTTGTATGTTCTTTGAAAAAGTGAACCGCTAAATCGAATTCATGCAAAATGTCTTCGGACAATTTCGCTCATAAGATGGTGCGGGATAGACCCCGTGATTTTTTTGTAATCCGGCGGGCAGAATGAATTATGTTATAGATATATAATATTATTTGTTGATAATCACTACGATGCCAGATCGAGTATAGCTGTCTCTGACTGTGGCTCATAAAAGGGTTGTTTGATATTTATAAGTAATTATAATCAAATTATTTGAGAAAAAAAACAGCTATTTTAACTATTATTAGTTAAATTTTTTTTATTTTTTCTGATCCACTATCCAGATCATGAAATCCAGCAGGATATCATCGACAACCTGGTTCGAGTACTGTCTTCCCGTGGGAGCATGAGGCGCTTTTCGAACTCCGGGAAGCGCCTTTTTTCTTTGTATTAGATTATGTGATGATTTTGATGACTGTATCGGGCAGGGATTAGTCTATCAGAGAACGTACTTTTGCGATCAATTCATCCATCGTCTCTCCATCTAAACAATCAATGTACTCTGCATTGCGAGTTTTCCAATCCAGGCTTTTAATCTGGTCTGAGAGAATTACACCATTGATTTCGGATTTTGATTGAACAGAAACTTCAAATGGATAACCTTTTACCTTTGACGTTATTGGACAGAAAAGTGCGAGATTTGTTTTGGCATTATATGTCTTGGGAGAAATCACCACTGCCGGTCTTCTCCCACGCTGTTCATGCCCTGATTGTGGTGTAAAATCCAGCCACACCATGTCTCCTCGCCCGGGAATATATGATTTTGACTTTACCATGATTCATTACCGGTTGAAGCGCCGCTGTCGGTCTCTGAATGGAGATTCGTACGCTTAATGCCCCGCAGCAGGTCATCAAGTTTATATTGTTTTTTTACCGGCTTAACAACCAACGATTCATTGGTCACTTTTATATCCGCTACTGTGCCATTAGTTATTCCAGCATCTTTGGCATATGAGGATGGGATTCGCATGGCCAGGCTATGGCCCCATTTTTGTATTTTAACCTTCATGGCGTTACCTATATGTTATGTATCTTCTTTGAAGATACATAATCTTATCAGTCAGTCAAGTATTTATTTTTTAAAAAGCATAATACTTTCATTATTTATAATAACCTTCCCTATCCAAATCATAAAATCCAGCAGGACCTCATCGATAACCTGGTTCGAGTACTGTCTTCCCGGGGGAGCATGGGCGCTTTTCGAACTCCGGGAAGCGCTTTTTTTTATTTGTTTGTTTACTGAAGGTAGGTAAGCTATAGTTTAAGTAAGTGATTCGATTTTCTTTCTCAAATCCGGGACCTGGTTTTTCACCACGTCCCACACGACCTTGTAATTCACCCCAAAATAATTATGGATTAGCATGTCTCTCATACCCGCTATTTTCTTCCATTCCACATCAGGATATTGTTCCTTAAATTCTACTGGAAGGTTTTTAACAGCCTCCCCTATAACTTCAAGGCTCCGCACAAAACTACGCCGAAGGTTTTCATCTTCTATAAAAACAGCATAATCAAGGCCTGAGGACTGGCGCATGAGATAATCAGCTTCCTCAATGATATGCAGCAAATAAGCCTTATAATTTTTCAATGAACCTGACCTCTTTGAGGACAGACGGTGCGATGTGCGGACTCAACATGTCAACTGTTATCAAATCCACATTTTGATGCAGAAGAGAAGAAAGCTCATCCGAAAGGGATGTAACCGTATCAAAATATCCTTTATAATTCACTCCAAAAGACTTTTCATCGAATTCAACAAGCAGGTCAATATCGCTGCCCTTTTTTTCTTCGCCACGGGCATACGATCCAAAAAGACCGATTTTGCTCACATGGTGCTTTTTTAATAGTTCATTGTTTTTCTTGAGAATTTCAAAAATTGTGCCGGTCGTCATTATCGTTCCCTTGAATATATTCTTTTTGAACATTATTTATCATATGACAACCATAAACGTAAAGCAAAAATTTGATGGAAGCGGATAAAATACATATTATTAAATTATTCGATATTTTCTATTCCACCATCCAGATCATAAAATCCAGCAGGATATCATCGACAACCTGGTTCGAATACTGTCTTCCCGTGGGAGCAAAAAAGCAGCAATTACCATTGCTTCCTTTTATTTCTTCGGATATATCAAAATTAGTTCAAAAATCTTGAAATTTCTTAAATATCCTTATTGCCGATAGTTCCTGTTCGACCTTCAGTCTGAAATCTGTCACAATAATATTCAATTACTTACAAACAGTCGAAAAACTGAATGTGCTGTCTGAAACATTTACACTAAGACCATCGGCATCATTAAAGTTGCTGATTGAGATGCCGGTATATTTTATGCAATCTTCCAAGAAATCCGTATTTGGGTTTACAATGATCTGATCACTATTTACGCTGCTTGTACTAAACGTGAATGCACAATTGCTTGCTTTAAAGCTAATAGCGTCAACCTTAATCGTCCCGACCGTGGAACCATCCAAACTGCCGCTCATGGTTATTATAATGTTTGAATCTCCATAGATCCATATTCCGCTTTCGCAAGTGGGTCCCCCCATCATGAAACAAGGATGCAAATGTGAAAATGTAATATTTGATATTTCGAGAGGAGATTTTGAAGCCGTAAGTCCCGCGGTATACCCCGCGTTATATCCCAGGAGAAAATCGCTCTGCTCCTTTTTACTATCACTAGTATTGTCGCAATATAAAAATAATAACATACAACTAATTAATATACCATATGCCGGCTGAACATATTTCATAACTGTATCCCTGATAGTAATGTGGAATTGTAATATTTATTTCAAAATTACGCACTTTTTAAAAAATATGGTAACCTGTCATACATGAACGGCGCTTCTCGATCATGTAACGTGCTTCTTTTTTTTAATTTTTTTGGGACTTGAGGAAAAATTAACCTATGGTAGAATAGCCTCCTCAATTTTTCCATTTTTATATCATTAAGACTTTTTACCATCTACCGCAATGGAGAGCGGAACAACCTTCGCATAAGTCAGGATGTTTTATTTGACATCTCCTAAAGTAATGTTATAATCAAGTCAAGTTATAAATTTTGCTCTAAATCGTCTAACAGGGTGTGAGCATGGGCGCTTTTCGAACTCCGGGAAGCGCCTTTTTATTTTGAAATCCATAAAGAACAAGTGAGTCCACAAGAATTACTGCCACAGGCGTCACCCTGCACTATCATTCCATTCCCACTGCCCGATTTCCCTGAATTATCATTGACAATTAGATACATCATACATTTATATTATGCATGCATAAATTCTTAAATCATTCCTTGATAGAATTACAGATAAAACCCGTCCATCCGAAGATAGTGCTTTTTGAAAATATGGCAACATCCCTCATTGAAAATTAATTTACAATTATCGCACCCGTATTTATAGTTTTGTTGCAAGCAGTCGTAGTTTTAATTTAATCATGATACCATGCAGAGGAAATACCATGATCAAGAAAGTATTGATTGCTCTTTCAGTAAGTGTTGCCGTTTGCGGTCTGCTTATAGGATATGTAGTGTATCAAGCAAAAAAAGTACCTGCCAATAATGTTGATGCAACCTTAAAGACGACCACCTGTAATGATAAAAAAATCACGGTTTGTCTCGGCGACAGCATCACCCACGGCGCCGTCAGCTTTGACTATGTAGGGATGCTTTCCGTGGACCCGGAATTAAAAGAATTCACCTTTGTCAATGAAGGGATTAACAGCAGACTGGCATATAATCTTTTACAGATTGTCGGCAGGGTCGTAGCGCTGAAACCCCGGCATGTTTTCATATTGATAGGCACCAATGACCTGAAGGCAACGCTTTCTGACAAGGAATACAACCGCTATAATGAATTATGGGACCTTCCACAGAAGCCGACAAAGAAATGGTTTGCCGGTAATTATAAACAACTGGTTTATGCCCTTAAGACAAAAACAGATGCGAAGGTCGTGTTGATATCCATACCGCCGCTTGGGGAAGATATTGAAAGCGCGCCGTTTAAACTCGCTGCTGATTATTCACGATTGATCAAGGAGATAGCGGTTGAAATGAAGGTTTCCTATCTACCGTTCAACGAGATACTTACCGCCGAACTTGTCAGGAGGAGAAAGAAAGTCGCGCTGCCCTACTCGGATGATCCCTGGTTTATGTACACGGCAATTTTAAAGCACTATCTTTTTTGTAAAGACTGGGATGCCATCTCTGATAACCGTGGTCTGCAATTTTTGACTGACAATATCCACCTAAATTCAAGATGCGGAAAGATACTCGCGGCAAAGATAAAAGAAGCCCTGTCTGCCTCCGGCACATGACCCTTTATTACAGCCTTCGATTATTTCCAGACATCCTTCCACCTCTTCGGTTCCACCGTGGTCACGCTACTCATTACCGCCCGAACATTCTTCCTCTTAATAACAAAAAACAATATCACTGAAACATACGCTCCACATATTCCTCACTATGATCATTAATTGAGAAATTCCGACTAACGGGAGAGAATCCGGGATGAGAAGCAGTGTATCCGGCATGCAGCTTTTTCTCACCGGCGTTTCTTTAATCATGATTAAGGAATAAAATTTCATTTTAAAATCATGATTAAAGAAGATTTGCCGCTTTGCTCTTGGTATAAATAATAAAACGACCGCACAGACGGTTTTTAAGCGAGTGGCGTGAAATCCGATCCGGTGGGATTCATCGCAGAACATCTTATCCGGATGTTTCATCGCTCAGGTTGAGGATTTCGGAAATCATTAATCAGGCAGGGGGTTAATTATATGAACAGTTCATTGCGCGCGAGCAGCAGCTGGAGCCTTATACGCTTTATTGCTTGTATTAATCACTGGCTGTTTCTTGATTTCTGAAAGCGTTCCCGTGACCCTGGAGCGTCAAACGGCCCAGGGGACCATCGTCGGGCAGCGTCATTCACATAACGGGTATGAATGCCAGCGTTATCTGGGCATTCCGTACGCCAAGGCCCCGGTTGGCGACCTTCGCTTCAGGCCGCCTCAGGACCCCGATCCATTTGAAGAAGGCAAGCATGAGGCCTTTGAATACGGATCGATGTGTCCCCAGCTCGTCATGGGGCAGGTCAGCGGCGACGAAGACTGCCTCTTTCTCAATGTGTGGACGCCGCGTGACGCGAAGCCGGGAGATCGTTACCCGGTCATGTTCTTCCTCCATGGAGGGGGCAACAACCTCGGGAGCGGCAACCAGGCCCTTGGTGATTTCGTTGGCATGGCCGAGGAAGCCAACGCCTTAAACGACCTCAACTACTTTTTCGATCAGCTGAAAAAGATAACCACGCTCGATGAACCCATCTATCAGGGGAATTATCTTGCAGCAAGGCATAACGTTGTACTGGTCACCATCAATTATCGCCTTGGTCCGCTGGGGCATCTCGCCCATCCCGGCATCGGCGAAGGAAGCGGTAATTTCGCGTTCCTGGATATGCTCAAGGCGCTGCAGTGGGTAAACCGATCTATCGCAAATTTCGGAGGCGACAATGGCAATGTCACCATATTCGGAGAGTCGTCAGGCTCCTGGGACACATGCGCACTCTTGAACATGCCGGCAGCAAAGGGACTCTTCCATAAGGCCATCATGGAAAGCCAGTCCTGCCTCTCCCGCACGATTGAGCAGGCCGAGGGATATGCAACGCCGTACATCAAGGCCGCCAGTTGCAGCGGCGCGACCGATATCGGCACATGCCTCCGCAATGCGGACCTGGAAGACCTTATAACCCCGATGTCCAATATATACGCCCTGCACCCACCATACGGGTTCATGCCGTATATCCCGGCGGTGGACGGAACAATCTTCCCGAAGCATTTCGCCGAAGCGATTGCCTCGGACCAGTTTAACCATGTGCCGGTCATCATCGGCAACAACGAAAGCGAACTTGTCATCCCAATCGCGACCGATATCGGTTTTAATATCCCCCTTGATGCGAACCTGGACATTTTCTCCGCGTACCTCAAGGCTCCCGTATACCAGTACCGGTTTGACCATCATCCGCTGAGCAACCTGATACCGGTCATCCACATGTTCGAATTGCCGTACGTATTCGGCGCAACAGAGGACCTCTTCGGCCGTCTGAACAGGGAAACAGCGGTGGAAAACATCGTGAGCGCATACTGGACCCGCTTCGCGCGTACGGGAGACCCGAACGGCAGCGGTCAGGCCTACTGGCCTCCCTATGACCGCGCGACACAGCGGTATCTCAGGCTCAATGCGTCTCCGTCGGAGGACGCCGGTTCCATTATTATCAACGAGTATAACAGGCTCCTGGCGGGACCGGCGCTCAGCCTGATCATGGGGGAGCAGATCGTCTTCTGGTAATTGGGCCTTTAATGGGGATGGATTCTAAAAAGTAAAAATTCCATCCTGATCGCTTTTCAGAACTCTTTGCCTCTGCCGTCATTACAGGGCTCATCTTCATCACTGTTGCGTGCCATCTCAGGGTGGGACGTCGAAGTACAATGCGGAAGGGGCTCGGCAATCATTTCTTCACCACAGCACACCGGAGCCTTTTTGCCTTCAGTATATTCGGCGGTTTTGTTGCAGAGCGTGCAGCGGTAGATTATCTCTTTTGTTTCCATTATTTTCTCCAGGGTACCGGCAGTTTTTTATTTCGACTGATTTATAAGGACATTTTCACAGGATATCGATGACAAGGAGGGTTATGTCATCGCTGAAAGACGGCCCGCCCCTCTTCCATCTATGGAGGTCTGCGATAAGTGTGCGGGAAAATTGTGTCGCGTTCAGGTCTTTATTCCTGGTTATAAATTCTTTAAACTGGTCGGTGCCATACAGCTCACCGTTGCTGTCTCTACATTCAGTAATCCCGTCCGTGTAAATAATGATCCTGTCATTGCCGGACAGCGGGAAGGTGCGCGATCCGGTTGACTTTGCCGGCAGAGTGCTGATGCAGGGGCCCTTCGTGCTTAGTTCCACAAGATCGCCGCTGTTTCTCTTGTAAATAAAAATGGGAAGATGGCCGGAATTGGCAGTGACCAGCTGACTGTTTTCGACATCTATGATAGTATAACAGGCGGTTACAAAGGTATTTTTGAGCTCTTTTGCAAGTATCATTCTCATGCCATCAATTACCTTTTCGGGGTCATTCGCATGGGGTATCTGCAATGAAAACGCAATTTTCACCATGGACGCCACCAGCGCCGCGGGGAAACCGTGCCCTGAAACGTCACACATCAGCACGCCCATTTTATTTACGCCCAGCGTATGATAATCGTAAAGATCGCCGCCCATCTCGTCGGCAGGTATGTATTCAATGTGGCTGACAATCCCCTCGATCACCGGGTCCCTGCCGGGAAGCAGCGCCCCGTGGATCCTTTTTGCCATATCGAGTTCATTTGAGATGCGGTCACGCTCCTGCTTCACTCTGTTATAGCGGTCGCCAAGCCCGAGAGAAAGCAATACAACTTCGATGGACGTACCGAAGTGCAGTATGTAATACGTAAAAGTATTAAGAGGCACCACCGCAATTGATCGCAGGAGGAAAACTGTGCCCGCAAAGAACATCACTGACCATGCAGCCATATAATAATAGGCAGGCCTGTATCCCTGGCGCATGATGACGGCGCCTGCAATAATGATGACCGGTATCATGACCATGGCGAGAGCGACGCCGATTTTAATACAGGTGGTATAATCAAGATACAGCGGGCAGGTGAGAGACAGCAGGCCTGCTATTTTAAGGGCCTGCATTATCGCATGGATGCGCGGGGCATTGTGCCTGGTATCGAGATAGGACTGCGAAAACTGAAAAATCGAAGCAATGAGAAAGGCCTGCGTCAGCGAGATGAAATGCACCGGCGGCGGGTCTTGCAGATTGGAGAGCGCCAGGTAGAGATAGCCGTTTTGCCCGAGCTGGAACACCCCCATTGCCAGGATGTATATTATGTAATAGAGATACGAAACGTCCCGTACCGATAAAAAAAACAATAGATTAAAAAGGAACATTACCAGCAGGAACCCGTAATATATACCCAGAATATACTGCTCTGAATATATATAGCGGTAAAATTCTTCAGGAGATCTGAGTATCAGCGGAAATTCCATGCGGTCCATGTTCCGGAATTTCATGTACAGCGTCCTGGTGGCGTCTGGATCAATATGAATCTCAAAAATAAAATTTCTATGGTGCATGTCCCTTTCATAAAAGGGGTATAGCGTGCCATAGGTTTTATTAACTACCACCTTTTCATTTTCAACAATAAATAAATCAATTGAATCCATCAGGGGATAGTTCAGCTCGAGAAGCCATTTCTTCCTTTCCGTACAACGTGATACAAGCGGGACCCGTACCCAGTACACCGACGGGGTAAAGCCGAAACTGGGGTTCGGTGCCTTGCTTTTTTTAAACTTGCTTATAGATCCCGGTGACATCACGTCTGCTGCCGCAAGGCTGCCGGCCGGGTCTTCAAGGATATAAATATGCGTGCCCAGATGAATTACATCCGTATCATCCGTTAGAGTAACGGGTTCGGCGGCTAATGGCAAAACAGGGAGGCAGAGAAATAAAAGCAGACAAAACAAAATGATCGAGTATTCTTTACGCGTGTTAGCGTGATTAACGTATCTGCGTGTTATGCTTTCAAGTTTATCACACATCATGCGGTGTATCTCATAATAAACCGGTTTACTTTCAATGAAAGTACGCCTTCACCGGTACCGTCCGATACTACAGAATGGTTTTATCATTACCAATCATGATATCACAATTCCGGGCCGCCTGTCCACTGTTTTTTATGTTACGATTCGTACCGGGAGACCCCGGGCAGGAGCGGCTACGGCCATGATCCTTACTTATTATGGAAAAAGAAGATGAAAACAAAAATAACTATACGTTTCGATGCGCATCTATACAATGACAGCGATTTTATGAACAGGTTTTTTTTGCAGTATGACAACAAACAATACGCCGTGTCTGCTTTCATTCATCCTTTCAGCACTCCTTCTCGCTGCCGCCTGCGACGATGCCGGGGGGAAGAACCCCTACCTGATCTATACCGGCAGCAACACCGCCATGAAAATCATCTGGCAGATGAAGGGTACCCATACCTGCACGCTTGAATGGGGCACCCGGGAGGGCCTCTACACTGCAGGCCAGGCGACCATCGCCGGAACCGGCGGTCATGCGAGGCTGCGACTTTATTCTCACACACTCGCGGGCCTTCGTCCGGGAACGAAATATTACTACCGCGTCGCTGGCGGGGACCTCATCCGTACCGGCTCTTTTTACACCGCGCCGGCGGCTGACGCGGCCAGCGTGAGGTTCCTGGCGTTCGGCGATACCCGTTCCGCGACAACTACCCATGACAGGGTCTGCGCCGGCGCGATGAAAAACTTCACCGACGACCCTGGCACGACCTACCAGACCATGGTCATCGGCGTGGGCGACCTGACCTCCGATGGGAATTCCGAAGCCAGGTGGAGCGGCGAATACTTCAACCATGGCCTTGCAGACGCACAGAAGCTGCGTGCCAGCATGCCCTGCATCCCGCCCATGGGCAATCATGAGAAACCGGGGCATACTCTATAAGAAATACTTCCCCTTCCCTTTTGCGGCACACCGCTACTGGTCGTACGACTACGGCCCCCTCCACGTGACCGTTGTCGACCAGTATACCGCGTACTCTCCCGGAAGCGCGCAATACCGCTGGATCGAGCAGGACCTCGGGAATTCGGGCAAAAAGTGGAAGATCATCTCCCTCCACGAGCCGGGCTGGTCGTGCGCAAGCTCACGGCCGCTTCAAGGCCACGCGAACAACCGTGACGTGCAAAACTACCTTCAGCCCCTGTGCGTGAAATACGGCGTATCCCTGGTGATTGCCGGCCACAACCACTACTACGCCAGGGCCGAGGTCGACGGGGTCACGCACCTGACCACGGCAGGCGGCGGCGCGCCCCTCTACACGCCGCGGCGCGGGGAGCCGAACGTTGTCATTGCAGTAAAGTCATATCACTACTGCAGGTTCGAAATTATCGGAACGAGGCTGACCGGCGAGGCAGTGACGCCTGACGGGACCGTCCTCGACAGGTTCACTATTTCGAGATAACGGGATAGCCGGATAAAGCCGGAGTAGTGCCGGCTATGGAAGGTGGCCCGGGGATTAAAAAATATAGCTCAGGCAAAGATTGACGCTTCGCGACTGGGGGTTAAAAAAGGGATAGGCGACAAGTTCACCCGGCGACTCGTCTGACCCGGCGTTAACTATCGTAATGCCGACCGTGTCTTTTTTCCGCGTATAGCTGTATCTGCTTGAACGGTGCCTCACGATCCATTGCCCGACAAAATAACCCAGGGATGCCCCCCAGATTATATCTGATACGAAGTGCTGTTGATTATACATAAGGTTAACGGCATAATATGCCCCGAGGACATGGCTTATAATTCTCAGCACCCAGCTGTCAAAGTATTCCGCCGCAACTGTTGTCATTGTATAAAGAGTGGCTATATGGCCGGAAGGCGTACCATAGGGAAAAAACTCCAGGCTGCGCCCCGGTCCATGGATAATTCCCCTGCCTCCTCCCTGGGGGGGGCCTTCGCGTCCCATCATGAGCTTGAACGAGACATGGTAGAACTGGGTAACGCCGATGGCTTCGAGCGTCAGCGATATGTATTCCAGGAGCTTGTTGTTTTTAAAAATCAATCCCGATCCATAAAATATAAGACCCCATGAGGCCACGATGCCCGTCCATGCCGTTGTATCGATATGTGGGAACACGTATTTTAAATTTTTTTCCCTGACACCTCCCACCCATTGATGGATCCGCGTATCAGCAGATACGCCATTAATGGGGATCATGAAAGCGGCGGTCGATGCGATTATACCCCCGGCAGTCAGCCAGTCATAGTTGTCCCAGTCAACAAAACTCATCGAGCAGGATAGTATGCTTGTCCATATCCTGGGATATAACCACATGTTCTGATAGCGGTATTTGTCGGAGTGGAAGGGATTGAACCTGCCGGCTTCAACAGGGAGCGGCGCTGTAACTGCAGTATCTGATTTACGGATTTCATCCGGATATGCGGCGCCGGGAAAGATAATACAAATCAATATAACTATCAGGGAGCTTTTAACAATAATGTTATTAATACATCGCAACATGGTTATCACGTGACCTCCTATCAGTACGGGATGGCCCGGACAGGCCTATTTGTCAAGCTGAAGTTGGATGGCCTAACACACGTAATCCGCTATAGCGGGATACGTTCCGGGCACACGGCCACGCGGTCTTGTACGCCGGCCAACGCCGGCGAGGATCCCAATAAAATCTTGACAGTTGCATCTGTTTTTTTACAGAATGACAACGATATCGCTCGTCGCAGCATGCAAAATCAAGGATACAGTCAGTATGGCCGGTAAAAAATATTCATGTTTTTTGTTACTATCAATGATATGCGCCATCACCACGGGGAATCTCCTTGCCGGCGGGATGGAAGAAAAGAGGGATGAGAAAAAGAGATCGCCCTTCTTCGTGAACCTGAAGATCGACATTCCCGTAATCGCGATGGGCACGCTGGTGGCCACATCAGTGCTCATGCTGGAAGACAGTCTCCCGAAGGGGCATCAATCCGACCTGAAGCCCGGACGCGTCAATGTCCTGGACCGGCCTGTCATCGGCTATAACTACCGCAGGTGGGGGATCGTCGGGGACATCGGCACCGTTGCGATACCGGCGGCCATGTTATGCATGAGCTTCGCGGAGCTCCCCGAATACGGATGGCGCGGAGTGCTGGAGGATTTTCTGATCGTCGGGGAGGCCATCGCCGTTTCCTCGATGATGAACGAAATCGTCGCCTGCGCGATGCCCCGCCCGCGGCCGTATATGTACAAACCGTACACATGGTACCGGGACGCGCGGAAATCATCCTGGGACTGGCGCTCATTTTATTCAGGGCACGCCGGTTCCTGCTTTGCCGCCTCCACCGCGTTTTCCTATCTTTTCACCATGAGACATCCAGACAGCCCGTGGGTGCCCGCTGTCTGGACCATCTCCCTGGCGGTATCGTCACTGGTGGCCATTTCGCGGCCCCTTGCGAGCCAGCATTTCTGGACCGATATTATTATCGGTGCGGCAATCGGGTCCGCGTGGGGCATCCTGATTCCCGTTCTTCACGAGCGGCCTACTGAAAAAGCGCCGGGCGACGTACAGTTCGTCTTTTCACCAAGCGTCGCGGGTGCGATCTGCTATTTCTAACTACGGTTTAAAAAAACCTGATACCGGCGGTCAGATGCAGCTGGACGATATGATTGTTGTTAATGTTATTAAAATTGGCCATCTTTGTGGGGATGACGGCGCCGTCTTTTACGGCAATGACCTCACGGTACATCTTTGCCAGGACCGTTACCTGAAGATACCAGACCGTCTTGTCGTTAAAGGCATTGAACATGTTGCCGATTGAGACCCCGAAGACGGGACCGTCACTCTGGAAACGGTCCCTGCTTCGCGTCCATACCGAGTCCGGCAGGCAATTGAGCCAGAAAATGCTTTCACTGTATCCGGCGGACAATAATTGCACCACAAGGGAGTCCGGCACATTCTTGATCCAGTAGACGCTTACCCCGTATCCGACCAGTAATCGCAGGTAGGGGTTCAGGAGATCGGTACGCTTCACGAAAGGAAACCGGACATTCAGCGACAGATAGAACGATGAATCCCACAGGTGGGCATCTATGCCTGTTATTTTATTCAATCCATATGACACCGGAAGGATCCCGGTGTAATCGTACACCGTCAAATCCTCGAAATAGCTGTAATTGATAAATCCTCCCAGCTCAATGCCAAACGCGTCATAGGCCCAGTACCCAAGGTTGACAAAAAGATGGCACCCCCCGTAACTCCAGGTTGATTTTTTGTTTGTTATGGAGACTGATTCCGAAGGACCGATACCGGCCAAAAAATACGGGCCGTCGTACCATTGCTTCGCCGCGAAATGGCCGTCCCGTTCCAGGGACGACGGCATGGCGCTCATGGCTTCAGCTTCTTCCCCGGACGCGGCCGGGGCAAACGCCAGGAGGACCATAAGGGTGATGAAAATGGTGCTTTTCATATGACAGTCCTTAAAAACGAATGGCAAACGAATATCCTACTCCTGTTGTCGTAATGCGGGGCGATGAAACCACCTCGTAACTAGAAAAAGGAAGCAGGGCGAATGGATTCAGAATATACCCGAGGACATGGGCAAAGGTGCAGTTGGTACTCAGGAGCGCCAGGCTTATATATTCCACCGTTATCCCCAGCAGCGTTCCCAGCATCGGCGTCTGGAAGAGGTCCTGGAAGCTCGGTTTTTCTGTTATCGTTTCTATGGTAAATTCAAATACGAACTGCGAGATAAATCCCCACAGGAAGGCCATGCCCTTTGAGTATCCCCGGGACCGGTAAAAAAGATAATACGACATCCCGGCTACGGAATGCATGATAATGTTGTAATAATAGCTGTCCAGGTCAAAATGAGGCTGGTACATGTTGGTGTACCAGTTCTTGAACGAGCCCACCTGCTGGATGGTGTCCCACTGAAATACCAGGTAATACGCCCACTGCGCGGTATATACCACTCCCAGGTTGAGGAACATCTCCCCGACCCCCACGTCGCCGCGTATCACATGGCGGAACTTGATTCTTACTTCCGCCTTGTCGGCGGTGTTGTCCGCGGGAATGTCCCGGGGCGATTTTTGTTCCTGAGCAACTCCCGGTTCCGCCGGGGCAGTCATGGGCCATGCCATCATCGGTGTAATGACGATCATGAGCAGGGTAAAAGATAGTAATCGGTGCATATCTGTTTTACATCACGCGATTGATGGATGAATATACCTGCATGAGTAACGATACCTCCATATGGCAACCCATTTTGTCAACAAGAAATGCTCGCCGGTTCGCGCCGCCGCAGCCTGGCCCATCAAAAAACAGGGGCCGCGCTTGCAAGCGAGGCCCCCGCATATTCAGCCATGTTTTAACCGTTATTCCTGGGCACCGGTGTACATGCCTTCGATTTCCTTCGCGTACTTTTTATTGATAATTGGGCGCTTCACTTTAAGTGTCGGGGTAAGCTCTCCGCTTGCCTGGCTCCATTCGGCATCGAGGAGCGTGAACTTCCTTATCTGCTCGACGCGTGCGTAGCTCTTCATGTACTCCTTGATCTCCGCTTCGATCAGCGCGTAGACCTTGTCGCTGGCGATCAGGTCCGCATTGCCGGTGAAGGCGACCCCGTTTTTCTTCGCCCACTTCTTCAATTCCGCGAAGGCGGGCACGATAAGAGCGGAAAGATATTTACGGTTGTCCCCGATGATCGCGACCTGTTCTATATAGAGGGATGTTTTCAGGGAATTCTCGATGTTCTGCGGTGAAATGTTTTTCCCGCCGGAGGTGACGATAATGTCCTTGATCCGTCCCGTGATGGACAGGTAGCCGTCTTCGTCGATAATGCCGATGTCCCCGGTCCTGAAATATCCGTCTTTTGTGAAGACTTCTTTCGTGGCCACGGGGTTCTTGTAGTAGCCCTTCATGACCTGGGGCCCCTTGAGGAGGATCTCCCCTTCGTCGGATATCTTCACGATGGTGTCCTTGAGCGCGGGACCGACGGTGCCGGGCTTGATCCGGCGGGGCCTGTTCACGTTGGTCACCGGGGTCGTTTCGGTCAATCCGAACCCTTCATATATCTTCAGGTCAAGGCCGAGGAAGAATTTCAGGTCAGAAACGCCGAGGGGCCCGCCGCCCGAGATCGCGAATTTAAGCTTCTCAAGTCCAACGGCCTTTTTCAATTTTGAGAGTACAAGCTTGTCGGCCAGCTTGTACTGTAACCCGAAAAGACCTGTCCGCGGCGTGTTCGTGCAGTTATAGGACACATTTTTTTCAGACATTTTCTGGGACCAGTTGAAGAGGGCCTTTTTTACCGGGGACGCGTCCATGAACTTCGACAGAATGGCCGAATGGACCCTCTCATATATGCGGGGGACGCTGATCAGGATTTCAGGTTTTATCTCAACCATGTTTTCCTGAAGGGTTTTTGAGACATCCACAACAAATGCCACCCTCGATCCCATGTATATGGGCGCATAATATCCGACTGTCCTTTCAAGCGCATGCGAAAGCGGGAGAAATGAAAGAAACGTGTCCTTGTCGGTAAGTATGCCGGTAAAATCCTCGAGACTCTGCTTCACGTTTGAGATGAAATTGTGGTGCGTGATCATGACGCCCTTGGGGTTGCCGGTCGTCCCGGAGGTGTAGATGAAGGTCGCCAGGTCCTGCGGCTTGATCGCTTTCAATCGTTTGTTGAAATCCACTTTTTTCGTGTATTTCGCGCCAGTGCCGTAGACCTGCTCCATGGGAACGATGTTTTTCTTTTTCACGTTAACCGGGTTAAATACGATTATCTCTTTGAGCTTGGGAATTTTTTTCCAGGCCTTCATCACCCGGTCAAGATGGTCGGCCGAGCTTACAAAGCAGATCAATGAATCCGAATCGGCAAGTATGAACTGGGCTTCATCCGAGGAATTGGTGGCATAAATCGGAATATCCACGGCCCCTATTGATAGAATCGCGAGGTCCGCAATCCACCACTCGTAGCGATTTTCAGAGAATATCGCGACCTTGTCTCCTTTTTTTATCCCCTTGGAGAGAAGATAGTACGCAACATTATGGACCATCTCGTTCATATCGTTCCATGATATGTCGACATACGTTCCATCTTTCTTGTAGGCCACGCAGGCCCTGCTCCCGTACTTTTCAGCCTGGTTCTGAAAAACCGCCGGCATGTTTGTTTCTTTAAATTGAGCCATTTGTAACACCCCTGATAATAAATATCATGTAACTGTTTAAATCATTCAGCAGGCATCAATGACGCCTGTCCTGTTTTGTATATTTATATTATAAATTGCTCTGGATACCACGGTAGATGCCGGGCCTTTTCTGAAGTGACCCAGGTCTGATCGGGCTTCATGCAACAGAATAATGTGTATACGACATACTTTAAACCGCTGGAAAATGGTCAAGAAAATTATTTTTGACTATTAAAAGTAAATTATAACGACCGGTAAATTGCACCATAGCAAAGACTTTGTGTATTATGAAATTTCAGGCAGACCCAATGAACGACGTGGCAAGATGTGAAGGAAAAGCAGGTATGTGGTGTTCAGTCAAGGGCGTTATTGAAGTACGCGCGGTGGGCATCACAGCGGCACTTTTTGTCCCATGGCTCCGAACACCGGCTGATGAGCGCAATCCTCTCGTTACCCGCCTGCTCGGAGAGCGGTCCAGAGAGGCGTAGTGTCTCTTCACCGGTAAAGTTGTCCCGCCAAATGGCAACGGTATACGCACGGCAAACAGGGCAGAGGTAATAGACGTCAGTGTATTCATCGCCCATGACACTGCCGGATATCGATGCGATACGCTCCTCTTTCAGAAAGGCCCTGTTGCAGGTTATGCATTTCATAATCAGCCGGTACCGCCGCGCTCACCGCGCGGGACGGCCTCCTCCCTCACCCGCGCCCGGTCATTTGAAAAATCCGTCGCGGAATCCGGCCGCCATGGCAATGGACAGTCCGACGAGCAAGAACCCCCAGGCGCCCAGCACGACTGCCTGCTCGTGCGCCTGGATGAACTTCACGAGGAACAGCCCCTCATTGCCGATTTTGACCTGCATATAAACAAAAAATCGTACCGCGAGAGGCACAATGGAAAAACCCATAATGCAGAACAGGATAAAAGAAATTATTTTGACCGCAGACATCCCCCGCGGGCCGATCGCTTCCTTAGTCAGCATCCCGGTCGATTCGAGTATGTTCCCGATCACTGCCGCCAGGACGAAGATCACGAATACTGAAATAAAAAGCACCAGGAATATTTTTATGTTCATTGGCCTTCCCCGAAAAATTTATGCTATGGAAGCGTATTTTTATTTATTTATCAATTATTTTTTTCTTCAGGACGCTCAGGGAACGTCATGACAGCATAAAAAAGCGGGGGCCTGAGGTCAGCCCCCGCAATCATGTTTAAAAATATGCACCGTTCCCTGAATGTATTGCCCGTGAGTATGTCCTAATTTGACTGGAACCCATAGTGATCATAGATCATCTGCAGGCCTTCCGCTGACGGCGCTACTCCTATAACATCACCCATCTCCAGCAGCATGGTTCCCAGCGTTGAATAGAATTTCGTATTGGGCGCGTTCAGAAGGTC
Source organism: uncultured Spirochaetota bacterium (assembly GCA_963827275.1). Lineage (GTDB taxonomy): Bacteria > Spirochaetota > UBA4802 > UBA4802 > UBA5550 > RBG-16-49-21. Next base: position 17,709 of record CAWHAA010000010.1, read on the forward strand.
GCTGTCAAGCCACCGCGACAGGTCCCTCAGAAAATCGCCGCTGGAATAGGGATTGATGGATACGGTATCGACGATCCAGGGGACCAGCGCTCCCTCCGCGGTCGCATTCTTCATCGCGGCAAGGAGATTCAGGTACGTCTGTCCCTTCGTATCACCCCCTTCCGCCGCGTAAAGGCCCATCTCGGTATCGATGTTCGGAAGCGCGACCGTCAGGATGTCGAGGAGCATCGCATAGGATGCATCGCCCTGTACCGCCCACCGGTCGCTCCCATCATCGAAATAGGCCAGCAGCTTGGCGAGGGCGTACTGCAGCCCCTTGACCTGGGCCGCATCAACGCGGTGCTGCGCCATCACGTCAATGATGTCAAAGAGATGCTCGGAAACGCAATACGGCCCGTTCCTCAGCACAAACTTGCCCAGCAGGTCCCGCACATCATCCACCAGCTCCGCACAATCCGTCCAGTCTACCGCCCCGCCTGACGCGTAATTGTCGTCCGTATCATGATACTTGTTGAGCCCCTCGTCGGCCGCTTCGCCGATCACTTTATTCAGAATGTCGTCAAGGTCCAGGTCGACATATTTCGAGCCATCGTCTATGCGGGGACGTTTCTGGAACCGCCACTCAGGCGGATCAAGCTGCTTGATGCGGGCCATGGCGCCATTGCTCAACTGCTCGTTGATCAGGGTGCCCCTGCCCTTTGCGCCCTTCATGCCGGTCGTGAGCTGTTCAAGCGCGACGCTGATCCTGTCGATGGCCTTGCCGCTCTTATCTGTCAGCTTCCATTCCCTGGACGTTTCTGTGACGGCAGGCCGGTTGGGATATTCCGGGTAGGCGACAAGCCGCGCAATGAGCCCGTCCGCACGCTGGCCCCTGTTCGACCTGGTCGGGCTCGTGTCTGAATCCGCCAGGACGGAAAATAACGTCGGTATATCCGCCGGCGTATAGTATTTCTGCGCCTTCCAGGAACCCATCCACGCTGTTTCAGGCGGAATGGCCTCGGCCTGGTTCTTATAGATGTCCCAGTCTGATACCAGGGCACGCGCGTGGGGGATTAAATATTCTGATTCATACACGGAATTGCCATACCCGTAAACCCGTGTCTGCCAGCTGTTTTTTGCCACGCCCGTGCCGCCGATATCATAATTGAAGTAGAGCAGCGGTTTGACGATCCAGTTGAGGCCTTCAAGCGTTTTCAGGAGCGCGTTATTGTAATTGGTGATGCTATAGTAGTAGGACCTGTCAAACAGGGGGGCCAGCATTGTTACGACCAGCGGCATCAGGGCATTCCTCTTTTTCCATATATCGTCCGATGTCGAGAACCCCTCGTCGCTGGTGCCGTCGGGATTGGAAATATTCTTTGATCCCATCAGATAATGCTGGTAATTGGTGCCCCTGGTCACCAGCGGGCTCCGCGGGAAGGCAAACCGGCTGATTGCATAGATGTTATGAGCCAGCGGCGCGGGAAGCCCGCCGCCTTTCCCGAGGATGTCAAGGTACACCTGCGCGGAAGTCGCTTTTGTCAGGCCGATGGTATCGGTGATCCATGTTCCCACACCGAGGAGCTTGACATACAATTCGTGCCGTATCGGCGTTGCCATTATTATGAACCGGTAGTCGCCTGCGATGTTCGAACTGCCGCTGGTGTTCGCCTTGGCCCATACGGTGTTGGCGCGGAATTTCCGCGCCGCGCCGAAGCCCGAGAGCCCGTTCGCCTCCAGCACCTGGTATACCGCGCTTTCAATCCCGGCTTTAATCGGGAAGTCATCACAATCGATGGCCGGGAAGTATTTCTTTATAAGGGAGCAGAGGACAGGCGGTTCACCCGCCGCCCACAACGGCAGTATAAACACGATTTTTTTCTCGTTCTGGAGCCAGAGGAAATTCCTGAACATCGCCTCTTCCTGGCTGGCGCAGCCCCTGCCGGCGTAATGTTCCTCGACAATCTCGGAATAGGTGCGGCACCGCGGGCCGTCAGCGGTTGAAGCCTCCACTGTCGGGCGTCCGAGATAGTCCCTGGGTCCTTCCTTCTCGATCGGGACATAGTATTTCCGATCCTCTCCCTTACCCAGGTGCTCCTGTTCGATCATGTAATAATCAGTCTTGAATGTGGCGTGGTACCTGTTTTCCCTCTGGCCGTCGCCGTCGTCATCTATGTCATCGCCACCGTCAGGCGGATAAAAATATTTTCCGCTGCCGTCCATGAGGGCGTACACCCGGCCGTCCGGCCGCAGGTATTTCCTCCCGGTAAAACCATTGATTGTCGCGGTCGGGGCCGTAGGGTCCTTAAAGTAATACGGGCCCTCCCCTTTCCAGCAGGTGCGGATAATCGCCGCGAACGCGAACGAGGTCATGTCTTTAAACGCTTTTCCGTTGGGCGAATAGGGCATGTATCCATCGATGACATTGCCGCCGTCGCCATTTACGTTTCCTCCGTTCAGGGCCTTGCCGACGCCGAAATCCCCGACGATGGGCCCGGTTAAAAATTTCGACGCCTGGTAATTCAGGGAAAACGCGAATTTGTATCTGTCCCTTTCCGCGATGGTGAAATTATTTTTGCTCCTGTACGTCCGGGTCCTTCCCTTGTTCACCACGTCCTGGCCCACAGTCTCGAAACCGAGCTCATAGTTTCCCACCCCGGCCAGGGGGTTCTTCTGCGACTGGATGGAGAAGAGGACGTCGTTGAGGGTGACGTATCCGATCTGCTTCCCGTGGCCGTGCTCCCGCAGCACCGTCCCGTACGGATCATAGGTATCATTCTCTTTTACCTCATTGGCGTCCGCTTTGTGCTCATACCCGTAGTTCACCCCAATGCAGCCCAGGTAAAGAAGGTGTTCAAGCATGCTCGCGGAAAGCGCTTCGGAGTCGGACCGCCTGTCTCGGCCGAACATGTCGACGCGCAGCAGGTCATATATGGATTCCTTGATCTGCGCGGTATCCCAGTTGATATAGCATTTTTTCACGGTCTTGAGAAATTCTGCGATCGTGTAGCCTTTTGAGGTTATGCCGTCGCGATAGCCGAACGAAGCGCGCCGGTCGTCACGCAGCAGCTGGCCGCCCATTCCGGTGAGCAGCTCCCGCAGTGTCACGCTTAGATCCGCATCTGAATAGAGCTGTTCGCTGCTGGTGTTGTAGATGCCGGTGTCAACATTGGTGTTGTTGGTCTGAAGCGCTCCATACGTCTTGCCGCCGGGAGTAAAATAATTGGACATGTTCCAGATGAGCTTTTTAATGATTTCCTTGTCGGACACGGCATCATCGAGCGTATCGAAGAGGTCATACATCGTTTCCCGGTCAACCGCCTCGCCGTACAGAAGGTCGAACATGCCGGTAAGCAGATAGTTCACGCCCCTGGCCGAATTGCCGAGACCGGAATTGACGCTCTCCCCCGGCTGCATGTCGGTATAATCGATTTCGAGCGAGTCGAGTCCCGGGTCCGCCCCGGTATGCACCCACATCGGGTAATCAGTCATGGCCATCATCGGCGCGGCAAGGTCCATCAGGTCGGCAAAGGTGTCCCTGAACTCCGGGCCCTTCAGATCGTCCATGAGGTCGCCCATGGTATCCTCGATCTCCGCCGGGCTTTTCGTAAGAAGGTAGTTGAGGATGATCCGGGTCATGCCCATCACGCTCGCGCCCACCTTCGGCGCGCCGCCTTCGACCCCGGTGGTGACCTCATCGAGCAGTGAGTAAAAATTATTCACGAGCGTCACGGGATCATCTTTTGCGAAAAACGAATCGATCGGATCACCGGCGTTATTACCGCTGTGGCCGTACAGGCGCTGGTCCGTGTCGATCATCACCCGCAGGGTCTGCTTCAGGTCCTCGAGAAGCCCCAGGCCCGGATCATCGGCCCGTTCAAGGAGGTATGAAAGGATGTGCATGAATTCCGCGCCAGTGGGAATATCCTCCTTGAGCATATCCGCCATCAGCGTGTTGCCCCTGTTGCCGGGTACGCTGTCCCATGCCGCTTTCAATGCGGGATAATCGTCAAACAGGTGAAAAATATTGAATGGGGCGTCCGGATCGTTGGTCTGGAAATCAGGGATTTTCGCGTTTGAGCAGGAGAAGATGACAAAGGAAATAAAAATCAGTAATCCCTGCAGGACTCTTTTTGTGAACATGGCTTTTCTCCCTTTTTTATATGCAAGGATATAACAAGACGGAGAACTGGAACAGGCGCCAGAAACATGGAGTGTATGGATGAGCGATTGGTAAAATTCCGATAGTGTGTCATATTTTTTGTTACTACTACATATGACACAAATGTCAATAAAAAAAAACCGGTTGGACGGTCGTTAATTTATTGAACAAAGATCAAGGTCCCAATATATGATCAACAAGAATCAGAATGCATAGTTATTCCATAAAAAATCATTACTTTAAAAATTTTCCGGCCTCGTCATTCTGGACGCCAGGATTTATTTTCATCATCTGTCGTATCAGTTTCTCCCTTGCGCCCTCGGTGCCAATGCGGTACGCGCCGGTCATCCGGTCATACCCGAACTTGTTTTCGCTCGACGAATATACGCCGACATGCCAGCCGTATGGTTCACCGGACCTGCCGCGCTTTCGGGTGAAGCTTCGTACCGTTATATAGGTCTGCATCTGTAAAAGGGTCAGAGCCCCTTCGAACCCCTTTTCGCCGTCCTTTGAAAAGCCTGCCAGTGATTTAATACTGTACGATGGAATCAACGGCTGTTTGTCAAACAGCGACATGATTTTCTTACACTTATACGAAGCCTTGCCGTCCTCGTAGCGCGCGTCAAAGTCATATCCATCGCGCCGGTAGGAGGAAAAAAAAGGGAACCACGCCTTTGACACGAACCCAGCCCTTCCCCTGAACAGTTTGCCGTACGCTATGCAGGGGTCCTCGGAAAGCCGCATGCGCCATGACCAGGGATCTGTTTTTTCATTCCCCGTCCACCAGGACCTGCCGCGGGTGATCTCCCTGACGGAAAAGCCCTCTATCTCATTTTCAAACAGGGGTATGAAACCAATTTCCATGATGAGCTCCCTGAGCTCGTCGCACGATGTAATCGAGAGATGTTTCATGACATGGGTACACCGGGCTGGTTGAAATGAATCCCATTCCGTTCCGGGGCGACCGGCATCAGTTCCCCGGGTACCCGACCGTCTGGGCGAGGAGTATCTCCTGGCTCGATTTCAGCTTCATCGCGTGCCCGAGTGCCTCTTTATCAATGAACCCGCGGATCACCGTTGACAGGCCCTCGGACGCGCAGAACAGATACACGTTCTGGCCGATAAAGCCGGCGTCAGCGCCTGCATAGACCAGTTTTTCCTCCCTGGTCAGGCCGGCGGCGCCTGACATGTCCGCGACATAGACGAGATTAAGCGCCGCCTTGTTGACAAAAGCCTGCCTGCCGGTAAGGGGGCGTATGTCCCTGCCCAGCACCAGCTCCAGAGAATGGCCCGCCGGGTTATACCGGTATACGCCTTCTTCCAGCACGGCGTATAGTGCAATCTCCTGCTTGTTCATGGCGCTCGGCGCGGTGCGCTTGCCCGATTCAGGGCGGTTGATCCCACCCGCGGCCCACAGGAGGTTTGACAGCACCTGGTCAGGAAGTTTTTTCAACGAGAACGTCCGGGACGACTGCCGCTTGTTGAGCGCAACCATGAGCGGCATGCCGCCGGTGCGCGACGGAGGAAGGAGCTTTATCTCTTTACGCGCTTCAGGATACAGCGGTTGATTTGAGAGGGCAAGAATCATGAATGAGGCCGCAAACAGACCGATCGTTTTTTTCATATATGAAACCTCCCTGCATGCTAATCATTATCGTATCGAAAAAATATTACATCGTCAATATCTTTTTAAAACCCCCGCCGGCACAGGTATCCGGGATGGAATAAAAAAGGTTGATTTTTACAGACCAGGATAGAGGGATTGTTCCAGGAACCGCCTGTTTGCTTATCACCGGTCGCCGGGACATGGCATCACGCAGACGACCCTCTGCCGGGAGGTCCCGGGAAGCATACATGGAACAGTACAGAAACCGCATCAACCGGTGCCAGCCCGGACACGGCGCCTCCTGCTCACTCTGCTGCGGCAGCCACAATTACACGCTCGGGCAGGATGAGATTGAAGAGCTGTTCATTGCACGCGGGCGCGCACAGGCAGGCTACCCGCTACGCCACCAGGAAGAATCAACCGGGAAGAAGCTGTTTGAAGACGCGATGCAATGCTCCCACCTGGGGATGGACCCTTCCGAACCCGGGGTCCTTCGCTGCATGATTTACGACGAGCATGACCGGGGCGACGCGGTCGAATCGTTTTTCAACGGGACATGCAAAACATTCTACTGCCCCGCATGGCACGAGCTTACCGACCGCCAGGTGCTGTTCGCGGCACGCCTCATGGGCGACTGGTACTATTACAGCCTCTTCATCAACCACGTTGAATCGGTCATGGATATCTGCGCAAGATATGACGATCCCGGCGACGTGCCGGATGACGAGCTTTGCGCGCTCAAGGAAGAGCTGTTCGAGATATTTATCGAGGAAGACGGCAAATGACCGGCCGGCGCGATGCCGCGCCGCGTTACTTGTAGAGGAGCTCCCCTTCATGGGTCTGCGTGCACATGATAATCCTGTTCCTCCTCTTTTTCGCCTTGTAGAGCGCGGCGTCAGCCCTGTTGATGATATACTGGGCGTTGACGTCGAACTTGTTGATCTGCGTGACGCCGATCGACACGGTGACATTCCGCTTCTTCCCGTTCCATGAAACCGTCAGCTTGTGTTCGCACTCGAGGCGTATGTTTTCAAGAACGTCGTAGATCCTTGAATAATTGGCCGAACGCGGAAAGATGATGATAAATTCCTCACCGCCGTACCTGACGGGGATGTCAGTGGTCCTGATGTTCCGCTTCATGATCTCAGCGAATTCACGCAGGACCCTGTCGCCGACCGAGTGCCCGCCCCAGTTGTCGTTCACGTCCTTGAAATGGTCAAGGTCCAGCAGGGCAAGGTAAAGCTCGTAGCTCATCTTCGAGTTCTCGAAGTAGTAGCAATCGACCCATTCGCCCGCATGCTTGACCGATTCCGTGGAGAGTATATTCAGCTTCTTGAGCTTCGCAAGCGTCTTGTCGTACAGGACCTCGTCCCTGGTCTTGAACTTTGCGAAGTACTGGCTCCGCACGATCGGGGCCGCGACGCCCTCCGACTTCATTATTATCTTCAAAAGATTGGCCTCGGCCGCGCCGAGCCGCATGAACAGGTCCATGCTGTTGAATTCCTCCGAGAGGCGCTCCAGGAGAAACTTCCTCGAGTGAAGTCCTGTCAGCGCGTCCTTGATCGCCAGCTCCTTGTTCTGTATTTCGAGGATGCACTTTTCCAGGAGCCGCTTCGTGATGAGGATCTCCGATTCTATGCGCCGGTTGAAGTCATTCTCCTTTTCCGCGGACTTGTAAGGATACCTCCCTATCGTTATCCTCCCCAGCTTCCGCTCCGGCAGATCAATGTCCTCGAGGCTGTAATTGTAGATATTGCTCCTGTCGAACAGGAAGCTCGCCGAGTCCTTCTGCGCCTTTCTCCTGTTGATATGAAGGAGGTTCTTGAGGTCTTCGGTGATCCCGTTGCAATGGATGTAGAGATACGTGCAGTGCATGTCGTTCATGAAAAAGCTCTTGATGTTCTTGCCGTACTCGTGGAGCTTTTCCAGGCCGGGGGGATAATCTATATCGATATCGATGAAGCGGGACTTGTATTTGTTATACTCCAGCTCGGCGAGCAGGTTTACCGAGGTCTCGGCCGATAACTGGTAATTGCGATGGAACCCCTCGATCATCTCATTCAGACCTGAGATCTGGTCCTGGAGCGCCCCGATCCTCTTTTTAAAAATCTTGTTCTGGTTGAAAATATTTTTAAACTTTTCCTTTTCAAGACGCGTCTTGTTCCTGAAGTTATTGTATCTTCCCAGCAATTTCTGGTATTTCAGCTCTTCACGCTCGACAAGGCGCAGCAGGTTCTCAACTTTTTTCATTACCGACACGCCCTGTACGGCCGTGTGAGCGGTTTTTTTCGAATTTTTTTTCTTTATATTGAATCTCATGCCATGCGTGTCGCGTTACCATCAGAAGTAGGAGATGCCCCCGGGGCCTCTCCCCATACTCAATATCGGTCATGACGAGCATAATGTCATTTAATTTCTTTATCAAGCTCTTTATTTTACATATATCCTTTCGAAACACACCACCCTTTCGCCACGTGATAAGCCAGCGGGGGCCTGTGAGTATCACGGACGTACCGGCAAAAAGGTATTGACATTTGTCGAACCGTCATCACTATATATTTATTATTCCATACAACATCCTATCGCCGGATACATATATGACACCCAACGATGAAAAGCTGACTCATCCGACGAACGCCTTCTGGGGCAACATCTTTTCCCGTTTCAAAATCGGCAAAGAGATATCCAACGCGGAGGTCCTGAAGCTCTGCCCGGTATTCCAGCACCTCACCGTCAAGGAGCTGCGGAAGGTGTCCGCCCTCGTGTACGAGCGGCGGTACCAGACCGGGGAATATCTCTTCGAGAAGGAACAGCCCGGGACGGCCATGTTCATAATCAAGAGCGGTCTTGTGAAAATCGTGGTCCCCGGGCGCACTGACGAGGAAGTCGAGCTTGCCACGATCAAGCCGGAGGATTTCCTGGGAGAGCTTGCCCTCCTCGACGAGACGCCCCGCTCCGCCTCGGCGAAGGCGGTCGAGAAGACCGAGGCCCTGGCTTTTTTCCGGGAAGACCTTAACGCGATGCTCGAGACCAATCCCGTCATCGCCAGCAAGATCTTCCGCGACCTTGCTATAATAATAGGACAGCGCCTCAAGATGTCAAACGAGCAGCTGTACCTCAGGAGCATGGAAGATGCCGGCCGGACTGAACAGGCGTAAGACCGACAGCACCATCGTGATCCGCACCGGCCTGCGCAGGCAGACAAGGAGGGTCATATTCACCATTACGGCCATCATCGCGGTCCTTACCGGCGGTTTCCTTGTCTGGTCCCTCAGGCCGCTCTTCCTGCCGATCATCGTCGGCATGCTGGCCGCGTACATCTTCGCGCCGCTCCTTGGCTTTTTCACCAAGCGTAAAGTCCCGCGCGCCGCGGGCATTTTGCTCCTCTTCGGCCTTTTCCTGCTGGCCGGCGTTGTCATTGCCAAGCAGGTTGGCGCCATTATACCCGGCGAGCGCGACCGGCTCGTCCTTCAAACGCGCTTCCAGTACAAGCTGAATGAAAAATACAGGAATTTCATGGGCCTCGAGGCGCAGGGCGATAAGGGCAACATGGTGTATACCTATTTCGGCGCGGATTTTGACCGCTTCATGGAAAATATCAATTCTTATCTCTCCCTGAGCGAGGAGGACAGCGCGCTGTTCCTCCGGTACTGCGAAGGCTACCGCGGGAAGGCGCCCATCGAGGAAAAATACTACGACTACTTTCTCAAGAACAGGGACGCGGCGAACGCCAGGGGAGACAACATCGGCGGGATGATCAAGGACCGAAAAACAAAGGCGCGCGTGGATGCGCCGAAGCAATCGCGCTTTACCGCGTTCATGGACGCGTTCACGCTCTGGATCATCACGCCGTTCGTGTTTCTGTTTCTCCTCATCGACGACGGCGAGATACGGCGCTTTTTCGTGGGGCTGGTGCCCAACCGCTACTTCGAGGTGTCGCTCGCCGTGGTGGACAAGGTCAACAAGGCGATCGGCAATTATCTCCGGGGCATCCTTATCGAGTGCTCGCTGGTGGCGATATGCTACAGCATCCTGCTCACGCTCATCGGGTTTGAGTTGAAAATGGCGGTACTCATCGCGATCCCCGCCGGTCTCGCGAACGCGATTCCGCTCCTGGGCCCGGGAATCGCCCTTGTCATCGGCTCGGCATACGCGCTGATAGCCGAGAACGCAAGCTCCATCATACCGTTTATCACGACCGACAACCTGATCGTGGCCTTCGCCCTCTGCGTGGTCCTCGTCATGGCGCTTGACAACGGCGTGTTCCAGCCGGTGGTACTCGGGAGCGCGGTAAAGCTCCACCCCCTCGCGGTGTTCCTCGGCATAATGAGCGGATCGATGCTCTTCGGTTTCGCCGGTCTCATACTCGCCATACCGGCCATCGTGGTGGTCAAAGAGATGGTCTATACCCTGTTCAGGGAGTTGAAGGAATACTATATAATCTGAACGGCCCTGCTATGCCGTCGGATCTTCCCCGCCCCGGCGTAATTTTCCCTTTGTCTCTTCAGCGAAATTTTTTGCGCGATCGCCGAGATCTTTGGCCTTGGCGCTCATCTTGACATACTCTGATTTCGCGTCTTCCGCCATCTTGTCTGAAAATTCCTTTATGTCGCCGCGGAGTTCCTTGCCGGGCTTTGGCGCGAGCAAGAGCCCGGCTATCGCGCCCACCGCCGCGCCTATGATAAACCCCAGCAATGTCCCGCCACTGTTATTGTTGCTCATTGTTCCTCCTTTTAAACCTGCTGATCGCCTTGTATCCCAGAAGAAGCGCCGGGATGAGTGCGAGCAATTCAGGCTTTCCCGTCATATTGATATTGGCGGCCTTCAAGGCCCTGCTGACACCGGTGGCAATGGTCCGCGTATTGGCCACGATGCTGTCTATGCCCTCAAGCTTTCCCTCCACGTTCGCGCTGATGTTTTTCGCGTTCTCGACCAGGTCCCGCACCTCCGTTGACGTTTTCTGCAGATCCGCCAGGAGCGCGGTGAGCTCCCGGATGGCGGGCACCAGCACGATGACAATGGCCAGGAAGCCCGATGAAAAGGCGAGCGCGACGATGAAAATGATTACCTGTGTTGCTGTTTCCATGTCGTTATACTGGACTACCTCGTCGTAAAAGTCAAAGCTTTTTTATCGCGCCGATCCATGCCCTTCTCTCCCCTCTTCCCGCATGTCCCGCATCCCGGCGGGGGCCTGTTTACCGGGCCGTTTCAGCGTCATGACCAGTGCCATGCTTGCCAGGTTCAGCGCCGCGAATATGAGATATGCCGCGTCGTATGAACCGGTGATATCGAAGCTCCATCCCATGATCGGGTATCCGATGAAATTGATGCCCACGACAATGCCGACATACCGTGCAACGGTCGGATATGCCTCCCTGCCGTAATACTCCGCGATCATGACCGGCTGGGTGGACACAACGCCGCCCATCGCGAAGCCATATATAATGATAAAGATTATGACAACAGGCAGGGAGGGAGCAAGCAGCCCCGTGCACAGCCCCGCCGCGTTCATGAACATGAGTACGGCAACCACATGTTTCGACGGGAACCTGTCGCACACCAGGGCCCACAGGTACTTGCCGGCTGTGCCCACAAGCGCGGTCGCGGCCATGAAGCGCATCGCGGTCACCGCATCGAAGCCGAGATCGCTGAAGCGCGGCTTGAGCTGGAACATCACACCGAGGACGGACGCCATGCTCAGCCCGTAAGCCGTCCCGATCGTCCAGAAGGCGCGGTCCCGCGCCACCATGGAGATTGTCCAGTGCGGCGGCCGCCCGGCGGCTGCCGGTGCCGCGTCTCCGCCCACGCCGCGGAACGGCTCCTCGTCACGCACCGTGCCGGCACCGTGCCTTGCGCCGTCAGGCAGCAGCCCGTGGTCTTCGGGCCGCGTGCGCACTAAGAACCAGGAGAGCGGCGCCGCCAGGAGGATCCCGGCGCTTACCAGCAGGAACGCGGTCAGGATCCCGCTGCCATTGATGATCGCGAGCGCCGCTGCCGGCATCACCACGCCGGAAAGGGAAACGCCCGCGGTGGCAATGCCGAGCGCGTTGCCCCGCCTGAGGACGAACCAGTTTCCGACCATGGTCGCGGTGACGATCCCGCTCATGCCGCTGATGCCCAGGAAGAGGAGCATGAAGAGAAGGTAAAAAGCCCACAGGCTCGACGTGACGCCCATGAGCAGGAACGAGACGGCAGTGATGACGGCCGATGCCGTGACCAGGACCCTCGGGCCCGTGCGCACAACGAGCGTACCGTACAGCAGGACACCGAAAAGGTTGACGATGTAGCCGAGCATCGGGGCGATGTTTATCTCGGCCCGCGTCCACCCCCGCAGAGAGCAGAGGGGCTCGATGAAGGCGTTGAATATGTAAAAACCGGTGCCGGTGCCGAGGAAATTGCTCACAAAGGCGACCGCTACGATGTACCACCCGTAATAGATCCCGCGGTCACGCCTGAACAGGGCGGGCAGCGGGACAGGTTTCGTGTCATCCATCCGTTTGCCCCGCGCCCCCTCCTTTCCTGAACCACGGGACGAGCGCCGATACCGTCCGCTGCCGCGCTGCGAATCCCGGCCTGCTGGCGAGCATCCGCTTTTCCATCATCGGGATACTGATAAAGAGGAACATGGCGGTCATTGCGAGCGGGCCGGCGACCGTCCACCAGTACGATGCGTCAGCCGACAGGGAAAAGAGGAACAGTCCCCACCAGAACGACACTTCCCCGAAATAGTTGGGATGGCGCGAATAGGCCCAGAGGCCGGCGGACATGATCGATTCCCGGGGAGGGCGTGACGCGACAAAGGCGCGGAGTTGGTTGTCCGCAACCGCCTCGATGACGATGGCCCCGCCCGTGACAATCAGCGCAAGGAAATCAAGCGCCGCAATCCCCGATCCCGCAGATGTCATGACAGGGTACAGGGACAGGCAACCGGCAAACACCATCAGTGTCGGAAACAGGTGAATGCCGAAAAAGCTGATGGCCCAGTACCCGGACCTGGAAGGCCCCCTGAAATTCACGTACCGCCAGTCCTCGTGGGAGAGCCCCTTCCACTGGCGGTACCAGTTATGGGTGAGCCGTGCTCCCCATGCCGTCACAAGGACAATCACCACGACCTGGCGTATCGAAAGGCCGCCGGTAAAAGGGCATGCCCAGAACAAGATGATCGGAAGCGGTGCCACGCTCCAGTAGGGGTCATACATGCTCGAGTTATTGAAGGCGAAGCTGAATGCGAAGATAACGACGGTTGCGATGCAGTCGGCGATCAGGGCGGTGAGTATATCCGACCCGGCGTCCAGGGTCCAGACCGATGCCGCCGCGGCGCAGAGGGCTGTCGAATACGCCCCTATGCAGATGAGAGTCGATCTTGTTTTGTTAAATCCCGGATCAGAAGCTGTGTTCGTCATGGCGTACATCCTTGAATTTTTCAAGGGGTATCGTACATGGTCGAAGTTTTGTCAATACTAATTACACTTTGGGATTCGCCCTTCAGGAATGGATTGGACGATCCGGCCCCGTACCCTCTGTGACCGCATTACGTGGCCCCGGGTTTGGACCGTGGTTGCCGTAGAAAGGCCGGCAGTGACCCGCCGGCCTTTACGGTTTCAGGCGTTACGGGACCCGTTTGATCGTCTTGTCGGCGATCATATCCTTAAACTCGGCGAGGAGGGCTTTCTCGAGGTTGTCGATTCTTCCGTCCTCGAGCGCAATATTGTAGATTTCTTCGTATTCCGCGTTCGTCACCACGTGGTCTTCGATCGCTTTCTTGATCACATCGGCAAGCTTCAGACCGTTTTTCGTTACCATCTAGTATTCTCCTGAAACTCTCCGGAGGCATCCGCCCCGCATGAGTGTGATTGCCGGAACTTTCTTCCGGATGTAACCAGATTATTTACCGCCGCCGGTATTGTCAATTTTTTTTATACATCGCCCTATTTCAGGAAGACCCGTGCGTCGACGATCGACACGCCCTTCCCCTCCGGATGGATGATGATGGGATTCAGGTCGATTTCGTCTATCGCGTCAACTCCCGTCAGCAATGCCGATACCCGGCAGACGCACTCGGCAAGGGCGGTGACATCGAGAGGCGGCCTTCCGCGGTAGCCGTTGAGCAGCGGGAACGCCTTCAGGTCTTCAAGCATATCACGCGCCTCGCTTTCCGTCACCGGGGCGATCCGTATCGACCTGTCCTTGAAGATCTCGATGAAGATGCCGCCGAGCCCCGCCATCACGACAGGACCGAACACGGCGTCACGCCTGCCGCCGACGAAAAACTCCTCCCCGGCGGACGCCATCTCCTGGACAAGGAAACCGTCTATCGCCACGGCCCCGCTCTTTATTTTCGGCGAGATGCGTATCGATTCGACGGCGTCGCGAAGCTCTTTCTGCGAGGCGATATTCAATTTTACCCCCCCGACATCGGTCTTGTGTGACGCGTCGCGCGACAGGAGCTTCACGGCGACCGGGTACTTCAAGGTAACGCCGGCGGCTTCACCCGCATCTGTTATTACCGCGCCCCTGACCGGCTGCATGCCGGCCGCCGCGCAGATGGCCAGCGCCTCGTGCGTGAGCGGCTGGCGCTTCTCGCGCGCGCAGAGGTCCCGCACGGCGCCGATCGCGGCCGTGTCAAGCCGGTACGCGGGCGGGGTCCCGCGCCCGTCCCGTTTCCTTTTTCCGTTGATGTAATCGAGCGATCCGCGGAGCGCGCGCACCGATTGCATGGCCGAGCTGAAAGTCGGGTACGGATGGTTCATGCTGATATCGGCGACTTCCGCCGCCTCGGAGATCAGGGTGACGGCGACCGGCCTGCGGTGCTTCTGGACCAGATCCCTGACCCCGTTCAGGAACGTACGCGACATCTCTGCTTCATAGCTTGACTGGTAGAGGTGGTTGAAGATGATGCCGTCGATCCCATCGATGGCCATCGTCTCCTCGAGTATCTTCGTGAAGATCGTGTAATCGAAGATCTCGCCCAGGTCGAGCGGGTTCTGGTGGGCGATGACCCTGGTGTTGTATATCGAGCGTATCTTCTCGAGAAATTCCGCTGAAAAATCAACGAGCTCGAGCCCGTATTCGGCGCAGGCGTCAACCGTGATGACCGCGTGGCCGCCCGAGCGGGAGAGGACCGCGAGCCGCGGTCCGCGGAGCGGCGGCAGCTTGAGCGCCTTCGCCGCGACGATCAGCTCGTCCTCGCTGTTCACGCGGATCATGGCGGCCTGCCTGATCGCCGCGTCCACCACGTCGTCGTTCGACGAAAGGGCGGCGGTGTGCGACTGCGCCATTTTCGCCGTCATCGGGTACCGGTTCGACTTGAAGACGATGACCGGCTTGGGCGATTTCATCGCCGCCTCGAAGAAGGCGCGCCCGCGCGAAAACCCCTCGAGGTACATGAGGATCGATTTCGTGCTGGTGTCCTGGATCAGGTACTCGAGAAAATCTACCTCGTCAAGATCAAGCTTGTTCCCGACCGCGATGAATTTATTGAAGAAGACATTGTTCTCCTTGACGATACGCAGCAGCGAGTCTCCCACCCCGCCGCTCTGGGTGACGATCGACACCGAGCCGCTTTTGATCCCCTCGCCCTTGAAGATGGCAAACGGCATCATCAGATGGTGCTTCGCGCAGATGGTCCCGATGCAGTTCGGGCCGATGATCCGCATGCCGTTTTCACGCGCGATCGACATCACCTCATTCTCGAGTGCGCTGTCGCGCGAATACTCGCTGAACCCGCCCGATTCTATGACAATGT
This sequence comes from uncultured Spirochaetota bacterium, assembly GCA_963827275.1. Taxonomy (GTDB): domain Bacteria; phylum Spirochaetota; class UBA4802; order UBA4802; family UBA5550; genus RBG-16-49-21. Next base: position 33,201 of record CAWHAA010000010.1, read on the forward strand.
ATTTTATTCCCTTGCGGGCGCACTCACGCATCATCCCCGGCACCGTCCCGGCCGGGGTGATAATGATCGCGACCTCGGGTGTTTCGGGCAGGTCGGCCACGCTGGCGAAGACCGGCACGCCTTCAAGCTCGCCGGCATCCTTGCCTACGCCGTACAGCCTGCCCTTGAACCCGATATGATGGTTGTTTAAAAGTATAATCTTGCCGAGGTTGAGACGCTTGATTGAAACACCGATAACGACCATGCTTTCAGGATAGAAATACGCGTCAAGGCTGTGCTTTTTGATGATTTTGTGATCTTTTTTATCGTGGGTAGGGTTCATAGCTGTACACTCATTGAATAAATGTTCAATAAATACACTATAAATTCATATCCTGACCTGTCAAGTATAAGCGCGTCTGAAAAATTATTTATTGCCTATCACCAGCTGCCACGCGGGATCTGAAAGCGGTACGACCGTTATATCCGTGAAGCCCGCGTCATTGAGCCATCCGGTATATTCCTCTCGCGAATAGATGTCTCCCAGGGGGCTCTGGGTGACCATATGCAGGGCGAGGGTCGCACCGAGATAGCTTTCCCCGCGCAGGTTGTCAAATATCACGATGATGCCGTGGTCAGCAATGTGCTCGTGGCACATCCTGATAATCCCGGCATTGTCCGACGGCGACTGCCCGTGGCAGAGGTTCCCGAGGAAGGCGATGTCATAGGTCCCCGCGGGGAGCGATTTCGTTGCGTCCCCCTCCGCGAGCTCGATCCCCGGCAGGCCGGTGAGCTCGTCCCGCGTCACCGCGATCGCTTCCGGAAGGTCATAGACGATCGTGCGCACGTCGTGCAGGGCGAAGAGCCGTGCGACGGTACCCGGCGCGCCGCCGATGTCCGCCGCGACTTTCGCGTGCGGGCAGCGCTCAAGGCAGAGGTCCACTATCTCCGGCGCGACCTGCTTCTTCCAGGGAGAGTCCATGCCCTTTATGAAATCGACCATGGAAAAGCCTTCATAGCTCGCGAGGTCAGGTTTTCCGTTTTTTAAAACATACGGGAGCGAGCGCCACGGGTTTATGAGGTAGAGCAGGAAATTCCAGAAATCACCCTCGTACCCGGGGCCGCCGGCGTTGACGAGGCGCTCGCGGGCATCGTCCGTGACATTGTAGGCGCCTCCCGAAACGGTGCAGTACCCCATCTCGACCAGGGCCTCGAGCAGCACCCTCGTCACCCGTGCGTCGAAGTCCATACGGCGGGCAAGGCCCTCCGCGGAGTCCGGCACGCGGGCGAGCTCGGCCAGCACGCCGAGCCGGTGCGCAATCCCGACAAAGATCGTCTCTTCCATGGCCCGCTGTAAATCGCGTAGTTTCATCTGATTGTTCTCCGTTACCGTACTGACATCGTCTCCAGCTACTGCGAACGGTGATGGCGCTCATTGTCAATTATTTTATCCTCCAGCCGTTGAAAGATTGCTTGACATTCGCGCGCCCGGAGCCCTTTCTATTCAGTCATTATGGACCTTTCCCTTTCAAAATCCCAGCTGATGATCCGCACAAACATGCGCAAGTTCGCGGCCGACGTGCTCGATGAGTGGGCCAATGTCCTTGACCGCGACTCGAAGCCCCTGCCCGCCGACGTCGTAACGGAGATGGGCAGGCTCAACATCTGGGGCATACAGGCGCCGGAGCGCTTCGGCGGCGCTGGTCTCGACACCGTCAGCTATTCCATCGTGATCGAGGAGATATCACGCGTGAGCGCCGCGGTCGGCCTCGGCGTCACAGTGCACAATTCCGTCTGCCTCGCGCCGCTCCTGAAGTTCGGCACCCAGGAGCAGGCGGAACGGTTCGCCCCCGACCTTGCGACCGGGAAGAAGATCGGCGGCTTCACCGTGACCGAGCCGCAGGCCGGCTCCGACGCCTCTTCCATACAGACCAGGGCGGTCCCCGACGGCGATCATTACGTCATCAACGGCCAGAAGGCCTTTGTCACCAACGGCGGCATCGGCGACCTGTTCCTCGTGGCCGCCTCCCTTGACCCCGCGAAAAAGTCGAAGGGCATCGCCATTTTTATCGTCGAAAAGAGCATGGAAGGGTTCGAGGTCGGCAAGATCGAGGACCTGATGGGGATGCGCGGCAACATGGTGTCAGAGCTTATTTTCAACAACGTGCGCGTACCGAAAGAAAACGTCCTGGGCCGGCCCGCGGACGGCTTCAAAATATCGATGCAGACCCTCGACATCGGCCGCATCGGGATAGCGGCGCAGGCCCTCGGCATCGGGACCGCGGCCTACGAGGCTGCCGCCACCTACGCCATGGAGCGCAAGCAGTTCGACCGTCCCATCGGCACCTTCCAGGCCGTCTCCTTCATGCTCGCGGACATGAAGACGCACCTTGACGCGTCGCGCCTGCTGATATACCGGGCGGCGGACCTCAAGGACAGGGGCCGGCCCTATTCCACCGAATCCGCCATGTGCAAGCTGTATGCATCTTCGACCGCCATGCAGGTATGCATGCAGGCGCTCCAGATCTTCGGCGGCTACGGCTACGTGAAAGACCTCCCGGTCGAGCGCTTCTTCCGGGACGCGAAGATCACCGAGATATACGAGGGGACCTCCGAGGTCATGAAGATCATTATCGGCAACGACATCATCAGGGAATTCAACAGGTTTTAGCCCCATGCTCTCCATCATCGCATGCATAAAGCAGGTGCCCGACACGCAGAAGGCGCTCTTCGACCCGAAGACCGGCACCATCGACCGCAGCGGCGCCGGCAACATCATGAACCCCGACGACCTGCACGCCGTCGAAATGGCCCTCTCCATCCGGGACCGGTACGGCGCCCGCGTCACCGCGCTCACCATGGGCCCGCCCCAGGCGGAGGACGTCCTGAGCGAGGCCTATGCCCTCGGCGTCGACGACGGCGTGCTCATCTCCGATCCGCGTTTCGCCGGGTCCGATTCTCTCGTCACGAGCAACATCCTCTCGCGCGCCATCACCAGGCTCGGCCCGTGCGACATCGTCGTCACCGGCTGCGAGGCCATCGACGGCAACACGGCCCATGTCGGGTACCAGCTCTCTGAATTCCTCGCGATGCCCCTCATGACGCAGATACACAAGTTCTTGATCGACGACGGGTACGCCGTCATAGAGCGTCTCTACGGCCACGAGTACCAGAAGATCCGCGTCCGCCTCCCTGTCCTGCTCAGCATGGGGAAAAACAGCAACCGGGTGCGCATCCCGCGCCTGGTCGACATAAAGGATTCCGGTGAAAAGCCGATATCGCTCATGACCATGAACGACATCGGCGGGACCGAAGGGGAATACGGCGCCGCCGGGTCGCCAACCGTGGTGATCAAGACCGAGATCTTTTCGCACAAGCGCGGACGCGAGGTATTGGCGGGCGGGATAGACGACAAGGTGGACGCGCTGGTCCACAAGCTCAAAAAACAGAACATTTTACGGTACTGACGCATGAAAGGCAACCATGGCAATATGAACGGATGTTCCGGGGACGTCTGGGTCTTCACAGAGATACAGGACCACGAGCGGCTGCTCGACGGCGCGCTCGAGCTCCTTACCAGGGGGCGCGATATCGCCGACTCGCTCGGGTCGAAGCTCTGGGCCGTCGTCTTCGCCCTTGACGCGGAGCAGTACCTCCCCGAGGTTGAGCGCTACGGCCCTGACGTGATACTCTACTGCAGCGACCGCGGCCTGAAGCACTACGACAGCCAGGTCTTTCCCGACATGTACACGTCACTTATTGAAAAGCACCGCCCCGCGATCGTACTCTTTCCCTCGACGGAAGCCGGGTCCGACCTGGCGCCCCGGCTCGCGCAGCGCTTTGCCACGGGCCTTACCTCGCACTGCACCGGCCTCTCGGTCGAGCGCTTCGAGGAATACGGCCGTTCTCTCCTGGTGATGCAGCGGCCCGCCTACAGCGGCAACGCCATCGCCACGGTGATCTGCCCCCGCACCCTGCCCCAGATGGCCACGGTGCAGCAGGGTGTGTTTGACAAGAAGGAATCAGCGCGGAGAGCGACTGCAACCATCAGCCTGCCGTTCGAGTATGATGTGAAAAAACTCAAGATAGCGAGCCTTGAGGCGCCGGTCCGATGGGACAAGCCGAAGGTCCCGCTCGAGCAGGCGGGCGTCGTCATAACCGGAGGTCGCGGCCTCGGGTCAAAGCGCAATTTCGACAAGCTGTTCGAGCTTTCCGGGCTTCTGGAGGGAGAGGTGGGGGCCACGCGGGTGCCGGTTTTCAACGGGTGGTGCGGCGAGGAACGCATGATCGGCCAGACGGGCAAGACAATACGCCCGCGCCTGTATCTCGGGTTCGGGGTCTCCGGGCAGATACAGCACACCGCCTCGATCGTGGACTCGGAGATCATCGTATCGGTCAACACCAACCGCGACGCCCCGATAACCGCCATATCAGATTACGTGGTCACGGAGGACGCGGGCATGTTCCTCACGAGGCTCATAGACCGCCTGCGCGGGGAAAAACGCGTGCAGTGACCCGTCAGCTACCGGCGCACCACCATCGCGACCGCTTCCCCGCCGCCAAGGCAGAGCGTGGCGAGGCCGAGGTGCTTGTCCCGCCGTTCCATCTCGTAGAGCAGCGTCACCAGGACGCGGCACCCGCTCGCGCCGATCGGGTGCCCCATGGCGACGCACCCGCCGTTCACGTTGACCCTGTCCCAGTCGAGCCCGAGCTCCCGAACCACCGCGACCGAAGACCCGCTGAACGCCTCGTTGATCTCAACGAGATCGAGGTCCTGTATCGATATCCCTTCTTTTTTCAGGCACTTTGGCACCGCGTAGATCGGGGCCACGAGCACGTACTTCATGTCGATGCCATGGGAGGCCTGCGCCCCGACCGTGGCCCTGACCGTGCAACCGAGCTCCTTCGCCTTTTCCCGCGACATCACCACCACGGCGGCGGCGCCGTCGCTGATCAGCGAGGCGTTCCCGGCCGTGGTGATACCGCCCTCCTTGAAGGCGGGTTTCATTTTAGATAGCTGCTCGTATGAAGTCTCCTGGGGGCACTCGTCCGTGTCGAACGCGACGGTCCCGCCCTTCCGCTGCGGTACCATGACCGGCACGATCTCGTCCTTGAACCTGCCCTCCCTGATCGCCGCGAGCGCCCGGCGGTACGATTCGGCGGCATGCCGGTCCTGCATTTCCCTGGTTATGCCGTATTTTTCCGAACAGAGCTCGTTGGATATCCCCATGTGAAAATTGTTGACGATGTCCCATATCCCGTCATGGACCATGTGGTCCTCTATTTTGCCCGTGCCCATCCGGTAGCCGAACCGCGCCTTTTCCAGGTAATAAGGCGCCATGCTCATGCTCTCCATGCCGCCCGCAACAACAACGTCAGCGTCGCCCGCAGCTATCGCCTGGGCGGCAAGCATGACCGCCTTGAGCGACGATCCGCACACCTTGTTTATGGTCAGGGCGCCGACTTCCCACGGCATGCCCGCCATGATCGCCGACTGTTTGGCGGGGTTCTGGCCGTAGCCGCAGGGGAGCACGTTTCCCATGATCACCTCGTCGACGTCCTCCTTGCGTATGCCCGCCCGCTGTATCGCCTCTTCGATCACGATTGCGCCGAGCTTCGTCGCGCCGACGTTCGAAAGCGTCCCGTTGAAGTTCCCCAGGGCCGTCCTGCAGCCGCTTACAATCACTGTATCTTTCACGATCTTCCCCCAGACTGATTATAATATTCTATGATTTCCCGCACTACCTGGGCGCCATGCGCAGTGCGCCGTCAAGGCGTATCGTTTCACCGTTGATCATCGTGTTGGCAATGACATGGAGCACCAGGCCGGCGTATTCATCCGGCTTCCCCATGCGCTGGGGAAACGGCACGCTCTTCCCGAGAGACGCCTTCACCTCTTCCGGGAAAGCCGCCATCATCGGCGTATCGAAAATTCCCGGGGCGATCGTGACGTTACGTATCCCGTTCGACGAGAGGTCCCTCGCTATTGGAAGGGTCATTCCCACGATGGCCGCCTTGGACGCGGCGTAGGCAGCCTGGCCGATCTGGCCATCGAACGCCGCGATCGAGGCGGTGTTGATGATGACGCCCCGCTCGCCGTCTTCGTTCGGGGTGTTCTCCGTCATCTTCGCCGCCGCGAGGCGGATCGCATTAAACGTCCCCGTGCAATTGATCTTCATGACGCGTTCAAACAGGGCCAGGTCCATGGGCCCCTTTTTCCCGACCGTTTTGGCGGACGCGGTTATCCCCGCAGCATTGACGAGGACGTTTATTCTTCCGAAAGCGGCAATGGCGGCATCCACGGCTGTTGCAACGTCTGCTTCGGACGTGACATCAGTTTTGCAGAATATGACCTTATCGCCGATCTCCCCGAGAAGCTCCATCCCGCCCGCCTCGTCCAGATCGAGGATGGCAACGCTGCCGCCGCTGGTCCCGATCGCCCGCACGACCGCTGCGCCGAGGCCGGACGCGCCTCCCGTCACCAGCGCGCATACTTTGGATATGTTCATGAGGCCCCCCCACGAAAAAATTGAGCTATCACAGCGCATCTGATATTTTTTGTCAATAATTTCTGGCGGGAAAATTAACGCATGCCGGGGACAGGGGTGAAGGCAGGCATGCAGCCCGTATGCGGCTCCATACAGCTATTTTGCGGGATGGGGGGCGATATTCCCCCTGTCGTCGGTCTTTACTACGTAATAGTCGGTCAGGCTCGCGGGCCAGTCTTCAAGCTTTCCCGCCAGTATGAATCCGCCGTCATGGGCTATGGCAAAACAGTTCAGCAGGATATTGAACCGTCCCGCGCCGTAAAATTTTTCCCAGAGTTTGTTGCCCCGGGCGTCAAGCCTGAGGAGCATGTAATGGTTGCCGGCTGCCCCGATCCTGGTGCCGCCGCAGATAATGCCGCTGTCCGCCGTTTCATAGCACGCCCGTACCGAGCAGCTTTCCGCGGTGCCGTAGTTCTTTTCCCAGAGCCGGTTCCCGTTCGCGTCCAGGCGGATAACGAGAAAATCGTGCTCCGCCCTCCCGGCCGTTATCGACGAGCTTGCCGCCACGATGAGCCCGCCGTCCGCTGTTTCGGCCGCATACCGGCCCGCGTCCTGACCCGCGCCGCCAAAGGTCTTGTCCCAGGCGACCTGGCCCTCGGCGTCAAGCTTCATGACCCGAACGTCCTGGTTTGTCTGGCCGCCCTGGCCGTAGGCCTGGCCGTGCCTGACCCCGGCAAGGACAAATCCGCCGCCCCGCGTCGTCGCAACGCCCCCGGGGGTGAACCCGTCGAGGTCCGCGGCAACCTTCTTCACCGACATGACGTTCCCGTTCTTGTCCACCACAAGCATGAGCGATTTGCTGTCGCCGCGTCCCAAAAGGAGCGCGGCGATGTTTCTGTTCGCCATCTCAGCTACCGCGAGAATGCCGGTCGCGTTATTGAGGTCGTATTTCCTGTCCCATATGACCTTCGCCGAATCATCGATCCGCGTGAGGCCGAGGGAAAAATATTTTTTACCGCCGAAGATAAACCCTTCGTCAAAGGCCGCGTTGAACACCCCCGGGTACGCAGTGTAGACGTTCCTGTCCCCTGCGGGGAACCGTATCCAGCTCACGGAGCCGCTTTTATCGAGCTTGACGACGGACATGCCGCACGGGTCATCATCGCCGTTGGCGCAACGCGCGTCGCCGGATATGATATACCCGCCGTCCTTCATGACGAATATCCTGGCCGGTAGGTCCTCGGTCTTTCCGCCGGCCTTTTGCTCTGTCCCGAATATCTTCTGCCAGGTTACGAATTCAGGCTGCGCGTACAATATGACGGTGCTGAAGAGTATGACTGCCAGTACCCGTACTGTTTTTATTCTTATGTGCATCTGATCCTCTGGAGCGCTGGGTATCCTTGGGATATACCTCATTAATTTCATTTACTGTCAATGATATTATGGGGAAATTGCGCTGCCGGCGCGGTAAAGAGAGAGTAATGGCGGGTTCACACAGTCCGGCCGGCCCGTAAATCGCCGGCCGGCCGCTCGGTCATATGACGTACTTCTCTGACCGCTTTCGCTCCAGCGCCTTGAGCATGCGCTTCCTCATACGCACGCTCTTCGGGGTCACCTCGAGGAGTTCGTCATCGTCTATGTACGCTATCGCCTGCTCCAGTGAAAAGAGGCGCGGCGGTATGAGGCGGATCGCTTCGTCTGATCCCGATGCGCGCATGTTGGTGAGTTTTTTCGTCCTGCAGGGGTTCACCTCCATGTCGCTCTCCCTGCTGTTTTCGCCGATTATCATCCCTTCATAGACAGGAACGCCGGGCCCGATAAAGAGGGTGCCGCGCTCCTGGAGGGTGTCCAGGGCATAGGCGTTTGAAAGTCCGTCTTCCATCGCGATCAGCACGCCGCGGTTTCGCGAGGGAATGGCCCCCTTGAACGGTTCATACCCTTCAAAAAGATGGTTAAGGATGCCGGTGCCGCGCGTGTCGGTCAAAAATTCCCCGCGGAAGCCGATAAGTCCCCGCGAAGGCACTTTCAGCTCCAGCCTGGTGTACCCGTCGTTGCCCTGCACCATGCTGACCAGCTCGGCCCGCCGCTTGCCCAGCTTCTCGATCACCACGCCCGAATACTCGGCGTCAACGTCGATTAGGGCCATCTCCATCGGCTCGTGCTTGACGCCATTGACCTCGTGGTATATGACCCGCGGCCGTGAGACCTGGAATTCGTACCCCTCCCGCCGCATGTTCTCTATCAGTATTGAAAGCTGGAGCTCGCCGCGGCCCTTTACCGTGAAGGAGTCCTTGTTTTCGGCCCTCTCTATCACGAGACTCACGTTGGTTTCAAGCTCCTTTTCCAGGCGTTCCCATATATGCCTCGACGTTACGAGCTTGCCCTCCTTCCCGAGGAACGGGGAATCGTTTACCTGGAACGTTATTGAAATTGTCGGTTCGTCGATCTTAATCGCGGGGAGCGCCTTCGGGTCGTCGCCGCCGGCCAGGGTGTCGCCGAGGTCGATCTTTTCAAACCCGGAAAACGCGACGATATCACCGGCAGAGGCCTCGCTGATCTCCGACCTCTTCAGGCCGCGGAACTCGAACAGCTTCGTTATCTTGCCCGTTACCGTCCCCCCCTTCTGCTTGATGAGCGTGACCTCGTCCCCGGCCCGCATCACGCCGTGGTGGATCTTTCCCGTGCCGATCTTGCCGATATAGTTGTCGTACTGCACCGCGGACACCAGGAACTGGAGGTCTTTGCCGGGGTCCCCGCCCGGGGCGCGCACGTGCTTGATGATCGTCTCGAACAGGGGCACCATGTCGGTATACTCGTCATACAGCGCGTAATGCGAATCCCCGTTTTTTGCCGAGGCGAAAACGACGGGAAAATCAAGCTGCGCGTCGGACGCGTTGAGCTCGACAAAAAGGTCGAAGACCATGTCGACTACCTGGTCGGGGCGGCTGTTGGGCCTGTCGATTTTATTTATCACAACGATGGGACAGTGCCCGGCCTCGAGTGATTTTTTCAGGACGTATTTCGTCTGCGGCATCGTGCCTTCAAACGCATCGACGACCAGGAGCACCGAGTCGACCATGTCGAGAACCCGCTGGACCTCGCCGCCGAAATCGGCGTGCCCGGGCGTATCCACGATATTTATCTTGTAGTCCTTGTATGAAAAGGAGGCGTTCTTGGAGAATATCGTTATGCCTCGCTCTTTCTCGAGGTCATTGGAGTCCATGATCCGCTCTTCCACCCGCTCGTTCGTGCGGAAGGTGCCCGACTGCTTCAGCATGGCGTCAACGAGGGTCGTTTTTCCATGATCGACATGGGCGATAATCGCTATGTTCCGTATTTTTTCCATCTGTCATCCGTATCGGCGTGTAATAACGTGCAGAGTACTGCCGGTAGGCGTTTTTACAGGCGGGGGTGCTGTTTGCAAGCTAATTTTTTACAATATCGAAATTCTCGAGAATGTTGCTGTCGAATTTTGGATCGGGGGGCATCCTGGCGAGCAGGCGGCAGGAGGTCGCTGTTACCGATTTCCATGGGAAGAGGCTTTGACCCTGATTAATCCTGAAGTTAATTAAATATAATATGATGCTCTGACCCCCCGTTTTTTTTTAATGTTCCTCCACCTCCAATCGTATACCTCTACAGGAGGAAGCATATGCCACGACCATTACGCACTATAGCCCAGGGATTCACCCATCACGTATTCAGCAGATGCCATGGGAAAAAAAATCTTCTGCTTGGTAAATATGGGAAAAAGTATTTCATAGAATCAGTCAGGGAGTGCCAGGAGAAATATGATTTTGAACTCATCGCTGCAGAGATTGTTGCCAATCACATTCACCTTGTCATTAAAACGAACCTGGATAAACAGACAATTTCCCGAATAATGCAGTATATCAAGGCCAGAATTGCGGAAAAATACAACAGGGCCATGGGACAGACAGGCGCCTTCTGGAATGAACGCTTCGGTTCTAGCGTTATTGAGGAAGCGGATAATCCAGAGGATTATTTGTTATGGCTGTTATGGTACATTGGCTACAATCCGGTACGAAAGGGCCTGTCGAGGAATCCACGTTCGAACGATATCGGGTTCATAAACTGCTATCTGGACAGAAATCATGTGGCACCTATAAAAATTACCCTTCATGAATTCTTTTATAAGCTTGGAAATACCTTTGAAGAGTGTGTGAAAGAGATTCCTGTTCTATGAAGATGCCTATCTTAAGAGATTAGCGGTGTATTTTGATTGAGAGGGTTGAGAGGGTCAGAGCCCCTATAAACGATAAACGGAATGAACCAAAAACGGAATGAACCAAAAACTCTTGTTTTATTCAATTACTCCCTACAGACCCCTCGCACGCTCCGACCGGAGCGCCGATAAGTCTTTCGAATCAAGCACAGAGTTTATGGTAGCGAGCATTTTCGCCCTGTCCCTCTGGAGGGTGCCGTTTATGGGCAGGTAGTTCGACGCGTGTATACCGACAAACTTCAGGTTGTCGATCGTCAGGTTCTCAAACAGGACTTTCATCTCCTCGAGCGTCTCGAACGGATCGGGCACCTGGAATTCGCCCCGCTCGATATGGCGGTAGAGGGTCGTGCCGGGTACCGGGGTGACCGTCAGGGCAGCGAGGTAGTGCGGCTTCATTTCGTTGGTAATCTTCGCCGTGGCAAGGGCGTGCTCTTTCGAGCGCGGGCCCCTGCCGGCGATGCCGAGCAGGATCATGGAGGAGAGATTCATCCCAGCCTGGACGAGGCTCTGACCCGCACTGAGCATCTCGTCGTAGGTGACGCCCTTGTTGATCTCTTTCAATACGCGCTCGTCGCCGGTTTCAACCCCGAGATACGCCTTGGCAAGGCCGGCCTCGCGCAATTCAATAAGCTCCGAAATACTTTTTGAAAGCGTGCTCTGCGGGCCCACGTACGCGCCCACATGGCGCAGCGAGGGAAACGCCAGCTTCAACTCATTTAATATTTCAAGCAGGACGGGTGTCTCTATGGCAATTGCGTCGCCGTCGCAGAGGAAGACCTTTTCCACGTCGCCGAACTGTTTTTTCGCCATCCGGATGTCTTCTTTAATTTCATCAAGGCCGCGGACGCGGTACTTCTTGTCTTTGTACATCCCGCAGAATGTGCACTTATTATGCGAGCACCCGACCGTGCACTGAAGCAGGTAGCTGTTCGCCTCGCTGAAAGGCCTGAAGATGTTTCCTTCGTACCGCATTATGCCCTTGTACCGGACGCTTGTTGTGCCATCTCCCTGCCCCTTTCAAACGCCGCGAGGTTGATGTCAACGCGGTCCGCCTTCATGGTCTCTGCTATGACTCGCCTGAAATCGCCGGTATCGAACGGGACCACGCGCGCAGCGGCCAGCGCGCCCATCATGATGACGTTGCCCAGGATCGGCTGGCCGAACTTCATGGCCTCGTCCGTCGCGTCTATGAACACGACATCGTTTGTAAGCTCCAGCAGGGCATCGCGTAGTCTCTCGACCGGGGGATAAACCATGTCGCCGGCTATGACCCCGACCGGGAATATCGGCCGGGTGTTACTGATGATCTTCACCCCGCTGTTCCCGTACGTGGCCATCACCCGGACCGCCTCGGCAGGCTCGAGTGCCACCACCACGTGAGCCTGGCCGGCGGGGATCTGCGGGCTCCATGCCGAGGTTTCGGATATGCGCAGGTGGCTCATGACGGAGCCGCCGCGCTGCGACACGCCGAAGGTCTCGCCGATGGTCACGAACAGTCCCTTTCGGGAGAGTGCGTTGCCGAGCATGCGGGAGGCCATTACGTTGCCCTGCCCGCCCACACCGGTTATAATGATATTGTATGGATCGTTCAGCAATACGGATTTCGCCATCACACCGCCTCCTCTTTCCGTATGGCGCCGGAAGGGCAGATGGAGGCGCACACGCCGCACCCTGCGCAGATCACCTCGTCGATCACCGCAGCCTCTTTCTCGGCGTCCCACACGAGACCCGGACAGCGGAACACGCGCGTGCAGAGACGGCTGCAGCCGCACCGGTCGCCGGTGCAGATGGCCTGGTCCACGGAGACGCGGTACTTTTTCTTCCCCTTTTTCTCCGGTGAGAGCGCGCACATCTGGCGCATGATCAGCACCCGCGCGCCCTTTTCGTCCATGAGCCGGAGCAGTGTCGCCTGGGTCGTCTCGACCTCGAAGGGATCGGCGTATTCCACCGTCGCGCCGAGCGACCGGCAGAGGGCGGCCGGGTCCATGGGGGGCACGTTGCCGCCCATGGCGTCCTCCGCGGTGCCCGGGTGCGGCTGGAACCCGGTCATGGCGGTCCCGCTGTTGTCGAGAAGAACGAATATCACGTCTGACTTGTTATGAATTGCGTTTATAAGCGCCGGAATGGCCGCGTGGAAGAACGTGGAATCGCCGCATACCGCCAGTATCGGCTGTTCCATGCCGAACCTGGTGAGCTTGCCGAACCCGCTCGCGATCCCGATACCCGATCCCATTGAATGCGACGTCTTCGAGGTGTTGAAGCCGCAGGGGAGCAGGCCGAGGGTATAGCAGCCGATGTCGCCGCACACGAACCCCCGCCGGTTGTCGATTGCGAGCGCGTTGTGCAGGTCCCAGAACGAGGCCCGGTGCGGGCATCCGGGACAGAACGTGAGGTCCCTGACCGGGGCCATCTCCGCAGCGATCGCCTGCGCCCGCTTCCTGAAGCTGTCCGGCATCGCGTCATAGTCGATGCCGAGTATCGTCTTGACCGCGTTGACCACGATGTCGGGGTTCATCTCTCCGGTCATCGGCACGGTCCCGTCATTCTTGCCGTGGAACTTCTTGACGCCGATCTCCGCCGCCATCTCGGCGGCCAGTATCTTCACGTTCTCTTCCAGGAACGGGAGGACCTCCTCGATAAAAAGGATGGAGCCGGAACGGGAGAGGTTTTTCCGTATCAGGTCCGGCGGCAGCGGCCAGGTGGTGCCGATCTTCAGTATCCCCACCCGTTTGTCCGCGCCGAGAAGGCGGACCGCCTCCCGCGAGTAGAGGTTGCAGGCGCTGCAGGTAACGATCAGGAGCTCCGGCTTTTCCGGGCCGGTATAGGTATTGAAGGGCGATTTTTCAAAGAGCGCGACTGCCTTCTTCAGCTTCTGCTGGAGCGTCACATGGTGCGGCGGCACCGGCATGGTGACCACCGGGCCGGAGGCGGGATCGCCGGGGACCGCATCAAACACAAAGCGTGCCGTGTGCCCGGTGCCGGGCAGCCTGCCGATCGTGACGTTCCCGCTCGCGTGGGAGAGGCGCGTGACGCTCCGCATCATGACCAGGAGACCGAGCTCCTCAGAGAGCTCGAAGGCCCATTTCGTCATTGCGAGCGCTTCCTGGAAATCCCCCGGCTCAAGGAGCGGCAGCTCTATCATCTTCGCGAAATGCCGCGATTCGCCCTCGTTGATGCTGGAGAGCGCGCCGGGATCGTCGCAGTGTACAAGGACAATGCCGCCGCGGGTCCCGGAGAGGGCCACGTGCAGCAGAAAATCGGACGCCACGTTCACGCCGTTCTGCTTCATGGCGCATATCGAGCGGAGACCGGCGATCGACGCCGCGAATGATACCTCCAGCGCGACCTTTTCGTTCACGGACCACTCGACGTATATGTTCCTTTTTTCCGACGCCTTTGAGAGGTTTTCTATTATTTCGGACGAGGGGGTGCCGGGGTACGCGCTCGCGACGCTGACGCCCGCCTCGAGCGCGCCGCGCACGATCGCGTCGTTCCCCATCATCAGGTACCGCGTCCCTTCTTTTTCATCAAACAGATACGACATTGCGCCACTCCTTTCTCCGCACTCAGCCATTAACAGGATTTCGTATCGATCCTGATCGCCGCGCGTCCGCCCTCGGCGGGCGACTTTACCAACTTTTCCTCGCGGCCCTTCTTCAGCGCGCGCGCCTTCTTGTTGCCAGCGGCGCTGTTCAGGTGCTCCAGGTTTTCCACCGGCATCCCGTCGACTTCGAGGTAGCCCTCTTTCACGGCCCCCTCCACCATCGCCCGGCCCCGCTCGGTCCGTATGACCAGGGTGTTCCATTCCGCGCTTCCCTCGAACACGCCGACGGAGACATCGGTGAATTCCGCCGTCATGTCAAAGCAGTAATCGCACGCGTTCGGCACGCACTTCCTTACTTCATCGAGCGGTATGTCGATCCTGCCCGATTCGGTATAGACTTCCATCACCCCGGCAGGCGGGGGCGGTATATCGAATTTGCGTATCGCGCTGATGTCGGTTTTTTCAGCCAGGAGGTCGCGGAGCGACCGGTAGTCGAGCGCCCAGGTGCAGAAGAGACCCGCGACGAAGCCGACCGGATCGGTGAAGTCCTTTTGTTCCATGGGGTTGGCGCGCATCTGCGCAAGGGCAAGCGCCTGGCACGGGGTCAGCACAAGGCCCAGGTTGCGGCGCCCCTCCCGCACCGCCTCGTTGAACGCGGCGAGCGTCGGTGCGGCGGTGTATTTTGATGAGGCAAACCCCGCCACGGCGCCCGGATCAGTCACGATCACCGGCACGGGAAGGAGCCCCTCCCTGCCGGTAAGGACCGCGGCGTCGATCTTCTTCGACCCGAGCGCGTAGGTCATGAGCGCCGTAACCGTACCCCCCGCCTGGAAGTTCGCCCGCCCCGCCTTCTTTCCCGCGCGCGATCTCTTCACTGAAAGATGATGCCCGATCGGCGCCATCGAATACGGCGCGCCGAACATGCGGCGGGAAACCTCGTCGAGGTCAACCTCTACCTTGGGACAGTAGGCAAAGCAGCGGCCCTCTTCCTGCGTGCAGGGGAAGAGCATCGCCGTCTTTCCGTTGTATGTTTTAAAGTAGGGGCAGAGGGAAACGCATGCCCCGCACCCGATGCAGAGGTCCCTGTCGAGCACCTCCGCGCGCAGTTCGCCGGATCCCGATATGATCATCGCGCACTTCCGGCCGCGGGACGATACCCGCCTGTATTCAGCATAGCCATATCACCATCGAAGTATAACGCCGCGCGGGGTCAATAAATTATTCGCGCTGGCCCGATTTTTATTGCTGCCGTCACATTGCCTTTTTCAGCACCGCGAGAAAGTCTTTCGCTTTCACCGGGACCATGTTGCTCCCATGGCAGGGGTCCAGTACCGCTTCACCGCTGATCCTGGCCGCATCGGAAGCGGGAATATCATATTTCGAGAGCCCGGGTTTTATCCCTACCTTCTTTACAAAAGCCCGGCAATTTTCCGAAAGACTTCCTTTATCGATGCTGCATTCGGCGAACAGTGCGTTTACTTTTTTTATCTTTGTTTTCTGCTCTTTCGTGAGCTTCGCCTTTTCAAGGAAGGCCATGGAATCAGGCAGGAGCAGCGCGTTGGCAAGCCCGTGATGCATGTGATACAGGCTCGAGAGCGGGTGCGCCATGGAGTGTACCATGCCAAGGCCTTTCTGGAACGCAACCGCGCCCATCGATGAGGCGATCTGCATCTTTTCGCGTGCGTCCAGGTCCTTGCCGTTTTTGCACGCGGCCGGGAGCCATTTCATTACAAGCTCCATCCCCTGCAGGGCGATCCCATCGGCCATGGGGTGGAACATGCTTACGAAATACGCCTCAAGGCAATGCACGAACGCGTCCATGCCGGTGGCAGCGGTCAGGAAGGGCGGCATCCCCGCGGTGAGCTTAGGCTCAAGCACCGCGATGGCGGGAAGCAGCTCAGGATGGAAGATGATGGTCTTCCTACCGGTGTCGCGCAGGATGATGACGCCGGAGCGCCCCACCTCGCTCCCGGTACCGGAGGTCGTGGGTATCGCATACAGGGGCGGCATCGGTCCCTTGATGTAACGGTCTCCCCCCTGGCAGTCGTCATAGCGCGCCATGGGCGGGGGGTTCGCGACCATGACCTTGATGACTTTTGCAACGTCAAGGGGACTTCCGCCGCCGAGGCCGATAATGCTGTCGCAGTTCCCGGTCCGGAAGGCGATAACCCCCTTTTCAACATCCTCCTCGACCGGGTTCGGGTGGGTATCGGAAAATATATCAAACTCGATGCCCGCGGCGGAAAGCTCGGCCGTCACCTTCTTGACGATGCCCGCCTTTTCAAGGACCGCATCGGTCACGATGAGCGCCTTCCTGTGTTTTTTTTCCTTGAGCCGCTTCGCGAATTCGGCAAGCGCCCCCTGGCCGAGCAGTATTGTTGTGGGATAGTTGTATTGTACCATTGTGGTTGCCTCGTTAAAAATCCTTTATCGCTCTATATTATATATGGCTCAATTTATTCAACGATTTTTTATTATTGCAGGCCTACACATCCGACCTCCCCCTCCTCGACCGCAGCCACAATAAAAGCGTCAGCACCGCGCTCACCGAGGCAACGCACACCAGCATAAAGAGCACCGGGAAGAGGCTCCGGTCATAGCGCTGGTACATCCAGCCCACCAGCTGTTCCTGGAATATCGGCCCGATCGACCCCATGCCGTTGATGATACCCGCGGCGGCGAGCGCACCCTTCTTCGATCCGACGTCGATAGCGCCCGCGCCGGAAAGGAGCGAGTCCGGCCCGAACAGCATGAACCCGGCAAAGCCGATCGACACGGTGAACAGGACAAGACTTTTCGATCCAGAGTAATACATCATGAAAAAGGAGAGGGTCATCATGCAGATCATGATGAATGAAAGAAACGATCTCCTGCCTTTGAATACCCGGTCGGATATGAACCCGCTCGCCATGACCCCGGCAAATCCGCATATATCAAAAACCGTTGATAGGTAGCCGGCGTTTGCCTGGGTCATGAAAAAATTCTTGTTCAGGAACCAGGGGAGCCAGCTCCAGAGAGCGTACCGGAGGAACTTTATGCAGAAGTATATAAGCCCCATGAGCGCGATGGTCGTGATGGTGTCGCGATCCCATCCCTTCGATTCTCCGTTTCCGCCCGTGTGTGCCGCCCCTTCGTCCCCGTCTTCAATCGCCGGCAGCCCGGCGTCTTCCGGCCGGTTCGGGTGGAGGAGAAGTATAAGGAACCATATGGCAAGGAGCACCACCGCGCCGCCGAAGAAGGACCACCGCCAGCCCATCGTGCCGAGGAGGTATGACGCAAGGAGCGTCGCGGCGATCGGCCCGGCCTGGTAACAGGTGGACCAGAGGCCGAGGACGCTGCCCCGCTCCCGCCTCCTGAACCAGTGCGCCAGGCTCCCGATGCACCCGGGCCACCCGGTGCCCTGGGCCAGGCCGTTCAGCGCAATCCAGAGCATCACCGTCTGGAAGCTGTTTGCCGCGCCGAAAAGGGCTGTGCTGGCGATCGAGATTCCCGTGCCGGCGAGCAGGAGGAGCTTCGGCCCCAGCTTTTTCCCGAAATAGGCGCTGGCGAACTGGCCGACCATGTAGGCGACGAGGTACGCGGTGCCGAGATTTGCGACGTCCGTGGCCGAGAGAGTGAGCGCGTCAGCGATACCGGCCTTGGCCACGTAAAATGGCTTGCGGCAGAAATAATACCCGGCGTAGGCGAGCCAGGTGGCGGCCAGTATCCTGACCTGCCACGGGCGGTAGGGAGAGGCGCCTCCCGTTTTTGCCGGAGCGTCGGCCTGCGGCATGGACGGTCACACCGCCCAGTCCAGCCCCAGCTCAAGCATTTTCTTTGCGGTGGGGTTCCCGGTTGTTTCGTCCCATCCCATGAAGCCGTAATACTCATCTTTCATCCTGGCGAAGTCGCCGCGGTCGACGTGGCGCCCCTTGCTGGGCCCGTCCGGGAGCGGTTCGAACAGCCGTTCCGGCAGGACGTCCTCGCGCTTTGTGAAGCCCCGGCGCGCGTTGATGTGGCGCATCATGTTGATGCGCCGCTCCCCGACCTTCATGAGCTCCCACATGGTCATGTGCCATCCCGCGGCATAGGTGACAAGGTCCTCCAGGTCGCGGTAGGAAAAGAGGCTGCCCGGGCCCCAGCAGAACATGCATAGGACGAGGGAATCGAGGAGGCTGTAGTATATCTGAGAGTATGCCGTCATCCGCACCTTGTTCGCGCCGGTTGAGGGCGCGTCCTCCTGGCCGAGGATCCCGAGCCCCATGCTCGCCTCCGACTTGCTTGCCAGGAGCCAGTCATGCTCCGAGGACATGTGGTCCGGACCGATGGGGCAGACCGCGTACATGATCGCGAGGCTCGGTTTTACCTGCGGCATGTGCACCGCCAGGCCCGCGCCCTTTATGTTGATGGCATACGGCCGGGTCTGTTCCCCGAAACGCCGTATCATCGCCTCGAAGCCGTCGGCGCAGGTATCTCCGATCCCTTCCCGCGATGCGATCGACTCTATCAGCCAGAACAAGGCCTCAGGATCGCCGAACGCGAGCTTTTTGCCGCCGGTATCAGTATCCTTTATGAGGCCTTTTTCCATGCTCTCGAACAGGTATCCCGCCACACAGCCCATGGTGATGGTGTCGATCCCGTAATTATTGCAGAGCTCGTTCGCCTTCGCCACGGCCGCGGCATCGGTAATATCGAGGTTGGAACCGAGAAGGCCCAGTGTCTCGAATTCGGGGCCGCCGAGGGAATCAGAAAGCCGGTACGGCGCATCCGATTTCACCCGCTTCCGGCACGACACCACGCACCCGAAACAGGATGCCTGTCCCGCTCCAATCTGCGGTTCGTAGGTGGAGCCGTCAAGCTTCATGTAGTCGGGGTGCCATCCCCGTGAGTAGTTCCGGGTCGCAAAATTGCCGCCCTCTGCCTGGAACTTCACCACGCCGGGAGTGCCGTATTTTTTTAGCGTCTCAGGGAACCCCGAGCCCGGAAGGCGGCCGGCCCCGGTTTTGGCCAGCTCCTTCATCGCTGCGGGTTCCGCGAAGGAGACCTCGCCCGTACCCTTCACCACCACGGCCCTGAGGTTCTTGCTCCCCATGACCGCGCCGATGCCCGCCCTGCCGAAAGCGTCGTTGGCGTCCGCCATCACATTGGCGTAGCGCACAAGTTTTTCTCCGGCCGGGCCGCACTGCATGACGCTCAGGCTCTTATCACCGTGCTTCTTCATCAGCAGGGCGCGCACCTCTGATACAGGACGCCCCCGGAGCTCCGCGGCGTCCTGGATGGAGACCGCCCCGTTTTCGACCAGGAGGTACGACAGCGACGGCGCCCGCCCCTCGATGACAATGGCGTCATACCCCGCCCGCTTGATCATGGGGCCGATGCTCCCGCCGGCCTGGCTGTCAGCCGCCATGCCGGTGAGCGGCGAAAGCGCCGTGACACAGCAGCGGCTCACCCCCGACACCGCGGCCCCGGTGGCGATCCCCGGGGCTATGGTCATTATGTTTTCCGGCGACAGCGGGTCCGTCTTCGCGCCGGTATTTTTTAGAAGGAAGTATGATCCGATTGCGCTCCCGCCGAGGAACATGCGGTAAAAATCCCCTCCGGGGTGCAGCACCTCGGTCTTTCCCGTGGTCAGGTCTATCCGGAGTATGGCGTCATTGAATCCGTGGTTCATATCGGTCCTCGCTGGAAATAAATGTTGTGCGGCACGCGATCATTATTTTTAAAATATAAAATCCGTCGACAGGAAATTCGACTTCTTCTCCCGTAAAATCTCGGTGATGATCTTCTTGTTCTGGTCGGTCTCCTTGATCGCCACAAGGGTGCGTATGGTGAACACCCTGAGCGCGTCGGTGACAGAGAGCGTCCCTTCCGCGCTGTCTTTCCGTCCCGTGAAGGGAAAGGTGTCAGGACCGCGCTGGCACTGGGCGTTGATATTCACGCGGCAGACCTGGTTCACCAGGGTGTCGATCAGCCTGGCGATGGCGCCCGGGTCGTTGCCGAATACCGCCACCTGCTGGCCGTAATTTGAGTTGACCACGTATTCCAGCGGCTCTTCGACCGATTCATACGGGACGACCGGTATCACCGGCCCGAACTGTTCCTCGTGGTATATCTTCATCCGGGCGTTCACCGGGTAGAGTACGGCGGGGAACATGAAGGTCTGGTTCACGAGGCCGCCCGTTTCGTTCACGACCAGCGCGCCGTGCTCCTTCGCGTCCTCGATGTAGCCCTTCATGTGCAGGATCTTGTCCGGTTCCGGGAGCGGCGTCAGGGCGACCCCCTTGTCCCAGGGCATGCCGGGAACGAGGGACACGATCTGATGGTTCAGCTTCTTCAGGAATTCCACCACGATGTCTTTATGGACGAATATTATTTTTATGGCGGTGCAGCGCTGGCCGTTGAACGACAGCGCGCCGGTGACGCATTCCTTTACCGCGAGGTCGAGGTCCGCGTCCTTCAGGACGATCCCCGCGTTCTTCGCGTCGAGCCCCAGCACGGAGCGAAGACGGTGCGGCTTGGGGTGCTGCTTCTTTATGATGTCCGCCACCCTGCTCGACCCGATGAAGGCGAGCACGTCCACCTTCCCCGATTCCATGAGCGGGCCCACCACCATGGCGCCGTCGCCGTAAATGGTATTGACCACGCCCTTCGGGAACGCCTCTCTGAACGCCCGCAGCAGCGGGCGGTGCAGCAGGACGCCGATCTTCGGCGGCTTGAAGAGTATCGTGTTTCCCATGAGGAGCGCCGGGATCAGGGTGGTGAAGGTCTCGTTGAGGGGATAATTGAACGGCCCCATGCACAGGACAACGCCGAGCGGGGCGCGCCGCACCTGGCCGATAATGCCTTCTTTAATTTCGAAGCGCGACCCGGCGCGGTCAAGCTCCTTGAGCGCATCGATAGTAAACGATATATACTCGACCGTGCGGTCGAATTCCTTCGCGCTGTCTGCATACGATTTCCCTATCTCCCACATCAGCAGGTTCACTATCGCCGCGCGCTCTTCCTTCATCATGAAGGTGAATTTTTCGAGGCAGGCGATCCGCCCGCTCACCGTAAGGGCCGGCCACGGCCCCCTGCCGCTGTCATAGGCGGCGACCGCCGCGTCAAGGGCCTCCAGTGATTCCTTCGCGGTGAAGAGCGGGTAGCTGCCGATCGTCTGGCGCTCAACGCCCTTATCGGTTTTCAGGCATATCGGGGAAACGACGTCCTGCATCGGGCCGTTCCAGACGCGGATCTCCCCGTTCACGAGATACTCTTTCTGCACGATGGGAAACGCGGGCAGGAATTCCGCCGGGACCCCTTTTCTTTCCGGGAATATCGATCCGATGTTTTCCCTGGTGGCCATGTCATCACCTCGCTGCAGGTTGAATAATGAGCGCTTACTGCTTCCCGTACCGGACCGCTTCCAGTATGATCTCGGAGTAGGAGGGGTGCACGAACATGCACTCCTCTATCTCATCGGTCCGTATGCCGCGCGCCACGATCAGGGCAAGCTGGTTCATGATTTCGGCGATATCCTCCCCGACCGCGGACGCGCCGATCACCCTGCCCGTTGAAGATTCCGCGACCAGCTTGACAAAGCCAGTGTCCTTCCCCTCCATGACCGCCTTGCCCAGGGCCTTGAAGAAATACCGGTACACGCGGCAATCGATATTCTTCCCGTCCGCCTCTTTTTTCCCCATGCCCGCGCTCCCCACCTGCGGGCTGGAGAAGACAAGGCGCGGCATCGCGGCATAATCGATGTGCGGCGCCTTCCCGGTCGCGAGGTGCCGCACCGCCGCCTCGGCCTCGCGCGCCGCGGTATAGGCAAGCATCGGGGTGTCGATGCAGTCGCCGGCCGCGTAGATGTTCGCCGCCGTTGTGCGCAGGGCCCGGTCAACGGTGATGAACCCCTTATCGTCGACGGCGATCCCCGCCGCGCCGCAGGAGAGCGACGCCGTGTTCGGCCTGCGGCCCGTTGTTTCGAAGATGACATCGTACTTCTTCGTCATCGGGGCATCCGCCTGGATCGTCGCCTCCCCGTCGGGGGATATAACCGATATCCCGCTCTTCGCGTACACGTTGATCTTCCTTTTTTTGAACTCGCGTAGCATGACCCGGACCGCCTCCTCGTCCTCGCCGAGAAGGGGCGAATCAAGCATTTCCACCAGATCGACCTGCGAGCCGACGGATGCAAGGAACGACGCGTACTCGCACCCCACGACGCCCCCGCCAATGATCAGCGCGCTTCCCGGCGCCTTTTCAAGATTGAATATCCGGTCTGATGGATACACGTTGGGAAGATCGAAGATCCTTTTCGGGGTTGATCCGGTTGCGATGATGAAGTGTTGTGCGGAGACGGCCTCGCCGCCGGCAATGATTTCGGTGTTTGACCGGAACGATGCGTCCCCCCTGATGGTCTCTATGCCGAGCGATTGTATCCGCGCGCGCAGGCCCGTGCGTATCTGCGCCACGCGCGTCATCACGAGTTCCCGCAGGGCTTGGTACGCCATTCCCGCATGGGCATGGTAGATCAGGCCCTTCAGCGGGATGCATCCTTCGTTCAGGCACACACCGCCGAGCCGCTCCGGGTCCCGCTCCACGATCGCGGTTTTTAAATTAAATTTCCTCGCTTCGAAGGCCGCCGTGTACCCCGCCGGCCCCGAGCCTATGATGACCAGATCATATTTGTTCACCTGTCGCTCCTGTATGTGTCCGCCATGTATGAGCTCCGCACATAGGGGCCGCTCTCCACGTGGGAAAAGCCGAGCGCGAGCGCCTCCTCCCGGTACGCGTCGAACATGGCCGGCTCGATATACTCGCGCACCGGCGCGCACCCGCCGCCGGGGCGCAGATACTGCCCGAGGCTCAGGTAATCGCACCCGGCGCGCCTGAGGTCGCGCATCACCGCGGACACCTCTTCGCGGGCCTCCCCCAGCCCGAGCATCATGCCGGACTTGGTCCGCAGTGCGGGAGAGAATGCTCTGGCGGTTTCGAGCACCTTCAGGCTCCGTTTATAGTCGCATCCTTTCCGCACGGCATAGAGCGAGGGCACTGTTTCAATGTTGTGGCCGAAGATATCCGGCCCCGCGCCGGCGACAATACCGATAGCGTCCGCATCTCCCCTGAAGTCCGGCACCAGCACCTCCACGGTGACCGCCGCGTCATGTGCGCGCAGCCCGCGTATGACGCCCGCGAAGAGCGAGGCGCCGCCGTCCGGGAGGTCGTCCCTGGTAACGGAGGTTATGACCGCGTGCCTGATTCCCATCCTCCGCACCGCTTCGGCCACGCGCCCGGGCTCAGCTGCATCGGGCAGCCCCGGTGCGCCGTGTTTCACAGCGCAGAAGGAACACCCCCTGGTGCAGACGTCGCCCATGATAAGGAACGTCGCCGTGCCCCGTGAAAAGCACTCGGCGATGTTCGGACAGCGCGCTTGATGGCACACCGTGTGCAGTCCGAGCCCCCGCAGCATCCCCTCGGTCCCGTGCATGGCGCGGAAATCGATTTTCTTATTAAGCCATTGCGGCCGTGTCTGCCTCATCATCCTCCGCCCTGCCCTCCATGTTCCAGCGGTCGCTCAGGTACCTTTTTTCCATGATCGTGCGCACCTCCTTCATCTCGTCCCCGTCGAGGTCAGCAGGATCGAGCTCCCAGCCAGTCGAGAGGACAAACGCGTCCTTGAGACGCGCGATGACCCGGTCCTCGTTATTCGTATGGCCGGTGGCCCTGTCGAGAGAGGTGAAATTGCCGAAATCGACCGGTGCGGAAAAGCAGGAGCGTATCGTTTTCTCGTCGATGTCGAGGGGAATGGAGCCGTGCTGGAAAATACTCCCCCCCGACCTGCGCTGCGCGTTGCCGCCGATCTTTCTTCCATCGATAATAATGTCATAGTTTTCGTTTGCTGAAAAGCAGAAGTCCGCGCGGCGCCCGGCGGCGCGGCGGACACTCGATTCCATGGCAAACTGGGCCGGCAGGCCCATCATGCGGTACAGCCTGATGATGATTTTATTCATCGTCTCGAACGATTCGCTCACCGAGAGCGGCCTTCCGTCGATGTCCCTCTCGCCGCAGGCGAAGGAATAGGTCACCTCACGGTCATGGAATATCGCGCCCCCGCCGGTGATGCGGCGCACGACCGCGACACCGTTTTCCCGGCACGCGCCGATGTCAAGGCAGGATGACGGCTGGTACCTTCCCAGGGTGATCGACGGCGGGGACCAGCCGTAAATCCTGAGGAACGGCCGGCGGCAGCGCACGTGCCACGCGTACAGGAATTCATCGATCGCCATGTTCTCATGGCCGCTCCGGGGCGCGCAGGAAACGAGCCGGGCCTTCAGCGGTTGCATGTCAATTTCAGTTCCCGTGCCGCCCTGGTCTCGTCCGGCCGGGAGACGGGCGTATTGTTCGGGGCGTTCTTGAGACGTCCGGGATCGGTCTCGGCCAGGCCTGCTATCTCGATCATGGCGTCAATGAATTCGTCGATCGTCTGCTTCGACTCTGTCTCGGTCGGCTCGATCATCAGCGCTTCGTCGACGACGAGCGGAAAATATATCGTGGGCGGGTGGAACCCCCGCTCGATCAGCGCCTTGGCGATATCGATGGCGTGCACGCCGTTTTTCTGCACCTGCCGCTTCGCGGAGAAGACGCATTCATGCATGCAGACCCGGTCATAGGGCAGGTCGTAATACGGCTTGAGCTTCGCCCGGATGTAGTTGGCGTTCAGCACCGCCTTCTCTGAAACATCGATAAGCCCTTCTTTTCCCAGCATCATGATATAGACGCAGGCGCGCACCAGCACGGCAAAATTACCGAAAAACGACGCCAGTGCGCCGATGCTCCGGTCCATGCCGGAGTCGAGGTAATACCTGCCTTCCTTCGTGCGGCCGACTACCGGCGTCGGCAGGAATTCCGCGAGCCTGCCGGACACCGCGACGACACCGGCCCCGGGGCCGCCGCCGCCGTGCGGCGTGGAAAAAGTCTTGTGTAAATTCATGTGCACGATGTCAAAGCCGATATCGCCGGGCCGCGCCTTCCCCAGGATCGCGTTCAGGTTTGCGCCGTCGTTGTAGAGGATCGCGTCGTATTTGCGCGCAATCTCGACGATCTCGCGTATCTGCGGGTGGAACAGGCCCAGGGTGTTGGGAAGGGTCAGCATGACGCCCGCCACCCGGTCATTCATGGCGTCCCTGAATTTTTCCAGGTCCATGCCGCCCTCCCGGCTGACCGGTATCGAAATGACCTCGTAGCCCCCCATTGCCGCGCTGGCGGGGTTGGTGCCGTGCGCCTCGTCGGGGACGATGACGTACTGCTTCTTGTTCCCCTTGCTCCGGTGATAGGCCGCCATGAGGAGGATGCCGGCAAGCTCGCCGTGCGCCCCCGCGTAGGGCTGGGTCGTCACGGCCTTCATGCCGGTGATCTCTGCGAGAAAGACTGAGAGGGTGTGGATGAGCTCGAGCGACCCCTGGACCGAACCCTCGTCAATGTACGCCATAAGCGGGTGCACCGATGCGAACCCGGGGAGCGCGGCCATCGCTTCGTTCACTTTCGGATTGTACTTCATGGTGCAGGAGCCGAGCGGATAGAAATGGGTGTCCACCGAAAAATTGAGCTGGGACAACCGCACGTAATGCCTGACCACGTCGAGCTCCGACACCTCGGGGAGGCCGGTATCGGTTTTTCTCAGGTACCGGTCGCCGATCTTCCTGGCTGCCGCCTCGTCCGCCGCGCCCATGTCGACACCGGTCCTGCCCGGCACGCTCTTTTCAAATATCAGTTTCATGACAGCACCTTCCGTGCGGCGGACACGAACCGGTCGATATCGCCGGCCGATCTTTTTTCCGTTGCCGAGACGATTAGCTGGTCCGGCCTGTCTCCGTAGAAGAGCGACGCGGGGACGCCCGGCGGCAACGCCTTCGGCGAGCATCTTCTTGGCGAATTCGCGTGCCGGTCCGGGAAGGACGACCGTGAATTCATTGAAGGTCCTCGCCTTGATAACGTCGATCCCGCGCACCTTCCGCAGCGCCTGCCTGAGATCTTCGGCGCGCTCCATGTTCATGATTGCAGCCGTCCTGAAGCCTTTCCTGCCAAGGAGCGACAGGTATACCACCGCCCTGAGCGCGCAGAGGGCCTGGTTGGAGCATATATTAGAGGAGGCCTTTTCCCTGCGTATGTGCTGCTCGCGGGCCTGCAGCGTGAGAACGTACGACTTTGTGCCGTTGCGGTCGGACGTCTCGCCGACGATCCTGCCCGGCATCTTGCGCACGTACCTCCTGTCAACCGCCATGAGCCCGAGGTAGGGGCCGCCGAACGACAGCGGCATCCCCAATGACTGTCCCTCGCCCACGGCGATATCGGCCTTCATCTCGCCCGGGCTTTTTAAAACGCCGAGCGACAGCGGGTAGAACGAGAGGATGCTCACGATGTCCTTCTCACGCGCCTGCGAGAAGAGGTCCTCGTAATCGTCAACGGTCCCGAAAAAATTGGGGTTCTGCACCACCAGCGCCGCGACGGTATCGTCCAGCATGGATTGCAGCCGCTCCCTGTCGGACGACACTTCCTTGCAATCGATCTCGATTATTTCAATGTCAATGTTTATCGCGTAGGTCTTCACGATCCGCCTGAAGAGGGGATTGACGCCGCCGTCGATGACGACCCTCCTCCTGCCGTTCGCCCGCACCGCCATCGCGATGGCCTCGTAGAGCGCCGTGCCGCCGTCGTAGAGGGAGGCGTTCGCGTAATCAAGCCCGGTGATGCCTGAAATCATCGACTGATATTCGAATATGGAGCGGAGCGTGCCCTGGGACGCCTCGGGCTGGTAGGGGGTATAGGCGGTGACGAATTCCGAGCGCGAGGTGATAGCGTCCACCGCCGCGGGGATGAAATGGTCGTAATAACCGCCCCCGACGAATGATACGCAATCGGTCCTGTTGCGGCCGGCCAGCCCGGTGAAATAGGCGGTGGCCTCGTTCTCGGTCATGCCGGCCGGGAGTTCGAACGACTTCGGTGCCAGCGCGGAGGGAATATCGGCGAACAGCTCGTCAACCGAGGCGACGCCGATCTCGCCGAGCATCTGCCGTGTTTCGTCTCCGGTGTGCGGTGTAAAGATCGCCATGGCTACTCCAGGCCGCCCGCGTATTCCCTGTACTGCGCCGCGGTCATGAGGTTTTTTGTCTCCGCGGGATCGGCAAGCTCGATCTCCGCGATCCATCCGTCGCCGTAGCAGGACTGGTTGATCAGCTCGGGCGCGTCATCGAGCGCATTGTTGAAGGCCCTGATCGTGCCGGAAAGCGGCGCGTATATGTCGCTGGCCGCCTTGACCGATTCTATCCCGGTCAGGAAATCAAACTGCTTCACCGCCTTGCCGGCCGGGGTCGGATCGACATAGGTGATGTCGCCCAGCTTCTGCTGCGCGTAATCGCTGATACCCACCCTGGCGCGGTTCCCTTCGACTTTCGCCCATTCATGTTCCTTCGTATAAAAATACCCATCCAGCACGGTGATCTTCATCTCCCTTTATACCTCCGAATATTTGATTGATGTCTGTTTTATAAAGGGCACCGGCTCGATCTTCGCCCTGATGACGCCCTTTCCCGTATCGATATCGATGTCTCCGCCCGCGGCGGCCACCGCCGCGTCAACGTAGCCCATGCCGATCCCCCTGTTCAGGTGCGGCGAAAAGACCCCGCTGGTCACGAAGCCGGCATCCGCGCCGCCGGCCAGGATCCTGTTTTCATGGCGGGGCGTCCTCCTGCCGTCCACGGTAAATCCGATCATGCTGCGGCGCACGCCCCGCTTCCGCTGTTCGATGAGCGCCGCCTTCCCGAAAAAATCCTTCTCCATGTCGAGGAAGCGGTCCATACCCGCGTCAAACGGCGTTGTTGTTTCGCTCAACTCGCTTCCATATAATGGGAGCCCCATCTCCAGCCTCAGGATGTCCCGCGCGCCGAGCCCCGCCGGTTTCACCGCAGGGTGCTTGAGCAATAGCTTCCAGAGGTCAACGCCCCTGTCCCGGTCGATATACACCTCGAAGCCAAGCTCGCCGGTGTAACCGGTCCTGCTGACGATGTACGAGCCGCCGAGAAAATTGAACCGGTCGAAGCCGTAATACGCGAGCTTTTTCACGCCGTCGCCCGCGATTGATTTCATGACATCGAGGGATTTCGGCCCCTGCACGTCGATCTTCACCGTCCGCGAGGATATATTTTCAATTGATGCGCCGGGCGAGAGCCGCGACGAGATAATGCGGTAATCGCGCTCTTCGCCCGCGGCGTTGACCACCAGCATCCATTCGCCGTCAGCGATACGGTACGCGATGAGGTCATCGAGCACCATCCCCGCGTCATCGAGCAGGAACCCGTACTTGCACCGCCCTGTCTTTATTTTGAGCATGGGGATGGTGACCGCCCGGTCGATCGACGCCTGCCCCGGCGCCTCTTTCACCACGAACTCTCCCATGTGGGAGATATCGAAGATGGAGACGGCGGAGCGTGTGTGTTTCGCCTCTTCGAGGATGCTGCCGTAATGTATGGGCATGTTCCAGCCCGCGAACGGCGCCATGAGCGCGTTGAGGGCGGCATGTTCTTCGGCTATCGGGGTATTTCTAATTTCCATTCCACGGGTCCCGTCTTTTCTTGCGGCGAAGGCTACTGGTACGTCTCGGCCGCGTCGATTTCGATATCTATGTCCATCCGGTCGGCCAGCTTCTCCAGCTCCTTTCGCAGGGAGGAGAGCTTTTCGCCGACCGGCACGTTGATGATGCACTTCATCCTGAATATCGGCGCGCCGCTCAGCGGCGCGTTGGTGACGCGCGTCTCCATCGATTCGATGTTGATGTTCCGCTTGTGCAATATCCGCGTGATTTCATGCACGATGCCCGGATGGTCCATGCTGGTCGCGGAGAGGCGGTGCGGCATCGAAGGCACCACCATCCTTTCCCGCGGCGCGAGGGTTGGCTTGACCTGTATTGAAAGGCCGGTGCTCTTTTCCAGGGCCGGCAGGTCGCCCCGTATCCGCTCCGCCACGTCGGCATCGCCGGAGGCGAGCAGGATCACGGCGAACTCTCCCCCGAGGACCGCCATGCGGCTGTCTTCAATGTTTATCTTCGCCGCAGTCAGGAACGCGCTGATTTCATCGACCAGACCCGGTCGGTCATGGCCGATTGCGGTGAGGACTATATATGTGCTCATTGTGCCGCCTTATATACAAATGCCGGATTTTCATCGGAAAAATCGATGCATCACACAATTAACGCTATAAATTACTTTTAAAAAAAACAAGTTAAAATTCTTATGTCGTATGATTTTTTTAAAAAACGCCCCCCGGACATCATCTCCCGACAAATTACTTTACAAATTTGATGCAACGGGTAGCATCTATCGGGATGAACAACCGCACGTCCCGGGCATATTGATTGCGCGAGGTAATGATCATGATTAACACTCCCCCAAAAGGGATGCTCACCCTTTCTCAGCTCAAGGAAAAAGCTGCGGCCGGAGAGATCGAAACCGTCATCGCCGCGTTCCCGGACCTGTATGGCCGCCTTTTCGGGAAAAGGATCGCCGTGGATTTTTTCCTGGACCAGGTGGCAGGCTCCGGGATGCACGCCTGCAATTACCTCTTCACCACCGACATGTCGATGGACCCTGTCCCCGGCTACCGGTACGCGAACTGGGACTCCGGGTACGGCGATTTTCACTGCGTGCCGGACATGCCGACCCTCAGGCATGCCTCCTGGCTCGACAGGACCGCCCTGGTCCTCTGCGACGCGCATGAAGAGCACTCCGGATCGCCCACGCCGGTGGCGCCGCGTACGCTTCTAAAAAAACAGCTCGCGTCCGCTGCGGAAGCGGGGTTCCTTCCCGTCGGCGCGTCCGAGCTCGAGTACTACATATTCAACGAAACCTACGAAAGCGCCCGCGCAAAGCAGTACCAGGGCCTCAAACACTTCGGGGCATACATAGAGGACTATCACATACTGCAGGGCACCCGCGAGGAGCCGCTCAACGCCGCGGTGAGAAAGCATCTCGCGGAGAGCGGTATCCCGGTCGAATTCAGCAAGGGGGAATGGGGGCCGGGCCAGCACGAGCTGAACATCCGCTATGCGGATGTGCTCTCCATGGCGGACAGCACCTGCCTGTACAAGCAGTGCTTCAAGGACATCGCGGGGAGCATGGGGCTTGCCGTCACCTTCATGGCGAAATTCGACGAACGGCTCGCCGGATCAAGCTGCCACATGCACCTGAGCCTGTGGGACCCGGCAGGAAAGAAGAACCTTTTTTCCGGCAACGAAAAGACCGGGCCGGTGATGGGATCCATGCAGTTCCGCTGGTTCCTGGGCGGATGGATCAGGCACGCGCCGGAGCTGATGCCGTTTTACGCCCCGACGGTCAACTCGTACAAGCGCTACCAGTCCGGGTCATGGGCGCCGACCGCGCTCGCGTGGAGCTACGACAACAGGACCGCGGGCTTCAGGATCGTCGGAACGGGAGAATCGCTCCGCATAGAGACGCGCATACCCGGCGCGGACATCAACCCCTACCTCGCCTATGCGGCGGCGATCGCCTCCGGCCTCGACGGCATCCGCAAAAGGATCGACCCGCCTGACGTTTTTGAAGGCGACATGTACTCCGCGAAAACGCTGCCGCGCGTACCCGCAACGCTGCGCGACGCGGTTGACGCCCTGGAGCAGAGCGCCTTCGCGCGAGACGCCTTCGGCGCCGACGTGATCGGGCATTATTGCCATTTTTTCAGGACCGAGCAGCGGGGGTATGACCGTGCGGTCACGGACTGGGAGCGGGCGCGTTATTTCGAGCAGATCTGAGCCCGCCAGCCGGGCCGGCGGGCTACTGTCTGGCGAGGGTGATATAGTAATTCAGCGCGTTCCTGTCATCCGGGGAGAGTTCCATGAAATTTATCGCGACCCGGTACGACCGGTCGCCCTCATCTTCGACGCGGACGACCCTGCCCGCTCCCCTGAAAAAATCAAAGGTGTTCGGCTTCATGAAGGTGACGCTGACTGTTTCGCCCGCGTCGAGCTTCCTCCCGGTGCTGACCAGCAGGCCGCTCCCGCTGACATTGACCGCCTTCGATGTGCCGAGCTCGATAACTTCCCCGCCCGACGCACCGCCTTCCCTGACCAGCCTGACGTTGAACTCATCATTGACCCTGACATAGTCCCTCTTGCCATCGCCGTCAGTCATTGCGGACCTCCTGCTGGTTTCTGTAAACGGTAACCGGGAACCGCATCTCGCCCGCCTGCGTCTTCATGAATAACGTCCCCGCAAGCCGGTAGCGAATGACGCCCGTATCCTTCATCGCGCCGGGGAGCGACATGCCGAGGGTAGCATAGGGCATTGAAACCGACGCGTCAACAGTTTTCAAGCCGGCCGGCGGTATTTTTACTTCGTTGATGCGGACATTGATGGTCTTCCTGTCTTCTATATAAAAATAAAGGTCCATCCTGTCAATTATGACCTCTTTAGGATTGGGATTTGATATGGCGATGGTCAGCCCGATCGTCATATCGGAAAGCGACAGGTCACGGATCTCCACCTTCTCAAGCGAGAACACGCATCGCTTCGCCAGCTTCCTCTGCTCAATAGCGTCGCAGCCGGCGACGCATGCAGCCATCAGCATGACTGCAAGCAGGCCTCCTGATGAAATTTTTTTCATATTATGATCCCCGGCACGTGAATAATGGTTACCAGAAAAACCACGACCGCCTGACGACGCCATTTTGAATATTTAAAGGAGATATAACAAAAACGGATGCCGTGGCATCCGTTTTGTCCGAGTAGTCATCAGGGCTATGCTTTCCTGTCGAGATTATACCCTTTCTTCGCCTCTTTAAAGCTTTTCATCATGCTTGACTGGGTCAAATCCGCTTTCAATAATTCATCTTTCGGCCTGATAATGTCCTGCGCTTTTTTTCTTACCATATCCGTCGGTTTATGAAGCGCAATGTTCTGGGTGACCTTGTTGGTGATGTTCGATGCCGCCATATATACCTCCCTTTATATAGCAAAACAACTACTGCCGGGATGCCCAATCCCGGTATTAATCTAACGATACGGGCAGTAATATTCAAGAAAAAAATCGTTGACCCTGAATAATTCTGCCTGCGTAGTCTACTGGAGACCAATATGAGCAGTTCGAGGATGCGCGTGTTAAAGACATTCCACATAGAGACCTTCGGGTGCCAGATGAATAAAAATGACTCCGAGCTCATGGCATATTCACTCCGGGAGCACGGTTTCATGCCCTCAGAAGGCCCCGGCGACGCCGATATAGCGGTCTTCAACACCTGTTCGGTCCGGGACCACGCGGAAAACAGGGTCATATCACGTATCCGCTCGCACCGCAAAACCATCCGTGACCGGGGCGGCATCATCGTGGTGGCGGGATGCATGGCCCAGCGGATCGGCATGGAGCTGACCGCCGACGGCACCGCGGACATGGCGATCGGGCCCTACCAGTCGCCCGATATCGGCAGGCTGGTGGCCCTGCACCTGGCGGACCGCGGCCGCCGTCTCTTTCTCTCACAGGAGGAGGCCGACTTTTCCGACAGGATCAATCCGGGCCTTGCCCGTACCGACGGGTTCCCGGAATGGCACCGGTGGGTGACAATTACGCATGGGTGCGAAAACTACTGCTCCTACTGCATCGTGCCCTTCGTGCGCGGAAAGCTTATCTCCTTCCCCTCGGGACGGATCCTCGACTATATCCGTCTCCTCGCGGGAACCGGCGCCAGGGAGATCACCCTCCTCGGCCAGAACGTGAACCAGTACGGGACGGACAGCGGCGACGTCCCGTTTTACAGGCTCCTCGAGTCGGCGGCCCTCGTCCCCGGCATCGAGCGGGTCAACTTCATCACGTCGCACCCGAAAGACTTCACCGGGGACATTCTCCGCGTCATAGGCGACCACCCGAACATCTCGCGGTCAATACACCTCCCCCTGCAGAGCGGTTCAGACAGGATCCTCGCACGCATGAACCGGGGGTACACCATGAAGGACTACCTGGCCATCATCGACTCGATGGCGGCGCTCCTTCCCGACCATGCCGTATCGACGGACCTCATCGTCGGGTTCCCCGGCGAGAGCGGGGACGAGTTCAACGACACCCTGAAGGCAGTGGAAACGATACGGTTCGATGACGCTTTCACCTACGCCTACTCGCCCCGGGAAGGGACGCCCGCCTTCCCGCTCGCGGAGACGCTTTCGCGCGATGAAAAGATCGCCCGGCTCGAGCGTCTGATCGCCCTCCAGCGGGGCATCTCCCGCCAGAAGCTCCGCAACCGCATTGACCGCGAGGAGGAGACGATCATCGAGGGATTCAGCAAAAAATCCGCCGACAGCGTCATGGGACGCACGTACCTGAACCACAACGTGGTGCTGCCCGGCTCGCGCGAGGACATCGGCAAAAAGATCAGGATAAAGATCAGCGGCGTTTCGGGCGCGACCCTGCGGGGGACGCGAATTGCGTAGCGCCGCCATCATACCCCTGGCGCTCCTTCTCGCCGCCATCGCCGCCCCGGGCCCTGCCGCCGCTCCCGCTGCGGACGCCCGGAAGACCGAGCAGCAGTACCTGGGCGCGGTGCGCGAGCACGCGAAGCGGCGGGACGCGGACGCCGCGGGAAAAGAGGCCGCCGAATTCTTCAGGCACTATCCCGAAAGCCCCCTCATCCCCGACGTGCGCCTCGAGCTCGCGGAGGCGGAGGACTCTCCCGATGAGTCTATCGCCAGATACCGCGTCATTGTTGACAAGTACCGCTATTATAAAAAGCGTGATTACGCGCTGCTCCGCATATGCGAGATCGAGTATCTCCTTGCGCGGTGGAAAGAGCTGGTCAACGACGCCCGCGCCGGCATCGGCCTTGCCGCACCGGGCCGCGCGTCCGGGTTCCGGTTCTACCTCGTCATCTCCCTTGTCCAGCTCGGGGAGTACGAAACGGCGGAGAAGGAATGCAGGGCGCTCATCGACGCGGACCATGACTACAACAACATGGCGCGGTCGCTCCTTATCCTCGCCCATATCCACCGGAACACCACCGGCCTGTCCCGCGAGTACATCGATACGATCCGCGAGCTGGCCGCCGGCTACGACAGGTCGGACGCGCTCCCCGCGACCCTCTACCTGCTGGGAGAGTTCTACGAAAGGAAGGGAATGTACAATGAAGCATTTTCCGCCTATTCCGACCTCTCCGGGAGGTTCCCCGGCTCGCCGGAGGCCGCCATGGCGCTAAAGCGCACCGGCGCCATCATGGAACACTCCCCGCGCCGCGTGCCGTACCTGCCGGACAGGAACATTCTTGAAAACGCGGAAACAATAGACATCCATCCGGAAGCCGACGTTCCCGATGAGACCGGGGACGGCTCGTTTTACTCGATCGCCGTGGGGCCGTTCCCGACCGCAGCACGCGCGAACGGGATCAGGGCCCTGCTCAAAAATTTCGGCTTCATGAAAACTGTCCGGCTGAAAAACGGCTACTCCCTGTACGTGGGCAGGGGCCCGGACGAAGGATCCGCGATGAAGGTGAAGATGCGGCTCGCGGAGGAATACGGCATAAACGGCCGCATCGTGCGCATATCCGGCGACGGGCAGCGCTCCTACATTTACGGGGAATGAGCATGGACACGAAGATCACGCCGGCGATGAAGCAGTACCTGGACATGAAAAAGCAGTACCCCGAAGAGGTGCTCTTCTTCCGCATGGGTGATTTCTACGAGATGTTCTTCGAGGACGCGCATATCGCCTCGAAAATCCTGGATATCGCCCTCACCTCCCGCCAGAACGACATCCCCATGTGCGGTATCCCGTACCACGCGGCCGAAAGCTACATCGCCCGCCTGATCAGGGCCGGGAAGCGGGTGGCGATCTGCGAGCAGATGGAGACGGCGCCCTCCACCGGGCCGGTCGTGCGGCGCGAGGTCGTCAGGATCATCACGCCGGGCACGGTCGTCGAGCAGAACCTGATCCAGTCGGACGAAAACAACTTCCTCGCCTCGGTCATCATCGACGCGAAGCAGATCGGGCTCGCCTTTGTCGACATCTCCACCGGCGACTTCTTCCTCTCGTCGATCGACAAATCGCCCGAGGTCTTCCGCGGCGAGATCGTCAAGTTCAACCCGCGCGAGGCCGTTGTCTACGAGGGCGGTTCGCCCGACAGCGGCGCCTATTCCGAGTACCTCCGGATGCGCGACATTCCCATCTACCGCATCAACGAATGGCTCTACGACGCCGAATTCATGACCGGCATCATTGCCGAGACCTTCGGGATCGCCGGCACGAGGGGGCTGGGGATCACCTCGGACCTCGACATCATGACCGCCGGATCGATCCTCCAGTACCTGAAAGAGACGCACAAGAAGACCATCAGCCATCTCAAGTTCCCGCGCAAGGTCGTGTCCGGCGACATCATGACCCTTGACGACGCCACCATCTCGAACCTCGAAATCGTGAGGAACATCCAGGACGGGTCCAGGAGCCGCACCCTCTTTCAGGTGCTCGATTACACCGGCACCGCGATGGGCAGGCGCTCGCTCGAGCGCAACCTGCTCCAGCCCCTCCTCGACGCCGACGCGATCGAGAAGCGCCTCGACGCGGTGCAGTATTTCCATGAATTTCACGACCTGGCCCGGCAGGTGCTCGGCGTTCTGAAGGAGATACACGACATCGAGCGCCTCCTCTCCCGCTTCATCATCGGAAGGACCTTCCCGCGCAATTTCATCGCCCTCATGAATTCCATCCGGGCCGCCATGAAGGTGCGCGCCCTTCTCGCCGGGCAGCCGCATGACCGCATCCGGGAGCTCGCCGGCCGTATCCCCGACACGGCCGCCCTCGCCGACACGATCAGGGCCGCGGTGGAGGACGAGCCCGCCCTGTCGCCGGAGCACGGCAGGGTCATCCGCCAGGGCTTCAACGCGGAGCTGGACCGGATCTACGAGCTGAAGACAAACGCGAAAAACTGGATCATCGAGTACCAGGAGGAGGAGAAAAAAAAGCTCGGCATCTCCACCCTCAGGATACGCTACAACAAGATCCTCGGCTACTACATAGAAGTGAGCAAGGGCCAGGCGGCGGGGATACCGGAATCGTATTACCGGAAGCAGACCCTGGTGGGGTCAGAGCGGTATACCACGGAGAAGCTCCAGAATTTCGAATCGGAGATACTTTCCGCCTCTGAAACGATCGTGAAGATCGAGAACGGGGAGATCGACCGCCTGCTGAAAGCAGGTCCTTGCCGCACGGAATGACCTCCAGGCCATGGCCGAAACGATCGGCGAGGTGGATTTTTACTGTTCCCTGGCGTTTGCCGCAGTTGAAAACCGCTTCATCAGGCCCGCCTTCAATACCGAGAACAGGACGCATATAAGGGAAGGCCGTCACCCGGTGGTGGAAAAATACTACACCCGCGAGGTGTTCATCCCCAACGACATCAACCTGGACGGCGACGAGAACATCATCAAGATCATCACCGGCCCCAACATGTCGGGAAAATCGACCTATATCAGGATGGCCGCGATCATACAGCTCATGGCCCAGGTCGGCTCGTTCGTGCCGGCCCGGGAGGCCGACCCTTTCCATCGCCGACCGCATCTTCACCAGGATCGGGGCTTCGGACAACATATCGCGCGGTGAATCGACCTTCCTGGTCGAGATGAACGAAACCGCGGGGATCCTGAATAACGCGACCGCCCGGAGCCTCATCATCATGGACGAGATCGGCAGGGGCACCAGCACCTATGACGGGCTGTCGATCGCCTGGGCGGTGGTGGAATACATCGCGCGATATCTGAAGGCCAGGACCCTCTTCGCCACCCACTACCACGAGCTCACCCAGCTGGGCGGCAGGAAGGGGATCGTCAACTACACCGTGCTGGTCAAGGAGCGCCTGAACGGCGTCGACTTCCTTCACAAGGTGGTGCGCGGCGCTGCCGACAAATCCTACGGCATCCATGTGGCCAACCTCGCCGGCATCCCCAAGCCCATTATCAGCAAGGCGGAGCAGATACTGCAAAAGCTGGAAAAGGGCGGGAAAAGCATGAAAGCAACCGACCCTGACGATCCCGCCGGGTCAGAGCAGCTCGAGATATTCAATGCCTCAAACCACCTGGTCGTCCAGGCGATACGCAACATCGATTGCGACGCCATCACGCCCCTGGAGGCCCTGAACGAGCTGAACAGGCTGAAAAAGCTGATCGAATAGCGAGCATCGTTCCCGGAGCCGTGAACTTAATTCCCCGGCCGGGCATAAAAAGATAGAAATTACTTGATTTTTTGCCGATTTAATGGTTAGTGCTACTTATGAGTTCAGACGCCGTACGGCGCCCGATAGCGTCGTACAGGAATTTAATTATCGCAATATCCAAGAGGAACAATGGCTGACACTCAGTTTAAAGTTGAGAATTACCTCGCGAATTCCTTTATCATTGTCGAAGGCAAGAAGGACGCAAATAATTTCTATATTATCCTGAAGGGAAAAGTCAAGGTCACGAAGGAAAACCCGGTCATAGCCTCTGAGCCCTATTCGGTGCTCGGCCCCGGGGACTTTTTCGGCGTTGTTTCCTGCATGAGCGGCCATACCAGGATCGAATCCGCCGTCGCGCTCGAAAACGTATCACTCATATCCGTTGACCGCGAAAAGTTCGGCCTCCTCATCCAGAAAAACCCCGGCGTCGCCATGAAGATCATCCGGTTCTTCAGCCGCCAGCTCAGGGAGTTCGACCAGGCGATCACCAACCTGACGTTCAAGAATGTTGCGTCGGAAGACCCCTCGCACCTCTTCAACATCGGCGAATACTATGTCAAAAAACGCATCTTCAACCACGCCACCTACGCGTTCCAGAAATATCTTCAGTACCGTCCCGACGGGCGATAACCGCGACAGCGCGATACAGCGCCTCCAGTCCCTCAAGGCCCCGCTGAAATCGCCCTCGGTCCAGCAGGGAGGCATGAACCGCAGGTACAGGGACAACACGATGATCTTCTGCGAATACGAACCGGGCGAAGAGCTGTTCATCATACAGTCGGGCAAGGTCAAGATCACCAAAATCGTGAACGAGGAAGTGCTCCTGGCGGTCCTCAAGGCGGGCGACATCTTCGGCGAGATGGCAATCCTTGACAACAAGCCCCGGAGCGCCTCGGCCATAACCTTCGGCGACGTGGAGGTCATGGCGATCAACAAGTCAAACTTCGAGGGGATGGTGCAGTCCCAGCCGCAGCTTGCAACCCGGCTGATACAGCTCCTGAGCGAACGCATCTGGACCGCCTACCGCCAGCTCGAAAACCTCATTATCCGCGACCCCATGGGCAGGATATACGACACGCTTCTTATCCAGATAGAAAAGCAAAAGATCAAGATCGACGCGAAGCAGTCGCACAATTTCGAATTCGGAACGAAGGAGCTCATCAACATGGTAGGTCTCACGCCTGAAAAGGGCGACATGTACGTGGTCCAGCTGCTGGAGGACAAGCATTTCCTCCTCGAGGAGGGAAAGATAATCTGCACCGACATCCTCGAGCTTGAGAAAACCGTACAATTTTACAGGAAGAAAACCGCCATGGAAAGGAAACGTGAAGCCAGCAAAAATATTTAAAGCCTCCGCCATTGTCGTTGCCTCGCTCCTGGCCCTGCTCTCCGCCGGCATCCTGCTCTTAGTAACGCTCTACCCCGCAGAGAACATACGCAGCATGGTAACGGCGCAGGCGGAAAGCGCCCTCGGAAGAACGGTCTCGATCGGTGCTATCGGGTACGGCTTCGGCGGGGTCTCCCTCGACAGGGTCGTCCTCCACGAATCAGACGGATCATCGCCCGTCCTGGTCAGCGTGGAGAGGGCCGACGCGAGGCTCTCACTTTTTTCACTGCTCCGGCTTGAGCTGAATTTCAGCTCGATAGCATTGAAAAACCCGCGTTGCAACATAGTATTCAATGACAAAGAAGTATCGAACATTGAAACGCTTGTCAAAAGCCTCCCGAAATCCGGCGGCCCGGGCGTTTCCGCAACAATATCGAAGATCATCCTCGAGGACGCGGTCATAACCCTGACCAGCCCGCCGTCCTACCTCGCGCCCCTGGCGGGTACGTACCATATTGATGCAACCGTCCTCATGAAGAAAGACATCCAGGTCAGGGAGTGCTCGGTCCGCCTGCCGGAAACGCGCGGCACCGTCCACCCGGAGCTTGCGATACGCACCATGAAGGGGGATTTCGAGATCAGGGGCACTGCCAGGCTCGAAAACGCCGCCCTGCCATGGGTGTACCGGTGGGGCGACAACCTCACGCTCCCCTATAATGTCGTCAACGGCACGATCACCAACCTCGTCATCACGAAAAGCGCTGTCAGGGGAGATGTCAGCGCCACGTCAACCCTCCTCAACTCGCCGAAAATCATCCGCGCAGACGGGTTCTGCGAAGTCTCGATCAAGGACAGGACCGTTTTTATCGGAAAGACACGGGGCGGGATCGAAAAATCGTCCTTCTATATCGACGGTCTCCTCTTTACGTTTGACGGCGCGCTGATACGCTTTGACATAAGAAACATAGCGTCGCAGATCACCGATGTCACGCCGATCCTTGCATTCATGCCCGCATTGCTCTTCGGCAGGGTCGAGGGGGACCTCGCCTATGCGCGCGGGCTCTATAACGGCGCCCTTTCGCTCATTGATTGCGGATACGACCCCTCATCGAAGATCGTGACCGGCCTCCAGGCGAAAATAAGCGTGAAGAACAACATGTTCAAGGCGACCGGAATACCCTTTAACTTCTATGGAAACCGTTGCGCCCTTTCAATCGCATCAGTGGACTCTTCGCTTTCAAAATTATTTATCAACATAGGCGCGGAAAAAATCGTGATCCGGCCGGATACGGTCGCCTTTTCCGACGCCGGCGGTACAATCAAACTCCCTATTGAGATCACCGGCATTATCAACGCGGGCCAGCTCCTGTATGAATCCCACCGCCTGTCGGACATCCAGCTCCAGTACCGGCTCTCCGGCAGCAGCTTCGCCATCACCGGGTTCCAGTTCTTTTTCGCCGACGGCAAGGTGTCCGGCAGCGGCGCCATCACCACCGGCAAGGGCGCGCCGCAGGGCTCGCTTTCACTGAACATCTCAAACCTCCTCATGCAAAACGCCATCGCGTTCAATGAGAGGATACGGAACCGTTTTTTCGGCATGGTGAGCGGGAAAGCGGCCATAGACTTCGAGCTGAGCAGGAAGATACTGGATACCGCGCGCGGCAGCGTCGAGTTCACCGTGGACCGGGGCAAACTGGTGGATACGGGCATACAGGACGGCCTCGGGCTCCTCCTGTCGGAGCTGAAATACAAGCTCCGCGACCTCGAGTTCAACAAGATATACGGTAACATCGACATTCGGGGCACGAACTACCTGATCAACTCATTTATATTCAATTCGAACAACGTCCGCCTGAAGATAACAGGGAACTTCAACAAGCAACTCCTGGCAAGCCCGCTGAATATCACCCTCGAATTCACGCGGGCATTCATACAGGACCTCCCGGGGGTCATAACGATCGGGTTGAACAAGTACCTGAAGGGGGACTGGTACATCATGCCATTTATACAGACCGGCGACATGATGAAAGGGAGCAACCTGCGCCGCGCCGACTGACAGCCGCTGCGGAAGAATCAATAGTTTTTTTCAGCGTACCCGAGCCAGCCGCCCGCCATGACCAGGCGCCGGTCGAAGTCGGATATCTCGAAGCCGATCCTCTCCTCTTCGCCGTTTACCCCGACAATGAACTGGCTCTTTTCGAAGTCCGTCTCGACATGGACCTCTTTGTTTTTGCCCATTGCAAAAATACGGTCAATCGTATCGGGATGCAGCTCTACGGCCATCATGCCGCCGTTGTACATGTTCTGCCTGAAGATCCTGGCGAAGCTCTCGGCGATCACCAGGTTGATACCGTTGACCTCGAGCGCCCAGGGGGCGTGCTCGCGGGACGAGCCGCACCCGAAATTCGCCCGCGTGATGATGATGTTCCTGCCGGGGATGTCGCGCAGGCGGTCGAAGCCTTCCAGCTTCAGCCCTTCGAGGAGGTACGGTCTCAGCGCGGACTTGGTGATTTCCGTGAGGTAGTGCGCCGGTATGATCTCGTCCGTATTGATGTCGGCCCGGTCGAGAAGGAGGGCCCTGCCGTTGAAGTTCTTCATGTCCGTTAACGTCCGCGGTATAATTCAGAATTCGCGATCGACCCCGCGATCGCGGTTGCCGCCGCAGTGGCGGGGCTCATGAGATGCACCATGCCGCCCTCGCCCATCCGGCCCTGGAAGTTGCGGTTGGTGGTGGCGGCGCAGGTCTCACCCGGCGCGAGCACCCCGTTGCTCATTCCCAGGCACGCGCCGCAGGTGGGGTTCGTGACGCAGAACCCCGCGTCCATGAATATCTTGATGATCCCCTCGTCGAGCGCTTTCCGGTACACGTCCGGGGTTGCGGGCGCGAGTATCGCCCGCACCCTGCCGTTGATCCTTTTCCCCTGTAACACCTGTGCGGCGACGCGCAGGTCCTCGATCCGGCCGTTGGTGCACGACCCGATGTATATCTGGTCCACCGGGGTCCCGGTCATCTCGCGCACGGTCTTTACCTGATCAGGCTTGTACCCGTGGGTGACCACCGGCTCGAGCCCGGAGACGTCAAGGTCCACGGCCTGCTCGTAGCGCGCGTCCGGGTCCGATATCCACCGCGAGTAGTCCTGCAGCGCCGCGTCTTTGTCGGGGTAGTCGTGTTGTATGAATTCCCAGAGGTAGTCGACCGTGGTCCGGTCCGGGTGGCAGATCCCGCTCGTACCGCCCGCCTCGACCGCCATGTTGCAGAGGGTCATGCGCGATTCCATGCTCATCGCCGCGACGACCGGACCGGTAAATTCCATGATCATGTTGGTCGCGCCGCTCACCCCTATCTTTGCTATGATTGAAAGGATGACATCTTTCGCGAATACGCCGTCAGGCATCTGCCCGGTTATCGTCACCTTCATGGTTTTCGGCTCGCGGAACGCGCACACGCCCTTGAGGATAGCCACCTCGAGGTCGGTCGAGCCGACCCCGGCGGCGAAGGCGCCGAACGCGCCGTGCGTGCAGGTGTGCGAATCGCCCATGATGATGGTGTAGCCCGGACGCACGAACCCCTTCTCGGGAAATATCGCATGGCAGACGCCGTTCTGCCCGATGTCGAAAAAGTCCTTTATGGCGTGGCGCCGGGCCCATTCGCGTAGTATCTTGCCCTGCTGCGCGGTCTTCGAATCCTTTGCGGGCGAGACATGGTCGATGACGACCTTAATCCTGTCGGGGGCAAAGACCCGGTCCTTGCCCTTTTCCACGAGGTCAAGGATCGCTATCGGGGTCGTTATTTCGTGGCAAAAAACCGCGTCAAGCCGTAACACGTGCGTGTGCGGCGTCGGGCTGTCTATCCGGTGCGCATTGAATATTTTTTCCGCTATCGTATGTCCCATTCATCAGGTCCCTTTGATCTCAATTACGGTGCTTTCCCGCAGCTCGTCTTCGGCGTCGCCATCGTCATCGCCGGCCTGCGCCGTCGTCTCCATCACCTTGAATGACACCGCCTTCCCCTTCAGCACCACCTTGAACCGCGATGAATCAGGGCAGTTGCCCTTGAGGAGCTCGTTGGCCAGCGCGTCCTCTATTTCGCACTGGATCACCCTTCTCAGGTTGCGGGCGCCGTACTGTTCGCTGAATCCTTTATCGATCAGATATTTTTTTACCCCGCCCGAAAAGACAAGCTCAATTTTACGCTCCCATAATTTTTCATTGATCTGCGACAGCAGGATATCGACGATCCTTCCGATGTGTACGCGGTTGAGCTTGTGGAAGTATACCACCTCGTCGACACGGTTGAGGAACTCGGGGCTGAACAGCCGCTTCAGCTCGTCGCTCACCCTGTCTTCCGAGCCGCTCTCCTTCGCCTCGAGATCGGCAAACCCCATCTTGCCCAGCTTCTGGTACTCCCTGGTGCCGATGTTCGAGGTCATGATGATGATGGTGTCGCGGAAGCTGACGGTCGTGCCGGAGCCGTCCGTCAGCTCGCCCTCCTCGAACACCTGGAGGAGGATGTTGAAGACGTCGGGGTGCGCCTTCTCGATCTCGTCGAGGAGGAGCACCGAATAGGGCCGGCGCTTGATCTTCTCGGTAAGCTGGCCCCCTTCCTCGTATCCGATATACCCCGGCGGGGCGCCGATGAGCCGCGACACGGAATGCTTTTCCATGTACTCGGACATGTCAACCCGGACCAGGCTCCGCTCGTCGTCGAATAAAAACTCGGTGAGCGCCTTGGCAAGCTCGGTCTTCCCGACGCCCGTCGGCCCCAGGAAGATAAACGCGCCCATCGGGCGATTGGCGCTGCCGAGCCCGATGCGGGACCTGCGTATGGCCCGGCTGACCGCGTGGACCGCCTCGTCCTGGCCGATGATGCGGCGGTGCAGCTCCTCTTCCATGCGCATCAGCTTCTCGGACTCGGACTCCTCTATGCTCTTTACCGGGATCCCGGTGCTCTCGGAGACGATCTGCGCGATCTGCTCCGGCGTCACCATGATCTCGTATTCGTTTTTCTTCCCGTGCCAGCTCT
The DNA here is from genome assembly GCA_963827275.1 of uncultured Spirochaetota bacterium. GTDB lineage: Bacteria > Spirochaetota > UBA4802 > UBA4802 > UBA5550 > RBG-16-49-21. Next base: position 77,014 of record CAWHAA010000010.1, read on the forward strand.
CCTGCTTGGCGACAAGCACCTCGCGCTTCTTCTGGACGAGGTCGCGTACCGCCGCCGCCTGCTCGTATTCCTGCCGGAGGACCAGCTCGTTCTTCTTCGTAATAAGGCCGTCTATCTCCGCCTCGAGCGCGACGATGTCCTCCGGCATGTCAAAATTCTCGAGGCTCGCCATCGCGCCCGCCTCGTCGATGATATCGATCGCCTTGTCGGGGAGACAGCGGTCGTTGATATAGCGGTCGGCAAGCACGGCGGCCTTGACCAGTGACTCCTCTTCGAACCGCACCTTGTGGTGCAGTTCGAACCGCTCCCGCAGGCCGCCCAGGATCCGTATCGTCTCGTCCACGTCGGGTTCTTTCACGAGTATCGACTGGAAGCGCCGCACCAGGGCCGTGTCCTTTTCGACGTACATCTTGTACTCGTTGATCGTTGTGGCGCCGATGCACTGGAGCTCGCCGCGTGCCAGGGCCGGCTTCAGGATGTTGGCGGCGTCTATCGCGCCCTCGGCCGCGCCGGCGCCGATCAGGGTGTGCACTTCGTCGATGAAGATGATGATGTTCCGGTCGTCTATGATCTCCTTGACCACCCGCTTCAGCCGCTCCTCGAACTCGCCGCGGTACTTGGTGCCCGCCACGATGGCGGCCATATCGAGGGAGAGGAGGCGCTTGTCATGCAGCGGCTCCGGCACCTCCTTGCGCACGATCCGCTGCGCGAGCCCCTCGACGATCGCCGTCTTGCCGACGCCGGCCTCGCCGATCAGTATCGGGTTGTTCTTGCGCTTCCGGGAGAGGATGCGGATGACCCGCGTGATCTCCTCCTCGCGCCCGATGACGGGATCAAGCGTGTTCTCCGACGCCATCTTCGTGAGGTCGCGCGCGAATTCCTCCAGCGCGGGCGGCTTTACCACCTTCGCCTTCGCCTGCTTGTCCGCGTTCACCTTGACGCCGAGCACGCGGAGGATTTCGTTCCTGATCATGTTGTAGTCGATGCCGGCGCGCACCAGGGCATCGAGCCCCAGGCACGACCCCTCCCTGAATATCGCCAGCAGGAGGTGCTCCGTGCCGATATACGAGTTCCTGAGCTTCCGGGCCTCTTCCTTCGACATCTCAATAATACGCCGGTACTTGGAGCTTATAGGGATCTTCCCGAGGATGATGGCGGTGCGGTCTTTCCGCGCGGTCTGGTCGATATCGACGATGAAGCGCTCGAAGTTGATGCCCAGGTTTTTCATGATGCGCGCCGCGACCGATTCCTCGTCTTTCAGCAGGGACACCATAATGTGCTCGGGTTCGAGCATGTCCGCGTTCAGGCGCTTCCCCTCCGCCTGCGCCATGACCTCCAGTATCTTCTTGGAACGCTTCGTGAACTCGAACATCACTTTACCTCTAAGGCATGCATTATTTTCCTGATATATTCCGCCCTGTATTCGTCGCATTCGCCGGTGCTCTTGAACAGCTGGTCAAAATTCCGCTGGAGATGCGCCCACTGGATGTTGACCATGAGGTCGTTGACCGTCTTGAGCTCGATGTTCCTGACGACCGCGAGGATGATGCCGAGCCGGACGTTCGAGAGGTGGTCCATCGACTCGATATAGCTCAAACGCCGCGCGTACCGGAGCGCGCCGTACGAGCGCCATACCCGGTCCTCGAGCTCGAGGCGCGACCCCGACATGTATTCGTCGCGTCCCGTGTCCTCGATCTCCATCACGCGGGACAGTATTTCGTCCAGCGTTTCCAATATGTCAACTTCGGACGGGCCGAGCGACGTGCGGTTCGAGAGGAGATAGAGGCTCCCCAGGGTCTTGCTTGACTGCCCGATCGTGCCCTTGAGCTCCACCCTGTTCCTTTTCTCGGCCGGCACCAGGGCATTCACCCCGTTTTTCATCGCGGTGACCGGCAGGTGCAGGAGGAGCGACGCCCTGAGCCCGGTCCCCAGGTTGGAGGTGCACGCCGTCAGGTAGCCGAATTCTTCCGAAAAAGCGTAATGGACAAACCGGTTGAGCTCGGTATCGACCCGGTCGGCCGTCCGGTACGCATCGAGGAGCTGGAGGCCGGGACGTATCACCTGGATGCGGAAATGGTCCTCCTCGTTCACAAGGATCGAAAAATCATCGCTCGCGTCAGCGGCAACCATGCTGTTCTCGGAAACTTCCATCTCGTAGGTAATGATGTTGCGCTCACGGAGGAAGCGCCGCTCGTTGGCGTCAATCCCCCTGAGGTCCAGCAAGCCGATCCTGCCGCGGTACTCCGAATCGCGCGCGAAACGCTCCATGACGTCAACGACCGGGGACAGCTCGTCGCCCGGAAGCCTGCCCGGGAAGGGCACCGACGCCATGTTGCGCGCAAGCCGCACCCTGCTCGACAGGACGATATGGCTGAACGGCCCGATCGAGGTCCAGAACCCCGATTGCTGTAAAACTTCCTCAAACAACACGGCACCCTCTCACTATGACTCCATTTCCCTGATCCTGTCACGCAGCACGGCGGCCTCCTCGTAACGCTCGTCAGTCACTGCCCGCTCCAGCAGGTCTTTTAATTCTTCGATTGATTTTATCGGGCTCACGCGGACCGTTTTCACGTATGTCTCCGCCACGGCCACATCGGAATTGGCGGGGTGCTTCCCGCCGTGCGCGGTCGCACCGTGATAGGCAGCGATGACCGGACGCAGCGAATCTTCCATGTGGCGGTAACAGTCGGGGCACCCGAGCTTGTATTCCCGGCTGTAATCCACGAACGAAAGGCCGCAGGTTTTGCATACGCCCCCGCCTGCATGGTCATCGACTTCATTGACGTCAAGGAACGACAGCATCTCGGGGATGGAGAGAGAAAAATTCGACAGTTTCGAATTCAGGCCGATCTCCCTCGCGCAGTTTTCACACAGGTGTACCTCCGACTTCACATCCTTGATGATTTCAGTCAGGTGAATTGTCGCTTCGCAGTTTTTGCAACGTTCACAGAACATTGGCGCATCGTCCTTGCCGGCACAGTATAGTGATAATATACATTAATATTATCTGCCTCCGGCACTTAAATCTTAATTTTTATATTTCAGGTATAAAAAAGTATTACCGGCCCTTTCCGGTCATCCATTTTTTTATTCCCCGCGCCAGATACATTCCATCGATAAATCTTCATTATTATATATTCAATATTGTATATGTCAATTAATAAATTTATTCCCCGGCGCCATATGATCACGGTAATCTTGTTGACGACATGCCTGTTTCATCTGAAAATCAACCATGTTCTTCAGAAAAAAGAAAACCCAGCAGCTCAGATACTTTGTCTCCATCGGCGCCGGACTGAACCAGATCCCGCTCATCAACGAGGCAAAAAAACTCGGGTTCCACGTGATTGGCGTCGATGCGAGCGCTTCAGCCCCGGGCTTCTATCATTGCGACCTCAAAATCCAGGAATCCGTAGAGAATTACGACGCGATATACATGAAGCTGCTGGAGCTCCTTGTCGACGGTGATATTCACGGGGTGATGACCAAATCATACGGTCCGGCGATCATCACCACGAGCTACCTGACTGAAAAATTCAAGGTGCCGTTTCTACCCTTCGCGGCAAGCGGGGGATTCATCGATAAAAGCGCGATGAAATCGGTGTTCCTGCAGCATTCCATACCGACCCCGAAGCCCGTGCCCCTGCCGCCCCGCATGAAACTGGAGAAGATACCGGCATCTTCCTACCCGATCATCATCAAGCCGAGGGTCGGACATGCCAAGATTAACGTTCGAATGGCGGACACCGCGGAGGAATTGAAAAAGTATTGCAATCCGCCCGATAGTTTCAATGAAACGTTCATGCTCGAACAATTCATCGCCGGTGACGAGATCATCGTGGCCGGCATCGTACACAATAAAAAATATTACCTGGTAGAGATAACGGACAAAAAAACCTCGTATCCTCCCTATTTCATCGACATCATGCATGTCTCCCCCTCGCGCTACCTTGACCTTTCCCCGGCGATCGAGGCGATCGGACAGACCGTGGCCGATGCCTTTGGCATCGAGCGGTCGCCGCTGATCATGGAACTGGTCGTGGACAAAGAGGGCCGGCCATTCCTCATCGAGGCGGTGCCGGAATTCGGGGGAGAATTCATCCCTGACGTGCTCGTACCCGCGAGCGCCGGATATAACCTGCTGCGCGAATCGATAAAGTCCGCGACGGGCATGGTGTTCAAGCCGCCCCAGGCGCCGAAAAGTAAAAATGCCGTGGTCGTCCGGTACATCATCGGCCAGAAAGGCACGCTCGCCTCATGCAACCCCGATGGCCCGCGAAACGTGCGCGGCACCATATTCTCCCGTATCTTCAAGGAGATCGGATCGCCAATAAGCGACCCGGTGACCAACCACGACAGGATCGGCGTCGTTGTCGTGACCGCCGGCACGGCCGCCGAAGCGCTCGCGCTTTCGTCGGAAGCGGCGTCAAATTTCAACATACGGATCAAGTGACAGATGAAAGCCCGTCAATGGGAAGACCATTACACCGGCGCACGTTCGAGGCTTGACTATCCGGACGAGAACCTGGTCCGGCTGCTCAGCAGGGGCCTCGCCCGCACCGGGGCCGCGCCCGGCGCCACGGCCGTAGACCTGGGCTGCGGCAGCGGCAGGCACCTGCGCCTGCTGCGCGAGCTAGGCGTACAACGCGTCATCGGTACGGACGCAAGCTTCAATGCGCTCTCGGTCTCAAAGCGCTGGGACACTGGCCTCCTGCTCCAGGCCGACAACATTCACCTCCCCCTGAAAGACGCGTCCGCGGACATCATCATCGCGTGGGGGTCCCTTCATTACAATGCCAAGGACGACCTGGCGCCCATGCTGGAAGAGGTCCGGCGCGTGATGAAGACCGGCGGCGTGCTTTACGCCACACTCAGGTGCTCGAGGGACACCTACCTGAAAAAAGGGAAGCATCTCGGCAATGACGTCTGGGCCACCGACCTCGAAGACATCCGGGGCTCTATCGCCTCGTTTTATGATGAACAGGAGCTCCGCGAGGCGTTTTCGTCGTTCGGCGGGTTCCGCTACGGCCTCATGGAGCGTACCATCGTCGGGGACATGGCGTCCCTGATTTCCCACTGGGTCATAGAGGCCCGCAAATGAAGCATACCCGGCACCGGTACCGCCATGAATGACATGACCGCCACGGGCGCCCTCTTCGACAGCCCGCTTGCGGCCTGCCCGCTCTGCGGCTCCGGCACGATAGGCCACCTGCACCGGATCGAGCGGTTCGATCCCGCATTCACCGTCGACCGGTGCTCCTCGTGCGGGTTCATATTCATGAACCCGCGCTTCACCGGCGCCGCCATGGCCGCGATGTACGGCAAGGACTACTATTCGGGGGACGCGGATTATTCATATTACGACGAGCGCGAGGGCGAACACTATTCACGCTTCGTGTGGGACAAACGCTGCGAGGTCATCCACCGGTACGTCCCCGGCGGAAACCTTCTCGATGTCGGGTCCTCCTTCGGCGGGTTCCTGAGATCAGCGTCAAAATATTACACCCCGTACGGCATAGAGGTTTCATCGTACGCCGGAGGCTTTTCCATCTCCTCCCTGGGCACCACGGTCCACATCGGCACCCTGCAGGACCACCCCTTCGACGCAAATTTCTTCTCGGTCATCACCATGATCGAGCTCCTGGAGCACCTTCCCGACCCGCTGTCCGCCCTCCGGGAATGCCGCCGTCTCCTCTGCGACGGCGGACTCCTGCTCATCCAGACCGCCAACATGGCCGGGCTGCAGGCCAGGCTGCAGGGAAAACGCTACGGGTACTACCTCCCGGGCCATTGCTCCTATTTCACGAAGAAAAATCTCGTTGACGCGCTTTCCGCATGCGGCTTCAGCTCTATCAAGGTCTTCCACCCCGTGGAGTTCGGCCTGCTGCCGAAGCTGAAAAAATCACGGCGGGCCTTCTCCTCGCCGTGGGACTACCGCACATGGCTCAGGATCGCGGCATACCATTATCTCGGCAAGCTGCATTTGGGCAATGCCGCGGCCACCAGCTCGATGGTCATATACGCGTTCAAGTGACCGGGACGATCCCGCCCTCCGCAAAATGCTTGACCCTTCGTCGCATCTGTCGTCAATGTCCTTTCCATAGGCCGCAGCGCGGCACACCTTGCAGCATACGGGTCAAACGACATGGTTCGCACCATCGGTGAAAAATTATCAGGGCGCTACGCTTCCATCGCCCCCCTTCTCCTGGCCAACGGGAGTATCGCGCTCATCTTATATTCGTTATACCGGTTCAGGGTATTTCGTTACATGCGTGCGATCTATCCCGATCTCGCCTCCCTGTCCCTGCCGGGCTACCTGAAACAGTCCCTTCATTTCGACGGGCTCGCGTTCTTCTGGACCATGACCGCGGTTCTCCTTCTCCTCCTGGCCGTCGCCGGGTCCAGGCGGCTTAAATACCTGCTGTCCGGCGCGCTATCGGTCATCTTCATTTTTTTCATCCTCTTCAGCATGGAGTTCTTCCGGGTATACCAGACCACGTTCCAGAAGAACTTCGCCGGGAAAGAGCATTTTTCAGGACTGGGGAACGTTCTTGATTCCGCGCTGGCGGAATTTTCCCTGGAATTCTATCTCCTGTTCCTTGTCCTCTCGACATTATCGCTGGGGACGATGTTCCTGTTATACCGGCGCGGTGAAGGCAATAACAGTCGTACCGGGACATCGACGGAGCCGGCATCTGCCGGCAGCATGGCCCCCAGGGCCATCGTCCCCGCCGCGGCGATTGTTTCGCTGATCGCGGGCCTTCTGACCGGACCGCCGATCCCCGTGAAGGCCGGCACCGCGCGGGTCGGCGATGAAACGGCCCGCGCCGCCTCGCTCATGCATGAGCTTACCATGAACCCGGTCTACAACCTGTTCTCTTTCAATCCTTCCGGCCCGGACGAGGAGCCAGTAAAACACGACGCCGGGCGCCTGTTTTCCTTCGGGCTCAATACCGATTCCATGGAATCATCACGCTCCCACCCGCGCCGCGACTCCATACCCCGACCGAAGCCATACAATATCATACTCTATTTTTTCGAATCGACACCCTACAAATATTATGATCACACCATCAACGGCCGCCAGGTCATACCGGCATGGCACCGCCTTGAGAACAACAGCCTCAATTTCCGGCGGCACTACGCCAATTACCCCCTGTCGGCAAACGCGCTGCTGTCGGTCCTGACCTCGGCCTATGACCACAATTCCAAGGAGATGGTCATACAGAAATACCCTGACATCGGCCTCCGCACGCTCCCGGAGATTTTAAAGACGCGCGGGTACCGCACCTGCCTTATCCATACCGGCGGGCTCGGGTATGCGGGGCAGAAGCGCTTTCTTCAAAAAAGGAAATTCGACCGTATCATTGAATATAACGAGCTGATCGGCATACCGCCCTACAACCGGCAGGTGGGATGGGGCGTGGATGAACGCGCGATGATAGAACCTGCCGCGTCATTCATCGGGAAGGACCCCGGGGCCCCGTTTTTCCTCGTCCTCCTCCCGGTGAATCCGCACCACCCCTACGCCGTCCCGGATGATTCGTTCCGCATCGCGGGGAACACCGGCGGCGGCGACAATTACCGCGATCGCAACTGGCGAAATTACCTGGATTCATTGCATTATTCCGACGCGGCGCTGGGGATGCTGGTTGACGAGCTCGAGCGCCGCGGCCTCATGGAAGATACGCTCCTCTTTCTCTTCGCCGATCACGGCGAAGCGTTCTACCAGCACCGCATGAATTACAACCACCCGCTTTTTATATACGAGGAGAACGTGCACGTGCCGTTCCTCATATACAACCGCAGGCTCTTTCCATCCCCGGAGTATTACGACGGCATTTCCCGGCATATCGACATCCTTCCCACGGTCATCGACATCCTGGGCATACCGCCCTCCCCTGAGCAGGAAGGGATATCCCTCCTCTCGCGGCACAGGGAGCAGATGGCGCTCATCCATACCTCGTGGAAAGACGATTACATGGGGATTGTGGACCGGCAGTGGAAGTATATCCGCCGCACCTCGGACGGCGTGGAAGAACTATACGACCTGCACGAAGACCCGGAGGAAAAGAGAAACATCGCTGCGCTCCGGGGCGATATCACCGGCATGTACAGGGCCTTCGTGACAACGGCACGCGATTACCGGCGGGAATACTATCGCCGCATGATTGACAGGAAATAGGCCCCTGGGCAGGGGCGGCGGTTGGGCCCGTTCCGCGCCTACCGTTCCTTGAGTGGCAGGTATTCCTTTTCGTCGGCGTATACCTGTATATAGGCGGGCCTGATGATGCGGCCCTGCATGATCTGTTCGATCCGGTGCGCGCACCATCCCACCACGCGCGCCATGGCGAAGATCGGGGTGTAGAGTTCCCGGGGGATCCCCAGCATCTCGTACACAAACCCTGAATAATAATCGACATTGGCGCTCATGATCTTCTTGTTCCTCTCGTTGAGAATGGACGTCGCGACCTTTTCAACCAGGTCGTAGAGCTGGAACTCCTCGGAATACCCGTGTTTGTCCGCAAGGCTCCGCGCGTATTCTTTCAGTATGATGGCCCTCGGGTCAGAGATCGTATATACCGCGTGCCCGAACCCGTATATCTTTCCCTTCTGGTCCCCTGCCTTCTTTTCAAGTATCCTGGTCAGATAGGCCTTGATTTCGCGCTCGCTGTCCCACTTCTTTACGCTCTTTTTCAGGTCCTTCATCATAAGCTTGACCGATTCATTCGCGCCGCCGTGGAGATGGCCTGACAGGGAAGCGATCCCCGAGGCTATCGCCATGTAGGTATTGGCGCCGCTTGAAGATACCGACCTGACCGAGAAGGTCGAATTATTACCGCCGCCATGTTCGGCGTGAAGGATCAGGGCGATATCGAATATATGGGCGTCTTCCGGGTCCGGCTTTGCGCCGTGGAGAAGATAAAGGAAATTTTCAGCGATGGAAAGCTCCGGTTTCGGCCGGAGGATCATCAGGTCCGCGCCCTTGCTGTAGCGCAGAACATTGTAATTAGCCGCCACGATGGTGGGGAACTTGGCGATGAGATTGATGCTCTGCCGGCACACGTTCTCTATGGTAATCGAGTCGGCTTCCTCGTCGCACCTGCTCAGGTGGGAGATAACGCTGTGAAGCGCGTACATCTGGTTGTCGTTCTGCACCTCTCCCATGATAATCTGGCGCTCCATCCTTGAAAGGGAACGCCTCTTCGCAAGCTCCTGGACGAAATTCCTCAGGTCGGCCTTCGTCGGCAGCTCACCCGCCAGCAGCAGGTAGGCCACCTCTTCAAACCCGAACCGCTTCTGCTCGGTTATCGATTCCACGATCCTCGTGACATCATACCCGCAGTAAAAAAGCCTGCCCGGAATGGGCTTCACGTCATATATCTTTTTTACCGGATCTTTAAGTATCTTCTGGTACCCGTCGACCCTGCCCTTCGTCGTAATGCCGACCACGACGCCGGTGCCGTCCGGGTTCCTGAGCCCGAGCTTGACGTCCTTTTCCCTGATTATCTGCGGCGTAAGGTAGTCGTTAAGGATGGTCTGCTTTTCGATTTTTTCAAGAATGTTTATCATGGCTGACACCTCAATGCATTTGTACCGAGACCTGCCGGACGGCACGTCGTGCCATCACTACTACACGACAGTAGCAGCGTCACCGGTGTCAACTTTTTTAATACATGACCCTGGGAAAATCAATGAGCACCGCGGTCATGTCGTCCTTCTGGCAGTCGGAACGGCCGATATGGCGGTAGACCGATTCGAAAAGCTCCTGCACCACAAGCTGCGGCATGAGGTTTACATGCTCGGTGAGAAAGTTGAGGACCCGCTCCTTGCCGTACTCCCCGGTCTGCCGCTCCCGGTCAAAGGCCTCGGTGATCCCGTCGCTGAAATAGAGGATGGAATCGCCCTCGTACAGGGTAAACTCGCAGACCGGCAACTCAAGGTATTTCTCCCCGAGGAGGACGCGGACATCGCTGCTGAGAAGGTTGCCCTTGAGGGGGAACCAGCCCTTTTCCTCTTCGTTTAAATCGTAGACGTTGACCACCCGGTCCCGGAACTTGCGCACGACGACGGGAAAGAGCATGCTCCTGTTGTAAAACTTCAGGTGGTACCTGTCCCCATCGTTGTAAATAAACGTGAACAGGACGCAGGCAAAGTCATGTGAGTTCGCGTCCTCCATGATATCGGTGAACTTCTGGGAAATATTTTTTACAAGGTACTCGGGGTCAACGGCGCCGGATTGCTCGTAGATCTTCTTCGTTTCGCCGATGGAGATGGTAATGGCAGAGCGGAGGCGCACCAGGTTGGTGTACGCGGGAAGGCCGTGCCCGCTCATGTCGGCGAAAATGAAGAGATAGTTGCCGTCGGGGAGCTGTATCAGGTCGAAATAATCCCCCGAGAGGACGGCGCCGTATGCCCGCTGGAAGCCGATCCCGACATTGAGCCGCTTGCCGTAAAAGTTCTGGAACAGCCCCCTTATCAGGACCTTGTCCTTTTCCCGTATGGTATTCGCTTCGGCTTCGAGGAAATCGAACATGCCTCAGCCTGTTCCGCTCCGCGTCGGTGATCGGCTTAAAATCACTCATATTGAGCAGGTGGTCAGCGGGCATTGTTCTGCTTTTTCCTGAAAAAATCTATAAGCCGGTTCGTGGAGCCGTCATGCTTCAATTCCCGGGCGCCATCGGGCCCGAGCTCCGGCAGTATTTTGCCCGCCAGCTCCTTTCCGAGCTCCACGCCCCACTGGTCGAAGGAATAGATGTCCCAGATGACGCCCTGGGTGAAGATCTTATGCTCGTACATGGCGATAAGCCTGCCCAGCTGGAACGGGGTCAGCTCTTCGGCCATGATGGTCGTGGTCGGCCTGTTGCCCCCGAATGTCTGGTAGGGGATGAGCCGCTGCTCGGCGCCTGCCGCCCGCACCTGGCCGCTCATCCTTGCCGAAAGCAAGGGCCTCGGTCTGGGCGAACAGGTTCGCCATGAGCTTGCGGTGATGGTCGCCGGTCTCGTTCAGCGACCGGGCGAACCCGATGAAGTCCGCCGGCACCAGCTTCGTGCCCTGGTGCATGAGCTGGTAAAACGCGTGCTGTCCGTTGGTGCCCGGCTCGCCCCATATGACCGGGCCTGTCTGGTACTCCACCCGCCGTCCCGACCGGTCGACGCTCTTGCCGTTGGATTCCATGTCGCCTGCTGCAGGTAGGCCGGGAACCGGCTGCAGGTACTGGTCATACGGAAGGACCGCGTAGGTCTCGGCGCCGAAGAAATTATTGTACCAGATCCCCAGCAGCGCCATGATGACCGGGATGTTTTTGTCGAACGGTGTATTCCGGAAATGCATGTCCATGTCATGAAAGCCGTGCAGCAGGGAGATGAAATTATCATACCCGATCGAGATCATGACCGGACAGCCCGATGGCCGAGGTGAGGGAATACCTGCCGCCGACCCAGTCCCAGAATTCGAACATGTTTTCGGCTGTCTATGCCGAACTGTTTCACTTCGTCAACGTTGGTCGACAGGGCCACGAAATGGAGGGGCATCGCTTTCTCCGATGACAGCCCCTGCGTGGTCCAGGTCCTGGCCGTTGCGGCATTGGTCATGGTCTCCTGCGTGGTGAAGGTCTTGGAGGCGACGATGAAAAGCGTCTCTGCCGGGTCAAGGCCCCGGAGGGTCTCCATTATCTGGGTCGCGTCGACGTTGGACACGAAAAACGAATTCAGGCTCGCGCCGGGAATAGAATTTCAGCGCCTCCGTGACCATGCAGGGGCCCAGGTCTGACCCGCCGATCCCGATGTTGACGATGTTTGTTATCGCTTTCCCGGTATAGCCCTTCCACTGCCCGTCCCGCACCCGGTCCGAGAATTCCCGCATCCTGCCGAGCACCGACCGCACCCCGGGCATGACATCGCGGCCGTCCAGCATGACCGGTCCGCCGTCAATGTTCCTGAGCGCGGTATGAAGGACCGCCCTGCCCTCGGTTTCGTTTATCTTTTCCCCGCAGAACATCCGCTCCGTCTCCCGTTTCAGGCCGCACGCCTCCGCGAGGCGGACAAGGAGAGACATGGTGGTTTCATCTATCCTGTTCTTCGAATAATCGACATAGAGGTCGCCCAGGTCGATGGTGAATCTCTCTGCCCTGCTGCCGTCAGATTCGAACATCGTTTTCAGGGTAACGTTTTTTATCGCATCGAAATGGTCCCGGAGCGCGGCCCATTCGGGCATTTCAGTGAGCTTGTTTCTGGTCATATCCGCCCTGGTCTGTCCTGTTTTAAGATGTTATGATTGATCCGTACGCGCATTGTTACGGAACATGAGGAAAATATGGCATGACGATACCTGACGACCGGGGATGCGTCAAGAATAATACGGTATTTATGGATAGTACGCGCGGGTCAGACGCGTTTTTCGCACATCCCGGAGAGGCAGCAGGCATCGCAGAGCGGCTTCTTCCTGCAATACTCCTTTCCGTGCGCGACGATCAGGGCGTGGTATTCCCTGTATGCATCAACCGTTCCCCTGAATGCTCCATGGAACATGCGCTGGATGTCGTGATACGATTCGCCTCCGCGGAGCACCCCCAGGCGGGTGAAGACCCGGCGGGTGTAGGCATCAACGACGAAAACCATGACATTCAATGCATAGAGGAGGATCGAATCGGCCGTCTCGGGCCCTATCCCGTTGACGGCGAGCAGCTCCTCGCGGAGGCGTGCGGGATCGGCGCGGCGCAGCCTGCGGACATCATACCCGTGGCCGCGGTACCAGGAGATGAAATTCTTGATCTTTTTCGCTTTCTGGTTGTAATACCCGGTCGGGCGTATGATCGCACCGAGCCTGTCGCCGCGTATCCGTGCGAGGGACAGCGGGTCAAGCAACCCGCGCCGCTTCAACCCGGCCAGGGCGCGCTCAACGTTTTTCCACGCGATGTTCTGGGTCAGAATCGCGCCGATCGCTATTTCGAAAAAGTCCGATGAATTTCGCGGGGCATGTACGTGGTATTGGCTTTCGAGGGTCCGGGGATGGACAATGGGCCACCACCCCTGCGGCCCGTGGAACCGGAGGAGGCGGCGGTACGCCAGGGGTATGGTCTTCATGTAATTACGATATCGGGATCCGCTTCGATTCCGACTGGTCAACCAGGACCACCCCGTCCTCCTTGTATTTCTTTAACAGGAAGTGCGAGACGGTGGACTGGACGCCGTGGATCGTGGCGAGCTTCTCCGAGACGAACTGCGCGACTTCCCTGAGACTTTCGCCCTCGACCTGCACCAGGAGGTCATACCCTCCGGAGAGCAGATACACCGACGTGACTTCAGGGAAGCGGTATATGGATTCGGCGACCGAATCGAACCCGACCTTCCGCTCGGGTATCACCTTCACCTCGATGAGCGCCTTCACCGCGTGGAGACGGATCCTCTGCCAGTTGATGTCGGTATGGTAGCCGAGGATGATCCTGTCAGACTCGAATTTTTTTATATACTTTTTGACGCTTTCAACAGGGATGCCGACCTGCCGGGCGACGTCTTCGTGGCCGGCCTTGGCGTCCCCGGAGAGGATATCAAGTATTTTTTCGCCTGTCTCATCGACCTTGTATGGCTTCATGGCTCGGTCTCCTGGTCAACTAGCGTCATGGTGATACCATTCGGCAGATGGGCCCGACTAGTCTTTCTTGGTGTCTTTGGACTCGTCTTTCTTTTCGTCGCTTTCGCCGGAAATCGACTTCTTGAATTCGCGGATCCCGCTTCCGAGGTCCTTTGCTATCTTCGGGAGCTTGTTTGCGCCAAAGACGATCAAAACAATCAGTAATATTAATGCCAGCTCCCAGGGCCCCACATTCGGCAGGATAGCCAGTTGTACACCTGTATTCATTGAGCACCTCCTCTCTCGTGCGGCATGCAGTATGTTGTTTACAAAAATTCAGGCTGAACAAACAGCCTTGACCCTTTTAATTTTCATGAAGGCGTTTGTCAAATTAAATTCGGAAGGTAACGGGTAAATCTTCGGTTTTGGCCTATACTGCGGGTGAAAACCGGATTATCTTCTCGTCCGGATCCTCATAGTATTTCACATTATCGATGAGGGTGTCGATCCGCTTGATGCTCTTCCTGATGCTGATGATCGTGCCGGGGTAGGCCTTGTTCTTGATAATTATGCAGGGCTCGCGCTCCAGCTTCAGCTTGTTCTGCACTTCCCTGCTCTGCTCCATGTATGTTTTCAGCTCCTTGTTGCTGCTGCTCAGCTCCTTCAGGAGGATAAGACAGTTCTTCTTCTTGAAATTCGGGAGCTTGGCGATGAATTCCTTCGGATTATCGAACACCGCCTCACCGAAGTTCACCTTGAGCTTGCGCATCGTTTCATCGACGGTCTCACGCCATTTCGCTATCTCCTTGTGGATGTCGGCGAGCTCTTTTTCAATGAAAAGGTTTCTCCCGACGTTCAGCTGTGTCTCCGTCTCGTTGATCGATCCCGATACGTTCACGAGTATTTCGTAGAGGGCGGTTGATTTCCCGCCGATTATCTTCCCCTGCCGCGCCACCACGCTGATCTTCGAGTTCGAGAACACATCGCAATTGATGATGGAGTCATCGACGATGATATCGCCGGCCGCTTCCACCTTGGCGTTGAGGAGGTACTTCGCCACAACATTGCCGCCCGCGGTCAGCTTCACGTTCTCCTTCCCGACGACGCCCATCTTGACGGTGATGTCGCCGCCCGCCTCGATAAAGGCGTCGTCGACGTTTTTCTCTATGATGATGTCGCCGCGCGCCCTGACCGTGAAACCGGATACGACCGACCCGAGTATGTGGACGGACCCGTCGAAATCTATGTTGCCCGTATCGTAGTTCACGTCGCCGGTTATCACGGCGGTCGGGATCACCGATATCTTCTTGCCGTCAACGTCGATGCACCCGTCTATGGACGAAATAAATATGTCGTCGGCCCCGAGGCCCTGCTCGATGTTGACGCCCTTGTAGTAGCCCTCGATCGGCAGGATATCCGCGAACGTCTTGTCGCCGAAGATGTCGTACCCGTCGGCGGATTTTACCTTCGGCACCCGCCGGAGGACGTCCTGCCCCTTTTTCACCTCTATGATGGAGCCGACTTCCTTGAAGTCGATGCTGCCGTCCGCTTTCAGCTCCCCGGCCTTTTTGCTCATGCTGATGAGCGGGAGATAATACTCTTCATGCCCGTTGACCGGCTCCCGTCCCTCCGCGACCAGTATCCTCACAAAACGCGGATTAGCCGGGTCAATCGCCCTGAGCTGTTCCTCGACCTTGGCCTGCTCGACCCGCGCCATTATCGCGTTCTTGTGCAGGGTCTCTTCTATGTCCGCATAGGCGGGGACCTTCCCCAGCTTTGTCGGATAGATCGAATAATACGCTTTAAGCTTGTCCCTGCTCACCGACAGCGCCGAAATCAGACGCAGTTTGTTATCATCTAAAATTACGAAGCCATACTCGGCGGCCTTGTACGCGTTCAGGGTCTCATCGTAGTAGATGCCCGAATCGGCCTTGAGCACCTTGAAGTCGAGGAGGTGGTAATACTCATACCCGGGATCCAGCCTCGTGGGGACCTGATCTTCATTATCGATATCGATTATGCGGGCGACTATTTCCGAGACGTAGACGAAATTGTGTGGCGACGCGAGCACGACTTTCTTTTCGCCGTCCTCGGTTACCTTCTCGACGAGCATTCTTCGTACGGTCGGGTCAAAGTAGCAAATGATCTTTTTCATGCACGCTCTTTATCCTGGAATCATCCAGCAATTATATGCCTGTATATCAGGGTCATATATATATTACTATCTTAATTTTCGTAAAAATCATACCAAAAACTTGAGAACAGAATTATAATATATGGTTATTTATTTCGGGAAGAATGTTACACCGGCGGTTGTGAAAAGCCGGGGCCTTGATTGAGGGCAGACGCACGGTTTTTTTACTTACTCTTGAGTAAAATATGGATAAAACACGCCGGCAAGTACATATATTTCCGGGGTTATCGGCGCGCTGTTTCGCCATCCCTGGACCTGCGGGACGGCGAAACAACGGCGGCAGGGACTATTTCAGCATCCCCTTCTTGATGAGCAGCTCGGCTATCTGGATAGCGTTCAGGGCCGCGCCTTTACGGATATTGTCGGAGACGATCCACATGTTTATGCCATTGGGGATCGATTCATCCTCGCGGATGCGTCCGACAAAGACGTCATCCTTCCCCGCGGCGTTGATCGCCAGCGGATACTCGCTTTTAGAAGGGTTATCGATCACGGTCACGCCGGGCGCCTTTGAGAGGAGCTCGCGCACCTCGGCGGGGGAGATCTTCTTTTCAGTCTCTATGTTCACGCATTCCGAATGGCCGTACAGCACCGGCACCCTCACCGTGGTGGCGGTGACCTGTATCGAGTTGTCGCCGGTGATCTTTTTTGTCTCGTTGACCATCTTCATCTCTTCCTTGGTATAGCCGTTTTCAAGGAAAACATCTATCTGGGGAAGCGCGTTGAAAGCGATCTGGTGCGGATAGACCTTCCGCTGTGAAATCGGCTTTCCGTTGACAATGTCTTTTGTCTGGACAAGGCATTCCTCTATCGCCTTGAGGCCGGTGCCCGATACCGCCTGGTAGGTGCTGACGACAATCCGCTTGATGCGCGCCGCGTCATGGATCGGCTTGAGCGCCACGACCATCTGTATGGTCGAGCAGTTCGGGTTGGCGATGATCCCCTTGTGCCAGTCCACGTCGTCCGGGTTAACTTCCGGCACGACGAGGGGAACTTCCGGGTCCATGCGCCACGCAGAGCTGTTGTCCACGACCACGCACCCCTCGGCCGCGGCGCGCTTCGCCACCTTCCTGCTGATGTCGCCGCCCGCGGAGAACAGGCCGATATCGTAGCCCTTGAAGCAGCCGTCCTCGACCGCTTCCGACATGACCTTGCGGCCGCCGAAATCGTATTCTTTACCCACGGTGGTTAGACCGAGGAACTTTATCTTGTCAATGGGGAATTGCCGCTGGAGCAATATCTTCCTGAATTCGATCCCGACAGCGCCGGTTGCGCCCAGGATCACGACATTGTATTTTCTCATCTTCAACCTCCTCATGGTGCGTCAGGGGAAGCCCGTCGGGTTCCCCGGCGCCTGGCGGCGTGCCCGCGCAGCATTTAGGGTATGATTAGTTGGAGGGGTCTATTGTCAACAATAAATAGGGGATTTATACGACAATTCTGCGCTTTTCCTCGTTGTCAGCGGGCCTGAACACAACCGCGACATTCCCGATAATCTGCACGAGCGCGGCGTCGGTCCGTGACACGACTTCTTCAACCAGTGAGCGTTTCTCATCCTTGAAATCGATAAACTTTATCTTTATCAGCTCGTGGTCGGCAAGGGCCCGGGCCGCCGCCTGGATAAGGCTGTCGGTAATGCCCTGCTTGCCGATATAGACCACCGGCTCGAGGTGGTGCGCCAGTGATTTCAGCCTGCGTATCTGTTTCCCGGTCAGTGGATCCATGCGATATCCTTCATCCTCACAATGATATATGGCTCAGGGAAATCCGGGCCGTCGATCTGGCAAGCAGTAGTTACCCCGGTACGCCTGTTCGGGGTATCGCCGGAAGGTCTATGGGACGAGGCCATAAACGTCAAGATTAATATCCAGGACCATGAACTCAACATCAGGAAGCACGACAGGTGACAGGATACTGGCGACATTCGTCCGGTCAACCTGTTTGTACCAGCCCTGGTACCAGTCTCCCGAATCAATCCCGTTGCCGTCCACATCGTATATCACTTCAAAGTAGAAGGGAAACGACCCGAGGCTGAAGGGCGGAATTATTATCTGCTTCTGCGAAGAGCTGAGCGTGAACCACGGTTCAGCCCACGGCGACACCGGGTTGACATGGAACACGGCGTAGAGCTGGTTTGTCTCATTTACCGGCTGTGTGATCGTGACATCAAGTATCAGCATCGGGTCCCTGTTTTCCTTGGTGTCACAGGCGGACGCCCCGGCCAGGAGCAGGAGGAGAAGCGCTGCGACCCGGACCCGTATTGTTGCCCTGTTCATGGTCATACCTGCCTCTTAATTTCCATACTGGTCCGCGAAGACCAGACTGATGGCTATCGTCATCCATTCAAGCGGCAGAAACGTCAGGGTTGAGAGTTCATCAGCTGTCGCGTCCGTTGGATGCTTGGCGTTTTTATATCCGGTGCAAGGGTCCCCGGTATCAAGGACGCCATTGCCGTTGGCGTCATAATAGGCGGCGAGGTGCGTGGAGAAGGTCCCGACGACCGGGTTGATCAGTGTGGTGCCGGGTGCTCCATGCGTGAGCCAGGGATTTGTCCAGTCCGAATCAACGTAATACACGAGGTAAATCTGGTGCGTGTCGTCGATTGTGAACAGGGCCGGGTTATCGAGCTCAATATTAACGAAAAGCACCGGCGACTGGTCATCAAGGTCGCCGGTCACCTGCGAGCATCCGGCGACGAGCGAAAGCAGGATGGTCGCGGTTAAAAAAAATGAAAGTGTTTTACACCGGTACATTAACGGTCCTTATACTTCGATTTGTTATATATATTATCTTGCTATTTCTATTACAAATTAACACTAAAACGTCATTTTGTCAAAAAAAATCGTCTCTCTTGCCCATCCCGGGGAACAAGGACCGGACCCCCTGCCTGAATAAATACTTCTTGCGATTCGACGCGTCATGCCGGTAATTAATTCTCAATTATATACAATCGGATAAAAACAATGCCAGATGGAAAAAACATGAGAAGATCATACCTGCTGATTACGATTGTCGCTTCACTCTTGATACACGGTACGGACGCGGGGGCCGCCGCTGAAAAGACCGGGTCCTGGGCGTATCTGTATCACGGCGCACGCCTGTCAGCAGAAGACCTCGCCCGTTCCGTCCCGCGCTTCGACGTGATCTGCGTGAGCGGCTTCATCCTTGATCAATCAGGGGAATTACAGATCAGATCCAAACGGACCATGGAGGAGGTGCTGAAGATTGCCGCCGGTCACCGCGTCACCTGCTACCCGATGGTCACCTTCACTTCAGCGGCGCAGGGGCGCAGGATACTCGCCTCCCCTCGTTTGATCAAGGCTTCGGTGGCAACTATCACCGCCATGGCGCGGCGCGGGGGATATCCCGGCGTGCATCTCGATTTCGAGTACCTGCCCCCGGAAGACGCGCCGAAGCTGGCGGAATTTCTCTCCGCGTTCCGGGCTTCTTTTAAGGGAAAAATCACCATGGCCGTCTTCCCCCCGATCGAGTTCCCTGAAAAATGGAACCGCTTCCACGACCTCACGCTCATAGCGCCGCATGTCGATGAGATCGTCATCATGTGCTACGACCTTCATGGCGCCCACACCGGCCCCGGCCCGGTCACCGATGCCGGGTGGGCGGAAAGGAACATCCGTTTCGCCCTCCGGCACATGGCGAAAGGCCGCGTGTGGCTGGGAATACCCGCATACGGATACCGCTGGTGCGGCGGAAAGGCCCGGGCGATCTCCGCAAGGGAGGGGATGAAGATAGCTGAGAATCAAACATACACGAGGGACCCTTCAGGTACGGTGCATTTTACCACGTCAGCCTCCGGAAGGCGCTGCGAGGCGTACCTGTCGGACCGGAAGACCCGCTCGATATTAAAGCAGCTTGCTACCCGCTATGGCCTCGCCGGTACCGCGATCTGGCGCCTCGGCTTTGAGGATTAATTAATTTGAACTAACATTTTTTTCATAATATATATAAAAATTAATTAATAAATTCTGCCTAAAACCGATAATAAAAATGAGACATAAACATAAACTTCTTGAGGGGCAGACATGGCACACAGAAAAACCAAGAAAAAAAATTTCAGGCAAATGCTGACGAAGTATCTGGATATCAAGGGGTTGGATATTATCATTGTTCTCGAAGACGGGAAAGAGATCGAACTGTACAAGAACAGGTCAATAGTGGGCGACATGATCGTCACCTTCGATATTGACAATGGGGAAAAGAAAATCCCGCTTAAAAACGTCAGGCACGTTGACATGTACGCCGCGTGACATCCGGCGATGAACTCATACGACATCCGGCCCTGTAGCAGCAGGGCCGGATGCTTATTCACACCTTTTGCACCCCCGGCAGATCGACAAAATCAAGATTCAATTTTTTCAATGTTTTCTTCTTCGGCACGCCGTTTTTGTCCCACCCTCGTAACCGGTAGTATTTCGGGAGCATTTTATCAAGACGCACCACGGATTTTTTATTGTTCGGCAGCAGCGGCTCATCGGTAAACCGCTTTGCCAGCGTATCGTGCTCCCGGTTGATCCCCTCGCGCAGGTTAAAGAGCCTCTCCATGTTGTATCCCCTGTCGCCGATCCGGGCCCAGGTGCCGAAATCCATATGCATGCCGGTTGCCTCCTTCAACGCCTTTGAATGAGGGAGCAGGAACGGGAAGTGCACCCTGAGAAGCCAGGGGGGCAACTTTAATGTCAGGGCGAAGATCCAGCCGATGTTGCCGAACAGGAAATTCACGAGTTTAGACAGCAGCGGTTTGCCGGGGAGCTTGAACGCGGGCCCCGGTACAAAGGTCCACCCGGTGAA
Organism: uncultured Spirochaetota bacterium; assembly: GCA_963827275.1. Taxonomy (GTDB): domain Bacteria; phylum Spirochaetota; class UBA4802; order UBA4802; family UBA5550; genus RBG-16-49-21. The sequence goes on from CAWHAA010000010.1 coordinate 97,593, forward strand.
GAGGCAGTTCCCGCCGGCGCTGATGACCGCCATGAGGTTCTGGCTCAAAATCGTCCAGGGGGGCTTCCCCCGGTACTTGTGCTGGTTCATGGTGACCGGCCCGGTCACCTCGGTATAGACCTCGTACCCGGCGTCGAGGTGGCACGCGCCCCGTGACGAGGTCGCGTAACCCAGCGCCTGCGCGACCGTGCCCCGCGGCTCGTAGGCGGGGATCTCCAGCCCCTTGACATGCGGCGCGAAGTCCTCGCCGCCGTATTTTTTCGAGAGGAACCTGACGCCTTCGGCGAGGTCGTTGCCGATCCCGGTGCGGTCCGCGATGGCCCTGATCGCTTTTGAAAATGCTTTTTTATCACCCCAGGCAAGCCCGTTCTTCCAGAGGCCCTTTTCATTGAGCTCGGCGGCAAATCCCAGGATCGTACCGGTGCTGATGGTGTCCATGCCGAGGAGGTCTATCTCGTAGTTCCAGTGTATGATGGCCTCGAGGTCGTCTATGAGGAGGTTGGACCCCATGAGGGCGAGGATCTCATATTCAGGGCCCTTCACTTCATGGCCGTTGATTTCGACGACCCTGCCGCAGCGTATGGGACACGATATGCAGCCGAAGTTTTTTACCAGATATTTTTCGGCCAGATGCTCGCCGCTAATATTGTATGCCTTATCATAAGTGCCCGTTGAAAAATTTTTTGTGGGAAGCGTGTTCCGCACCGAGAGGGGGATGAGAGAAAACGCGGTCCCCAGCCGGGGCGCGATGTCGCCCGTGGCCGGGTGCTTCTGGAGCATCTTGATCCACTTTTTGATCGTGGCCTTGAAATGCTCCGGGTCATGGATGGGGACGCTCTTCGTCCCGCGGGCCACCATCCCCTTCAAATTTTTCGATCCCATGACCGCGCCCATGCCGGTCCTGCCATGACAGCGCTCCTGCGACACCACCGCCGCGAATTTCACCAGGTGTTCACCGGCCGGCCCGATCGCCATTGACCCGCCCTTCTTGTCATCGCCGAGCATCGCCTTCTGCGATTCCTGGGTGTCCATGCCCCAGATGTTTGCGGCGCTTTTTATTGATACCGTATCGTCCCGGATATCGATGTATACCGGCTTCTCTGCCCTTCCCCTGACTACCATCCCGTCCCATCCGGCACGTTTCAGGTTCATGCCGAAATTCCCGCCGCTGTTGGAATGACCGATCGCGCCGGTCTGGGGGCTTTTTGCCGATATGTCATACCTGCTGGTGCAGGGGCCGCCGCTGCCGGTGAGCGGCGATGTCATGACCACCAGTATATTGTCGGGGGAAAGGGGGTCCACTCCCGGCTTCAGCGCGTCCCAGAGTATCTTTGTGCTCAGGTAGCGGCCGCCAAGGAACAATTCACGGTCGGCATCGCTCACCGGGTACTCGCCCACCTGCCCCGTGGTAAGATCGATGTCCAGCATTGCGCCCATGTAGCCCTTGTATCTGCTTGTCATAGCCCGCCTCACTTCCGGCATATTGTCATAATGAAAATCAGCGTTCGCCGCCACCGGGAGGGCGATCAGCCTCAACCCCGAGTATGGCGCCGAGATGTTTCACCAGGTCGACGATGACGCCGGCCTGTTCCTCGTCATAACCTTTCAGACCGGACATCGTCATCTCTACGATATACGACTCGATGTTCCCGAGCATCACTTCGCCGTCAGGGGTCATGCGTATGTAGATATTTCTCCGGTCCCTGCTGTCCCGTTTTTTCTCAATGAGCCCGATTGTTTCCATGTGGCGGATCAGGCGTGTCGCGGCAAACACGGGGATGCGCAATTCGCCCGCTATGTCGCTCACGCGAAACGGCGATTTCCGCTTCAGGAATTTCAACAGGTATATCTGCTGGTAATCGAGCTTAAACCGCTCAATGCAGTCTCTTTCATAATAGTATATCGAGCGCAGGGCATAAAAGAGAAGGTCCTCTGCCTGTGCTCGCGGCATATGCCTGATGGGCGACATCCTCATGTGTATAGCCTGACATATTAGTTGCATTTTGCAAGCATTTTTATTACATAATTCAAATAATTAATTTCCTGAAAATGCGGCGGCCGCCCCCGGCGGATGAGAACGGAAGACGCTTTCAGCGCGGAATCTTTTGGACCAGTACAAAAACTTTCCTTTACAAATAAATATTATGCGCCATGATACGCGGATGGCGCGCCCGCAGCCGCCCGTGACACCACGACCAAAATGGAAAACCAATGAAAAACTCCAGGCGAACAAAGAAAATCCCGGTGACCTGAAACCGTCCAGGAAAAGAAAGCCAATCATCACCAGGCGTTTCATTATCGCCATTTCACTGATCTACTCGCTCCTCATCATCGGGACCGCCGCCGCGTTTCATGTCACCGCCCAGATGAACACCGCCGCCTTGAAAGACGCGCTGGCCGCGCAGTCCCATGAGCTCCTCGCCGGCAGGATCGAAAACCATGTCGGTCGCCTGCGCAGCGCGAACGCGGCAACGCCGGATGCGGTCAAAAAGGAGCTCCTCGGAAGCGCTGCGGCCCCGGGCAGCCTGCACGCGGTAATAATTTTCACCAAGACCGAGGACGAGAATTATTTCCGCATAGCCGACTCCGTCATCTTCTCACCGGACCTGAAGCTCGACCTCGCCCCCTCTGCGGTGGTCCGCGAGGGGAACAGTACCGGCTATCTGAAAAAAGGCCTCCTGCACCCCGCGGTCGACCCCGGCACCTATTCCCAGGGCGCGTATACCTGGCAGAATGTCTATTATCCCTACGAATTCGGCAGGAGAAAGGCGGTGCTGCAATTCATGGCAGCGGCGGAGTCAACGCAGGAAACCATCGAGCGCTACGCCGAGGAGACGGGCAGGACGCGGACCTTCATGATCGCGCTCACCCTGTTCCTTGTCATCGCCGTCGCGCTCCTCTCCATCATCTTTCTCCAAAATTACAGCCTTCTCATCAGGAACCTGTCGCGCTACATGAAAAAAGCCGCTGACGGCGATCTCAACGTAACGCTGCACCCGGCGGAGGACGTCGAGCTGAACCAGCTCGCCCTTTCCTTCAACACCCTTATCGAAGAATTAAAAGAGAAGACCGCCCGCGGACCGGAAACACCCGCCGGCACGGGGCAGGAAGAACCGACCGGCGCCGAACCGCCGCAGGGGCCTGAAGCGGCGTCCGGGACCGAAGCCCCCCCCGAGGCGGAAGGGCCCGGGGCCATTTTCGCCGCCGGCGTCTCGCTCCTCAAGGAGAACAGGCTCGATGACGCGATCGCCATCTTCACGACCATGACGATCATCAAGCCGAACGGGTTCGGCAGCTTCTTCAACCTGGGGGTCGCGTACGCGAAAAAAAGGGACTACGATGCCGCCATACGGATGTTTGAATCGGCGCAGCGGATCAACCCCTCCTACGAGGTGACCTCCGCGTACATCGAAAAGATCAAGCGGCTGCGTGACCCGGATGACTGATTTCGACGGCCTCAAAAAAAGCGTTTCGCGCTTCCCGGACCAGCCCGGCGTGTATATTATGAAAGACGGCGACGGCTCGGTCATCTACATCGGCAAGGCGTTGTCGCTGAAAAAGAGGGTCTCCTCCTATTTCCGCGCGAGCGGCCTCGACCTCAAGACGCGTGTGCTGGTGCAGATCATCCGGGACATCGAGTTCATCATCACCGACTCTGAAATCGAGGCCCTCATCCTCGAGAGCGGGCTCATCAGGAAGCACAAGCCGAAATTCAACATCCAGAAGAAAGACGACAAGCGCTATCCCTACATCGCCGTTACCATGAACGAGGAGTACCCCCGCGTCATATTCACCAGGAGCGTCCGGCATAACGGCACCCGCTACTTCGGCCCCTACACCGACGCGCAGGCCGCACGGAACACGGTGTCGCTCATCAACGCCATTTTCAAGCTCAAGCTCTGCACCAGGGAGCTCCCCCTGAAAAAAAACGAGCGCCCCTGTATGAACGCCCAGATCAACAAGTGCGGCGGCGTCTGCACCGGCGCCGTGACCAGGGACGACTACCTGAAGATCATAGACAGCGCAGTGAAGTTCCTCGAGGGACGGATTGAGCCGGTGGTGAGGGACCTCCAGGCCATGATGAAGCGCTTCTCGGACGAGCACAGGTTCGAGAGGGCCGCCGAGATCCGCGACATGATCTTCGACATACAGAAGCTCTCCGAGACACAGAAAGTGCATGCGGCCGTCGGGATGGACCAGGACTACATCGGCGTTGCAAAGCACGGGAGTGAGGCGATCATCATCCTCTTTGAATTCCGCGGCGGCGTGCTCCTGGGGAGAAAGATATCCATATACGACAACGCGGAGTACGCGGCCGACGAGGAGATTATCGCCGCCTTTATCACCGGCTTCTACGAGACGGCGGAGATCCCCGCGCGCATCGTCGCGGAGCGCAGGCTCGCCGACCGCGGCGTGCTGGAGCGCTACCTCACCGACAGGTCAAAACGCAGGGTGACCGTCACCGGGCCCGGGACCGCCGAAGACAGGGGGATCATCAGGCTCATCCACAAGAACATCGACATCATCGCGGCGGAGCGTTACGCGGACCGGGAGAGCAAAAACACGCTCCAGGGCCTTGAAGAGCTGCAGCGCGTCCTGGGGCTGAAGGGGCCGCCCCGCGCCATGGAGTGCTTCGACATATCGAACCTCCAGGGGACCGACCCTGTCGCGTCGATGGTGCGGTTCCGCGACGGCAGGCCGGACCCCTCCGGCTACCGGCGTTATAAGATCAGGGGCCATGCGTCGGCCGACGACCCCGGGATGATACACGAGGCCGTGGCGCGCCGGGTCCAGCATCTTGTCAACGAGGGCGTTGAGTTCCCGGACCTGATGGTGATCGACGGCGGCAGGACCCAGCTCGCGCGGGCGATGGAAGCGGCGGCCAACTTCACAAAAGGCATCCGCATCATATCCCTGGCAAAGCGGCTCGAAGAGATATACACCGCGCCCGGCAAACCGCCCATGAGGCTTGACGCGTCATCGCCCGCCCTGAAGATACTGACCGGCATGCGCGACGAAGCCCACCGCTTCGCGATAACCTATCACCGGAAGCTCCGCGATAAAAAGACGACCCGCTCCGCCCTCGACGATATCGCCATCAGCGGCAGCGCCAGGAAAGCCCTCCTGGCGCATTTCAAGTCCGTCGAAGGGATACGGCAGGCGACGCGGGGCGAGCTCATGGAGGTCAGCGGGATCGGGGAAAAGGCCGCGGACAAAATCCGCGCCTTCTTCGACGGGGAGTGATCAGCGCTTCGGTTTCTTCGACGCCTTCACGACGAGCGCGCGAAACCGCGCGGTATTCCTGATTTTCACAAACGACTCATCTTTTTTCAACAGATCGGCGTCGCCGAACCCGGCGTCAACCGCCTTATCAAGGCTTTCAAACGCCTTCCGCGTATCGTTTGTCCGGGCATGGAAGCAGGCCAGGTTGTAATGGGCGGGATAAAAGGACCGGTCTGCGTTGACGGCCTTTTCATACATAGCGGCCGCATCGTCCCGCTTATCGAGCCGGTTATAGGCAAGCCCGCAATTGTAGTAGAATTCAGCCTGCGCGGGGTCGAGCGTGATGGCGCGCTCATAGCTTGCCGCAGCGCTCTTGAATTTGTCCATCCTGAAAAATGCGTTGCCGCGGTTATAGTATGCGGAGGCGTACTTCCCGTTCATGAGTATCGCCCGGTTCGCGTCAGACACGGCCAGGTCGTATTTCCCCTTTTTTATGTATTCCACGCTCCTGTTGTTGTAGGCCCCTGCGCCGGGATCAATATCGATCGACTTTGTATAGGCCTGTATCGCCAGGTCGGTCTTCCCCTCCCGGCTGAACCGGACCCCTTCATTGTAATGGCGGCGCGCTTCAATGTCCAGGCTGACCATCCTTGAATTATCGAACTTCACCAGCGGGGTCGCAGTGCAGGCGATGAGCAGGGATGGAAGCAATAATAATGACAGCGAAAAGTTCTTATATACTATCATCTTCATAGATATATCCTGATACTATATGTTCAGAAGTAAAATCATTTTTGGGGGCCGGGGGCCCTGTTAACCTATATTTTTATAATATCCAGAAATTTACTTTACACAGGGAACCCGTCCTGTATTGTGTGTTTCGAAACTGATACGGGGCGTAGCGCAGTCCGGTTAGCGCACTTGACTGGGGGTCAAGGGGTCGGAAGTTCAAATCTTCTCGCCCCGAATAGTTTACACAAAGCGGCTTTCCGAAGGGGAAGCCGCTTTTTTATGTATGCCGGCAGACATAGGGCACGAGCCCCAGGTATTACATCTTCGAAATAAATACACCGGCGCCATATATAATTCAGACATATTTTTTCTCCTGCGGCAATAATGGCATGGTTGTGTTCAGCGTCAAATTCCGCATGGCTCAATTATATATACGTTATATCCCCCGACAGGATCATCTGCCGTGACCCGCTTACGTTCATGATGACCAGCGCACCGCCCATGTCAATATCCACGACGGTCCCGAGGGTTCGCACCCCATCCTGCTCGATGCACACCCTTCTCCCTATTATGCCGGAGTACTCCCGCCACCTGTCGAGTATGGCATCGAACCTGCCGAAGATGAACATCTCGTACCGGCGCTCAAACCGCTCAAGCAGCGATATCACGATTTCCTCGCGCGATGTTTCCCGTCCGGTTTCAATCAGCAGCGACGACGCGATGTCCCGCACCTCCGCGGGAAACCGTTCCGCCGGCGTATTCACGTTGATCCCGATCCCGACGATGACGATGGCGGCGCCGTCATCGCGCGCGTGGAGCTCGGTAAGGATCCCGCAGATCTTCCGGTTGTTTAACAGCAGGTCATTGGGCCACTTGATGTCGGCCCTTACGCCGGCGGCCGATTCCAGGGCCTCCGCCGCCGCCACCGCGGCAACGAGCGTTATCCCCGGCAGGCTGTTCAGCGGGGCTCGTGGCGTCAGGATGATCGAAAGGTATATCCCCGTGCCGCCCGGAGAATGCCATTCCCGGTTCATGCGCCCCCGTCCCGCGGTCTGCCGATCGGCCAGCACCACGGTCCCCTCGGCGGCCCCGCCCCGCGCAAGGAGCAGGGCCCGCGTATTCGTCGAATCGGTTTCGTGAAAATGCATGATCTTTTTACCGATGACAGAGGTCCCGAGTCCCGCGGCTATCGCGTCTGTATGTATCATTGTACTGCGTGTCATTGGTTGGTGCCGTCGCGTCCCGTAACGGTGAGTTAGCGTTATCCATGCGACACCGCCTGTCAAGAATGAAATCGCCCGGCAATCTTCGATTTCACTGCATAAGCAGGCCTTTTCAAGGTAAAATTGCCCCCCTTCGGCAAAAACAAGTTGCAATAATCCCGGGGAGCGACTAACATGCAACCATGTATCGCGACTGCCTTCCCGCTCGACGGCGGGGGGTAATTTCAGCGAACAACCTCCAATAATTCTTCAAGATGGTGACTGCATATGGACCTGGAAGAGTTTTTTGACCGGAAGCAGATCATAAAATTGAAAATAGCCGAGAAACAGCTTGTCATAAAGGAGCTCGTCGACAAGCTCCATGACCTCGGCCGCATTAACAATAAAGAGCGCTATTACGCCCAGGTGATCCACAGGGAATCCCTTGAGAATACCGGCATCGGGAACGGCCTGGCGATCCCCCATGCGCGCACCGAGTCCGTCTCGGACCTGATCTCGGTGTTCGGGATACTGGAAAAGCCGATCGACTACCAGTCGATCGACGACAAGCCGGTGCGGTACGTCCTCCTGAGCATTTTCCCCACCGAGATGAGCACCAAGTACCTGTACCTCATCGGGATGATGGCACGCATATTCTCCGACAGGCAAAAAAGAAAGATCATGGACAGCGAGCCGACGCCGGCAAAGGTGTACTCCTTCCTGAAAAAAGAAGCAAAAGCCTATTACGAGTCAATATCGGTCAAGAACAAGCCGAGGCCCGGCAAGCCCGAAAACCTGTCTGGCGTGCCCTCGTCAGACCTTGACCTCCTGATACGCCTTGACAGCCTGTACAAGGTCCTCGATGAAGGGAACAAGAGCGAGTCGCTCGTTAAAAAGATAGACTCGATGAAAAAGCTGATCGACAACCGCTCCCTCACCTACTACGAGCGGATGCGGAAGAAGCGGGACAATCCCTTTTCAATCGTCGAGAAAAACAGCTGCTCCGGGTGCCACATGGAGATACCGCCTTTTTATATCGAGCAGATCAAGGACCGCAAGGGGATATCGCTCTGCACCCACTGCGGAAGGTTTTTGATACTGCTGTAAATTCATTCCTGTCCCCGGATGGGGCGCGAAATAACATCATTCCTCGTTACTTTGCCGGGATGCCCGGCGGGCGATTAATGACGAGCGGACGCAGGCTCCTCCCTTTTTATTCCCTCAATCGTCGGGGGGCGAAATGGGCGGGTTGCCCGCCCAGACCTTCGCATAGGGGGGCCGTTACACGACGGCCCCCCTATGAACCCCCCGCGTGGTCGCTCAAACGCCGCGTCAGGCTGATGCTTATGTAGGTTACTTATTCACGCCTCGTGTGCATTTTGAATTCGGTAGCCGCTTGCAGGATTGCCAAGAGTGTAGTTAAGAAATTATCGGCTTTCGCTCCGGAAGCCGCATCCTGCGGCATCCTCGCATCGCCGGGCCTCCTGCCCGGCGGCTAAGCCGGTATCAACCGAAATTTCTCTTGCAAATAATGCTTACTGCTGTTATACTATTCCACGGGTAGACATTCGTTTCGACTTTTCATAAATTTTTATCAATTTTCACGGCGCGCGCGATCTTTCGGCAGGCTCAGGACAAGAATTTTAAGCCTCTGTCCGGCGCTTTTTGTGCCGGAGGGGTGTCGGCTTCAGATAAAACGCATCCAGCCGCATAGGCCGCAACCTATGAGGGTGTATTTTCTTATGTATTAAATTATTCTATTATTCGGGAGAGCGCAATGATACCATGCAGGTTAAAAAGGACAGGATATGCATCTGGATTGATTATTTTTTTCATTGTATTGATGCTGGCGTTATCAGACGTACAGGCACAGACGGTAAATCCTCAAGATACCCTCAAGCAATATACTGCTGAATTAAAAAAGAATCCTGATAATTATGCCTTGCGGGAAAAAATCATCAAGCTTGCCCGAACCATAAAACCTGCACCTGCTATACCTGCCGATGCGGAAAACTCTGTCAAACGGGCGGAATCTGCATTCAATAAAGCCAAAACCGGGGCCGATTTCGCACAAGCAGCGAAGGAGTATGAGAAAGCACTCCTCGTCGCTCCATGGGTGCCTGATTACTATTATAATTGCGCAATCACCTATGAAAAAGCTTCGAAACCGGAAGAAGCAATGCGTAATTATGAGCTCTATCTGACCGCAGTGCCCTATACTGCGGATGCGGGTGCTATACGCAAACGCATCTCGGATCTTGAGAAGCAGGCACAGGTGTCGAATTCTCGGGATGCCCTTAAACAGCATATAGCCGATTTAAAAAAGAATCCTGATAATTATGCGTTGCGGGAGAAAATAATCAAGCTTGTCAGAAGCATGACACCAGCTCCGGCCATGCCTTCTGATGCGCAAAATTATGCCAAAAGTGCGGAATCAGCATTCAACAAAGCCAAAACCGAAGCAGATTTCACACGAGCAGCGAAGGAGTATGAGAAAGCACTCCTCGTCGCACCATGGGTGCCTGACTACTATTATAATTGCGCCGTCACCTATGAAAAAGCTTCGAAACCGGAAGAAGCACTGCGTAATTATGATCTCTATCTGACCGCTGCCCCCAATACTGGGGATGCAAATGCCATACGAAAACATATCGACGAACTTGAGAATCAGGCATATCGGGCTAAAAAATATGAAAAGGGATATGATTATAAAGAGAAAAAAAGAGACGAGCTTTTACTCCTGAACGCACAGAAATCAACCGTTGGAGCGTGGGCCATGTCATTTTTCATTGGAGCATTTACCCCCTTCCTCGGAAGCGGTCAGTACTTTGCTGAATCGTACGGGACGGCCGTATGCACTACGCTTATCGGGCTTGCTTCGTATGGAATATTCCTGGGTGGAGTGGTTCCGGAAGAAAATGCATCAGAGAATAGAATCAAGGAAAAAAGAAAACTCACGATTGCCGGTGGTGTGATATTTACCGCTGTCTGGTTTTTTGACTGGATATACGCGCCGCTGGCCACGATGAAATATAATGAGAAGTTGAAGGAAAAATTCTCGTCATCGACAGGTTCGATTGTTCCACTGTTTTCGTATGTTCCGCAATTTTCTTACAAATTATCAGATGTCGACCATGTTGTAAAGTTGGGGCTGTCTATGCGGTTTTGAATTTTGAGCAGGGTGCCCCTCGGTTGGTGCTGGATTATCTAACCTCTATGAAGTATTTTAATTATCCAGGATGTTACGGCCACACCAGCACCGCCCGATGAGTAGGGTCAGGAGATGGCGCCGTTGGCATCACCAGAGGGGGACATCTTCAGATAAAACGCATTCTGCCTCTTGCGACGGAACTGATGGCAGGGCAATTTCCCGGTTGATCATTAACAATTTCCATTGATTTTGAGATGATTTTTTTCATTATAATATATAATATATCAGTATCGTTTTAACAGGCACAGTGCCCTGTTATTTTATTTATCAAATCAGATTCCACATATCTATCCAGAAAGGATGAATTTTATGAAAAGAAACATTACTGCCACAATGAGATTGTCCATCTTCTTAATGACTGCTTTGATATCGTTATTATTTTCCTTTGCCTGTAACAGAAGCGTCACCCCAGCTACCGATGATAGCGGTACCATGAATTTTTACTTTGGCAATATCCACAGTCACACCGGGCTTTCCGATGGCGAGGGCACGCCCGATGAAGCGTTCTCATGGGCGCGCGATGCGGCAAAGTATGATTTTTATATAAATACCGACCATGGCGAATACCTGTTCCAGGAACAGTGGGACAGCATCGGAGAATCTGCCGACGCATTTAATGAAGATGGAGCGTTTACGGCGATAAGAGGATTTGAATACTCGGAGCCTCTGACCGGACACGCCTGTGTGTACAACACGGATTCCTTTACCGGGGCGGTATTAATGCCAATTTTTACGACATTCTACACATGGCTTGATCAAATAAATGGCCTCGCCGTATTCAACCATCCAGGCGATTTTGGCGATTTTAACAAATTACAATATTACGAAAAAGTCGCGGATAATTTTTTCGGAATAGAAACAGGCAACGGCTCTGATGCCAACAATGACGGCACCTATCTTGATTACTATACGTTGGCCCTTGATAATGGATGGAGAGTGGCTCCGGTAAGCAACCAGGACAACCACTCCTTTTCCACAAACTCCCACAGGACCGTTATGGTATGTGAAAACCTGACCAGAGATGACATTTATGGCGCTATGGCGGCTCGAAGAGTCTATTCTTCGGACGATCCCAACATGAAGATTGTTTTCAAGGCGAATGACGAATGGATGGGTTCGGAAATAAATGTTTCTGAAAATAGCGTGGCCTTCACCGTCACTGTAACAGACGACGAGCCAATAACAAAAATGGAGCTGGTTACCGGGGAAGGAGTTGTTGCTTCGGAAATCTCATTTATTGACAATAATGGATCGGCGGAATGGGTGCCAACGGTCGCCGTAAATGGAAGCACATACTTCTTTCTCAAGGTATACGAGACGAACCAGCTCGATGCGGATGATCCAGGCGACGTTCAGATTGCGGTTACCGCGCCAATATGGATTACCGTATCTGGAATGTAAGCCGTCTGCCCAAATCTTTTTGTGTTGAAGAATCTCAGGTGCCCGGGAGAGTTCTCCTGAAGCCAATTGTGACCCCCGGGCCTCTGCTGATGAGGTCACAGCTTCATATATATTAATATGTTGTAACGATTGATATATAAAATAATTTCAATCATCGGATTTCATCGCACTATTGTTATACCGGGTGACCTGCGATATCGGTACGATAAAGTTGAAATCGGCTATATTGCTATGTATTTATTAGTGTCGATTCCGTACAGTTCGAAAAATATTTGATATAATTCGTATATGCTTCTTCTCGGATCATGTTTTTTTCTTACATCGCAGGCCGCGTTTTCTGAAATTGAGCCATACAATTCAGCGTTCTCGACTATTTCTCTTAAATGTTTTACCACACTCCCTTTTTCGGGTTCGGCCCATTCGCCTCCGGTATAAATTCCAGTCGGATCCTTGACGGGGACGATTTTATAATCCACCAGCAGGGAATTGCTGTTGTTGCAAATATCCATGCACCCTCCATAGGCAGTCGTAATTACCGGTTTGCCAAGGTACATGGATTCCAGGATGCCGAGTCCAAGCCCTTCCGACCGGTGAAGGGTGACATAGCAATCCGATGCATTCAATAATGAAATCCAATCATTCCGCGACATGTTTTCATCTATCCAGATAATTTTTTTCCTGAGCCTTGCGGAATTAATGGCATCCCTGAATTCGCCGGACATGCTCTTGAACGATTCGGAATGCACGCTTTTAAGAACAAGCTTCACATTATCTTTGGAATCGAAAGCACTATCAAAGGCCTCGATGACCTGGATAGGATTTTTACGTATCATGGAACTGTGAAAATCAAAGCTGAAAATAAACACGAATTCCCCGGGTCCGATATTCAATTTATTTCTTACAATATCACGTTCGGTAATTCTGTTCCAGTTCGGATAAAACGGGTAGGTTATTTTACTTATCTTGATTTTCGAAAAAGGTTCTATTGAAGATTTTACAAAATCAGAACAAACCAGTATTCTGTCAACATAATTGAAGCTTTCCTTGAAGGGGAAATGGTTATTGACCTCCCACCACCACACGCCAATATTATATTTATTTTCAAAATATTCCGGGTATTTATTTGCCGCAATCGGTACCTGATCGGCGTTAATGAAAGAAAGAGTTATATCCGACAGTGGCCGGGTATGTTTGAATCTTTTTAAATATGACAATTCACATTCCGGCACCTGGGCATGCCCCGGTTCTATTACGTCCAGCAGCGTGAAATAAATTCCGGATCTGCATAAAACTTTCAAGAAAGAGCGGGCCACTTCGGAAATACCCAGAGTATGTGAAAAGTAGCCCGCAATGTTTAACTTAATCATTTTGCTGAATTCAACATAATTGTTTAAAAGGCCGATGTAATCGGCCGAAGATCCGTGCGCGCCGGTATTGTCATATGAATGTTTCCATAGGTTGAGAAAAATATTTTTCTTTTTTGAATATTTTTCGGGTTTCTTGCAGGAAATAACATTTTGATAATTAACGAACAATTTCTTTAAATCAGGCTTTTCTTCCAATGTAAATCTATTTTGATACTTCGATATGCTGTTTAAATTATCAAGCTGGATCCCGCTGAAATGGTAAAATACGATTTTTTCTCCATCAATTGTCCATGCATTATTCTCCAGTTTTATTTCTCTTTCATGCAGATTCCAATATGCAACATTGTACTTCTTGTTCTTAAGTATTTTTACGTTTTCAAAATAAATCGGGACGAAATCGATCCATTTTTGATCGACAAACATCCCTCCTTCAAAATTAATATAGCAAAAATTGAACAGCCGCATTTTCCACCATAAGATGAATTTTCTTGACTCTTCGCTATTACTGATTGCGATGAATCCCAGATTATAGATTCCTGTTTTAAGAATGTCCTGTTCCGACAGCCCTTTTGAATCCAGTGGCAATTCGGTTAAAATATGCGGAGTTAAAACTATATTATGATTGGTTAAATATTCATCAATTTCATCAATTGCCGATAAGACAATGATATCCGGATCAAGGTATACAATCTTTTCATACCCCCTGGCGATGAGGTAGTCAAAAACAAACGGTTTAAACGCGGTATTTAATTCAACTATGTTATATCTGCAGAGCATATCCTCAAGCTCGGCAAATTCAAAATGTTCTCTTATGCCATAAAGAGAAACCAATTCATATCCTTTTGCATATGCTTCAACGGCTTCGACTAGATCGTTTATGTCTTCGAATATATCTGTAATATATATCATAAAATCCCAGTGGGGATTATGTTTCAGAAATGACTCGGCGAGCACCTTTCCGAAATGCAGATAGTTTTTCGACAGGATTGTATACGCGATGCGTTTTTTTTGATCCTGGAAATCAAGGAATAGTCTGTTTTTCATCCACCCCCCCTGGGCCAGATAAAATCATACGATTAAAATATAATAATATAAAACCTGTTCCCATATAATCAAACCGGCTGTTTCGGTATATGGTGCATCCGCCATGGTCATGGTTTGTACGCAATTATTGAGTAATCCAGTTCCATGTTGAAAAGTTTTAAAAGAGGACCTGGCATATCTTCCATTTGATTTGGCATGTCGGGCGGATGCAGTCGAATTATTTCAATATTGCCGAATCCTCTTGCTTCAGCTATGAACTTCAGGGTATTGGGAGGAATCGGATTTTTATGTGTCGGATCTGCATAGAAATTACAGGAACCCACCAGTAAATTTTCAGGATTGGGAGTCTCAAGAATAAGCATTCCTCCTGATTTGAGAATGCGTACGCATTCGTCGAGCAGTGAAATTATTGATTCAAATTGTAAATGTTCAATAATGTGAAATCCGGTAATTACGCCGAAGCTGTTTTCATTTTGATTGCGCAAATAGCCAATGGCATCGGTCTCAACAACGGAAAGGCCCCGGTCCATGCATTCACTTATCATCAAGGTATTGGAGTCTATGCCTGTTGCAGTAAAATTGTTTTCCTTAAGCAGCTCCAGCCATTCGCCCCGTCCGCATCCTATGTCGAGGATCGGCCATTGCATTGAATAGTTTTCACGCGCCGGCAGATACGGTATATACGCCTGCGCCCGATTTTTAATAACTTCCCGGGTTCCCCTGAACCGGTCCTCGAAAGACACATACAACGCGTCATAGAGATGATTTTTTTCTTCCAGGATATTTGAAATTTGCTCTGGTGAAAAAGGCTCCGGCATTCTCTTGCTCGCCTCTTCCAGCAAAAGAGCATGCCTTCGCTGCTGGTCCAGTACGTTGCGTTTTTGATCCAATATTTCAGATTTTGTTTCCGATAATTCCTGGTTGAGTTTGATGAGTTCATTCTGCAATAATTGCTTTTCTTCCCTTAAGGATAATAACATGTCTTTTAAGGATATGATCTCATCTCCAATCATTTTAAAATTCAATTCCTGATATACTGCTTTTTCATTGAAGGTCATTTTAATTTGAATAGCATCGTGTGCCACTTTCGTGTTTAGACGATCCAGTTTGCTATGCAATTTCGGGAGCTGTACCGCTATTATAAATAATCGGGCGCAATATCCCAGGAACGGCACCATCAGTGCCTTGTTTATGAGAAACCGCCTTCTCAATCCTTTTATGTTAATGCCATGTTCTATTCCTTCCTCTGTGTAAAACCTGATTCCGGCAAGAATATCGATTTTTGTTTTTGAACCGTCTCTTAGATGCTTGAGATACCCCTGGGAGCCTATTGGGTCAGGGTCGCGTTCAAGCAGCACCCGGTATGACTGAACAATAAATTCCTCGTCGTGATATGCCAGTAATGTTTTGAGTGTGTTGGCGGTGCGGTTGTTTTTTGTGATTTTATTGATAATCCCGGAATAAAGAAGGTTGTATGTGTTATTCATTCGCAATACATGGTTGAATTTCTCAAGGGTATGCCAGATAAAGGTGCTTTTTATTGCAGAGAAATTAAAGGGAGAGTCCTGTGAATTTGGCGACGGTGTTTCGCTGATGGAATTCACTCCATCCTGAATATTTTTACAAATTTTTAATGGAGTATAATTTTTTGTCCTCAGGGCTGCATCGAGTCGCAACTTTTTCAGAACGCTTTCGATTTTGCTGTCATCTGTTAAATATCCGAACATAATACACCACCACTCTTCAACTTTTACACATTAATTTACATCACTCATTTCTTCGAAAAACACCGAGGGGTACATTTTGCTTACTCCGATAAAGAATTCCCCGACATTGCCCGCAACTTCAAAACCGGTATAATTATCACACCAATCGATGCAATGATCTATATGCGCGGGGCCCGTATGAAGAGCTATGGATAACGTATATTTTCCGACGCCAATATTCATATGCATCGAATACACGCACCGGTAATGCTTTCCCTTGAGCATGAATATTTCTTTTTTATAATAATGAGTATTTGTGCCGTAGATGTCACGGCCGAATACATCGTTAATTTTTATCCCGGCTGATACATTTGGAAGGTCTTCATATGATTCAATGTCGATAATTATGCTGGTTTTTTCGCCGGAGCTGATAATGTTTGATCCTGATTTCTCACCTTGAATGGTGATTTTCTTAATTCTTGCCTCGTGAGTGCCATAGGATTGATTCGTATCGCATTTTGTCTTATTTTTTGCGTCTGGTTCCGGATTTCCTGCGATTAGGAAATTATATCTATTCACCACATCTTCCGGATTTCCTTTTATGGCAATTCTTCCATGATCAAGCAGCATCGCGCTGTCGCAAAGTACCTTTATGGCATTCAAGTCGTGTGAAACAAAGATAATTGAACCGCCGCTGTTTTTGAATTCGTCGATTTTTTTTACGCATTTTTGCTGGAATCTCGCATCGCCAACCGACAGGGCTTCATCCACCAGAAAACATCCGGGATTGGCATGAATGGCGATTGAAAACGCGAGCCTCATTACCATCCCCGATGAATAGGTCTTGATCGCTTCATAAATAAATTCGCCCAGCTCTGTAAAATCGATTATCCGGTCTTTTATCCTGTCAATTTCTCCCCGTGACATGCCCAGAAGCAGGCCATTCATGTATATATTTTCGATCCCGCTCATTTCGAAATTAAAACCGGTGCCCAGCTCCAGGAGGCAGGTAATTTTTCCATCGACATGAAGTGAACCGGTGTCCGGAAGATATATTCCAGTCATGATTTTCAATAACGTGGATTTGCCAGCCCCGTTTTCACCGATAACGCCGAGTATCATGCCATTTCCCACCTCGAATGAGACGTCTCTGAGGGCCCAGAACTCCGTATGATGTGATTTACGGAAGAATAATTCCTTCAGCCGGTCAGCTGGCGACCTGTATAATTTAAATTTCTTTGAAACCGAATCAACCCGGATCATTCGGCTAACCCCTGAAATAAATATGCACAGATAAAAATCAGACAGAAATAAATGCAGCTGGCGATGATATGCCAGATGCCGCTGTATTTCCCATGCGCATATTTTTTTATTAAAAACTGCAGCAATGAGAAAACAAGTGTAACGATCACTACGCATAGTATAAGTGTCTTGATCATATGAAATCACGGATATCTTTTTCGAGTTTTTTGAAAATTACGTATGCAAATAATAAAATAACATGCCCCATAATGGCAAGTATGATCAAATTTATGAAATCAGGGTATTTTGAGTAGACAAAAATATCGTGATATGCGGACACGAAATAATATGCCGGGTTGAATTTATTAAGCGTCTTCATGAAATCTGGTACGATATCAATTACATACACAACAGGCGTCAGCCAGAACCAGACCTGGAGAATGATATTGATGATTTCCTTGAAATCCCTGAAAAACACGACAAGTATGCTGAAAAAAAATCCGGCGGCATAGGCAAATATCTGCTGGACCAGATAAATAAACGGCAGAAATATTATTGATTCGGATATTGGGTTGCCGGTAAGAATTAAAAAAATAAAGTATATAAAATAGGTGATGCTGAATGTGATTGTTTCTGAAAGCACCACATACAGCAGAAGAGAGGGCATCGCCAATCGTACCTTCGATATTATGCTTTTTTTATCCAGAAATACGGTGGATGAGCGGAGTATGGTGTTTACAAAAGCGGTCCAGGGGACAATGCCGGATACAAGGTATACGACATACGGCAAACCGCTGCTTGTCCCCGGGCGTATTTTTGCTCCCATGATATTTGAGAAGACCACCGTATAAATGAGTATCATTACCAGCGGCCAGATGAAAGCCCAGAAAACACCGAGAATTGAACCGGCATACCGTTCAATAAAATCTCTTTTTGTAAATTCATAAAGCAAACGAATATTCATGCGCCAACTTGCACCTATCTGCCGTATTCTTCATCGAAATCTGTTTGATATTTTGCCCGGAATAATATTTTTTATTCAAAGGAATATATCACCCCCTATTTATTTCGGGGTTAAATTCGGCAGTCCAATTTCCCATTTATTCTTGATTACAAGGAGGGGATTTTATTTGTCAATCAAAGATATAAATAACCACAAAAAATGCTGTATTTTTGCGTATCACACCATGCCTTTTACAATGATACTATCAGTTACATTATGAATCAGTTTGATGTAAATATTCTGGCAATACACGCAATCGGATAAAACATGTACAAATGTCTATTTTGTATATTGATAATTTGATGATTGAAATGGAAATATAACAGAGAAAGAGCAGTTCTATGTAATCACTGTTATTTATTCGATGAATTGATCATGCTCAATGGGTGTTAATGATCGTAATCCAGATCCAACGTAAAAAATCCCGCCTGTACTATTTGGATAATTGGCTCTTTGGGTTATTCAACAGCACCATGCTCTGGGCACGTTCAACAAATTCCAGTATCACCAGGGATGGACGTTTTTTTTCAATTATTGATGTATCGAAACCGCCAAGAACTCTCAATTCATGTATTTCTTTAATATCATTTTTTAGATAGTCAACCAGAAGCTCTCCAAAACTGTCATGAAAAAATATTGCATTTTTAATTTTTGATCGTTCTTCGTGAACTGATGATTTTACGGGTTGAAGAAAGACTTCTTTTTCAAATTGATAGCCGGGCAATAACATCAATCGACTCAGATCAGGTATAAATGTTTTGTTTTCCAAAGAAACAATCTGATAATTATCTATTGAATCAGGTTTAATAGAGGGAAATAGATTCGATATATATCGTTTAAGTTTAAAGTAGGCAATTAACGCTCCATATCCATTCCAATGCGTATCTAATTTATAAAATAATGGAAATTTCGATTTTGCATTGATAAGATCATTTCTGACATCAATTATTTCAACATCAGAATTTTTCTTCATGTACTCAACAAGCTGATCGAGCCTGGTAACGGGGAGAACTCTTTTAAAATTGTCAGGAAGATATTCCGGATAAATGGTTTCCTTGTTCGGTGCAATCAAAACTAGATACGGTATTCCTTTTTCACGAAGATAATTTCTTTGATATTCAAGATTCACTTTTATTTTTTCCAGTTCTTCTTGAGAATATGGAGAGAGGCCCATCCAATCTTTAAAAGAATTCATTTTAGCTGAATATTTTTCTGAATAAAAGAACGACCAGCCGCTTTTACCGACAACAACATAGGAGACCGGTGATATTCCGAGAAAATGATATTTTAAAAGGCTGTTGCAAAGGATGAGGTGGTTCCTCATGCTGAAATTGTCTAAAAAATAATTTTCATATTTTCTAAAAAAATATTGAATTTTTTTGACTTCAAAATTTGGTTTAATGGCCAATGTACGGAATTCTGGATTTACAAGCTCCTTGATAAAATGAAAACCCATGTTTGTCATCGGCAGGGCAATCATTATGAAAAATAGAACAGCAAATGATGAATTAATTACATTCACGGCTTTATTGTTGATAATTATCCAGTGTATGAAAAAGCCAGCTCCAAAACAAATCATGAAAGTGAAAAATATGAGACTCAATTTTATCATTACCCTGTATGACAGGGGCATCATTCGGTATATTTTTCCAAAATCATTAAATGACAATTGGGGATCTAATTTCGTTGATTTGATATATACCAGCCCATCCTTTTCAACGAATTGATCAAGTGCTTGATTGGATTTGAAATCCCTGATAATGTCACGTGAATTCCATGTGTGTATCGAAAATACCAGGAATTTCAATGAAATTGACTTGATGATCTCTTCACCCGGCCCGGTCATTGGATCCAACCTGATTTTTCTTATGGTGCAAAAAAATGGCAGGTTAAAGCTGATTGCACCATTCATGTTATCATGGTAGCTCACTAATATCTTTTCAGAATCGGTTTCATTGATTTCATTTCCAATATCGAAGAAAAACTGAAATTCTTCTTGTTTTATAATTTTTCGTAATTCAATTTCCAGTGAAGTAATCGGTACATTATGGGATAATATGGCGTTGGAAGCCATAACAAAAATCGCGAAAAGGATTATATATGCTCCCCGGATAATGTTTCTTTGCGTTACATACTCAATAAACAATTTTTTCATGAAATTCAATGTTCTTACCTGCAATAACCGGACAACCGGAAATAATTAAAACTTAAAATAAAGAAAAGGATGATAGGTGACGCTTGCCACCTGGATTACGCACAGGAATAATATGACAAGGATAATTATATTGTATCCGATATGGACAAATAGTCCTGGCACCCTTGAATAACCGATATCAGTCTTCAATAGCAGATTGTTGATTATACTTCTTAAAAAAGGAAACAGTGAGGTTGAAAATACGATTCCAAGAATATATGCTATTATAATATTATTATCTATGAACATTCCGGCATAATAATGGTCGCTCCCGTGCGACAGCCCGGCCATGGTTTTGATGTATTGAACGGCGGATGTCAGCGATTCGGAGCGGAAAAAAACCCATCCCAGCGTGATAATGAGGATCGCATATACGTGCCGGAGTGGAGACCATAGGGAATAGATAAATTTTCCCAGGTTTGCTCCTCTCTATAATAAGAAATGTGCCATGCCAGAGTCCCCATATCGCAAAGCACCAGCTCGCACCATGCCATAATCCGCAGAGGAAAAAAACGATGAGCAGATTAATATACATCCTTGCCGGGCCGACCCTGTTGCCGCCGAGCGGAATATACAGGTAGTCCTTGAACCATGTGGAAAGTGATATATGCCATCGCTGCCAGAAATCCCTGATAGATTTTGACATATAGGGATAATTGAAGTTCTCCATAAAGCGAAATCCGAACATGCGGCCCAGCCCTATTGCCATATCAGTGTATCCGGAAAAATCAAAATATAACTGGATGGTATACCCGATGGCGCCCAGCCATGCCGCGGACATCGTTAAATCGTGAACATTTACCTTGAATATCTCATCCACAACAGGAGCAATCGTGTCGGCGATCAGGACCTTTTTCCCCAACCCTATGATGAACCGTTGAATGCCGCCGGCTAACGTTCCGGAATCAATTTTTCTTTCTTTGAACTGGTCCGATACGTCGGGGTACCGGCTTATAGGGCCCGCCATCAATTGCGGAAAAAGCGATATATATAGTCCGACATTGACTATATTGTTATCAGCAACAATTTTTTTTCTGTAGACATCAATAATATATGACAATGCCTTGAATGTGAAAAATGATATTCCTATGGGGAGATGATATTTCGGTATGGTGATGGTGTCGAAGCTGAGTATGGAAACAATAAAGTGCGTGTATTTGATAAATATGAGCATCCCGAGATTCGCAATTATGGCGAGGATTGTAATCGCTTTTCTTTTCTGCACGCCGGCAGTCGTATCGGTGTTATTATAATAGCTTATCCGCCGCGCGAAAAAATAGTTAAACAGTATAGAGATCATGATAATGAGAACATAATAATCCTCACCGCAGGCGTAAAAGAAAATGCTTATAACCAGAAGTAGCACGTTTCTCCATTGCTGCTTTGAGGTAAAATATATCAAAAGTACAGCCGGTAAAAACAGAAACAGGAAAATCGGGGAAGTGAATATCATATGATCTTGAATTTTTCTCCTGATAAAAAATCAGCTGATTTGCTTCAAACCCAGTTATAATGAAACAAATGAGCCGTTGCTACCATTGAAAAGTAAATGGAAAATAATCATTAATAGCTGGTGTGCGGATGATTCAGTTTCATTGATTATATGTAAAATACTTCAATAGTGCTATGTTCTCCGCTCTTTCAACTATTTCCAGAATGACAATCCCGGGGCGTTCTTTTTCAATTATGGATTTATTAAATCCATTGCCCCAGTGCAGATCGCGAATATCCTCAAAATCATTTTTTAAATATCCCGAAAGAGAGTCGCCAAAGCTGTCATGAAAAAATAGAACCTTTTTTATTTTTTTTTTATCCTGCAGTTTGGATATATTTTTATGTTCTACTATAACATTATGATCAATAAAATACTGGGGCAACAGCATCAATCTGCTTAAATCGGAACGAAACGTTTTGCCGGTGATGGATGAAATAGTATATTCGTTATATGAAAACAGGCCAATGAAGGGAAACAGCTGCGCGATATATTGCTTAAGCCGGGAATATGCCACAAGTGCTCCATATTCATTCCAGTGGGTATCGGTTTTAAAATATACCGGATACTTTTTTTTCGCCTCCATCAGATCCTTTCTGATGTCAATTATATGAATGTCGGATGTATTTTTCAAATAACTTATTATCTGGTCAAGCCTGGTAGCGGGAAGAACTCTTTTAATGATGTCGGGAAGAAATTCCGGATATATGGTTTCCTTGTTCGGCGCTATTAATATCGCATACTGTATTCCCATTCCACGAAGATAATTTCTTTGGGATTCAAGACTATTTTTTATTTTTTCAAGGTCTTCCTGCGAATTTGCGGCGAGACCCATCCAGTCCCTGATTGTGATATATTCCGGTGTTCGTTTCTCGGAATAAAAAAATAACCAACCGTCCTTGCCTCTGATAACATAGGGAACCGGCGAGTTGTTAAGAAGATAATACTTGAAAAGGCTGTTGCAGAGGAGCAGATGGTTCCTGAATCCAAAGTAATCGTTAAAATATTTTTCATATTTTTTATATAGTTCAGTCATATCGCTGTTTTTAAACATTGGTTTGTGGGACAATTCGCGCTGTTCGACATTTTCAAGTTCCTTGAAAAAATGAAGTCCCATATTCATCGCTGGCAGCGAAACCAGTATGATGAATAAAACGGTCATCGATGTATTGATCACATTTCTGGCTGCCCTGTTAATAACTATTTCATGAACAAAAAAGCGGATGCCAATACACGCCAGAAATAGAAAAAATATCAGGCTCAATTTAATCAATAATTTATATGCCGCGGGAATGCCGGCATATATTTTACCCATGCCGGCATATGCAATATTAGGGTCATCCTGATTGGATTCAATATATACCTGTCCATCTTTATCGGCAAAGCTGCTGATTGATTTATTGCAGATGAAATCTTTGACGATATTGCGTGAATCCCAGGTATACAGTGTGAGGAAGAGGTATTTCAGTGAAATTGATTTTATGACACCGGCGCTTTTCCGGGTCCATGGATCCAGTCTAAAAATTTTAATAGTTTTATAAAAAGGCAGATCAAAATTTATTTCCTGTGGTATTTTATCACGTTTGTTTAGTACTGATTTTTCACTATCGATTTCATTTAAATTCCTCCCGATATCATAGTAAACTTGAAATATATCTTTTTGTTGAAATGAGTGCAATTCAACGGACAGGGTTGTGATAGGGACATTTTTGATTATTATCCATACGGATAACACGATAAAAATGGAAACGAGAAGAAACTCGACCGCGCGAATGACTTTATTTTGATGAAATACTACACCCATTGCACTGCCCTTGCTGCATTAAATCACTCAGGAAGCGGTACTCTGTCAACTATTTATTCAACATACGCTCAAATCTTCGTTTGGAGGGCATTATATGATGCGGCGTGATTCCGCTTCGCATGCAACAATATCTGGCGGAAAGGATTTTAGATTCGCTGGCAGGTACAGTGCGGATTAAGGTACGCTGGCAGGCATTGATCGCCGCTACGTCGCTCGTGGCGGGACTCCCCACCTCCTGCCCGTGATTAAAACATTCGTCGACGTCGTACCCTGCATCTTCAATGACGCTCCGAATATCGTCAATCGTTACGGTTTTATCGTCAAATTCCACGGTCACTTTTTTCGTATTCGGGTCAGCGTTGACGTTTATAATACCTGTCAGTTCATTTACCGCATTTTCAATGATCATCTTGCAGTGGTTGCAGCTCATGTCAGGGGTGCTTAATATTTTTTTCATTTGTTGTTTCCTCCTGATGATACTCTGAACAGACTCGTTTTACAGGAATTCTATTTACCCGGAAATTCAACAACCTTTTTAACGATATTGTCTTTCGTGAAACCGAAATACTCCGCCAGCGCCTTTGCGGGCCCGGACACCCCGAGCTGCTCCATGGTGATGTAGAGGGCGTGGGGCCGTCCTCTCCTGCGAAAAACAAGTCGTGGGTGAAGAAAACTTAAGCCACTATCCGGCGCTTTTTCTGCCGGAGGGGGCTTAATCTGAGAGGGGCCTGTTTCACATAAAACGCGTTGTGTCACCTGTTCATGAACTGAACAGGTAGCTTTTCCCAATATAATAATGATAAGATTTTTTCAAGTTTATTGATCTGAGAGATTCAATATAAAGAAAAAACATTGATTTTTTAAATAATAAGCATAAGGTATAACCGATTTATAGAATCTCATTATACATTTATAGATAGCGCCCTATTTTCTGTTTGAATATAAATAGTATATTGAGAAAAAAATTAAACAATCTGATATGTTATATAATACCAGGAGGGATATGATGACACGTATCTTTGCGTTTTTGCTTGTAGTATCGTTTCTTGTCGGGTGCTCGTCTTTTGAAGTTGCGGTAAATGACGATCCATTTAAAGGCACCACCTTCGTATCTGCGGACATGTGGCACAAGGTTATTGATCAAAATAAAATGGTGTTTGATAATCAGAGGTTCTTGTATGAAAAGGAGATAAAAAAAGGGAAGGTTTCAAATCCAACGGCATATTTTCTGTTCAAACTCGCGGTTGTTTCTATATTGGGATACAATGGCGAAGATTTTGAAAAAACCGCATATATAGTGTGCGATAACAAAAATTTCAAAGCCAATATAATTGACTATAACAAGGTTGAAAGGACTAATGTATCTGGTGAAGCCAAAAGTACAATAAACTGGGTCAATAGGACAACATCTGCAGAATCAGAAATTGGTACTTCACATATTTGCACAGTTACCGGTAAAATCGTATTGACTCCAGATATTCAACAGGCAATAGCAAATTGCAGCGTATATATGATACGGTTTTATTTAGCCAAAAACAATGTGCCGGTGACTTTACAGGCAACTGATTCTCAATTAGATGCGGTTAAGAGGTTTATATCAGTGGATGCTTCAAATAAATAGAAAAGCAGAAGAGTTAAATAGGGTTAATGATTCTTCTTCCGTACCGGAGATGTAGGTAAATAGAATTTTTAAGCCCCTTTCCAGCGCTTTTTCTGCCGGAGGGGGCATAATTTGAGAGGGGTTCGGCTTCTGATAAAACACATTCAGCATTTTATCACGTGCCCCCTATGGGGGACAGGGGGTAATACTTTATCACGTGCCCCCATCGGGGGACAGGGGGGCAGTCAGCGGTAACGCCGTTTATCTCTTCTTCGCTATATACTCTTCCAGCTCATCAAGCAACCCAGCCGGCACCGGGCACCCTTTTTGATAGTTCCCGATCGTCTCTTCCTTGTCGCCGTGGAAATCGCTCCCGCCCGTGACGAGGAGACCATACTTCCGCGCCAGGGCCTGGTACTGATCCGCCAGTTCCGGCGTATGCATTGACGCGTACGCCTCGAGCCCCTCGATGCCTGACCTGACGAATCCCTTTAATAGTCTTTCGAACTCATCCATGTCGCGGCATTCCAGCGACACCGGGTGCGCGATGACCGGTATGCCGCCCGACGCCTTGATCAGGGCGATCGCCTCCTCGAATTCAATCCGCACCTTTTTCACGTACCCTGGCTTGCCCGGTACGAGGTAGTTCTGGAATATCTCCCGTATCGCGGGGGCATACCCGTGACTGACCATGACCCGGGCGACATGCGGACGTCCGATGGCGGCCGCCCCCGCCTCCGCCAGGACCTCGTCTATCGGGATATCGATGCCATGCTCTTTCAGGTCGTCGATGATGCGGTGGACCCGGGTGGCCCGCAACTCGGACAGGGTCTTCACCCTCTTCCGAAGATCTTCATGCCGGTAGTCCAGGTTGAGGCCGATAAGGTGAAACGAGCCGGTCGGGTACTCGATGCTGAATTCCACGCCGGGGAAAAGGCGAAACCTGACCGACGAGGCATATTCCATCGCTTCCGGCAGCCCGTCAACCGTATCGTGGTCGGTGATTGCCATGGCGACGAGACCGCCGCTGCGCGCGAGATCTATAAGCCTGGTGGGTGTATATATCCCGTCCGAGGCGGTGGTGTGGGTGTGCAGGTCGATTTTTTTCATAGACGTCAGGTATGGAAATTTAGAATTTTATCAAGCAATTAAATTTAACGAATTCCATAATCAGTTACGTCTTACAGGTCGTCTCAAAATTTCGTCCATACGAACCATGAGTATATCACCACAGGATTACCGCGCGTCGGAAAAAAGCCTGTGGCCTGCGGAATCGGCGCCATCCGTGGCGCTGAAGACTGCAGGACAGTCCTCGACGCTTAGCTACGTTTTTCGACACTTCATCGATGCGCTAATTGTTACTTGCTTTTTTTGCATGGTTATCCAAACTAATACATATCAAAATAAATTTATCGTCGCCGCCCCGGACGGGATGTACAGTATTAGTATTACAGGGAGTAGCAGCATGCCATCGGCCCTCGACAGGTTCAAGGAGAGATGGGCGCGGATCAGCGTCCTCGAGCAGACCATCGCCATCCTGGGCTGGGACATGGAGACCTTCATGCCGGAGGAAGGAGTCAACGCCCGCTCCGAGCAGATCGCCCTCCTCACCGAACTGGCGCACCGCTGGCTCGTGTCAGACGAGACGGCGCGCCTCATCGGGGACGCGGAGGAGGAGGCGTCAGGAAAAGAATACTTTTCCGACGAGGCGGCCATGCTCCGGGTGGCGCGGCGTGCCTACCTGCAAAAGGTCAAGCTCCCCGAAGCGCTGGTAACGCGCCTCGCCCGCACGACCGCGAAAGCGAACAGCGTCTGGATCAGCGCACGGAAAAACGCCGACTTCGGCATGTTCGCTCCCATCCTTTCGGAGATAATCGAAATCAACCGGGAAGAGGCGGACCTGCTCGGCTACTCCGGGCACCCCTACGACGCCCTGCTTGACCTGTACGAGCCTGATTTAAAGACCGCGGAAACGGACCGTCTGTTCGCCGAGATGAAACGCGAGCTCGTTCCGCTGGTCCGCGAGATCACCGGCCGCGGCCCTGCCCCGGGAAACGCCCTGTTAACGCAGAAGTTCGACACCTCCCGGCAGGAGGCCTTCGGGCTCCGGGTATTACGTGACATGGGATATGATTTCAAAAGGGGGCGCCAGGACCGCTCCGCCCATCCCTTCACTACGTCGTTTACGCCGTATGACGTGCGCATAACGACTCGCTTTGACGAGGGCGACCTCCTCTCCGCGCTCTTCAGCACGATCCACGAGGGGGGACACGCGCTCTATGACCAGGGCCTGCCCCTCGACCTGGTCAACACCCCGCTCTGCCAGCCCATTTCACTGGGCGTGCACGAGTCGCAGTCCCGGCTGTGGGAGAACATCGTCGGCCGCAGCAGGGGGTTCTGGCGGCACTACCTGCCCGTTTTGAAAGAGCATTTCCCCGGCCAGGTTGACGCGGTGGAGCCTGACGAGTTTTACCGCGCAGTCAACCGCGTTGCGCCCGGCTTCATCCGGGTGGAATCCGACGAGCTGACCTACAACCTGCACATCTTCATACGCTTTGAAATTGAAAAGGAGCTGGTCGCAGGATCTCTACCGGTACAGGACATCCCCGTGACCTGGAATGAAAAGTACCGGGACTATCTCGGCGTCATGCCTCCGGATGACGCGGCGGGGTGCCTCCAGGACATTCACTGGGCGCACGGCGCCATCGGATATTTCCCCACCTACACGATCGGCAACCTTCTTTCGGCCCAGCTCTACAACAGGTCCCTTGAGGAGGTCCCGTCCATCCCCTCCGCGATTGAAACGGGCGACTTCACCCCGCTCCTTTCGTGGCTCAGGGACCGGGTGCACAGACACGGCTCGCGGTACACTTTCAGTGAGCTGGTGCGCGCTGTCACCGGCGGAGACATACAGGTGCGGCCCTACATGGCATACCTTGCTGGCAAATTCAGGGCGATATATTCATAAAAAAACATCAATAGAGCGGAAAAAAATTACTTTACATCCCGCTCATCACTTTTTCAATTTACTAAAAGTCCAGCCCGGCAGGGCTGGATTAATTGCCGTCATTTCAGCGGCGAAACAGATATATAAAAAATATTATAAAGGGTAGACACATTATGTTCATCGGTATTGATATCGGGGGATCAAAAACGAAAGGCATCCTTACGGACCGCACCGGCAAGGAGCTGAGCTTCAAGGAGATTGAAACAAAAAAGACAGCGAAAGAGATCGACGATGACCTCTACCAGATCATCGAGACGCTCGCCACGTCCGCGTCAATTTCAAAAATGGACATCACGGCGGTGGGGATCGGCACTCCCGGTCCGATTGACAAAGAAAAAGGCGTTATCCTGAAGGCGCCGAACATCCCCGCGTTCAGCAACCATCCTATCGTGAAAAACCTTGAGGCGCGGACCGGCATACGGGTGTTCCTTGAAAACGACGCCACGGTCGCCATCCTCGGCGCCTGGTGGAAAGAGAACGTCAGCAAGTACCGCAACTGGCTCATGATAACCCTGGGGACCGGCATCGGCGGCGGCCTGATCATCGACAACAAGATTTATACCGGCCAATCGGGCAACGCGATGGAAGTGGGCCACATGACCATCGACCTGAACGGCAAGGAATGCCCCTGCGGGAACCGCGGCTGCTGGGAGCGGTACGCGTCCGGCCCGGCGCTCGTCGAGCTTGCCCTGGCCCACCTGAAAAAGCAGAAAGGCTCCTCCATCGCCGCCCGCATGAAGACCGAGGAACTGACGCCCCTCATGGTGTACGAGGAGGCCGTGAAAAAGGACGAGACGGCGCTGGCCATCTTCGAAGAATACTCGACCTACGTCGGGATCGGCATAGTCAATCTTGTGAACATCTTCAACCCGGAAGCGATATTCCTGGGCGGCGGGCTCTCGCAGTCCTACCGGATCATGCTCCCGACGGTCAAGCGTATCATCAAGAAAAGCGCGTGCCCCGGCTTCAAGGACAATGTCACGCTCTACGCGATAAGCGACCCGCTGAAGATCCCGGCGTACGGCGCGGCAAAGATCGCGATCAACGCCACGGGCGCCTGATTCTTCCCCGTCGCCCGAGCGCCGGAGAAAAATAGTCGCATTTTTCTTGACTTTTACCCGTCGCTGGCGCTATTGGTCATAGCGCAGCAAAACAAAACGCAGTGAAACGACATGGAACATGAACTAGGCACCATCCGCAACGAAGCGCTCGCAGCAATTAAGGCCGCACCGGACACCAACGCAATCGAGGAGATACGCATCAAGTACCTGGGCAGGAAAGGGGCCCTGACCCTCATCCTCCGCTCGCTGGGAAACATTCCCCCTGAAGAAAGGGCCCTGATGGGCAAGCTCTCCAACCAGTACAAGAATGAAATCGAGACAGCCCTGGAGAACAGGCAGAATGACCTGGCGCGGGAAGGCGCGGACAGCCTTATCCGGGGCCAGTGGATCGACGTGACACTGGACTGCGTTCCGGCAGCAGGCATGACCGTCCCGGGCCGGCTCCATCCTATCTCGCGCATGCAGTACGAAATTGAAGATATTTTTACCTCGATGGGCTTCGAGATACACGACGGCCCCGAGGCAGAGACGGACTATTACAACTTCGAGGCGCTGAATATTCCGAAACACCACCCTGCCCGCGACATGCAGGACACGTTCTGGACCGAGGATGGCAACCTGCTGAGGACGCATACCTCCGCAATCCAGATACGGGCGATGGAAAAGGTCACGCCGCCCTTCCGCGTGGTGGGCCCCGGCAGGGTCTTCCGGTACGAGAGCACCGACGCCTCCCATGAAAACACCTTCTACCAGGTGGAAGGCATGATGGTGGACCGCGAGATAACCGTGGCGCAGCTCATCTTCTTTATGAAGGAGCTTTTGAAAGAGATATTTCATCGGGATGTTACCATCCGCCTCCGGCCCGGGTACTTCCCCTTCGTGGAACCCGGCTTCGAGCTGGACATCAACTGCCTCATCTGCGGCGGAAAGGGGTGCAGCGTGTGCAAGCAGTCAGGGTGGGTCGAGCTCCTCCCCTGCGGCCTCGTACACCCCAATGTCCTCCGCATGGGCGGGATCGATCCTGAACAATGGTCCGGGTTCGCCTTCGGGCTCGGCCTGAACCGCCTCGTCATGATGAAATACGGCATTAACGACATTCGCCATTTCCTGAGCGGCGATATTCGTTTCCTGAAACAGTTTTAACGGAGCGCGCCCATGTGGCTGTCACTGAACATACTGAACCAGATGGTTGATACGAGCGGCATTACCCCTGAAGAATTGGCGCTCCGCCTGACGATGTCCACTGCAGAAATCGATTCAATAGAGAAGGTAAACGGGTACTTCAAGACCGTTATCGCGGCGAAGATCCTCGAGGTCAAGCGCCACCCGAACGCGGACAAGCTCACCCTCGTTGACCTGGACGCGGGCTCCCGGAAGTACCGCGTCGTATGCGGGGCCCCCAACCATAAAACAGGCGACATCGTGCCGCTTGCCGTGCCGGGCACCAGCTTCGGCGCGGAGATGACCATTAAAAAAACGAAGATACGGGGTGAGGAATCCGAGGGGATGCTCTGCTCCGAGCGCGAGCTCGGCCTCTCCGATGACCACTCCGGCATCATGGTACTCCCGCCTGACACGAAAATCGGGGCGTCATTCAGCGAGCTCTTTCCGCACCGCGCCGACGTCCGGTTCGAGATAGACAACAAGTCCATCACGCACCGCCCCGACCTCTGGAGCCACGAGGGCTTTGCCCGGGAGATCGGCGCGATCTTCAACAGGCCCTTCACCGGCGTGATCAAATACGAACTGCTCAAAACCCTGAAGGACGCGGAGCCGATAAAGGTCCGCATTGTCAATCCGGACGCGGCGCCCCGGTACAGCGGCCTGGTCGTCGCGGGAATTAAAATTGAAGAATCCCCCGACTGGCTCAAGGCCATGGTCGAGGCGATCGGCATGAGGCCCATAAACAACATCGTTGACATCACCAACTATGTCATGGCGGAGATCGGCCAGCCGATGCACGCATTCGACCGGAAGAAGCTGAACGGCGGCGAGATCATCGTCCGACTGGCCGGCGACAAGGAGCCCCTTACCACGCTGGACGGCTCCACGTTCGAGCTTATGAATGAAGACGTCGTTATCGCCGATACAAACGGCCCCATCGCACTCGCGGGCGTCATGGGCGGCGGAAACAGTGAAATAGAGGACTCCACCACGGAGATCGTGCTGGAAGCGGCCTGCTTCAACCCGGTCAACATACGCAAGACCGCGAACCGCTACGCCCACCGGACCGAGGCGGCCATCCGGTTCGAGAAGTCCCTCTCCCCGGAACTGACTATTCCCGCGCTCCTGCGCTGCTACGATCTCATCAAGCAGGTGCTCCCGGGGGCAGAAGCGATATCGCGCATTATCGACGTATACCCTGTTCCCCAGAATAAAGTGTCCGTGAAGACCACCACCGGTTTCATACGGAAGCGGCTCGGCCAGCAGATCGACGACGCCCGTATCATCGGGATCCTGACTTCGCTTGATTTCAAGATTTCCGAAAAAAACGGGACGCTCGACATAGATGTGCCCTACTATCGCTCAACGAAAGACATATCCATACAGGAAGACATCGTCGAGGAAGTGGGACGAATATACGGCTACGACAATATAACTCCTGACGCGCCGTTCGTGAAATGCGCGCCGCCGGCAAAAAACAACTTCCGGCTTTTTGAGCGCGCGGTCAAGAACATCCTCTCCGGCAATTATAACATGCTCGAGGCAAGCGGATATTCGTTCACCGGGGAAGACCCGCTGACCAGGCTCGGCATCAATGACGACAGTGAACTCCGGATGCGCAACCCGCTTTCGAAGGAACAGGACCGGCTCCGTAAAAGCCTCGTCCCGAACATTGTCAACGACATCAGGACCAACAGCAGGCATACAGACGAATTCTTCATATATGAGATGGGAAGGGTTTACCTGAAAAAAGACAGGAAGTCCAGCGACCTCGCAGCGGAAAAGACTATGGTAACGGGCGCCGTCTTCCGGAAAAAAGCGGATGCGCCGCTCTTCTACGAGGCGAA
Organism: uncultured Spirochaetota bacterium; assembly: GCA_963827275.1. Taxonomy (GTDB): domain Bacteria; phylum Spirochaetota; class UBA4802; order UBA4802; family UBA5550; genus RBG-16-49-21. The sequence continues at coordinate 129,893 of CAWHAA010000010.1, forward strand.
GCGCACCGTGCAGGGACTCATGAACAAGCTCCGGATAGCCGACTACAGCCTCGTCCCGGAGGAAAAGGCCCTGCCCCCCTATGCCCATCCCTACCGGTCCATGGCGCTGATTGTTGAAAAAAAAATCGCGGGACATGTATTCGAGCTTCATCCCGACACATCGCGCAATTTTGATATAACCGGCACCGCGGCCCTGTTCGACATCGAGGTTGACGCCCTGTTCGCGGCGCAGACCAGTGAGACCGTTTTTACGGAGATCCAGAAATACCCGGAAGTCCCCTTCGATGTGAGCGTTATCGCCGACCGCAAGGTCTACGCGCGGGACATCTGCTCGATTATCGAGAAAGCGGACATCGACCTGATCCAGGGGGTAGAGGTGGTTTCCGTGTATGAAGGGAGCCCGATCCCGGAAGGGAAAAAATCCGTCTCGATCAGGATTGTCTTCGCGTCGAAGGAGCGCACCCTTACAACCGAAGAGGTTGACAGGCTCCAGAAAAAGGCCATCGACCTCCTGGGTAAAAAAGGCTACCACCTCAGGTAGCGGCTACACCCGTGGGCTGGCGCCCATCACCGCCGGGTCATAGAACGCGATCCGGTTCCTGCCGTTTTTCTTGCAATAATAGAGCGCCATATCCGCCATCTCGATCAGGCTGCTCGGGTCTTTCGCGTCAAGGTCGGGAATTGTCGCGATACCGCCGGACAGGGTAAACCGCATCGATATGTCCTCGTATTCAAGACGGCAGTTTTCGACGATCAGGCGTATGCGCTCAGCGAAGGCCATGGCCTCTTCCCTGGTAGTTTCAGGAAGGATCACCGTGTACTCCTCACCGCCGTAGCGGCAGGGGATATCGATGTTTCTGCAATTGTTATGGAGGACAATCGCGACCTCCTTGATGGCCCTGTCGCCGGCCTGGTGGCCGTAGGTGTCGTTTATGACCTTGAAATTGTCGATGTCGAAGATCACCATCGAGAGGGTATGGTTTTTCCTGCTCGAGCGGTTCCATTCTTCCTGCAGGCGCTCCCGGAAATACTTGCTGATATACAGCTTTGTCATACCGTCGCGGATCGCGTTGTTGTAAAGCGTTGCGTTATTGATGGCGATCGCTGACTGGGTCGAGACGAACTGGAGCACCTGCATGTCAAACGCGGTAAAGCCGCCGCTGATCTTGTTGATCGCCTCTATGACCCCGATGATCTCGCCGTTTACGGTCAGGGGGACGGCGATGATTGAGCGGGTCACGGTTTTCGCCTTCTTGTCGGCCCGGTCGGAAAAACGAGGGTCATTCTGGGCGTCATTGATGAGTATGGGGATGCCGTTCTGCCATACGGTGCCGGCAATCCCCTCGCCCATGCGAAGGCTCGTATCTTTCAGAATGTCGCCCTCTTCGTCCTTGCTGAGCACGGAAAAATTGAGCTGTTTCAGCCCCCGGTCCACCAGGAGTATACTGCTCGACTCGCAGTTGAGCAGTATCTTTGTCTGGTTCAGGATGCGCTTCAGGACCTCTTCCTTTTCAAGCGAATTGGCGATATAGGTATTTATCTCGATGAGGGTCCGCAGTTGCCTGTTTTTCCCCTCCAGATCATCGAGCTTCTCCCGCTGTTGTTCAAGCTTTTTTAACTGCTTCCGGTTAAACATCATACTCCCCATTGTGTTTATTGCCGCACGCGAGGCCGCTGCATGGCCCCCGCGTGCCCGATAGAACGCGCTAGTTCCCGCCGACGCTGCCGTATTTCAGCTCGAGATATGACCGTTTTTCGAACCGGTCCAGCCCGAGATCCGCCGCTATCCTGAACAGGTCCTTCTCTATCCGCTCCTGCTCCGTGCCCTTCATCTCCAGCTCAACGAAATTACCGATCCCCTCCACCCTGTCAATGCATATCTCCACCTCGCCGAGCAGGAAGATGTCCCGCTCCTTGGCGACGGTCCCCGCCGTGGTAAACCCGAGCAGGCCGAGTATACCCAGCATCTGCTCGAATCCCCCGACCGGGACCTCTTCCTCGCGGCGCGTCTTTGATGCGCCGCCGAGCCGGGGGCCCTTGTAGGTGAGCACGACCCGGTCATTTACCTGCCGCAGGCGCAGGGCCTCGTCGGTCGCCCGGAAGTCGCGTGCCGGATGGTTCAGGTAGGTATCGCGCTCGGTGCGCGTCTCCCCGCGGCGGGCGCCGAGCGCCGTGAGCCGTTCTATCACCGCCGCGTGGTCGTCGCATGGCGACTTGATCTCGATTTCCAGCATTGCCATCAGTTTCTCCGGTGGAGGGGGCCCCCGATCGAGAGACCGTCGGTACCGAGGGTCTGCCGCTGCTTCCCGTTGATGGTTATCACCACGCTTCCGACGTTCGGGAACTGCGTCGCGGTATACACGATCTGGTCGATCCTGTTCAGGAGGATGCTCCCGGCAGCACCCTGCTCTATCGCGCCGTTGAAATCGATCTCTGCGACATTACCGCGGATCTTCACCCCGTTCACCCGCAGGGTGGAGGGGACGGCGGTGAGCATCCCCTTTTTCTTTTCTGTCGCCGTCGGTCCTTTGATGAGCTCCTTCATGGTGTTTTCGAGGACCGACCCGCCCGTGACCTTTCTGCCGACCGGCGCAAGGTACATCTTATCCGATTCCTCGTTTAATTTCACCAGGTAAATCCTGACGCTTTTTTCCTCTGGCGTTGGCTCCTGTTTCTTCGCCGGCTCCGGGTCTGTCCGTGCCGGCGCGCCTATCTTTTCGGGCCGGTCCGTCTTTTCGGTCTTTTCCGCCCGCTCGTTCCTCTGGCGCTCATCGTCCCGGTCCCTTCCCGCATGGGAACGCTCCTTTTCAAGCTCCTTCGTTACCGGCGCCTCCCTGGACGGCAGTACGGTTTTCAGCCCCCGCCTCAGGCCATAATGATTCACCATCAAAACAATTGCCGTGGCAAGGCCCATTATAATAAGCACATATAACGGGCTCCTGCTTCGCTCGACAGGCCGTGATTTCGGCGATGTACCGGCCGCTTTCGAGCTCTTTGCCCTTGTCCGCGGGGCCGGTTTTTTCTTCCGGCCGCTTTTACCTGTTTTCTGCGCCACCCCTTCCTTCCCTCCCTGCAATAAATCGCCTGCGCGCACCGGTCATTGATAAATTTCTTGAAATATATGAATGTCTTTTATACATTTAATCTGACAACAAACAGTTTTTATTTCAATAATATTTTTTCTTTTTTGCGGTTTTTAGGGAGACCCGGCCGGGCCGTATTACAATGGATTCACGCAACTACATACTGACGACAGTGGCCGCACTAACGGCGTCGCTGATTGTGATCATTCCCGGGACCTGCCGAAGCGGAGGAGACACTTCCATGGAACAACTTCGTGAACTCATGGTAAAAAACCAGATCGAGGCGCGCGGGGTGAGCGATGCGCGGGTGCTCGCGGCCATGAGAAGCGTGGAACGCCACAAGTTCATCCCCGGCCATCAGGCCGCGAGCGCGTATGATGACCATCCCCTGCCGATTGGCCACGGCCAGACGATCTCGCAGCCGTATATTGTCGCCCTTATGACCGAACTGTGCGAGCTTGACGGCAATGAACGTGTCCTGGAGATCGGCACCGGCTCCGGCTACCAGGCCGCGATCCTCTCGCTCCTCGCGAAAGAGGTATACAGCATGGAGATCGTCGCGCCGCTCGCCATGGGCGCGCGCACAAAGCTCGCCGAGCTTGGATACGACAGGGTGCAGGTAATAATCGGCGACGGGTACAGGGGATTGCCCGACAAGGCCCCCTTCGACGTGATCATCCTCACCGCTTCTCCGCCGAAGATCCCGCAGGCCCTCATTGACCAGCTCGCCGAAGGCGGCATACTCGTGGCCCCGGAAGGCGACTATTCGCAGGAGCTGGTCAGGCTCATCAAGCATAACGGCGCCATAACGAAAAAGACAGTAACATATGTCAGGTTTGTGCCGATGATACATGGCGATTGAACGGCGTGGCAGCCCGCACGCCTGATAATCGCCCGTCCGGGCCGGTCATGCCTTCACCGGTCGCGCCCTCTGCGCCAGTAATCCCCGCCAGTAAATGTATTGACAAAAACCGCAACCGGATGCGAGCATATGAAATAAGCGTGGATACCCCGGGGCGCCGAGCGCCGCGCATCCATGTAAACACGGTATGGCAAAAGAAAGCATTCAGGACAAACGGTTTCCATTCCTTCACTCCCACGTAGCGCGGGAGCCGCATATACTCGAGGTCCTTAATGAAATAATGACATACCAGAGCAATGTCCTCAAGACCGGCATCGGCCACCTGGCGACCCTTGAAGACTTGAAGACGTCCCGGAACATCAAAATTCCCTTCACCATTGCGCGAAATAAAATAATATCCAATCTTATTGATATTCTCACGAAAAACTATCCCGATATTGTCCGGTCGATCATCACGTTCTCCTTCGTGGTCGACCCGGAAACCAAGAAATTGTCCATCATCGAGAACCGGGAATTCGCCGTCCTTATCAGCAATGAGGATTTCAACCGCATCCAGTCCGAGCGCAACCAGCTGTCGGCGGACAACTTTTTGAATCTCATCTCGAAGTTCAGGCTCTTCAACCTGACGAAGCTCATCAAAAAGACGAAGGACCGCGCCCTCCTCTCCCAGGTCATCAAGATCGAGCTTGGAAAAACCATCTTTACCTACAAGAGTTACTCGGTAAACAAACAGAACATCGAAATCGCGGAGGATTTCTGCTTCCACCGCGACAACTACAACGCCGTGAAAACAACGCTCTCGCTTGAAAAATTCAACAAGGTGATCACCAACCATTCGGTGCCCCTCCTCAGGCGGCTGAAAAATTTCGGCATCCTGAACACCGACTACAGCGACTACAGCGATTCAAAGCTCGACTATATCCTGAACATTTTTCTTCAGGACCTGTATCTTTCCCTCTCCGATATCGAGCTGACGGTGGTAAAGAACTTTAACTCGCTCCGCTCCTGCATCCTCAAGGTGGAGACAATCATTGACCCGATCCTCACCGCCGGCAATGATTTCGTATCCTATGTGCGCGAGAACAGGATCACCGCCGTGTCGGGCCTCTCTTCGGTATTCGACAACATCCCGGAGGAAAAAATACTTGAATGGGCCGCGGAGAACGGGCCGCATAACAGGATCGTCATGTTCCGGGACGAAGACAATATCACCTACCTCATAGACGGCGATTATCTCCTGAAGCGCCTTGACGAGCTCCATGACCTGGTAGTAAACAAGCAGGAGACCGTCGCCGCGATGGGCCATTTCGAGAAGGACAGGATCTTCGATGAGATCAACCTCCTCTGCAACGCCGGGAAAAAACTCCTGGAGGACGAAGACAAGTCCCGGCTCATCCTGGAAAAAGACGAAACTATATTGAAATTGAAGCGAAGAATTGACGAGTATGAAGAATACCAGCGGGGGCTTTCACTCGAAACCGCCGCCAGCAGCGAGGAACGCGCCGGCCGCAGGAGCCGGTCGATACTCGAGGCAATCTCGGATTTCTTCAGGTCGATCTTCGCGCCGAAAAAGGAGGAAGCCCAGTCCTCCGCCGTCATGAAGAGCCAGGAATACGAGGCCGGCACCTACCGGCCCGCCGCGACCGGTGAAGCAAAAAACATCCTCTTCAAGATCAAGAACAGCGGCACCCGCCTGATCCCGCTGTCAAACTACATCGAGCTCCTGCCGGCGAACGAGCCTGACATCGAGCTTATCATCAACGATCTGCGCAAGCTCAACATGAAAATCGTGATACCGGTGTACAATGCGCGCAGGGTGCTCTATCCCAACCGGAGCCAGCAGTACCTGATATCGGACATGGAATATCTCCTGGTGGAGCCGGAAGTGGGGCAGACGCCGGAATCGGTCCGTGAATTCACCGATTCGCTCGCGGGTGAAAAGATAAAGGATGAAAAGCTGTCGGCTCAGGCGATAATGAGCATTGAAAAATACCTGATGACACTCATAAGCCAGAAGAAGGCCCAGATGCTGAAAAAGGCGAGGTCGAAGAAATGATCCGCGGTCAGGCGTCAGTCGGAGGAGCCGCCGCCGCTGCCCGACGCCGTGCTTGATTCCGAGGCGGAAGCCGGTGCGTCGCCCGCCCCGCCCGGGGCGGCGTTCCGTTTTGTACCGCCATTCTTCTTGTAATCATTGACATAGAACCCGGAGCCCTTGAATATTATCCCGGTTGTACCGAACAGCTTGCGCACCTTCCCCTTGCAGGACGTGCACGCCTGGATGGGTTCAGCTTTAATCGATTGAAACACTTCAAAGCGCTTCTTGCATTCCAGACATTCATATTCATAGGTCGGCATACGCTCAACTCCCTCAGTCGGTTCATCTCACCGGGCAACGATTACATTTGAGGCATTAAAATTTATATGACCAGCGTGTCAAGATTTATTTCTTGCCGCATGCCTCATCGCCGCCCCTTGATAATTCGTAACCATTGTCCCGTCAGGGTTACGACAAAAAATTGGCCCGGTCCGAAAAAGGGTTGCTGTAAAAGCGTCATCTGGTATCACATTTTCATGCCGAAACGACAGGTCACCATCCCGGTCTTTATCCCCCACCTTGGCTGCGGGCACCGTTGTATCTTCTGCAGCCAGTGGAACGCTACCGCCGCCCCGGAGCTGCCGACACCGGGCTCTATTGACGACCTCGTGGAGAAATACGCGCCGCACATAAAAAAGAGCGTGACGCGCGTGGAGCTGGCCTTTTTCGGCGGGAGCTTCACCGGCATACGGGACGACCTGCAGGAGGCCTATCTTGCCGCCGCCCGCAGGCACCTCGACAGCGGCCGGATCCACGGCATACGCCTTTCCACGCGGCCCGACTACATCTCGGAACGGGCCCTCGATCTTCTCCGGAAATACCGTGTCTCAACGATAGAGCTCGGCGCGCAGAGCTTCGACGACATCGTGCTCGAGGAGGCGAACAGGAACCACACCGCCGCTGACGTTGTGGCCGCGGCCGGCCTCATCGCGGACTACGGGTTTGGGCTCGTCATCCAGCTGATGCCGGGCCTGCCGCGGGAGACCCGTGAGTCCGCGCTCCGATCCGCGCGCGCCGCCGCCGGCCTCGGGCCGGGCGCGGTGCGCCTCTACCCTGCTGTCGTCCTTGCCGGCACCGCCATGGAGCGCATGTTCCGTGACAACCGGTATGTCCCGCTCTCGCTGGACGACGCTGTGGAAACCTGCACGGCCATGTACCGGGTGTTCCTGTCACGCGGCATCCCCGTCATACGCATGGGGCTCCACCCGTTTTCACCGGGGCGGGAACAGGCGATCGTGGCAGGGCCCTACCACCCCTCGTTCGGCTACCTTGTAAAATCCCGCGCCCGGAGGGACGAAATGTCCGGCGCAATTGACGCCCACCTGAAGCGCCGGGGCCTGCAGCCACCGAGGACGCTGCGAATGGTGATACCGGAGACCTGCAAGGAAGAATATATCGGCAATAAGAAAGAAAACATTCGATACCTGGAACGGTATTTCAACCTGTCCGTCATACAATACAGCGTCGGACCCGTTCCCGGCATGCAGATAACCCAATAACGCCGCCCCTGCCGGCGCTGAATCGGAGGTACTGATGAAACAACGACAGAAACTCGCGGGCCTCTCCATCATGATACTGCTGGCTGCTGCGGTCATATGCGCCGCCCCGGTCGATGCCGCGCCGGCTAAAAAAGCGAATAAAGCCACAGCCGCAAAGCAGACCATCCCCGATGTTCCGCGCAAAAGGGCCGTCAATGAGTTCACGGACGCATACCAATCGCCGCCGGGCAGCAAGGTCGTCAGGATCTACCACACGGGGAAATTCACCAGGGGTTACAGGACGAGGGGCGAACAGCGCGTTCCCGTCCAGGTCCACATGATTGCACTGGAAACGCGCCTTACGGACTGCAACATTGTTCTGCGTGACACGTGGGAGGTATATTTCTACCGGCTCGAAACGGACTGGATATTCGACGGCTTTTTACAGGTCGCATCCGTACAGCGCACCTGGCCGAAAAAAAAGCACCCTTCCCTCGCCGACGCGGCCGCGAAGAAACTGATAGCTGACGGCGTCATGGCCCAATACCCGGGCGCCCGGGTACGCGAAGTTACCGTGCTTTCCAGAAAAGCGGCATGGAAGCTCTGCACTCCGCTCTACCGGGTGAGATCGAAGGTGCTCCTGGGCCTGACGGACGACGTGTACAACACGGTGACGTCGTATGAATGCATGGCGGCCTCGGTCATTTCGCTCCGCGACGGTTCATGGGTGCACGACTCGACCGGCTGCGTGTACCGCGGAAAGGAGGTCCCCGACTGCCATATCGGCACCATGTGCCGACGGCTCCGGGCTGAAAGCTCCATCCCGGCGATCACTGACGACCGGGCGCTGTCACTCCTCCGCCGGGCATTCGAAGATGAATACGGACTGAAAAAAAACAATGTCGCCGTGGAGGAATTCGTGATAATCGAACGCCTGCCGCCTGAAAATTACGGGAAGAATATACCCGTCATCGTCCGCGCGAACTTCGTGATCGACGAGATGAAGGAGAGCGTCACCGGCAGGTCACGGAGCGCGTCCCCGGTGCGCACCGCCTACGAGTGCGCCGTGCACGGCCACCTCCTATACTCCGCCGGCAGCGGCGAATGGACGGCGACCATCGATTCATGCTGCCCGCCGGGGTCCGGGCGGTGCGGCCATTCCTGCTCGTCCCCGGTGAAAGGCTGCAGGCGTCTCGGCGAGAAATAGCCGCAGCTCCGCTGCCGGGGGCGCCCCACGTCCCGGGGCTACTTCATGTTCTTGCGGATCTTTTCAAGCTGGATGCTGTTCTTCCGTATGCCGAGGACCCGTTCCGGCAGCCCCATGCTGAGGCCCAGGAGCTGGGTGTACAATAGCGCCGGTACCGTCACTGCCTCCCCGGCCGCTTTTTCGGACGCCTGGACCGCGTCAAACTGCATCTGGCAATAGGTGCACGCGGTACAGATGCAGTCCGCCCCGGATTCCGCCGCGTCACCGACCTTGCTTCGCATGAGGTCGAGCGAGATGGCGTCGTTCTTTCCCAGGAGCGGGTTCCCGCAGCAATCGAGCCGGCGCGGCCAGTCAACCGGCCGCGCACCGGTCGCCGCTATGAGTTCTTCGAAGATCGACGGCGCCAGCGGATCGTCGAAATGGACGATCTCGCTGGGACGAAGTGCGTGGCAGCCGTAATGCGCGGCGACGGACACGTCCCCGAGCGGGATTTTTATGCTGGCGTAGAGCGCCGGCAGGCCGATGTCATCGCAGAGCACCGTCAGCAGGTGCTTCACGCGGATCGTGTTGTTCCACGACAGGCCCTCTTTCGCAAGCTCGGCGTCGATGGCCCGGCGCAGGCTCTCGTGCTCGTGCAGGTAATGGACGGCGTGCTTCAGCGAGCCGTAGCAGCACTTGCAGGGCGTGAGGATGTCGAGACGCTTTTTTTCGGCAAGGGCGAGGTTCCTCGCCGCGGAGAGGATGTACGATTCAAAGCTGATGTCGCGGTTCGGGTAGCCGCAGCAGCCGAAATCGAGGTCCACGAGCTTGACCCTGAATGTCTTCAGAACGGCGCGGGTGGACGTCCCGTACTGTTCGAGATAGAAGGGGATCTTGCATCCTTTAAAAAAAGCGAATTTCATGGCACCCGTTCCTGGCTGATGGACCGCATGGCTGACCGCCGGTCATTCGCATGCGCCGTCACTGGTTTTGTTTCCTTCGCGGTCAATATGCTTGTAGCGCGCATACGCACGGTTTTTCAGATCGTATATGATTTCAGTCACCCGTATGCCCTGGGGGCAGTTCTCCTGGCACTGGTAACAGGTCGCGCAGTCCCATACCATCCGGGAGCCCATGGCCAGGTCGTCCAGCCCGAGCCTGAGCAGGTTCATGATTTTCTGCGGCGTGATATCTACCGCGTTCTCCTGCCCGACCCGCGACGCCACGACCGGGCACACGTTGGTGCAGGTCTGGCACTGGATGCAGTGCGCGAATACCGAGGAATCGGCGGTGAGGTTGTAGTAGCGCCCCTTCACGGCGCCGGCTTCCGCCGCTGCACCCCGCATCGAGACGGCCCTGTCGGACCACTCGGACGAGCTGAACTTTTTTATCCAGACATGCGGCAGGGGAAATCCCCGTTCCGCGAGGAGCTCTTTCGATGCGGCCCACTGGTCCTGCAGGTTGATGCCGGCCGGGCATACCTCGGTGCATTTAAAGCACGAGGTGCAGGCAAACGCGCCCTCCGAGATACGCTGCATCTCCGCGGCATCAATCGCCGCTCCCGAAGCCAGCCGGCGCACCGTTCGCAGCTTGTCCATCGGGAGCACCTCCCGGTTATGCATCATCCTGAACAGCGGGGCGACGGAACAATGCCTGCTGCAGGTGCCGCAGGCGGTACAGGCATCAAGTTCAAGCGCCCTCCGCGGCATCGCGGCGGCACCTCCCGCCCGCTTTTTATCAGACATGCCGTTGACCAGTATGCTGAGGGGATCGGTGACAAGATGGAACATCTTGCTGAAGGGGAGGTATGCCAGGCCGATAAAGCAGGCAAGCACGTGTATGTAGTAGAGTATGAGATCGGCCTTGACCGCGTCCATGGACGCGGCCGCGGGCTTCATGGCGCGTGCGACGGAAAAAGAGACAAACGCGGTCCGTGTCGGTGAATGGCACGCGGAGCAGCTCTGTTCGTTCAGTTCCCTCCCTCTCGTCACCAGGACGCCGGGCAGTGCCGCCTTCATGCCGGAAAATACGGCGCCGTATTCCTCCGACCAGAAGGCCCTGAGGGCTTCTTCATCCCCGGGCCCGCCCGCGGGAGAATAGTCCTTCATCATTCTGTTGAATACGCGTTCCGACGTCATCTTCGCGCTCTCGACGAGAAAGCCCGTCGTGATGATCACCGCGAGCAGGATGATCGCGTAGCGGTCCGCATATCTCGTCGCCAGCATGGGGCCGCGGAGCCGGATGCGCCGGTAGACGGCGATCATCACCCCGATGACGACCATGAGGCCGAAGATGTTTCTCAGGGACTGGAACGGGTCGATCGTCGAATAATAGCCGTCAAATATTTTTTTCGTAACCAGCTCGTCCATGGCGTGCATGAGGAGCAGGAGGGTAAAGCCGGCAAAGAGACAAAAATGCATGAGCCAGCGGGAGAAATCGGTCCGGATGATCCTTGTCTGGAGAAACACATCGAGGAAAAACAGCTTGAAGAAGCGAAAGATCTTCAGGCTGAAGAACGAGGCTAAAAATCCCCTGAGCGCCGCCGCGAATCTCGCCGGCACCGGCGTTCTTCCCGCACGGGGCCCGGTTTCGATAAAGAACCAGCGGAGCGCGCGGACAAGGATACCGGTCGCGCACACGCCGATCGAAAGATACAGGCACAGGTAAAGGAATGTAGAGCCGAGCAGCGGTTCCAGCATTACTTGTTCTCCCCGTCTGATTTTGCGATGGTACTGATACAGGCATTGACCGCCGCGTAGGCGGTCGCGACCGCCAGCCCCGAACCGCATTTCATCCTCATCCAGTCCTGGTGCGCCAGTATTGAGCCGGCGGCGAACAGGTTCCCGTGCACGACATTCCCCGCCCCGTCAACGGGCCGGAAGCATTCATCGACCTCCACGCCGGCCCTGTTGACCGGGTGCCCTCCCCGGTAGAGGAACTCCTGGTGGTGCCATGCGGGCCTTCCATCCGGCTGATGGAGCGGGAGGCCGAAAATCGGCTCGTGGATCCGTTCCCTGTCCGAGACGAGCCCCTTCCCCATGAAGCGCCCCGTGGCGAGAATGACCGCCCGGGCCTGTATCAGCACGGCCCCGTCATCGCCGCCGATCGCAAGCAGGAAGTTCCCGTTGTCCATGCGATCGACCGATTCCACGCGCTTGTCAATCAGCCGCAGGAGGCCCCTGCGCGGCAGTGCCGAATCGAACACCTCTTTCAGCCGGAACCCGGGGACCGACGCGGGCATCATCGGGATTTCGAACACCGGGACGCCGAGCAGCTTTTTAAGGTGCTCCAGGATGACCGGTGTCCTCTTGATGCCCAGCACCGCGGGGAACCCGACATACCACGCGTCGCCGATCTCTGGTTTTATTGCCTCCGCCAGCGCCTCCCTGACGCCGGACAGCTCCAGCGCCCGCGCCAGGTGCGCGGCATGCACCTCGTTCCGCCCCTCGGTGCCCGGGAAAAGGACGCGGAGGGTGCGGAGCGCCGGCCATTCGCCGCTGAGCGCCGACGCGATCTGCCGCGCGCTGAATTCCTTGAGCCCCCTGAAATCGACAATCAGGCACGGGTCCTTCCGCTCAAGGGCATCCACGCAGTGCCACATCGATTCAGGGACGCAATAGGTGTCCTTCACGGTGCCCATCGATGTAATGACCTGGAGGTTGCGGCCTTTATCGCAGCGGAACGTCATCCCCTCGTTGCCCAGGAACCCGGTGAATTCCTCGAACGCGGCGTTGATGTCTTCATTGCTCACGCGGACGTACGGATGGCGCGAGCCGTCGCCGCGCATGCGGTCAATGGCTTCCCACGGGTTCCGCCACTGTTTCTTTTCCTCGAGCGGATACACGCCCATCAGGTCAAGGAGCCCGCTGGTGAAAAGGGTCCCTCCCGCGCTCCCTGCCTGGACGGTCGAGAGCTTTCGGTCCACGGCAAAAAGTGAGGCGGCCATGCCGGAGATGCCCGAACCGATGACCATGACGTCAAAGACATGCGTGGGATCGTAGTTGTGCGATTTCGGCAGCGTCATGCGCGGTCGCTCTCCTCATTTATCCGGCGTGTATAATTCTTCATCGAACAGGCCGCAGTGGATCGACTCCATCAGCTCCGCCTGTATAAGCTGGTCGCCCCAGAGGATCGAATGGATCCCCTTCCAGCGTTCCTGGTAAAATTTTCCGATATCCACAAGGCCGTCAAGGCCTTCATACTCGCCGCGCTCGTAGAGATAGGCGAGCGCCCGTGGCCCGCAAAACGCGCCCTGGCAGGCGCCCCGCCCCAGCCGGGTCCTCATGCATATGTCGATGAGCCCCGGCCGTTCGTTGTTGGCCTTCAGCGATTCCCGTATTTCGTCGATCGCCGTCTTCGTCACCATTTCGCACTCGCAGATCACGATGTCATCCGGCTCATGCGAGCGCATCCACCGCTTCGGCGAGATCCCCGGCTCGGTCCACCGGCAGTCGTCAAGGACCGGGAGCGGCTCTGTCCTGGTGCGGCAGGGGGCGGTGATCCCCATCTTTTTGCATACCAGGTCGGCCGTCCTCTCGGCCATCAGCCTGAAGGTGGTAAGCTTCCCGCCGGTGATGGTGGTGAAATTTTCGATGTTTTCGCCGGAATGATCGAGAAGCGCGAAGCCGCGGCTTACGGCCCTGCCGTCCCCGCTCCCCTTGCCGAACAGGGGCCGTACGCCGCAGTAGGCGCGGACAAACCTGCTCCGCTCGAGTACCGGCACCATGGCGGCCCCTTCCCTCACGATGTGGTCGGTCTCCCCGACCGTCGGGTACACCGCGTCCGGGTCTTCAACCGGCGTGGAGGTGGTGCCCAGTATTGAAACGGTCCCGCCCGGGACAAGGATATCGGCGTCCGAGGGACGCCGGAGGCGGTTGATAATCCGGTAATTGATCCTGTCATTCGTGACGAGGAGGGTCCCCTTGGAATAGGTCATGGGGATATCAATGCCGGCCAGCCGCGAAACCTGCCCTGCCCAGGCGCCGGCGGCGTTGACCACCTGCTCCGCTTCTATGAAGTATTCTTCACCGGAATCGATGTTCCGCACCCGTACCCGCGCAATGGCGGCATCATGCAGCTCAAAGCCCGTGACTTTCGTTCTTCTCAAAAGCCGTGAACCGAGTGAGACCGCCTGCGTCATGTTGAGAAGAGTCAGCTTGAAGGGATCTATTGACGCGTCTTCAACCCTGTAGGCCGCGATGACCTTTTCAGAGAGGGCCGGCTCAAGGAAGCAGGCCTCTTCCGGTGAGATCTGCTCGCTGGGCACACCGCACCGGGCGCAGTATGCCGGGTATTCCGCGATGAAGCGCTCATCATCGCCCTCAACGGCAACGAATATCCCGCCCGTGTCTTCCACGCACTGCGGCATCAGGCGCTTTATGATGTCGCCTTCCTGCTTGCATTCACGCGCCGCTTCCTGGTCGTTTGACACATAGCGCCCGCCGCTGTGGAGCAGGCCATGGTTCCCGCCGGACGCGCCCGCGTTAAGGTCCCCTTTTTCCACAAGGATACTACGGACCCCGCGCAGCGCGAGGTCCCGTGCAATTGCGGTCCCCGTTGCGCCGCCGCCGATTATGAGCACCTGTGTCTGCACTGTCCCGTCCCTGTCTTCGTGGTGTATCAGGAACCGCGCCCGTAAGCGCCGCCCGGCTCCTCTGGTGATTAAATAGTAGAATTATATATGCTGAAATTGGCAAGTGATAATTCAATAATAATAATGGAATCGTACATTTTTTTTATTCAAATTGAAACAGGAAATCATTCATGATATTCTTTTTGACAAAAATTATCGTATGCCCTAAAATACATATTAATAAAATTACTCAGGGAAATACCGGGAGCGCCGCCATGAAGTCATTGACAGAACACCTCGTATTCAACACGAAAACCCGAAGGGAATATATCAACATTACCGATACGGTGGAAAAGCTGGTGAAAAAAAGCGGCGTCATGGAAGGCCTCTGCCTCGTGAACGCCATGCATATCACCGCGTCGGTATACATCAACGACGCGGAGAGCGGCCTTCTCCGCGACTTCGATGATTTCCTTGAACGCCTTGCGCCGCACGAACCGGTGTCCGGCTATCGCCACAACAGAACGGGCGAGGACAACGGCGACGCACATATCAAGAGGACCATCATGGGCAGGGAAGTGGTCGTTGCGATCACCGCCGGCAAGCTCGATTTCGGCCCCTGGGAGCAGATCTATTACGGCGAATTCGACGGCGGCCGCCCGAAGCGGGTGCTGGTCAAAATAATAGGGGAATGATCCATGCGGATCGTTGATGCGCACTGCCACCTTGAAAGCGGACATTTCAGCCGGGACCTTGACGGCATCATGGCGCTCGCGCGCGGCGCAGGCATCGTGAAGCTGATCACCGCATCAATCGAGCCGGGGCAGTGGCCGCAATCGAGGGAGCTGGCACGGCGCTACCCTGAAATTGAATTCGCCATGGGAATACATCCCTGGTATATCAGGAAGGAGTATAGCGGCGATATTCCCGCGCTTGCCGGGGCGAAAGCCCTCGGCGCGGCTGCCATCGGTGAGATTGGGCTGGACAGGAAGAGCGAAATCGTCCCCTTCGATCTTCAAACGGTTTTTTTCGAGCAGCAGCTCGCCATCGCGCGCGAGACCGGCCTGCCGGTGGTCATTCACTGCCGGGGGGCCTTCAACGAGCTGCTCCTCTCCCTGAAGCGGGTCGGCCCCCCCGCGGCGGGCGGCATCATACATTCCTTTTCCGGGAGCCCGGAGCTGGCCGAAGATCTCATGCGGTACGGGCTGAGCTTCTCCATGGGGGGCACCCTTACCTTCCACAACAGCAAAAAAAGAGCGGCCGTGCTCAAGAAAATCTATCCCGGGCACTTCCTGTTGGAGACAGACAGCCCGGACATCCCGCCCGTGCAAAAGCATGGCGAGATAAACTATCCCCACTATATAACGTACAATCTCCAGGCGGCGGCTGAAATCATGGGGGAATCGATCGAGGCGGTCGCGGAGCAGACGACGGGAAACGCCGCGCGCATTTTCAGTCTGAAATTATGAAACCCACCCGCCGTGCCGGCGGGGACGGCGTCAGTTCCTGCCTATTGAATAATATGAGAAGCCCATCTCCTTCATCTTCTCCGGTTCGTACTGGTTCCTGCCGTCGAAAATGACAGGGGCCTTCATAAGGGACTTCATCTTGTCGAAATCAGGTTTTCTGAAATGGTGCCATTCGGTCAGGAGCAGCAGCGCGTCCACCCCCTTGAGCGCGTCGTAGTTGTTCTTGACGTACTCAATTCTCTCGTCGCCGATCATCCTGCGCGCGTTTTCGACCGCGATCGGGTCATAGGCCTTGAAGGAAGCCCCGCGCGTGCGGAGCCCGTTTATGATGTCGATGGCAGGGGCCTCGCGCATGTCATCGGTCTGCGGCTTGAACGCCAGGCCCCATACGGCGAAGGTTTTGCCGGCGAGGTTCTCGCCCATGTGCTTGATTACCCGGTCGACAAAATAGGCGCGCTGGAGCTTATTGACGGACTCGACTGCCGAAAGTATCCGGGCCTCGAAGCCGTAATCCTTGAGCGTGTATATAAGCGCCTTGACGTCTTTCGGGAAGCAGGAACCGCCGTACCCGATCCCGCCGTACAGAAACGCGTTCCCGATCCTGCTGTCGGAGCCGATGCCGCGCCGGACGCTCTCTATGTCGGCGCCGGTCACCTCGCAGAGGTGGGCCAGCTCGTTCATGAAGCTGATCCGCGTGGCAAGCATCGCGTTGGCCGCGTATTTCGTCAGCTCCGCCGAGGGTATGTCCATCAGCATCACCCGGTCGCCCTTGCGCACGAAGGTGGAATAGAGGTCGCGCATATGCTCCGCGGCCCGCTCGTTATCGGCGCCGATGATGACGCGGTCGGGCCGTATAAAGTCCTCAACCGCGTTTCCCTCCTTGAGGAACTCCGGGTTCGATACGACGTCAAACGCAACGTCGGTCCTGCCCCGCTTCTCAAGCTCTTCACGGACCGCCTGGCGCACCTTTTCCGCGGTGCCGACCGGGACGGTTGATTTATCGACGATGATCAGGTATTTTTCCATGCACCTGCCGATCTGCCGCGCGACCTCGATAACATGCTGCAGGTCAGCGGAGCCGTCCTCATCGGACGGCGTCCCGACCGCGATGAAGGCGTACAGGGATTCTTTGATCCCCTCGGTCAGGTTCGTGGTGAACCTCAAACGGCCTTCAGCATAATTCCGTTTAACCATCTCCTCCAGGCCCGGCTCGAATATCGGCAGTATGCCCTTCTTCAGGTCCTGGATCTTCTTCTCGTCTATGTCGATGCACCAGACGTCGTTGCCCATGTCGGCAAAGCAGGTCCCGGTAACGAGGCCGACATACCCGGTGCCGATAACTGATAGTTTCATTTTAATCTCCGGAAAAATTATTAAATCATGGAACGCCGAATTATGACGTGTGATAATTGCTGACCGCAATTCGCACGGCGCGTCCCGCGCAGGTACGATTTACAGAATAAGATAAAAAGTTTTCCGCCGTTACGTGTCAACACATTAATATTATTTAACCGGGACGGAAGCATGATCGACCCGCCGATGACCATGCCGGCCCGGCATGAATACAGAAAATGCCGCTTTTTCAGGGCGGCATTTGCTTTGCTGATGTCCCGGCAAGACGCCAGTTAATATTTTTTCGATCTTTTGAGAAATTCGTTCATCCCCGCTTCGGAATCCTTGAATCCCTTCATGTACGACTCGGCTATGAACAGCATCGAGCTCAGGAAGTAGGTCATGTGCGGAACGAGGAAATCGCGCTTCAGATCATTTCGGATGGCATAGGCCGTGGAATTTTTCACATCCCCGAGCTTCTTGTTCTCAAGGTAGAGCTTCCCGTTGACCGCGTGAGTGAAGACCACATCATCGGTGTTTTCCGTTGTCGGGCTCGGATCGATGATCCGCACGATGTTCGTGGTGCCGGCCCAGTAATTGTGGTCGTATATCTCGGATTCTATCTTTGAAATCGACTGGCCGTTGGTGTATATTTTTATTTTTTTACTCTGTACGCCGACGATGTCTTTCTCGAAAATTTCTTCCTTGATGAAGCTGTACTTGTTGATTTCTATGAAATCATCACCCTGCACGAAGGTCGTCTGGTACGGGATCACCCTGATATCGGTGGCCTTCAGCAGATTATATTTTTTTATCACATCCGCCATCTTGTTCGCAAGGGTGGCGATCTGCGCATCCAGATTCTTCCCGCGCTGGTCAATCTGTTCGGACGTCAGCTTATATTTTTGCTCCTCCGCCTTCTTCTCCTGGGCGGCGGAGACCGCAATCATCAGCAGCATGCCCGCAAGAACCAGAAGCCCCTTTTTCATTATGTCCTCCAACATGAGAGAATTGATGCCGCATGCCCCGTGTAAACGGCCGCATGAAAGCGCACCGGTCCAATTAATATAGTATTTCATTTTTATTTTCGGTGAGGGCAAGGCTTTTTCTGTAGTTTTTTTATATTTTTCTTGATTTTATCCCCTTCAACCGGATGAATATCACCGCACGTAATGCCAGGGACGATAACCATGCACAGAGTTCTGATAGTCGATTATTCTTCCTATAAGGACGCCATCGCCGCGATGTTCAGCGAGGGCGGGTACCAGGTTGACCTGTGCGAATCGGCCTTTGACGCCATGAAGAAGCTGAATGCCCTCGAGTATGACCTCGTGGTTTCGGAAGTCGAGCTGCCCGGCGACAATGCCTTTGACCTGTACCACTACATAGCGAGCACCTATCCCTACATCCCCGCGATCATGACCACTGAAAAGAATATCGACACGTTTTTCGATATGATCTTCGAACAGGGCATCGGCAATGTCCTGTGCAAGCCGATTAAAAAAGACGAGGTGCTGAACCTGGCCGACAAGCT
This sequence comes from uncultured Spirochaetota bacterium, assembly GCA_963827275.1. Lineage (GTDB taxonomy): Bacteria > Spirochaetota > UBA4802 > UBA4802 > UBA5550 > RBG-16-49-21. Next base: position 148,504 of record CAWHAA010000010.1, read on the forward strand.
GATAAATAAAACCAATATTTTCGGCATCGGCAACTATCTCCCCGGCACCATCGAAACGAAGAGGATACGCATCAGCAATTCACGGCAGATAAAGAACGCGATAGCCGCCATCATTGAGCAGGTCCAGGCGTGGGGCTTCACGGTCGGGAACAGGTACACGCTGAACCTCATCCTCAACGAAATGACGATAAACGCGGTATACCATTCCCACGGCCTGACCAACGAGAAAAAAGAGCGCATCGCCGTGCGTCTCCAGGAGGGAGAATACGTTGACATGTTCTTCGCCCGGTCGCGCGACAGGTACGGCATCGCCATCAACGACTACAACGGCAATCTCACAAAGATGAAGATACTGGACAGCATCAACAAAGTGATTGAGCAGAACGAGCTGCTGGTCCAGGCGTCGGAAAACGGCGCGGACGTTTCGGAATTCATCTCGGAGACCGGGCGCGGCATCGACCTGGTAAGGAAGCTCGCCGGGGAGTATTATTTCATCATACAGAAGGACGTGCGCACGGAGATCATCCTCCTTTTCGATGCGCAGGCCGGTGAAAGCGCAGGACCGGGACATTCCTCCCTGAAAATCATCGAGGCCGTCGCGAAGGAATGACCGCGCCGCCTATCGCTTCATGACCGCGTTCAGCGCCGATCCGACCAGCAGCGACACGCTGAAACCGATCGGCACGAACCATGGCCAGAACAGATCGCAGCCGAAAAACACCCCCAGGACCGAGGCGATGCTCGCCGCCACTCCGGCGATAGCGGCGCGGTCGCTGAAGTTCCTGAAAAGCGCCCCCTGGATGAATATCCCCAGCATCCCGCCGTAGGTAATCGACGCGATGCTCAGCCCGAGCTCCACGAGCGGGCTTTTCGTGTTCTGCAGGAAAAAAGCGATGCCCATCATCACGCAGGACCATGCCAGCGAGATGCAGCGCGAGACCAGGAGCCTGCGCCGGTCCGTCATGTCCCTTTCCGGAAGCCGGAGGATGTCCATCACCGTCGATGACGATATGGAGTTGATCGACGCGCTGATGGTGGACATCGCGGCGGCGAAAATCCCCGCCAGCATCAGCCCCTTGATCCCCGGGGGAACATGATGTATGATGAAATAGGGCATGATGGTGTCGGGGATATCGAACGTTTTACCGCCGAGGAGGACGTATATGAAAAGCCCCAGGACAAGGAAGAGCCCAAACTGTATAAACACCAGGAGGCCGCTCCATATCATCGCCTTGCGGGCGGCGGCCAGGTTGCGGCAGGAAAGAATGCGCTGCACGATCAGGTGATCGGTGCCATGGGAGGCGAAGGAAAGGATCGCGCCGCCGATGATCCCGGAAAAGATATTGTACGACCCGAACACGCCGCGCCATCCCCCCGACATGCCGGTCGAGAACAGCTCCCTCCCCGCTTCAGGGACCGAGCGGTACACCTCCAGGACCGGCATGCCGAGGATATGGGAGATAACGAAGATCCCCGCGACGGCGCTTACCAGGTAAACGCCCAGCTGTATGGAATCGGTGATCGCCACCGACCGTATGCCGCCGTAGAGCGTGTACACGAAGGTCGTGAGGCCGACGATCAGTATGGCCGGCCAGTAGCTGTCAAAGCCCATGAGGAGGGAGAGCGGGATGGCGGTCGCGAACAGACGGATGGAATCAGCGAGGAGCCGGGTGACATGGAATACGACGGCCATGATGCGCCTGCTCGAAAGACCGAAGCGGCTCTGCAAAAACTCGTACGCGGTCTCCAGGTTGCCGGCGAAATACCGCGGTAGGAGCACGGCGGCGACGAGGACCCGGCCCAGGACGTACCCGAGGGCCACCTGCATGAATCCCAGATTTGAGATGTATGCCAGCCCCGGTATCGATATGAAAGTGAGGGAGCTCGTTTCTGTCGCCACTATAGAAAAGCAGGCGATCGGCCAGGGGATCGTCCTGTTGCCGAGAAAGTAGTCGTTGATTGAGCCGACCCTGGCGCACGCTATGCCGATGACATTGATGGCCAGCATGTAGACGATTATCACCGCGATATCAATCGTCATGCGCGGGTCCCGTATATGCGGTATTCTTCGGTGATACCGGCGAAGACTTTTTCCTCCTTGCTCCATCCATCGGCGATGCGCTCGAAGGGCGCCCCGTTGATGATCATCTCACGGATAGCCGCGCTGCCGGTCAGAAGGTCAAAGGCGGGGTGGGCGGTATTGAACTCGTACACCCCGTCCAGGAAACGGAAACCGGGCACGATATCATAGAGGGTGCGCACCATGGCGACGCCGGTGTAAAACGGCCTGAAGCCGGCCGCGTCCGTTACATGGATGCCGACACCGCCGATCGTCTCGTCCCGATACTTGTTGAAGGTCGGCCGGAACCAGAGCGGACGGAAGCGCACGCCCGGCAGGCCGAGTCCATTGAGCGCCTCTGCGGCACTGCGGGGCTCGAGCCCCGGCGCCCCGATCACCTCGAACGGCGTGGTGGTGCCCCTGCCCTCGGACACGCTCGTGCCTTCAAAAAGGCAGGTGCCGGGATACACGAGCGCCGTGGCCGGCGTGGGCATGTTCGGCGACGGGGGCACCCACGGCAGGCCGGTTTCACGGTATGACATCTTCCTCCGCCAGCCCGTCATCTCGATTATCGTGAGGTTCACGTCCAGCTTGAAGTAGTCAGCGGCGAGACGCGCCAGCTCGCCGGCGGTGAGGCCGTGCCGCACCGCTACCGGGAGCGCCCCCACGAAGGAGTCGAACCCCTTCTTTAACACCGGGCCTTCCACCAGGAGCCCGCCGAGGGGATTGGGCCTGTCAAGCACGATGAATTCGATATCACGCCCGCTGAGGGCCTTCATGAAATATACCATGGTATTGACATAGGTGTAATATCGCGCCCCCACGTCCTGGATATCGAACAGTACGCAGTCTATGTCATGGAGGTGTCCTTCGACCGGGGCCAGGGTTTCGAACGATTCGCCGTACAGGCTTACGATATCAAACGGCAGGCCGGCGGCGGTTGAGACCGGCACCTGGTCCTGCTCGGTGCCGAAGAGGCCATGCTCGGGGGAAAATATCTTTACAACTGCAGCGCCCGAGGCGGGGAGGAGGTCCCAGCTGTATCGAAGTTCTCTGTCAACCGATGTATGATTGGCAATGATGCCGATCCGCCTGTTCCTGACATGGTCGATCCGCGCCAGGAGCCGTTCCAATCCGGTTGTTACCATGGGCCCCGCATGCAATCATGAAATAGGTACGCGACGCGCACCGCTGTTATTGTTCGATTGTGCCGTTCGGCGTGACTTTGTCAATGAGCTTCGGCAGCAGGTCTTTCAGGATCACCGCCGTCTGTTCGGAGGAGAGGCCCGCCATCTCCGCGATTTCTGAAATCTTGCCGGAGCCAAGGACTTTCTGGATGTTTGCGGCGGTGATAGGCTTGTTGGCGCCCTTGCTGATCCAGGATTTGACGACTTCTTCCAGCTCGCCGCCTTTGACGCCTTCGAGTATGGTGCGCATCCCGTCGCCCTTGAGCAGTTCGGCCACGCCGTTGACAAGGCTCTGGTTCACGCCCATTTCCCTGCCTATCGCGGCGGCGGCATCGACAACAGCGTCAAACAATCCCATGGCAAGCCCCCCTTGCTGAATATGTCCGTCATGCAGCGTCCCGCGCGCGAATTATTATGCCGGCAACAATGCAGGGCACCGGCCCGGCATAATACTTTCGGTGCGGGTCCCTCGCCGCACCACGCGTTAATCCGTGTACTTGAATGACACCCGCAGCTTGATCCGGTATATGAGCCTGCCATCGTCCACGCTGATGTCCATCTCTTTCACTTCTGCGACACGGATGTCCTTAAGCGCTTTCGATGCGGTCTCTATCGCGTTCCGGGCCGCGTCTTCCCACGACTTATCGCTGGTCCCGATTATCTCAATGACCTTGTATACGCTGTTCATCTACGTCCTCCCTCCGGATGCACGGATTGTCCGGCATGCGGAAATAAATTGATATAGTTGACCTCATCCGAGGTTAATTTCAAGTATTTTTTCACGCACCTCATTATTATGCTCCCCCGCTCCGCCGGCGATGCGGGAAAGCCATTCAGCCAGGTAACCGACCGGCGGGCCGTTCCCGGTCTACAGCTTTACGAGATACACCACGTCATGCTCACGGACCCGGTCTTTCACCTTGATCCCGATAGACGAGCCTTTTTCCGCGACGCTCACCGTTGCGTGCTCGATCTGCATCGATTCGATCTGCTGCTGGAAATCCGTGCTGTGGCCATGGATCCGGATGGTATCGCCAACCTTGAGAGACCCGTCGGTCAGCTCGATGGCCGCAACGTTCGGCTTGGCGAAGTACTTGACGATGATGCCTATCTTTGTTTCTTCCATGATAACCTCCTGGATGGCTCCGGACAAAGAGTACAAAACCGGCGGATTATACGTCAAGAAAATTAAAAAATATTATCACCGGCATGCAAAAAGAGAGTTTCAAGGCCGCATACCGCAAATATATGATTGACCGGGCGCACTCTGCCAATGCAGAGTAGAGGCATGATTCGTGCCGGTATAGTTAAAAAAAGGGTCTTCTGCGCCGCTGCGGCAGCGGCGCTGGCGCTTCTCTGCGTTGACTGCCGCAGGTATTACATCAAGAGCCTGCTGATCGGCAAACGGCTTGAGGGGGCCAATTTCTCCGGGATGGACTTCTACAACTTGAATTTACAGAAGGCCAATTTGTCGAAGGCGAAGCTCGTCAGGACCAATTTCAGTTTTTCCAACCTCGCTGGCTCGAAATTCATAAACGCCGACCTGAGAAACGCGGACCTGAGCGGGACCAACCTGTCCGGGGCAGACCTGCGCGGCGCCAACCTCAGGAACGCTGACCTCCGCAACGCGATCATGAAGAACGCCAACCTGGTTGACGCCTATTGTTACGGGGCAGACCTGAGCGGCGCCGATCTCAGGGGCGCCCTCCTGGCAACCGGCCGCGCCGAGGTTCCGGGGACGGCCCCGGCGCCCGGAGGGACCGGGTGGTCATACTATGTCCACTTGAGAAACGCCGATTGCGCCGGGACTGCGATCAGCGTCACGATGAAAGATTTCATCAAACGACAGGAAGTTAAAAACTTCAATAAGATCATATGGGCGAAATGATCCCGCGAGGACCGGCACCCATCACCGCTAAAACGGAAAAGTATATCCCTTCAGCTTGAGCCCGTCCCGCAGGGCAATGATGTCCTCCTGGAGGCTCCTGTTCACCGGCACTCCCCGGTCCTTTCTCTCCAGCCATGCCAGGTATTCCTTTTCTCCGGCCGTGTAGATCCGGTCCTGTCCCGGCATCTTTTTCGATGCCCTGATCTCCCTCAGTATGTCGCCCGCGGTTTTTTTAAAGCTTGCTACGTCGATGAAGCTGGCGATGTCAATGGCGATGAAAAAATGCCCGAGATTATACGGGACCTTTTTGCCGTTTTCAATGCCGGTGAGCATCTTCATGAATCCGCCCGCCTGGAGGGCGGCGCTGAGTATCTCAACCACCGTGGCGTATCCGTACCCCTTGTAGCCGCCGCCATCTTCGCCGATGCCGCCAAGCGGGGTCAGAGCCGCGGTGCCGTCAACCAGCTGTTTGAGCGCCTTGTTCGCGTCGGTGGTAGAATTGCCGTCGGCGTCCACCACCCATCCTTCAGGCATGACCTTCCCCTGGCGCGCGTAGACCTCTATTTTCCCGCGCTGTGTTATCGAGGTGGCGCAGTCGATGACGAAGGGGAACTCCTCATCGGTGGGGATGCCGAATACCAGGGGGTTCGTGCCAAGCATGTTTTCGACGCCGAATGTCGGCGCGATGCTCGGGCGCGCGTTCGTCCCGGTGATGCCGATCATGTTTTCATTGGCCGCCATGATCGTAAAATACCCTGCAATGCCGTAGTGGGATGAATTCCGCACCGTGACCATGCCCAGGCCGTACGTGCGCGCCTTCTCGATGGCGATCGCCATCGACTTTTTCCCTATCACGTGGCCCATGCCGTTATGGCCGTCCACCACGGCGGTCGCCGGGCCTTCTTTGACGATCTCCATCCTGGTCACCGGATTGAGTATCCCGTCCTTTATACGGTCGATATATATCGGTTTGAGCCGGTTAATGCCGTGTGAATCGATGCCCCGCTTGTCGGAAGTGATGAGTATGTCGGCGCAGATCTTCGCGTCCTCTTCCGGCACGCCGACGGCCTTCAGCGCGTCTCTCATGAAGCGCTCCATCGTGTCAAAATCAATCCAGAAAATCTTCGAATCCTCCATCTCAGTCTCCTTTTTACATAATAGGTCGTTGTCGCGCAATGGTAACGGGATGCAACATTAGCCCCCTCGCGGTCAGCGCGCAAGCGGGATTCATCCCCGCCAAAAAATAAAGGGGCTGTTTCACCAGCCCCTTGTTGCTCTCATGCGACCGAGGTACTTCTATTTAAACGTCAGGCCCGCCATTCTGCGGTAGGAGTTGTATCTCCACAGGGCATTTTCCTGCGCCGCTTTATACATGTCTTTCGCAAGGGCCGGGAATTCCTTTTTCAGCGAGGTGTAGCGCACTTCGCCCTGTAAAAATTCCTGGAACTTGCTCCAATCCGGCTCCCTGGAGTCGAGAATAAACGGGTTCTTCCCCTCTTTCTCGAGGAGCGGGTTATAGCGGTAAAGGTGCCAGTACCCGCATTCAACCGCAAGCTTTTCCTCCAGTTGCGTTTTTCCCATCCCCGCCCTGAGCCCGTGGTTGATGCAGGGCGAATAGGCGATGATCAGCGACGGGCCGGGATACGCTTCCGCTTCCTGTGCGACCCTGAGAAACTGGGCCTGGTTGGCCCCCATCGCCACCTGGGCGACATACACGTAGCCGTAGGAGAGCGCCATCATCCCCAGGTCCTTCTTCCGCACCCTCTTTCCCGAAGCGGCGAATTTCGCGACCGCCGCGGTGGGGGTTGACTTGGAGGACTGCCCGCCGGTGTTGGAATAGACCTCCGTGTCAAGCACGAGGATGTTAACGTCTTCACCGGACGCGATGACATGGTCGAGCCCGCCGTAACCGATGTCATAGGCCCACCCATCGCCGCCGATGATCCAGTACGAGCGCTTGACCAGAAACTCTTTGATGTCCAGTATCTCCTTCGCAAGCGCGCTGCCGTCTTTTTCGAGGAGCGGGACAAGCCGCTTCGCCGCGTCCTTCGACTTTTCAGCGTCGTTCTTCCCTTCAAGCCAGTCCTGGAGCCCTGTTTTCAGAAAATACGTGAGGTCATGCCCGGCGCCGCCGGCAAGGAGCTGGCGGGAGCATTCGGCGATCCGCTCGCGGATCTGCTCGACCCCGACGCGCATCCCGTACCCGTACTCGGCGTTGTCCTCGAAGAGGGAGCTCGCATACGAGGGCCCGCATCCATTGGCGTTCACGCAGTAGGGGGTGCTTGGGGCGGAGCTGCTGTATATCGAAGAGCAGCCGGTCGCGTTTGCGACCATCATCCGGTCGCCGTACAGCTGGGTTAGGAGCTTGATGTACGGGGTCTCGCCGCAGCCGGCGCACGCCCCGGAATACTGGAAGAGCGGCTGCGCAAACTGGCTGCCCTTTACCGTGCTCTTGCCCATCAATGTGTCCTTGTACGTGACATTCCTGGAAAAGTAGTCCCACCGCTCGTTTTCCGCCATCTGCGCCTCGAGGTTCTTCATTTCCAGCGACTTCGGCTTGGAGGGGCAGGTCTGGGCGCAGTTGCCGCATCCCGTGCAGTCAAGCGGGCTGATCTGGATCCTGAACTTGAGCCCCTCGAGCCCCTTCCCCTTGGCGTCGAGGAGAACAGTCCCTGCGGGGACGCCCGCCGCTTCCTTCTCATTCAATAAAAATGGCCGTATGACCGCGTGGGGGCATACGAACGAGCACTGGTTGCACTGGATACAGCTATCCGGCTGCCATTCGGGCACGTGCACCGCGATCCCGCGCTTTTCATACGCGGTCGTCCCCTGCGGGAAGGTGCCGTCCGTCATATCTGAAAACGCGCTCACCGGCAGGTTGTCACCATCAAGATGGTTCATCGGGTCCGCTATCTTCTTCACGAATTCAGGCACATCAGACCGTTCTTCTTTCTTCTGTACGGATATTTTTTTCCATTCCGCGGGGACATCTAACTTTATCAGTCCGTCAGCGCCGCGGTCAATGGCCGAGTAGTTCATCTTGACCACTTCATCGCCCTTCTTTCCGTAGGTTTTGTCCACAGCGCTCTTCATGTATTTTACCGCGTCATTATACATGATGACGTTCGCAAGCTTGAAAAATGCGGCCTGCATGATGCTGTTGGTGCGCGTCCCGAGGCCGATATCTTCGGCTATCTTGGTCGCGTTGATGATATAAAACTGGATGTCGTTCTCGGCCATGAACTTCTTCATCTGATCGGGAATCCGCTTTTTCGTCTCCTCTTCGTCCCACATGCTGTTTAACAAGAACGTCCCGCCTTTCTTTATTCCATCGAGCATGTCATACTGTTCCAGGTATGCAGGCACATGGCACGCGACAAAAACAGGATGCGTGACGAGGTAGGTCGATTTGATCGGCTTCTTGCCGAAACGGAGGTGCGATATGGTGACCCCGCCCGATTTCTTTGCGTCATAGGCAAAGTATGCCTGGGCGTACATGTCGGTATTGTCGCCGATTATCTTCAGGGAATTCTTGTTGGCCCCCACCGTACCGTCCGCGCCTATGCCGTAAAACTTCGCGCAGAAAGTCCCTTCCGGCACGGTGTTTACCCCTTCCTTTACCGGAAGCGATTTAAAAGTCACATCGTCGGTTATGCCGATGGTAAAACCGTTTTTCGGCTCCGGAAGCTTCAGGTTATCGTAAACTGCCATGATCTGGTTCGGGGTCGTGTCCTTGGAGCTCAGGCCGTAGCGGCCTCCGACTATGAGGATATTCGACTTCGCGCCGTACAGGAGATCGCGCACGTCGAGGTAGAGCGGCTCGCCGTTGGCGCCCGGCTCCTTCGTCCGGTCGAGCACCGCGATCCGCTTCACGGTTTTTGGCAGGACATTCATGAAGTATTTTCCAGAGAACGGACGGTACAGGCGTACCATAATGAGACCCACCTTTTCGCCCGAGCCGGCAAGGTAGTCGATAGTTTCCTGGATCGTCTCCGTGACGGAACCCATCGCGACGATGATGTGTTCCGCGTCGGGCGCACCGTAATAATTGAAGGGATGATACTCCCTGCCGGTAAGCGTGCTGATTCCTTTCATGCAGTCTTCCACGAGATCAGGCAGCGCGTCATAGTACGGGTTGGACGCTTCCCTGAGCTGGAAATAGATATCGGGGTTCTGCGCGGTCCCCCGCGTAACAGGGGCCTGCGGGTTCAACGCGCGCTTGCGGAACTCATTGACCGCGTTCATATCGAGCATTATCTTCAGGTCCTGGTAATTGATGACCTCGATCTTCTGGATTTCGTGCGAGGTGCGGAACCCGTCGAAAAAATGCATGAACGGAACCCTGCCCTTTATCGCCGCAAGGTGCGCGACGCTCGGCGAGGTCCATGACCTCCTGCACGCCGCCGCTTGCCAGCATGGCGAAGCCCGCCTGCCGCACGGCGTATATGTCCGCCTGATCGCCGAAGATGGACAGCGCATGCGTCGAAAGCGATCGGGCGCTCACGTGCATGACGCCGGGAAGGAGCTCGCCCGCCATCTTGTACATGTTGGGTATCATGAGGAGCAGTCCCTGGGAAGCGGTAAATGTCGTTGCCAGGGCCCCTGCCTGCAGCGCGCCGTGCATGGCGCCTGCCGCTCCCGCTTCAGACTGCAGTTCTACCACACGTACCGGTTCGCCGAAGATATTTTTCAAACCGCGCGCGGCCCATTCGTCTATATATTCAGGCATCGGTGACGAGGGGGTGATCGGGTATATGGTTGCGACATCGGTGAAGGCATACGCGACATGGGCCGCGGCCATATTACCGTCCATGGATTTCATCTTTTTTTTCTGGGGCATCTAAGATCTCCTCATGAAATTTTTTATATCCACATATTGCCATTTATTCGGCAATTTTGAAAGATAAGCAGACGAACCGATTTTGATATTTTTTTTCAAATTAGTAAACAGCTCAATTTTCGTCAAGCCAAAGAAATAAACAGCGGCATTTCACGACACGGCAAGCGGACAATAAAAAAGCCGGCGTCATGTTCCTCTATTTGATTTCAAAGAAGAAGATGGCGTCGGCTTGTTCATGGGTACCACCCGATACAATTAATATAATCCGTAAGCCTACATAGCTGCTTTTTCAGAATAGCGACATGACCCGGCAACCGTCCGCCGCATCACTGTTCCTGTATTGTTTCGTCAACCGCCATTCCGAAGTGGCGGCCGCCCTTTTCGACATGGCCGAGGACGCGGTCGCCCGGTTTGAGCGACGCGACGCTTACGGCTTTCCCGTCAGGTGCGGTAAGCCGGATCGTCTCCGCGTTCTGGAGCACCACCGAATATTCGATCCCCTCAGCGTCTTTGGCATAGACCACCAGCATCGGCCGTTTTTCGATCTTCGACCGGCCCACGCTTGACACATAGGTACCGCCGTTTTTGTCCACGATCAGCACCGGGTCACCCGTTTCAAGCTCGCCAAGGTATCTCGTCGCGTCGCCGGGCACTCTGATATATGAATGCACCGCTCCCGCGTTGATCCTGAACGGGCGGGGCGCGACATAGGGATTTTCGATATTTTCCGCGTGCACGAGGAACATCCCGCGGCTGCTGTTGCCGACGAGAAGACCCTCACCCTGCCCGATATTGCTGCAGGTATCGACACAGACGCGGTCGCCGACGCCGATGTTTTTGATGCCGGTGATCTCCAGGGTGACCATGCCGAACGCCTCGCTTGCCAGCTCCCTGACAAAACGTACGACCTTCGATATTTCGGCCGGATCGTCAGTTTCAAGCACCACCCCGGCGACGCCCTTCTCCATTATGCCCGTGGCCACCTTCGCGTCCTCGAGATTGCGCACAAAGCTGTAGAGGCGCTCGCCTCCCCGCGGGATCAGGTTTTCGATCGGGATGATGTCCCAGTCGGTGGTGCGGACCGCGACGGCGCGCGTCTTCAGCGCGGCAGCCGCCTTCAGTTCATCGTCCTTGTTTTTTATTATGACAATTTCAACATCGTCAGGGACCTTCCGGTCGCCCAGCTCGGGCGCGATGACGGTGATGCGGCCCAGCTCCTTGATCTTCGCGACGTGTTCCGGCAGCGTGAGTATCGCGTCAACGCCGGATTCCAGTGATTCGGTGACCAGCTTCTTGTTCCACGTCGGGAGATGCAGCCATATCTCCTTCATTTTGCTTTCCCGTGTACGATCTCGGATATCTTGCGCACGATGATCTCCGGGTTCTTGTGCTGGAACACGTTTCGGCCTATGGAAACGCCGGCGCCGCCGGCCCTGATGGAGCCCCTGACCATGTCGAGTATCTCCTTGTCGGTCTCCATCTTTTCGCCCCCGGCAATCACCACCGGGACCGGGCACCCTTCGACGACCTCGCGGAATGATTCCGGCGAACCGGTATAGTTTACCTTCACGATGTCTGCGCCAAGCTCCGCGCCCACGCGCGCGGCGTGCTTGACCACCTTGACGTCGTACTCGTTCTTGATCTTCGCGCCGCGCGTGTACATCATGGCCAGGAGCGGCATCCCCCACTCGCGGCAGGCCCGCGACACCATCCCCATCTTCGCGAGCATGTCCGCCTCGGTGTTGGCGCCGATATTCACATGGATCGATACCGCGTCGGCGCCGAGGCGGACCGCCTCTTCGACCGAGCATACCAGCGTTTTCGCGTTTGAATCCGGCGCGAGCACGGTGCTTGCGGACAGGTGAACGATCAGACCGATGTCTTTACCCCCGCTCCGGTGCCCGGTCTCGACTATCCCCTTGTGCATGAGGATGGCGTTTGCCCCTCCATCCGCCACCTTGTTTATCGTCGAAGCCATGTCAATGAGTCCCGGTATGGGCCCCACGGTGACCCCGTGGTCCATCGGGACTATGATTGTTTTGCCCGTGTTCCTGTTGATGATCCTCTGGAGACGAATTTTTTTCCCAATCATGGTTGCACCTCTTGATGTCATTGTCCGTGCGGGTCCGTCCCGGACCACAAAAAGAATTCTCGCGCCGGTGGGTTCAAACAGTCGATCGCCCTTCCGTACGGATCTTCACTGAAGATTAAGCAAGGATTAATAGACAATACTTTGAAATTAATCAGCAAAGTCAAGTAATTTGGAGCACACGGTAAAAATAATTGACTATTTTAAGAAAACGGGATCTACTATCTGCGATAATTATGTCATCTTTTTATGACGCAGACGGTTGGCCGGAGGAGACTCTACGGACATGAGTGAGATGGAAGAGCGGCAACAGCGGGCCGCATACGGCGACTACGCCGAACTCTGGAACTTCAATCTTCAGAAGATCGAGCAGATGTGCCATGCCGTTGAAACTTCGATACACCGGCTCGAAGGCAATTACGCCGGGTTTGAAGCGATGTATGCCGATATCATGCGGCAGCTCGACATGCTTTCCTCTGTATATGCCGCCTACAACACGATCGCCGGCGGCGAAGACGTGCTGCGCCTGAAGGCGGTGCTCAGGGACTACGCGTCGAAGTACACGCGCGAAGGCCTGGATTTCAATCTTGTCCATAACCTGCTTTTAAAAATCTCCGACGCGCGGAACGCCGCGTTCGAGGACTTTCCCGCCCTCCCGCACCATGAGCGAAACCGTCCGGAGCGTCAGCGCGTCAGCCGGCTGCCGGATTATTCCGGCCGTGCGCACCGATGGATATCGTTCAGGAGGGGCCGTTCCTGGTTCCTCGCCGGTTTCGAGACCATGCGGGTATGCGAGAACGCCGGGTTTCCCCTGCTTTCGACCGAAGAGCCCGACTACCTTTCCGTCGATATCGACGCGACCGTGTACCGGATAAAGGACCTCTTTATCAAATCCCTGGACAGCCCGGTCCTGCCGCGCCTGTACCTCCTGCTGGACGGGGGCCTCGTCAATTACGCGGCCGATGAAATCGGGAAGAGGATCTACGCGCGGCGCGACTTCATACACCCGGGCATCATTCCGTTCCGGAACATCCACTCCCTCTCACCGGGGCGCGTCAGGCTTTTCGGAAAACAGCACATCGTCCTGTATTGACGCGGGCCCTTAAAAGAAGCAGGAGAGCGCTATCAGGAGCTGGGCCGGCGCGTACACCGCCCAGACGATGACCGATTCCTGCCTGTGCGGCTTTATGAAGGTCAGATAGGCGAGCAGGAAGTCTGATACCACGAAGAGGAATGCGCCGGTCATGATGAATATCTCCCTGGCGGTTATCATGAGGTTGATCTGCGATACCGCGAAAAACAGCATGGCGCAGAGGACCACCGCGTAGACAAGGATGGGTGTTTTCATGCTGCCCGCCGAAGTTCTTATGCCGCGATAGAACAGGCAGAGCAGGAAGAGCAGGACAGCGGCCAGCGCAAGGTTCCACCAGCGGAACACATAGGAGAGGGAAAAGGCGGCGATATACATCACGTGGGTAAGCATGAAGAACACGATCCCGTTCTTCATCAGGTTGACCTCGACGATCATCAGCAGGGTGTCGGCGACGAGGGAACAGAGTATCCCCGCGAGCACCAGCGCCCGGTACGAGGAGGCGCCTTCCTCCCCGATGGCAATCACGACAAACCCGGCGATGAGCCCGGTGACCATCGGCGTAAAAATGTATTTGAGGGTGAAACGTTCGCGGAAGGTCGCACATTCACGGACCGTGAAAACCGCCGCCAGCGCGATGAAAAGGGGTATGACGTATTCTGTCCTGAAGAGTTCCAACGGGCCCCTATTTTTTCTCCTTGTCGTCCTTGCCCTTCTTCAAAATATCGGAGAATTCCTTCAATTCTTCCGGCCTGAACTTCGAGTCCATCGCCGCGATATTCTCCTTCCTGATCTCGTCGTAAATTTCCTTGCGGTGGACGGTGACACGCTTCGGAGCCCTGATGCCCAGCTTGACCTGGTCGCCCTTTATGTCGATGACCACGATCTCTATATCGTCGCCGATCATGATGCTTTCATTCAGTCTTCGTGCCAGTACCAGCATGCCATTAGCCCTCGGCGGTCCTTTTCATCTCATCAAGGATCCTGTGCTTCACGCTGTACCTGTCGCTCAGGGATATCGCCTGACGTCCCAGCCGTTTTTCAGGATTGATGATTACCGGCCCCTGCAGATTGGCGGTCATCTCCGCAGGATTGCCCGGGATGGTCACGATCGCGAACACCAGGAGGTTCTCCGCCCCCTCGGCGCCCACCGCCTCGATGTCGTTCATTGACACGAAGAGCTCGTATTCGCGCATGAAATCAACGGGCCTGATTACAATGAACGCGAGGCCCGGCTCGTCATACGCCTGGAGCCACTTCAGGGGTGACGTCTCGTCCTGGGTGTCGAGCAGGACAAACTTCTTTACGTAATCGAAACCGGGGATGCCGTCGGGGAACTCGATTATCTGCTCTTCCCTGATCTCCAGCTCGCCGTATGGCCTGGTTTTTATTCTGATGCCCAACGATAATCTCCTTTAAAAACGGGCGGGAGTCACCCGCCCCCGCCAGTTGCAATCTACGTCATTTTCATGTTACCGCGCAACTACTTTTTATGCTACCTGAGGAAATCCATGAGCGTCGGCATTATCGACCGCGCGCCGACCGCGAGCGCGTACCGGTGCACGCTCTCGAGCCACTTGAAGTTCATGATGGTTTCCGCGTAATCGATCCCCTCGGTGTTGGCGAGCATGGTCGTGACGTTGCCCTTGTCGTACTCGGTGCGCTTCGCGAGCTCCTCGACCCGGTTCGTTTTCGCGCCGATGGCCGCGAGGTGCTTCAGTATGTTCTCAAGCCCCAGGTCGATCAGGCCGAGGTCCCTGCCGCCGATGAGCTCCTGGTCGCCGCGGACCAGGTCGTCGCGGAGCTGGATCACCATCTCGAACACCGACATGCCGCCGATCGTCACCGTGGGATCGATGTTGTTGGGCGGCTCCGGGAAGTTCGGGTTCAGCAGCCCCAGGTCCTTGAGCACCGTGCCGCTCCCGGCGTCCTCAAGCCACATCTGGTGCGGGGTCGTTGTTTCCATGATCAGGTTGTTCCTCCCGCCCTTCGAGGCGCGGATGCTCAGCCCGGCGTTATTCAGCTTATCCACGATGATGTCGATGTTGTCGCCCGCGGAGATGTTGATCTCGCGGCCGTCTATACGTATCGTCTGGTTGGTGGGGGCCGTGTAGGCTGAAACGTCCCTGTTCGAGGTGAGCACCTGGTTCGTCGCCCAGAAGACCTCGTTCCCGGGAACGCCGACGTCCATGTATTCGCCCTTCGCGACCTCGCGCTTGAATTTCCCGATGTTGCCGCGGTACTCGACGCCGATCATGGCGTCGCCCTGGTTCCCGGCGGTGAGGGTCTGGTAGATCGGCACCCACGGGTTCGGCTGTTCCTCGGTCCCGGTCTGGTGGCCGCCAAACACCGACCTGCCGGTCGCGCCCTTGGTATTGGCGATGGCGACCAGCTCGTCCAGGAGCTGGTTGACCTCGGTGGCCGCCGCCTCTTTCAGCTCGAAGGAGGTGTAAATGCCGTTGGCGCCCTGCACGGTGAGGACGCGTATCCGCTGAAATATGCGGAGCGTCGACTGGAGGGCGGTGTCAACCTCGTCGAGCCTCGACTTGCTCTCGTTGAGGTTGCTTATGAACTGCTCTATCTCGGTAAGCCGCGTATGGTACAGCATCTGGTTGGTCGCGGCGATCGGGTTGTCGCGGGGCACGTTCACGTTCTTCCCCGTGGCGAGCGAGTTCTGTATGCGGTCCATCTCGACCTGATGGCGCTGAAGGTTATAGCTCATCGTGTTGTTGATCATCTGGTTGGTTATGCGGTTCATACCTTATACCCCCATCCTGTTGATAATGGTATCCAGCATCTCGTTCATGGTGTTTATGACGCGCGCTGCGGCGTTGTAGCCGTGCTGGAAGGCGACCATGTTCGACATCTCCTCGTCGAGGTTTACCCCCGAGATGGACTCGCGGAGATTGGCCAGGTTCTTGAGAAGGGTCTCCTGGTTCTTCACGCGGTCCTTCGCCTCCTCTCCCTGCGTTCCCGTGCGGGAGATGACGGCCGTGTAGAATTCGTTGAACGTGTTGTTGGTGTCCACCATGGCGTGCTGGTGCCGTATGTGCGCGACCCGGAGCGCGTTGCTGCCATCGCCGATCCCGTTCGTCGTATTGACATCGCCCGTCCCGCCAACATCCTTGCCGCGGGCCGCGGCGATCCGGTCTACATCCTGCATGATGCTGTCAGACACGGCCATGTGCGAGGCGGGGTTGAATTTCGGGGCGATGGTGATATGCTCCCTGCCCGGGAGGAACCGGATGATGTCGTTGGTCCGCCGGTAATCGAACGCCCCCTGGGGCCCGCTCTGCTTCAGTATCCCGGTAAGCCCGACCAGGAACTGCCCGGAATCCTCGAGGTGCCGTATCATGAAATTCTTCCTGTCCATGTCCTCGGCCGTGGTCCCCTTGATGGCCAGCTGGCCGTTATGGTTGATATAGGCGACAACGCCCATTTTGGCGTCGTTGATCTTCTTTATGATTGTGAGCGCCGTGTCTGAAATGTTGTAGTCGATCTGGACGTTCGATTCGAGCGCCGTGTTCGCCACGAAGGAGAGGGTCCCGCTGATCCCGATCGCCGCGGACGCGTCGATCTTGTTGTTCCCCGAGACCTTGAAGATGGCGGTCACGTCGTTCACGCCGTCGTTGTTCAGGTCAAAATTGCCGTCGACATTGTCGCTGATCATGAGGTGCTTGAAAAAGTCTACATTGGTCTCGTTCCGCCTGCTGAACCCGTCCCGGTGCACTTCGTTGGTCAGGTCCGACAGGTTGATCGCGAACGAGTTCATGTCGTTGATGTTCTGCCGTATCACCTTGTCCCTGATGTCGAAGAGGCTCGCGAGCTCGCCGTTGCGGACATCAACGTCCCTCCCCGTGTCTTTCCATACCACCTTGAAGAGCCCGTCATTTTCAGTGTCCATCTCGGCCGCGAGCGGATGTATTATTTCGCCCTGGACCAGGTTTTCACCGCTGATGTACACGATGATCTCGTCCTTGTCGCTGCGGCCCACGCTTATGTTGACCAGTTCGGACATCTTCTCGATCAGCGCATCGCGCCGGTCTTTCAGGTCGTTCGGATTGTCGCCGAGCGCCTCCGCCTTGAGGATCCGCTCGTTCAGGTCGCGGACGTCCTTCGCGTACATGTTGATCTGGTTGACGCGGTGCTCGATCTGCCTGTTGGCGTTCATCTTCAGTTCGTAGAGCTGCCGGTAGGTGTAGTTGACCTCGTGCGCGAGGTTCACCGCCTTCTCCTTCACCACCTCGCGGGTCGACCGCTCCTCGGGGTATTTCGAGAGCTCTTCCCATGATTTCCACAGCTCGTCGAGACGGGTCCTCAGCGACTGGTCGGACGGCTCGTTGTACACCGTCTCGACCTGGTAGATGAACTCGTTCCGCACCTTCCAGTACCCGGCGCTGTTTTTTTCTACGATGATCCGGTCGTCGATGAAGCTGTCCCGTATCCGCTCAACGGACTGGACCACGGAGCCCTGGCCGATGTTGCCGGGGGTGTTCGACCTGTTCAGGGCCGGCACGTAGAGGGGATCGGCCGCCGTGATGACAACGCGCTGGCGCGAGTACTCTTTATTTTCAGCGTTCGATATATTGTGTCCCGTGACATGGAGAGCCTGCTGGTGCGACATCAGGCCTTTTTTGCCGATTTCAAGACCCATAAATGTGGAGTTCATAACCCTTCTCCCTATGCCTTTTTATTGAAGAGTATCGAATTTCTCAGGTTCTCTTCACCCCTGCCGTCGCGCCCGTACCCGGTGTCAGGCGACCCGGCGCGACGCAGCCCTGCCAGCATTATATTGTAAAATTCCATATTGTCCCTGATGAGCGACTGGTTGGTTTCCTGGAGGCGGCGCAGCCGCGACATGATCTCTTTCAGGCCCCTGCCGAGGAGGCGGACCTGCTCATTTTCCGGCGCCTCAATCCGGCCTGCGATCTCCCCGAGCGAGACGCCCTGGTGCCCGATATGCCGTACCTTCTTGAATGCATCGACCCGCTTCATGCGGTCATTTTCGAGGGCCATGATGTCCCGATATGAGCTCTTCCTGCTCGCGTGAAAGCTTTTCAAGCAGCGACCCGTTGTGCTCTATGATGGCGCTGGTTTTGTTCCTTTCAAGTGAATAGAGTCTTTCAAATAAGCCCGCTTCTTCCTTCAAAATACTCTTAATGTGACCTATGTGCCCGTCCATGGCGCGTTTCTCCGTACGACATAATATGAGGGACCTTATCTTTCATATAATCGGTAATAATCGCTGATTTTATGAGGATTAATTGTTGGTATCTGAAAAAACAGATCTAATTCAACCTGGCATAAAGAAATTATCACTTTATATCAGCCCTTCCCCGCGAGCGATGCCGCCCCACCCCCTTGCCAGCCGAGTGCTTTTCGGACGTCAACGCTCGACATGGACCAGCAGTTCTTGTACACCCCCCCGACCCCCGAAGGGGGCGCGCGACATAGAGCATTCTTTCGACACAAATCCGGAGCACTGCCCGGACTACTGTATATATCCCTTAAAAGATTCGGGGGCTGAGACATGGATGTCGAAGTCCCGGCGCGCGGCAGGATGCCGCGAAAAACGCCGGGAGAATACCCACCTGCTCCATGCCGGATATTTCATAATAAAGAAGAGGCCGTAATGCTTGATTTCTCTCAATAATTACCGAAAATTTCTTGCTATTTGGATAAACCGCTGTTGTACTAATCACGGGTAGGCATTCTTTTCGAGTTTTCAAAAATTTTTATTAATTTTCACGCCGCGCGCGACCCTTCGACAGGCTCAGGACAAGAATTTTAAGCCTCTGCCCAGTGCTTTTTCTGCTGGAGGGGCCTTAATTTGAGAGGGAGTAATTGCCAATGCTTCGACAGGCTCAGCACAAGTAAAATGCATTCAGTCGCATGAGCCGCAACCTACGAGGGTGAATTTTCCTATGTATTGATCGTCGATTCAAATGCGGCGAAGAATAGTCTCTTCGGCTATCGTTTCACCGCGGGATACGAGCAATACGTATTCAAGGAGCCTGAAACGTGAACCAGCAGCGACCCGACGCACCGGTTCAGCATGTCGCATGCGTTTGGTTTCGGTTTTGCCAGGACGGAGATGGTGCGTTTCTGGATAGGCCCCCGCGTGGGGCTCCATTACCTGTACAAATCCGAATCGCGCAATGCATACAGCATATTACCCACGTTTACCGAAATACTGATTATCCCCTATAAGGTTAAAATCGATATCGATGCTATCGGCCTGGATTTGCTGCTGGCCATCGGCCTGAACCTGAACATCGAAAAATACTTGACGCTCTTTTTTGACGTCGGGTTCGGATACATGGGCAATTATAATCTCAATACGCCGCAGACAGGGCATGCCTTCGGACTTGACTGCAAGGCAGGATTTATGATTCTAATGACGCCTATTCTCCTGAAAATGTACCGGGAAAAGAGGGGGTTTAAGACAGGCCCGGAATGGCGGGGGTCAGTCCGAATATCCCCCGCCGCCATTCCATAACCTCCTCTATCAACGCCTGATGAAAACAATCGCCGCGGCGCACGTCACAAGCGCCGCCACCATCGCCATCATGAAGCGAATGAAGCCCCGTCTCAAAAATACGATTGATGAATAATTCGACACAACCGAGGAAGCCCGGGCGCTGTTCGTTATGTAAACCGGTTCGATCAATGCGATAATCTCCTCCGCCATCGCCTTTTTCCAGGCGGCCCCGATCTCTGCCCTGGCTACCCCTGGATTGCCGCTGTAGGTGTAACGGGTTTTTTTCTGGTCAAATAATTTCCCGGCCGTAACGACAATCCTGAACCCCTCTTCGAGAGGGAGGCCCAGCGCATCCAGCAATATGCCGGACCCGGGGATTTTTCGTGCAATCCTTTCCAGTATGCGCGCGGTCCTGATTATTCCATCATTGAGATGGATCCTGGAAGAATCGCATTTCCGGTACGAGCCGTCTACCATGCCGGGGACGGTATCGAGCATGACCGATGTTTCCCAGCCGCCCGCGTGCTCGAGATCGGTGAGTCCCTGCTTTTCCGCCGGTGACAGCTTTCTTCCGAGCTTCGCTTCAAGCAGGGGAAACTTTTTCCCGAAAATCAAGTCCTGGAACACCCGCACCGCCGGCGAGGTCATCATCATCCCGTATCTCCTGTTGCATGTCCTGCATGCATCGTCCAATGCAAGATTGTGCCCCATCCCGCCGTGAGCGGTGGTCAACACCAGGTTTCTAAAACCATACCGGGCGAGGGAACGCCCGTATTCGGTAAGGGCGCGGTACACCGTCCCCCGCGAGAACTCTATGCTCCCCGGGAGGGGCAGTTCCTCGGTGCCGATATTCAGAAGCGGCAGCAGCACCACCTTCCAGTCCGGATTTTTACGCGCAAACATCGCGCCCGTCACTTCCGCAAGTATAATGGCCTCCACCATGTCCGTGTCATTGGTAAGATGGTAGCCATGCACTTCCAGCGGGCCCACAGGCAGGACAAAAAGAGTCTTTTCCCTGTTGAGCGCATCGAAGTCCGCAAGTTTACTATGGGCCGCCGCCATGATATTGGCGGGTTTTCGTGCGGCGGCTTTTGTCTTTGTTGTTTTAATGGCATTTCTCCTGTATATTAAATAGACGTATTATAAAAATTCAATAATCTATGAACCCGCCGCCCGCCAACTTCGGCGGAGGTCGGGATAACATGAATAATCATGAGTGGTTATGCTGCAATCATAATGTAAAATTATCGGGATTGAATACCGAAACTGCCGGCTTGTCAAGAATTTTTAGTCGTGGAGCAATATGTTTGCTATCAATTCAAGGATCTCTTCGCTCGCGATGACAAATAATTATTTTCAAACGCATATTTTGGCAGATCCCAGTCAAAATATTCTTGTTTTCCTGCGCCGGTTATATCATTCTTGCGGGAGAGTGATGCGGCACTGACCTGACGGCATATCAAGTACTATTGTCATGATAAAAATCAACAGCGCAATCTCCATACCCGAAGACGAGGTCACGATCACCGCCTCGCGCTCCTCCGGCCCCGGCGGGCAGAACGTCAACAAGGTGGCGACCAAGGTGACCCTTCGATTTAATCTATACGATACGGCGCGCCTCTCCAGCGCCCAGAAAGAGCGCGCAAGGAAAAAGCTCGGGAACATCATAACCCGAGAAGGCTGTATCGTCATCCATGACGAAACCGGGAGGTCGCAGGCGGCAAATTTAAGCCCCTGTCCAGTGCTTTTTCTGCTGGAGGGGGCTTAATTTTAGAGGGAGTAATTGCTGATGCTTCGACAGGCTCAGCACAAGTAAAATGCATTCAGTCGCATGAGCCGCAACCTACGAGGGTGAATTTTCCTATGTATTTGAAAGGTAAAATTTACTTGCTAATTTTTTTACACGGATGTTTCCTGCTTCCATGCCAGACACACAGAACATGTTCGATCCCGCGACCATAGCGACCATCCTTAAATGGGCGGTGATAGTCCTCATCACGGGATTTATCGCGCAGTTCGGTAAACAATTCGCTGCATTTTTAACGGGGAAGATACGGAACATACGCAGGAAAAAAGCCGGGGGATCGCCTGCCGGCAGCACACCCGCGTCCACGCCCGCGCCGGCGGATACAGGCGAACGGGCGCGTTTAAAACTGGAGAAGAAGCTCGCGAAGGCCGCAGCGAAAAAAATGAAAAAGGGCCTGTGACGTCACCGCTTCATCGTATCGAGAAACTCATCGTAATTCACTTCGCTGATCGCGTCGATATCCAGGATCTCAAGGCCCACCTTGATAATGCCGTTTTCATTGAATATCGTATTCCGCACGATGACCCGCATGTTGACCCTGCTTGAATCGGGAAGCGTCAGCTCGAGTATGAGCCGGCCGTCCTTCATGAAATTGCGGAGCAGGCGCCGCTCCTTGAATACGATACCGAGTCCCTTTTTAGAGATGTCGTTGACGATGAACTTTTCCTGCGCGGGGACGAAGAGTCGTTCTTTCATGACATACTCGTTGATCATGACGGCCAGCCTCTTCACCACGGTGAGATGACCGTCGTCAACGGGCTTTGTATTATTGACCTGGATATAGCCGTAGGGGACCATGTTCTTGTATATGATCGGGACGGTCACCTCGGATATGAGCTCCTTGTGGCTGGAAAGCTTGTAGTCTTTCGAATAGATTTCACTCATGTAGAACTGTTTTTCCCTGCTCCCCTGGTCCGACTGGCTGCCCATGTCCCTGATGATGATCGGGCTCCAGGATTCGATGAAACGCTTCATCCGCACATCGATCCTCGTCTCGTTGACAAACACCACCTTGATAAAGTCGAATTTCCCTTTAAGCTCCTGCGCGATCTTGTCCTTCATGATGGAGACTTTCTTTTCGTTCGAATCGAGCGCGCCCTGTATCATCTGCTCAGACATTATATTGCTGATATAGAGGACATTTTTCCCTCCGGAGGTGGCGAGGCTGGTGCGCTCTTCCTTCATTTTTTCAGATATTATCTGGAACTTTGTCGGCAGGAAAATGAAGTCACTCTCCGTATTTTCAAGGTACTTCAGGCTGGAGTAGATCGTGTTATCGCTGAGCCTCGTGAATACAACGATCGTGTCGGGCAGGCTCTTCACCCGGGGTATCCTGAACGCGACGTTGCCATTGCTGAAACCAAGGAACTGTACAAACAGGTCGCCGCTCTTGGTTTTCAGAAAGACCTCGCGCTTCGCGAAGAACTTCTTGAATATCTCCTCGAACTGGCCGGTGTCGGTGATGGTTTTTATCATTTCAGACATGGCGCCTTAACCCTCGATCCTTCCGTCGATGAGCGTGATGGTCTTCCCCGTGCGCGCCGCTATGTCGCGGTCATGGGTGACAATGACGATCGTGGTCCCCTCCTCGCGGCCAAGGTCGAGGAGCATGTCGGTCAGCATGCGCGAATTGGCCTGGTCCAGGTTGCCGGTCGGCTCGTCCGCGAGGAGAAGGTCCGGCTTGCCGATTATCGCCCGTGCGACGGCGACGCGCTGACATTCGCCGCCTGACATTTCCGTCGGCTTGTGGTGCGCCCGTTCGGAAAGGTTGAAGCGCTCCAGCAGGTGCAGCGCCCGCTCCTTCGCCTCCCGCCGTCCCGCCCGCCTGATCATAAGGGGTATCATGATGTTCTCGAGCGCGCTGAACTCCGGGAGCAGGTTGTGGAACTGGAAGATGAAGCCGACATGCCTGTTCCTGAACCCGGACAGGTCCTCGACGGACAGGTTGGCGATCTCCCTGCCCATCACCGAGAGGCTGCCCGCCTGGAAGGAATCAAGGCAGCCGACGAGGTTGAGGAGCGTGGACTTTCCCGCGCCGGAAGGGCCGACGATCGATATGATCTCGCCCTTCGCGATCTCAAGGGAGATGCCTTTCAGCACCCTGAGGGCGCTCCTCCCGATGCCGTACACCTTTTCAAGGCTGTTCGGCTTTTACAATGACATTGTTCTCCATTACCTCATCCTGCCGGCATCAATCCGGAAAGAATTTTCATTCGTACCGTATGGTCTCAACCGGCTGCAGGCGCGACGCGCTCCAGGCCGGGAATATGGCCGACACGGTGCAGAGAAAGACGGCCACGGTCGCGATGAACACGACCAGCTCGGGGTTTACCTCGGTGGGGATCCCCTCGATATAATACACGTGGCTGGGCACCAGGCTGATCTTGTTGAACATGCCCAGGTTGAACAGGCTGTACAGGGAGCCCATCGCGGCGTTGACCGTGTCCTCGACCCACCGTATGATCGCGTCAAGATTGAGCGAGGCGGCGACACCGCACACGACCCCCAGGAATGAGCCGATGATACCGATGAAGAACCCCTCGAGGATGAATATCACCATGATGGAGTTCGGCTTCGCCCCCATCGACTTGAGTATGCCGACGGCCTTCCGCTTTTCCATGACCACCATCACCAGCGTACCCATGATGGTGAACCCCGCCGAGATGATCACCAGGAACAGTATGATCATCATGATGAGCTTTTCCAGCTTGAGGGCGTAGAAGAGGTTGCGGTTCTTTTCCTCCGCGGTCATCGTGAGGTACTGGTACCCCAGCGCCGCGGTGATCTGCTCGGATATCCTGGCGGTCTTCCACACGTCATGGATCTTCACGCCGACGCCCGAGACCGCATCGCCGATATCGAAGAGGCGCTGCGCCTGGGGCATTGACATGATCACGAGCTTCGTGTCAAAATCATAGTATTCCGTCTTGAAGAAGCCGATCACCCGGAACCGCTCCAGGCTCGGGGTGAGCCCTGTCTTCGCGGTGAGGGCGCCCTTCGGCACGATCAGCTCGATATAATCGCCGATCAGGATATTGTAGTTCAGGGCCATCTCCTGGCCGACAAAAACCGATTTCGTCGCGAAAAATTCGGCGGCAATGCGGTCCGGCTCCTGCCCGGGGCCCTTTTTCTTCGCGGCATTCCGTTCCTTTATGATGAACTTTGCGACATCGTCGGGTATGATGCCGTTGCGGCCGACGCCGCGGACCATCACCGGCGATATATTGGAAGAGAACCTGATCAGGCCCTGCGACATGATATAGGGTTCGGCGCTCCGCACGCCGTCGATGGTGGCGATTTTTTTCAGCAGTTCCTCGTAGTTGCGTATGCCCAGGCCCTCGGCCGGACCGTACATGCTCTGCACGGAGATATGCGAATCCACGTCAAGGATCTTGTCCTTGATTGCCGCCTGGAACCCGTTCATGACCGACAGCACGACGATCAGGATAAACACCCCCAGGAACACGATCACGATAGAGAGAAAGGTGTTCGAGGAGACGATACCGCGGCTCTGCTTCGATTTCAGGTAGCGGAACCCTATGAATAATTCATACAAACTCATCGCGTCACTGTCGCTCCGTCAGCGTTCTATCCGTATAATCTTGCGGTTCCACATCAGCCAGCCCCGGTCCTGGCGGTCGCCGTCGGTGAAGCGGATGAAGTCCACGTCCCCCCGCAGCAGCCGCACCGGCCTCCGGTCCTTTCTCCGTATCTCGTTGCATTCGAACTGGACGTTTCTCTTTATGTACGAGTTGCCGTGATGGTCTTTCAGCACGTTCTTCTCGTTCAGCTTCTCTACCTCGAGCACCATCAGGTCGGCATAGTAGGAGTCCCGGTACATTTCGCGGAACACGCCCTCGCTCTTCGGATACGCCTCGCAGGAAGCGTAGTCCGGGTAGTTGAAGGTTTCGATCGCCCGCGCCCACTTGCCGAAGATGAACTCAGGCGCGGTAAATTTTTTCTCTTTCTTGCATGACACCACCAGCAGCGCCGGCACCAGCAATAACACAAGGTATCGTTTCATGAAAAACCTCAACATAGTATCGGGATAAATTTCGTCAAGACGGTTTTGTCCGCGCCCCGTCCTTTTCGCCGAAAACCTGCGCGGAAAATTTCTCTATCTTCGTCCCCTTCTGCTGCCACGCGGACGCGGGCAGGCCGGCCTTGTAGCAGGTGTTCGCCAGGAATTCGTCGAGGTCCCACCCCTGCTCGACGGGCACCTGGGGCAGCAGCAGGCCCGAGTTGAAGCCGCGCGATATGATGACCCCGTCCCTCCCGACCTTGATGTCCCGCACGTCGCCCACCGTTTCTATCGGCGACAGGACCGATATTTCTATATCGATCGACGGGTATTCATCCTTTCGCAGGGGCGGGAAGCGCGGGTCCTTGAACGCCGACGCCTTCGCCATGTCGACAACGGTGTCCCTGAGCGGCTTGATCCCCTGTATATACCCGATGCATCCCCGCAGGCGGCCGTTGATATGGAGCGTCACGAAGGCGCCGCATTTTTCACTGAATAGTTCATCTCCGAGGTCCGGCGACGGTCCGCCCTGCACGCCGAGCGAATCCGCGATGGTGTTCCTGGCGAGCCTCAGCAGCGCGTCCTGCTGATCTTTCGTTAGATCTTTCATGTCGCCCTCCGCCCATAAGGATTGTTTCACGCCACAGGCACGGCCGCGGACCTGATTTAAAAAAGTATATCATTATTGACCGCAATGCCGGTCATGTCAATAATAAACTATAAACGGAGTCACGCCGCATAGATCGAAAAAAGAATTGATTTTTTATCTCCGAAAATGTTACGTATTATTCCATAGAATTCAAGTTTATTATGGAACAGACAGGGATGAACACTCTACCGGACGCCCGTTTTCTGCCGCGGATATCACCGTCATTGATCGTTTCAATCGCGATCTGTATTGCCGGGTGCGCCGGTGAAACGCGCACGCAGGCCGCTGCCCCGGCGCCCGGCCCGGCGCGCATCACCTACTATTCCGATGCACGGGGTGTGTTTACCCTGACCCCGCCTCCAGAAAGGACAGGGCACACGCTGACCCTGTGGGGTTCGTGCTCCCTCCCCGAAATCATTCTCCAGGTCAGCAAAAAGGGCCCCGGTCTTCCCGCCAGGAACGCGGCGCACCGGACAGGCGGCAGGCCCGGGTTCTCGGTCACCTATCTGCTGAAAGACGGTGCAGGGGACTACGAGGTCGTTATATACGGGAAAAGAACACTCACCAGCCGCACCCTTGCGGGACTCTGTTCCTTTTCGGTCCGGTCGATGCGCGACATGCCGGCGAATACCAGGGGACTGTATATCAACGACAGGGTCCTCGCCTTCGTCGACAGGGTGATGGGAAAGACCGTCGGCGGCGGCGAATGCTGGGACCTGGCGCAGGAAGCGCTCGACAGCAGCGGTGCCGACTGGGTCCGTCCCTTCGGCTTCGGAAAGCACCTCGACCCGGAACGTGACCGTGTCACCGCCGGCGACATCATACAGTTCAGATCGGTGCGGCTCAGGACGGCGCTTCCCGGCGGCGGCGTCATGTCCCAGAACATCGGAGAGCCGGACCATACGGCGATCATCACCGGCGTCGAGGGAGATAACGTTTACAGGCTGGCGCAGCAGAATTCCGGCGGGAAGCGGTATGTGGCGGAGTCAACCGTTGACCTGAACAGGATAACGTCGGGAAGCTACAGGATATACCGGCCGGTCGCCGGCATACTGCAATAGTCAGGACGCTACTTTACGAACGCGGCCGCAAGGTAGCCTACCACCTGGTCCTTTCCCCCGGCCGTATCGCCGGAATTCATGTACTTGAGCAGTTCGACCCTCTTCGCCCCGAGCGATCGGCACAGGAACATGCCGGCCAGGACCGGCCCCTCCCCGCAGGCCTCGGCCGTGCCCGTCGAGAGGACCTCCGATACCTTCGAAGGGTCGAAGGTTCCCAGCGCGTCCATGAAGCGCCCGTCCATGGCCTTTGCCTGCTCGTAGGAATGGTAATGGGAAAGATCGGTGGACATGATGATGACGGTCTTCCTCTTTTCCCCGGCAAGCGCCTGCCCGATGCCCTCCGCGATCCCGCGGCAGACTTCCAGGTCGACACTGCCGACGATGAGCGGCACGATGGTGAAATCATCGAGCACTTTCTGCAGAAAGGGCACCTGCACCTCGAGCGAGTGCTCGAGCTCGTGGGCCTCCTTGAGGGGGGCGAAATACTTTTTATCCTTCAGCCTGCCGCCGATCTCGTCGTCGATGCGCACGTCCCCGAGCGGCGTTTCATAGATCCCTTCAGGAAGGAGGGCCGCCCCGTTGAACCTGGCACGGTGCGATGGCGCGAGCACCACCGCGCACCGTACCGCGGGATCAACCAGGCGGTAGGAATAGGCCGCGACCGGCCCCGAATAGACATACCCGGCATGCGGCGACACGAGCCCGACCACCTCGCCCGCGGCCGCGCCGGCGTTCGCTTCACCGAGATAGGAATCGATCATCTCCCCGAGGCGCAGGGGGTTTGAGGGATAAAAGGACCCCGCCACTGCCGGCTTTCTTCGAAACATGGCGCACCTCCCGTCAATAGGATATCAGGTACCGGGGCAGCCGCGACTCGACCTCGTCCAGTATCCGGGCCGCGGCCTCCTGTTTGGAGACAAGCGGAAGCTCCTTCCTCATGCCGTCCTTCGCGAAAATAGTCAGGATGTTCGTGTCCGACCCGAAGCCCGCGCCCTTCCTGGACACGTCGTTCAGGCATATCATGTCCAGGCTTTTTTCCGCGAGCTTTTTCAGGGCGTACTGCTCGATGTCGTTGGTCTCCGCGGCGAAACCGACAACGAAAAGGTTGTTGATGCGGCCTTCCCGCTTCATCGCGGCGACCACCTTGAGTATGTCGGGGGTCTTTGCCAGCTCGAGGGTCATGTTCTTATCGGACTTTTTTATCTTGCGGTCGGACTTTTTCACCGGGGAGTAATCCGCCGGCGCCGCCGCCATGATGAGCACCGCGTTCTCTTCGAGCTCCCCGGAGACGGCGGCGAGCATGTCCGCGGTGGTCTCCACCGCCACGCACCGGTACGGCGCCGCGGCGGTCAGGGAAGGGTCGACGGGACCGTGGATGAACACCGTCTCTCGCGCCCTGCGCGAGCACTCGCCGGCGAGGGCCGCTCCCATCTTGCCGGTGGAGGGGTTTGATATGAACCGGACGGGATCGATCCACTCGCGCGTGGGGCCCCCCGTTACGATCGCTTTCCTGCTATTCAATTGCATTGACGGCCGCCGCGTAGATGTCATTTATATCGGCGAGCTTACCGAGCCCCTCGTCGCCGCACACCGCCTCTCCCATGGCGGGCTCGACGAATTCGATGCCCCAGTACTTCAGCGTCCTGATGTTCCGGTGCACCGCGGGATGGGCGTACATGTTCGGGTTCATCGCGGGGGCGATGATGATCGGGCAGGTAACGGTCAGGAAGGTCGTGGTCACGAGGTCGTCCGCGATGCCGTTGGCGAATTTCCCTATGATATTGGCGGTCGCGGGCGCCACCAGGAAGAGCGAGGCGTCGGTCTTGAGCTCGATATGCCCCATCTCCCGCCGGTCGCGAGAATACTGCTCGGTATAGACCGGGTTGCCGGACAGGGTCTCGAGCGTGAGCGGCGACACCAGGTGCAGCGCGTTTTCAGTCGTCACCACGTGGACCGAATACCCGCCCTTCACGAACAGCCGTATCAGGTCATAGGCCTTGTACGCCGCGATGGAGGACGATATGCCGAGAATTATCTTTTTCATGAATGCTCCCCGCCTTTTATTCCGCTTCCTGCGCCGCATCCCGCACCGAGAGGGCCCCCTGCTGCCGTCTGAACATCTTTTCGATGTCCGCTTTTTCCAGCTTGTACACGAACGGCCTGCCGTGCGGGCAGCGCATCCCGTGCTTTCCGCTGAATATTTTCTCCACCAGCGTTTCCATGTCGGCCCGCGACATGCTGTCCCCGGCGCGCTTTGCCGCGTGGCAGGCCACCGTTGCCGCGACCGCCTCGAGCGTGCCCGGCGACCGCCCCTCGCCGCGCACTGACGCCAGAAAATCATCGATCAACCCGGCAGGGTCAGCGCCGCGCGCGATCTCGGGAATGGCGGATATACTCAATGAATGGTCAGAAAAATCCTCAATGTCAAATCCTATTTGAGAAAAATTTTCAATATTTTCCATGACCAGGGCATGGTCCTGGATTGAAAGCTCCTTCACCAGCGGGAAGGCAAGGCGCTGGCTTGCGAATTGAACGCCCCTCTCAAGGAGCGCATCGTAGAGCACCCGCTCATGGGCCGCGTGGAAATCTATGAAGTAGAGAAATTCCCCTTTTTCAAGGAGTATGTACGTATCGAAGGCAAGGCCAATAATGCGCGCTGCGCCGCCCGCTTCAACGTCACGGTAGAGCACCGCCACATCCCGGAGATATGCCGGGGACGGCGCTGAAAGGTCAGGCGCGTGCGCCGCGAAGGGCGCGCGCGCATCGATGCCGGGAAGCCCCGCCCCCGCTCCCGGTAACGGTGGCGGCCCGCCCGGCGCCGCCGGCCCGCCGTCCTGCATGCCGGCCGGGACCAGCAGCCCGCCGTCCACCCGGTGCTCCCTGCCTGTCGCCTTCTCGGCGAGGGACAGGACCAGGCGGTCGATATAGCGGCCGTCGAAGAGCTTCACTTCCTTTTTTGCGGGATGGATATTCACGTCCACCAGCCCCGGGTCGATATCGATGAAGATGATACCCGCAGGGTGCTTGCCGCGGCCGGCGACCGCCTCGTAGGCCTTTGAAAGGAGGAACCCGAGATAGCGGTATTCCACCGGCCGCATGTTCACGTACATGAACTGCATGGAGCGCGACGACTTGAGGTAATGGGGGCGCGACAGGAAGCCGGAAACCGATACCTTGAGATCATGGAGCGTTTCATGGTACAGGTCGTTCATGATGCCGCTTCCGTACACCTGCGCGAGGCGCTCATCGATCGTCGCCGCCCGGGGAAGCGTTACCTGCCGGGTGTCGTCCACATCCAGGGAAAACGCGATTTCGGGATGGGGAATGGCGGTCTTTATGAGGACTTCCCGTATCAGGCGCAGCTCGGTGCGGGCGGACTTGAGGAACTTCTTGCGCGCCGGCACATTGTAAAACAGGTTTTCGACAATCACCGCGGTGCCGGCAGGCCCGTTGAAGTCGGCGACCTGCACGTTCCCGTCAGACGCGGTGAGCCGGCCGCCGGTCTCTTCTTCCGCGCGCCGCGAGAGGATGGCAAGCCGCGAAACCGAGGATATGCTTGAGAGGGCCTCGCCGCGGAACCCGTACGAGCTGATGCGCTCTATGTCATGGATGTCTTCAATCTTGCTGGTGGCGTGCTCCGCCACGGCGAGGGCGATATCATCGCGGTACATGCCCCGGCCGTCGTCGCGCACCGCTATTTTTTTCAGGCCCCCTTCGGCCACCTGCACGTCGATCCGCCCCGCGCCGGCGTCGATCGAGTTTTCCACAAGCTCCTTGACCACCGAAAACGGGCCTTCCACCACCTCGCCCGCCGCGATCTTCTTCTTGACGATGTCGGGTAATACCCTGATCCGTTCCAAACCGGCACCTACATGGCCGCTTTCAGGCATCGCACCATCTCGGGCAGCGTTTTGCCCGCCATGCCCTGGATGAATATGTCCGTCGCAAAATTCGTGAGGGCCGTCCGCTCGGTGTTGAATTCGATGATGACCGCCCTGTTCTGCTTGGCGACGAGCGGGATGTTCGCGGCCGGATAGACCACGGCCGAGGTGCCGACGACCAGGACCACGTCGGCCTTCCGCGCCGCGTCCAGTGAAACGACCGTGGCCTCTTCCGGTATCAGCTCGCCGAAAAGGACGACCGCGGGCTTCAGGATATCACCGCACTTCCTGCATACCGGCGGGATCTTTTTTTGAATGAGGGCTGCCGCATCGAATTCGTTTTTGTCATAGTCGGCGCCGCAGTGGAGGCATTCGAGCCGGCTCACGTTCCCGTGGTATTCTATCACGTTGGCGCTCCCCGCCTCCTGGTGAAGGTTGTCGATGTTCTGGGTGATGATGCAGCGGAGGATGTTCATCTTCTCAAGCTCGGCCAGGGCGGCATGGCCTGCATTGTACCGTGCGTTCACGGTGATGTCCACCATGTCGAAGAGCATCCGCCACACCTTTCCCGGGTCAGAACGAAACGCCTCGATGGTGGCGTACTCGGCGGGATTGTACTTTTCCCACAGGCCACCGGCGCTCCTGAAGTCCGGGATGCCGCTTTCAGTTGAAATGCCGGCGCCGGTAAGGGCTATCACGTACCCCGCATTCAGGATCTTCTCAACCGCCCTGTCCATTTCCCTGTCCATTGAGACGCTCCACCATGATAATCGGCAGACCGCCGGAATATCCGCCGATGCCCGTATTGACAAATCACGGGGAAACAAATTGGATTTGTCAAGAAATTATATCTTGACATCAGAATTCCCTGTCAGCTATAGAAGTAATTGTACCGGATGCGGCGGCCCGCGACATCTGCTATTTTCAACATGAGATCAGTCCGCGTTAGCAATCATTGAATGCGTTGAGATCGGGCAACATCCTTCGGCGCGCGCGTGCACGCCTTCTCCGGCCGGGACGAATTCCAATGGAGGGAGGTCCTATGGATAGACATCCAATGAATTGCGAGTGCGGCGGCGCCCTCATAGACGGGAAAAGCTCGTATCGCGTCAGCAAGAAGCACTTCTCGCTCATCATCGATAATATACCCGCGTTCAAATGCACCCGGTGCGACAAGGTGCTCTACGCCGAGGAAACGGTTGACAAGATACAGCAGCTCGTCAACCGGCTCGAGCGGGACGCCAGGGAGATCGTCTCCGGCAAACCATCGACCAACCTGTACGATTACTGAGCAAGGAGCCTGTCATGAGAGTCAGATTCGCACCCAGCCCCACCGGGTTTCTACACGTGGGCAATGCGCGCACGGCCATCGCCAACTATCTTATCGCCCGGAAAAACCGGGCGACCATGGTGCTCCGCATCGAGGACACCGACATGGAGCGGAGCACCCTTGAATCGGAACAATCCATATACCAGGACCTCTCCTGGCTCGGCATCACCTGGGACGAAGGTCCCGACCGGGGGGGCGCGTTCGGGCCCTACCGCCAGTCCGAGCGCTTCGACATATACCGCGCCTACACCGAGAAGCTGATCAGCCAGGGCAACGCCTACTACTGCTACTGCACGAAGGAAGAGCTGGAGAGCACGAAGAAAGGCGCCTCCGGCGAAACCGAATCCTACACCTACAGCGGCAGGTGCAGGAACCTTACCGCGGAGGAGCGCAGGGAGCTCGAGGCCCAGGGCCGGAAGCCGACCGTGCGGTTCAAGGTGCCGGACAACGTATCGGTGGTCGTGCAGGACATGATCAAGGGCCCCGTCGAATTCAACAGCAGCAACATCGGCGGCGACTTCATCATCGTACGGTCCGACGGCGTGCCGGTGTACAACTATATTGTCATCATCGACGACGCCCTCATGAACATAAGCCTGGTGATACGCGGCGATGACCACCTCTCCAACACGCCGAAGCAGCTCCTGGTGGCCCGCGCCCTCGGCCTGAACGAGCCGGAATACGCGCACCTGCCCCTCATCATGGGGCCCGACCGCTCCAAGCTCTCCAAGCGGCACGGCATCACATCGGTGGAGATGTACCGCAGGCAGGGGTACCTTCCTGAAGCGCTCATGAACTACATGGCGATGCTCGGCTGGGCGTCGGAATCAGGCGAGGAGATCCTTCCCCTTGACGCGATCATAAGCCAGATCGACCTGAAAAAGCTGTCAAAGAACGCGCCGATATTCGATTTCCAGAAGCTCAAATGGATGAACGGCATGTACATACGCGAGTACCCGGTCGGCCCGCTCGCCGACCTGTTCGTGCCGCATATCGCCGCCGCGGGGTACGACCCGGCAACGATAGACCGGAAGCACCTGGCTGATATCGTTTCCGTGCTCAGGAAGTCGTGCGAACTCCTCACGGACATCGGCCCCCTGGTCGGCATTTTCCTTGACGAGGTGGCCGAGCCGGACGCGGAAGCCGATGCGATGCTCCGGAGCGAGGACGCGAAGAAGGTTATCGCGGCGGCGCACGCCCTCTTCGGCTCAGGGCTCACGGCGGACAATTTCGCCGCATCCCTTGTCGCCCGCGTCAAGGAAGCCACGTCCCTGAAAGGCAAAAGCCTTTTCATGCCCCTCAGGGCGATAATCACCGGGCGGCAGAAAGGCCCGGAGCTCGACCAGGCAATGCCCCTCATCGGCTTCGACAGGTGCAGGAAGCGGGTCGAATACTGCTTTGAAAAATATTGCAGGTAGCGGCCCCGGGCCCGGTACCGTCGCTGCGGAGGTGCACCGTGAAACAACTCGCATCCGTCATCATGCTCTTACTTGTCGCTGCCGGCGCGTGCGGCGGGAAACCCTCGTCGATACCGACCGGCTCATGGAAGTACCGCCTCCTGGTAAACGGCGCGGACATCGGGAAGGCCGTTGTCACGAACACGGTCACGAACAACCGGTACGTCTCCACCATGGACATGGATATGAACGCGGGATATGTGCGGAACACCGTACGACAGGTCACCACGGAGACGCTCGATTTCAGGCCGGTCAGCCTGGAGGTGCGCAGCACGACCCTGCAGGAGGGACAGGCCCACGAGGCCGTCACCATCGCAACATTCAGCGGAAACAGGGTCGAACTCGATACCGGGGACTCTAAAATACGCATCACGACAGGCAGGCCCTTCATCATCGAGGGTAATTATTTCATGGGCGAGCTGATAAAAAGCGGCTTCAAGGACGGGACGGTGGTCAGGAACCATGTCTACGAACCGTCAGTCGACACGGAAGAGCCGGTGCTGATGATGGTCAAGGTGTTCGGAACCGAGCAGGTAACGGTCAACGGCAAAACCATGGAGCTGATACACCTGGGCACATCAATCGAGAACCTTAAAAATATCGATTCGTATATAGACAGGAAGGGGGTCGTGCACAAGTCCGTAATCACCATGCTGAACAACCGGCTTGAGTTGATACTTGAATGATGCGCCCCCGCTGTCCCGCGCACGGCTGCCACGGCAAACCGATGGTACAACGATCGCTCTACCTCATCCTGTTGCTCGCCCTTCTCCCGGGGATATCCTTCTCCCTCGACCCCTTCCGCTATACCGTTGACCTGAAAAACTTCAAGGATGAAATTTACCGCAGTGACACGTCCCGCTACCGGATCACGTCGTCCGACACGGACTTCACGCTGATCGGGAACCGGCACCAGAAGGTGATCAGCCGGTCAGCCGAGGACGGGAAAAAAACCGTTGTGATACGGGCCGGCGCCCCCGCGGCAGGCGTTGAACGCCTGGACAACCGCGCGGATTACCTTCGCGACACCAGGTTCCTGAGCCTCTCCTCGCCTGAAATCGCCGGGGCAGCGGCGCGGCTCAGGGGCGGCGCCGACCCGGTCCGCGCCGTTGAGAGCTTCGTGTACGGACATATCAGGGAGAAGACCCTCGGGATACCGCTGGCGCCCGCGGCGCGGGTATACCGCATGAGGCGGGGAGACTGTACGGAGCACAGCGTACTGGCAGTTGCGCTATTACGAAAACTCGGCGTACCCGCCCGCGCGATCGTCGGGATGTATTGTACCGATGAATTCCTCGGCAGGAGGAACGTCTTTGCCTATCACATGTGGGCCGAAGCCTACTGGAACGGCGGATGGCGACTTGTTGACGCGACCAGGCCCGGCGAAAACCGCTACAACCGGTATATCGCACTGACGGAGCACAGTCTCAGGGCCGAGGCGCCCCTTCCCTATCTTCGCGCCATTTCGGCGATACAGGATCTGACGATCGAATACCTCGGGAAATGATCACTCCTTCCCCTTCGAGTCCTTCAGGGTGACCGTGCGGTTGAACACCGTCTTCCCGGGCGTGGTATCCGGGTCAACACAGAAATAGCCGAGACGTTCGAACTGGTACCGTTCTCCCGGCTTCGCTCCCCTGAGGGACGGCTCCACGAGGCAGCGGTCGAGCACCTTCATGGAATCGGGGTTCAGGAGGGTCCGGTAGTCCTCGGCCTCTTTCGAATTTTCCGGCTCGGTGACGGTAAAGAGACGCTCGTAAAGCCGCACTTCAGCCGGGACCGCGTGTTCGGCGGAAAGCCAGTGGATGGTCCCCTTGACCTTCCTGCCGTCCTGCGACCAGCCGCCCCGCGTCGCGGGGTCATACGTGCAGCGCACCTCGATGATCTCGCCCCTGTCGTCCTTCACGACGCCGGTGCAGGTGATATAGTAGGCGAACTTGAACCTGACTTCCTTCCCGGGCGCGAGCCTGAAGAATTTCGGCGGCGCCTCCTCGCGGAAATCGTCCCGCTCGATGTAGAGGACGCGCGAAAACGGCACCGTGCGCTTGCCCATGCTTTCGTCCTCCGGATTGTTGACCGCTTCAAATTCCTCGGTTGTTCCCTCGGGATAATTTTCTATGACCACCTTCAGCGGGTCCAGGACGCCGATGACGCGCGGTGCGCGACGGTTCAGGTCTTCCCGCACGCAGTGCTCGAGCAGCGCCATCTCGACAACGTTGTCCGCCTTGGCGACGCCGATCCGGTCGGCGAAATCACGGATTGATTCCGGCGTGTACCCCCGGCGCCGCAGGCCGCAGATGGTGGGCATGCGCGGGTCGTCCCACCCCCGTACGAAATTCGTTTTGACGAGCTCGAGGAGCTTCCGCTTGCTCATCACCGTGTGGGAGAGGCTAAGGCGCGCGAATTCGATCTGGCGCGGCCGGGCCCTGCCGGGTTCGGCGATCTGGTCAAGGAACCAGTCGTAGAGCGGCCGGTGCACCTCGAACTCGAGCGTGCATATGGAATGCGTGATGCCCTCTATATAGTCCGACTGCCCGTGCGCGAAGTCGTACATCGGGTAGATGCACCACGTGTTCCCGGTGCGGTGGTGCTCATCGTGCTTGATGCGGTACAGGACCGGGTCGCGCATGTTGATGTTCGGCGCCGCCATGTCGATCTTCGCGCGCAGGATCCGGGTGCCGTCGGGGAACTCGCCGGCGCGCATGCGCGCGAACAGGTCGAGGTTCTCCTCCACGCTCCTCTTCCGGCCCGGGTCCTCCTGCCCCGGCCAGGTGGGGCCGCCCCTGGTCGCGGACACCTCTTCAGGGGTCATATCGGAGACATAGGCGAGCCCTTTTTTAATGAGGAGCACCGCCCACTCGTACAGCTGCCCGAAGTAGTCGGACGCGTAGTAGAGGTGCGTTCCCCAGTCAAAGCCGAGCCACTTCACGTCGTTGATGATGGAGTCGGTGTACTCGACGTCTTCCTTTTCGGGATTGGTGTCGTCCATGCGGAGGTGGCAGCGCCCGCCGTACTGCTTCGCGAGGCCGAAGTTGAGGCATATCGATTTCGCGTGGCCGATGTGGAGGTACCCGTTCGGCTCCGGCGGGAACCGCGTCACCACCTGGCCGCCGTTCTTGCCGCTCTTGAGGTCCTCGTCTATGATGTCCTTGATGAAATTCGTGGTTGTCTTCTCGCTGGTATCCATTTCGACCTGCCTGTTATGCAACATGGTATCAATACGATAACAAGCGTCACCGCCGGGATACGTCAAGAATTATACGGGATTTATTTTCCAATATTGGGGTTTCCGGTGCAAAATGACCCGCGGACCGCTGTTATTTTACATCCAATTAATAATCAGACATACACTGACAGCGCCGTGCGCCCGTAAATCCTTGTGGCCTTCAGGCGGCACCGCGCCAGCTCCTCTTCCATGACATTCCCGCTGAAATGCTGGATGATGATGTTCCCGCCTTCCGCGAGGATGCCGGCCTCGCAGATGTTCCCGATGATTTCACGGTGAAGGAGCACGCCGCCCCTCTCTTTCGCGTAGGGAGGATCGAGAAAGATATGCCGGAACTGCATGCGCTTTGACTTCAGGTAAGGGATGGCCCGCTCCGCCGTCATCCGCAGCACCAGGGGCCCGGCTTCGATCCCGATCCCTTCGGTGAATGATTTGATGAACTGGCAGCGCCTGGCGTCGGATTCGACAAAGACCACCGGGTCGGCGCCCCTGCTCAGCGCCTCGAGGCCGATCTGGCCCGAGCCGGCGTAAAGATCGAGGAACCCCGTGCCGTGCAGGTATTCCCCGATCATGGAAAACACGGCGCCCTTGACCTTCTGGGGGGTGATATCGGCATTGTCGAAAGCACGATTATCGAAAGGGACCAGGCGCCCCTTCATGTCGCCGGCAATGATCCTGACGCCTGCCATTTCAATCCAGGGCGGCGTTCAGCTCATCAACGAACGCCTGAACGTCCATGCCCTTGCAGATCGCTATCTTTTCTATAGTGTCCTCGCCTATTCCCTTGCAGCCGGGACAGTAGAGGTTGTGCTTTTTGAATACCTTGAGGATGCCGGGAGACATCTTCAACGCGTCGGGCGCTTTAGTGCTTTTCGTTATCTTCATTTGGGTTGTATCCGGTGTATATTGGAATAATTACTGACATTCTACAGGCAGGTACGCGGCAACCGTCAAGTGAAATATATTCCCCCTGGCCCCGGAAGGGGCTTGCGGGAATATGCGGAAACCATAGCGTTACATAAATCTGCCCCTCATGGGTACCGGCCCAAGTAACACTATGCGTTTTATATGAAGCCGTCCCCCTCTCAAAGCAAGCCGCCTCCGGCAGAAAAAACGCCGGGCAGAGTTTTAAATTCGGACCCTGTCGGCAGATAAAAATAAGTGTTGAATTATTCCTGTGCTTCTCATATTGTTGAGCGATCCAGAATCAGTACTCCATGGCGAGAGGTAAAACATGGCCGCCTTGTTTGAGCGATTGCTTGACAGATACCGGGATTCGGACCATATCATCAAGCTCAAGGCCAGGTTCCTTCTGCGCGTCTGCATCGCAGCCGTCGTTATCATCCCCTTTATCATCGCCTACAACATGTACCTGACGTTCACAAAGGCGGTGTACGGCCACGCGATCTACTGGCCGATCATCGCGCCGCTGGTGTTCATTTTTTTTGTCTATCTATCCGTTATATTCCTGATCGCCATCGGCCGCTTTTCGATCGGGGCACATCTCTTTTTTATCGCAACACAGCTCCTGATGTGGTCAATCATCATTGTCGATAAAAGCGGACCGCTCGAACGCCTTGATACGATAGCGGTGCTGATCGCGATACTCTCGATGAGCCCCCTGGTCATAACCCGGCGCGCCCTGCTCATCCCGGCCTATTCGGCGATAACGGTGCTGGCCGCCGTACTCTTCGTAAAATTCGTGATGCCGGGCCTCTCCCCCACCGAAACGATCGATTTCCTCGGCGATATCGCGATCGCGGCGCTGGCCGCGGCGATATTCTCATACAACCTGTTTTCGATCAACAGGAGCGCGCTGGAGCACTCCGAGGAGAGCAGGCAAGACCTGGCGCGCGCCAACGAGGAGCTCGCTGCGACAAACGAGGAGCTCGCGGCGACGAACGAGGAGCTCGAAGCCACCATGGAGGAGCTGACCGCCACCAATGAGGAATTTGAGGCACAGAACGGGGAATTGATCAAGTCGCAGGAGGCCATCAACGAGTCGCTCAGGGAAAAGAACGTCCTGCTCAGGGAGATCCATCATCGCGTCAAGAACAACATGCAGATCGTTTCCAGCCTGCTGAACATGCAGGCCCAGACCATCGACGAACCGGCCGCACGGCATCCCATCGACGACGCGATCAGCCGGATCTATTCCATAGCCCTCATACACGAAAAGCTGTATCGTGCCGACAACTTCACCCGCATCGACATGGCCGCCTACGTAACCGAGCTGATGGACGAGATCATCCAGCTCTTCTTAAAATCGCCCGACGATATCCAGGTCATCACCGATCTCGAGCAGATCAACCTGCCCATCGACCAGGCGGTCCCCTGCGGCATCATGATCAACGAGATCCTTACGAACTCCATCAAGCACGCATGCAGGGACACGGGCCCCTGCCGCATCGACATACGGATGTCCATGTCCGACGGCATGATGGACCTGGTCATCGCAGACTCCGGCCCCGGCATGGAGCACACGATTATGGAGAGTGGCGGCACAAAGACCATGGGCATGCAGATCATCAGGGCCCTGGCCCAGCAGCTGAACGCATCGATTGAGGTCAGCACCGGCGAGGGGACTAAATACGTCATACGCTTCGCTTTATAGGAATCCGCCCCCCGCAAGCAACGGCCCTGAGGGCGCAATGCGTCGTATCGGTGGTACCTGCACCC
Source organism: uncultured Spirochaetota bacterium (assembly GCA_963827275.1). Taxonomy (GTDB): domain Bacteria; phylum Spirochaetota; class UBA4802; order UBA4802; family UBA5550; genus RBG-16-49-21. The sequence goes on from CAWHAA010000010.1 coordinate 188,249, forward strand.
TTTTAAAACACGCCCGCTCCGGTAAAAAAATCACCGGATAGAGTCCTTGCATGTACTGAGAGGGAGCCCTGTTTTACCGGTCCACAGAAATCAAGCAAAAAAGGCGGGAGCATGAAACAGTGCGGATTATTTGATGAGATTGAACGACCCGAAGAACACGGCATCGCCCGGAGGGTACTCAGGAAATCCAACCGGCAATTGGACAAAGCGAATTTGACGGCATAATCAGGGAAAATTGTTGATGCAACTTTCGTTGATGTACCACGACAGCGAAACACCCGTGATGACAACAATCATACAGCATTACCGCTTGTCAATCTCGGCGTAATCGCGCAGGGTGCTGCCGGTATAAATCTGGCGCGGCCTGCCAATTTTAAACGGCACGGTATCATGCATCTCTTTCCACTGCGCTATCCATCCAGGCATCCTGCCGATCGCAAACATGACCGGATACATGTCCGTAGGAATGCCCATTAACCTGTAGAGAATCCCGCTGTAAAAGTCGATGTTCGGATAGAGCTTGCGCTCGACAAAATAATCATCGTTAAGGACCGCCTGCTCAAGCTCCATGGCAATATCAATGAGCGGTTCCTTGATGTTGAACTTTTTGAAAAGTATCCCGCAGTGCTCTTTCAGAATCCTGGCCCGCGGATCGTAGTTCTTGTAAACGCGGTGGCCAAAACCGAAAAGCTTGAATTTATCTTTTTTATCCTTCGCCTTCTCCATATACTGTTTGATCGATACTCCTTCATCCAGGATGTTTTGGAGCATCTCGATCACGTGCTGGTTTGCTCCGCCGTGGAGCGGCCCCCACAGGGCGCATATCCCGGCGCAGATAGAAGAATACAGATTGACCAAGCTGCTGCCAACAAGCCGCACCGTCGAGGTGCTGCAGTTCTGTTCGTGGTCCGCGTGAAGGATGAGGAGGACATTGAGCGCTTTTTCGATCTCCGGATGGACCTCGTACGGTTTCACGGGGCTGTCAAACATCATGTGTAGAAAATTTCCGCAGTACCGCAGATCATGCTTGGGATACACAAACGGCTTGCCCATGGAATGCTTATATGAATACGCGGCGATGGTGCGTATTTTTGAGATCAGACGCGTGGCCATTGCGTCAAACGTCTGGCTCATGAAGTCTTCCGTATAAAAATAGGGATAATAAACGGAAAGTGCGTTCACCATTGTGCTCAGTATCGCCATGGGATGCGCCGAGGAGGGAAACCCGTCAAAAAAACGGACCATGTCTTCATGAATCATCGAGCTCTCGGTAAGCTTCGCCGAAAAGGCCTTGCGCTCCTCCTCCCGCGGCAGATTCCCATACATGAGCAGAAAGCATGTCTCGGTAAAGCTGGCCCGTTCCGCAAGCTGTTCGATCGGGTATCCCCTGTAGCGCAGAATGCCCTGTTCCCCGTCTATATACGTGATCGAGCTCAGGCACGATCCAGTGTTCTGATATCCGGGATCAAGCGTAATATACCCGGTTAATTCTCTTAACGAGGTAATATCGACGGCCTTCTCTTTTTCAGTGCCTTCCACAACCGGCAAACGGTGGCTCTTGCCTTCAAGATTCAGTATTGCTTCACTCATAACCCGACCTCTTAATTGTTCAACATCATCCCGAATTCAAGGTATTCGCCGTCTCTCTGCTGAATTATCAAAGCAGGTACCAGAAAAACAGCCGTTGCATGTTATATCGCAGTTATAAATAATAATTGAATTGAAAATGAAGTTATTAATTGTGATTCCCGCGACCGTACGTCTTCGTGCTGGCTTCATCCGCTCCGTCCAGGTCTGTGAATGCATCCTGACGGTTCATAAATAAATCTGGATACTGCGAGACAGTTCTGAATACTTTTATATTTTAAAACAATACTCGCAATACTATTCTTCGCGGGACAAATAAGTTGGATCACGAACAAGCCGTGTCAACACATTCAATCGAATTAGCTCCGTATAAATACGTCAAGCGTAATTCGTGCCATAATTTTATGTCCCGATGATTTTTTTAAAATATTTTTGCAAAGAAAAATGCCACCCATGAGCGCCAATGATACTATAAAATTTCAAAACGGTTGTGGGAAAGTAAAAACCAGGGTACCCGATTATCAATACATGCAATCCGCATGATATCTGGTTGGGAGTACGCCGGCTTGTATAAATGAATAACAAGTCACAAAAAGATGAAAGCGCCGCAGATTATTTCCAGGGAATCTGTTTCCTCTTAATTCACGCCCGATCCGGCAGAAAAAGCGCCGGGCAGCGGCTTTATATTTTTTAGCGACACTCAGTCGTAGCCGACCTTGACTCCCAGCATGACCTCAAATATCATGCTCCGGGAAGCGTGGTTGTCCAGATCCCGCAGAAAGGGGCTGTACAGGTATGTCGGGAAAACGTTACGATAGGTGTTGCTCATGCCGTCAAGGGCGTTGTATGCCCGCTGCGGCAGGAAGCCCCCTGCGGTGCAGAAGATCGAAAGAATGTTGCGGAAGCTGAACTCTGCCAGGAGGTTGATCTCGTCTCCGAACCAGGTCGTGCCACGGCCCCTCCAGTAGAGCGTTTTGGTGGTGCCGAAATGGAGCAGCTTGAGCTGTATGATGAGGGCGTCCAGCAGAGCGTATTTGATCTTCAGCCCGCACCCGTACAGGCCATACCACTGTGACTCGCCGCTTCCCCTGAGCGCCAGGCCGCCGGTTGAATCGACCGCGATGAGCGAAAAATCATGGGATCCCTTGATGTCCTGGAAGGAGATGCCCGCGTTCCGGTCGTCGGGATCCCCGGTCGCTCCTTCGGCGATCACGGAAACCACGATATCACGGTTGTCATAGCCCGTTTCGAACTCCAGGAGGCCCGCCGTTACCAGCGTCCGCCTGAAAGTATACAGACGCGTGCGGGTTCGCAGGATACCTGCATTGAAGATCCCCCCCAGGCGGACGAACCAGTTTCCGGTGACGGCCCGGACGTGCAGGCCGATCCAGTGCAGGGAGCACTTCCGCCCGTCGCCCGACGGATCGTCAAGGATATCGATCATGTCGAATTCGAATGAGCGGGTGAAGGGATTGTACCGGACCTTCAGCGCATCGAGATTGAAATGGGAGGCCGCGTACATGTCATTCTGGTATGCGTAATAGGCCTCGCCGGTCACAATCGAGCCGATGGCGAACCGCGATCCGAGATAGAAGATATTGTCCCACTGGTAGCGGGGCGCATCAGACCCCTGCCCCAGGGTGTCGTTCGCGTTATCGAACGCACGGATGTACGCGGCATAGACGCTCGCCCCGCTGCCTGAAAAATAATGGGAATACTGAATCCCTGTCGCATCGCGCGCAAGGATATATCCGCCGGGAAGGCTGAACGGCTCCAGGCCGATCATCAGCTCCGATCCCTCGAACGGCCTGAATACCGCGTACACGTCGCGCGGGATGAAGCTCGCGGAGCCTGTATCGATCGAGGCGGCCCCCTTGCCGAAAAAGGAATCGATGTCGAAGACCGTGCGCACTTCGATCTCCGGAATGACCGACAGGTTGATGCGATTCCGCAAATTGAGATCGATATAGTTTATGGTGCGGTACGTGGGCAGTGACGGCAGCTTGTCAGGCACGTGCGTCCTTCCCGCGATGTTCCACACGCGCAGGCGGAGATAGCCCGACAGGTCGATCCTGTCCAGGTATGAGCCCAGCGGCGATCCGGCAAGTCCCGCCGGCGCCGCCACGATCATCAGGATGAGGAGAAAGCGCTTCATGGAAAACGACCCTATTGCTTTTTCGAATGCTCTTCGAGCCACTTTTCAATATGGCCGAGCCTGACGGTTTCACGTATGAACACGTCAACCTGGTTTTTCAGCACCGCGTCGCCGAACGGCAGACCGACGCATATGCTCTCGATGCGGCTCCCACCGGAGAGAAGGAGAAACGCGTTCCTGAGACGGGCGCTGCTCGCGAAGTAATAGTCGAGAAAGAGCGAATCGTGCACGAAGCCGTCAACATCGCGTCTGTTCAACAGGGCGACGCCCTCCTCGTTCGTTGCGACGACCGTGCGCGGCATGTCGGGAAATTCAGTCAGGAGCAGATGCTCGTAGGCGCTCCCCTTTTTCACTGCGAATCGGAACCCCGGGACCCGCTTCAGGTCCCAGATGGTCGCTATCGGCTTCTGCTCGAATCGATCGCCAAAACTTGTTTTCGGCAGCGAGCGTATGTCGGCAAGCACACCAGGCGTTACGGCAAGATACGGCTCGGAGAACCATACCGTGCGCGCACGGTTGAGATTGCGCGAAAACCCGCCGATAACCACGTCAACGCGCCGCTTCCCGAGTGCCTCGGCATATTCGCTTATCTCGAGCGGCACCAGCTCAAACCGCACGCCCATGAACTCTGCGAGCCCGCGCGCCAGCTCAATTTCCACGCCCCGCTCTCCCGCGTTGAAATTCAGCGGCGGGTAGTCTTTTGAGATGCCGATGCGGATCATCTTCTTCTCCATGATCGAGCGATATGCGTCATCATGGCGGGAACCGGAAGCCCATCCTGCGCCCCCCGCGAGCGTCATCAACAGAATGAGCAGGGGACATATGATGGCGTGTGCGAGTGCTTTCATGCGCGTTGCTCCTTGGACAGGACCTGACATACGGATGCTCAATGTGGCCGTCAATTTTTTTCGATAAAAATGGTGCGTGTCGGATAGGCAAAACCTATCTTCATTTCGCTGAATTTTCGGAATATCTCAAGATTGATCTCGTGCTGCCTGTCCATATAGTAGTTAAAATCCGGCATCATAATATAATACACGATCTCGAAGATCAGTCCCGAATCGCCGTATTCCTTGAAATGCGTCCGATCAAACTGGACGCCGCTGGTCGAATCTATTATCTTCCTGACGATGTGCGGTATGGCTTCGATCTGCTCGGGTGTCGTCTGATAGACGACGCCGATATTCTGCACCACCCGCCGCTTTTCCATTCTCTTGTAATTATGGATCCTGCCGTTGGTCAGGCTGGCATTCGAAATGACGATCTGCTCTCCGCTCAGGCTCTGGATCCTGGTCGTCTTGATTCCGATTTTTTCAACGGTCCCCATCTTGTCGTCTATGATGATAAAATCGCCGATTTTAAACGGCTCATCGAAAAATATCACGAAATAACTGAAAAGATCGTGGAGGACCGTCTGGGAAGCCAGGGCGATTGCAACGCCTCCGATGCCGAGACCGGTGACGATGGCCGAGATGTTGAATCCGATGTTATCGATTATGAATATGAAGCCGACGGACCAGACAATGATATTGATAAAGGTGGATATGCCGGAGATGCTCTTTTCTACTCTTGCGGCATCTCTCTCCTTGTCCCGTCTCAGCAGGTATGCCTTCAGCGAATCCTTTATGATGAAGGACACCAGCCGCAACGCAAAAATCGACACGATTATGACAAATGCGATGTAGAGGTTTTTTCCATGCCGCGCCGGCACGGTCAGGATAGTTGTCAGCACCAGATATGCAAGGACGGTGTATGCCAGCGGAAAAGAGTATCTCCGCATACGGTGCATCCTGAGAGAGAATGTAGGCTTTTCACCCTCAGCGGCGCGAGACGAGCGTTTTTCAAAAAGACGCTTCACCACTGACACCGCGGCAAGCGCGACGAGCAGCACGCCGGCAGCGAGGGCGATCTGCAGCAAAGAATTGCCGAATATTTTGTAGGCGACTATGGTCCGAGTAAATTCTTCCATGGTTTTTCCCGTCATGACACGTTCAGTGAATCCCCTTTTCCATGAATGTCAACATAATTTCCGCGAAGCTGTCCGGGACCCGTGCGCCCGGCATGAGAGGGGCGCCCTCCTGCGATCATCACTTCAATGCCTGCTTTAAAAATAGTACCATATACTTTGATAGTCTGAAACATCCTCTCCATATTTTTCAAGCCTTGAAAGATAATCAAGCAAAGGAATATCCTCGCCCACGTATGTCCTCTGATCGGCAATCTTCTTCTCCCATGGATGGAATTCATAGACACGAGCGCCGTTCCTCCTGATTGATATAAGGTCCCTGTTCTGCCAGGCATTCAGGTTGTTTTTACCGAGTCCGGGCACATTATAGACCGGTTCATCGGTACGGGAAAGTCCGGGCATAAGGCGCGACTCCTCCTTCTGCTCCTGAAGCATTCGCGCTATGGGCACGCGGTAATCGGCGGTCTCAAGTTTGCCTTTAGGATAAAACGAGTAATATGGATCAACACCGCACAACCGTATGAGGCTTCGCAGCCTTGCTGCTTCGAACTTCCTTGATATAAAAAATGTGAATACGAGCTGGTTGTACACCGAAATACCACGGCTTTTCAGTTTTTCCACCGCTGCGCAAAGATCGGGAGTAAGCTCCAGCGGGTGCTGTATGTGCGTCATAAGGGCAATCTCCCTTCTGCCGGGCTGTCTGAATGAAGCAAGCATATCGCATAAACTGTCAGTAAACCTCATTGGAAGGGTGACAGGCGTTCGTGTCCCGATCCGGATTCTTTCAACATGGGGAATGTCCGCAAGTTCGGCAAGCATTTCCCGCAGCCTTGAATCCGACAGGACTAGGGGGTCGCCACCTGTTATCAGCACCTCTGTTATGGCCTCGTGTTCCCTTATCCAGTTTATCGCCGCGGACACCTGCTCATCGCCCGCCATTGAGCCCTCCTCGAGCGGACCCTTAATCTCCCAGTTTCGCTGGCAGTAAACGCATATCTGCGGGCAGGAATTATACGGTTTGAGTATCACAATCCCCGGGTAGCGTCTTGTGACAAGATCCTCGGGGGAGGTGTCCCCTTCGAGCATGAAGTCCTCGGCATACCCTTCCCTGCTGCCTGCACATGAATCAATATAGCTTCCCGGAAACAGCACCTGGGCGCGGACAGAAATGTCTTCACCACTGTCCGGCGACTGGAAAAGTGACGCATAATAGGGGGTAACGCCGAAAGGGATGCCCGCAGCGCAGGTCCTCTCAATATTTTCCTGTTCAACAGTGCTGAGATCCGTGTACCCGGAAAGGGTACTGCTGTCACGCGCGATGTTGCGGAGGTGCCAGTGCCAATCATTCCAGTCAGGGCCGCTCCCCCCGGCAGCGTTCAGTATCCTCCTGACCCTTTCACCACGCCTGCTCTCTACTTCAGGTTCAAGGCCCGACCTGTAAAGGATCATCCGATCGGCCAGGTGTTTATGCATCAGGTCAAGCTCCGACGAACGGACGATCGCCGCGTCACGCCCCTTCAGTCCGGCAGTATCGGAAAATGAAAATAATGCCTTTTCATGAAACCTGAATTTACCTTCGATCCCCCGGACAAGGTGGTACAGTTCGGCCCAGAAACCTTCGGATAGTGACCTGTCAGGCTTTCCCTTCACGGCATTGATCAGCTGTTCAAGCACACTGAAGCCCGCGAGCCTTTCGCTGCGGTGATGGAGCAGCCCGCGCCATACCCTTGCACAGTCGCGTATGACGACAAGGTCCAGATCGTGAATATCGTTATCCCTGTCCGAATAGGAATAAAAATGCCTGTGGTTGATATGATGCAGCAGTTCTTTCCTGATTGATTCAATCCCGGTATCAGCACCGAGCAATCTGTTCCATTCATCTGAAATAGTCTTGAACAGTTCAGGGGTGTATTGCTTTTTCATGTAACCTCCCGGGAAAACAGCGACCCGCTCCCGGTATAACCGGGGATCGAACAAATACAGATATTGATTGGCTGCACAGGTACTTCAAAATGCGTGGCGACAATGCTTATATACTATCAGGTTCCCGGATCGGATTTATGTTACAACCTGCCGTCACATACATGCTGCGGTATTATTTCACGTGTCATTCTGCCGCCTTGCCGGCTAACCGGAATGATCCGCATAATACTATAACGCCCGTTATACCCACTGATAGAAACCGCTTCGAAGAAAAATCCATGATCAGTGAAAACACCGCGGTTATGTAAAAAAAGCCGATTTATTCATTTCCCGGGAGCCTGCCCCCTTACGGGTACCAGCCACAGGGACACAATGCGTAGTATCTGTTGTACCTGTCCCGGAGCACGCAAGGCCCCTTCCGGCAGAAAAGCGCCGGACAGTAGCTTCAAATTTTTACCCCGAGCCTGTCGAAGGGTTGCTCGCGTCGTGAAAATTAAGAAAAATTCATGAAAGCCGACAAGAATGGCTCCACGGTGATTATTACATCAGAGGACAGCATTTTTTCAAGACAATTTTCTACTAACCTCTGAAGAGGGACCTCGGGTAAAGAGGAATCTGGGGGGGGTTCGCGTGGGCCCACTTCGAAGGACAGGTGGGATCATTTAAACGCGACATAATGCATTTAATTCTAATTATTACGAATAAAATGCTTGAAAAAAAACAGCATAAAAACGATAGTGTCAACCCAGATTATGTGATGTGACGGGCCATATACTATGCCTGTCCGGAACACGAAACAACCGTTATTGCAGAAAGGAAACAGCCATGGCTAAATGTGAAGTTTGCGGCAAGTCGATCCAGATAGGGAACAACGTCAGCCACTCGAACAAGAAAAGCAAAAAGATCTGGAAGTCAAATATCAAGAAAATCCGTGTGCTGGAAAACAGCAAGTCGGTAAGAAAATACGTCTGCACCCGGTGCATCCGTTCGGGAAAAGTCCTGAAAGCGGTATAACTATTTTCTGCGCGGACGTTCCGCCCGGGGCGTCCGCACATCACGGTCACCTTCTTTGTTCCCCAGTTCAATCAGCAATTCGAGGATAAGAGCGGCAGGCGCGGAGAGCGGCCTGCTTTCAGAGCGTACGAAATAAAAATATCTCTGGACCAAAAGCCCTTCGACTTCGATTATTTTGAGCGTCTTCAAGCGGACTTCGCGCGCGACCGACAGCCGCGACATGAACGATACGCCCAGTCCTGCGGCAACCGCCTCCTTGATCCCTTCCATTGACGTGCATTCCATCACCGGCTGGAGCACCGACGGCGTAATGCCGTGGCGGGACAGCGCGTCCTCGCAGGTTTTCCTCGTACCGGAGCCGGCTTCCCGTATGATAAAGGGCAGGCCGGCAAGCTCCCCCACGGCGACCCGGTCAGGGTACCGGCCCGGCCCCACCAGCACGATCTCGTCACGGCAGACCGGCGTGTACACGAGGAGCGGGTTCTTGTATTCCTTTCCCACTATGCCGATGTCCGCCCGGCCTTCCTTCACCATCTCCACCGCTTCCCGGCTGTCGGTCACCTCCAGACGGCAGGTCATTCCAGGGGCTCTTTTGCCGGCTGACGCGAGGATGCCCGGCAGTATGTAGGCGGCCGGTACCGTGCTTGCCGCGATCCTGGTCATACCGGCTGCCGCGCCACGCCCGAGGTCGGCAGACAGCGTCTCGACGCCCTTCATCAGACGTTCGCAGAAGGCATGGAATATCTTCCCCTCGCCGGTCACGGAAACGTCGCGCGCGGTGCGGTTGATCAGCTTCACCCCCAGGGCCTTTTCAAGCAGGCCGATGTGATGGCTGATCGTCGCCTGTCCCACCTTCAGCCTGCGGGACGCCCGCGTGAAGCTGTTCTCGTTCAGCACCTCGAGAAAGGACCGCACCTGCTTCAGGTCAAAATTGAGCTCCCTGTTTTTCTTCATGTTCATGCCTCGTTGCCCGGATCAGAGACCGGCATGCGGCCTCCACTCCCCGGTATATTCATTCGTCCGCGTCTTCGGTGAGCCGCTCCTGTATCCCCGACAGGAGCCCGAGATATTTTTCCCTGGCGGCGAGATAGCCCATGATGACCTCGTTCGCGGAGACCATGTCAGTGAGGCTTTTCAGCTGCTCGAGCTCGTACTGTTCGATGCTATCGCCCTTCCCCTGGCGATCCTGCAGCTCCGCGGAAATGGTTGCGTAATCATCAAGGAGCCGCGACGAATCGCTGTCAGCGGCAAGCGCCTCTGACAATTTCACAAAATCCGTGTAGATCGATGTTTCCCGTATGAGACGGCCCAGTTCCGCCGCCTGCGCCAATATTTTTTCCATGATGGTCTCCGGTAAAATAGGTATGGGGCACCGCCCGTTTTTAATCAAGAATATTTTACCAGGCGCGGGCATCCTGGCGCCGGCCCGGGGCCATCTGGCGACAGGAGCGGGCGGTGTTTTGATTGACATTTTAAGCGCGGTATTATAACCTTCCTGGCAGGAACAGGACGGCAGCGGCCGTTTCCAAACTATCCCGGAGAGCGACATCACATGGCTGAACTGAAAGAAATAGTTGAAGACGAAAATAAAATCGACACCGTCATCGCGGAAGACATCGTGTTCAAGGGGAGCCTGAAATTCAAGAATTCCCTGAAGATAAAAGGCTCCTTTGAAGGCAGGATCGAGACGGACGGACAGCTGATCGTCGGGCGGGAGGCGAAAGTGAGCGCCGACGTCAGGGCGAGCGAGGTCAACAACAGCGGCGTCTTCAACGGCAAGATCAAGGCGACAAAGAAAATCGAGCTTTTCAAGAAGAGCAAGACATACGGAGACATCATATCCCCGGACCTGAATATTGAATCCGGCTCGATATTCAACGGGACCTGCATCATGGAGGAAAAAAATTAACCGCCCGGTGCTATCATGAAGCATCTGACCGTCATCCTGTTATCCGCGGCGCTGTTCGCCTGCATGGCCTCAGCGGCGCGCGCCGCTGAAAAAACAGAGAGCGCGCCGAACGCCTCTTTCGGTATCGCCGGGTCCTTCGGCGAATACAACGCGTGGGAGCGGAAAAATGGCGAATCCCACATGCGATACGAATTCGCCCCTGCATACGGCGGCGGGCTTGTCTTTGAAAAAATGTTCAACAATCTCCTCGGTATCCACTCCGGGCTCTGGTTCAACCGCTTCAGCATAGACATGACCATGAAGCAGTCGTGGAAGTGGTATTCATTTGACTTGATGAGCCTCATGCCGATCAAGATGATGTCAACCGGCTGGTCCATCAGCGTGCCGCTCTCCCTTATCGTCTCCCTCAACGCTTCCATCTTTTCTTTCAACATACTGGCGGGAATCAAGTACACGCAGATCGTTGACACGGACACCAGGATCGACAATATTTTCATGTCATACAAAAAGCATTTCGACATGCTCCCCTACATGAACCAGCCGCAATTCGCGTTCACACTCGGCGTCACATTCAAGTTCAGGGTCGCGCGGTTCGTCGACATCTTTGTGGGCGGCATCGGCGAGCTCTATGCGACTGAATTCATACAGTCCGATGACAGCATAACGCATCTCTTCAGCCTGACCGCGATTGCGGGCGTCATGTTCAGGACCAATGTGTTCCCCATCCCGGCCGCCGCACCCCCGCAATGACACATCCGCTCATTTGTCTTCATGTGACTCCTTGTCCATGATCCGCATCATGGACCGGCCGGCGGGTTCAATCAAGGCGTTTATATCGTGCGGAAAATCAAGCCACCCATGGCAGTTCCCTTCTTCTGCGCCCCATCAACCCGGGAAGCCGGACCGGGACAAAAAAAGGGACCGCCCTTGCGGGACAGCCCCTTTCCAGAATTCAGTTGCGATCGATCTTACAGCTTCTCTTTCATTGCCGGGATGACCTCGAACAGGTCGCCCACAATACCATACATCGCAATGTTGAATATGGGGGCTTCCGGGTCCTTGTTGATGGCGACGATGCATTTCGATCCCTTCATACCGGCCACGTGCTGGATGGCGCCGGATATGCCGCATGCGAGATACAGGTCGGGAGCGACGGTCTTTCCTGATTGGCCGACCTGCCGCGCAGGATCGGTCCAGCCGGAGTCGACGACCGGCCGTGAGGCCGCGTACTCGCCGCCCAGCTTCTGCGCGAGGCTGACGATGACGTCTTTGTACTTGTCGGCGTCCTTGCATCCGCGTCCGCCGGACACGATGATCTTGGCCTGGGAAATGTCAACAGCGCCCGCCATGGTCTCGACGATGCCTTTCGACTTGGTGCGAACATTCGCGATATTCGCCGAAACGGCGGTCACAGTGCCTGCCCCGCCGGCAGCTTCCATGTCGAACGCGCCTTTCTCAAACGTGGCGACAAACTTGTCGGTATTGACCTTTTTCAATTCCTGGATCTTTCCGTTGTAGGTGTTCCGGGTGAACACAACGCTTCCGCCCTCAACGGCGGCCTTGTTGCAGTTTGACACGATGCCGGCGCCGATCGCCATGGCGACCTTGGCCGCGTAGTCAACGCCGTCGTACGAATGGGGGATGAGAACGCCCTTGACGTCCTGGGTGTCCACCACCGCCTTGATGGCCTGGGTGTAACCGTCAGCGGTGTAGCCTTCGAGGGCCGCGTTCGTCACTGACAGTACGAGGGGAATGTATTTTGCTATTTCTTTCGCCAGCGTGTCGTCTTTGCTCATTATCGCCACTGCCGGCTCGCATCCGAGCGCCCCGGCCAGGCTTTTCGCCGCTTTGCAGAGCTCGAGGCTGGCATCGGTTAATTTACCGTTTCTGTGTTCAGCTATTGCTACTATCTTTGCCATTGTCGCATCCTCCTTATATCACCTTGGCTTCGTTCTTTAATTTCTCAACCAGCTTCGCGGCCGCGGTCGCGGCGTCGCCCTGAATGATCTCCGCCTTGTGCTCGGATACAGGGAAGTACATCTTGATGAAATCGGTCTTTGACGCGGCTGATGCGCCCATGTCGGAGGCCTTCTTTACATCAAGGCGTTTTTTCTTGGCTTTCATGATGCCGGGAAGGGTCGGGTACCGCGGCTCGTTGATACCTGATTGCACGGTGAGGACCGCGGGCGCGCTCATTTCAAGCACTTCGTTCAGACCGCCTTCGAGCTCCCGGTTGACCGTGAGGGCCGTCCCGTTTACTTCCAGCTTCTTGACGTTGGTGCAGTGCGGCCACCCCATCAGGTCGGCGAGGGTTACGCCGGTCACCGCGGCCTGGTCGTCTTCCGCCTGTACGCCGGTAAGGACGAGCTCAACGCCGCCGATGCTTTCGATTGCTTTCTGCAGTGTCGAGGCAACGACAAAATTGTCGCCGGCTTCCACCGCGGGGTCATTCACATGGATGCCCCAGTCCGCGCCCATCGCGAACGCCTGCCGGATATCCTTCGCTGCCCGATCGGGCCCGCAGGTTACGATTACGACCTCTCCGCCGAACTTTTCTTTCAGCTGGAGGGCTGCTTCGACGGCGTAGTTATCGAAATCATTGATTTTGAAAGCGATCTGCGATTCATCGATTTTTTTGTCTTCAAGGATTTTGAATTTTGATTCCATGTCAGGAACCTGTTTAAGACAGACAGCTATCTTCATCTCCTTACTCCCCTTTTTAAAATTTTGATAATAGAACCAGTATGAAATTCAATAATTATACATTTTTTTCGCGCCGCTGCGGGCGGGCGGGTAAAAATGGTTATAATTATTAATTATGCACTACATCTGCCAAAAAATAAGTCCGCGCCTGGGTTGGGCAATTTATGAACAATGTTGTAAACATATATTTAATTGTCAATATTAATAGGCATCGGGATTTCATTTTTTCGCGCCGTCACTTTGATGGCGGGGTCATCTGACTCCGCCTTCATGGTGCCCCGCCACGACGTACTATCCGATCAATTCCCGCACCTTCTCAACGAGATCGTCTTTTTTCACCTTCATCACATCCCCGCCCTTTCTCAGCTTCACCTCTGCCTCACCGGTCTGGAAGTAGGTCTTTCCCACGGTGATCCTCACCGGTATCCCGACAAGGTCCGCATCGGCGAACTTGATGCCGGGGCTCGCCCTGCGGTCGTCATAGAGCACATCAATCCCCGCCGTGCAGAGCATATCGTATATCGCGTCGGTCGAAGCGGTCTCCTCATCGCTCTTGCCGAGCCCCACCAGGTGCGCGTCAAAGGGGGCAATCGACGCCGGCCAGACGATGCCCTTCCCGTCGTTATGCTGCTCCACTACCGCCGCCATGGTGCGGTTCACGCCGATGCCGTAGCACCCCATGACGGGCGTGACCTTCCCGCCGTTTTCATCGAGCACGGTTACGTTCATGGATTTTGTATATTTATATCCGAGCTTGAATATGTGCCCCACCTCGATCCCCTTCTTCACATACATGGGAGCGCCGCACCGCGGGCACGCGTCGCCCTCCTCCGCGCAGGTGATGTCCGCCTCTTCCCTGATGATGAAATCGCGGCCCGGGTTCACTCCGTCGAAATGCACGTCTTTTTTGTTCGCCCCGGTTATGCCGTTCGCGATATTCTTCACCGTTATATCGAATATGATCCTGATGTCCTTCTTTGTCACCGGGCCGGCAAACCCCACCGGTGCGCCGGTGACTTCCTCCACGACCTGGTCCGGCGCAAGATCAAGCTGTACCGCGCCGGCCGCGCGGGCCAGCTTCTGCTCGTTGATCTCGCGCCCGCCGGGCACGACCGCCATGACGGGCGCGCCGTCCGCCTCGTAAATAATGCTTTTCAGGAAGCGGTCAGGCTCGCACGCGAAGAAGCGGGCCAGCTCGTCAATGGTCTTCACATCGGGCGTGGGGACCTCCGTCATCTCCTTTTTCTGCACGTCAGGAGCGGCGTCCGCGCGCCGGTACTCCGCCTTTTCACGGTTGGCCTTGTACCCGCACCCGCCGCAGAGCAGGAGCGTCTCCTCGCCCACCTCCGACGCGACCATGAACTCCTCCGAGTTGCTGCCGCCCATGGCGCCGGTGTCCGCCTCGACCGGTATGGTGTCAAGCCCGCACCGCTCGAACACGCGGCGGTACGCGGACCTCATTGCCTGGTACGAAGCCTCAAGGCCCTTCTCGTCCATGTCGAATGAATAGGCGTCCTTCATGATGAATTCCTTGCTCCGTATCACGCCGAAGCGCGGCCGTATTTCGTCGCGGAACTTGGTGTTGATCTGGTAGACGTTGACCGGGAGGTCGCGGTATGACGAGATGATGCCGCGCACCGCGCCGGTGAAGGCTTCCTCGTGTGTCGGCGCCAGCGCGTATTCCTGCCCGTTGCGGTCGCGGATGCGGAACATCTCCGGGCCCATGCTGTCCCAGCGCCCCGACTCCTTCCAGAGGTCCGCCGCGGTCAGCTCGGGCATCAGGAACTCGAGGGCGCCGGCCCGGTCCATCTCCTCGCGCACGATGCCGATTATCCTGCGCAGCACGCGCCAGCCCAGCGGCAGGTATACGTACATGCCTGCCGATTCCTTGCGGACCAGGCCCGCGCGCACCATGAGGCGGTGGCTCAGCACCACCGCGTCGGAGGGGTCTTCTTTCAGTGTGGGGAGGATGTATCTGGATAGTCTCATGCTGTCACCTGCTCTCTGTGTGCGGGTCCATGCCCCGAACCGATAAATTTGCTGTCAGCCTGACACGGGATGCGGCATGTCACGACGAGCAGGCGACACGGATGTCGCCGGCAGCCCCGTTATACATGGATGTATATACGGGGCGGAGCGAGTGTGATATGCCGCATCCCCTATGCCGGCAAAAAAGTCCTTGCGTTACATGATCAGTACACCTGAAAATCCATGTCAATACTTTTTGG
Organism: uncultured Spirochaetota bacterium; assembly: GCA_963827275.1. Lineage (GTDB taxonomy): Bacteria > Spirochaetota > UBA4802 > UBA4802 > UBA5550 > RBG-16-49-21. The sequence continues at coordinate 203,734 of CAWHAA010000010.1, forward strand.
ATACCCGTACCATGCACCGCATAGCAATAATCAACCCCGACGCGTCCGAGGGGATACGAAAAAATTTGATGGGACTCGACCTTGAGCCGATACCCGTGCCGAAGAGTGCCCTGGTTCCACGCCCGATTTCCGGCCATCCGGACCTGCAGGTCTTCGTCCATGACGGCCGGGTCTTCTGCCATCCGGATATTTCACCCTCATTCATTTCAAGCATTGAAAAAAACGCCGAGGTCATCGTGTGCGGGACCCGGCTTGCCGGGGATCACCCGGGCGACATTCCGTACAATATCGCCTGCGCCGGCGGCCGCGCCTTTCATCACCGAACCGTGATCGATCCGACCATCAGGGAGTACCTGGACGCACATCACATCACCCGCATCGCCGTGCGCCAGGGCTATGCGAAATGCTCTGCGATGATCGTTGATGACAGCGCCATTGTGACCTCCGATGTTTCCATACATGGGGCAGCCGCCGCATCGGGGATTGCATCGCTCCTGATACGCCCCGGGTCTATTGAATTGCCCGGATACAGGTATGGATTTATCGGCGGGGCGACCGGCACGCTGGAAGACGCGGTGCTCTGCACCGGCGGGCTTGAACATCATCCTGATTATGAAAATATATCGGCGTTTATCGCGGGGCGGGGTAAAAAATTCGTCCCTCTCGACCGCGGTCCCGCGATCGACCTGGGAACCATTTTCATCATATGAGCGGCGGCGCCCCGGCGGCGCCGCGCCCTTCCTGCATGGTCATTTTGTCAGCTTGAAGCTCGTATTGTATTCAACGTAGGTCTGCGCCACCATGTCCCGTATGGTGATCTTGACCGCGCAGACACCGGCCTGCTGAACGGACCCTATCGGGATCTGGAAATACATGGGGACCATGTCCTCGTTGGTCGTCGACCCGTCGACAAGGTTTTTCTTTTCAAGGCTGAGGGCCGGGACGCTGAGGTCGGCCTGCACGATAACGAGGTTCTCGTCATTTGGACTGAGCCCCTTCATCTCGAGGTTGATGAAAACCGTCTCCCCGGCCTTGAAGATCTTGTCCTGTTTCATCGGGCCGTATTTTTCAAGGGATATGCTCGTGAGGTTGACCTTTATCACCTTTGATTTTTGAAATTGGGCCGGCACCGGCTGGTCCTGGGCCGAAATCGACACCGAAATCAACAATAACGCAGCCAGAGAGAGCGGTAATCGTTTCATTAAAATTCTCCACAAATTGAATATTATTTCCTGGTTCTTCTTTCCATAACCATATAAAAAATAGTCGAAATTTTCAACTCATTTTTTTATGATGCCTGTATGAAAGAGACTATCCCTGTCCCGTCAGAGGACGAATGCTTTGCGATCATGAAGCGCTACAACATGCGCGACAACATTATGCGTCACTCGGTGCAGGTGATGAACGTCGCCATGGCGCTGGTGGCAAACCTCCGCGACCCGGGCACGGTGCAGCCGGGCCTGGTGCGGGCAGGAGCGCTCCTCCATGACATCGCGAAGACGAGGACTATCGAGACGAAGGAGATGCGCCACGACACGATCGGCGGGGAGATCATGCGCGGGCTGGGATACGGCGCGATCGCGGAGATCGTCGAGTCCCATGTCGTGTTCGAGGGCTTCCGTCCCGACGGCGTACTCGAGGCGCGCGAGCTCGTTTTTTACGCCGACAAGCGGGTCATGCACGAGTCGATCGTATCGATCGACGCGCGGGTCGATGACCTGGTGGAGCGCTACGGGGTGAACGAGCGGATCGTGAAGCTTATCACGGAGAACAAGGACTTCGTGCTGGAGGTCGAGAGGAAGATACAGGGCTTCCTCGTCCGGGACATCGGCGAAATAGTGGCCGGCCTATGCTGAGGTACTGCATCCTCGACTGCTACGTGGATGAGCCTGCCTGCTTCGGGGTCCCTCCCTTCATCTCCCCCTACCCCCGCTACATGTACGGCGCCCTCGTGGACGCCGGCGCCGATGAATCAGCGATCGTTTACCGTACCATAGACACGCTCAGGGAACGCGAGTACCGGCTGGATGAGACCTACGCAATGGTATTCCTCGTGGGCGGGGCGGTCGTGCCCGGCAGGTACCTCGGGAGCAAAATCGGGACTGCCGCCGAGATACGGCGCATCGCGGAGCGCAACCCCCGCCAGGACTTCGCCGTCGGCGGCCTGATAAGCCACGTGCTGCAAGGAGCCCCCAACGTCACGCTCGTAAGAAACGACATAGAGAAGTTCGCTCATTGCTACGCCCGCGGCGCCGCGTCGGACGCGCGCCGTACGGCCGCCGAGATAGCCCGGTGGTCACTGCCCGGTGCCGCGGTGGTGCGGCGCCATCCCCGGTTCCCCCACGTCATCTGCGAGATAGAGACCTCGCGCGGGTGCCCCCGGGAGAACCACTGCGCCTTCTGCTCGGAAGGACTGTTCGGGCCTGTTGAATTCAGGGAGCCGGAAGATATCATCGCGGAAATCGACGCCCTGATCGCCGCCGGCGTCTCGCGGTTCAGGCTTGGCCGCCAGGCCGACATCCTCCAGTACCGGTCAGACTGCTCTTCGTATACCGACGGCTTCCCGAGGCCCGTGACCGGGCCGATACGGCAGCTCCTGGCCGCGCTGCGCGCGCGGGGCGACCGCGGGCTCATACGCGTCCTGAACATCGACAACGCCAATCCCGGCACGATCGCCCGCTTCCCGGAGGAAGCGTCGGTCATACTGGAGGACCTTGCCGCGACCGTCACCCCGGGCGACACGCTGGCCCTGGGCGTCGAATCGTTCGATGAGCGCGTTGTCCGCGCAAACAACCTCAAGGTATCCGCCGAAGGCGCCGCCCGGGCCATCGAAATCATCAACGGCATCGGCGGGACCAGGCGCGGCGGGCTTCCCGCCCTCCTCCCCGGCGTGAACCTCCTCCACGGCCTCGATGGAGAAACGGACGGCACCTTTGAGATCAATTACCGCTGCCTCGCGGAAATCATGCAGCGGGGACTTCTTGTCAAGCGGATCAACATCCGCCAGGTCCTTCCCTTTCCCGGGACGCCGCATTACGGAAAAAGGACCCGCGCCTCGACCGCGATCGAAAACAGGTTCAGGTATTACCGGGATAAAATACGTTCGGACATAGAAAATCCGATGCTCGGAAAGATATATCCGCCGGGCACCGTCCTCCGTGACAGCCAGGTGCTGGAAACCAGGGCGGGATACTCCTATGGCAAGCAGATCGCCAGCTACGCCATCACGGCGAAGTTCCCCCTCGAGCTCCCTTTGATGGGCTTCCTTGACGCGATGGTGGTGGACCACCGCGAGCGTTCGCTCACGGCGCTCCCCTTTCCCGCTGATATAAACACCCTGCCGCAGAAGGCGCTTGAGCTGGTGCCGGGCATCGGTAAAAAGAGGGCGGCGGATATCATTCTCAAAAGGCCTTTCAGGAACCTCGACGAGGCGCGGGAGATGCTGGGGGACGTTGCGGAGGATGTCAAGAAGGGGATGATGGCGGGATCCCGGCACTGACCTGCACCGGTTTTATTCCCCCCTGTCCCCCGTAGGGGGCACGAATCAGCGGACTGAATATCGATTTAGCTTTTGATACGATAACGTAAGAGTTATATAGGAAAGGTTTGATTCTGCATGCCCCCTCCGGGGGACAGGGGGTCGGTTTGATCCTTCACGCCCCCTCCGGGGGACGGGGGGGCGTCTCACTATCAGTACTTCTTCCTCTCCCGGTTGTGGTTGAGGCGGTTCATGACATAGAGCGCGGCGTAGGCCCCGATGAACCCCGCGATCACATCGACGCCGATGGTCATCGAGAGGAACTCAAGGATTTTCGCGACGATATTAAAGAACAAGAAATCGAGAACGTACACCCCGATGATGGCGCCTATGGTGCCGACGACGAGCCCGCCGACATATCCCCCGAAGAGGTCCCTTCTCTTCATGTTGTAATAGATGGACGAAACCAGCGCACCGAGGGCCACGCAAATGGCGATGGCTTTCAACACATTTAAAAAACTCCACAATCCTTCCGGCATGATGCAACCTCTCTGCTTCTATCGCGCCGGCCCGCGCTGCGCGCACCGGCCGGACAAAATTATTCCATAAAAAACATGGTGCACATAATCAGCACCACGGCGGACATGTCCATCTAAAAAAATATTTCTCCCTTGCCTTCCCTGATGACGACCGGCTCACCCTCGGTGAGATCAACGACCGTTGACGGCCGTGACACCTTCGGGCCGGCGTCTATGACCAGGTCCACCTCGTTCCGGTATATCTTCTCGAGGTCTTTCGGCTCCACGATGTACTCCCCGCTTACGGAGTTCACGCTTGCCGACATGATGGGCCTGCCCAGCGCGCGCACCAGATCGAGCGCGATGTTGTTGTCGGGGATCCTTACCCCGATCGTTTTCTGGTTCGTGATGGCTATCCGCGGCACCAGCCTGGTCGCCTTGAAAACCAGCGTGTACGGGCCCGGGAATGCCTTCTTCATTATTTTAAACGCCCTGTCTGATATGTTTCTGGCATATTCGCTTATACCGGAAATATCGCTGAACATGAAACTCAGCGGCTTGTTGCGGCCGATTCTTTTTATCCAGTATATCTTTTCAATTGCATGCTTGTTGTTGATATCGCACCCGTAGGCATACACCGTGTCAGTCGGGAAAATGATCACGCCGCCTTCCTTCAGCACTTCCACGGCCTTCTCGATCAGCCGCTTCTGCGGATTCTGTTCATTAATTACAAAAATCATCCTTATTTCTCATTGCGCAATATATACTACATTATCGTACAGGAGTAAGTATAAATTTAATTAAACAAAAACATCTTTTAAGTCAGGGGAATGATGCGGACAAACAAAAAAGGCTTTTGCAGGAGTGCGCGCTGCAAAAGCCTTCAACCTGGTAAATTATGATAGGAGTGTATCATTAATAATCATTAGTATGATCGGGCGTAATGAGGAATTACTTGATTACTTTTTTGGATGAATTTTTAAAAATTTATTATATTACATTGAATTTGTTGATTCTCGCCCCCTCCATGCGACGGGGGATTCAAGAATGATCGCACATGTGTTGAAAAAAAATGCTTGCTAAAATAAAATCGAGCGACTATTGGAACATATGCAACGAGGAGGCTTTTCCCGATGAAAAAATTTCTCTTTCTCCTGCTCATCCCGGCCGCGCTCTACTGCAACGGGAAGCCGAAAATCGTATTCGATACGCCCACGCACGATTTCGGCAAGCAGGAACAGAATGTTGAATTGAAACATATTTTTATCTTCAAAAATGCCGGCGACGGGACACTCCTGATAGATAAAATAGTTCCCGGTTGAGGCTGCACCGGCGTCCTTCTCTCAAAGAAGGACATCCCTGCCGGAGGCAGCGGACAGATTGAAGTTTCATTAAAAACCGGCTCACATACCGGAAGGATCAGCAAATCGATCATGGTATATTCAAATGATCCGGCACAGAAAACCGTCAGGCTGGTCATATCGGCCGATGTAAAATAGGATTGTGACCGCGGTGGCGACCCTGAAAACCCTGCCCGGATCTCCGCTCCCGCCGGGAGCGCACTTCACCAGGAACGGCGTCCAGTTCTCACTATTCAGCAGGCACTGCACGTCGGTAACGCTGCTCCTGTTTGAAACCGATGAGCCTGACGCGAACTACACCGAGGTGCCGCTTGACCCGGACATCAACCGGACGGGCGACATCTGGCATATACTGGTGGAGGGGATCGAGGAAGGCCAGCTTTACGGCTACCTCATCGACGGGCCCTATGATCCGCCCGCGGGCCAGCGCTACAACAAGAACAAGCTCATCCTCGACCCGTGCGCCCGGGCCATCACCGGCACGCGCCGGTGGGACCTCACCATGGCGCAGGGATATGATGAGCACTCGCCCGACCTGGACCTTTCCTTTTCACGGACCAGCAGCATTCCCTTCATGCCCCGCTGCGTCGCGATCGACCGGCCGATGGTGCTGCACGGCACGCCGCTCAGCGTACCGGAGCGGGACTGCATCATTTACGAGCTGCACGTCAGGGGGTTCACCTGCCACCGGTCGTCAGGAGTCGGGCGCGGCGGCACCTTTCGCGGCCTTGTTGAAAAAATTCCCTACCTGAAAGATCTCGGCGTCAACGCCGTCGAGCTTATGCCGGTGCAGGAGTTCGACGAGGACGAGAACACGAACATAAACCCGCTCACCGGGGAGAAGCTCAAGAATTACTGGGGCTACAGCACCATCGCCTTCTTCGCGCCGAAGGGCTCCTACTCCGCGTCGGGGAGCATGGGGGAGCAGGTACGCGAATTCAGGGAGATGGTCACCGCCTTTCATGACGCGGGGATCGAGGTGATACTGGACGTCGTGTTCAACCACACGGCCGAGGGCGACGAGACCGGCCCCACCCTCTCCTTCCGCGGGATCGACAACTCGATCTATTACATCCTGAAAGAAGACCGCCGCTATTACACGAACTTCTCCGGATGCGGCAACACCTTCAACTGCAACCACCCCCTGGTGCGCGAATTCATACTCGAGGCGCTCCGCTACTGGGTCATCGACATGAACGTGGACGGGTTCCGCTTTGACCTTGCTTCCATCCTGGGGCGCGACCAGAACGGCAGCATCATGAGCAACCCGCCGCTCCTCGAGACGATCAGCGAGGACCCGATTCTCAGGAACTGCAAGATCATCGCCGAGGCGTGGGACGCCGCCGGGGCCTACCAGGTGGGAGAATTCCCCGGCCGCTGGGCCGAATGGAACGGCAAGTACCGCGACGACGTGCGGCGGTTCTGGTGCGGGGAGGAGAACAGCGTCGGCTATTTTGCCACCCGCGTCACCGGCAGCTCCGACCTGTACGGCGACTCGCCCAACGGCCCGCTCCAGAGCATCAACTTCGTCACCTGCCACGACGGGTTCACCCTGAACGACCTGGTGAGCTACCAGCGCAAGCGGAACATCGAAAACGGCGAGAATGACAAAGACGGGGAGGAGAACAACGCGACCTGCTGCATCGGCGCCGAGGGGCCTGACCGCTCGCCGGCGGTCACGAAGCAGCGGCTGAAGCAGATAAAGAACTTCATCGCAACGCTCTTCCTCTCCCAGGGGATCCCCATGCTCCTGGCGGGCGATGAGTTCAGGAGGACCCAGAAGGGCAATAACAACGCCTACTGCCAGGACAACGAGATCTCCTGGGTCGACTGGAGGCTCATGGAGGAAAACCGGGACCTCCTGCGCTTCACCCGCGAGATGATACGGTTCAGGCAGCGCCACCCCGTCCTGAGAAAAGGGAGCTTTTTCGCCGGCGCCGCGCATGGCGGCATAAGCGCCCCGGACATTGCCTGGCACGGGCACCATGTGAACGAGCCGGACTGGACCCCGTCAAGCCGCTCAATAGCAATGCTCATCAACGGCGAATACGCCGGGCTGACCGGCGACGCCTCCGATAATGATCTGTACGTGATTTTCAACGCGGCAGGATCGGACCGCGTGTTCGATATTCCCGAAGCCCCGTCGGGCAAAGGATGGAGGGTGGCGGTCGATACCGCCAAGGACTCGCCCGAAGAAATTTACTCCGATGGGAAAGGACCGCTCATAAAGAAAAACCGCTACCCGGTGGGCAGGCTGTCCACCGTGGTGCTGGTCAGTGATTAGACGGCCGCCTTCGCGTTCAGGTCCTGCATCATTTTCGTGATCATGCCGTCGTCCATGCCATGGGCGCGGGCGCCCTGCTCTATCGTCTCGGTGACGGCGATGTGGCAGCCTATGCAGTGCATGCCGTAGCCGGTCAGGATAGGAGCGGCCTTGGGAAACTGGCGGAGAAGCTCACCGAAGGTCATATCTTTATTTATTTTATCTGCCATGTCATTATCCTCGTGTTAAATTTGATAATTTAAACGTAATAATGTTACCTTTTTACACTGTCCACCTTTTTTTTGAATAAACGTGGCATTTTATCGGCCAAAGTGAAAACATTATGTCGAAAATAATAGTATAAGCCAGAGGGTATCCCCTGGCTATAAAATATAAATCTATTTATAGCATATCTTTTTATTTACAAATTATATTAATTGTAATATACTAATTACTGAATTCAAATGTTTTGATGTAACAATCCTTCCCTCTCTCCTCCCGAGAAGGAAGGGAAGAAGCTGAAAATAAAGCATGAACATAATACTGATCATAATCCTCCTCGTCATAGTCCTCATACTGATCTGGGCGCTCATGGGCGGCAAGGCAGAGGCCCCGGACAGGAGCGCCGCCGGGGCCACGGAGGAAAACAAAACATTCAGACGCAGGGCCTCCGACAAGGAGATCGAAAAAGAGTTTCCCGACGAGGCTCCCCAGCCGGCGAGAAGAAAAACCGACCTCCCGCCGAAAGAAGAGGTTGATGAGGAGCCTGACAGGCCCTTCAAGCTCCCCTACCTGGCAGACGAGATCATACCCGACTGGTCCCGGTTCAGGATCTACCGGAGGACGGTCCTCAATTCCGAGGTCTATGCCGGCAAGGGCGATTATACCACCGCCATCTCGCTGTACGAGGGGGTCCGGTCGCGGATCCAGGACATCGACACCAGGTTCAAGATTGACGCGAACATAGAGTACCTGAAGCAGTATAAGAAGAAAAAGGAAGAGGACGCCAGGCGCAAGGAGGAGCAGGCGAAGCGCGGCGTCACCGACGACGGCTCCCTGGGCGGCAGCAACGAGATCAAGATCAAGGTCGGCGGCGTCCCGTCAAACGGGATCCGGATCGACTCGCTGCCGGAAACGATCAACATTGGCCTGGTCGACACGGCGAAGATGATGGACACCGACTCCATCGTGCAGAACATTACCAGGAACATCAAGGGCGAATTGAGCGACGTCAGGGAGGAGATGAACAGGCTGAAGGAGGCCGCCGCTGGCGGCGCCGCTCCCGGACAGGACAGGCTTGCGGAAGCGCTTACCGGCCTCAGCGAACGGATCGACCGGCTCGATTCGTCCCAGTCCGCCGGCGCCTCCGGGGACAGCGTCGCTGATATGGCCGCCAGGGAGGCTGCCAGGAAGCAGGCGGGTGAGCTTTCCGATCTGAAAAAGGAATACCGGAACCTCAGCAACACCATCCGTGAAATGGCAGAGGCGCGCATTCCCGAGGCCGATTCCGAGCCCGCGCTTGCGGCGGCAAAATTCGACCTGCAGAAAGCTTCGGCTGAAAACCGCGCGCTGAAAGACATGCTGGCGAAAATCCCCGGCCGCCAGGCCCCGGGGCCGTCCGCTATCAGGGAGCCCGGCCCGGCGGGACCAGGACAGGGCGTCGGGACCGCCGAAGAGGACGAGGACATCGAGCTCCTGAGCGAATATGACAAGGACAGGTCCGCTGACGAGCTGAGCGACGATGAAATTTTTGAAAAGATACTTCGCGACGACCGCAAGACAAGGGAGCGGGACGATTTCGAGATCATCGGCGAGAAGAAGGAGCGCCGGGGCGAGGACGTCACCACGACGGAAGAGATGGACCAGAAACACCGCGAGGACGAGTCGTTCTACCGCCGGCTCCTCTCCACGACAAAGCGCAAGCAGAAGGAGCTGCCGATCCTCAAGGTGAGCTACGACTTCTCCAAGCTCCCTGACGAAATCGGCCTCTCGCGGGAAAAGAACATCATAGAGTACGCGTTCTACAAGTACAAGCCGATGCTCGAGAAGGCGAACGAGTACATCAAGAAACGGAAGGTCAGGGACGCGATCAACTACTACAAGGTCGTCATGTCCCAGAACATTCCCCCCGAATTCAAGGCCATGATACGGAAAAACCTGAACGACCTGACCGAATACCTGGAGCGGTACCTGACAGGGGAATGAAGGTTCTTACTTCCCGTCCCATCCCGCAATACGGGCCCAGAGCCACCATGACGCGTACGCGATACGATTGCAGGTGATCGGCTGGTCGGCGTGGGCGCAGTCGCCGGTACTGAAATAGTGCTCTCCCTGCCGCCGGGAAGTCATCCAGTTTTTGTAAAAATTCACACCGCCGCTTATGCCGTTATCATTGGCATCAGGATAATACTTTCCATCCACAGCATGCGTCTCTATGGACCAGTAATCCAGGCAGAAGCGCTTCTTTGCCCTGCAGTGGTCCGTGACGGTCCTGTGGCAATGATACGAAGTATCCCATGAAAGGCTTTCACCGTCCCCGTTCGGATGACCGGTCATGAACACGAAGGTTACGCGCGGGTATTCGGCGATAAGCTTTTCCATGCGGGCGATATACAGCTTGTGGTCGTGGCCGGCGGGATCGCACCAGGAGCCCATGGCGACATTGATGTCAGGGTGGGATTTCAGATAATCCCGCACGTTCCCGTACCAGGAATCCTCGCCGGCGCTGAGATCATAGCCGGCCTCCTCGATGTACAGTTTCCCGGCCTGAGGGATGCCGCCCGACGTGAATGCGTATTTCTCCGCGTCCCCCTTCTTGTAGCCCAGGAGCCCGGTCATACCCGAAATCACCCTGCTCCCGTGCGATGTATGGAAATAATATATCTTCAGCTTCTTTTTCGCCTGTTCTATCGCACTCTGCGGAATAGCCCGCAGTACCCCCTCGCCCGCCGTCCGGAAATCAGCGATTGTCGGGACTTCTGATGAGACTGCCTTTTTCCCCTGCCGGACAACCTGAGCGGCGTCGGAATTGATCGCGCCAGCCTGGACAACAACAAGGCACAGACACGCGATGCCGGCCGCAAGTATACTGGAGATACTCTTCTTTTTCATGGGGCGCCTCTTTAAATGGAATTATATATTTGAATGAATTTTCTTTAATCAGTTTTCAGTTTTTTTGCTTTTTTATCAGTATCGATCAACTCGATATTCAGCCCCTGTTTCGCGTATATGAAGGATATATTTTCATTATCAAAAGCCTCCCCGGGCTGGGGCGGCGCAAGGACACGAAGGCCCAGGCGCTTCATGTTTTCAATCTCAACACTCATATTATCGCATTTGAAGCATATATGGTGCAGTCCTCCGCCCTTTTGCGCAAATTCATATATGGGTGATTTCTCATCGGATGGCTCTATGAGTTTAACCGTCATCGAGCCTGCTTTTTGCATGAACACTACGTTCACCTTCTGCCTGGTATTCAATACAACTTCGGTCATCTGGTTGTACCCGAACACCCGCTCCCAGTGCTCAATGCCGCCTTGAATTGATTTAACCGCTATGCCGATATGATCGATCACCATTGGTGTCCCCATTCCTCTGTATCATATTTCAGCGCTGACGGATGAATATCAGGCACTTCGTCATCCGCCATGACGCAGCATCCCTTGTTTGCGAGATTTTATGATTAATATATTTTTGTGTATACAACATGACGATATAACAGGCCTGTCAAGATAAAACCGGGGATGCCGGAAGATCGATGCTGACATGGCCAGATGAGGCATGGAAATCCCGGGAGCATAAATCTTCTTATGTGTTTTAAAAAAATTCATCAATTAATTTGACGATTCAAAAATTATTCTATAGATTCATAAGGTTTATCTGAATTTTTATATTATTCAGATTAAGATCTTTTTCTCATGCGATTCTCTGAATAGTTGCATGAATGTACGGTGGATGGAGGAGGAAATCATGGTATTCACCAAAAATAAATAATGAAGTAAATAGTTATAAAAAAATATATATGGCCGCATGGAGGGTTTGATCATGAAAAAAGTCTTGTTAGTATCAATATTATTCTTATCCGGTTTTTTTTCCGGATGCTTTGATCCCGATAAAAATTCAGCAAAATTGGTAACACTCGCGGGCCAGTTGGCCACAACCGCAACTGCCCCCGGCACTGATCCGTACACACCTCCCGCACCGCCTCCATTGGAAAACGGGCTTCAGATATATGACGAGTTTAATTTCTCATGGAACGAGTCATATTCCCCTGACGGCTTATGGTGCAGGTCTTCCTGGGTGGCAACAGGAAACAACCTGTTCACATTTGCCAATGCCCAGATGCTCTCATCCTACTCCGGCGCGACGGGAGGCGTGCTTCAATTATCCGTAACCGCGAACCAGCTGGAGGGAGGAGAGATACAGAGCGTCGGGGATAACGGCAGCAGCTTCGGATATGGATATTACGAAGTGCGCATGAAGCTTACGAATGTCTCCGGTTGCTGCGTTTCCTTCTTCTGGATACAATCGCCCGGATATGGTCCGGGTGAGATTGACATCGAATTCCTTACCAACGAAAATGACGAATGGGGCGGCACCAGCGGCACTGTCTGGTACAGCCTGCACCCGTACGGGGGATCCGATAAGCACTACCTGCCGTTCGATCCCTCTGCTGATTTCCACAGGTATGGATTTCTGTGGACCCCCACGCATATAACCTTTACCGTTGACGGTGCTGCGGTACGCACCTACACCGACGGCATCCCCGATCCCGCACCAGGATACATCATGGCAAATGCCTGGACCGGGAACCCGAACTGGGGCGGCGGCCCTCCGGCGCAGAGGGCAACAAGCACGTATGACTGGATAAAGTTCTATCCGGATGTAACGGTAATTCCGCCCGAGTAGATTGGAAAGGATTAATGTTACATAATTTTTTTTTGAAAAGTTGACCTTTTTGTTGACGATCAAAAATTTTTATATTAACATTATAAGGTTTAAGCAAAAGTGAATGGGTGCTGTTACATCAAACAAAAAATGCCCTGTTCTTTTTTCTGATAACCAAATATATAAAGCCATTACGCGTCACTCTTCACGATGCAGTATGGCAGAAAAGGATATGGGGTCTTACAATGAAAAAGCATCTGCTTGTTGTACTGTTATTTTCATTTTTCTTACCTTCCTGCGGCGCAGTTGATTTCACCTATCAATCCGCTCAAAAAACGACATCGCTCCTGTTGTCGAGCTTAACAAGAAACACGTATGATCCGAGGATTCCGGGGAATCTGCAGACTACCGCAGTCACGTCGGACCAGATAACCCTTGGCTGGAACAGCGTGCAGGCTGCTGCGGGGTACAGGGTGTACCGGTCACTGAGCGTCAATGGGACCTATTCACAGATCGGCGGCGATATTACGGGCACAACCTTTACCAATACATCGCTGACGGCGGGCACAACCTATTGGTACAAAGTATCATCGTTTTCAACGGCAGACGAAGGCCCTCAGAGCAATGCGGTAAGCGGGACCACCCTGACGGGGACCACGCCGGGGAGCGACGGGAGCTTTGTGATCGCGGTCTTTTTACAGGACCCGCTGCGCGTCTACAACGGGAAAATCAACGCCGTGAACTACAAGAATATCGGGATCAACACATTCCTGGCCCTGTATGACTGGCCGAATGAAGCGGAGATGGGCGTGGGCTACAACCTGCAGGCCGCCCAGGCGCTGAAAAACAACGGGATGAAAGTGTACGCGGGAAACACCCAGGCCGCGGTTAACTGGAACAATGCGCACCCGGAGTTCGACGATACGTTTGTCGGCTACTTCCTCGGCGACGAGCCGGACATGTTCAAGGAAAGCGGCGACCCGGTGCAGGCCGCGGCGTGCATGCCTGACGCCTGGAAAGCCGCGGGGGATGCGCTCCGGGCCGCCGATCCTTCCCGGGGCGTATGGGGCAATTTCGGCAAGGGCTTCGCACTCGATCCATGGGACGGCTATGCAGTCGACCCGGGGCCGACCCAGGCTGACGACTTTGCCAAGTACGTGGAACCGACCACGATCATTTCGAGCGACTATTACGGTATCACCGATCCCTGGGAAGTGCTCAATCAGCACGGCATCTGGACATACGGCCGTTCAATAGACAACACCGAGAGATGGTCCGCAGGCCGTCCGGTCGTGGGTGTGCTCGAAGCTTCGGCGATCGATCCCGCTGGCAAGGTCCCGAACAACCTCTACGCCCATATGCCCGCGGACCTGATCATGCCGACGGTATGGATGATGGTTGTCCACGGGGCTGACGGGCTTATCTACTTCTGTCACAACCTGCTGGATGGATTTATTGAAGACGGTTGCCTGTATGAGCCGGGGATGAAAGAAGCAATGCAGGCCGCGAATGCCTCGGTCCAGCAGTATGCCGCCGTGCTGGCGACCCCGGACCTGGCGGGGACCACCGCCACGACGAACGGAGCGGTGCCGGTCGCCACGCTTACGAAACGGCTCGACGGCACCACCTATATCTTCGCGATGGGAGACGGGAACATGGCCAACATCTACGGCCAGGCGGTCACCGCTACGATAACGGTATCCGGCGGCGGCACCCGCACAGTGGAAGTGGTCGGAGAGGACCGCGTCGTCTCCATGACTAACGGCCAGATAGTGGACTACTTTGATCCGTATCAGCTGCATATATATCGATACTGATTGCTATGCCGGGCGGTCCGCCCTGCCGTAGCGGACATTTTCGAGATGCTCCGGCAGGAGTGAACTGCCGGAGCAATCGAATCAAATCGCATCCGAACTTCCGGATTACTCCGATCGTTCACTGCGGTTTGACCTTTCCTTCATTTTTTTCCTCACCTCCCCATCATCACCACCAACTTTTCTTATCGCATAACTTGTGTTAGTTTATTTTATCAGAAAAAATTTTTTTTCATCACTTTTAGTTGCCGATTGAATATTTTTTTATTAGCATTATAAGGTTTAAGTCAAAAGGTAACAGGCGCGATCAGTTTTCTCCATGCAAGCCTCACTACTTTTTCACCGCAACCAAATATAAAAAAAGCCGCGGCAACATAGAAGGCAAAGGCATCAGCGCTTTCTTTTATGTTCAACCGGCAAAAAGGATATGGGGTATTTACAATGAAAAGACGTTTGTTTTCTCTACTTCTTCTTTTTTCAACAGCGGCCCTGCAATCGTGCGGCGCCGTTGACTTCACAAAGAATCCGGGACAGCAGGTCATGGCCCTTCTCGGCCTCACTGCCGCAGCCAGCACAAACGCTCCGGCGGCTCCCTATAATTTGCAGGCAACGCCTATCTCGGCAAACCAGGTTGACCTTGTCTGGGACAGCAGGTCCAGCAACGAAAAGGGATATAAGATCGAGCGAAGCGCGGGCAGTGTGGAAAACTACACGGAAATTTCCGATATTTCAATATCTGCCAGCAGATCATACCGGGACTCTTCCGGATTAAATCCCGGCCACAGGTATCGTTACCGGGTCCGCGCCTATAATGATGCGGGAAATTCGGATTATTCGATACCCGTTGACACGACTATCCCACCTTCGGAGACTCCGGTTCCGGCCACACCGAGTGTTCTGCAGGGAGAAGCGTCATCCGCCAGCACGATCAGCCTCACCTGGCTCGACAATGCGGATAATGAAAATGGCTTCACCATTGAGCGCAAGGCAACCGGCGATCCGGCGTTCACGCAAATCGCAACCGGTCTTGCGGCGGGAACAACAACGTACAGCTGTTCCGGCCTGAATTCAAGGACGGTGTATTATTTTCGCGTCATGGCTTTCAACGGCAGCGGGAATTCCGGTTATTCGAACGAGCTTTCAATCAGCATCTCACCGGTAGTGCCATCTGGCCTGACTTCTTCTGCGACCTCGAGTTCGGAGGTCACCCTCGCATGGACCGACAATTCAAATAATGAAAGCGGGTTCCGTGTTGAGCGTCGAACGGCCAGCGTAACAACCTACACGGTGATCGCCAGCGATCTGCCTGCCGGGTCCTCGTCGTACGGCGATTCCGGCCTGCTTTCGAACACGCTGTATTACTATCGCGTGAGGGCGCACAATTCTTTCGGGACATCCGTATATTCCAATGTAACCTCAACGACAACTGATTACGCCGTCCCTGAAACTCCCGCGAGTCTGTCTGCGACTGCGATATCCAGCAGCCAGATATACCTGTCATGGGGTGTTGTTTCCGGGGCAGAAGGATACAGAGTATACCGCGCGTCAAGCGCCGGCGGCAGCTATTCACAGGTGGGCGGCGACATGACGGGTATAACCTTTACCAATGGTTCACTCTCCCCTGACACGACCTACTGGTACAGGGTTTCCGCATATAATTCAGCAGGCGAGAGCGTTCAAAGCGGCGCGGTGTCCGCGGCGACCGAAACAGGATCGCTGCCGGCGACTGGAGACTCTTTCGTGATCGCGGTCTTTTTACAGGACCCGCTGCGCGAGTACAACGGGAAAATCAATGCCGTGAATTACAAGAATATCGGGATCAACACCTTCCTGGCCCTGTATCAATGGCCCAGTGAAGCCGAGATGGGCAATGGGTATAACCTCCTGGCCGCCCAGGCGCTGAAAGACAACGGGATGAAAGTGTACGCGGGCAATGACCAGGCGGCCATCAACTGGAACAACGCGCACCCGGAGTTCGCAGACACGTTTGTCGGCTACTTCCTCGGCGACGAGCCGGACATGTTCAAGGAAAGCGGCGATCCGGTGCAGGCCGCGGCGTGCATGCCTGACGCCTGGAAAGCCGCGGGGGATGCGCTCCGGGCCGCCGATCCTTCCCGGGGCGTGTGGGGCAATTTCGGCAAAGGGTTCGCACTCGATCCGTGGAACGGCTATGCTGTTGACCCGGGTTCAACCCAGGCAGCCGACTTCGCCAAGTACGTGGAGCCGACCACGATCATTTCGAGCGACTATTACGGCATCACCGATCCCTGGGAAGTGCTCAATGAACACGGTATCTGGACATACGGCCGGACTA
Source organism: uncultured Spirochaetota bacterium (assembly GCA_963827275.1). GTDB lineage: Bacteria > Spirochaetota > UBA4802 > UBA4802 > UBA5550 > RBG-16-49-21. The sequence continues at coordinate 220,369 of CAWHAA010000010.1, forward strand.
TCGATAATACCGAGAAATATTCAGGCGGCCGTCCGGTCGTGGGCGTGCTCGAGGCTTCGGCGATCGATGCCGCAGGCAAGGTCCCGAACAACCTCTATGCCCATATGCCCGCCGACCTGATCATGCCGACGGTATGGATAATGGTTGTCCACGGGGCGGACGGTCTTATCTACTTCTGTCACAACCTGCTGGATGGCTTTGTTGAAGACGGCTGTCTGTATGAGCCGGGGATGAAAGAAGCGATGCAGGCGGCGAATGCCTCGGTCCAGCAGTATGCCGCCGTGCTGGCGACCCCGGACCTGGCGGGTACCTCCGCCACGACGAACGGAGCGGTCCCGGTCGCCACGCTTACGAAACGGCTCGACGGCGCCACCTATATCTTCGCGATGGGAGACGGGAACACGGCCAACATCTACGGCCAGGCAGTCACCGCCACGATAACGGTAACCGGCGGCGGCACCCGCACCGTGGAAGTGGTCGGAGAGGACCGCGTTGTTTCCATGACTAACGGCCAGATAGTGGACCACTTTGATGCGTATCAGCGGCACATATATCGATACTGATACCTGTGCCCGGTAACTGATTCAAATTGCATGTGAGCTCACGGATTACACCGTGAGCTCGCTGCATTTTTGACGGTCGATCTTCCCGCTCGCTTTCTTTGGCAGCGCCCTCGCGAACACGAGCATTCCGCATGACTAGGCCGGTAGCACGAACCGAACAGATTTTGAAGGGGAACTCTCAGATCATTCTGAGAGCTCCCTGCATTTTTGACACGGTCGATCTTCCCGCTCGCTTTCTTTGGCAGCGCCCTCGCGAACACTACCCCGTCGGGTACTTTGAACTTCGGCAGCTTCGACGCGCAGTAGCCGAGCACGCTGTCCCCGGTGCACGAGCTTTCGATGGGCACCGCCACAGCGACAAGCTTGTTGCCCTTCAGCTCGTCCGGCTTCCCGATCACGGCGACCTCAACGATCAGGCCGCTTTCCATGATCGCGTCCTCGATCTCCTGGGGATTGATGCGGTGGCCGCTCACTTTCAGGAGATTATCCTTCCTGCCCACAAGGTACAGGTATCCTTCCTCGTCCATGTACGCCAGGTCACCGGTGTGGTACCCGTTTTCATCAAGCACCCGCGCGGTCGTTTCAGGGTCCTTCCAGTATCCCCGCATGATGTTCGGGCCCGAGGCCGTCAGCTCCCCAGTCTGTCCCGGCGGCACCTCGTTCCCGCTTTCATCCAGCACCTTCAGCGTCACGCCGGGGATCGCCTTCCCTATCGAATCGACTTTCCGTTCGAACTCCGACGGCTCGAGATAGCTCAGGCGCGCCGACGCCTCTGTTGCACCGTACATTATAAAAATATCGGTATGGTCAGGAAGCGCGCGGCGCAGGTCCTGCTTGATCTGCCTCGACATGTGGCCTCCCGCCTGCGAGCAGTACCTGAGCGAGACAAGCTTCTCCCTGCTCGCGGCCAGCGGCGACCGGTGCAGGAGATACGCGAAGGTTGAGGGCACGCCGGACATCCCGGTCACCTGCTCGTCGATCATCTGCTTCACCACCGCGCCGGTATAGGCGAACTTGTTGTTGATGACGATCGAGCCGCCGGCGGCGAAATGCGTATTGAGCAGCGACTTGCCCATGACGTAGAAGAAAGGCAGGACCACCATCTGCCGGTCATCGGGCGTCAATCTAAGATACGAGCATATAGACCCGGTGTTGTTCACTATGTTGAAGTGCGAAAGCATCGCGCCCTTGGGGGTCCCCGTCGATCCGGACGTGTAAATAAGGCAGGCCAGGTCTCCGGGATCGACCGCATGGCCGGGATTTGAAGGATCGCCGGCTTCGAACAGCTCTTCGAGCTTGATCACCGGAAACGGCACACCGTCCCCGGCCGATTTCGGCCGCGAGAGTATCAGGGCCTTCAGTGGAAACAACGAAACGGGCGTATCCGCAAGTATGCCCTCGAACCGTTCGGACGATATGACTATCGCCGGCTCAATCTCGCTCAGCAGCAACGCCAGCTTGTCCGGCTTGATGTCCGTGCCGAGCGACACGAACACCGCGCCCGTTTTAAGAACGCCGTAATAGCTCGTTACGTACTCAAGGCCGTTCTGGAGCAGTATGACGACGCGGTCCCCGCGCGAGACGCCCATGCCGGTCAGGGCCCGCGCCAGCCGGTTAGCCTTTGAATTTATCTCTGAATAGGTGGCGCGGGTCTGCTCGTGTATCAGGGCAATTTTACCGGGGAAACGTTCAGCGCTGTTCTCGAGGAAGTGATGGATGAGGGCCGGCGGCTGTTGCATTTATTTCACGTCAATTCCCAGCCTCTCGGCGCCGTACCGGACCATTTTCATGTCTTCAGGCTGATTGGTCTTCTCAATCCCCTCTTCCCGCTCCATGGAGCCGGAACGGACGATGCCGGCAATCTCCCACGCGTAGGGGTGGAAGCCGAATTTCTCCCGGTGTATATGGTTCGCGAGCGCGTTCAGCGTGCAGTTCGACGAATTCGGGTCGGTATCGAGAGGGGTCACCCAGCCGAGCGATTGTATGAACCTGACGATCTCATTTTCATTATACGGCATGAACGCCAGCGGGTGTATGTTGATGGGCCAGCGGTCCGCCGGGTATTTCATGTCCTCATCGGACAGGAAGAACGGCGTGAGCTCGTCCGGAAAGCGCTTGAAGAGCAGGTCGCGCACGGTCTTGTTGGTGATAGCCTGCATGCGCGCGCTTGTCTGCATGATGGCCGAGGTGATGGGCGCCTGGCCGGGGGACCAGCCGTACGCGGCAAGGGGTATTCGCATCTGGAGCGCGGTCTTGAGCACCAGCGATTTGACATGGCCGATGCAGGTGGTGCAGATCGAGCTCGCGCGGTCGAGGGTCTTGGGGCTGTAGAAGTCCTCGCGCGCCGCTACCGCAAAGACACGCTTCATGAGCTCGAACGGCGGCCGGACGAACAAGCTCGTGGCCCCGCATAGGTCCGTCATGTGGACGATGTTCTCTGCGGCCCGTGGCGAGATGAAGCCGTTATCGAAGGTGAGCGCCAGTATCCGCATGCTGTACTGCTTTGCCAGGATATGCAGGGTATAGGTGGAGTCCTTTCCGCCGCTATAGGCCATGATGACATCATAGTCATACTTGCCCCTGACGCCGTCCAGAAGATCCTCGAACTTCTTCGTATATTCATTTTTCTTTTCATCGTCCGGCAGATGCCCGCCCGAGCAATAGTTGCAGACATGCGCATCATCGAATTGTATGCCCGGAAACGTGTCCGGTAAAACGCAGCGGGAGCAGAAGTTCATTGGATTGGCCCTTGCAATAGATGTACCCCATACCTTCGCATGGCCATTACACGATCAGCCGCCCGGAACAGGGTTTTATTTTATATCATGAATATATGCCCCCCTCTCTGTATTGTCAATATTCTTTTCATAATCATTTTTAATACTGACATTAATTATTGGTTGGATATTTGTTACCGGCATATCTTCAATATTATAAATTACAAAAAATGATTTATGGGCATATCCATTATAGCAGACCTGCTTGACAAATAGCAACATTTTCAATAAAATGCTATTAAAATCCTATAAACCTAATCTGAACTTAATGAACGGCCCAGGGTCCACTATCAATGACAATAATAAAGCAGGCATCACTTCAAGATAAAAATGCCATATGGGAATTCCTTAAAACCGCATATGAACATGAAGAGCACGGGTTTTCAAAATTAAAATATCCCGAACGATGGATATGGCAGTTTCAGAAAAACCCCTGCCTCCGCCACGGACCGGAAAACAAATTGCCAATATGGATTGCGGTAAAAGACGGAAAAATTGCCGGACAGGTATGCAGCACCCCGTGCGAATTGGTAATGGGCGATAAAAAATTCGACGCGACATGGCCTACCGACGGTATAACTCTCGCGACATGCAGGGGTGAAGGCATATCATCCCGTCTCCAGAATACGATTTTCGAGAATTATCCGGTAGCGTTGGCAATCAGCATGGCCCCGATCTCCCGCAAAATATGGGACAAGGCTGGCGGCATAGAAATTGATCCCCTCTATAACTTCTACTACCCGGTTTCAGCTGACAGCCATGCACTGTATCGTTATTTAAAAAAAAGGACGCGCAACAGGCCCCGATTGCACAGGCTCATCATGCTTGCCTGCAACTATTTTTACTTTCATGGCGTACTGAGCGCAGGCGGCACCATCGCCATAATAATCAGGGACCTGATAAAAAAACGGCCGAAATCAAAGCCGCAAACAACCATTAATGAAATCAATGGGTTCGATCATTCAATAGATGAGTTATTACACAAAACGCGCTACGACTATACCGCCACAGTCGGCAGGAATTCCAGGTATCTTAACTGGCGATTTTTCGAGAACACCCAGATGGATTATCATGCTTTCATAGCGAAAACCGGCAACGATACAAGAGGGTACATGGTCCTCAGGAAGCCGCATCCATTGGAAATCGGTATCGGCGTTATTGCCGACTTTTATACCACGAAGAAGGATATCGAAACATTTAAAGAATTGATACGCCATGCCATCGGTTATTTTGGGAAATCAGTAACCAGCATTAAATGCTGCTCATCCGTTGAAGAATACAAAAATATATTTAAAAAATTAGGATTTATCGAATTGTCGCATTACCAGCCGCTGGTTATCTGCTCTCCCGCCATGCGGGAAGAATTAAAAGGCAAAACACGCGGCTGGTTTTTAACCGCGATGGACCATGATGTTGACCAGATAATTCCTTATTAATATTCGGCGGCATGCGGCACATTACATAACTACAGGGACAAGGGATTACGAACATGAACACCAGGATACCTGCGCAACTTATGTTCTCATTTATTATTGCGATATTTATTCCAACAGGATGCGGAGATACTGCCATGAAGCCCTCTTCTTTTCAATTGCTGACAGCATCAATCCAGGAAAAGGAATGGAAAGCCCTCTCGGGGAAAAAAATATATTTCGGGCATCAATCCGTCGGGTACGACATCATTGCCGGCATTAAAGACATCATGGATAAAAACCGGAAAGTCAGCCTGAACATAAAGGAGACGGTTGATATGACGGGTTGTACAAACGGGGTTTTCGCCCATTCCCCGAACGGCGAGAATGGGGATCTCAGGTCAAAAATCGACGCGTTTGTAAAAACGATGGAAGGCGGCATGGGACAACAGGCCGACATCGCTTTTTTTAAATTCTGCTTTGTTGATTTTAATGAAACTACCGGCATCAAAGAGCTCTTCAATTACTATCGGTCGGCCATGAAGGGCCTCAAGAAAAAATATCCGAACATAACCATTCTGCACGCCACGGTGCCCCTCACGACGGAGGGCGAACTCCTTGGCGTCAAAGACAAAGCCAAAGACCTGATAAAAATAATTCTGGGCAGGACAACCGGTGCCGAAAAGAACGCGATGGCCAACATCAAGAGAAACGAATATAATGCCGCCCTTATTAAAGAATATGGCAGGGCGTCAATTATTGATATTGCGCTCTATGAGTCCACGGGCCCGGACGGGAAACTATATACGGGGAACAATGCGGGGTCGGAACATGCATCGCTGGTACCGGCATATACCTATGACGGCGGACACCTCAATGAAACGGGGAAAAGGATCATCGCAGATAAATTCCTCGCGCAATTGGTGCGCATGCGGTAATGCCTCCGGAAGACCGGCGTTGATCCGGGTACTGCCTGGTTCCGGGGCTATTGAATTTACGAGGTAACGGGAACTTTTTTCTTCGTTAAAAAGGCAAGGATATTATTTATCGAGTCGAGGTTCTCCGGGACTATCTCCTCGTCTTCAATCTTGATCGAAAACTGTTCCTCAAGGAATAAAACCAGCTCAAGGATCCCGGTAGAATCAACAATGCCGCTTTCAAGAAGGGACGTTTCAGGCACAAGAACCGCACTGGCGTTTCTTCCGGTAATAAAATTTTCCTTGATATAATGTTCTATCATTTCCCTGGTATTCTGCATTACGTTACTCTCTCAAGTTATATTGTTTTATCTGCCTGGGCCTGACATTAGCTGGCACAACACATTCGTATAGGCCATTGGTACAACATCGAGTTCTTTTTTGAATTGTATATATACATTAATATTATACGTCAAGCCAATTTCCTTTTAGCATATTCAACCCTGGCAATTAATAGATGGCAGACAAGTCACATGCACGGACACACACGATCCAAACCGGCCATACAGTACGCTATGCTCAACAAACCTGTTGTCTGGCCCCCTCCCCTTTTTAAATTGCCTGAAAAAATTCAGGCAATTGACATAAAACATATATTTAATACTGTACAAAAATGATTTCTTAAAATAGTATAATTCGCAGGAAATTATAAGATGGGACACGCGAAAAAATTTAATATTGATATTCTAAAAATCGACCCGGAAGTTGAAACAAAACGGGTTGCTGATTTTGTCGCAGACCAGACCAGAAACGTCTTCCGCAGAAACGGCGTGGTGGTGGGCCTGAGCGGCGGCATTGATTCCGCCGTCATGGCTGCAATAGCGGTGCGCGCCGTCGGGAGGGAAAATGTCGCAGGCCTCATCCTTCCGGAAAAGGAATCCAACCCGGTCAGCAGCTCGTTCGCCGCAAAGCACGCGAAGGAGCTCGGCATCGAGTTCCGCGAGGTGGACATAACCCCCACCGTCGACAGTGTCGGCGGCTATAGCGCACGGGACGAATATATCAAGACCCTGGTGCCGGAATATGAGCCGGGCTATAAGTACAATATCAGCCTGCCGGCCGACCTGCTGGAGCGCGACTCCTTCAATTTTTACGTGCTCCAGGTCCAGCTGCCTGACGGGTCCCTCAAAAAGAAGCGGCTCGGGATCGACGCCTTCCGCGCGATCACCTCCTTCGCGAATATCAAGATCCGTTCGCGCATGCTGCATCTCTATTATGAGGCTGAGCACAGCAACATGATTGTTGCCGGCACCACTAACCGCACCGAAATGGTCCTGGGCGATTTCTGCAAGTACGGTGACGGCGGCACCGACATTGAGGCCATCGCGTACCTGTACAAGAACCAGATATACCAGATCGCCGACTACGTTAACGTCATTCCTGAGATCATCAAGCGTTCCCCGAGCCCGGACACGTTCAGCCTGCCGGTCACTGACCAGGAATTTTTCTTCCGGATACCATTCGAAAAGCTCGACCACCTCCTCTACGCGTGGGAGAACAAGGTGCCCGAAGATGAAGTTGCGAAAGTGCTCGGCCTGCCCGTCGAAGCGGTTCAGAGATCATTCAAGGACTTTACCGCAAAAAACCGCGCCACTGCGCACCTGAGAGAGATGCCGCACGCGTTGTGGTAATTTTCTCAAAATATGACATATCACTCCATTAATGTTCATTTTTTATAACATATTCTCAATCCATTCAATTGCATACAATGAGTTACCTTAAACGCTGATTTATTGCCCTGAATAGTTTACGTTGTAATAACCCATTGACTGTGATGGCTCCTGTGATTATAGTAGTATGTTACAATATTGATTTTCATCAGTATATAACAAATGCTGCGTCTTCTATATTATATACCCGCCAAATTATTCTTGAATTATGTTTTGAGTGTTTCTATCATGGCAAAATATATACAATCAATAACATGTAATCGGAAAAGTCAGCAATTCATTGGGTAACCATACATAAATAGCCGCTTACATGTTATTGCGCAGTTGTTGGGTTCACACGGGGGGATCAATTATGAACAGACGTACTATCGCATTAATTTTTATTTTGACAGCCTTTGTTGTATCATCATGCAATCCTGTCGGCCTTACAAGCCGCAATGACCAGAAACTGATGGTCCTCATCAGGGCGCTTCTTGCGGACGTCTCGGGAGCCCCGGTTGCCCCGAGCAATCTTACCGCGACCCCGGCATCCAGCTCACAGATAAATCTTTCATGGACCGATAATTCCACTAATGAAACCGGATTTATCATCCAACAGAGCCAGAATAACATCGACTTCACTCAAATTGCAGCAGTCTCTTCTAACGTAACGACCTACAATAACAGCGGCCTGGCACCCAGCACTACGTATTATTATCGCGTCCTGGCCTCCAACGGGTTCTTCAATTCAGAATATTCGGAAGACTCCGCGACAACCGATGATCCGCCCGCATCTGCTCCAAACGACCCGAGCAATCTTACGGCTACCCCGGTATCCAGCTCGCAGATAAATCTTTCATGGACCGACAATTCGTCTGACGAGACCGGGTTCAAAATTCAACGCAGTGCAAATAATATTGACTTTGTTCAAATTGATACCGTCCTGGCAAATATAACAACATATAACAATACCGGTCTATCCCCGAGTACCCCGTATTACTATCGCGTATATGCTTATAACGCTATAGACGATTCTACCGGGTATTGCGCGGCCAGCGCCACGACGTTGTCCACAACACAGATCATCGCTGACCACAGCATAGTTGACGATTATGACAACATACCGGCATTTTACATGGCTGAAGTAAAAAAAATGATGGTCCACTTCCCCGGCGAATCGCATTCATCGGGCTATCGGAGGGGGATGGAGCTGCTCGAAGCCCAGAACGCCAGCTACGCCTGCAACGTATCAACCGGCGAAGCGTATACAGACCAATACGTCCGGGTCAACGACTGGGGCTGTGGGGAAGCGACATGGTACACCTGGTATGCCTATGACGCCCATAACGGTGGAAATGTCGGCATCATTAAAGATCTTATTGATGAATACAACTCGCACGGGCACCCCATGCATGCCATAGGCTTCGGATGGTGCTGGGACACGACCTGGACGAATGAACCAACCACAACGAAAGACCCGGTGTACGGGTGCGGATGGGCCGGTTCATCAGACGGCGGTCCGGACGGCAACCTCCCCTGGGGCCTGGATGCCGGCGATTTCTCCATTACCAACAACCGGGTCTCCATGGATACCTACCTCGGGGCCACTGAAGATTACCGGCTCTACTGTATCAGCCAGTCATATCCGACCAGGGTCATCTTCACAACCAGCCCGGCTGATGTGGGGGATGGGGCTGACAGTGAAAACGCATACCAGCGGTACCTCAAGCATGAGCATATACGCAATTATGTGGCGGCAAACTCGGCCCGCATCCTTTTTGACTACAGCGACATTCTCTGCCATAACGATGCCGGGGTAGAATATACGAAATCATGGAGCGGACACACCTATCCCGAAATTCATCCCGACAACATGCTTGACCTCGACGGGTTCTACGAAGAGGACGGGGACCACATAGGCGAGCGCGGCGCCGTGCGTTTAGCCAAAGCGCAATGGTGGCTGCTGGCGCGTATAGCGGGATGGGACGGGCTTTAGTTTCATATCAGCATTCGATACTATCCCTTAACCGGATTATTTAAAATAGCGCGGTCAAATGGCTGTCGTAATCACCTGGTTTTTCTGGTATGGCCCCGGAGTGTTAATTCAATCCTTTTAAAATAATTCCATATGCAAAACCAATACAATGTGCATGTTCGCACATGATGGATATTCATACTATTAACCATTTACAAATCCGCATTTACAATTTTTTTATTTGCATTCACCGGCCTGTTGAATAAATTGTTTTCAGCTGCCTGCGGGAAAGGAGTATAAAAGATGCTCAGCATTATTATCGTCAACTACAAGACATCAAAAGATATCAGTACATGTTTAGAATCAATCGTCCGGCATGAGAACCGATACAGGGAATACGAAATTATCATTGTCGATAATAACTCAAATGATCCCGGACTTGAAGCACTGGGGAGCAGGTTTTCCTTTATAAAGATCATCAATGCCCCGAAAAACGGCGGTTTCGCGTACGGTAATAACATTGGCATAAAACATGCTGCCGGCGACTGCATTCTCCTGCTGAATCCCGACACCTATCTGGAAGATAACGGGATTGAGAAATTATATGAAAGGTTAAATAATGATCCGGGCCTTGACATTATCGGCCCCAAGCTCCTTAACGCGGACCATACGAATCAATCGATCAGCGCGCCCAAGACATATCTGACCCCGTGGAATTTATTCTGCAGCCAGTTTTATTTAAACATACTGTTTAAAAAATCCAGGACATTCAATTCTTATTACCAGACATACATGGATTATGATGCCGAAAGATTCGTGGAGCAGGTGTCCGGGGCTGTTTTCATGTTCAAGCGGAGGATCATTGACACGATAGGGCTGCTCGATGAAAATTATTTTCTGTATTATGAAGAATCAGATTATTGCCTGCAGGCGGTAAAAAACGGCTTCACCCTGCTCTACTATCCCGGGAGCAGTGTGGTCCATACCGGCCATACATCGACATCTGACATCAAGGAATGGTCCATCACTATTTTTATCGCTTCATTCAGGTATTACTTTAAGAAAAACTTTAGCCCGGCCGCGGCCTATATCTCCATTGCGTTATTGTTTATCGGATCATCGGTGAGGTGCATCATATACCTGTTGACCTTCAATAAGAATTATAAACACTATTATTGCCTGATAAAAAATATTATTACCGCCATGTTGCCTAAAAATATTGGATAATCCGGAAATGGCGGGCCGGTTTCTTGTGGCGGTCAGGAACAATTAACCTGGCCCTCTCCCCTTGATGAAAATTAAAAAATACTTGCTTTTTATAACCACCAATATAATTATCTTGTTAATATTTTTCATGTTTGCAAGCAACAACCGCCATTGAGAATATTCCGGCTGAGTGTATTTCCGATGTGCGAGCATTGTTGTTCGGGTATCACAAAAAACCCGGTTCATCTATAGAGCTTTTTTCTACCCTGCGAAACAAACAACGCAGGCATGATGATATACTGTCAGTCTGCCATGCCATCTCACGGTTGGCGCATAACATCTTCTATGGGCGATGAATAACATGAACACACTATTCTACTATCTCTTTAAATTTTTCACCAGGGTAAAAATCAGGAATCTAATATTATATCTCGTCAAAAAGTTCGATGGCGGCGAAATCTACTCCGCCACGCTTCGGAAAATATACAAAGACTTTTATAATATTGACATAGGGATGTATTCAATGGGGACATGGTTCACCGGCTCCATTGATCCCTTTACAACGGTCGGGAGATACAGTTCCATTGCCAGGGGCGCGACAATAATAAACCACAATCACCCCGTCGACTATAAATCGACGCACCCGTTTTTTTTCAACCCGGTCTTCAACTACACCGACAGCTGGAAGGTGCAATTCAATAAAAAAACAATCGGCAATGACGTCTGGATCGGGGCCAATGCAATAATAATGCCCGAAGTAGCGGCTATCGGAGATGGCGCAATCATCGGGGCCGGCGCCGTTGTCAACAAGGACATCCCCCCCTACGCGATTGTCCTTGGCAATCCGGCGCGCATCATCGGTTACCGGTTTTCCCCGGAAATAATTGAACAACTCCTGAAATCCAGATGGTGGGAAAAATCAATTGATGAATTGGTGCCGGACATCAGTGAATTCACTCATTCCATGAAAGCCGGGCTGTGATAGAATTCAACCAGGGCAGCGCAATATACCGGAACATGGATAGGCCTGGCCTCATCACGGCAGGATGATCACGTTTTTATAAAATTCAGAAGTTTTTTCTTTATCGCGACGGCCAGGGGCATCCAGCTGTAAGCGCCTAAAATTTTCAATTTGTATTCTATCGGCCAATCCGATGTACCCATCTCTATTCTCCCCTTTTCAAATGCATCCGCGGGCATATATGGTGATTCAGAGTTGATGGTAAACACCTGCTCATATCCGGCCATTCTGCACAGAGTGATGGTTTCTTCGGAATAATCGCCGTAGGGAAACGCGATGTATCGTATTGGCGTCCCAATGGACGACTCGAGTATATTTTTTGATGCAAGTATTTCTTTATACGCGCTCGCGCTGTCGAGCGTGGAGAGCCTGCGATGGGTAACGGTATGCGAGCCGAACGTCACATATTCTGACGGTATCTTTTTTAATTCATCTGCCGTCGCGACTCTCTCGGACTTCTCTTTATCGCCCGGGCTGAAAGACCATCCGGGGCTTTTCCCGAGGAAGCCCGCGGGGATGAATATGGCAAAGGGAATGCGCCGCTTCAATAATTCAGGCACGGCATTGTCGATTGCGCTGGTGAAGGCGTCATCGAAGGTAATGACGGAGTATCGCTTGCCTGCTTCCATATGATGATAATCGCCGGGACGGATGGGCGTGGTGTTACGCGCAAGATATTCAATCTGGTCAATAAATACCCGGACGCCTTCAGGCGGTATGGAATGATAAAACAAAATGATACAGGAGGCTGGAATTTCACGATTGAACAGCTGCAACACGCGCAACGCCGGCTTCGCCAGCAGGATATATACGATGCTTATTATGATTTTCAATAACCGCTTCATTTCCGCACCATAATAATACTTCGCGTGCATTATATTCCCGCAACGAGGGACGGACCTCCCCGGGCCACCTTCCCCGTGCTAACCATTCCCCTGCTTAATTGCCGATGAAGAGACCCGCAGTATATGCAGGAGAAGGTAGCTGCCAAAAATCGAAGCGAATATAATCGCGAAAACAAGGCCCCAGATATATGAATAATTACTTTCTATTAATTTCCTGAGAAAAATTACCAGTGTGATCCCGGCGGAAAATATTGCCGTGCTCGGGACCATGTCACGCCAATTAATATTCCACGGGATATGCCTCTTCCCGAGCATGCCGATACAGAATGTGTATATAAAATATGATATCATGGTTGCGTAAGCAGCGCCCCTGTACGATGTGTACGGGATGAGGATGAAATTCAATCCGATATTCGACAAAGTGGCCAGAACAATCCAGAGAAGCATGACTTTCGTTTTCTTGATAATCTCATACGGCTTGTGCGCGAATGTGCCGATTGAATTCAGGATTACCCCGGCAAACACGTACGGCAGGATAATACTCCCTTCACGGAACTCGGGGCCGAGGAATATCAGCGCAATATCCGCATGGAATAAAAACATCATGCCGACGGCCAGAAATCCGAGCGATATCATGTTTCCGATTATGAGCCCCAGCACTTCCCCCGTTTTTTTTACGTCATTGGTACCGGCGATTTTCATAAGGTATGGGGCCAGCGTCAGGGTCACCGGGATAACAACAAGGAACACCGAACCTACTATCAACCTGTAATTCGCGTCGTAGATCCCGACATCCTTCACCCCGAGATAAAATTGGAGTATATATCGGTCTGATACATCATGCAGGATACTGGTAAAATACCAGAACGTCATGGGAAGCCCAAACCTGACGAATTCATTGAACAGCACCCAGTTCGATCTCTTTTTTACCGCATCAACAATTGATGTAATTTTCGGGAACCTTGCTTTTTTCCATAAAAATGGTATTAATATCGAGGAACTGATGGTAACAGACCAGAACATGACCTTAATATCCATGTGAACGATAAGGAAAACAAGGACCAGTCTCAATACAAACGTCACCAGACTGTCAGCCAATTTATAAAAAACAAATGATTTTGCCTGCATCTCGGCGGGCAGTATGGCGGTAAACAGGTCGAAGATGGATGTGCTGATAACATAGATAAGCATCGGGAACAGGAACGCTCCCATTTCCAGGGCAAGATACCGCTTGATGACAAGCACCGCGACCATCCCGAAAGTGCTCTCCAGGATGAAGATGAGCCAGATGCCCATGAAAATTACATTCTTGATCTCCCTGACCTTTGCGGCATCAGTCTCGCCCGGGATGTACCGTCCCACGACCTGCTGAAGCCAGAAGGATGCCACCGACCTGAAGGTGTTCGCTATGATGAGGAAAAGGCTGAAAACTCCATATTCGGAAGCTGAAAAGTGACGGGTGAATATGGAAGAAGTAATTAATGTTATGGCCGCCGGAATAATAGTGCCCGGCACATACGTCACGATTTGTCTGAATATATTATTTGTTAAAATACTCTTAATCAAGATAACAACCTTGCGTATTTATTAAATAACATGCGATCGCCGGCATTAGAAATTCGACATCAACATGATTCATTTTTATAATATTTTTCAATGTTCCCGGAATTACTGCTTACAAGATACTAGATTAATGATTTCTTAGATTAACTATCTTCGTAGCACATGTAAAATAAAATAACTGCAGGATTATATATACTATTTGCGTACATTGCAATTCAAGAATATAAATCGTAACTCATGGATTTATTATTGATACTATAGAAAATAATCATAACAAATCAGGATAGATTCACTGCATCCCAAAACTGAAATAGAGCATTTATCACGACAAACAATTGGGACATTTAATGAAATTTTTATATTTTTGTAAAATATAAAATCTATTTTCACTTTTTTTATTCATCTGGTTCTAAATAATCGTCCGCCGCGGATTACTATCCTACCTGTTTAACGCAGTTGCCTCATGTCCCATCGTCCATCGCAAGCCCGAATAGTTCCTGGCGAAATTGACAACCTCCTGCTCTGTTTAATAAAATAAACTTGACAAAAGGTCATTCAGCCGTATTTCTATCATTACAAATTACACGTTTAAGGGAACACTCCCGAGGGCATAGCAGGGATATGTCAGCCCTGTTGTCCTCTCGCTTGAGTACGGATAACCAGATTTGGCTCTTAGCAGCATGATGCCATACGTATAAGTATATGTGACAAGAAAGTCAGACATTATGAAATATATTCTAATTGGTGTAACAATTATTGGCTTCGGCGCCTTCTATTTCCTGACCGATATCCCCCACATGGTAATCAAAGAACTGTTTCTCATAAACAATCAAGCACCCGTCAAACTGATCGTTGATGACGCCATCCTGCTGAATGTTGTCATAGCTCTGGCATTTTTTTTACTGCTCTATCTCCCTTCAAAAACCAACAGGGAAAAAGAATTTTTCAACAGGCCATTTTCTGATTCGCTCAAGGGCATTGCGATGTTCATGATTATGATGCATCATCTGTCCCGGTGCATTATCAATCCATCCGATATGATTATTTTTTTTGATTTAGGGTATGTCGGGTTCGCGTGCTACCTGGTGCTCTCCGGCTATGGCCTTACAGAATCATACAAGAGGAAAGGCCTCCAGGGCACGTTTATCAAAGACCGTTTTCTCAGAATTTTTATACCCGTGTTGCTGATGAATACATTTATCCAGGTGCTGAACCATATCGTCGGGCAGGAAAAGACCGGTATTATAAAAAGCATCGCAACCATTCTCGGCATTATCAATCTTAACTGGTTCATCGGCTTCATAGTCTTCTGGTATCTGGCGTACTATGTTTTTTATAAAAGAAATTTTTCTGATAACATCAAAATAATACTATTATTTGCCGTATCATTTGTCCTTCTGGCATCAGAGAGCATCCATCCCATTATTCGCATAAATGCCCTCAGTTTTCCCTGCGGCGTGTTTATGTCTCAATACAAATCAAGAATTTATGATTTATATACGAATAATAAACCGAAAAGTTTTAAGCTGGCGGTTTTTGTCTTTTGCGTACTATCACTGATTCTTTTTCTCCTTTTTGCCGGACTTTTGATCAAAGAACCGCCCCTGAACCAGTCAAACCCCTATCCTTCATCAATATTCATAATGCAGAATCCTCTATCATATTTTGATTTACGCCTGTTCCTGATCGGGGCATGTATTGTTATATCCTGCATAATCCTTATTGTTAAGCGCACGGAAGTCACTATTACGCTTATATTGAATCTGCTTTTTTTCAGCTTTTTTGTCGTGATCTCAACACCAAATGTTCCCAGGGAATTACTGCAATATTTTACCGCCAATGTTTCAGCATTATTGGCAGCAGCATTTCTCATTATTGTATTAAAATACATAACCAGGAACAGGTCATCATACTTCTTCACCCAATGGGGAAAAATGTCGCTGGAAATCCTGATTCTTCATGGATTATTTTTAAATCAATATGTCTTCATCCTTTTTAAATTTCCCCTCCACTACTCGATAATTTTATTCATAATCTTCATCACGGTCATTTCATATCTGTTTTTTAAAATTTCAGAGTTCATACAAAAATATTTTTGATTTTGTGCGTGCAGGAAAATTCCATGCCGGTTAATACACCAATCACATTTGTTATCCCCGTCAATAACGATGAAATATTCAGTATTTCGGCAATGACCTCCCCGGTCCTAAAGAATACCGCGCATGAAATAGTAGTCAAAAGAAATTATTCTTCTGCGAGCCTGGCATATAATGACGCGCTCTCTGGATCAAGTAACGACCTGTTCGTCTTTATGCACCAGGACGTATACCTGCCCGAAGGATGGGATTCCAGGCTGCTGGACATCATTGAATCGATGGATAATACATTGCCGTGGGGCGTGCTCGGATGTGCCGGCATAACGCATGACCATGAGGTTGTTGGCCACGTATATTCAAATGGCATGAATTCCGTGTTGGGCAAGCCTGACAAGCCCAGAGAAGTGGTATCCCTTGACGAAATGATTTTGATTTTAAAAAAAAGCAACGGGATACGGTTCGACCCCGCCCTGCCTCATTTCCATTTATATGGAACAGATATCTGTCTCGAGTCAAATAAATTAGGATTTAAAAATTACGCGATTGACAATTTTTGTTTTCACAATGACGAAACATTCGAGGATTTGCCCGGTGAATTCTGGGCCTGCATCAGCTATCTTAACTCGAAGTGGAAACTAATGGATTGCAAGCCCATATTGCCGATAAAAACACTCTGCGCGATAATACCGTCAAACAATATCGAAAAGGTCATCTCCAGGCTGAAATCGGAATTATACCTTTTCAAGTGCAGGTTATTCAAGAAACAGATAAAGCGCATAATGGACGTTCAGGAAATCTTGCAAATCGTGAATTCCACGATGTCGAAAAACATTTAGTCGCATGAATAGCATCGCCCCCCAGTTGAAGCCATTCAGAATGAATCTAAATTTTTCTGTATATCCAGCCCGGGATCGGGAACGTCCTGTTATTCAGTATTCCGCCCATTATCTTGGCGTTATGTATACTTAACGCCTGCAAAATATTCTTTGTGCTCTGTACGTTGTCCTTCCCTTCATTGGCTATTAAAATCACGCCATCAACGCTTGAGGACAACATCGTAATGTCCGGCAGCCGCGTAATGTTCGTGCAATCTATCAGGACCCCGTCATACTTTGATGTCAGTTTTTTTAGTATTGTTTTTATTTTTGATTTATTCAATGAAGCGGTTGAACCTTCCGAAACATTCCCGGTCTGCATGACATGCAAATTCGGGCCGATAGTGGAAATGGCATCATCGAAATTAATATTGTTCTCATTTAACAAGTTAGCCAATCCGGGCCTTTCATCCAATTTTAACAGTTTCTGGATTATCGGCTGGTTCATATTCGCATCGACAACCAGCGTATTGATGTCTGAATTCTTCGAGAGTGAAAACGCGATATTTGCGCATACAACAGAATTCATGGCCTGCGGCGAAACGGAAATGAACAATAATGACTTTAGATTTTGGACCTTCATGAATATAAAAATCTGGTCCGCAAGATCAACATAAAATTCGGCATATCGCGAACCTTCCGGAGCGTCGCTGATCAACAGCTTGTCGATTATTCTTTTTTTAGGTATTGTGCCGAGGCTTGGCAGGTCGAGGTATTTCACGAAATCATCGGGGGATTTCAGGGTATTATTAAGCATATCAACGATAAAGGCAAGCGCGAGTCCGAGGAGCGTGGCGACAAACAAGCCGAGCATCATCATCATCGATCGTGGCTTGCCAACCGGCTTGAAGTCCGTCGACGCCTGCTCGATTATTTTGACGCTTGCCGAACCGATAGAATCCAGGTCTGAAATCTCCTTCCCGTTCAGGTTCGTCGAAATTTTATTTATGTTGTCCTGCAGCTGCTGGACCGTCGGATGCAGGTCGCCGTATTTCAACGTTAGCTCGGCCAGCTGCTGCTGGAGATCATAAATAGTGTATGACCTGCTGACCACATTGGCAATTTCTACGGCCTTTGTGCCATCATAATCGCGAACAACAATCTGGAATATGTCCGTTGCGGTCTCTATCCTTGTCTCGATATTATCCTTGAGCTGCGACATCGCCTTCCACAAGAGATATTCTTCTTTTTCCACCGGTGAAAGCGATGCGATATGCGCTCTTTCATTATTTGCCATATAATCGACCAGATACCGCTTCAGAGGATGGCAATACTTTTTCTCGTAATCCAGCGGACGACTTTCCAGACCGAGCGCTTTAACGGCACGTTTGATCACGGGGTTCGATTTGACAATGGCCATCTGCGTGAGATGGATACGGAAGGGGCCGACCGCTTCATAGGTAGGGGCCGCAATCTGGCTTATTCCCTTGATATGTATCATCACTTTCGCGGCATACATGGGGGTTTTAAATATTATGAATAAATACGTTAAGGGGACCACGATTATAAATGTTATGATTATTATCAGCTTCTGCCTGAAAAAGGGCCTGATAAAATCGCGAAAGGTTATGCCTGTCAAATCATTCTTGTCCATAATACTACCATCATTTATTTACTTCGGATATCATGCCATGCAATCGCATGCGATGCTTGAGAAACAGGATCGTTACCGGAAATCAATACCAACCACACGCGCCCTTAATCATTGCATGTGGCGCCCAATTCTACATCCCTGATGACGCATTACCGACATGAATAATACGACAATTTCGCATCATCAATGGTATATGATTTTTTCAATACTACTTTCGCCAACCTAAAAGAAGCCTTCAGAGACAATTACAATATCACCCGGCATTAATATTATGTCTTCCTTTGCATTGCCGTCTATCGCTTTCTGGAGGTTTATCTTGATGCTTTGATATCCCGGCTTGTCCGGATACAGCCTTAACAATTTTACACGGCTCTTTGAGCCAAACCGGGTAAAACCACCCGCTATGGATATGGCCTTAAGAACGGTCGTGTTTTCCTGCAACTGATACGAGCCGGGCCTTACCACTTCTCCCGAGACGGTAAAATTTCGGCTATGTGACTCAATAAGAGAAACAACGACAACCGGATATTTGAGATACCCGCTGGAAAGGCGCAATTGAATATTCTGCTGGATTTCGCTGATAGTTTTACCCTTTACTTTGACGCTCCCGATGTATGCCACCGAAACCTCGCCGCCCGGCGTTACGGTCGAACGATCGGTTATCTCGTCGGGCTTCAGGATTCTCACTTCAATGATATCGCCCACTCCGACCCTGTAAACTTCATCTTCTGCGTATAAAAAAGACACCTGCAGCAGTGAAATCAGGATAGCCGACAGAAAAAGTCCCTTCAATTTCTGGCCTCCACAATAATTATCCTTATTATATAGCATGCGTATAATATAACAACAATAATAATTACAATCCATAAAATCGTGAATTAAATGATCCGACAATAAGCTGTGCTGTATTCATCGGCGACATAGTATCGTTGACTCGTAATAATTAAAATCATCAATCAAAATTTGACAAGATATAGATGGCTGAGTTCTTAAAAAATCATTAAAATAATGATAATTTTACAATTCCGCCGTGGCGCCGATGGAGATGCGATTCCGCACGTACCCGCTATCCGCGACTTCAAAGCCGTTCCTGTTATATACATATCCGCCCAGGACACGGTACCCATCAACATGCGTATAGTTTACCGAAAGATCATACCATACCCTGATGGAAAAATTTTCGGTGAATACATACGCAACTGATGGGGCAAACCCGAACAACCTGTTTGTTGTATTTCTGTGCACATAAAAACCCTGGCCATAATAAATAGACGCCTGTACCATCAGCCTGGTGAATACTTGCCGGGTGAAATCACCTGAAATTTGCCAGCTCGTGAACATGTCGTTTATGTTTTCCATTATTGATGTCCGGTAGGTGAACGACAGGCTGGCGGTTGTCCTGTCGTCCACGTCATTGACCAAGGTAAGAAAAGCGAACACCCTGATGTAAAGCGGGTTTATTGACGCAAGATAGTACTGGACAGGGTTCATGGTCAGGCGTATGTCATTGTACGGGACCAGGAAGTCGGGAGCCACCCTGCACTCCGCATAGAGCTGGTTCGTAAAGCTGTGCCTGTACCCCAGGCCGGGGGTATGTATATGCGAGACCCCGCCAAGATTTTGCTGTATCCATGAATAGTCATAAAATACAAATGTATAATTAGACGAATCCCAGTGGACCTCATGCTGGGTCCTGGCCATTTGCGACAGGGTGTGATCGATGTTACGATCAATGAAATTATTGTTAATAAGATTATAATAATACTGCCAGTTTTTCTTGTAGTGATTCTTCATGTATTGGATTGAATATCCAGCGGTAAACCGGTAATGCGCGTTAACAGTAAATATTCCGTCTATAGCAAAGTTATTATTGAAATAGTCCACCCTCCCCTCCGTGATACCGAAAGACCGCTGGTAACGATCCGGCTCCGGATAGTGCTGGAAGGTATCCGAGATCAGGAGATTTACATTTTCAGAAAACATCTTTGTATAATGCAATGTCGCGTCTTCATAGATCCTTGACATTTTTAAATTTTTCGAATAGAGTTGGCCGAACGCATGCCCGATGAGCTCAAGCGTCTGTGTCCGTCCCTCATGGCGGACCCCCAGGCCCAGCATTATTTCCGATATAAAATCCCACTGGATGCTCTCGGACAAATGCAGCGGGATCTGCCCGGGATTCAATATGAGCGGGTTGGGGTTGAAGGGAAGCTCGACTGTCGCATTGATATTATCATCAAATGTTTCACGCACATATCCCTCTGCGACGAGCTCCCAGCCATATGAAATGCCGATGCATGAAAACACGAACAGCAATATAATATTTATTTTTATAAAAAATGATTTGGGCATATGAGTATATCTATAAAATATTTTTCAACGCCTGAATTCCCGCGGTAACATCATTGCTCAAATAATACGCACGTGACGCAGAGATAATTCAAATGTACCCGCGAATATTAATTATGCAGACCAGACAACAGGAATTCACAGATTTATTAAAAGGAATTTCGACAACACTTCATACATAAAAATCCGGCAAGAATCATGAATGTCTGATCAACGGAATACGGCATACCAGCCATATGATTTTGGCTCTCGACTGTTTTCACTGATTGCATTATATAACGGACCGCGCGTATATTTTTCACCTGTACTGCGCTTCCATCTATCTGCCATGGCCCAGAAGCATAACCATAATTGTTTTAAAAAATATCATGGCGTCCAGCTTGAGTGACCAGTTGTCAATATACTCAAGATCCAGATCCATCCATTGATCGAAACTGAGGTCATTCCGGTTTGGCTGGATCTGCCAGAGACAGGTAATGCCGGGCTTCATCGACAGGCGTCTTCTGTGCCAGATATTATACTGGGCAACCTCTGAACCCAGCGGAGGCCTGGGGCCAATGAGGCTCATCTCGCCTTTAAATATATTCAACAGCTGCGGCAGCTCATCGATGCTGGTTTTTCTCAAAAACTTGCCAATGAAGGGAATAATGCGCGGGTCATTTTTTATCTTAAATGCGGGCCCGTCCGCCTCATTCAGCTCCTTCAGCTTTGCGAGCTTTTCCTCGGCGTCTTTCACCATGGTCCTGAACTTGAAGACCTTGAACGTCCTCCCGTTCAGGCCGACGCGGTCCTGTTTGAACAACACCTCCCCTGTGGAAGTGATTTTTATCAATGCGGCTATGACCAACAACAGGGGTGACAACGCAAGCAGCATCAAACCGGAGATGGTGTAATCGAAAAATAATTTGATCAGCAAATCGCGGTGCCTGGTGCTTGTAGAGCTCAGCACCATGGATGGAATCCCCTTTAAATCATCGAAATATATCCGCGCGACCCTGGGTTCATAGAAGAGGGAATGGATATGCCAATCGGGAAATATCCTCACCTTTATCCCCATGAGTTCAATCAATTGAATATACGCCTCGATATTATCAATCTGATGCATCGGCATAGCGAAAATCACCTCATCAACGACATTATTGATGATTATGCCCTGTATGTCATCGACAAGGCCGATTACCTTGACGTCATCTTTAACGCGTTTGCCGATGCTTTTTGCGCTGGTATCGAGGCAACCGATAATTGAATAGTTATCTTTGATTGAATTGAGAAGACTAATGGCCCCGGCGGCCCGCTCCTTGCTCCCTATAATGAGAACCTTCACCTTGTTATATTCTGATTGGTCGGATTTTTTGTATGACCAGTATATCAATGATTTACTGGCAACCAGTATCACAATATTAATTACGTAGAAAAGACCGATGAATAACCGGCTTACGTCGCGTATTTTCAACAGAAAGAGCAACATGACCAGGATGATAATCCCCGCGGTGACCGCCTTGATGATATTCGTAAGCAGATCAGTGAAGCTGGGTCTCGATGAGACATCGATATTAATAAAAACGAAGGTACAGAACCATATCAGGATTACAATGAGCGCAATAATTTCATAGCTGGGCGGACTGCTGGCCGCCCCATAGCTGAATGGAACAAATATTTTTTTTATATGGTACGCGGCGATATAGGCGGCCAGGCTCAACAGAACATCCAGTATTCTATTTATCTGGATCAGCAGCTGCCTTTTTTGCAGTTTATCGAAGGATAGAACTTTTTCCTTTAAAGGCATTGGGTTGTTATTTTCCATTGTGGCTGTTTCTTATGTTTGAGTTTCTATAGAGCAATCTATATTTTAAAATCAAAATCCTATTAGAATATACAATATAATATATTCATAATGTGATAACTATGTATATTTTTCCAGCTCCAAAGAAAAACTAAATAATTATAGTTAATTAAATATAATAAAACGCATGACTTTACAATAATTAGTCAATAAAAAAACCATCGAGATGGGTTTATTTTCTTTATCTTGTATTCTATATATTTTTTTAAGAAGTCACATAATCAGGCCTTTCATTATTGTAATTACACCTGAACGTTATATTCATCAATTTATAGGCACAGAGCATGGTCCGTATCATGTCATTAACGCAGATGACGTATTTTTAGAGGGGCATCCCGATAAAAGACATGAATTTGACATAATGATATATAATCGCATATTTAAAAACACAAAGAAGCCCAGTTATCGATGAATCTTCTGGAGCAACCGGCGCGAGCAGGTCCTGTGATTAATTGTTCCGGGATCAGATTTATAAAATTACTCTTGCAAAAATTAACCATCTGGCGCATGAGGAGGAGATAGATTAAAATTCTTCATCGATGAACTGAATAAATTTCGCAGCACCATATACTATAAATGAAACAAAATAAAACCAGCCATATACTATATAGCGTATTGTTGATACTGCTTGTGGCAATCCTGAGTATTTTCATTACCCAATTGCTTTTTGTAAAAACAAAAGCGGCCGTATTTCTCCCCTTTGTACTGCTGCTCTTCGGCCTGGGCTGGCACTATGCCCCCCTGGCCGATGTCAAAAAAGTAATATTGATCTTTATCTTCCTCTATCCCCTGCTGCCATGCCTGGCCGGCTTTCAGATAGCGGACGGTGTCCCGGTATTCAGGACACAACGGATTGCAACGATACTCATCATTTTATTTCTGCTGCGGAGACAGCTATTCTTTAAATACTTCAAAAATTTCTTCGCCAGCAACACATACACCTACCCATTATTGTTTCTTATTTTATCATTATCCATGACCGCGTTCTTTTCCTACAACAAGATCGGATCAATTTTCGGGATCCTGTCACTTGTGTTTGAATCAATCATACTGGCGGTAATTGTTTATAATGCATTTGAAACAGAAAGGGATATCGACCTGCTGATCAATGCCCTTACCGCCTCGGTAATTATTTTGTGCATTCTGGGCATTTACGAGAGGCTTTTTGAACACAACATATTTTTCTTCTTCGGGGTTTTTGATCCAACTCTTGCATTTGCCACTGAATTCAACATCAGATACGGAGAAATAAGAATACAGGGCCCCTTTGATCACCCGATAGCCTTCGGCGCATATCTCGTCGCCTCTCTTACCATTGTCCTTTATAAATTCAGGGACAACATTATTCTTTTTAATATCGCATTGGCATTGGTGGCCCTTACGGTCTATTTTACGCAATCACGGTCCGGCATGATCGGTTTTGCGTGCGTTTACATCATGTATTTTATCCTTATAAATCACAAAAAGAATTTTATCGTCAGCTTCCTGGCGATTCTCATTATTTTTATACCCAATGCCGGCACTATTCTGGATTATTACTGGGAGATGGATGAGTTGATGGACTCGCAGTACCTTCAAACGGAAAGGACAAGGCAATTCTATTTTCTCATAGAATATATAAAAGAAAATGTACTGTTCGGATATGGCGCGATTGAGCCCCCCGCCCATCTGGTAAGCGACACCTTCGGCATGGGCCAGGCCCACCATAATACCATCGACAATTATTACCTGTTATATGCATTCCATTACGGGGTCATGGGGCTGGCAGTATATCTTATATTTTATATCTCTATATTTTTAAAGCCGCTTATGGTATTGAAGGGGACAATCCTCAGGAACAATCTGGTCATCGCAATATTTATTTCCATAGTGGTTATCGCCATAATAAACATTGTTGTCGCACTGTGGTCCTTTCTTTTTATTATATGGATTTATCTCGGGATATTGAGCCGGATCCTGGTAAACCATACAAGCAAACCCGCATGCCGGCAATAACCCATCAAATTTAGTGCAACTTAACATTTAGAATCGATATTTTATCAATAATTTTCTATTTATTCAAAATAAAGTAATTGACAGCGGAGATGAAATGTTACTTTTCCCATACCAGAATGTAATTAATTATACGGGGATTATTTGATTGTCATTGATAGATCAGCTAATACCCCCGAGTTTCCATGAAGACCGTTATCATTACGCCGAGTTACGCGCCTGACTTTGAGCGGTGCAAAATACTCTGCGAGAGCGTCACGAACTTTGCCACATCGTATGATCAACATATCATTATCGTTGATGCCAGAGACCTTGCCCTTTTTCAGACACTCAAAGCCCCCAAGATCCGGATAATTACAAAAGAATCGATCCTGCCCCGGTGGATAAAAAAAATTCCCTTTTCAAAGAGATGGTGGTTCAGCTTTAAAACGCTTCCCGTGAGGGGCTGGATCCTGCAGCAGATAATAAAGATGTCCGTTGCCGAGCACATTGACGCGGACATGTACCTCTTCATTGATTCCGATATCATGCTGATACGGCCGGTGGACATGTCCTTTTTCATGAGAAACGGCAAGGTGCGGATGTACAGGTTCCCGCGCGTGAAAAAGGATTTCACCGAAAAGCGCCACATGGCGTGGTACCGTTATGCCGGCAAGCTATTCGGCCTCAAAGGCGAGGATTATTTACAATATGACTATATCGGTCCTTTCGTTACATGGAGAAAAGACACACTGATAAAGATGAACAGGCATATTGAGAAATTGACCGGCAAAAAACACTGGCAGATGGAAATATGCAACACGCTGGATTTTTCTGAATATATACTGTACGGTTTGTTCTGCGAGTTTATTCTCAAAGAAGACTCGGGGCATTACTTTGACGACACCATGATATGCCATACATCGTGGATTGAGCCCATCAACAATCTCGATGAGCTCGAGGATTTCCTGAAAAGAATAACCCCGGAGCATATCGGGATCTGCATCCAATCAAACTTAAAAATTGAGCCTGACAAGTATATCGACTTCATCAGAAAAAATATACTCAAGTGACCCCCGGCAGGAAAAAACATCGGTTTTTGTTGCGTTTCTTACATAATTACATTCCTTACATATAAAACGTGCCCTCTCACTGATTATTTTCTTGCATCCCAGCCCTACTCCCTATACCATGTCTTATTCTGACAACAATGTGATAGTGATGCATATTCAAAATCAGCGAAAAATCTGGTTGATGCATCTTTTTGGTTTTTTCTGTGGTGTAAACATTAATAAAACAAACACTATGGCTATACTTCGCTAAAATATCATTAAAAACCGAGGTCCCATGAAAACAGTAATTGTAACACCGAGCTATGCTCCCGATTTTGAACGGTGCAAGATCCTCTGCGAAAGCGTAAAAAAATTTGTCACCTCCTATGATCGTCACATTCTCATCGTCGACAGAAAAGACCTGTCGCTTTTTAAAACGATCACAGGGCCAAAGATCGAGATAATAACAAAAGAATCGATCCTGCCCCGGTGGATAAAAAAAATTCCTTTTTCAAAAAAATGGTGGCTCAGCCTTAAAACCCTCCCGATCCGGGGATGGATCCTTCAGCAGATAATAAAATTAGCCGTTGCCGAATTTATCGACGCGGACGTTTATGTTTTCTGCGACTCGGACATAATTATTGTCCGTCCCACGGATGCGTCGGTATTCATTAAAAACGAGAAAGTCCGCCTGTTCAGATTCCCGCGCGTGGAAAAAGACTTTACCGAACCGCGGCATGTAAGCTGGTACCGTACCGCGCAGAAAATGTTCAACCTGACCGGGGATGAGTACCTCCAGGGAGACTATATCGGCCACCTCATAACATGGCGAAGAGATACGCTCTTAAAGCTTAACAGATATATTGAAAAAAGATACGGCAAAAAAGATTGGAAAACCGTCATGGGCAATACGCTTCATTTTTCCGAATATATTCTGTATGGAATTTTCTGCGAGTTTATCTTAAAGGAGGAATCCGGGCATTATGTGGACACGACGGATATTTGCCATTCATCATGGCATTATCCGGTTGACAATCTCGATGACCTCCGTACATTTTTGGAAAAACTGCGGCCGGAGCACCACGCAATCTGCATTCAATCCAATTTGAAAATCGAGCCGCATAAATATATTGATTACATAAAAAGCGTCATTGACAAATAGCACGGGATAACAATGGGGAACTCAATATCAGTAATAATACCATCATATAATTCGGATAAAACAATACCCCATACCCTCGAAAGCCTCAGGGGCCAGAACAGGGAGTATCTGAAAGAAATTATCATCGTGGATTCCTCGGACAACGAGGGGATGAAAGATGTCATAGCCAGATACAAGTCGGACACAACGATATTCGTTAATGCGGGCACCCGGGTCATTCCCTCGAAGGGAAGGAACATAGGCGCCGCCAGGGCCCGGGGAGATATTTTCGTTTTCCTTGATGCAGACGTTATCCTTAAAAACGATTATATCGATCTCGTGGTTGAAGCGTTCCGGGATGGCGTTCTCGCGGGATGCGGAGGGATCGGCATCCCTGAATTTCAACGGGACATGGACATCGTGGTGGCGCAATATTACTTCCAGCTGAGTGAATATATACCAGTTGGCAGGACCAGGCACAAAGAGAACATGGCGGGCTGCAACTTGTTCTGCAGCAGGGAAATCTTTTTCGCCGCTGGCGGTTTCCCCGAGATCCGCGCCACCGAAGACGTACTATTCGGCATGAACGTGAACAAAATCACCCCGACATGGTTCGTCCCGCAGGCCACAGTCATGCATATCTTCAGGGAGGACAGGGACGGATATTTGAACAACCAAAAACTGCTGGGGACCTATATCGGAGTGCTACGGTCAAACCAATCCGGGACGTTCATATACCGGGGGATAATGCCGGTCCTGCTCATGCCCCTGTTCTTTTTATATAAATTCTGCCTGGTTCTTTCCAGGGTCCTCGCGGCGGGCGGCACCCATCTCCTGCGATTGATCAGGGTATTACCGACTGTCACCTCCGGCGTATGGTACTGGACCATCGGCATGGTCCGTGGCGCGATGGGCTCTGTCAGATGAAAATTCTCATATTCAGGGACAGTATAAAAAAATATTTGATTATTATAAACAGCATTCTCCTGCTGCTGCTTGCGCTATCAACTCTATGGCCCCTTGAGTTCAATCCAGAAAACAGGGTTTACAGGCTGCCGGGCGGTACCGGCCTCTTATTTGACAGGGGAGGCATGGTAACCGAGCATGACAACAATGAAGGGATGGCGTCTCTTCTCGCGAAGCACCCGGACATAGCCCAGCTGAGCTTTGAAGTATTTTTAAGGCCCCTCTCCCGTCACGGAGATACCACCTCGGTCATCCTGTGCTTATACAACGATCACAACCCGGAGATACTCGAGATATCGCAATTTGACTCAAGTCTGGTCGTGCAGCACCGCCGGAGCCATTCCTATTTCAAAAACACCTACCACGAGATATACGTCCCCGGCGTTTTACTGCCTGGAAAAAAGTCACTCATTACCCTCGTAATAAACAATGAAGGCGCCAGGGTGCTTGTAGATGGAGATGAAAAAGCCTATTCCCCGGCCTTTACACTGCGTAACACCATGAATGAAATTCGAAATTCACATCTTCTCCTGGGGAATGACCCGACGGTAAATGATCCCCTCCATGCCGAATTGCATGGAGGGGCTATTTATGCGGCAGCACCGGAAGGAAAGAACATATCAAGGCATGTTGACCTGTGGAAGCAAAATAAATTTAAAGCTCTTTCCCGGGAAAAAAACATTGTCGCGCTCTACCCGATTTCAGAAAAAAAGGGCCCGTCCTCCATAATGTAATCAATGATGCAAACAACCTGCATATCCCCGGTACCTTATTTGCCCTGCACTACGTCTATCTCGGGCCGCCATGGCAAAATTTCTGGAAAGCAAGGCTCTTCTATATCGATTGCATAATGAATATTCTGGGCTTTATACCGGTGGGGTTTTGTCTTATTGCGCTGCTTGTCGCTTGCTTTAAAAAATATCCGATGCGTTTCAATATGCTCGTTGTACTTATCGGGACATGCCTGAGCCTCGCCATAGAATCATTCCAGGTATTCATTCCGGCGAGGACATCATCAATAACCGATCTCGTGTTCAATTGCGCAGGATCAATTCTCGGCGTGGCGCTATTTCGTTATGCATATAACAACCTACGGATACGAAAAGAAGCACGATAACAGGACATGCTCAAACAACCTTTTCCTCTTCGAAGCCCTCAAACCATCTCATCTCGTCAACAGTAAAGCAGTCCGCGAGCCCGAGGTCCGTAAAATAGTCCCTGAGTATCTTGAGGTGCAGTATTTCTTCCTCTTCTTCGGTGTAACCGGCGCTCTTTGAATTGATTATATCATGATAGGTCTCATCGACCCATTTGAAGAAGGACCCGTCTTTCTCGCTGAATATGACCCAGCTTGCGACCATGTCGAACTTCAGGGTGTCCACCGCCCTGTTAAACTCGTCATCCGGCACCACCATGAGAGAGGTGGCCATTTCGGTCTGAAAGTAATCTCCCCAGGTAACGATGGTGGGGCGGACGCCGTATTTTTTCCTGAGCTCTTCCGCGGTTTCCTCGCGAATATACGCCTTCGTGGAAATCCTGTCGATAAAATCCTTTACGTAAACAAGGCGGCCGACCCTGCCGATACTGATAGTCCCGTCATTCACCATCGTTATGAGAGATTCGTTGATCAGGTCCTGCATGGCAGCCTCCTTAGCCGGTATGCGTGGTATAATTATTCATCGGCATTTTACAGACAGCCGCATAGCATAATTTTCACAGGACCGGGTAGTGGCCTTCCGGATTCTATCGCCGGCGGGGATTCATCTTCAGCGTACAAACGGTGATCGCCTGGCGAATGTGCCGAAGGCGCACTGCCCTGCATGCTCTGATACAAATTCAAGAAATCGGGTCAGGCTTTTTTCATTTGATTTTGTGAATAATTTCGAGTGTCCGATGATGACCAGCGGGAGATCGTACTCAAGGTGCCCGTATTTTTTTAGCGCGCGCTTCAGCCCGCCGATCAGCTGGCCGCCCGTGCACTGATTAAAATCCATCTTCCAGGCATGTCTCCTGACAAGCATTCCCCCTTTCGAGAGCAATTTTGCGGAGAGCGACCGCACCTGCACAGGCCCGCCGGCGGGCTCCTCCGAACCAGCCGGGCCGTCACCGAGCTGATGCATGAAACCGGTTATGACCCGGTAGAACCGGTTGAGGGATACAAACGCCCATATCAGCCGTTTCTCGCAGTAGATCGGTATCTCGCAGAGCTTGCTGTCAGGGTCCATTTCACATATGTTTTTTTCGCTGGCCTGCCAGGGAATTAGCTCCTGGCAGGCGTTTGAATAATCAAAATTCACCAGCCCCTCGCGGCCGCCGTATTTAAAAACCGAGGTGTCGATTGAAAATCCATTTTCAACCAGCGCCCTCACGATATTTTCAGACGGCTGCATGGACCAGTTCGCGGCCCGGAACGCAAAGCACTCATAATCAGGCTTCACGGGCTTTAACAGGGACTCGAGAAATTCCTTCCCGCCCCCGATGATTTCATCCAGGCGCTTATAGCGTAACCGCGCAAGGTCATATTCAGAATAATCCTGCTCCCATCCGCCATTCGTATAAACGGCGTTATAATAGGAAGAATGGACATGAAGCTGCACATCATGCCCGGTCCTGACCGCCCGTTGCAGCTGCTCAACTATCGCATCATAATGGAATTTGTCCCGGCCTTCCCTGTCCCGGTATTCCCTGAATTTCATGATTTCAGCGACATCCGCCATGATAGTCAGCTTCGCCCCGTACCTGTCAAAAAGCTTCAGCATGCGGTCGGTCGGCTCGACCATCAATTCAAGGGGGTCGCCCTCGCCGTTTCCGTGTATCTCGTGGTCGGAAGTGAACACTATTTTTAACATCGCCTGCCTTTATCGGGAAGCATAGTATTCGGAAAGGATAGCGACGATCTGCCTGCTGGTCGTTCCGTCGCCGTAGGGATTGACCGCAGTGGACATTTTCGCATAATGCCCGCTATCGTTGAGAAGCCGGTTTGTTTCATCGACAATCTTCTTTCTGTCCGTGCCGACGAGCAGTGCGGTGCCGGCATCAATGCCCTCGGTCCTCTCCGTCACGTCCCGCATCACGAGGACCGGTTTTCCCAGGGAGGGCGCCTCTTCCTGAATGCCGCCGGAATCGGTAAGGACCAGGTATGATTTATTCATAAGCCATATCAGATAGGGATAGTCAAGGGGCTCTATCAGGTGGATCCTTTTCTCGTTTTTAAGTATCCTGTTAACAGGCTCCCGCACGTTGGGATTCAGGTGGACCGGGTACACTATCTCCACGTCGCCGTGAGTACCGGCTATCTCCTTCATCGCCTCGCACATGTGCTCAAACGGCGCGCCGAAGCTCTCCCTCCTGTGTCCGGTTACGAGTATTATTTTTTTCGTGAAATCAACGAACTCGAAGTAGTCATGGAACCCGGCCTCGCCCCTCTCCCTGATGATGTCCAGGCCCATGAACAGGGCGTCAATAACGGTATTGCCAACATTCCATATATTTTCCGTTATGCCTTCGCGCTGCAAGTTTTCGACCGCGCGGTCCGTGGGAGCGAAGTGGAACGTTGAAAGATGGCCGGTCAGTATCCTGTTGCCCTCCTCGGGAAACGGCGACAGCTTGTCGCCGCTCCGCAGCCCCGCCTCAAGATGGGCGACTTCCGTCTTGGTATAATACCCCGCCAGGGAGCCGGTCAGCACGGTCGTTGTATCGCCCTGCACGAATATCAGGTCCGGCTTCAGCTCATCAAGCACCTTCTGCAGCCCCTTCAGGGACATGATGGTGACATCAAACAACGATTGTCCCGGCTTCATGATATCAAGATCATAATCCGGCTTGATCCGGAAGAAATCAAGGACCTGGTCGAGCATTTGACGGTGCTGGGCGGTGACGCATACGCTGACATCGAACCTGTCGGGATTTTTCTGGAATTCTTTTACCAGGGGCGACATTTTTATCGCTTCCGGACGTGTACCGAAAACAAATAGAATTTTAACCTGTTTTTTGTTCATTGTGTTACCCGGGATAGTCTGTATATATTATTGAATTAAAAGAAACGGCATTTATTTAAAATTTGGAACAGTCATTTCTTTATTAATTGACACAAGAATGGGAAATATTAAATAATAGTCAACTATAATCACAATATCGATCATGTTCCCCGATTGATTTTAATAGACTTCCAATCGGGACAGGAAACGTTATTAGAGGCCTTTATTTGTCTATGACGAATTATATGTTTCCGCAAGGCACGGATTTCTGATATAATTTTTTACAATTCACTGTTTATGATATAAAAATTTGAGGACAAAAAGATGCGGGTAAAAAGAATAACCATCATGGATACGCCGGTCGATCCATTAACGATGCAGGAGACAGTAGCATTAATTGACAGCGCAATAAAAGCGAAAAAAAAGATGCAGCAGTCCGATGTCAACGCATCAAAAATAATAATGATGAAAAAAGACCCCGCGCTCCGGGAAGCCGTCGTCAACTGCGACCTCATCAGCGCTGACGGACAATCGGTCGTATGGGCCTCAAGGTTACTGGGACATCCATTGCCGGAACGGGTGACCGGCGTCGATTTGATGCAAAACCTGGTAAAACTCGCCCATGAAAGAAAATACAGGGTCTTTTTCTTCGGGGCGAAGGAAGAGGTCGTTAAAAAAGTTGTGGAAGTGTATTCGGAACAATATTCCCCGGGCATCATTGCCG
This sequence comes from uncultured Spirochaetota bacterium, assembly GCA_963827275.1. Taxonomy (GTDB): domain Bacteria; phylum Spirochaetota; class UBA4802; order UBA4802; family UBA5550; genus RBG-16-49-21. The sequence continues at coordinate 252,945 of CAWHAA010000010.1, forward strand.
GGTATAGAAATGGATATTACAAGCAATCGGAAGAACCTGACATTGCCAGATCAATAGGCGCCGCCAAGCCGGATATGCTGTTTGTTGGAATGCCGTCTCCGACTAAAGAAATCTTTTTGCATAAATACTCCAAGATCCTCAATGCCACATACACGATGGGCGTCGGTGGAAGTTTCGACGTCGTATCTGGTACTATTCCGAGGGCTCCGCTATGGATGCAACGCATGGGTCTGGAATGGGCGTTCAGGCTGATCCAGGAGCCTGGAAAATTATGGAAAAGATACCTGCAGACAAATTCATTGTTTATTTATTATTTGCTGCAGGAGCTTGTTAAAACAAGAATAGCTCCGAAGCAATAGTAGTCATTCATCCATAATTGTATATCTCTCAAGCCGGGAGAACATTTCAATTCACGCGGGATATAAATCATTTAACGTCGCATTACATCCGCCCGCCCGGGCCGCCTTCAGCTATCCGTTGTTGAATCATAATGAAGAGATTTCCCACATTTTCACATATTATAATTGACTGATTAACAACTGCGTATATCCTGTGTGTCATAGTAAGGGGACATCTGCGAACGTTTGCATTCCCGGCGCTGGCAACAGCGGGGTGTTTCATGCGTTTCCCGGCGTCACCCTTCCAATAAACAGCGGATTTGAAGCAGAGATGACATGGATGCGCGTTCCGATATACTGAATACAATCAAGATCAACCAGCAGAAATTTCAGAACTATAACGCATTAAAGCTCGGCAACCTCCAGCGGTCCCTGTCGGAGCAGCAGGCGACAATACTGCTCGAACTCATCCCCTATCTTCTCAACGTGAACACCGCCGGGCTGCCCGGCCACGTCCCGGCAGCGAACATGCCCGCCGGAGTATACGACTTTGTCCCCTCCCCGCGGCTCATCGATTTCATTTCGAAGCGCTTTCCCGACTCGGGGGTCACCCGGAACAGGGTGGACAACCCGTTCATCCTCATGATGGCGCTCATCGGCAGCTGCGGCACGATCGCCTATACCAGACAGTCGGACTTTGACTTCTGGCTCTGCTACCAGGAAGGGAAATACGACAGGGAGGCCATCGGCCTGTTCAAGACAAAGCTCCGCACCATCGAGGGCCTGGCATATGAAAAATTCAACATGGAGATACACTTCTACCTGAACGAAATAGGCCGTGTGCGGAACAACATCTTCGCCGATGACGGGGAAGAGCTTTCCGGCTCCTCGATCGGCGAGCTCCTGAAGGAAGAGTTCCTCCGGAGCTCCATCGTGCTGAGCGGCAAGGCCCCCTTCTGGTGGGTCGTGCCCACTGACACCGATAACGCGACCTACGACACCTGGCTCGAGGCGGCAAAAAAATCCGACATGGCGGACCGCTTCATCGACCTGGGCAACCTCTACAGCATCAAGCAGGAGGACTTCCTTGCCGCGGGGCTCTTCCAGATACTCAAGTCCCTCGGCAACCCCTTCAAGTCGATCATCAAGCTCGGCCTCCTGGAGCGGTACATCAACAACTACATGGACAACCCGTTCATCTGCAACATCATCAAGAAGAACATCCACGAGGGCAACCTGGCCTACGACCACATCGACGCATACATCATCATGTTCAACTACGTGTACGACTACTACAACTCGATCGTCAAGGACAGGGACGCCCTGGACGTCATCAAGACGTCGTTCTACCTCAAGGTCGAGCCGGTCCTGTCGCGCAGCCTGTCCGGAAAGCAGGAGGAGGGGTACAACCCGGACAAGACCCGCATCATGCTGGAATACGTGAAAAAATGGGGCTGGGCCGCGGCAAAGATCAGGGAGATGGACAATTTCAACAACTGGAGCATCGAGCCGGTGAGCCGGCTCCTGAACAACGCGAAGAAATTCGTCCTCCAGGAGTACCGGCGCATCCTGGGCAATATCGAAGACGCACAAGGTCAAGCACAAGTTCACCGACGAGGAGATCAAGGCGATAAGCCGAAAGATCTACTCGCACTTCCAGGTGTCCGACAACAAGATCGACAACACCCTGAGCTTCAAGAACTATCCGCCCGAAAAGCTTTTAAAAATCGAATATGTCCGCGACCAGAAGGGGAACGAGACATGGTTCCTGTCCAAGCGCCTCATCGTCGACAACCACCCGAACATCGTCATCATCCACAAGGACAGGACGCTGCTCGGGCTCTCGGTCTGGGTCAGCCTGAACGGCCTGTTCAAGAAGGACTACACGAGGCTCGAGATCGACACGGGCCTCCACAGCCTTGAAACGAACTTCCTCCGCGAGCTCATATCCGACATCTCAACGAACTTCATGTTCAAGAAGATCAACGCCTTCCGCGAAGACTACCTGAAAGACCCCTACCCGGTCATGAGCTATGTCATCTTCAACATCTACTCAAAGTACTCGCGCAAGATCGACGAGATCTTTTTCCTCTACCACGACAGCTGGGGCTCAACCAGGTTCGAGACCTTTAAAAGCGAGATGGACCTCGTGCAGGTACTGGTGCGGGCCCTGAACGGCTGCATCGCCACGAAAAGCGATTACACGAGCGCGATGAACGTCGTTTCCTCCTCGCCCTTCAGCTCGACGAAGGACTTTATCCGGATCAAGACGTTCATCAACGACCTGTTCTCCTTCTTCCTTGACGGCAACGCCGACGCGAAGAAAAGCTACGTCACCATGATGGGCAACCAGTACCTCATCTTTTACACCAGGAAGACCGGCGCTTCCGCGGTCATCGACACGATCCTCTGCGATTCCGAGGCGAAGATGATGTTCAGCCTCTCGTTCAACTACGGGCTGAAAAACATGATCCGGGTGGACCCGTCCATCAAGGAGCTCAACTTCCTGAAGACCATCATCGACAATTCCAGCAACGAGGCGATCCAGATATACTTTGACAGCGACCGGAAGTACTCGCTCTTCTACGTGATCGACGAGAGCGGGTCGCTCTTCTTCTACCGGAAGCCGGCCGACCTGCTGTTCGATTACCTGACGCGGCTCTACCTCTTCGCGAAGAACGTGGCGTCGCAGGTGGTCCGGCAGAACCCCGCCTCGTCCCTCCGGCTCAGGGAAAACCCTGTCGAGATATTCCAGATGAAAAAGGACCTGTACATGAACTATTCGGTCACCAGGATTGATCCCGAGCACTCGGTGAGGATAGAAGATTTGCAGAAAAAGATCCAGCCGTGCGGCCTGGCGGTAGCGATGGACGCGAACCGGGAAATGTTCTACAGCATCACCCTGCCCGACGGGAAGCAGTCGGAGCCCTTCTCCAAGCACAGCGTCGTTCAGTTCGTGAAAAAACTCAACGGGGTCCTCGATTCGAAGGACTACCGGCCGTTCGTGACCGCCGTCGACCTGACACGCCTCCAGCACAAGTATTTCCGCTTCTATTCGTCATATTCCTTCTACGAGAAGATGCGCGCCGAGCTCATGCTCGAGGGCGCGCAGGCGCAGGCGAATAAATAACGCCCGCCTCAACTCCCCCCCCTCGTCCCCCGCAGGGGGGCACGCGGGATCAAATCATCCATCTCTCAGCGCAATTTCATGCATGATCATGTCAACGCCCCCCTGTCCCCCGTGGGGGGCACGTGAGATCAAATCATCCATCTCTCAGCGCAATTTCATGCATGATCATGTCAACGCCCCCCTGTCCCCCGTGGGGGGCACGTGACATCAAACCTTTTTTGATAACTCTCTCTTAATCGCATCAAGAACTGAATTAATCTCTTTCATGATTTCATCATTGTCAAATCGTATTGTTTTTAGCCCGAAAGTTTCCATGAAATCATCGCAGTATTCATCATAGTCTGTTCTTACTTTATGTCAATCAGCCCCTTGATTCGTGCCCCCTTCGGGGGACAGGGGGAAATTCATTCATGCCCCCTACGGGGGTCAAAGTGGATTACCGGTAGTACCTCTTCTGCTCCCTCACCGTTGATTTCGGGAACCTCCCGTAATGGTGCCCCGGCCATATCACCGTATCGTCCGGCAACACGAGGATTTTATGGAGGATGGAGTGCATGATCTTCTCCATCGACCCGTCACCGAGATCGGTGCGCCCCATCCCCTCGGTGAACAGGGTGTCGCCGGTGAATATGTGGCCCGGCGCGTACAGGCACACGCTCCCCTCGGAATGGCCCGGCGTATGTATTATTTTTAGAGAGCAGCCGCCGAACGTGATGACGTCGCCCTCCTTTACGGTCATTTGCGGCGGGGGCGAGGTCTTGCCTCCCATGGTGCGGGAGAGGAACCTGCTCGTGAGGCTCCCGAGCTTGCGGACGTCGGTCTCGTGCAGGAGAAGCGGCGCACCGGTCTTTTTCATCCAGTAGTCGTTGCCCGACGTGTGGTCGAAATGCCCGTGGGTATTGATGATATATTTTACCGTGACATTGTGCTTCTTTATGGCGCTCTCGATAAGCTGGTGGTCCCCTGCGGGATCGATGAGCACCGCCTCCCTGGTCGACTCGTCCGCCACCAGGTAGCAGAACACGGCCATCTGCGTTACAAGTATCTGTTCGATTATCATACTTCAAACCTCTTCATGGTCAACTCCCCCCTGTCCCCCGTAGGGGGCACGCGGGATCACGACTTTTCTAATAACTTGTGCTTGATTGCAACAAGAACTGAATCAATATTTTTCATGATTTTATCATTATCAAATCGCATTGTTTGTATCCCGAGACTTTTCAAAAAATCATCGCGGTATTCATCGTAGTCTTTTCTTTCTTTATGGACGTTTCCATCCACCTCAATCGCCAGGAGCTTTTCATCACAATAAAAATCAAGTATATAGCGATATATCGGATGCTGGCATCTGAATTTATATCCCTCAAGCTGCTTGCTCTTCAACCGCTCCCATAATAAACGCTCACCGGGAGTTAAATTATTGCGCATATCTCTCGCCAGTTGAATAACATAGTCAGGTGTTTTAATGCCTTGATTCATATTCTTGTTACAATCAGCATCCTGATTCGTGCCCCCTGCGGCGATCAGGGGGGAATTCAGCCCCTTGATCCGTGCCCCCTATGGGGGACAGGGGGAAATTAAGGTGAGCGGGATACAGGCGCTCAGCCCACTTCATATATCATGAGCCGCTCTTCCACCCCCGGCCAGGACGGTATCCTCCGTGAGCATATCATCCGCAGCGACTCCAGCTCCCGGAAAAAATCTTCGTCCGCCGTCGATCCCATGGCGCCGACGAAAACAAGCGTCCTGCCGCCGGCCTCCCGGTAGCGGCGCAGTGCATTTACCGCCATCGGGTCATATATCGGGGGCCAGCAGAGGAAGAGCGCCCGTTCCGGGTAGCGTCCTGCCATCGACTCGTCGCCCTCGTGGACCACGGACCAGGTGTCTTCGAACCACCGGTTTGCCTCCTGCCACTCCCACGGCCGCTCGTCGCCGGGCGGCCGGTTGTCGTAAGCGATGATGTCGGCGCCGGCGTCGCGGAGGCACATGGCCCAGTACCCGTTCCCGGCGCCGATCTCCACCAGCGGCGAGCGGCCCGCTATCTCCTCAACCACCTGTATCGTGGGGACAGAAAACGCGTACCTGCAGATTAACTCGGCCCTCCTCTCGTTGAGGAGGGCGCCCGGCACGCCGCCGTCCCGCCCTGCGTTCGCGGCAATGAGGGCGAGCACCTCTTCAAGGTACGGGTTCCTGATGCGCCATTCCCCGTCGGGCGGGACGTACCCCGTTATATCGGTTTCATTATCGGCTCCGGGCGTTGCGCTGCCGGTTTCATGCTGCGCAATCCCGTAGTCATCGCCGTAGCGGCCCCTGACCATCCCGGCGAGCAGACCCGGGTCCGCGACGATGGCGTCCTTTTCCTTCCTGGTCAGCCCCTGGATGAGGCGCTCGACCCGCAGCGCATCGCCCCTTCCCCCGGAAAGCCTCCAGCAGCGGGCCATCCGGACCGGCTTGAAGCTCCTGGTGTACCTGGCGCCTGCCGCGCCGCTCCGGTGCTCTTCATACCGCCGCGCAGGGTCGTCGGTCGAGCCGGTGTAATACGACCCGTTTTCGCATTCGAGCATGTACACGTACAGGTGCCGGGGATGTATGTTATCGCGGTTCTGGCTCATTGCCGGCAATCGGGACGAAACCGGGTTTCATTTTTTATTCTTTAGCGCATGCATGCTTTCGAAGAGCCAGCGCGGGTACGTGATCTCCGCATCCGCCGTCTTCTGCGCAAGCAGGAAGATATTGCTCCCGCGGTTCCGGCTGGTCAATAACTGTATGAGTCCCCGATAGCGCTTGACGGAAAATCCTTCGATGTTGATCGATCCGGTCACCTTCGTATAGAGCTTCACCACGCGGAACCCCAGGCTCTCGACCAGGTCACGCAGCTCGGCCGGAGTGTACTCGCGGTTATGGCGCCCGTACGCGCCGTACCCGGAATAATGGTCATGCACGTTCCTGCCGAGGACCAGCTTGAGCACGTTCTCGTAACGGAGCACGTTGGGGGTGGTGATGATCATGTACCCTCCTTTGTCGAGGAGGCGGTTTATCTGTACAAGTGGATGGACCGGGTCGACCGTAAGGTGCTCGATGATCTCGCAGAAAAGGACCAGGTCAAAGGACTTCGGCTTGAAGGGAAACTCCTCCTTTTCGACGTTGAAGTGCCTGAAGGAAATGTCATGCCGCACGCCGTATTTCTCGCTCTGAAGGACTTCATGTGTTGCCACCTTCGCCGTATCCCCGAAATAGTTGGCCATCTCCAGGGCGCAATTGTAATATTTTTTTATAAGCAGACTCATGAAATAGGGGCTTGCCCCCAGCTCCAGGACCCTGCTTTTTTCGTTTATATTATCAGGGAAAAGCTCCAGGGTTTTCAAAAAACGGTCCAGGGAGAAATTCAGGTAATTGTTTTGTTCCTCGGGATTGAGCCCGGGCAGCCTGAAGCTCGCCAGGTACTCCATGATCGATCCAACCTTCGCTTTGTCATACTTAACGCCCACGCAGTTTGCCTCCATGGTGACGCAGGGTCACCCCGTTCTCGAATATAAATCAATACGGAATTGAAAAGGAAAATTTGCAAGTTATTTTCACACTCCCGGGGAGAGAGGAGGCCTATGTAGTAACCCAACCGGCTAATTTTTACCCGCCGGCTGAAAAACAATTGACGCCATGCAAAAATAACATTATATTTTAGTAACTATTAAATTTATAAATTATAAGGGAGGATACAGCTTTGAAATACCTGGTATATATCGCAGCACTCCTGGCCCTCGCCCTTCCCCTCCAGGCAGGGCCCTTCATGGACATGGAAGCCGGGCCGGTGTTCACGGGTAGCAACGATGCGCGGATTTCGGGCAAGTTTGGCACGAGGTTTTCACTCCCGGGGACCCTGGGAAACCGGACCTCTCCTTACATACGAGCTCGCGCCGGGTGGACAATCAAGGACCGTCACACCATCTCGTTCCTCGCCGCGCCGCTGAACGTGGAATACTACGGCACCTCATCACGGTTCCTTGTATTCAGAAACAGGTTGATCGTTCCGCATGCCCCGGTACAGGCGAATTTCAAATTCAACTCGTGGCGCCTGACCTACCGGTACGATATCGTAAAAAATGACACTATCGAATTCGGCCTCGGCCTCACCGGGAAGATACGCGACGCCTATATACGGCTCGACAGCATGGGCGTACGGACCACCCGGCCGGACCTGGGATTTGTGCCCCTGATCAACATACGGCTGCAATGGATGTTCACGCCGGGCTTCAGCTTTTTGCTGGATGCCGACTGGCTGGCGGCCCCGCAGGGAAGGGCCGAGGACATTCTCGTGGCCCTGCAGCACCATGTCGGCGACCACGCGGTCTTCAGGGTGGGGTACCGCATCCTCGAGGGAGGGGCGGACAACAAAAGCGTGTTCACCTTCTCGCTGTTTCACTACGCGGTCTTCGGTGCAACCATGAAGTTCTGACAAAGGGGTTGGCGGCTGTGGGAGGTTGTCACCTGCCGCGGCCGCGGTAGCCCCCCTTGATCAGTTCCCGCGCCGCACCGTACAATTCACTCTCTTCGAGGGCCAGGGCCCTGTCGATGCACTGCAGGGCGAGCTTGTAATCGCCGTTCTTGTAGGCGTATTTCGCCATCAGGTACTGGAGACGATCGAACGCCGGGTCCATGCGCGCGGCCTTCCCGAGGGCCTGGATGGCGTCCGAAAACTTTTTCTGCCTGGCATACACCCGGGCAAGCGCGATGTAGGCATATATGAAGTGCGGGTTCAGGTCGATGGCCCTGTTCAGGTACGCGAGCGCCTTGTCGTAATTTCCGAGCTGTACCCACTCCACGCCCATGTCAAAGGAATCATCCGCCTCGATGTCGTCATAGTGCTTCATGGACTTTTCTCCCGTGCGATACACTGCCGCCCTTTTCGTCCTCCCCCCTGTCCCCCGTATCAACGCCCCCCTGACCCCCGCAGGGGGCACGAGGGATCAAATCATCCATCTCATAACGTAATTGCTCACATCATCATATCAACGCCCCCCTGTCCCCCGCAGGGGACACGAGGGATCATGCTTATACTGATAATTCTTTCTTGATTGCATCAATAACTAAATTAATATTATTCATGATTTCATCATTGTCAAATCGCATTGTTTGTATCCCGAGACTTTTCAAAAAATCATCGCGGTATTCATCGTAGTCTTTTCTTTCTTTATGGACGTTTCCATCCACCTCAATCGCCAGGAGCTTTTCATCACAATAAAATCAAATATATAGGGACAGGGGGGAGTATCCCCCATTTCATTATAAAGGTCAAATGTTTTACTCTGATTTGTATTGACCATCCGTCATCCGTATCACATACTGATCATTAAGACACAGGGAGGGTCGATCGTGTTACATCAATACTGGCACCCGCGCATATGCGCCGTCATCTTTTTTGTCCTCTTCATTTCCGGCTGCGGCCACAGGCCCGAAGACATTGACATTTCGTTCGGGCCTGAAAAGAAGGCCGCCGATCCCGGTACCGCGCTCATGAAGGGCATTGCACCGGAGAATATCGGATACTTGCTCTACGACCTGGAATCAGGCGAGGCGGTGCGGAGCCACAACCGCTCCCGCGCCTTCATCCCCGCCTCCACCACGAAGATCGCCTCCACCGTGGCCGCCCTTGACGTACTGGGCCCCGATTTCCGGTTTACCACCCGCCTCTGCTACGAGGGATCCGTCAGCAAAGGGGTCCTGAAAGGCGACCTCTATCTCAAGGGCAGCGGGGACCCGCTCCTCACGGTCTCGGACCTGATGGAGATGACGGACCGCATGAAGGACAAGGGCATACGTTCTGTCTCAGGGCGCTTCATCTATGACGACGGAGACCTGGGCGGCGCGGAGTGCATCGACAGCGGCATGGAGCCCGACATGTCGTTCAACCCCGGCGTAAGCGCGCTTTCCCTTGAATACAACGCGGTCACTGCCCAGTGGAAAAGGGACCGGCAGACTCATTCTATCGGGATATACTTGACGCCGAGCCTGCCCATAAACAGCGCGTCGCTTTCGGTGGAAAAGCTCGGCGAGAATACCAGGTTCGCGTACCGCGATGACGGAGGCGTGGAAACCTGGCTCCTGACGCCGGACGAGGACCGGGACGGGAGCGAGCGCCTGCCGGTCAGGAAGCCGTCGCGTTTCACCGCGCACGTGTTCGCGCGCCTGTGCGCCATCCGGGGCATCACCCTCCCCCGGCCCGTCCCCGGCACGATGCCCAGGAGCGCGGACGAAATCGCCGTGCACCGCGGCCCGGCGCTCACGGAGATCGCGGACATCACCCTCACCTTCAGCGTCAACCTGGCGGCGGAGCTGATCATGCTCAGGACCGCGAAAGAGCTCACCGGGGCGGTCATGAAACCGATAGAGGCGGCAGGGCACGTGTCCCGCTACCTTTCAGGCCGCCTGGAAAATGTACCGTGGAAAAATTTTTTCATGGTAAACGGCTCCGGGCTCACGGTGCGCAACCGGGTGACCCCGGAGCAGATGACCGCCCTCCTGATCTATGCTGACGCACAGAGATACAACGGCATGAGGTACCGGACGCTCATGCCCTCTTCCGGGATCGAGTGGTCGCTCGTGAACCGGCTCAGCGATCCCCACGCGGCGATGCGCGTGTGGGCGAAGACCGGCACCATCAACTACGCCATCGCCCTGGCGGGGTACCTCTTCACGGAATCGGGGCGCACCATGGCCTTCGCGATCTTCATCAATGATATGACGGAGCGGGAGCGGTATGATGCCGACCCCGACCGCAGGAGCAGGGAATCGTCGCGGAGGGTGACCGCGTGGCTCAACAATGCGAAGAACGTCATGGACGCCATCGTCGCTTCATGGATCAGGGAGCTGTAGCGCAGGCCGGACCGGCCTAGTGGCTGATGCCTCAGCCGCCGCCGGCGCCGTGGGAGCATCGGGAGGCGGAAGCGCACCCGGGGGCCGTACCGGAGGATATGGATGAAAACGAGGAGATGAGCTTCCTGGTCTTCGTGGAGCCGCACTGCTGGCACGTGACCTGCTGATCGTCCCCCATGCGGCGTATCTCGGAAAATTTCCCGCCGCACTCGTCGCATTTGAATTCATATATAGGCATTGAGTGACCTCAATTATTAAGTTATATCTAAAGTACTGAAACCTCTATAAAATGTCAAGGCCATGTGGGAAATCTTTTATCAACTTTCCCCTGTTCCCAAAACCATGAGCATGATCACATCAGCTCCCCCCTGTCCCCCGGAGGGGGCACGTGAGATCAAACTTTTTCTAAAAACTCTCTCTTGCCAGTTTAACAATAAAGTCAGATGTTTTAATGCCTTTGTACATGTGCGCCTGCCATCAGTTCCTCTGACTCGTGCCCCCTCCCGGGGCCAGGGGGGAATTCAACTCATTGGCCCGCGCCCACTCCGATGTCCTGATGGCATGTTAGCAGAGGGTCAGAGCAAAGTCAGACCGATAGTTATCGGTACTATTGCGGACGTGATGGCAGGTGCTTATTTCTTAAGCACCACCAGCGCGTCCACCGCGACCGGCTCGGCCCCCTCTATTATGATCGGGTTGATGTCGATCTCCGCCACCCCGGGATGGGCGAGCGGCACGAGGCTCAGCCGGTGGAGGGCCCGCGCCAGCGAGCTGACATTGACCGCCGGCATCCCCCGGAACGGGCCCAGGAGCGCGCGCGCGCGTATATCGAACAGCATCTCCGCCGCATCGTCCTCGCTGATAGGCGCCGGCCTGAAGACCGCGTCACCCAGGGCCTCGGTGAAGATGCCCCCCAGGCCGAACATCACCGACGGCACGAACCCGGGGGCGCGCACCAGGCCGGCGACGAACTCCCGGTCTCCCCTGACCATGCGGTAGGCGATGACCGGGACGTTCCTCCCGGCAGCCTCCTGTATCTTGCGGAACGATGCGACCGCCTCGTCCTTCGATTTCAGGTTGAGATAGATGAGCCCCTTCCCGGTCTTGTGGAGGATATCTCCCGCGCTCGCCTTCATGACGAGGGGAAAGCCGGCCTTTTCCGCTGCGGCGGCCGCTTCGTCTTCCGTATTCGCGACGATCTCGCGGGTGACCGGGACCCCCCACGCGTCCAGGAAGAGCTTCGAGCCATGCTCGTCCAGGTTCGCCTCTCCCCTTGCGCGGCACTCTTCCAGCAGGCGCGCCGCTTCACCCGGCGCCGTGACCGGCGCGGGCTTCGCCCAGGGCGCGCGCTCCCGCACCTCCCTGTGGCGCAGCATCATCAGCATGCCGCCGGCGGCCTTCTCCGGAGAATCGAATACCGGCACGCCGTGGTCGTGGTAGGACGTGGTATAATTGTCTTCCCTGTCAAAAAAGCTCGATATGGAAACCGGCTTGTTATACACGGGAATGTAATCCGCGGCGGTGGATGATTTGTCATTGAAGCCTGCGATCAGCCCCTCGAGGGAGACGTCCTTCATCACCGCGCTGAAATGTGGAAAGACGGCCTTTATCCAGCCGGTCCCCATGACACCGTGTATCACAAGCCCGTCAACCTCCCCGCTTTTCAATATGATCTCGGGTATTTTATTCGCAAGGTTCTCGATCTCCATGCTGAAGGTCATGTCGATCGGGTTCCCGCAGGGGGCGTGGGGCGGCACGAGGGGCCGCACCAGCTCCCGGACCTCCTTTGAAAACTCCGGCACCTCGAGCCCCCCCTTCTCAAGGGTGTTGGCGATCGCGGAGCCCGGGCCGCCCGAATTGGTGAGGATGCCGATCCGCTTCCCGTTCAACCGGGGCTGGTTGGCGAGCATGTTCCCGTAGTGGTACAGGTCCTCGATGCTGTGCACCCTGATGATGCCCGCCTGGCGGAACAGGCCGTCGTAGAGATGGTCCGGCGCGGCCATGGAGCCGGTATGGCTCAGGCTCGACCGGGCGCCGGCGCTTGAGCCGCCCACGTACTGGGCCAGCACCGGCTTGCGCGGCGTGATGGCCCTCGCGACATCGATGAAGCGCGGAATGTCGCTGATCCCCTCGATGTAGAGCGCTATGGCCTTCGTGTGCTCGTCCTCACCCAGGTACTCGAGCGCGTCTATGATGTTGATGTTCGCGCTGTTGCCCACGCTGATCGCCTTGCTGAAGCGGATCCCGTTCTGTACGAGATAGGGGATCGACTGCGTGACATAGGTGCCGCTCTGCGACGCGAACCCCAGCGAACCGGGCGCGATCGTATAAGGCATGACCGTGGTATTCAGCGCTATCTGGCTGTTGATGATCCCCATGCAGTTGGGCCCGAGAAAACGGATACCGTACCGGTCCGACAGCTCGATCAGGCGCTCCTGCATCCGCCGCCCTTCATCGTTCATCTCGCCGAAGCCGGCGGTTATGATGATGGCGCTCTTCGTCCCCTTCCTGCCGAATTCTTCGATGATCCTGACGACCTCGACGGAGGGGACGACGATAAAAGCGAGGTCCGGAACGTCCGGTATATCCGCGATCGAACGGTATGCAGTGAGGCCGAGCACCGTTTCCTGCAGCGGGTGGACAGGATAGATTTTTCCTTTATACCCGTCGTTGATAATGCTCAGGGCGTGCATGGTGCCCATCTTTAAAATATTGTTCCCGGCCCCGACTGTGGCTATCGACCCGGGGTTCATCAGGCGGTGAAGGGGATTTTCGCTCATTTCGTACCTCGTCAGAAGATCAGCATAACGGCGCGGTCGGCATCAAACTGGCACAGATGCACACAAACGCACTGGTTTTGTGCACATTTTTTTACCGGTTGGAAAAAAGTCAAGAGGTAAAAGGTCACTGTATCCCCACGTTAAAACTGCCGTCGCGGATCTGCATGACAGTGCTCCCATCAGCAGACTTCAACTCTCCTGAAAAGGTCCCCCGCGCCCTCCCGCCAGCGCCGCCCCATTCATCAATGGTGAGCGAGAAGGGATGGGCATAGTCAAGCGTATAGAGGACGCCGCTTTCAGAGCCGAAGAACTGTATAATAAAGGGGGTGGATTTTTCAGAATAGGTCCCCGGGGTCACATCCGAGGGGAGCATCATTGACAAGACATGGCGGTAGGTGGATTGGTTCGATACGGTGATCCCGCTCATATCAGCGGCAAAATTCACGAGGTATCCCGTTAATTCGGAAGACACGGAAATTTTTGTGAAATTCGCAACCGACGTATAGGTATTGGTACCCGACTCTCCCTGTATCCTGAAGCTGGCGGTATTTTCCACGGCCTGCATCGCTTCGTCGCCGGCATTCTTCGCGGGGTCAGCGCCCTCGCCGTCATCATTCCAGCTTTCTTCTTCATACGTGGTTGTCCCGCCTGAGCGGGCCGTGTCGCCCGATATTGATTCAGACAGGAGGGCCGTCCCCGGCGCCGGCTCCTCGTCGTTGCTCCCGCAGATGAAATAGATCAGTACTACCGCGCCGATCAAAAGAGAAATGATGATGTTTTTTTTCATGGGTGCCCGCTCCGCGATCGTTGATAGAGACTGATTACCTGATGAGTGGAAAATGTCAAAATAAATTTATCCTCACGTTCCACATTATCCTATGAATGATCTTCAGCGGTACAGTTACAAAAATATATTGACATACCCGCCGATCGGCCCCAGGAATAGGGCATTACACCGGGAGGGGGTACTTCATGAAAATATTCATCACCGGCGGACTCGGATTTGTCGGATCGAAGCTTACGGCCGCCCTCACGGCAGGGGGCCACGGGGTCACCATTGTCGAGCGCAATCCCGGCAACAAGCCGGCACCGCCGAAGGGCGTGTCGGTCATAACGGGCGATGCCTCCAAACCCGGCCCATGGCAGGACGCTATCGCCGGCCACGACGCGGTAATCAACCTCGCCGGGGTTTCCATCTTCAGCCGGTGGAGCAAGGAGAGGAAAAAGGAGATCTACAATAGCAGGGTGCTCATCACCCGCAACGTCGCTGACGCGCTGAAAAAGATCAAGGGCAAAAAGCCCGACCTCCTGTCAGCCTCGGCCGTGGGCTACTACGGCTTCCACGGCGACGAAATGCTTTCTGAAAACGACGTCCCCGGGGAGGACTTTCTGGCCCTGGTCTGCCGCGACTGGGAAGCGGAGGCAATGAAGGCGGCGGATGCCGGCTCCCGCGTCGTCATCACGCGCTTCGGCGTGATCCTTGACGACAGCGGCGGCGCGCTCGACCTGCTCGCGAAGATTTTCCGCTGGAGGCTGGGGAACCGGCTCGGTTCCGGCCGGCAGTGGTTTTCGTGGGTCCACGCGGACGACCTTGTCGCGGCCTTCCTCTTTCTCCTGGAAAAAAAGACGATCCGCGGGCCGGTCAACATCACCGCTCCGGTGCCGGTGACCAACCGCGAGCTCACCAGGGCACTGAACAGGGCGCTGGGCACGTTCCCCCTCGTGCCGCCGGCGCCCGGGCTGCTCCTGCGGCTGGCGCTGGGAGAGTTCGGCAGCTTCCTCCTGCGGGGACAGCGGGCGGTGCCCCGCCGGCTCCTCGACCTCTGGTTCGAATTCAGGTATCCCGATATCGACGCGGCCCTTGCCGGGATCTTCGGAAACGGCCGCGCCCGGTGACAGGCGGCGCGTCATCCATGCGCGGCGAAATCTTTACCAGGCGCACCCGGTTCCCCGTATCAGCCGGCGAGCTGTTCGCATGGCACCGCGCGCCAGGGGCGCTCGAACGGCTCACGCCCCCGTGGGAATCAATCACCATAATAGAGCAGCAACCGATCGCAGAAGGGTCGAGGACCGTCTTCAGACTCAAAACCTGGCCCCTCTCTTTCAGGTGGGTCGCGAAGCATGTCGATTTCACCGAAAACAGCTGTTTCACCGACGTGCAGGTGAAAGGCCCCTTCTCCTCATGGCGCCACACCCACCGCTTCATACCCGAAACCGGGACAACCTGCGTCCTTGAAGACAGCATCGAGTACCGGCTGAAATTCCATTCCCTGGCCATGCCAATCGCGGGGCGCCTCGTAAAAAAAAGGCTGGAACGGATGTTCGAGTACCGCCACCGCATCACCCTCGAGGACACCGCGCGGGTGAAGCAGGGGAAGCCGCTCGACATCCTGATCACCGGCGCGCGCGGCCTTGTAGGCTCCAGCCTGGTCCCCTACCTCTCGACCCGCGGGCACAGGATAACCCGCCTGGCGCGCGACAGCGCGGGAGGCGGCGCATACTGGGACCCCGTGCGGGGCATCATCCGCTGTTCATTCGACCGTACCGACGCGGTGATACACCTCGCCGGGGAGCCGATTGGCGATGGCGTCTGGACCCGCGCCAAGATGCGCGCCATCATGCAGAGCCGCGTTGCCGGGACCAGGCTCCTCGCAGAAACGCTGTCGTCGCTTGAACGGCCCCCCGCGCTCCTCGTCTGCGCCTCCGCGGTCGGCTACTACGGCGACAGGGGCGACGCGCTCCTTTCGGAGGACGACGCGCCGGGGACCGGTTTCATCGCCGACGTATGCCGGGAATGGGAACGGGCGGCGCGGCCGGCAGTCGACCGGGGCATCCGCGTCGTGTTCCTTCGCATCGGCGTGGCGCTCCATCCCGGCGGCGGGGCACTGCGGCGTCTCCTCGCGCCGGCCCGGCTGGGGCTCGGCGGCTTCCTGGGAGACGGCGGCCAGTACACGAGCTGGATTTCAATGGAGGACCTCGTCGGCGCCATCGAGCATATCCTGCTGCGCCCCGGCCTTCGCGGGCCGGTGAACATCGTGGCCCCGGGACCGGCACGGAACAGGGACCTGGTCCGGACGCTTGCCCGGGTCCTCGGGCGGCCCGCGCTCTTCGGCCTGCCCGCATGGGCGGTGCGGCTGGCCTTCGGCAGGATGGGGCGCGAAGTCCTGCTCGCAAGCGCCAGGGTTTCGTCCCGGAAGCTCGAGGAATCCGGGTACCGGTTCCGGCACCGGGACCTTGAATCGGCCCTTCGCTACCTGTTGGGGAAATAAATGCGGCCCCTCCCCTTTGACGGGGGAGGTCGGGTGGGGGCGAAGACCGGTTTAATCACCCTCCCCTGTCCCCTCCCATCAAGGGAGGGGAATACTATACTGGATAATAAAATGAACACACTGACAAAAGCAACCATGGCCCTGACAATGACCACGGCCCTCATGTTCGGCTTCCTGCACCTGTTCATCCCCGGCCATAACTTTGAGCGGCTCCATATATTCCTTTTCAATCTCTGCGGGGGCGGCACCCTGCTGCTCGTCCATACCGAGGGAAAAAGATCGCTCTCGGCCAGGACAGGGGCGTTCTATATTTTGTCCCTCCTCTACGCGGTCGCGGCGTTCACTTCCTTCTACCTTTACGCGATCGCCATTGCCATTGTCCTGGCGCTGCTGGTGGAAACGGTCCGCGTCCGCAGGTTCTCCCTCTTCCCTGTGGATTTTTTCCGCTGGCGTGCGCCCGTGCACGAGAAATTCCACCAGGCGGC
The DNA here is from genome assembly GCA_963827275.1 of uncultured Spirochaetota bacterium. Classification (GTDB taxonomy): domain Bacteria; phylum Spirochaetota; class UBA4802; order UBA4802; family UBA5550; genus RBG-16-49-21. The sequence continues at coordinate 269,817 of CAWHAA010000010.1, forward strand.
CCTCCTCTGCCTGTCCGCCGGGCTGCTCATATCCTCGCTGGTGATCGCCAATCATGAGTACTGGAGGTACCCGGTCTCTCCCAAGCTGACGCTCGACATCTTCTTCCTCGGCTTTTCCTTCCCCGCTTCGCTCATAACCATGTCGGTCATGTTCGGCATGATGGAAAAGCGCGGCGGGCTGCCCGCGCGTATCCTCAGGGAATACGCCTTCTGGGCGGTGAACCTCGGCGTGATCATATTCTTCCTGTTCATCCTCCTGCAGATGCCCATGGCTGAGCTGGCCGTCGCCCTCTCGCTCTTCATCGCCGTGATGATGATATTTTTCCTGTACCTGAAGCTTGGCGCGGTAATCCAGCCGAAGGCATTTCTTACCTCCGGGGTCGTTTTCCTGATCATGACCGCCGTGACCGGCATTCTCTACATATTGCTGCATGTTTTTATCCCGGAACCGCCGGGCGGAAAGCTTCTTTTGAAGCTCCATGCGCTCATCTCTCTTTACGGATGGAACCTCACTGGGCTGGCGGTGCTCTGCCGGTATAATGATTTCCCGATCCGCCTCCATTCCGGGCGGACCATCCTGTTTCACTGGGTCATCGTCACGGTGGTTGCGCCCCTCGGATTTTATTTCCCCGTCTTTTCCGTTCTCGCTGTCATCGCGTACGGGACCTTCCTCTGCATCCTCCTCTTTACCGGTGATACGGCATCCGGTCATGGATGAGTGAATTGTTTCTTCACGCGCCATTTTTTCATGCAAAAACCAGGTAGTGTGCCCTTCTTAACCGGGTCGGGCACGATCCCATGCGTCCCTGTCGGCGGTGCGTTCCCTGAAGACATCGTGCAGGTCCTGAAAAACATTTTTTGGACCAAGCAATACACTTGACATATACATCATCATGCGATAGACTACGTGCATATGGATATGCTTGGCTCAATCACTTCTTTTTTCCTCAAGAATTACGCGGACAAGGATGTCATTATTCAGAAAAAAGCCCGCATACTTTTCTGGATCGTCTCCGCCATAGCTATCCTGATCGTGCCCATGTATATCGCGTTTTCAATAGTATATGATTGGCGCCTGAACCTCCAGGTACTCCTGATCTTCATGGCCGCGATGCTTTTCCTGACGCTGGCCATCCTGTACGCGGGGCACTTCATCCTGTCGTCGCACCTGTTCCTGGTCCTCTGCTTTGCCGCCATATGGTCGTTTTTTTTTATTGACCTCGACGCCACGAACTACATCGACCGGATGTCCTCACTGGTGCTTCTTCTCGCGGTTCTCAACTTTATCCCGCTTATCATCGTCCGCAGGAAGCACATCATCATTGCCTATTATACGTTAAACACGGCAATCCTCTGCGCTTTTTTTTATACAGTCTGGTCGACATCATCCATACCGCAGGCCACGATGGCCTCCTATTCCATCGATGCCGTTGTCGCTTTTTTAATGAGCGGAATCGTTTCTTACCAGCTCATCAGCGTAAACCTCCTGGCCGCGGACCGCGCCAAGACCGCGGAGGCCGAGATCCGCAAGAGCGAGGAGCTGTTCCGGGGGATGGTCGAGGAATCGCCCCAGTTCACGATCATCATCAACCAGGACGGCACTCTTGATTTCCCGGACAGCGTGAAGTCGCTCCCGTTCGGGCTCAAGCGGGAGGAAATCCCCACCCTCGAGCGACTGTGGGAAACGGCATACCCGGACGAGGGCTACCGCCGCCTGATCAAGGCTGAATTCAGCATCATCATGAGGGAAGTCGCTGAAGGCCACCCGGTAAAATCCATCGAAACGAAGGTGATGTCCCGCGACGGGTCCTACAGTGACGCCATGATCCGCTACTCCCCCCTGGGCCAGAGCGGGAGGGGGCTCATGCTCTTTGACGACATCACGAACAGGAAGATCATAGAGCGCTCCCTCCAGGCCTCTGAGCGGCGGTACCGCAAGCTCTACGACAGCATGCTGGACGGATTCGTCAGCCTCGACATGGACGGCACAATACTCGAATTCAATACGGCCTACCTGAAAATGACGGGGCACACCGCCGCGGAACTCTACGGGATGACCGTGTGGGACCTCACCCCGCACCGGTACCACGATATGCAGAAAAAGATCATGCAGGAGCAGGTCCTCGCCCGGGGCCATTCCGACCTTTTCGAGAAGGAATACATACGAAAAGACGGCTCTATAGTGCCGGTGGAGCTGCGGATATATCTCGTGCAGAATGACGAAGGCGTCAACACGGGCACGTGGTCGATTGTCCACGACATCACAAAACGGAAACAGACGGAAAACGAGCTCCTGAGGACGAGCAAGATAGAGTCCCTCGGGGTGTTCGCCGGCGGTATCGCGCACGACTTTAACAACCTCCTCACCGCCATCATGGGCAACATATCCATCGCGAAGCTCGACCTTCCGCGCAATTCGAAAAACAAGGAGATTTTAAACGAGGCCGAGAAGGCCTCAGAGCGGGCAAAAGACCTGACGATGCAGCTCCTGACATTTTCCAAGGGGGGCGCGCCGATAAAAAAAATAGCGTCGATACGCGACCTCCTCGTTGACACGGTGGAATTCGTCCTCAGGGGCTCACAGATAAAGACCAGCTTTTCCATCCCGGACAAGCTGTGGAACGCGGAAATAGATGTCGGTCAGATCAGCCAGGTACTGCACAACCTCGCCCTCAACGCGCGCGAGGCCATGCCGGGAGGGGGCTATCTCTCCGTAGCGGCCGAAAACAGGACGGTGGCGGGCAAGGACAACCTCCCCATAGAGCCCGGCAACTACATCACGCTGCGGATCAGCGACACCGGCTACGGGATACCGAAAAAGCACATCCACAAGATATTCGACCCCTTTTTTACGACAAAAGACAAGGGCACCGGCCTGGGACTCTCCGTCACCTACTCCATTATAAAGAAGCACAGCGGGCATATTACCGTTGAATCAACCGAACGCCACGGGACAACCTTCACTCTCTGGCTGCCGGCGACAGAAGAAAAGATCGCCGCCGCCATGAACCATGTTTCGGAAAAGACGCTGACCAGCGGCAGGGTCCTCCTCATGGACGACGAGGAGATGGTGCTCGTGGTCGGGCAGAAAATACTGCAGCGGCTGGGGTTTGCCACCGAGGTGGCGCATGACGGAAAAGAGGCCATCGAGCTGTACCGCCGCGCGAAGCTGTCGGGGAAGAAATTCGACTACGTGATCATGGACCTCACGGTCCCCGGGGGGATGGGCGGCAAGGAGACCATCAAGCTGCTGAAGGAGTTCGATCCGTCAATCAAGGCGATTGTATCGAGCGGCTATTCCAACGACCCGGTCATGGCCTCGTACCGGGACTACGGCTTCTGCGGCGTCGTTGCCAAGCCGTATACCGTTGAAGACATCCAGGAAGTGATCATCAGCCTCCAGAACTGACCGGGACCCGCCGGTCACGCCAGGTATGCGGATTTAAAATCGGCTTCCGACACGATTTCAAACATGCTTGCCAGCTTGGACACGTCAAAGAGTGTGGAAATGTGGTCGGTGATATTCATGAAAACCAGCCTGGTCTCGGTTTTCTCCGCTTCCTTTTTGAACTTGATAAACAGGCCCAGGCCGGAAGAATCGAGGGTGATGAGACTTTTACAGTTCAGCCCTATTACGCGCGGCTTCGCCGCAATTTTTTCCATAAAGAGCTTTTCCGCATCTTCCAATTCATTAAACAGAAGGTCGCCTTTTATGGATATGACAAATACGTCCTTGTGTTCGGTGCAATCGACTGTCAGCACAGGCCCATACCCCCACTATTGTTGTCTGTTCCCGGTCGGGAGCAATGCCGGCATGCGGGCCTTGCTCCTGGTGACCGCCGCTTTTTATTCTATACCGGTCATGTCAATTTTCAGCGACAGGCCGTCCAGCGTCAAGGGGAACCTCCGTTTCCTGCCGTTGATCAGGGCGTCACACCAGACGGTCGTATCGCCCTTTTTATACTCAGTGAACGACCTGATCTCGTAGGTCCTGAGCATCCGGTCCGGGTTCATGCGCTGTACCCTCCCGAACTCGCTGACGAAGAGCTCCTCGTCGCTCATGGCCCGCTGTGCGGGTGACAGCTTCTGCATCCGCAGGCTCTGGATAAAGGCGGGGTGGGTCAGCCGGTACAGCGCCCGCCAGTCCCTGTTTTTCCACGCCTCCAGGAACTCCCGCGCGACATGGTCAGGATTGATCCGCTCAAGACGCTCGTCCGTCCTGCCGCACGAGGCGCTGCCGGCGGCTATCATGACCGCGAGCGAGATAACGGCGCCGCGCACGAGGCGCCGCGCAATCAGAAGGATAGTTGTTTCGCGTCGCCCCATAGTTTTTCCAGCTGGTAATACTCCCGCGTCTCCTGGGTAAATATGTGCACGATCAGCTCATTTAAGTCAAGGATTATCCATCCGGAATCGTAATCGGGCTTCATGCGGCCCCGCAGCCCCCGCTCAAGGGCAAAGCGCTCCAGCTCGCGCGCCATCGAGCGGCAGTGTATACGCGAGTTCCCGGTGGCTATCAGGAAATAATCGAGGTAGCTGTTCACCCCGCGCAGGTCCATCATGACGATGTCCGTCCCCTTCTTGTCGGTGAGGAAGCGCGCGCATTCCCTGAATGCTTCGACCATTTCCTCTTCGGTGAATCTCTTCTTTTCCGTCACTTTGCCATGTCCTCGCCGATGATGATCAATATATTGTGCAGCTGCGTATTGTCAATGTTATGATAGACGTTCTGGATACCGGTAAGCTCGGCGACCCTGTTGACGGCGGTGATATTTGCCCGCTTGTTGATGATGATCGACCGGTTCATCGTGTGGTACGGCGAGGTCCCGAACTCCATGACGTTGAGGCCCTCGCGGATCAGCCGCTCGCGCATCTTCCTGGCAAGGCCGGGGACATCGGTGCCGTTCACGATCTTTATCTTGATCGAAGCGTCGATTTCCTTCTCGCTTTTGTCCACGATAAGCTGCGCGAGAAACTCCTTTTCGTATATCCTGAAGGTGATATCGTCCATCGTGTAATAGCCGTCCTTGAAAAAACCGGGCAGGACCGTCGCCATCACATCGCCGTTCTTGAAAATGATCTCGCCGATCCGGAGCATCTCTTGAGGAAGCATGTTGGTTTTCATGGATTTCATGAGCTCGGTGACAAAAGCCAGTGCATTGAAGCGCTCCAGGCGCTCCCGGTCGCTGTAGAGCGTCATCAGGACGTCAAGGATGCGGTCGTACTTCAGGTATATTGAATTCTCCTCGACCTCGTTGATATACCGCATGACCTTCCGCCCGTCGAAGTAGTTGACTCCGTGGCTCCTGGCGGGCCCGTCCCCGGCCTGGTCGAGGACAAACAGGTCCACCCCCTCCAGCATATTGACGATCCGCTCGACGTCGGCCGCGTACACCTCGGCGTAAAACGGGATGGTAAGCTTGAGGTCCCGCTGGAGCGAATACCGGAGGCTGTTGAAATTGAAGACCACCATCTCGTCGATGCGGGCGGTGTTGTCGCCGTCCTCGTCAAGGCGGATCCTGAATTCCGGGGGGATGAAGGTGATCCCGATCCGGTGGTTGTCCGGGTTGATGCTCACAATGGAGAAAAACTTGTGCTTGTGGTCCTTCAGAACGTTGCTGCCCGCCACCAGTATATTGATGATCTTTTTCTTCTGTATCAGCTCTTCAACGGCGTTCCTGGTGCGCATCCCGTGGCAGTAATAGATGAAAGCTGATACGAGGGCCAGGAGGAGAAAGGAACCGATAATCAGTACTTTGCGCTTCAATGTTCGTACAACCCCTTTTTCTTTATGTAATCAATCACCGCGTCGGGAAGAAGGAACCGCACCGACCTTCCGCCGCGCAGCCGCTCCCGTATGCACGTTGAGCTTATGTCGATGAGCGGGTTCTCCGCGTAGCTGATCCTGAAACCCTCGCCGCCCGCCGCGCCCGGTACGTCCTCCCCGGGACGCCGCATGACAATGAGGGACACGAGCTCCTTGAGCCTATCCGGCTCCCGCCATGTCCCGATTGTATTCAGCGTATCCGACCCGATGATCAGGCTCAGCTCGCTGCCCGGGTAACACCCGAGCAGTTCATGCACGGTGGTTATTGTATATGAAGGCCCGTTCCTGTCAATTTCAATCCGGGAAACCTCGAATTCGGCGGCGCCCGCCACGGCGATGACCGCCATGGCGTAACGCTCCTCCGCCGGCGTTTCGCCGTCGAGCCGCTTGTGGACCGGATATTTCGCCGGCACCAGCACCACGCGGTCCAGGTTGAAGTCCGACCTGATTATTTCAGCATTGACAAGATGGCCGTAATGGATCGGATTGAAGGTACCGCCGAATATGCCCAGCTTCACAGCTTACCGAACCTCACCCTTGCCGTAAACGACATATTTAAGGGTCGTGAGTCCCTCGACCCCCATCGCGCCGCGCGCGTGGAGCTTCTGGGTGGAAATCCCCACCTCCGCGCCAAGGCCGAACTCGCCGCCGTCGTGGAAGCGCGTCGACGCGTTTGCGAACACCGCGGCCGAATCGACCTCTGTCATGAAGCGCTCGACGTTCAGGTAGTCGTTTGAGACGATGGCCTCGGAGTGGCCCGATCCGTACCGGGCGATATGTTCCATCGCCTCGTCGAGCGAGCCGACGATCTTTACCGCGAGGACCAGGTCGAGAAACTCGCGGCCCCAGTCGTCCGCAGCCGCAGGCTTGATTTTCCCCGGCAGCAGCGCGGCGGTCTTCTCGCACCCGCGGATCTCGACATCGCGGTCAAGGAGGCTCTTCAGGAGCGATTCCTTGTGACCGTACCGTTCATGTATCAGCATGGCCTCCATGGCATTGCACACCCCGGGCCGCTGGACCTTCGCGTTCACCGCGATCCGGTTCGCCATCTCCTCCCCGGCGCTCTCGTCGATAAAAATATGGCATACTCCCTTGTCATGCTTGATGACGGGGACCGTCGATTCCTCGGTGACCGCCCGGATGAGGGCCTCGCCCCCCCGGGGGATCACTATGTCGATGTAGCGGTTCATCTTCAGGAGAACGGGCACCAGGCCGCGGTCGGTCCTGTCTATGAAGGTCACGGCGCTCCCGGGGCAGCCGAGCTCCGCGAGCGCGCCCCGCACTACCGCGTGGAGCGCCCGGTTCGAGTTGATCGCCTCTTTCCCGCCCCGGAGTATCGCGGCGTTGCCCGATTTGATGCAGAGCGCGGCGATGTCCGTGGTGACATTGGGCCGGGCCTCGTATATGACCGCAACGACGCCGAGGGGGACCCGCATCTGGCCCACCCGTATCCCGGAGGGCCGCACCGTCATTTTCTCGATCCTGCCCACGGGATCAGGCAGATCGGCGATCTCATCGATGGACTTCGCCATCCCCTCTATCCGTTCTTTGTTCAGAAGCAGCCGGTCGTAGAGGGCGGAGCTTACGCCGTCCTTCTTCGCCTCAGCCAGGTCCTTCTGGTTCTCCGAAATGATGAAATCGGCCTTTTTCCTCAGGTCAATGGCGATTTTCCGGAGCAGGTTGTTCTTGCGGACCGTCGAATACGTGGCGATGGCGCGTGACGCCGCCCTTGCTTCACGGCACAGTCCCTCGATATATTCCCTGTCTTCCATAATACATACTCCGCTGAACTAGTCATTATATAGTGAATTCACGGCAAGAAGAATCGTGTCCCTGCCGGCGCAACCGTCAAAACCGCACATCGCTGTCGAACTCGCGGCCCTCGTACGGCAGGAGGCCGGCGCCAACCCTGTTCTCCTTGATGAATTTCAGGTAAAAGTCATTGCTGACGCGCCTCATGAGCTCCAGGATCCGCCTTTTTTCCTGGTGGCTGCTTTCCGGAAAAACAGAGGCATAAAGCCGCAGCACGCCATCGGTGTCACCTGAACCTGCGGCAATCCACGCGATGGCCCCGCGAACGGCGGGCTCTTTCTCAAGGCGGAACCGCTCGGCCAGGAATTCCAGGTTGATCATCCCGTTATCGGCGAGCCCGTAGTACCCGCCCAGGCGGCTGTACGGGTTCCCGCTGTGTATCAGGGCGTGCACATCGTAAAACCGGTTGACCGGCCTTGAGAGGAGGAGCGGAAACCGCGCCTGGTCCAGAAGGAGGACCTCCATGAACCGGCCCCCCAGCCCGCGGCCGGCGAAGTACCCGCATGCCGCGAGTATGATACAGGCCCCGGTAAGGGCGGCGATGGCTCTTGTTACACGCATTGTCGCATCCATCAGATTCAATATGTATTATTATTAACCGAATAATCCTGTCAATTTATTATTTTAGGGGCGGCGGCATCACGAAAAAGCGGCACACCACCCGGGCAAAATAATGTGCCCGCCCTGCCGGTCAAAGTATCATTTTTCTTGACAAAATATGATAGTACCGGGCATTTACAGACATTGGAGTTTTTTATGGAACCTTTGATAAACATCAAGCTGCCGGGCGTTAAAAAAAGATACAGCGGCAAGGTCCGCGACCTTTACACCGTCGACAAGGAACACCTCCTGATCGTTTCAACGGACCGGATATCAGCTTTTGACCACGTATTTCCCACGGGCATACCCGGGAAGGGAATAATATTGAATAAAATATCGAACCTGTGGTTCAAGAACATAAAGGTGATAAAAAACCATATCGTTGAAGACAACTTCAACAATTTTCCAAAGCCCTTCTGCAACTTCCCGGAGATGCTGAAAGACCGCGCGGTGATTGTCCGGAAAACCGAGCGTATCGACTTCGAGTGCATCGCGCGCGGCTACCTGATCGGGACCGGGTGGAAGGACTACAGGGAAACCGGCGCCGTATGCGGCATCACCCTGCCGCCCGATCTGAAGCTCGCCCAGAAGCTGGACGCCCCGCTCTTCACTCCGGCGACGAAGGAAGACTCCGGCCACGACCTCAATGTGCCGATGGACGTGATGCGGGCCCGCCTGGGGGAGGAACTCTCCTACCGCCTGGGCGAAAGCACCCTGCGCATCTACGAGTACGCCCGCGACCTGGTTGACCGCCAGGGGATCATCCTTGCGGACACCAAATTCGAGTTCGGGTTCGCCGATAACGAGATTATCCTGATCGACGAGGTCCTGACACCGGACAGTTCCCGTTTCTGGGACAAGGAGTCATACCGCGTCGGGACTTCGCCGGTGAGCTTTGACAAGCAATACATTCGCGACTATCTCGAGACGACCCCCTGGGACAAAAACTCTCCGCCGCCGCCCCTGCCGGAAGAGATTGTCTTTAAAACCATGGAAAAATACGAGGAAATCCTCAGCCGCATCGAAGCCATCTTCACGCGGTAGCCGCTGAACCCGGAACCTCCTTCTCAGACCGGGCCGACATGCCCCGGCCGCAGCCCCCGGCGGGGCGCCCTGCGTGATTTTTTATAGCGCCGGATTTGTCAGGACCGCGGATTTTTAGTATATTATTGCTGCAGGGACGCGCGTAGCGTATAATTAATAATTCAGAATCTGGATCATTAATACGATAATTACACTGGATGCACTATGCTTCAATGACGTTATACCAGCGCTCGTTTCGGGAAGGGCATTTGCCGGGCCCTGCAACACTAACATCCGGGGGAATTGATGGCACTGCCTGAGAAAAATCCTTTCAATGAATACAAGAAAACCCAGATCGCCACTGCGAACCAGGGCAAGCTGATCGTCATGCTGTATGACGGCGCGATCAAGTTTCTGAACATCGCCATAGACAACATGAACCCGAAGACCTACGATATCGTCAACAACAACATCATCAAGGCCCAGGACATCATAACCGAGCTCCTCCTTTCGCTCAACATGAAGGACGGCGGCGAAATTTCGCAGAACCTTTTCAACCTCTACCTCTATTTCAAAAAGGCCCTGCTGGAAGCCAACATAAAGAAGGACGCGGCCCTGATACAGGGCGTCATCAAGCTGTTAAAAGAGCTCCGCGACGCGTGGGACAAGATATCGGCCAACGAAACGGCTTCCGACAAGAGAAACATCGGGGCGAAGGGCAACTTCAGCATTGAGGGATGACGCACGCTCCATCGTCGCCGATCTCTCCCGCGCCTACGGGAAAAAGATCGAGCTGCTGCGCACCCTCCTCGCGAGCGAAACCGACAAGCTCTACTACGAAAAATCCGGGAACCTCGACAGGGTCATCGAAATCATCCGTGACGACGCGCGGGTGATAGAAGAGGTTGACCTTGTCAATTATGACATCGCTGAATCCGAAGGGGCCCTTTCTGCGCTTATCGGCGTAGCGCCGGGCGGGTTGTACGGCATGCTGGCCGGCTCCGTCGAGGCCCGCGACCTCCTCTCCCTGCGGAGCGAGTCGCGCAACGCGGTGGACCGCCTCGTCAGGGAGCGCACGGCCCTCATCGCGAGGCTGGAAGCGGCGTCACGGGGCGTGCACACAAGCATCGACGAGCTGTCCCGCATCGGCAGGCTGAAGCGCGACGAGAACGGCGACCTGCCGCCGCTCGGGTGACCCCGCTACAGGTCGACGATACTCTTTGACTTCAGAATTGTATCCCGCCGCCTGACCATCTCATCGTAATCAATCCGGTACCGTTTGTTCTTGTAATACCTGTTATAGGTCGAAAGGTATTTCTTTGAATGGAAATATTTACGCATCCGCTCCGAAACGTAAAAGACCTGCTCGGAGGGCGCGTAGGCCTGCGGCTGGTTCTTGTATTCCTCTATGATGGTCTGTGTAATGATGCCCCAGGAGATGTCGGCCAGCGAAAACTTCGCGAGGTCGCGCATGATCGCCCGCAAGATCCCCTCGTGCACCGGATTGAAAAACTTGAATTTCTTCGAATACATGAGCGCCCCGTGCATGTGATCGGGGATGTCCAGGAACCCGTCCTTGATGATCTCGCGCGCGACGACATGCATCATCTCGAAGCAGTAATTCAGCGCCCCGAGCCCCGGCTTCTTCTGACCCGGCAGCTGGGGCTTGCCGCTCTCAAAGTCGTGCTGCGGGTTCTGGGCGGAGAGCCATTCGATGACGATCATGTCATACGCCTGGTACGACGCGTCCTCGAAGAAGCTCCTGTCCGGCATGAAGCGCGATTCGCTCAGCCGCAGGTCGAGCAGCATGCTCTCCGGGCGTACCTCGCGCGTATAGAGCTTCATGTAATGGACGTATGATTCGTCAACGTCGATCTCGACCTTCATGTCACGAAATCCCATTGACTCCAGGTGGCCGATCAGCCCTACCCGCCGCATGATGTCATGGAGGTCGGCGGCGGAAAAATTTCTGAGGAACAGCTTCTGCCTCCGCCCGGCCTGGTCGGGAATCGCCAGGTTGAAATCGAACGAGCCCATCTCCTTTTCGAGCGCGGTGCTGAAATCCATGGGCTGGAGGAACTTTGACATCTTGTTTTTCACGCGTATACTCCAGGGGTTGTAGTGCGCGTTATGCGATTCACGCGCCAGGACGGCGATGTGTCCGGCACTTACTGCCAGCGCTCGTTGTTGTACACAAGCCGGACCTGGTAAAAAAAGTCGTGTATGCTGCTATGGTCGATCGACGGCACCACGAGAAGCCGCACGAACCTGTCATAGTTGCGCACCTGGAGCAGCGCGCGCTTGTAGAAGTCATCCAGCTTTTCCCCGATAATGATCAGCCGGGCGTTCGACCTGATGTACTCCTCGAGGAGCATCCCCGGCTCGGTCACCGACACCACGTCCTCGGTCGGTATGAAATCAGGCGCGATAATATTGCCCGGCTCCTGGCTGCGGGCCACGATCAGCGAAATGAGGTCGGTGTTGATCTTGAACCGCTCGATATATTCCTTCTGCCGCGCCACCTTGAGGTCCACGAATATGATGATGGCCACCTCTGAATTCCGGTAGCGGAACACCTGGTTCCTGTCGAATTCCCTCTTGAGATTGTTCCATTTCTTGAAATCGAGCGGCTCGTTGTGGCGGAGCAGGATGATGCGCTTTCCGAGCTTCGGGTCCACGCCGTATACTTCGCCCACCATCCTGACATAGCGCTTCCGCTTCGACTGGGCGCTCGCGTCGCGCAGCTCCTCGAGGAGCTTGTCCATCTCGCTCATCCGGCCGCCGCCGTAGGGCTTCCTGAACTCAACCGGGAATTCCTTCGAGAGGAGCTCGTACAGGGAGGGGGTGCAGAAGACCTCGATCTCCTTCAGCTCGTTTTCCTCGAGCTTCGGCAGGTGGGCCGGGAGGACCAGGTCGGTTGAGAGATAGCAGTTCCCATTGATGAGGATGTCGTCGAAATACTTGATTTCGATGCCGTCACCATGCTTTTCAAATAGATGAGATAATTGCTGCAGTGTCAGCTTCATATCAATCACTTGCCCCGGTGCGTCAGAGCTGCGTTGTCTCCTGCTCGCCTGTCCGCTTGCCCCTTAAAAAGGCGTAGATAAAACGGTCGATGTCACCCCCGAAGACATAGTCGATGCTCCCCGTCTCTTCACCCGTCCGGTGGTCCTTCACCAGGGTGTACGGCTGGAAGACATACGACCTGATCTGGTGGCCCCAGGAGATGTCCTTTTTCTGCCCGATCTTTTCCTGCTGCTTCTCCTCGAATTCCCGCTTCCTCAATTCGTAAAGCCGCGACTTGAGCACCTTCATCGCGAACGATTTATTTTTATGCTGTGAGCGCTCGTTCTGGCACTGGGTAACGATACCGGTCGGGAGGTGGGTTATCCGCACGGCCGAATCTGTCTTGTTGACATGCTGGCCGCCCGCGCCTGAAGAACGGTACGTGTCGATACGGAGGTCGGATTCCTTTATCCCGATGTCGATGTCCTCCGCAACTTCAGGGGCGACCTCCACCGACGCGAACGACGTATGCCGCCTCTTGTTCGCGTCAAACGGCGATATCCGTACCAGCCGGTGTATCCCCCTCTCGCACTTCAGCAGGCCGAACGCGTAGTCGCCCTTGACGAGCATGGTGGCGCTCTTGATTCCCGCCTCCTCGCCCGGGGTGTAATCGACGACACTCACTTCGAACCCCTTCTGCTCTCCCCAGCGGAAATACATGCGAAACAGCATGTTGGCCCAGTCCTGGGATTCGGTGCCTCCCGCCCCCGGGTGAATCGTGACGAAGGCGTTGTTCGCGTCATCCTCTCCCGAGAGCAGCTCGAGGGTTTCAAGGGATTCGAACTTTTTCCTGAAATCGTCGATCTTGCCCGATAGCTCGTCCAGCACGCCGGTGTCCCTGTCCTGGAGGGCCATCTCGAAGAGCTCGTCAGCCTCCTGCACCGTGCTCATCAGGCTGTCAAACGGCTCGATGCGCCTCTTGAGATTGCTGATCTCCCTGTTCGTCCTGGTAAAAAGCTCCTTGTCCTGCCAGAACTCTTCTTTCTGGGTCTGTTCCTGCAGCTCGGCGGCTTTTTTCTTCAGCGCGTCGATATTGACCGAAGCATAGAGCTCCTGAAGCATCCCGGCGACATGCTTCAGTTCCCGCTGGTATTCCCGATAATCTTTCTCTTCCAAAACAATCAAACTCCACCATACAGACGGGCGCACCTTAACATTCCGTTGGTTCACACAGGCACAGCACGCGTGATACGGCAGTTTCACCCCGATTCTTTATAATTATCTGCTATATAAATACAATTCGGTCAACAAAATAAAAATTCTTGATAAATTATTTTTAACAGTATGGCGTTCTCAGCGGAGGAATTCCCCGCCGAGATGTTCGGCAAAGGCCCGCTCGAGGTCATCGGAGGAATGATATTCGACATTGAACACCTCTTTCCATACGTCTTCAGTCTCCATGCAGAGGTACACGAAGGGCCGGGCGGAATATGACCTGATGCGGCCGAGAATCGCGCGATAGGCCGCGGTCCTGTTTTTTTTCTGGTAGCGGAACTTGCCGTCCGGGCCGGGAAACATCTCCGCTGCCGTGAGGGCCTGCCCCGGGAACACTTCGCGGATGATCTCCCTGAACCCGGGGCTGTACCTGAAGCACCCCAGGGATATCCAGGCGACGCGGCCGGGATCGACAGCGCCGAACAGGCGATCGACAATGCCGAGGTAATCATCGATCCACCCGTCGCTCATTATTATCGGGTCGAAATGAAACGCCGTCAGGTACCCCGCCCGGCACGCTTCCGCCGCTGCGGCGATCCGCCGGTCAAGGTCGGCCGCGCCCTCCTCATAGAGGACGATATTCCGGGGTGTGTTCAGGCTCCACGCGAGGACCGCGTTTCCCTTCTCCCTGATGTCCAGCAGGTGCCCCACGCTGCATGATTTTGTCTTGAGCTCCAGGAAAAGCGAGCGGTGGCGCGAGGCTTCGGCAATCAGGGACGCGCCGAGCCCGGTCACCTCGTCGACGCATCAGCGAGTCCGTATATTCGCCGGTCCCCACCCTGATGACGTCTGCGCCGGCCGGGCTCAACTTCGCCAGGTCCTGGAATGATATTTCAATGTTAATGAATTGCGTGATGCCGAATGAATTGAGATAATAATTCAGGTAGCAGTAGGTGCAGTTATAGAGGCAGTTGAAGCCGGTGTTGAGAAGGAGATAATTGCAGCAGATCATGCCGGGCGAGCCGGGACATTTCTGGGACAACCGCCCCAGGAACCGCTTCAGGATAACGACTTCTTTTGAAGCAAGGCCGCGGTTTTTCAACGATTCAACCGCGCGGTCCATCTCATCTTCAGTGCCGCATGCAACGGCGTCCTTCCCGCCAAGGCCCAGGAACCTCCGGACCATGGGGTTGTCCCGGTCCGACGCGAGATAGACGATAGCCTTGATGTCATCGATGGTCTTCACCGGGCGACAGTAGCGCGGCGCCGGGGCGGGTGTCAATACTTATAACTTAACTCGGGGGAGGAGGTGGGTTTTCTCCCGGCATAATTGGGGCATTCAACCATGAAAAGCGTATTCTGCGATAATTCAAGAGCAGGGAGCGGAGTATCTCACCGGTCGATGTATTGACCAACTCTCTCGAGCCAAAGAGGTTCACATGGGGGTTGTAACTCCGGGACCGATAGTTATCGGTGATCCCGCGGGGTCAGAGCAAATTAAGGACCGATAGTTATCGTTAGGTCCAAGGAGACAGAGTAACCCGTCGCCGGACACGACGTCCGGCGGTGCGAGGATGGCCCAGGATGGGCCTTCCGGAGCGAAAGCCGAGTGTTCCTTATGACATTCTTAGCAGGCATTCAGATGATAACCTGATACAAAATGCACGCCTTACGAAAATCAATAACCGACGCAGGCATGCCCCCGCCGGCAGGCGGCGCGAGGAGGGGGTCTAAGGGGGAGGATGGCCGCGGTGCCATCCTCCCCCTTATATAATTGCCTGACCCGGCACACGGGTCATCTGTTGCAAATTAGATACTTGACTTTTATCATTTTCCCGTTTCCAATGTGTCCATTCCCGGCATACCACCGGAAAAACACAATCACTGGAGACTGCCATGGGCTGTCTGTTCTGCAACATCATCAAGGGAGAAATACCGTCAAAGAAGGTCTACGAAAACGACAGGGTCTATGCCTTTGAGGACATCAACCCGCAGGCGCCGGTCCATGTGCTGGTGATACACAAGGACCATATCGACAGGATCGAGGACCTTAACGCCGGCAACAGCTCGATCATGGCGGACCTCTTCCTCGCGGTAAAGGAGATCGCACGGATCACCGGCATCGATGAAAAAGGCTTCCGGGTAATCATCAACAACGGCGCCGCGGGCGGCCAGGTGATCTGGCACCTGCATGTCCACGTGATGGGCGGCAGGGACGACATGGGCCCTATGGTTGTTCGCTGACCTTTTTTGCCTTCCGCTTCTGGACGATGACCTTTTCCACGGACCTCTCGGTGGCCTCGTCGATGATAAAGGTATACCTGTCGTAGTGGAACCGGTCGCCCTTTCGCGGTATCTTCCCCATCCGGTACGCCACGAAGCCCGCCAGGGTCTCAAAGTCCTTTTTCTCGATGGCGAGCTTGAAGCGTTTCATAAAAAATTCGATGTCCATCCTGCCGCTCACCGCGAACCGGTTCCTCCCCAGCTCGGTCAGCAGCTCCTCTTCCGACTGGTCGCGCGTCTGGATCTCCCCCACCACCTCTTCGGCGATGTCCTCGTGGGTGACCATGCCGATCACCCCGCCATGCTCGTTCACGACGAATACCATGGGGATGAGGTTCTCCACCATCTCGGAATAGATCTCGACTATCCGTTTCGTCGCGGGCACGTAATAGGCCCTGTTCATGACATCGGCGATCTTTTTAGCGTTACGGTTCTTCAAAATCTCGCGGTAAAAGACATAGCCGACGATGTTGTCCACGCGTTTTTCATACACGGGCACCCTCGAAAACCTGTTCTTCACGATCACATCGGTGAGCTCTTTCACGCCCTGGTCCAGCTCCACCGAAACGATATCAATGGTCGGCGTCATGATCTCTCTCGCGGTAATGCCCTTGAACGAGAGGATTTCCGAGACATACACGTGGTGCTCCTCGTCGATGACGCCCTCCTCCTTGCCCATCCTGAACAGGATGTCGATCTCTTCCCGCGACCGCACGCCCCGCCGCTCCGGCGCGGTGATACCGAGGAGCGATTTCAGTGCGCCGGAAAAAAGAAGCGCCACCTTCACCGCCGGCTTCATGACCGCCATCAGGGCCAGGAGCGGATAGGAACAGACCATCAGGAATGTCTCGGCGCGGGCCCGCGCAACGACCTTCGGCGTCACCTCGCAGAGTATCAGGAACAGGACGGTCTGTACCGCGGTCACCGCGAGCAGTCCGGGCTCGTCCAGTAAAAACGCGCTTGTCGCTATGTAGGTAATGAAGGCGGCCGAGGCAATGTTGACGATATTGTTGCCGATGAGGATCATGCTTACAACGTCCTCGACATTATCGAGGACCTGGAGCGAACGCGCGGCGTTGCGGTTCCCCGCATCGGAAAGGGCCTCGAGCTCAAACCTCCGCGACGTGAGGATGGCGGTCTCCGACCCCGAGAAGAAGAAGGAAAGGAGCATCATCACGAATATCAGGAAGAGGTAGAGCTGGAACTGTAAAACCATCATTATCATTTTTCCGCGCCCTCCCCGCCCGCTGCCGGCACCACTTCCACGGTCTCGATCTTGTTTTTCCTGATGTACCGGACCCTGAGGATATACTGGCCTGCGGCGAGCTCCTGGCCGCGCTTCGGGATGTACGACAGGCGCTCTATGATATAACCGCCGATGGTGTCCGCGTTCTGGCTCTCGAGGCGCTCGCCGAAGAGATGGTTGAAGTCCTCGATTTGCATCTCGCCGGATATGACGCGGACGTTCCCGTCGATAAAGCGTATATCGTGCTTCGAGTCATCCTCCCATTTTGTCATGTCCCGGCCCATCAGCTCGGAGAGCAGCTTGTTGAGGGTCACCACGCCCGCGGTGCCGCCGTATTCGTCCACGACCACGGCGATCTGTATCCCTTCAGAGAGAAAATCATTCAAAAGATCGTGGAGCTCCCGCGAGGCGGGAAAAAACGTGATCTCCCGGATAAAGCGGTTGATGTTCTTCGCCTTTTTCTGCCCCAGGAAGCAGGGGATCATGTCGCGCGAGTCGATGACGCCTATCACGTGGTCGAAATCATCACGGTATACCGGGGCCCTGATGACCCCCGACTCGAGAAACACCTTCATCGCCTCGGGAACCGTCGCCCCGTACGGGATGAACACCGCACTGCTGCGGGGGAACATGATATTGGACGCGTCCTTCTTTGAAAACCTGAGCACGTTGGTTATGAATGTCCCCTCGCTCTTGCCGATCACGCCGTGCAGTTCCCCCATTTTAACGGCATGCCTGAGCTCGTCCTTCGTGATCTCCGAATGGCCCAGGTCCAGATGAAAGACGCGCATCATCAGGTTGGTATACAGGAGCAGAAAGGCCCTGACCGGGGCAAGCAGGACATGGAAAAACCTGACCAGCGGCAGGACCTTCCGCGAAAATGATTCAGACGAGGTCATCGCAATGATCTTGGGGGATATCTCGCAGAATATGATGACCAGGGGCGTTACAATGGCGATCGAGATGAAATGGCCCCAGTCATGCCATACGCTCAGGAGGTACTTGGTGGACAGCATCGACACGGTCAGGTTGACGAAGAGGTTCCCGGTCAGGATGGTGATGAGCACCTTCTGCGGCTCCCGCATGAGGGCAGCCAGGGACTTTTCGCTCCATTCCTTTGAATGTGAATACCGGTGAAGGTCGGATTTTTTCAGTGAAAAAAAGGCGCTCTCCGTACCCGAGAAAAAAGCGGACAACACGACGCAGACCCCGAGGATCACGATTTCCAGATAGAACGGGTCCATCACTCGTTGTTCATGTCCAGCTTGACGTTGAAAAAATATTCCCGGCCGGCCTGGTTCCCGGCGAAATCGGACGCGGTGACCTTGAGGATGTTCTCTCCCTCGACGTAAGTCATCCCTTCCAGCTTGTAATAGCCCTTGCCGTCAAACAGCTCATCGAACCCCTTGCCCCCCACGGTCAGCCTGCCGCCCGCGAAGGAGATGCCGCTGAACTCTTTCATGAGGACCGTCTTCCCGTTGAAGGCTGCCTCCAGGCGGTAGATCCCGAGGTTCTGGCGGCCTTCCATGGAATCGGTGATCTTCACGAGGAGCGGGTAATGCCTGGTGAGCCTGATATTCGACCTGTCCCGGACGATTATTAAGGCATCCCCGATGTGGAAGGCGATGTCCGAAATCACCGGCGCGCTCGTGTCTTTAAGCGGCGGCAGCACGATGAGGGGGTTCATTGATCTCCGCTTCGCCGGTTCAAGAAGGTTAAAGTGGAGGTGCCGCTGGACCGAATGGCCCGTGTTGCCCATGATCCCCAGCAGCTCGCCGGGCGCGTACTTCTTCTTCGCGGTGAGCCCGTTTTCCAGGTGCATGTAAATCGAATAGATCCCGTTCCGGTGCTCAAGGATCTTGTAATTCCCGCCTCCCGGGTAATTGTCCAATGGGAATATCGCCTTGTCCCAGTAAAACACCAGCGACCCGGCATCAACGGGAAAGACCGCCCCGTCGGCGGATATCATGTCCATCCCGTCGTGGAAATGGTCCCAGCGGGACTCGCCGTATGTCGAGGTAACGGTGCCGCCGGTGAGCGGCCACCGGAATGAGACGAATGAGGCGGCCATGAAAAGCAATGAAATATACACGATGATTTTCTGGTTCATTTTTTCCTGTCCTTGGCTTCATCTTGCTCTTCGGCATCCTGCTGCCGGTCCCTGCCGGCGTGGAGATGGCAATACTCGCCCGGCTCTGTGCCGGAGTAATAGAGGACGTCGCGCGCGACCCGGGGGCATTCCCCGTTTCTTCCCGCGACCTCGCCTGAATCGAGGCAGATTGTCTCCAGCGACAGCCCCTGCTCAGGCCTGATGAAGTCAGCCGGCCTGCTCCCCCGGTATATCCCCGATACGTACTCGACCCATACCGGCGCCGCGACCGTGCTGCCAGACCTTCCCCATCCGAGGGAGATGGCCCCTTCTTTGTTCCCGATCCAGACGGCCGTGACCAGGTCCGAGGTGTAACCGACAAACCACGCGTCGATATAATTAGAGGTGCTTCCGGTCTTCCCCGCGACCTGGAAGTCGATCGAGCTCCCCCTGGAGGCGCCGTAGGCGGTTCCCCCCTCCTCGAACACGCCCCGGAGCATTGACACGGTTATGGCGCAGGCCGCCGGATCGATGATCGTCCCCGCGTCCCGCCTCCGCTCATCCAGGAGCTTGCGGACCTCCTCCTCGTTGTCCCAGACGACATTGTCATTGTAGTCCCTGACCTGCCTGATGCCGTAGGGGAGCAGGTACTGCCCGCCGTTGACGAGTACGGAATGAAGGACGCAGTTCTCGAGCGGGGACACCTCGTAGCTGCCCAGGGCGAGCGAAAGGGTCCGGCCGAACCGCTCCTTGAGCTCCGAGTCACCCAGGGCGAGGCCTTTTTTCAGTATCCTGAAGACGCCGTCATAGCCGGTCATATCAAGCACCTTGACCGCGACAACGTTGATCGATTTCTTCAGCGCCTCGCGCACGATCACCGGGCCGGCGTACGCGCCGTCATAGTTCCGCGGGACGTATCCGTCGGCGAAGGTGGTCTGCTCGTCGGTGAACACGGTCGACGGGGTGATGTCCTTCGCCTCCACCGCCGCCGCGTATACCAGCGGCTTGAAGGAAGAGCCGGGCTGGCGCCGTATCTGCGCCGCGTGGTCATTCTGGTTTTTTGGCGAAAATTCGTACCCGCCGACATACGCGAGTATCTCTCCGGTAACCGGATCGAGCGACACGAGGGCTCCCTCGATGTTCTGCGCCTTGCCCATCTCCCGCTCGGCCTTGAGCCTGTTCTTCATCCTGCCCGCGAGCGCCGCGTGGTAGTCGCGCTGGCGGCCGATCCCGGCCTTCATCGCCCGGGTCGCCGCCTCCTGCTTTTCCGCGTCGATGGTCGTGTACACCTTCAGCCCGCCCCTCTTGACCGCGTCCTCGCCGAACTTTTCCACGAGCACCCGGCGGATGTTCTCATTAAAGAACGGCGCGAGGTTGACCCGGTACGTGCTGAAGACGAAATTGCCGACAAGCGACGATGCGGCCCTGCCGCTCTCGTCGTACACAACCTCCCACTTCCTGAGGAAGCCGGCGTTGAGGCGCCCGGGGTCGTCCTTCTTTAAAAAGCCGGCGTCGGCGAGCGATTCGAGTATGCGCAGCGTCTTGCGGAGCGACGCGTCCAGGTCGGAGAGGGGGGAATAGATCTTCGGGTTCGATATGGTGGCCACGACCATTGCGCATTCCGCGGTTGACAGCTCCTTCACCGACGTGCCGAAAAACATCTTCGAAGCGGATTCTACGCCATACGCACCGTTGCCGAAATAGATCAGGTTGAGGTACATCGAGAGGATGTCCTGCTTGTCGTACCGGTTTTCGATCTCGCGCGCGCAGAAGGTCTCGTATATCTTTCTCTTGAGATTGCGCTCCATGTCGGTGAAGAGCACCTTGGCCAGCTGCTGGGTGATGGTGCTGCCGCCCTGCACCACCCCGAAGTGGGCCACGTTGACGAGGAACGCCCGCACGATGCCCCGGTAGTTGATACCCCGGTGGCTGTAAAACTCGCGGTCCTCGCTGGCTATGACCGCCTTCACGAGCCACTGGGGGATATGATCATACGGCACGATCTCCCGCTTCTGCTCGAAGAACTCGCCGATGATGGCATCGTTCCGGTCATAGATCCGCGTGGGGATGTCGACCACCTTGGCGGAAAGGTCGATATCGCTGTAGCTGTATCCCTTTTTAAGCTCCTCGGTGCGGTCGATGAGCTGCTTGTACCTGACCAGTTTTTTGATGGCCCCGTCGCGGTCGCGCTGCCACATGAAGAATATGACGGTTATGTACACGGCCAGCACGCACAGCGCGCCGGCGGGGACGTACAGGAAGACGACCTTTTTGTGGCCGCCTATCCACCTGAAAATGCTGCGCACTGCCTCTGCGACCCTGTCCATCTCTGTTTCCTCGTTACCATGGCCCTTCCCCGCCTCCCCCGCAAACGAAAGGGGCGGCCGAAGGCAGGAGGGGGCGGCCCATGCAACAGGAGCGACCCCTTATTTGATTAAAAAACAACGCCGTTAAAAGTCAAATACAAATACGAAGGAATATTCTTCATAGTATATCGGCAGCACTCTTTTCAGCGGGTCGGGAGCCATCCCGGCCCGCCAATTACATCTGCCCGGTATGACACCCGTCGCAGCCGGAATACTTTTTCCCCGAGAGCTGGCCGCACGCGCCGGAAATGTCCCGCCCGAAGCTCTTGCGCACGGTGATCGGCACATTCATGATCTCGAGGTCCTTGATGAAGCGCGCCACCTCTTCTTCAGACGGCGGCAGGTAGCCGTGGCTCCCCTCGTTCAGGGGGATGAGGTTCAGCTTGACCCTGTTGTACCTGAACATCTTCTTCAGCCGCCTGGCGTCATCGTGCGAGATATTGTCCTGGCGCATCACGTACGCGACGGTGAGCCGGTTGCGGGACGCGGGGAACTTGCGGTCCAGAAGCGATGAAATCTCCGCGAAGGGGTTGGAGCGCTCGACGGGCATGAGCTTCTCGCGTTTTTCCGGGAGGGTGTCGTTGAGCGAGATGGCCAGGTTGTAGGGGCGCCGCTCGTCAATGAACCGCTCTATGCCCGCCCGCACCCCCGAGGTGGAAACGGTGATTTTCCTGACGGACACGTGGAAGCCGAAAGAATAGTTCATGATATCGGCGGCGCGGAGAACGGCGTCATAATTCATGAAGGGCTCGCCCATGCCCATGAACACGACATTGTTGTTCCTCTGGCCGGAGATCCTCCGCGCCAGGCAGAGCTGGTCCAGTATCTCGGCGGTCTCCAGGTTGCGGATGAAGCCGAGCTTCGCCGTTTCGCAGAAGCGGCAGCCCATGGCGCACCCCGCCTGCGTTGAAACGCACACGGTGAGCCTGCCATCATCGCCCCCCTCGTTCCTGATCAGGACCGTCTCTATATACTGCCCGTCGCGCGTCCGGAACAGGAACTTGACGGTGCCGTCCATCGCGGAAACCTGGCGCTCGGCCAGCTCGAGGGCGTCCACCGAAAACCCGGCCTCCAGGCGGGCCCGGAGGTCCCGTGAAAAATCAGTCATGTCCTGGAACGACCCGACGTTTTTCTCGTAGAGCCAGTTCATGAGCTGCTTCGCCCGGTACCCCTTTTCCCCGATCGAGGCGAAATATTCCGTGAGCCCTTCAATGGTGAAATTCTTTATGAGCTGTTTTTCCATTACCGACACGATAGCGGGGAAATACCCTCCAGTGCAAGAAAATTATATAAAACATATCTTTTCATGCACAAGGCAGGCCCCCTCGCCCTCCGGGGGAGGCGCGGCTGAACACATTCTCATATACATTGCCGGGGGTCCCGGCGGCACGGCTAAAGCCGGATCCTCGCCTCTGATTTCTTCAGGATCGGCAGGAACGCCGTCCGCCTTTTTTCGACGAGCTCAACGGCCGACCGGTTGCACTGGTGCACGCACTGACCGCACCCTATGCATCTCCCCGCGTCGATTGACGCTTTTTTATCGGTAACGGTAATCGCCGCGGTAGGGCAGTATTTTTCGCATTTTTTGCACCCCGTGCATTTTTCGCTGTCCGCGATCTTCGCCAGGTAATAACTGTTATACCGCAGGGGCAGCGCCCCCATGTTGTAGGAGCGGAGTATTTCGCAGCAGTCCCAGCAGCAGTTGCATATGCCGATTTGCGGGAGCCGGGTATCATCCTTTTCGTGAAAGACGGAGTGGACCGCGCCGCTGTCCCGTACTTTCTGGACTATGTCAAACGCCTCCTCCATGCTTATCTGGCGTGCGTGCCCGTACTTGATGTAGGGCCGTATGCTGTCGCCCAGGCCGATACATCCGCCGTCTTCCGGCATGTGGAGCCTGCAGGGGTCGTCAATGTTCATGGTGACGCGCCGGCACATGCAGGGGAACTGGCCGAGGACGCTTTTTGTCCCGTATTCCCGCAGCATGTCGATGACAGAGCTTGTGGGATAGATATTCGAATCAGGCACGTCGAGAGACTGGTTGATGTTTATGATGGATTTTCCCTTCGCGTCCTTGACCGACATGACGGTACCGACGCTCTGATTCGACACGCGCGCGTTCCTGGACATGCTGTTCATGATGTTGCGGAGGGGAAAAAAATTGTAGCCCCGGAAGGTCGTTATGAATCTCATCCATCTCCGGGAGAATTCCTTTTCTTCAGGCTTTCCGATCAGGTACGGGACATGCGCCTCAAACCAGCCGACGATAAAGGGGTGGAGCGTGTAACGCTCTTCGCCCGTTTCGGAATATTTTATCCCGATATATCCTTTCCGTATAACAGACTCCAAAATACGGCCGAACGCGGCCGCGTCCAGGCCGCTTGCCGCCGCGGCCTGTTCGTATGAATATCGCTCTGTGCCGAGGCGCAGGAGAAGCCGGAGCTCGTCGTCAGCAAGCATGTAATCGATTGATTCAAGCATCGCCCTGACAGGAGGGAAAAACCTCCTGTTCTGCCTGTTCATCAGCATGACGAGCTTTTTGAGATCACTCTTTTTCTTCTGCAGGGCGACCTTTTCTTCTTTCATAATAACCTCCGCAATGGTGATACGGGTCAGGCGAACAGCCGGGGAAGAGCAGGGAACAGGGGCACGCGTCAAGAAAAACCGGCGATCGGATACATTGATATGCACCTATAATATAGACGCGCAGCGGCTCCCCGTCAATAAAATATTCGCCACAGTCAGGCGGGTCCATTCCTGGTAAATGCCCCGCGAACAACCACCGGCGCCGGCCCCCCGTAACCCTATCCCGATATAAGCTTGATAACCATTCCCAGCGCGAGCGATAGGGCGACGACGGCCACGGTGATCGACATCACCTCGAACAGCGCCGTCCGGTACCGCAGGCCTTTGACCACGGACATGAAAAAGGTGAACACCGAGACAATAACGATGACGGCGCAGAGCGCCACCGCGAGGGCCGCGTAGTGGCTCTTGAAGATAAAATAGGGGCTCACGATCGCCGCCACGACGAACACGTACACGATCCCGGTATAGAGCGCCGCTCGGAACGCCTCGCCCGCGTCACCCGCCTCCGCTTTCTGCGAAAGGTATTCGGACGCGACCATGGCGAGCGTCGCCGCCATGCCGCTGATGAGGGCGGTCTTCGCCACGAGGAGGGAGCTCGCGAGGGCGAAGGTAAGCCCCACGACGATGCCCGTGATCTCCTGGATGGAATTGTTGATGGCGAGCACCATCGACCCGAGGTGCGTTATCACGCCCTCCTCGACCTCTGCCATAAGGGACTCCTCATGCTTCACTTCCTCGCCGATGATCTTCCGTATCCCCGGGACCATGCCCTCCACCTCGGCGTAATCATGTCCGGCCTGGTCCTCGCCGTTGCCCATCATCTTCATGGTGAAGGTTATGCCGAAAAGCCTGGATACGAGCCGGTAAAAATAGATCTTCACGTAGCTGGGCCGCACGTCCCTGCCCGTGATCTTCCTGAAGAAATGATAGTGCCGCAGCTCGTCCGCGGATATCTTCCGCAGTATCTCCCTGTTTTTACCCTTGAGCCTCTTTGCCAGGGCGCCGTAGAGAATATGCTCGGTTATCTCGTTCCTCTGGTATCCGAGTATTCTGGAAAGGGTCTCTTCTTTCATGGGACATGCTCCGCCGCAGATTGTATTGATTGGCCGGGCGCCGGCCCTGACGCGCGCAGAGCCTATCAGGCCAGCGGCTTCTGTCAAGGTGGTTTTATATCCGATCATCACCGCCGTTAAAGCGCGCCCCATCTGACCGGGCCCTCTGTCCGTCGCGGCGCATGTGGTACCCCGCGATGAGAAGCTCGGGAGTGGTATTGATGAGATTGTCCTTGTTCCTGTCGGTGGCGGGCGGGACTCTTCCCCGTCACGTTTCAAGCCTCCTGCCCGGCGCTTGTCGTGCCGGAAGGGGCCTCACGTGAGAGGGTGCAGGTAACGACGCTTCGGCAGGGGGATTGGCATGGCCCTATTTCTTTTCTTTCATGCTCTTGATCTCGAACATGGCCATCTTGTTGTCCGGGTCGATATTGACGACCTTTTCGAAGAACGAGACCGCTCCCGCCGTGTCCCCCTTCTTCTTGAAGGCCATGCCCTGCGCGAACAGGGCGTTCACGAAGGTGTTGTCCAGCTCGAGGGCCTTGTCGAAATTGGTGATCGCATTGTCGAAATCGCCAAGCTGGTAAAAGGCGGCGCCGGCGATGTAATATGCGTTCTTGTTCATCTTGTCGCCTTCGATGTACGTCTGGATCGTGTCGATCGCCCTGCGGAAGCTGTTCACCCTGAAATAATTTTTCGCCAGGTTGTAGCGGATCTTCTGGTTGTCGGGGAACTTGTTCAGGCCGTTTTCGAGGGCCGTGATCGCCTCATCGTACTTGTGGGCGTTGATCAGCCGCTTCGAGTTCTTGATGATGTCAACGGCCTCGTCGCGCGACAGCTCGATGATCAGGAAGGTGATGTCATCCACGAGCTGGGCGTTGCCGATGAACTGGCGCACCTCCCCGAGGATCGCGTCGGCGAACTCCTCGGCCGGCAGGGCGCGGAACTTGCGGATGACGTTCTCGAGACGCTGGTTGGAAAATTCCTGCCGCGCCTCATTGATCGCTTCCGGGATGCCGTCGGTATAGAGCACGATCCGGTCGCCGTAATCGAGCCTCGTCCTCTTCTCCTCGTATGACTCGCGGGCGTCCTCAATGGCGCCGATAAAAAGGCCGCCGGTGTCCAGGAGCTCGATACTCCCGCCGGCGCGGAGCAGTATCGCCTTCTGGTGGCTCGCGTTGGAGTACACGACGTTGTAGTCGTCGTCGATAGAGAGCATGAAGCAGGTCATGTAATCCTGCGTTTTCACGTGGTCCAGGATGTTCTGGTTCATCTCCTGGAAGATTTTCTTGGGGGAATCGTATTTCGCGCCGGCGTTGCCGAACGACATCTTCGCCATGGTGGTGACGAGGGCCGCCGGGATGCCGTGGCCCGATACGTCAGCGATCATGATCCCGATCTTGTCGTCCTTGAGGAGGTGGACGTCGTAGAAATCACCCCCGATCTTCTCCATGGCCATGTAGCGGACGGCGAACCGCAGCTCGTTCCAGTCGTCGATTTTGCCGGGAAGGATGCTCCGCTGGATGACGCTTGCCATGTCGAGCTGTTTCTGTATCTGGTCGTCCCTGTTCCGCAGGCTCGAGAGCGCGTTCTGGAGCTCCTCGGTCCTCTTCGCCACCTTTTCTTCAATGTCGCGCCGGTACTCGTTGATTTCCCGGCCCGTCTCGACCAGCGCGAACTCGATGGCGGAGAATTCTTTCTCGAGCGAGAGGACCTCGTATGCCGCGCTCCCGCCCGACGCGATGGCCCTGGTGACCCTGACCAGGTCATTCAGCTTTCTCGTGATCGAGCTGCTGGTGACCTGCATCAGCAGAATACTGGCGAGTATCGACATGAAAAAATAACCGGCGATGACAGGGATGCTGTATTCCTCGAGGAACCGCACCTTTTCAAGGAGCGCCGCGAAGGTCAGAAGGGTAATGACCAGCAGCCATATAAAGAAAAAGAACTTGAGCCGGATGCCGATGAGGGCAAACGGCCGTACCGTGGCCCCGGTCTGGACGATCTTGTTGTACAGCAGGCTCCGCTCCCTGTTGGTCAGCGACTCCGTCAGGAGGTAGGTCGCCATCCCGTAGAGGATGAGGATAAACATTATCGTGAGAACGGACACCTTAATGAGCGCCCGGATCTCGGCCGAGGTGAAGACCCCCTGGTAGTAGTATTGGTACAATGATAATGCCAGGACTATCGCCCCGCCCAGGAAGACGTGGACCGTGGCGACGATCAGGTTATACATGGGAAGGTCGGTAAAAGCGCGGTACACCCGCTTCAGGTCCTCCTCCGGCACCTCGAAGTTGTTACGGTACGCGTCATTGACCAGCCTGAGGGGGGCAAAGAGTGCCGGTATCTTCAACGGTGACAGCACGCCGAACTCGACATAGTGCATGACGACGGGGATGGCCACCCCGATGGGGAGCCAGATGGTAAAGAAGCCAGCCAGTTTCTCATATGATATTATGACAAAGGACATGCCGAGGAAAAAGCCGAAGAGGCTGAAGACCCAGCTTGCAAACACGGTTATGAACGCTATTGCGAATGTGTAGGATATATTTTTTGCGAGAAAATGGAAAAATCTCATGGGTCCCTCTATATGGTATCTATCGGCCGAGAAGCACCACTAATATATAATATATTCCAGGATACGCAATACAAATTTGGGCATGACGCCTATTTTTCACCCTTCGCCCGCATGCCGGGGGAGATGGCAGCGGGCGACCGGCCGCGCTGATGATCAGTGCTGTCCGTCCCCTTGACGCAGCGGAACCCGGCGAGGTTGCCCGCATGAAGGCTCGGGGCGCCGCCGATATCGCGGCTGGTCGTCCTCAGCCGGTACCGCGGGTCATACCAGGAACCGCCCCTGACGACTTTATACTGCTTCCCGTAGCGCCGGTACTCCCTTCCCTTTTTCGAGGAGTTGCCCTCGTAGGGCATGTACCAGCTCGAGGTCCATTCGCGGGCGTTGCCCGCCATGTTGACCGCGCCGCAGGGTGATGCGCCCTCCGGCTCAAAGGAAGCGACCGGCAGGAGTCCCCGTGAGGCGACGCCGTACCGCATTTTTATATGCGCGCCGGTGGCGTCGTCGGCCCAGAATTCCTCGCAATTTGCCCGCTCGGGGTTGAACACGCGCCCCCAGGGATACACGAGGTTCTGTCCCCCGCTTTCGGGATCGGCCCTGCCGCTTCCCCGCGCCGCTTTTTCCCATTCCTCTTCGGTGGGCAGGCGCTTGCCCGCCCACTTCGCGTACGCGGCCGCCTCCTGGTGGGTCACCAGTACCGGCAGGTCTTTGTCCCCGTCCGGGTAGGTGTCCCCCTTCCACGAGACAGGCGGCCTGGCGTTCGTCGCCGCGATGAAGGCCTTGTAGTCTTCGTTGGAGACCTCGTACTTGTCGATATAAAAGTCGTCAAGGTAGATCGTCTGCTCGGGTGATTCGTCACGGTCCCCTTCCCCGGACCCGAACACGAACTTGCCCTCCGGCACGAGCACCATCGGCCTGCCGTCGCGCGGAGAGACGGTGCTCGTCCGGTACGCCCGCTCCTTCACGGGGATTGAATCGGGGATGTCGGTCTCCTCCTTTTTCCCGGGGGCCAGGAGCGCGATGTCTTCGCCCGCACGTATCTGCCGCGCATACATCCTGTTGGTCAGGCTATACCGTGCGGCGGCCCGGTAGCGGAACCCGCCCATCCTGTCATATACCAGCGAAACGATTGCCACCGTGCCGAACACGGTCTCGCCATCGACGATGTAATAATTTTTTTCAGCGGGGCGCTCTTTGAAGAGGAGCGCGATATCCCCATCCTTGCCGATGGATTCGATCTTCCCCTTGATGCTGAATTCCCGCGTGCCGTCGGCCGCCTGAAGCGCGCCGGCGATCATGAACAGCATGGCGGCAATTACCGCCGTCCGGATTGTCCTGATATTCATACGTCCTTACTCCCCTGTTTCCTGCCGTCATGCGGCGCCGGGAAGCGCTCCTTCCGGCCCTGCCCGGTGCGGCGCGGCCGGCCCACGGGCGGCCTCATGACGTGATTATATTCCCGCCGGGCCATGAAAGACATGCCAGCGGCTTCCCGTATATCACGCCGGCATCGATCCCGATGATGTTCCTCCGCTCGTCTCGGTACGCGGGCCCGGTGCCGCTGATTGCCATGACCGGGGTATGGCCGAAAATGACCGTCTTCTCCCAGCGCTTGTCCGCGCGATAAAACTCTTCACGGATCCAGAGCAGGTCAAATTCCTCCTGCCCCTCGAGGCCGGCGGCCCCCGGGTTGAGCCCCGCGTGCACCGCGATAAAATCGTCGCCCTCGTAATAGAGGTCGAGGCTGTTAAAAAACTCCAGGTGTTGTTCCGGCAGATGAAAGCCGCCGCCGCGCAGGGTATAGCTCCTGATCGTGGCGTCGCCGCCGTTCATGATATAGGAGCCCCCGTGGTCCTCGCCGCCCAGGTATTTCAGCAGCATATCTTCATGGTTCCCCTTGAGGAAGACGCTCCTGAACGCGTTGAC
Source organism: uncultured Spirochaetota bacterium (assembly GCA_963827275.1). Taxonomy (GTDB): domain Bacteria; phylum Spirochaetota; class UBA4802; order UBA4802; family UBA5550; genus RBG-16-49-21. The sequence goes on from CAWHAA010000010.1 coordinate 299,423, forward strand.
CCGGGAGACCTTGATCAGAAAATCAACGACATCATATGACTGGGGACCGCGGTCGATGTAGTCCCCCAGGAAAATGATGGTATCCTCCTGCCGTATGACCCCCATCAGCGTGTCATAGAGTGCGGCAAGCTTGTTGTAATATCCGTGTATGTCGCCGATTATGTAAAACAAACCCGTCCCTCTTCAGCGCCGTCGGACAGACCGGCAGAATCAGGTCTTTTCTTTTTTATCAACCCAGCGCTTTAATTCGCCGTACAGGAATATGAGCGCATTGTTCCCCTCGTCCATGGTATCGGCATCCATCACCCCGAAAATCCACTGTTTATAGTGGGAGATGACCAGATATTCCGAGCCGCTTATTATGCGTACCGCCGCCGTATGCGTCCCGATCTTTGACAGCATGAAGGACGCGCCGCCTGCCTTCATCACCTTCTGGAATTCCTGCTCGGCGTCGAACACCGACGCCGTTTTCGCGAAGATGACACCCTGCTTTTTCCCGCCAAGCGCGCGCCGCATGACCGAGACGTTTTTCAGCCCGGGGACCAGGTCAATCCCGTTTTTATAGTAGATAATGTCCCTGGTGGAGCGGTCGCCGGAAAAGACAAACAGCTGGTCGGGAAGGTGATCGTCGCCCGGCTGGTTTTTCAGATTGTTCGCCACTACGGAACGGAACTGCTCGGGCGCGCCGGAGTCCTGCTCATCGAGGTTCTGCCATGTTATTTTAAGGTAGTGTCTCCCCTTGCGAAAGAACAGGGACCCCTCGCGCGAATACGCGTCGTCGCCGTTGAATTGGCCCGGCTGGTCGAAGCCGCGCTCGCGGCCGTAGAGGCCGAACGAGTCGAGCGGGGAATGGAACTTTACGAGCTCCGCGCGGATGGTCCTGCCCCTGTCCGACACCCGGCAGTATTCAGCGACCGCCAGCTCCGCGGGGTCATATTCCGCATAGAAGGGGCCCGCCTGCATGATCTTCTTCAAGCTGCTCGTGCGGTACTGCCCGGTCCGCTCCCAGCCCGGGACATCGGTCTCCCGCGGCAGCTCATCGTGCAGCGTGACAATCCCCGGCACGAGGCTGCACGACGCGATCAGGCAAATGGAGGCGAGGAGCGCCGCCCGGCAGGCGGCGCCGCCGCGCCCGATGACAGTATGTCCAGGCATAGGCAGTTCCGTTTACATCCAATATACTCCGCGCCGGCGCGGAAAAAAAGCATTTTTCACCTGCCCGCAGACTTCGGGTCTATCGCTTCCTGCAGGCCCTCTCCCACCAGGTTGTAGGCCGTGATCGTGATAAAGATCGCGAAGCCCGGGATGAAGGTCAGCCACCAGGCGAAATCCATGAAGTCCCTCGACTGCGACAGGATGTCGCCCCAGCTCGGCGTCGGCGGCTGTACCCCGAATCCGAGGAAGCTCAGGGACGATTCAATCAGGATCGTCGAGGCGATCCCGAAGGTGGCGGAGACCAGCACCGGCGCGAGTGAATTGGGCAATATATGCCGGACGATGATCCAGGCGTCCCGCGCCCCCACGGCCCGCGAAGCCGACACGAAATCCATCTCGCGCAATTTCATGAATTCGCCCCGTACGATCCGCGCGATCCCGGGCCAGCTGGTGATGCCGATGACCACCATCACGCTCAGCAGGCTCGGCCCCCACAGGGCGAGTATCGTCAGTATCAGGAAAAACGTGGGGAAGCACATGATGATCTCGATAAAGCGCGATATGACGATGTCGATCCACCCGCCGTAGTAGCCGGCGATGGACCCGATGAGGATGCCGATCGCCACGTAGAGCGCCACCGCGATGAAGCCGATGAAGATCGACACCCTGCTCCCGTGTATCATGCGCGCCAGCAGGTCCCTCCCCTGCTCGTCGGTCCCCAGGAGGTGCTTTTTCCCCGGACCGGTCACTATCGAATTCAGGTCGTACTCCGAGTAGGAATACCTGACCGGCGGAAATAGCTTGAAGCCCGTGAACTCGTCTTTCCGCAGGTCCTTGTCCCTCAATTCCCGGTAATCATAGAATATCGGGAAATAGACGCTGCCGTTTGTTACATAGAGATAGGGCTTATGGTTCGCCAGGAGCGGCGCGATCACGGCGACCGTGATAAGCCCGATGACCACGCACAGGCCGGCGAACGCAAGCCGGTTCTTCCTGAATTCCCGCCATACCACTGACCAGTAGCCGCGTCTCATAGCTTCGCCTCCAGCCGGATGCGGGGGTCAACCAGGGAGTAGACCAGGTCGGCGAGAAGAATGCCGACGAGCGTGAGCACCGCCGCGATGGTCGTTATCGCCATGATGACCGGTATGTCCCGCGAGAGGATGGCCTCGAAGGAGAGCATACCGATGCCCGGGATTGAAAAGATCGATTCGACGATGACCGTGCCCCCCAGGAGGCCCGGAAGGAGCGTCGCCATCAGCGTGACCAGGGGGATCAGGCTGTTGCGGAACGCGTGGACGAAGACCACCTTTTTTTCCGACAGGCCCTTGGCGCGGGCGGTCATGATGTACTGCTGGTTGATCACCTCGAGCATGTTCGCCCTGGTGTACCGCGACAGGAAGGCGAACTCCGCGTAGGTGAGCGTTATCACCGGGAGGACCAGGTGCCAGCAGAAATCGAGGGCCCTGAGAAGCGGGCCCGCCCCCTCGGCCCAGTCGGAATGTATCCCCCCGAGGGGGAAGAGGTTGAGATACTCCCCGCTCCCGAAATAGAGCAGGAGCAGGAGGGCGATCCAGAAATGCGGGAGCGAGTAGAGCACGAACAGTATGAGGCTCGAAAAGCGGTCATAGGCCGAGCCCTTCTTCACCGCGGAGAGTATGCCCATGGGTATCGATATGAGATAGATGATGATCATGGTGATGATGTTCAGGGTCAGCGTGATCGGGAGCGCGTCGGCGATGCGGCGCGCGACCGGCCTGCCGTCTTTTCTCGACGTGCCGAAATCGAGCCGGACGAATTTCCAGAGCCACTCCGCGTACCCCAGCACGATGGGCCGGTCAAGGCCGTACAGCTTCTTTTCCTGCTCAAGGATCTCCCTGGAAATAGACCCTGATTTCAGCGCCCCCTCCATCCCGAGCTGGAGCTTCGTGTAGTCGCCCGGCGCGAGCCGGATCATCAGGTAGGTGATGAACGTGATGCCCAGGAGCGTCGGGATGATGAGGAGGACCCTCTTTATGATATATTTCTTCATTGCGCGCCCCGCACCCTCCACTCGACAAAATTCATCCCCTTCTTGTGCACCGTTACGTTATCGAACCTCCTGCTCACCGCCGCAAGGGCCGGCATGGTGTAGAGGAAGGTATAGGGCTGCTCGTTGTGCAATATTTCATGAAAGCGCCGGTACATCTTCACCCGCTTCGCGTCGTTGAACTCCTGGCGGGCCGCTTCGATGATGGCGTCGGCTTCAGGATTGCTGAAACCGATATAATTCGACCCGCCCCTGATCTGCGAAGAATGCCAGATCTGGTAGGGATCGTCCTGGAAATCGGGGTCCGACCAGCCGAGGCTCGTCGCGTCGAAGTTCCTGCTCTGTATCTTGTCGAGGAACACCGCCCATTCGTAGCGGTTGATCTCCATCTCGATGCCGACCTTCGCGAAATCTTCCTTTAGAATGCTGGTCAGGCGCTCCGCGAACTTGCTCCCGGATGATATCGTGAAGGTAAAAGAAAACTTTTTCCCGTTGCGGTCAAGTATGCCGTCGCCGTCATGGTCCTCCCAGCCCGCCTCTTTCAGGAGCTGTTTCGCCCGCGCCGGGTCATAGGGCCAGGGCTTCAGGTCCCTGTTGTAGCTGTCGCCGAATATATAGAACGGGCCGGTGACGACTTCCCCCAGGCCGAAGAGGAGCTTGTCGAGGATGTCTCTCCTGTTGACAAGGTGCGTCATGGCGAGCCGGACCCTCCTGTCGCTGAAAAAGGGCCGGGCCTGGTTCCAGCCGATATAGCTGAACGACGAGAGATAGTACTTCTTCTTGTAGAATTGCCCGTTGAACTTCTCTGAATTGGTCTGGCGCACCCATTCAATCTCGCGCACCCCCACCACGTCCAGGTCGCCCTTTTTAAGCATCTGCAGGGCAATGCTCGGCTCGGCAATAAACTTGTACACCACCCTGCGTATTTCAGGCTTTTTCCCCCGGTACCGCTCGTTCGCGACCAGCGTGATGTTTTTCCCGGTGGACCATGAATCGAAGCGGAACGGCCCGGTCCCGACCGGGCGGCGGTTGTTCGGGTGCGTATTGAAATCGACGCCCGTATTAAAGATATGCTTTGGCACGATCGGCATGCCCCCGCAGAAAATGAGCGCGAGGTAATAGGGCCGTGAATACACGAACTCCACCGTATAGCGGTCGATTTTCATGCAGCTTTTGATGTCTATGTAATACACCTTGAGCTGGGCACAGGCCACCTTCGGGTCCTTGATCATCCGGTAGGAGTACACCACGTCGTCCGCGGTAAATTCCTTTCCGTCGCTCCAGAGAACGTTCTTTTTCAGGTAAAACCGGTACGTAAGCCTGTCGGACGACACCTCCCACCGTTGCGCGAGCTGCGGCATCACCTCGAGGGTATCGTAGTCGCGGTCAAGCAGCGTCTCATAGATGCGCAGGTTGATGGAATGGGAATAGGCGTCGGTCGCCGTTATCGGGTTGAGCGTGCCCGGCTCCGCGCCCATGTGCATGTAAATGGTATAGGGATCCTTCGCGGGCGCGAATTTCGAACAGCCGGCAATGACCGCTCCGGCCAGCAGAAGCAGGAGTATGACCGGACAGCTCTTTTTCAATCGAAACGTCATCCCGTGATTCACCCGATATGGATTCCACCATGCAATAGATCGTTTTACAATGAGACATACTACAGGGAACGAAACAGACTGTCAAGAAGGATTGGGGAACGGCATGTCCAGATGAGATTCATCGTGTCCGGCGGGCTGTTCCCGGATGATCAGGAATTCCATGTATAATAATCGGGCCTCACGTGAATTCGATCATCTTCACATGAGGCCCGTTCTGACGCGAAACGTTACCGGCCGGGGGCCGTGAATTATTTACTTTCTTCCCGGCCCGTCACCCCTTCCTTCATGTTTTTCGCCGGACCGCCCCCTCTCTTCCTGCCGGCCATGCGACGGGTTCGCCGGTCCCTGTTGTTTCTGCCGCTGCAGCTGCTGTTTCTGTTCCTTCCGTTCCTGCTGCCGCAGTTTTTTCTCAGCCTGGGCCTGACGCTTCTGCCGCTGCAGCTGCAGTTTCTGCTCCTTCCGTTCCTGCAACTGACGTTTCTTCTGCTCCTGCAACCTCAACTGCTGCCGCCGGGCCTCCTCCCGCTGATGATATTGCTTTTCCCTCTGATTTCTGAGCTTATACCGCTCGTCCTCGTGTCCGGGTCTATATCCATCGACGTCCCAGACCCTGACCTTTTCCCAATTGCGGCCATCATACCAGATCTTCCAGTTCTGCTGGAGCCTCTGGTGAGGGATCCGCTCATACTTCCATGCGTGTCCGCGCCATTCACGTTTCTTGAAGTGCCCCCTCCACTCCGGGTCAACATCAAAATAAAATTTCGGGACACCGCCGTAACGCGCCCAGTCGCGGTCATAATGGTATGATTTATACCAGCGGCCTTCCCACAGGCGCCACCAGAGGCCGTTCCAGAAAAAGATATCTTCAGCCAGATCGGGAACGGCATACACATCGTGGGTATCAGGGATCACGATGACTTCGGGGGGCGCATTAAATACGATCCGCGGCGGCAGGGAAATATTGACACGCACGTCCACCTCCGCCATCACCGGCACCGCAAGCGAGATAAGCAGCCCCGCAAGGAGCGCTCCAGAGAATAAGTGTTTCATCCTGTTTCCTCCATATTATTATCTCTTAAATTAATCGTTTCCCGTAACAGGTCATGAATTACAAGAAACCATGCCGGGCCTGTTACATATGGGGTTAGACCCTCCACGAAACAAAAAAGTACCGCATACTTGAAAAAATTTCACGCATTGCTAAAAATACGAGAAAAAGTAGATGAATTTTTTAAACCCTTACTCCTGCCCCTTTTTGTATTGAAAAAAGCCATACAATGTCCTAAACTGGTTCACATGTTCCGGCACGTTCACCGGAAGTGCCCTGACGGCATTTGGTGGGGCTGTCGAACCGCAGCTCACGCAATGCTCATCGTGTCCCCGGGCTTGGTCCTGACGAGGTTGCACAGTACTGAACAGAAAAAGGTTGCGAGGATATACTCATGGAAAACAAAAATAAACTATCTAAAAGACAGTTTCTGCTCATGGCCGGTCCGGCGATCTTCCTTGCATGTGCGGCGGTAATCATGTCATGCGGCGGAGACGAGGGAGGCACCATGACCAGGGGAGCAGACATTAAATGCGCGGAATGCCCCATGCGGGCACGCTACGACCGGGACCCGAAATCGTTACTGAGCCGCCTGTGGAAATGGCATACGAAGTGGTGCCCCGGCTGGAAATCGTACCTTGCGTCCCTGCCGGAGGACGAGCGGAAAAAGGTCATTGAGCACTACCAATAGCTCCGGACGGGGCATGGCCCTCTCAGGGATAATCCACGCCGGTAAGTCGCGCGCTCTTCTCCCATAGAACAGCCCCGATTTGCCGGCCGCCGCGGAGCCTCGGCTCCTTCCTTTTCATGAAGCGGAAATATCCGCCGCTTGTCCCTTCCATCTCCGGCGATGAGGCGAGGTGTATGGCAGTACGGGCCGCCCGCGAGGCGGAAGGAAAGACCCGGCCGATGACCGCGTGCGCGATCGCGGGGACGAGGCCCGGCTTGTTTGCGATATTGGTGGCCATGGGCCCGGGGTCGAGGGCGTTGACCGTGACGCCGGTCCCCCCGAGCCTGCGCGCCAGCTCCGCGTTGAAATGCAGCACGGCGAGCTTTGAGCGGCCGTAGGCCATCGAAAAGGAATATTTTTTTCCGCTCCCGTCAATATCAGCGGGATCGATTGCCGCGATCATGTGCGCGTCGGACCCCACGTTCACGACGCGGGCGGGCGCGGAGGCGATCATGCGGGGCAGCAGAAGCAGGGTGAACTGAAACATGGCGAGATAATTCACCGCGAAGGTCTCCTCTATGCCGTCGGCGGAGAGGCCGCGGTAGCGGCACACCAGCCCCGCGTTGTTCACCAGCACATGGAGCGGCCGGTCCCACGAAAGGAACTCCGCCGCGCCTTTTTCGATCTCCTTCCGCGAGGCGAAGTCACAGGAGATGGCTTTCGGCCGCTTCCCGGTCAGGGACAGTATCCTCTCCCGCGCGGCATCGCAGTCGCCCGGCCGGGGGCCGTGGAGGACCACCTCGGCGCCCATGAGCGCGAGGGCCTCGGCCACCGCCTGTCCGTGCCCGCTCGATGAGCCGGTTATGAGGCAGGTCTTGCCCGCCATGGTCTTTTCTTCGTTCATACAACGCTCCCCGTGATCCATGATGTATCCCGCGCCGTCCGGGAACTGAATACTATTTTGACGCCTGTGTCCAGCGTATTTTATGGTATGCGTTCGTTACGTTCCGCGAATACGGACATACTGCCGGGCATGCGTTGCTAAAAAATATATTGTACTTTTTTCACCGGTCCCCCATGCTCAGTTCCATGCACGACGGAACTGCAACAGCGGGAACACCGGGTATGAGGGTGGTGGTGATCGAACCGGGAGGTCCCGTCAATGTCGGGTCGATCGCCCGGGTCATGGCCAATTTCGGCTTCAGCGACCTGGTGCTCGTGGCCCCGGCCGACATACAGGATGATGACGGCAGGGGCTCCCGTGTCGCCATGGGCGGGACCGGAGTCTATAATGCCCGACGCGTCGTCGGCACGCTCGGGGAAGCGCTGGACGGGTGCGGCCTGGTGATCGGCGCGACAAGAAGGGCGCGAAGCGACGAAACCTGCGTCGATTTCAGGGAGGCCGCGGCCATTGCCTCCTTCAAGATGGCGACAACGAGGGTCGCCCTGCTCCTGGGCCGCGAGCGGGACGGGCTGTCCCGCGAAGAGCGGGGCCTGTGCCATGTCCTGGCCAGGATCCCCACGGTCCCGGGACCGGCCGGGTCGCTGAACATCTCCCATGCCGCGGCCCTTTTTCTGTGCGAGATCTTCAGCGGGCCGCCCGCTGCCGACGACAGGCCGGCCGCCGATACCGGCGCCCTCGCCGCCGAATTCGACAATCTCTTCACGCGAAGCGGCGTCGGGGAGGAGAACGGCAGGGCGCAGGTTATCTTCAGGGGCCTGGTGGAACGTTCAGGTATCACGGCCGCGGAAGCGCGCCTCCTGGAACGGTGCTTCAGGTTTTTCGGCTCGAGAATCAGGCAAAAATAAATACAGGGGGTTTGCAATGAAGATACTCGGCATCATGGGAAGCCCGCGGGTCGGAGGCAACAGCGACATCCTCCTTGATGACGCCCTGGCCGGAGCTGAAAAGGCCGGCGCGCTGGTGGAAAAAATTATCCTGGATAAAAAGAAAATCGCCGGGTGCAGGGACTGCAGGAAATGCAACGAAACCGGCCGGTGCGTCCTGAAGGACGATATGCCTGAAATCCACACGAAGATACTGGAAGCGGACGCCATCATCCACAGCGTGCCGGTCTATTTCTGGTCCATGACCGCGCAGATGAAAGCGTACCTGGACCGGTGGTGCGCCCTCTTTGACGCGGAATGGAAATGGCACAAGGAGTACCGGCCGAGGATGAAGGGCAAGCCGATAGGCCTGATCACGGTGTGCGGGGACACCAATGTTCACACGGCGGACCCGATAGTGCACAGCTTTAAATCAACCGTGGACATGACAGGGATGCGCTGGCTCGGGGCGGTGATGGCATCCGCAAACGGCAAGGGCGACATCCTCACCGATGAAAAGGCCAGAAAGCAGGCCCGCGAACTGGGGGAAAAGGCGGCGACGGGATGATCGGCGAGGCCGTATCGATGAGTTACGCCCGTAGCCCTTCCGGCGACTGAGGAGCGGCACGGGGGTTTGCATGGGGGGATTTTGCTGTTGAAATCCCCCCTGCGCTTCAATTCGCGGAAGCGAGAACCACCAGCGCGTCCACCACGACGGGCTTGTTCCCGGATATGATGAGCGGGTTGATGTCGATCTCGGCGATCTCGCTGTGCTTCACGCCCAGGTTGCCGATCCCCACCAGGGCGGCGACCAGCTGCTTTTTATCGACCGCCGGGCTGCCGCGGAACTCGTCGAGGAGCTTCTTCATGCGGATCTCTTCGATCATCTCTTCCGCGTCAAGCTCGGTGAGGGGCGCCACCCGGAAGCTCACGTCTTTTATCACCTCGGTGAAAATACCGCCGATGCCGAACATCACGCAGGGGCCGAACTGCGGGTCGCGGCTCAGCCCGATCACGAACTCGCGGTCGCCCCTGACCATCTCCTGCACCAGCACGCCGTCGAGCTCGACCCCCTTGCCGGTGATCTCGTCATAGGCCTTCTGCACCTCGTCAACGCTGGAGAGCTTGAGCTTCACCAGTCCCATCTCGGTCTTGTGCGCGGCCTTGTCGGAGCAGCCCTTCAGCACGACCGGGTATCCTATCTCCCCGGCGAACTTCACCGCTTCGTCGCGCGAGCGCGCCAGCTTCTCCCGGGTGATCGTGATCCCCGCGGACCGGAGCACCAGCTTTGAATCATATTCCGACAGGGTCTTCTGGCCCCGCTCAATCGCGTTCTTAACAATCTGATCCATACCGGGTCTCCTTTTTCCGAAGGTATCTGAACTGTTCGTAGGACACCACCAGCGCCCGCACCGCCTCCTCCATCGAATCGAACAGGGGAAGGTGGTGCTGTTTGCGGACCGAGATGATGCGCCCCACCGAATTCGGTGTGTATATGGCCGCCGGCTTGTCGTACCGTTTGCACATTTTCACGACTTCTTTGATGACGTCAATGACAAAATCGCGCCAGATGCTCGACATCAGCAGGAGGCCGTCCACTTCACCGGCGGAGAGGAGGATCTCGAAGATATCGAGGTACACCTGCGGCGGCGCGGGGCCGATGTCGACCGGGTTGTTCATGTTGAACACGCCCTTGATCTTCGACAGGCGCTCGCGGGTCTCCGGTTCGAGCCGCGGCATGCGGAGGCCCGCTTCCACCATCAGGTCGGCCGATATGCTGCCGAAGGCGCCGGAGTTGGTGAAGGCCGCTATCCGGTTCCCTCGCAGGAGGGGCATCTCGGTCAGCATCTTCGGCAATGAGTGGATCTCGCTGATTGACCGCAGCCTGATGATGCCCGCCTGGCGGCACATGCTGTCAAACACGGCGTCGTTGTTCGCCATGCCGGCGGTGTGGGACAGGGCCGCCGCCGTGCCCTCCGCGGTCCTGCCCGACTTGAATACGAGGATCGGTTTTTTCACCCGGCGGGCGACCTGCATGAGCTTTTCGCCGCGGACCACGTTCTCCAGGTACATCGCGATCACCTGCGTGTTGTCGCGGCTGAAATACTCGATCAGGTCAGCTTCATCCACGTCGGTCTTGTTGCCGATGCTCACCATCTTGTTTATGCCCTGCATGTCATCCATGAGGGACTCGATGATCAGCACGCCCACCCCGCCGCTCTGTATGACGTAGGAGACGCCGCCCGGCTTTTTGAATACCTCCATGATTTCCTGGTATGCCCCGTAAAAGCAGCAGAAGTGGGAGACATTGTCCAGCACACCCAGGCAGTTGGGTCCCATCATCCGGATCCCGAACCGTGCGGCGTATTCGTCGATCTCCCTCTGGAGCGATGTGCCGTCCATGCCCTGCTCTGAAAAACCCGCGCTTTCTATGATTATATTGTGGATGCCCTTCTCACCGCACTCCTTCACGAACCGGGGCACCACCGGGGCCGGCGTGATGATTACCGCAAGATCGACCTCCTGTGGAATATCCGTCAGCGCGGTATACCCGGGGCAGCCGCTTACCGCTTCCCCCTTCCTGTTGATGGCATACACCGGTCCGGGAAACTTTATATATTCCTTCAAACAGGTACAGATGGTGGCCCCGAGGTTGAAGGGCGCGTTCGACGCGCCTATGACCGCGACTGATTCCGGATTAAAAAACTTATCAAGAAGAGAATCTTTAATTTTAACATCCATGAGGTACCGCCAGAACAAGATATGTAAACAATGTTTACTTATTAAAACATTGTTTATGTGTCAAGTAATTTTACAAAAAAAATACACGTGTATAGAAAAACAACAATAAAGAAGCGGGACAATAATGATTACTTATTTTTTGAAGCGGAATCAGTGTAAAGCCTGGCCAGATTGGCGGCGATCCTCTTCCTGTGCCTGAGAATTTCCGCATCGCTTTTATCCGGATGGCTCCTGAAGGTGGCTATTATGCCGGTGAGCGCCGCGAAGAGGGTATGGGAGTGAAGGCGGACATTTCCCCCGATATTGAGCTTCATAAACACCCGGTCAAAGTAATCGAGCATTCTCCGCTCAAGCACGTTCAATTTATCGAAGAGGTCATGATCGACCGAGCCATCGAGGAAAAAATTCATCATCATGCGGTAGTACTGGTCATTGCGCGTAAAATAATCGATGAACCCGTCAATCACCTCTTCGATCGACACATCCCCGGAAGCGTCGATTCTCCGGTAAATGTCGTCGAACCCCTCGCTGATCGCCCGCACGTAGGCCTCCACGAAGAGGGACTGCTGGTCGGGGAAATGACGGTAGATGAGCGCCGGCGATATGCCCGCCCGCCTGGCGATGTCCCGCATGTTCACCCGGTTAAAGGGCTTCGTCGCAAATTCCATCTCTGCCGCGTCGATGATGATTTTCCGGCGGGCATTCTTCTCGCTTTCTTTCAATTCTGAGAGGGTGATATCTTTTTTCATGTGAGGGTCCGGATTTCATTCCGGTTATTGCACACCCGGCACGCCATTGTCAACAATTATCGTGATTTACGCCGCAGCTGAAAGGTTATTTTGTTCGAGGTGATTGAATGAGCGCCTTATATCTTGAGCACCCGGACCAGCTCCTGCTCCAGCTCTTCCAGGCTGAACGGCTTGGCCAGCGCCCCGGAAAATCCGTGGTCGGCATACCGTACCATTGCCGGGTCATCCGCGTATCCGCTCGTAACGATAGTCCGTACCCCCGGATCGATCTCCTTCAACCCACCGATTACCCTGTCGGCGCCTGACCCGTCAGGGATGATAAGGTCAAGGACCACGACGTCGAAAGGGGCGCCCGCTTCTTTTGCTTTTTTGAACAGCTCGATCGCCTCATGGCCGTTGGACGCTGAAACGACTTCGTAACCGAGATGGGTCAGGAGCCGCACCCCCATGTCCTGGATAATCTTCTCGTCATCCATGAGGAGTATCTTCCCGGATGCCGAAGCGGCAGGCCCCGCCGCTTCAGGGGGCCAGGCCTGGGCCGCAGCCACCGCCGGGAGCCGCACCGTGAAAACAGAGCCGGCGCCCCGCTTCGGTTCGGCGGTCAGGAGCCCGTCGTGTTTCTTCACGATAGAATATGATATTGCGAGGCCCAGCCCGCTGCCCGAATCCTTCGTCGTGAAATAGGGGTCGAAAATCCTCGGCAGGATCTCGTCGGGGATGCCGCTCCCCTGGTCCTCCACGGAAATCTTGATATAATTGCCGCTCCTGACCGGCAGGCCCGATTTCCCGTCAATGAATTCATTTTCGGCCGACAGCGTTATCAGACCGCCCTCCGGCATTGCCTGCCGGGCGTTCAGGATTATATTATGTATCACCTGGCTTATCTGGCCCCGGTCGATTTCAGCGTCCCACAAATTATCGTCTATCCGGAATTCACATATGACATCCGAGCCGCGAAGGACGAAATAGGCCGTATCTTCGAGAAGACTCCGTATCGGCGTGATCTTTTTTGCGGAGAACCCTCCCCGGGAAAACGCCATGAGCTGCTGCGTCAGCTCCTTTGCCATCTCGGAAGCGTTTTCAGCCTCCGACAGGATGACGAAATTCGCGTCATCCGGCCTCATCTTTACCTTCGCCAGCGATATGTTGCCGACGATGGCGGTCAGGAGGTTGTTGAAATCGTGGGCGATCCCCGCGGCCAGGATTGCCAGCGATTCGATCTTACTCTGCCGGAGCATCTCCTCTTCTATCAGCTTTCTCCTGGTTATGTCATGGGCGATGCCCCTGAACCCCATGAGGGCGCCGTAGTCATCGACCACGGGACGGCAGCGGAGCTCAACCCATATTGATGAGCCGTCCTTCCTGACGATCCTGAGCTCCTTGTCCTCGCATATCGTCTCAATCAGCCGGGCAGGAGCGCCGGGCGCGCTGTTGCCGGCCATGCGGAGGGCGGTGAGAAACGTATCGATGTCCTCGCCATTGATGATCTCCATCAGGTTCCGTCCGATTATCTCCCTCTGGTCGTAGCCGGTGATCTTCTGGATTGCCGGGTTTGTAAAGAGGATAGTCCCTTCCGGGTCGAGGTTAAGGACGATGTCATCGATGCTGTTTACGAGGGTGCGGTACTTCTTTTCGGAGCTCTGCAGGATCGCCTCCTGCCTGTTGCGGTTCTCGATCTCCGCCTGCAGCAGCGTGTTCGCGGCGGATAGGGCCGCGGTGCGGTCAGCGACCCTGTTCTCAAGCTCGGAATGCGCTTTTTTCAGGTCATCCTCAGCCTGCACCCTGACCGTGATATCATTGATGACCGCGGTGACGTACATCGTCCTGCCGTTATCATCGTACACCGTTTTTCCCCTGATATCGAACGACCGCCACGTGCGGTCCCTGTGGCGCATGCGGCAGAGGGCGCTGAAAACGCGGTTCTCGTGGCCCGCTGCGCGGAAGGAGCCGACTGTGCCGCCCACATCATCCGGGTGCATGTAATCGATGATGTTTTCACCGGCCATGTCCTCCGGGGCATAACCGAGTATCCGGCCGATGGACGCGCTGGAGAAGAGGACGGTGCCGTCTGTTGCGAAGACAAAAAAGATATCGTTGGACAGCTCGACGAGGAGCTGGTAATAATCGAGGCAGCGCAGGAGCGTCTCCTGCGACTTCTTCAGATTCACCACGTCCTTGATGACGCCGAGGGTGCCGGTAAACTCCTTCTCGTCCCTGCCGAGCATGGCGCTGTATGATCCGACGGAGATGACCCGGCAGGTCGCCATGACCCCCGTCCCGCGGTCGTCCATGACCGAATAGTCTTTCGGTACGAGGCGCACCTGCAGGTCCCTTGTTATCCTCTTCCCGGTCCGCCGCTCGTCAAAAAGCTTCGGCTGGGTGCCGGCGTACTGCACATCGACGGCACTGCGTCCGATCACGGCGTCGCGCCGCACATTATCGATATCATCGGGGTGGATCAGCGTACTGAAATGCTTGTAGATGAGGTCCTCGGGCTCATACCCGAGATTGCGGATGGAATTATTGATATAGGTGAAACAACCGTCGGCATCCAGCTTGTATATGATATCGGGGATCATATGCACGATGGCTTCATATGCTCGTGGCATCTGCTCTTCCTTTATTTTCATGTCAGCGCTCTTGATCCGGGATGAATAGAAGACCGGATGTTAAAACTGATTTCCCAGTTTTTTCAAACCTCATGAATGAAAGACAAAGCGCCCCTCCCTATGGTCCGACGCAGGCATATATTTTTTTTACCTGCCCTGTGAAAATCACAGACAGGGCCCATATAGCACAGATAAAGGTTTTTCTTTATTCAAAAATGTCTATTCAGCTGATATAATTATATATATAAATAGAGATGATGGTCAAGAAATAATTATCACACCGCATCATTAAAACGATATTGACATTCGATATTGAAAACAACATGGGGTCAGAGCAATAATTGGGATGGCAATATGTTAACACTATTATTTTTTTGTACAATTATTGCATTACTCTGACACCAGATGCAGAAAGAGCTCGTCAGCACACGCATCACTTAAACATATCCAGCTGCACGTCGCCGACCTGGTGCGTCTTCCCCTGCCGCCGTTTCCCTTTATCAAGCAGCCCTTCCTCCAAGCGGTCGATGAATCTGCTCCGCTCCAGGGTAAGGACGCGCCCCTTAACAGCGCGTTTTTTCGCATGGCTGAGGTAGAGGTTGTCCAGTGTCCTGGTCACCCCAACGTAAAAAAGGCGCTCCTCCTCTGCTGCCTGCTCGCCGTCCCTGGCGCCGAACAGCTCAAATGGAATGATCCCGTTTTCACATGCGGGGATAAACACGGTCCTGAACTGGAGCCCCTTGGAGGCGTGAATGGTCATCAGGGAGACCGCCTCGGCCCTGTCATCGAGGTCGTCGGCCCCCTGCCGCAGGGAGACCGCCCTGAAGAACTCATGGTATGCATTGCCGTACCGCTCCGCGAAAGAGCCGATCCTGCGTATCGCGTCTTCCGGCGCATCGATGATGACCATCAGGAATTTGAGGACGTCCGATATGCGGTCCCCTTTTTTAATCATGCCCCAGATATCGCTGGCGACTGCCAGCGATATCGACGCATCGGAGCCTGAATAAAACAACCTCTTCAGCGAGCGCACGGCGCTCCGGTAGGGCTCAAGGGAGAGCAGCGGCGCGCTGCCGACCACCTGGCAGGGGACGGCATGGTTTTTAAAAGCCTCGATGAGGGGATCGAACAAAAAGGCCGACCTGCACAATACGGCGAAATCAGAAAAGCTCGCCCCTTCGTCCTGCGCGTCGCCGTCGGCGATGCCGCTGTCCATCGAAAAGCTCCTGAGCCCGCCCATCAGCTTTTCTATGGTGGCGGCGATCCAGTCAGCCTCGCTCAGGTCGCTCGCCGTCTCCTGTATGTGCAGCTTCATGTCGACGGCGCGGCCGGAAACCGCGCTCCTGCCTCCCAGGACCTGCGCGGCAGCGCGCATGACCGGGTCAGGGCAGCGGAAGCTCCGGTCAAGGCGGAGCACCCGCACGCCGGGATAGTCCTCCGTGATACGCGACATGAACCGCGCGTCCGACCCGCGGAACCCGTATATCGCCTGGTCCGGGTCGCCTATCAGGAAAAGATTGGGAGCGCCGCCGCCCGCGAGCGCCACTATAAAATCATACTGGGCCGCGTTGATGTCCTGGAACTCGTCGACGAGTATCCAGCGGTAGCGGTCCCGGTATTCCTGTAAAATTTCCGGACGCTCCCTGAAAATCCGCAGCGGCAGCGCGATAAGGTCCGCAAGGTCGACGGCGTTGGCCTTCCGGAGCTCTTCGTTGTAGCGCTCCAGCGCCCGTTTCGTCTCAGCGTCAGCAGGCGCGCCATGCTTGGCCTTTTCTATTTCGCCGATGAGGCGTGATATTTTTTTTTCATCCTTTACGATGCCGGCCATGATCGCCGGGACGTCGTCCTCGTCGATGATGACGAAATCCTCCTTCCTGCCGACCGCACCGCAGTGCTTCCTGAGAATGCCGAGCCCGAATGCATGGAAGGTCGATATCGTCAGGCCCTCCGCGGGCATCATCGCTTCCACCCGCTCCCGCATCTCTCCGGCCGCGCGGTTCGAGAAGGTGACGGCGAGCAGCGACGCCGGCGGCACGCCCCTGTCCCTGACCAGGTGGAGGATCCTCCTGGTGAGGATCGCCGTCTTTCCCGTCCCCGGCCCCGCGATCACCATGCAGGGCCCTTCGCCGTGCTCAATGCCCGCGCGCTGGTCTCCCGTCAGCCCCTGCGCCGCTGACTTCCCGCCGGCGCCCCCCGGCAGATCGAAGAGCGCGCGCTGCGCTGACCGCGGCGGCCCCTCTTTCTCCAGCAGCCGTTTGAATTCCCCTATGTCGAACCGTATCGATGACGAGGCCGGTACCGGCGCCGGCGCGGCCGCGCCGAACAGGCCCGCGCCGGTGAAGGAGCGCGCCTCGCCCGGCCTGAAGACCTTCACCCGGCCGAACTCGCCGTCATACCCCTCCTCGATGTCGACCTCGCCCGCCCTGAGGCGCCGCACCGCTTCGGCGAGGACCTCGCCCCCCGTCTCGAGGAGCTCCTCGCGGGGCGCCTCCAGAAGGATGTAGAATTCAGAACCGATCGCCGAAACGAGGCGGTGGTATTCCTTCATCACCCTGCCCGACTTCCCGCTCTTCTGGTCCATCAGCTCGGCGAGCAGGTCCGGGAGCTGGGTGATCGATCGGTAGCTCGAGGGCGGCGTCCCGTCCGTCCCTTCCCGGTCGGCAAGCTCGGCCACGCGGTACATGACGCCCCTGGTGACCGGTTTGCCGCATCCGGGGCATATCCCGCGGTGGCGCATCGTTTCAAGCGGGTCCCACTTCACGCCGCACTTGCGGTGGCCGTCATAGTGGTACTTCCCCTCCTGGGGAAAAAACTCGATCGTACCGGTGAACCCCTCGCCGTCCCTCAGGGCGCGGTACATGCCCTCGTAGCCGGGCTCCGTGTCGAACAGGTTCGCCTCCCTCCCCAGCTTCTCGGGGGAATGGGCGTCTGAATTCGACACGAGCCTGAACCTGTCGAGGAAGCCGCAGGCGCGGTTCATGGGAGGGTCGCTCGATAGCCCCGTCTCAAGGGCGAAGATGTGCCGGGTCAGGTCGTCGTAGCATTCCTCTATCGTATCGAACCCGGACTTCGACCCGAGCACTGAAAACCACGGGGTCCATATATGGCAGGGGACAAGGAACGATTGCTCGGATGATTCCAGGACCATCTCGAGGAGGATCCTGGAATCAAGCCCGAGTATCGGCCTTCCGTCCGACCGTATGTTGCCCATCCGGTCGAGCCTCCCCTGCACCTTCTCGGCAGCGGCCATGTCGGGAAAGACGCACAGGTTGTGCACCTTGCGCACCCTGCCGTTTTTCTTGTATATGTTGCTGATCTCCCCGGTAAGCATGAAGTAGATTTCGCGGGGCTTGTTCTTTGCCGGCAGGCGCCGGCTCTCATCGAGCCGGTAGTGCTCCTTCAGGCGATAGAGGCCGTTGCCGGCGGGCTCCAGCTTTTCCTTTAATTCAGCGAGCCAGCCCGGATGCACGCAGTCGCCCGTGCCCACCACGTCGATTCCCTTGAGCCGGGCCCAGTACTCGAGGTGCTCCGGGACCAGGGTGCCGCTCGTGGCCACGGAAAAATGGGAGTGGATATGAAAATCGGCTATGTATTTCACGAAAAGCCTCCCGGGAGGCATAGCGTGATCGATGGAGACGCCATTTGTCAAATGCAATTATGCTTGAAATTCAGAAATTTATGCGGCTTGATTCAGGTTGGGCTTGAAAAAATCGGCATGCCGCTGTATGTTACAAATATGCGTTAATGCAGGAGGGTGCCATGAATAGTAAACGATTCATTCTCGCGAGCATCGCGGTTTTTATCCTGATCCAGGCGATAGACTGGCTGGTCCATGGTGTAATCATGTCAGGCTGGTACGCGGAGATAGCCGGGCTGTGGCGCGCCGACATGATGGACCTCATGTGGGTTATGGTGCTGGGGTCGCTGTTTTTTTCTTTCATGTTTGTGCTTATATTCATTAAGGGCTACGAAGGAAAGGGGATAATGGAAGGCATTCGATACGGGCTCTATGTCGGCCTCCTGATCATGGTCTCGGGCTCGCTGGGCCAGTACGCGATGTACCCGATCCCCCTTGCAATGGCACTGACATGGTTGGCGTACGGCATCATAGAGATGATCATCGCCGGTGCGGCGGCCGCGGCGATCTACCGGAAATAATCTCCATGCAGGCGGGGTCACATGACCCCGCCTGCATGGGATAATAAAAAATATCTTTACAAAATACCCGCGCGGGATAATACCTCATTTCATTCAGCAACGCGGAGCATGCCATGAAAAAAGCAACCATCGTGGGGGCAACCGGGTTCGGCGGCCTCGGCCTTATCGAAATAATCCTCCGGCACCCCGGAATGGAGATAAAACAGCTTGTCGCCCGCAAAGACGCCGGCAGGCCGGTCAGCGACGTGTACCCGCACCTGAAGGGGTTCTGCGACCTGCGGGTGGACACGCCCGAGGAGATCGACTACCACGGCATTGACATCGCGTTCTTCTCCACGCCGGACCGGGCCGGCATGACCCTCATCAATGAATTCTACCGGCGCGGCATCCCCGTCATCGACTTCAGCGGCGACTTCCGCTTCAGGAGCACCGATGACTACGGGGTCTACGCGAGGAACAAGGGGATGGAGGACACGCACCTCTCGCCGGAGCTCCTTCCCGGGACCGTGTACGGCCTTCCGGAAAAATACGCCGACCGGATCAGGAAGGCGAAGATAGTGGGAAACAGCGGCTGCTTCGCGATATGCATGACCCTGGGCCTGCTGCCCGCGGTCGAAGCGGGCATACTCGCGTCCGAGACGATCGTCTGCGACGGGAAAACCGGCGTCTCGGGCGCAGGGAAAAACTCGGGCGAGGCAAACCTGTATCCGCAGCGGCACGAGAACGTCAACACCTACCGGGAAGGGAAGCACCAGCACCTTGTCGAGGTGGAGAACATACTGAACGAGAGCGGCGGAAAGAAGGTCGCCATCCTGTTCGTGCCGCAGATCGTACCGCTGAACCGGGGTATCCTGGTCACCAGCTACATGGACGTAAAAAAAGGCCACGATACCGCCGCGCTCCTGAAGCTGTACAGGGACTATTACCGCGGGAAACCCTTCGTCGTGATCACCGACAAGTCTCCCAACACCGCCGAGGTCCGGGGCTCCAACCGCTGCCTGATACGGCCCATGGTGGACGATCGGACCGGCAAGCTCCTGGTCATATCCGCCATTGACAACCTTGTCAAGGGACAGGCGGGCAACGCGATACAGTGCGCGAACCTTATGCTCGGTTTCGAGGAGACCGCGGGCCTCAACACCCCGGCCTTCTACCCGTAAGGGACGCCGGGCGGGCGAACGGATAATAACACTTGACAAGCAGTATTAATATATAGAAAGTGAAAAACTCACCGCTGCCGGCAGCGGAAAATTTCATATCAGCACGGAAATGTCGACAACCATAGAAAAGGGCATAATAGCGTCACCGGGAATACGCATCGGCAAGGCATACGCGTACCACGGAGACGCCATAATCATCCCGAAATACCTCATCCGGGAGGACGAGGTGACCTATGAGATCGCCCGGTTTGAACAAGCGAACGAAAAGACCAAGAACGACCTGAAGGCGATACAGGAGCAGATAGCCCGCAGCCTTTCGCACGATATGGCGGACATCTTCACCAGCCATATCATGGTCCTCGAAGACCCGCAGATCGAGCAAAAGATACGGAACACCATCATCGAGAAGCGCAGGAACGCGGAGTGGGCCATCAACGACGTGTCACTCCAGCTGATGAACAGCTTTGCCTCCATCAAGGACGAATACCTCAGGGAACGGATCATCGACATATCCGATATCAACAAGCGGCTCATCTCGAACCTCCAGAAAACCGAATCGACGTCACTGCAGGACATCACCGACGAGGTGATCGTGTTCGCCACCGACCTGACCCCGTCGGAAACGGCGCTGATGAACAAGGAGCACATTCTCGCCTTCGTAACCGACCGGGGCGGCCGCACCTCGCACACCGCCATCATGGCGCGCGCGCTTGAAATACCGGCGATCGTCGGCACGATGAACGCGACCTCCCTGGTCAAGACCGGCGACATGGTGATACTGGACGCCGTGCACGGCCGCATCATAATCGACCCGACCCCGGAAACCATCAACGAATACAGAAAATACGAGGAAGAATTCGAGGAGCTCGAGATCGAGCTGGCGAAGCTCAGCACCCTCCCCTCAAAAACGATCGACGGGCAGGAGATCTGCATCTACGGGAACATCGAAATTCCCGACGAGATGAAGATCATCAAGGACCACGGCGCTCAGGGCATCGGCCTGTTCCGCTCCGAGTTCCTGTTCATGGACCAGTCGCTCCCCGACGAGGAGAAGCAGTTCTATGAATACCGGCGCGTTGTCGAATTTTTCAATCCTCTCCCGGTGACCATACGGACCATCGACGTGGGCGCCGACAAGGTCTATGCGTACACGAACCACTACCGGGAGCGCAATCCCTTCCTGGGGTGCCGCGCCATCCGCTTCAGCCTGGAAAACATGGACCTGTTCAGGATCCAGCTCCGGGCGATCCTCCGGGCAAGCCACTACGGCAACCTCAAGCTGATGTTCCCGATGATCACGACCATAGAAGAGTTCAAAAAAGCGCGCGGCATCACCCTTGACGTCATGGAGGAGCTGCGCCGTGAAAAAATACCGTTCGATGAAAAAATCAAGATCGGCCTCATGATCGAGGTGCCCTCCGCCGTGGTGAACGCCGACATTCTGGGCAAGTACGCCGATTTCTTTTCCGTGGGAACGAACGACCTGGTGCAGTACCTTCTCGCGGTCGAGCGCACCAGCGAAAAGATCGCGTACCTGTATAATCCGCTCAACCTTTCGGTGCTCAGGTTCCTCAAACAGGTGGCCGAGGCCGCGAAGATGAACAAGGTCCATCTTTCCATCTGCGGCGAAATGGCAGGCGAGCCGCAGTACTCTATGGTGCTGCTCGGGCTCGGTTTCCGTCACCTGTCGATGAGCCCCGTCTACATGCACCAGGTCAAGAAGATCGTGCGGTCGGTTTCAATACGGGAGTGCGAGGAGATGGTCGCGTCGCTCTTCGGGCTCGAGGACACGGAAGAGATCGAGGCCCTGGTCAGGAAGAAATTCAAGGAAAAGTTCGACCAGTCCAGATGAAGCTCTACCACGAACTCGCCCGCTCATACTTCTCCATAGAAAAAAACCACCGCGACATCAGGCGCGACGTCGCGTTCATCACCGCCCTGCTGAGCGGCAGGCCATCGCCCTCGCTCCTTGACCTCGGGTGCGGCACCGGCGAGCACCTTTCCCTGCTTTCGAAAGAGGGGATCCGCTGCACGGGCATCGACAGCAGCGAGGAGATGATCGCCGCGGCCCGGGAGCGCTCACCGCGCGGCATCGACTTCATGCACGCCGACATGTCCGACCTCGCATTTGAAAACGCTTTTGACATGGTGATCTCGCTCTTCGGCTCGTTCAACTACCTGATAGAGGATGCTGACATCGAATCAACGCTCTTCAAGGTAAAGAGGGCGATGAAGACGGGAGGCGCGGGCGTGTTCGAGATATGGAATTCCCCTCCCATTAAAAAGATACGGAAAAAGGAGATCGGCCCGGTTTCAACCACCACCCACGACGGCGCCGTTATCAGGCGCGAGCGCGGGTTCAGCCTCAGGGATGACGCGTTCAAATCGGTCGTGGAAGTCAATTACCGGTATACCGTGCAGGATGGGGGAAGCACGAAAACCCTCCGTGACCGCCATGTCATGAGGGCCATGACGGCCGGAGAGATCATGGGGTTTCTCTCGCGTACGGGGTTCACCGTAAAAAATATCTACGCGAACTTCCTCTCCGAACCCTACCAGGAAAATTCAAACAGGATGGTGGTCCATTTCACGCGGTGACGATGCTACATGTGCACCGGGGATTCGGGATCGGCGATATCGACCTTCCAGTCGTCCAGGGTCCCCTTCCAGCGGTCGTACAGGATCCTCGTCTTCTTCTCGTCCCTGAAAAACTTCTCCGGGCTCTCGATCGCCAGGAAGAGCACTTCCTCCATTGTGCTTACCGGGTGGAATATCATGCGCTCCCTGACGTATTCCGGTATCTTTTCCAGGTCCTTCTCGTTTTCCTTGGGAAGGATGACGTGCTTGATCTCCGCGCGGTGCGCGGCGAGGACCTTCTCCTTGAGGCCGCCGATCGGGAGGACCTTCCCCCGCAGGGTGATCTCACCGGTCATGGCGACGTCGCACCGCACCGGGATCCCCGACAGGAGCGATCCCATGACCACCGCCATGGTGATGCCGGCGGAGGGGCCGTCCTTGGGAATAGCGCCCTCGGGCACGTGCAGGTGGATGTCCCTGTTCCTTAGAAGCTCGTCGTTCAGCTTGAAAAACTGCTGGTTCGCCTTGATATAGGTGAAAGCGGCCTGTGCGGACTCCTGCATCACCTCGCCCAGCTTCCCGGTGAGGGTGAGCTTCCCCTTTCCCTTTATGACCGACGCCTCCATGTGGAGGATATCGCCGCCGACCTCGGTCCAGGCGAGCCCGTTGGCAAGCCCCACCTCGTTGGCCTGCTCCCGTACGCCGTACTTGAACCTGATGGGGCCCAGGTACTGCTGGAGCACGGCATCGTCGATGACGCGCCTGTAGCCCGCGCCGTTCAGGACGACCTCGCGGGCCACCTTGCGGCAGACCTTTGCGATGACCCGCTCGAGGCTCCGCACGCCCGCTTCGCGGGTGTAGTTCCGTATGGTGGAGAGTATTTCGTCTTCAGGGTACTCGATGTTCGCCGCCGTGAGGCCGTTCTCCTCAACCTGTTTGGAGATAAGAAAATTCTTCGCGATGTTCAGCTTCTCGGGCTCGGTGTAGCTCGAGATCTCGATGATCTCCATCCGGTCCAGGAGCGGGGCCGGTATCTTGTGCTGGACGTTGGCGGTGGTGATGAACATCACCTGGCTCAGGTCGTAGTTGACCTCCATGTAGTGGTCCACGAAGGAATTGTTCTGCTCGGGGTCGAGCACCTCGAGGAGCGCCGATGACGGGTCGCCCCGGAAGTCCATCGACATCTTGTCCACTTCGTCGAGGAGGATGAGCGGGTTCACGGTGCCCGCCTTCTTCAAAAGCTGGATGATCCTGCCGGGGAGCGCGCCCACGTAGGTGCGCCGGTGGCCGCGGATCTCGGCCTCGTCGCGCACTCCGCCCAGGGACATGCGGACGAACTTGCGGCCGAGCGCCCGGGCGACCGACCTCCCGAGCGAGGTCTTGCCGACCCCCGGAGGGCCGACGAAGCAGAGGATCGGGCCCTTCAGCTTTTTCGAGAGCTGCCGCACGGCGATGTACTCGATGATCCGCTCCTTCACGTCCTCGAGGCCGTAGTGGTCCTCGTTCAGTATTTTCATCGCGAGCTCGATGTCGCGGTTGTCCTTCGTCTTCTTGTGCCAGGGCACGTCGCGGAGCCACTCGATGTAGGTGCGGACGACCGCGGACTCGGCCGACATGGGCGGCATCTTCTCCAGACGCTTGACCTCCTGGAGGGCCTTGGTGCGGGCCTCGTCGCTCATCTTCGCCTCTTCGATCGACTTCTTCAGCTCCTCGACCTCGTCCACTTCGCCGTCGCCCTGTCCGAGCTCCTTCTTGATGACCTTCATCTGCTCGTTCAGGTAATATTCCTTCTGGGTCTTCTCCATCTGCTTGCGGACCTGGCCCTGTATCTTTTTCTCGATGAACATGACCTCTATTTCGCCGTTGATGAACTCGATCAAGCTTCTGGATGCGGTCGGATGGATTGCCGATGTCCAGGACCGCCTGCTTGTAGGCGATCTTCATCTCGACATGGGAGGCGATCACGTCGGACAGGTGCGACAGGTCGTCGATGCTCTCGGCAGCGGTGAAGGCCTCGCGGGGCACCTTCTTGTTCAGCTTGATGTATTTATCGAAGGTCTCGAGGAGGCTCTTCTTGAGGGCGATGGCGTCAGGCCCTCCCTCGACTTCCCGCTCGATGTCCCTGATGCTCACCAGGATGGTCTCGTCGCCGGCGAAATAATCGGCGAGGTAGACGCGCGCGATCCCCTCCACGAGCACCTTGATGGTGCCGTCAGGCAGCTTCAGGAGCTGGAGGATCTCCGCGATGGTGCCCACCCCGTAGAGGTCTTCCTTTTCCGGCACCGATATGTGCGCGTCCCGCTGGGTCGCGAGCACGATGAGCCGGTCTCCCTTCATGGCGCTGTCAAGGGCCTTGACCGATTTCTCCCTCCCGACAAAGAGCGGGATGACCATGTGGGGGAATACGACAACGTCTCGAAGCGGCAGCAGGGGATATTTATTGGTAAAATCTATGCTCTTTCTCATGGCAGACCTTTATGCGCGCCCCGCCCCGCTCCCTCGGCGGAGCGGCGCTGCGCCCTTGTGTAGTGGTACATCGCCGGGACCGTGATGATACGCGATCGCGGCGGATGCTGTGCCGGCATACGCCGGCGTCAGGCGGTTTTCTCCTCCTCGCGGTAGTGTATTTCCGGTCCCTTCTTCCCCGTGACCATATCGCGGGTTATCACTATCTTCGCGATGTTGTTCATCGACGGGATATCGAACATGAGGTCGAGCATCAGCTTCTCGAGGACCGCCCTGAGGCCGCGTGCGCCGGACTCCCTCGCCATCGACTGGACAGCGATCTCCTCGATCGCGCCCTCGGTGAATTCAAGCTCGACTTCCTCGAAGGAGAATATCTTCTTGTATTGCTTCGTGAAGGCGTTCATCGGCTCGGTGAGTATCCGGATCAGCGCCCCCTTGCTCAGCTCGTCAAGCACCGCGACGACCGGGAGCCTGCCGACGAACTCGGGTATGAGCCCGTACTTGATCAGGTCTTCCGGGATCAGGTTGCGCAATTCATTCGTCCCGGTGTCTTCTTTCTTCGACTTGATCTCGGCGCCAAAGCCGAGCATCTTGTTCCCGATCCGCCTCTCGACGAGCTTGTCGAGGCCCACGAAGGCCCCGCCGCATATGAACAGTATGTTAACGGTGTTTATCGATATGAATTCCTGATGGGGGTGCTTGCGCCCGCCCTGCGGGGGCACGTTCGCGATCGTGCCTTCGATGATCTTCAGCAGCGCCTGCTGCACGCCCTCACCGGACACGTCGCGCGTGATCGAGGGGTTGTCCGACTTCTTGGATATCTTGTCGATCTCGTCGATATAGACGATGCCGATCTCCGCCTTCTTCACGTCGCCGTCGGCGTTCTGTATCAGCCGCAGCAGGATGTTCTCGACGTCTTCACCGACATAGCCCGCTTCGGTGAGCGAGGTGGCGTCCGCAATGGCGAACGGCACCTGGAGTATCCGCGCCAGCGTCTGCGCCAGGAGCGTTTTTCCCGAGCCGGTGGGCCCGGCGAGGAGGATGTTGCTCTTGTCCAGCTCCACGTCGTTCTTTTTCAGGTTCTTGTTGGAATAGATCCTCTTGTAGTGGTTGTACACCGCCACGGCGAGGATTTTCTTGGCCTCATCCTGGTCGATGACATACTTGTCGAGTATCTCCTTGATCTCTTTGGGCTTCGGCAGGTTGTGGAAGTCTTCCTCGAACGCCTTGCTCCGGTCCTCCGCGACGATCTCGTTGCACAATTCTATGCATTCGTCGCAGATATAGACGTCGGGGCCCGCGACGAGCTTTTTGACGATGTCCTGGCTCTTCCCGCAAAAGGAGCAGTTGAGTTTGGCGGTTTCTTCTTTCTTTTTTGAAGACATTTCACTCCTCCCTACTTGCTGCGTTCGATCACTTTGTCGATGAGGCCGTAATCCATCGCTTCCTGCGACGACATGAAATAGTCGCGGTCAACGTCCTTCTCTATCTTCTCGACCGGCTGCCCCGTGTGGTGCGCGTAAATGTCATTCAGCTTTTTCTTCACCTTGATGATCTCTTTCGCCTGTATCTCGATGTCCGAGGCCTGGCCCTGGAACCCGCCCGCGGGCTGGTGGATCATGATCCTCGAGTTCGGGAGGGCGGAGCGCTTTCCCTTGGCGCCGGCCGCCAGGAGGAGCGAGCCCATCGAAGCCGCCTGGCCGATGCAGATGGTCGCGACATCCGGCTTGATGTACTGCATGGTGTCGTAAATCGCCATGCCCGAGGTGACAATGCCCCCGGGGGAATTGATATACAGGTAGATGTCCTTGTCCGGGTCCTCCGCCTCAAGGAACAGCATCTGCGCAATCACCAGGCTTGAAATATGATCGTCTATAGATTCCCCGAGAAAAATGATCCGGTCTTTTAGAAGCCGCGAATAAATGTCGTATGATCGTTCTCCCCGGCTGGTCTGTTCTATGACAAATGGCACTAAACTCATGTTGCGGTCACCTCGAAAGTTGATTTGGCCTGGCCGGGCGCCGCCGCGCGGGACCCGCACCGCCATGGCAATTATAAAACACGTATCTATTTAGAATCCACTAAATTAATATAGTTACACTGTTTTATATTATTTACTTTTAATTTCGGCAGAACGATCGGATTCTCAGCATCCATTTTTGCAGAATAGTAACTATACATTGCAAATTAAAATATACATCAAAATGAGACATATATCAAGCAATTAATTGACGTGCCTGCCAAAAAAAGGCCCGCGGCTGCTACCGCCGGCCCCTGTTCCGCGTGAATTCCTCGAAGGTGATCGGCTTCAGCTTTTTGATCTTCGCGTTTTCATAGATAAAATCCATCGCGCCGTCAAGAAGGAGCTCCGTCTCGATGCTGCCCCGCGAATCATTGTCGGTGATGATCTTTTCGATCTCCTCGACGGTCTTGTTGTTCCGCTTGGCGATGCTCTCCACCACCTCTTTGTATTTCGCCTCGTCGACCTTCATCTCCTCTTTCCGGTAAATTTCAGAAAGCGCGAGCGTGGTCTTTATCGTCTGGCTCGCTTCCTGGCGGAGCTGGTCGGCAAAGGCCGACGGCTCGATGCCCATGAGCGTGGCAAACTCCTCGATATTGTTCGATTGATAACCGACGCTGTCGCAGGTCTTCTTGAAGAGGCGGTCCATTTCTCCGAGTATCATCGATTCGGGGATCTCGAACTTGCTGTCCTCGACGATCTGCTTGAGTATCTGCGCCTTCGCGTCGCCCTTCGTCTTTTCAAGAACGAATTTTTCCAGGTACTCCCTCGTCTTCACCGTGAACTCGCCGATGGTCTGGTAGCCCAGCTTTGCGGCGAACTCGTCGTTCAGCTCGGGAAGCTCCATGCTGTTCAGCGCGGCTATTTTTACAAGGTAGGTCACCTTCTGCCCCGCAAGGTCGGCGATGTAGTAGTCTTTCGGATATTTTACCTCGACCTCTTTTTCTTCGTCGATCTTCATGCCCGCGATGTGCTTGTCCAGGGCGGAATCATCCGTGCTCCTGCCGACGACTATCTGGTACTCCTTGAAATCAAGCGTTTCACGCTTCGATTCCTCGACATCATCGATCCGCTTCACCTTCAGGTTGACCATGTCGCCGTTCTCCACGACCGCGTCATCCGGCTTCTTGTCGATCTTCGCGAAACGCTCGCGTATCGCGTTTATCTCTGAATCGACGCTCGTATCGTCGATCGCGCACACCTGCTCGTCAGCCGACAACCCCTTGTATTTGCCGAGCTCGATGGAGGGAGGCATTTCAAACGTCGCCTTGAATGAAAACGGCTCATCACGGGAAATTTTATCGAACTGGTACTTCGGGAAGGCTATCGGGGTGAGCTGTTTCTCCTCAACGGCCTCGTAAAAAGCCGGAGCGCAGGAGGTTTTCAGCCACCTCCTGGTCGGCCTCGCTTTTAAAGCGGGCCTCAACCATCGGCAGGGGGGCTTTCCCTTTCCTGAAGCCGTCAATCTTGACGATATCCTTGAGCTTGTTGAATACCGCCTGGTATTCGGTTTCAACCTGTTCAACCGGCACATCTATCTGCAATTCCATGGTCGCGTTTTCAAGCTTTTTCTCGGTGATGTTCAGCATGTACGTCCTCGTGATTTTTTTATTATTTATATCCTGCGTGGCGCACGGCGATGCCGCTTGTTCCGTGCAAATTATATCAAATATTTGACCGTTGATTTTTGAGTCAAACATTTTTTTACAAAACGTCTATATTGTTTAATATAGAAAATAAAAAAGCCACCCATTATTGTTGCAATATGGGTGGCTTCTACTGAGCGGGAAACGGGATTTGAACCCGCGACCTCAACCTTGGCAAGGTTGCACTCTACCACTGAGTTATTCCCGCAGAATTGCGAGCGAAGGGAATCGAACCCCCACGCCTTTCGGCACTAGATCCTAAGTCTAGCGTGTCTGCCAGTTCCACCACGCTCGCATGGGAGAACTTCGACAACTATGATTCGACCCCCCTAAATTACAAGTTTTTTTTATTTATGACAGCCGGCTCCCACGCATGTGGCGCCCTTTTCAAGAGCGGCGAGGTTCTGGCCCTTTTTCTTTTCAATTTTGGCCGCAGTATGGCAATATCCGCAATTGACAGCCTTGCCGTCTTTCTTCTTGCCGGCATGCTTTTTCATGATAGCCGGGTTCGCCATAATGCTGGCCGCTGAAAAAGCAACGATCATTATCAGGGCTGAGCAAAAGAGATAGAATTTTCTCATTGAAATCTCCTTCGATATTTAATTTAATGTAAAAAGTACAGATGATGTCTGTTCGAGTCAATAAAAAATTTTGATTTTTACACTATTTCACACGGCAGCCTGCAGGCATACATCTCCCCGGCGCCCCCGGGGAGATTGACGCGGGGATCAATAACACTCTATGAAACTGAAAATACTCTACGAAGACAACCATCTCATCGCGGTGGACAAGGAGGCCGGTGTTCTTTCACAGAAAGACAGCTCCGGCGTGCCCTCGCTGACCGAGCTGGTGAAGGACTACATAAAGGAAAAATACAGGAAGCCGGGTGCGGTCTTCCTCGGGCCGGTGCACCGGCTGGACAGGCCGGTTTCGGGCATCATCCTGTTCGCGCGGACCTCGAAGGCGGCGGAGCGCATGCAGAAGGAGTTTGCCGGCCGAAGCGTAGTAAAGATCTATCTGGCCCTGGTCGAGGGAGGGAAACGCCCCGGGCATGGCGCCTGGACGGAGTGCGAGGACCGCCTGGTGAAAAAAAGAGGATTTTCCGAGAAAGAAAGTGCGGGGAGCCGGAACGTAAAGACCGCGCGTTTGAAGTTCACGGCCGTCGCGTCGAATGAGCGGTACGATCTCCTCCTGGTCAGCCTCCTGACCGGCAGGAAGCACCAGATCAGGGCCCAGCTCGCCCTGCAGGGGATGCCGATCGTCGGGGACGCGGCGTACGGGTCGCGCGAACCGGTCGCGGACGGTTCGATATGCCTGCACTCCTATTTCATGCGGTTCACGCACCCCACCCTTCGCGGGCCCGTTGAGATTTTTTCGGCAATACCCGGGCGGATAACCGACCGGATCGGCACCGACGAAAGCCTCCTGAGGAACATTGCGGGCGGGGTCCGCGCGTCAGCGTCGGGGTAGCACGGGCAATTTACAGGTGATAGTCGCCGGCCGCCTCCGGCTGATAGAGGATCCCCTCGATCTTGAAAGACTTTTCCCCTGCCGGGACGTCCCAGGAAATCACATCGCCCGCGCGATATCCGAGCACGGCCGCCCCCACCGGCGAGAGCACCGATATTTTTCCGCTGTCAAAATCGGCTTCCTCCGGAAAGACAAGCGTAAATTCGCGCGGATCATCCGCCGTATCAAGGTCTTTCAGCCAGAACGTGGAATTCATGGTCACCACATCAGGCGCAATCTTCTCCGGGTCCATTTTTTCAGCCCTGGCAAGTTCAAAGGAGAGTTTTGATATCGTCCCCCCGCCCTTGCCCTGACCGCCCGGCGCATATGAGCCAATGAGGTTTTTCAGCCTCGTATAGTCAAATTTTGTGATAAAAATTTCTTTCTGACGTGCCATGGGTGCGCCTCCCTGCTCTTATGTAATTGATCGTTGTGATTTGAGATAAACTCGCGCCGGAAAATCTAGCGGAATGATATACGTTGAATTATGTTCTGATACTAATATAACCCATCTATCTTAAAAAGTCAAGTAGCGGCGTGGGCGGCCCCAACAGCCGCCCACGGAGAACAACCGCATCACTTCGGCTCCAGCACCAGCGCATCGCGGTACTGGGCCTTCACCGCGTCGGCCCCGAAGGGGAGCGGATGGTTCCGCCCGTTGAGCCAGTAGTCCAGCATGGTATCGTAATGCCCGCTCGACGGGTTTCCCGACTGCCCCGGCACGCCAACCAGCATCGCCGGCTCCGCGAGGCCGAAGTCCACCACCAGGCGCATGGCGGGGATCAGCGACACGTCGAAATTTTCGCCCACCATGAACGACGTCACGTTGACCGTATTGCCGTCGCCGCTCGCGGGATACGGCCCGCGGTTGAAATACCCGTGGAACACCGGCAGCTGCTTCGTGAAATCATGGGTCCACTTGTACGCATGGAGCCTTCCCCACCGCCACTGCTCCCTGGCGTACCCCATCCGCTCCTCGCAGAGCAGGATTGACTTCTGCAACGATTCTGCAATGATGTCCCACTTGGTCTCCTTCCGCCCGGTCGTCACGTTGTCCCAGAACGGCGAATTCTCCCTGCCGAGGATGTGGTCCTGCTGAGGGGAATACCCGGCGAAGGATTCAAACTTTAACGCCTCCCAGAGCATGCCGCTGTCCGGCCCGAGCTCGTCCAGGAACGTTTCCCGCGACGCACAGTGGATGAACGCGCCCATCACCGCCGCGTTTGCGGAGTCGCGGTCCATCACCGCGTTGAACTTCTTCGGGTCAAGTCTGTTCACCGCCTCGAGCGCCCTCCCCCTTCGCCGGCCGTCCCAGCCCATGATGACGTTGCGTATATTCCACGCCGGGTCGCCGAGACAGAGCATGTCCTGGATCTTTTTCGCAAAGAGCGAATAGTGGTCGAACTGCAGCCGCATCATGTCCTCCACCGTGGCCCCCTTCATGGGGCCGAGCACCTGGGTAATCCGCTCCGCGCGCTCCGGGCGCTCCCAGCTTGATGAAAGATGGTACGGATATCCCCTGTCCACGGTCCGGTTGTTGGCCGTGACGATGGTGCCGGACGCGGGATTTTCCGAATGCGGATTCATCGCCATGGGAAGGTACCCCGTCCAGTCATATTCGCCGGTCCACCCCGGCGACGGGAGCTGCCCGGTCCCCTTTTTACGCAGCGGGAATTTTCCCGTGACCTGCCAGCCGATGGAGCCGGCATCGCCGTAGACGACATTGAGGAAAATGCTCTCCACTCCCATCACGGCAGGGCGCAGCTCCGCGGCGCTCCGCACGCTCCCGAGGCTCAGGAACCCGTTAAAATCCCTCTCACCGCTGCCCAGGCCCCATGAGATGGCAAACCCGTACTCCGACTTGACCGGGAGCGGCTGGACGGGCATGAGCGGCGGGAACGGCATGGCGGCCAGCGCTTCGTTGAGCAGGGGGCCGTGTATCGTCGAGAGTATGTCTTTATGTATGTCTTTGCCGCCCCGCACGCTGAATTTCTCCCTGCGGACCTGCACCGGGACCCATTGGCCCCTGTACTGGTAGCAGGTTTTGCCGTCGATGACCTTGAGCTTTTCAATAAATATGTCCTGGTTGTCCGCCATGACCATGGTAGCGCCCCATGCCACGCGGCCGTTGTAGCCGAGGGCGATAATCGGTATGCCGGGGGCGGTGACGCCCGCCGCCTCGTAGGTGGGGCACTTCAGGTGCATCACCACCCAGGCGTTGGGCATAAGGTCCTCCAGGTGCGTGTCATTGCAGACGATCGGCCTGCCGCTCTTCGTCTTCATGCCGGAAAGCGCCCAGTTATTTGACGCGGGCAGGCTCAGCGGCATGATCCCGGACAGGCCGTCCCGCACCCCGCTCCACCCCGCCGCCAGGGTGTTCAGCCCGCGCGGATCTACGCCGGCGAGTTTTCCCGCCTCCCCGAACGGCAGGTCCTCGTCGGGGTAGATCGGCATGAGCCATGCGGCTTTTTCATATCCGACCCTGCCCGACAGGTTCAGGAAATCGAGTTCCTCGATAAAATTTGATGAAAGGCTCAGCGTTAGCGCGGCGAATACATAGAGCGAATCAGCCTGCTTCCAGGGCTCCGGCCGGTACCGGGTCAAGAAAAATTCGGCCGGCAGGTCCGCGTGGGATTCGATGTAAGCGTTCACGCCCCTCGAATAGCTCTCCAGCACCCTGAGCGAACGCGCGTCCATTTTCTTCATTGCCCCCTCGATAACGGCGCGCGCCCCGAGGGTCCGCATGAAGAGGTCTATCTGCATCCCGTCCTCACCGAGGATCTCCGACATCCTCCCCTGCATCACCATTTTCATCATCGTCATCTGCCACAGCCGGTCCGACGCGGTAGCATACCCCGCGGCAAAGAACAGGTCGTCCTCGTTATTCGCCTCGATATACGGGACGCCCAGCGCGTCACGCCGGATGGTCACGCGGCTCCCGATGCCTGGAATTTGTACTGTTCCCGTTGCGTTATCAACAGACCTGTCGAACTGTCTCTTGACGCAACTATCCGCCGCGAATAAAAGGCAGGCTATGGCGGCCAGGCTTATTACGATGATTAATATTTTTTTCATGGCATTACTCCGTACAACAGGATATAAAGGCGCGGTCCTTATGCAGACTGTCATGGATTTATTAAAATAAATCAAGACAATTTAATGCCGGATCGCGGGTTATACCATGTGCAATACGTGATTGCGCAAAACTGGCTTGACAAATGCCGATTATAATGCTTATTTAAAATACAAGCATACAGGGAAGTTATTCACGGCCCCCGGGGCCGGTGTCTGGGATCCCCTGCATTACAGGGACGGAGATTGCGTGCAATGCCTGGTGACGAATTCGATTCATTGTTTGAAGACAAGCCCGTTGATGATAAGCCGAGCAAGGAAGTCGATGAACTGTTCACGTTCGAGGCGCATCTTCCCCCCGAGAAGCCCAAAACCGCGCCGCCCGTCCGGAAGCAGAAAGCCCCCGCCCCTTCCCCCTCCCGGGCGCCGCAGGCCCAGAAGAAGCGAACCTCGGAGGATTTTCAGCCGGACATGGACGCCCTCGTCATAACCGCGCAGTCGCCCCTCATCCTTGAAGGCGTCAAATGCCTGAGCATGAAAGACTTCGGCGTCAACACGCTCCAGATCTACACCGAGGCGATGAAGGGCGTGGAGGTCTTTATCAAGATACTGGAGCGGAACCCGAACAATTACTTCAAGCTCGCGGTGGTCATCAACTCGGACACCGACTGCAAGGAGATCGAGGCCGTGGCGTTCCGCCTGTACAAGATGAGGTTCCGCGAGACGCCCCAGATCGATTCGCAAATCCTGAAGGCCTACGAGATGCTGCGTAACCGGTTGAAGATCGGGTACAACAAGGCCCTGGTCAGCACGTCGATGCTCTCGATAAAAAAATATTTCCATCAATCGGGGGCCCTCGACCAGGAGAGGATCTCGCAGATGGCCGCGAGCGGGACCAAGGAGCTTACCAACGATGTGCTCAGGTATGCCCAGCACCTGAACATCTCCATGCAGCTCATGAAGATCGGCGATTTTGAGATCACGAAGGGCCTGCGCGGCCGGGATCTCAACACCTTCGTTATACGGGCGAGCCAGTTCCTGGCGGCATACTACCTCGCCGCGGGGGACGCCAAGTCCGAGGAATACTACCGCCGCACGCACGAGAACTACAAGAAGTATTTCGTCATCCGCGAGCCCGAGGCGGGCAAGGAATGAACCCGTGCCCCGCTTACAGCAGCGGCTCCACGATCCGGTAGATGACCGAATCGGCCAGCATGATACCCCGCCGGGTAAGGCGCACCGTCGTGTCGTTCCCGTCCGTAGCAACCTCCACCAGCCCGTCAGATGATGCGCGCCCTATGCCCGTCATGACCGATGCGGGGACCCTGAACGCGAGCCGCGCTTCCATCTCGCGGAGCGACACCCCGCGGAGGAGCCGGAGCCCGGTCATGAGGTATTCCACCGGCGCGGCACGCTCCATCCGTACGTCCCGCGCGGGAAGCGCCCGGTCCGCTCGGAGATATTCCTCCAGCGTCACCGCGTTGATGTACCGCTCATCCCCGATGAACGAGTGTGCGCCGGGCCCGAAGCCGATATAGGGATCGAAGCGCCAGTATTTCATGTTGTGCCGGGACTCGAACCCGGGAAGCGCGTAATTCGATATCTCATAATGATCATACCCGTGCGCCGCCATGCGCGTCATGATCGTCTCGAAGTGCCCGGCCTGCTCCGCCTCCGATGCTTCGTCGGCCGTCATCCTCTTCCCCAGCGGCGTGTTCTTTTCGATCGAGAGCAGGTAGATGGAGATGTGCTTCGGCCCGCGCGACGCGATCGCGTCGATATCATGGAGGAGCTCCCCGTGAAGCTGGGAGGGGATGCCGCCGATCAGGTCGGCGCAGAGGTCCAGGCCCGGCGCGGAAAAAAAGATGTCCAGCTCGCGTTCGGTGCAGGGGGCGGCGGACCTTCCGATGACGGCATGGAGGCGCGGCGAAAGCGTCTGCACGCCGAGCACGATGCGCGTGACGCCCGCGTCCCTGAACCCCGCAAGCAGGCCGGGCGATACATCGCAGGGGTTCATCTCCAGCGTCACCTCCGCGCCGGGGAGGAGGTCGACATGCTCACGCACGAGGCGGAGCAGCCCGGCGACCTCCGCGGGCGGGCAGAGGGACGGCGTGCCGCCGCCGAAGTATACCGTGTCGGCCGGCGAAAGCCCCGCGCCGGGGAGCCGTTCCCGTATCTCTTCCCGGAGCCTGGCGATATAGGCGGCGGGCACGCCGCCGGCTTCGAGCATCCCCGCCTCCGAATAGAAGCCGCAGTAATCGCATTTCCTCCGGCAGAACGGCACATGGATATAGATGCCGCCGGTCACTGCGGCCTGCCGGAGCCAAGAAGGAGCGTCCCGCCGGTACCCGGCTCAAATTCGCCCTTGAGGCAGCGCGCGAGCTGCCTGACCGATTCTTCCGTGTTGGAGAAGGAGAGAAGCCCCGCGGTCACCAGGCCCGAAACAGTCGCGGGGAACGGGTTCCCGCTGGACACGAGGACCAGGCCCATCCCCTTTTTCCGGCAATAATCGGCCGCACGCTTGAGGTAATCGATATCGGGCTGGACCATGTGCAGATACACGACGGCCCTTTTCCCCTGTAACGCCGCCGCGCCGGACAATTCGCCGAGCGACGCCGCAATCATGCTGATCCCGCCGCCGGCGAGCGCGTCCTTCATGACAGCGCTCTGCGTGACAACCACGCGCGCAGTGTTCCCCGGCGGCCTGAGCGATTCGCGCGGGCCGAAATAGAGGATCCCCTTCCTGGAGAGCGCCTCGTTCACCCGCCCGGCCTCGCCGAGCGACTTCCGGTCCTCTTCGGTGGCGATGAAATCGGCCGGACGGCATACCCCTTCGTTGCATGAGAGGATCCCGTAGCGTATCTTGGTTTCGATAATGCGCTCCACGGACGCGTCGATCCGCTCCATGGCGATGCGCCGTTCCCTGACGGCCGCCGTGACAGCGTTTATTATGGCCGGTATGCTCTTTTCATACGAGCTGATGAGTACGATGTCGGCGCCCGCCAGGATGGAGCGCACCGCCGCCTCGCCCAGCTCCTGCCGCCGGGAGATGGCGTGCATCTCCATGTCGTCGGTTATCACCAGGCCTTCGAACCGCATCTCTTCCCGTATCAGGCCGGTCAGAAATTTTCCTGACACCGTGGCCGGATCGTCCGTCCCCAGGATACGGGGAAACGCGATATGCGCCGGCATGAGGCATTCCACCCCCGCGGCCACGGCCTTTTTGAAGGGCACCAGCTCCACGCGTGAAAGGCGTTCCATGTCATACCGGATCACCGGCAGGGCGAGATGGGAGTCCGTATCGGTATCGCCGTGGCCGGGAAAATGCTTGCCAACGGCGATGCAGCGCGAATCCTGCAGGCCGCGGATATAGGCGGCGCCGAGGTCGGCCACCAGCCGCGGGTCGCTTCCAAACGAGCGGGTATTGATCACGGGATTGCGCGGGTTGTTGTTCACGTCAAGGTCCGGCGCCAGGTTCATGTTGACGCCCGTCATACGCAGCTCCACGCCGAGCGCGCGGCCCCAGCGGTACGCGAGGCCGCCATCACCGCCGACGCCTGCCGCCATGTTGCCGGGAAATTGCGTGACCCCCGAAACGATCCGCACCACCCTGCCCCCCTCCTGGTCGATCGAGACGAACAGGGGGATGCCGGAGTACCTGAATGCGGCCTCCTGCATCTCCCTGATGAGCCTGTTATTGCCGTCGGAGGTCGAGAGGTTGTACCCGAATAGGATCACGCCGCCGGGAAGATAACCGCCAAGAATCCGGTCGATATCGCCGTTCATGCCGCTGCCCGGGACCGCGACCATGATCATCTGGCCGACCTTCTTCTCCAGGCTCAGCGTCCGGCAGAGGGAGCGGGCTTCATCGACATATCTTTTTTTCGCGCATTGCGTGAGCATGAGAATGAGGACCAGAACAATAATTTTTCCAATCGCGCGCATGGCGTCACCTTCCGTATCGTTTCTCGTGAAAATACCGGTACACATGAGGTCAGTCAGGCCCCTCTTTGCAAGAAAAAAACCGGCCAGCGCGACGGGGAATCACCCATGCCGGCGATCCATACATAAATTTATTCATTATCCATGACGAATATAAAATTAATTATTGATTTTTTTTTGTAAAATTTCAAGCATGTAGTCGAATACGTTTACAAGGCGGCGAAACACGCGTTTTCATCAGCGCGCCATCAGCCTTCCCTGTTTAATTTTCATGATATGAACAGCAATACCCGCGACATCGATTTTCTCAACAGCTACGCAGCCAGGACCGCTGTGGTGCCCGAGGTGATCGAACGGCTGATATCCGACCTGAAAAAGATCAAGTATACCCAGGATGAAATAGACGAGATCGTCCTGTCGATGGACGAGGCAATCACCAATGCCGTCCAGGAGACGATACGGGTCAACCAGGCCCTGAACCGCAAGGCCGTCCACGATGACGATCACCGGGACATCACGGTGCGCTACACCATCTCCGGCGACATCTTCGACGCCACCATCATCGACCACGGCAAGGGCCTCGATATCTTCAACATCCTGTACATGACGCCGCAGAGCGGCTCGTCGACATACATCAACCAGATCATAAGCTACGCCACCGAGTCGGAAAAAAGAAAGATCACGGTCCGCCTTAACGGACAGGAGATTCCCCTCAGGGGGATCGGCGCGGGGCTCAAGGTCATCCTGAGCTTCATGGACGCCATAACCATCGACCTGATAGACAGGGAGAAGATACTGTCACGCTCCGTGTCCGAGAACACCGACGGCACCATCTTCAACATGAAGCGCAAACGGCGGTATGCATGAAGTCTGACAAGCTCCTCGCTCCATTCGACGACCCTGAGTTCATGCATTCCAGGGATGCGCGCACCATCCGGATCCTGAGCGAATATCTCGAGCCTGAAAAGCGCTTCAGGGAGATGAACATCCAGCACACCGTCGTCTTTTTCGGATCGGCGCGGATCGACCCGCGCGAAAATCCCGGGAACCGGATGGCGCACTACTACCAGGAAGCTTCGGATTTCGCCTTCAGCCTCGCGGGGCTGAGCAAGGAGATCGAGAACGAAACAGGCTCGCCGTTTTATATCTGCACCGGCGGGGGCCCCGGCATCATGGAGGCGGCCAACCAGGGGGCGTCGCGGGCGGGCATGCCGAGCATCGGCCTGAACATCGACCTCCCCTTTGAGCAGGATCCGAATAAATACATAACGCCGGAGCTGATGTTCAAGTTCCATTACTTTTTCATGAGGAAGCTATGGTTCCTGTACCAGGCCAAGGCGGTCATCATTTTCCCCGGCGGATTCGGTACCATGGACGAGCTCTTCGAGACCCTGACCATGGTGCAGACGCGCAAAATGCAAAAGATAAACATCCCCATCCTCCTCTACGACCGTGAATTCTGGGGAGATATCATCAATTTCGACAGGCTCGTCAGGGACGGCCTGATCGCGCCCGAGGATCTCAACCTTTTTCATTATTTTTCGAGTGTCAGGGAAGGGATCGACGTATTGAGGCCGCAACTGATCAGCGTGATCAAGAATGTGCACCGGCTTCTGGAATTCAAATTCCCCATTTAACCGAGGACCGGCCGCTCCGCCATTGCCCAGGGAGGGACTTGAACCCTCACGAACAAAATGTTCAAGGGATTTTAAGTCCCTTGTGTCTACCAATTCCACCACCTGGGCGGGATATGAGGCGCCGAGCGGATTCGAACCGCTGCATAAAGGTTTTGCAGACCTCTCCCTTAGCCACTTGGGTACGGCGCCGGAAACCTCTTTCCCATTTTTGAATTTCACGCCCTGTTGTCAACTTAAAATACTGCCCGCGTCTAAAAATTCAATTCATCCTGCGCGTGTTTTGCAATAACCGTCCGAATGTTCCGGATTCCAGCTTTTAATTTCGTCAATTCCCGCCGGTCCGCCGCGATCGTCCGACGGACACCGCGAAAAAATAATCCGGCCGAAATTTTATTTTTTTATAATCATTTTTTCAATCAGTGAGTTATAACAATTGACATTTTGTACAATCAATTAATGATTGACCTGTGATCGTGATTCAGTAGTAAAATTTCTTAAATCATGCATCATAAGGGTCCCAACGCCGGCAGCGGAAGGCTCCTCACGCAGTATATTACTGTTGTAAAAAGCGAGGGTCGGTTTCCAGATTGAACACAAATTGGAGAAAAGGTTAATCTTCGTTATTCAGTAATAACCATAACATAGCTTTTCTCCCAAAAAAATATATTCAAAAAAACATAAGACTTAAACAGGAGGTCTCTATGGTTAGAAGGATCCAAAAAGTAGCCGTTATAGGCTCTGGCATAATGGGTGGAGGTATAGCTGCTCTCTGTGCCAGCGCGGGCATTCCTACTCTGCTACTGGACATTGTTCCGTTCGATCTTAAAGACGATGAAAAAAAAGATCCGAAAGCGAGGAATAGGATTGTCAATGCCGGGTTTGAGGGGCTCATGAAAGCCAAACCCGCCCTTTTCATGGACAAGGAAAAGGATTCCAAACTCGTATCAGTTGGAAACCTGGAAGATGATTTTAAAAAGCTGGCCGATTGCGACTGGATCGTTGAGGTCGTCGTTGAGAACCTGAAAATCAAGCAGGAACTCTTTGCGAAGATCGAAAAAGTGATGAAGAAGACCACTATTGTAACTACCAACACATCCGGTCTTCCCCTGAACAAGATTGCTCAGGGCCGGAGCAAGACATTCAAAGAGAATTTTTTTGGAACGCACTTCTTCAACCCGGTGCGCTACATGCACTTGTTCGAAATAATCCCCGGTAAAGAAACGAAGAAAGACCTGCTCAAGTTTATGGCGGAATTCGCTGAGAAGACCCTCGGAAAAGGCGTTGTCTGGGCGAAAGACACCCCGAACTTCATCGGGAACCGGATCGGCGTATACTCCATGGTCTCCAGCATGCAGATAATGCAGCAGATGGGCCTGTCGATTCCCGAAGTCGACGCCATGGCCGGCCCCGTCCTCGGAAGGCCGAAGACCGCGGCATTCGCGACCGCCGACCTCGTCGGTCTCGACACGTTCTCGCACGTTGCGAACAACTGCTACGACCTCTGCCCCAAGGACGAGTCCCGCGAAAGCCTGAAGATGCCGGATTTCGTCGCCAAGATGGTCGAGAAAAAATGGCTCGGCAACAAGACCAAGGGCGGCTTCTACAAGAAAGAGATAACCCCCGACTGGAAAAAGGTCAAAAAGGTCATCGACTACAAGACGCTCGACTACGTGACCTTCGACAAGCCCGACTTCCCCTGCCTCGCGGCAGCGAAGAAGAAGGAAACGCTCGCCGAAAAGATCCAGACCGTCGTGAACGCGACCGACAAGGGCGCGAAGTTCGCATGGAAGTCCCTCGCCGGTGTTCTGATCTATTCAGCGAACAGGATCCCGGAAATATCCGACACCATCGTCGAGATCGACAACGCGATGAAATGGGGATACAACTGGGAGCTCGGCCCCTTCGAGACCTGGGATGTCATCGGCGTCAAGGCCTCTGTTGACCGGATGAAGAAAGAAGGGATGAAGGTCCCGAAGAAGATCGAACAGATGCTGGCAAAAAAGATAAAGTCCTTCTACAAGATCGAGAAGGGCAAAAAAATGTTCTACGACCTCAAGTCGGGTAAATACAAAGAAGTCGCGGTCAGCGACCTGGCGATCAACCTGGTCAACCTCCACGCGAACAAGAAGTTCGTCAAGGGGAACGACTCCGCGTCACTCATCGACCTGGGCGACGGCATCTTCAACATCGAGTTCCACACCAAGATGAACGCCGTCAACAAGAACATGGTCGATTTCATGCGCTCGGCAGGCGACTACGTCATCGAAAACGGCCGCGGCATCGTCATCGGCAACCAGACACCCGGATTCCCGGGGGCCTTCTCAGCCGGCGGAGACCTCGGCTTCATGCTCGGCCTTGCGAAAGCCAAGAAATTCTCTGAAATCGACAGCTTCATCAAGGGCGTCCATGAGACTATCATGGGCACGAAATACGCCCCCATCCCCGTCGTCGCCGCTCCGTACGGCATGACGCTGGGCGGCGGCGCTGAAACGTGCCTCGCCGCAGACAAAATCGTTGCCCACGCGGAGCTCTTCATGGGCCTCGTTGAAATCGGCGCCGGTCTCGTACCGGGCGGATGCGGCATGATCCACCTGTGGCAGCGGTATATGGACGGTATCCCGGGCTCAGTGAAAATCGCCGACTACGCCGCATACATGGTCCCGGCCATATTGATGGTGGCCCAGGCCAAGGTCAGCATGTCAGCTGCCGAAGCCCGCAAAAACGGCTTCCTCCGCCCGACCGACCGCATCGTCTTCAACAAGGACAACCTGATCGGCGAAGCGAAGAAGGAATGTCTGAGGATGCTGGACGACGGTTATGCGCCCCCGGCAAAGAAAAAATACCCGGTCATGGGCCAGGAAGCCCAGGGTATGATCTGGGCCGAGATGCTGAACATGAGTCAGGGAGGCTATATCCCGAAACACATGGAATTCATCGCCAAGAAAATCGCCTACTGCATGTCAGGCGGCGAGGCGCGGCAGGGCCAGCTCGTTTCTGAAGATTACCTGATGAAACTCGAGCGGGAGGCGTTCGTCGAGCTCTGGAAGACCGAAAGTACCCAGAAGATGGCCGAGCACATCCTTACCACGGGCAAGCCGTTGATGATATAACTTAACAATCTGAATACAGGAGGAAAACATATGAGAGATGCGTATATAGTCAGTGCAGTAAGAACACCCGGTTGCCGTCGCGGCAAAGGTGCACTTGCGCAAACAAGGCCCGAAAAACTCATCGTCCAGGCGATGAACGCCGCTGTGGACCGGATCAAGCTCGACAGGAGCGTCATTGACGACTTCATGCTCGGCTGCGCCTTCCCGGAAGCCGAACAGGGACTGAACCTCGGCCGGGTCGCGCTTCAGATCGCCAAGTTCCCGGATTCAGTCTCCGGCGCAACGGTCAACCGTTTCTGCTCTTCCGGCCTTGAGTCGATAGCGATATCAGCCCTGAAGGTAAAGGCGGGCTGGTCGGAAGTCAACATGGCGGGCGGCTGCGAGTCGATGTCAATCGTACCGATGGGCGGCAACATGCCGCGCCCGCTCCCCGACTGGGCGAAGGAAAACCCGAATGTCTATATGTCCATGGGTATCACCGCCGAGAACGTGGCAAGCCGTTATGGCATCACCCGTGAAATGCAGGACGAGTTCGCCTATCATTCAAACATGAAGGCGGCCGAGGCCCAGAAGAAAAAATTATTCACGGAAATAGTCCCCACCACCGCTGACAAGTTCGTCGAGAAGTCGGATGGCACCATTGTTCGGGAAACTTTCGTGCAGGACTTTGACGACGGCGTCAGGGCCGAGACCACGGTCGAGGGCCTGAAAAAGCTGAAACCTGCCTTCAAGTCAACCGGTTCGGTAACCGCGGGGAACTCCTCGCAGACCACGGACGGCGCTGCCGCCTCGATCATCATGAGCGAAGAAGCGGTCAAGAAATATGGCGTCAAGCCGCTTGTCAAGCTCGTCGGGTACACTGTTGCCGGCTGCAAGGCAGACGAGATGGGAGTCGGTCCCGCGTACGCGATTCCGAAGCTCCTGAAACAGGTAGGCTGGGACCTGAAGAGGCTCCAGACCGAAAGCCTTATCTTCGAACTGAATGAGGCTTTCGCGTCTCAGGCCATCTACTGCGCGCAGCAGCTCGGCGTGGGCGACAAGAAGTACTGGGCAGCCGATTCTTCCGAGAAGCGGATCAATATCACCGGCGGCGCGATCGCGCTCGGCCACCCGCTGGGATGCACCGGCTCGAAGATTTTCGCCACCCTCGTTTCCAACATGATCAGGACCGGCGCCAAGTACGGCATCGAGTCCATGTGTATTGGCGGCGGCATGGGCGCAGCGGCAATGTTCGAACTCTGCGAATAAGCCTTCAGCAACATGATACACCGGAAAGGCGGCGTCGAAAGATGCCGCCTTTCTTTTTTCCGTTCCTGGGCG
This sequence comes from uncultured Spirochaetota bacterium, assembly GCA_963827275.1. GTDB lineage: Bacteria > Spirochaetota > UBA4802 > UBA4802 > UBA5550 > RBG-16-49-21. Next base: position 342,467 of record CAWHAA010000010.1, read on the forward strand.
TCAATCCCCTCCCTCTTACCCCGCAACGACCATGGTCAAGTGAAAAAATGATAAAGCCGGCACGAGCATCTACCGATTATAGTACTAATCATTATTCCGGAGGGTGCGCGCCATGACGGCCAATGGACAGGAAATGAATAAATGGAAACGGGAACAGCTCGAATGCTTCAAAAAATATCTTAGTTCATTCCACATCGACTCCAAAGAATACAGCATCATAATGAAGGGTATCCAGGACCTGGAAAAGAGCCTCTAATCCCGCGCCGGCCCCGCCGCGGAAGAATAAATTGTTGACATTGTCATGAAGCGTATGTACTGATCGGTCATACGCTTTTTCATTTAACAGGGAATGGTGCCTCATCACAGATGGATGAACAACATAAGCCACAGGAATCCCCCGCCGAGCAGGCCATACGAAGGTACCGGCGACCCGACGGGGACGAACGCACGCTGAAACGGAGGAGATTTACCGGCGGCCTGTTCATCGCCAATGTCATCCTGATCATCCTGCTCTACGCGCTGTTCGCCGGCAACAACGACACTGACGGGTACCGTACCGCCTCGTTCAATTATAACGATCTCCAGTTCAGGCTCTCCATGACGCGGGACCGGGAAACGCGCGATTATGTTTTTTCCCTCACCACCAGGCCCCTGGAGGGAAGGAGCGCGACCGCGCGGTTCAACAGGAACATGGCCGACCTGATCATCATGTACGGGCCCTCGGTGATCCAGAGACGGACACTCGGGGATCAGGTCACGGCGCTTTACCTGAAGCAGGGCGACGCCGATGTGAGAAAGGCGGTGGTCGAGCGCAGCGAGCTGAAACTGTACGCGGACGCACACCCGGAGTCCATCGTGTCGCCGCGCGGGTCGCTCCTCCGCCGCGGCACGCCGTATATCCCCCTTGTCGCGGAGGTGCGCATCAACGCGGATCGGCAGGTGGGAACGTCGCTTAATTTCAACTACGAGGTGGAACGATGACGGGACGACCGGGATGGGACGACTACTTCATGAAGATCGCCGAAGACGTGGCGACGCGGTCCACGTGCATCAGGCGGAGCGTGGGGGCAATCATTGTAAAGGACAAGCGGATCCTCTCCACGGGGTACAACGGCGCGCCGACCGACGTCACCCACTGCACCGAGGAGACCTGCCTGCGGACGAAATACAATGTTCCCTCCGGGGAGCGGCACGAGCTCTGCCGGGGCCTCCATGCGGAGCAGAACGCCATCATCCAGGCCGCGTACCACGGGGTATCCATCAAGGACGCCTCGATATACATAACCCACCAGCCCTGCTCCATCTGCACCAAGATGCTCATAAACGCGGGCATCAGGAAAGTTATATGCAAGTCGCCCTATCACGACCCGCTCGCCGACGAGATGATCGCGGAGTCAGGGATGGAATTGATAATTATTAAATAGCGGACTACAGAAGAAAGATAGTACAACAATGTATGCGGGATTCGACATTCTCGCTCGCCCGCCGCGTAAAATCATCCTGATTACGCGGCGGGACCGGTGACCTCCGTGTCACCTGCTCGCCGAGAACATCGAATCCCTTTAATATGAAAAATAATCGATATTTCATGTGCTATATGATAAAAATAATTCCATATGCCTTTTTATAATCATCAATTTGTTGGAAAAACAAAAAAATTGATGTATTTTTTCTGGAAATCGTGTCTAACTTCAGGTATGATATATAGAATGCATAAAATCATGACAGGATATGGCAGGATGACAATGAAGGTCTCCACCGCTCTTTTTCTCGCGCTTATGTGCGCGCTCCCCTTCCCCTCTTTTTCACAGGAGGAAGGCGAGGAGGAGATGTTCAAGAAGGCCGCCGATTATTTCTTCCAGAAGAAATTCGACATGGCCGAGTCTTTGCTGGAACGCATCATTGACAAAAACCCGGACCATGCCATCGCCCACTCCTACCTGGGCGACATCTTCCTGATCAGGAAACGCTACGACGGGGCGCTGGAGCTATACCAGAAGAGCGTCCGCCTCAGGCCGGAGGCGGGCGAAAACTATTTCCGCATCGGGCAGATATACTATTACAAGAAGGACGGCGCGCAGGCGGTGGACTTTTTCAAGAAGGCCATCGAGGTCGACCCGCAGCTCAAATTCGCCTACTACCATGTGGGCCTGGCCTACCTGATGCTCCTCCGGGACAAGGCGAACACCATAGAGAACTGGGAGGCCTATATCAGGATCGCCGAGGACGATCCCCAGTATGACAGGATCAAGCGGGCCATAGAGCTGCTCCGGGACCCGAATTTCGTGATCCCGCCGCCGGGGAGCGAGGTCACCATCGAGGAGGCGCTCATGCTCGGGGGCGCCACCATAGACAAGACGATCCACAAGTCGAAAGACCAGGAAGCCGGCCACGAATCGAAAAAGACAAAGAAGAAGCTTGAAGATATCTATCTGGATGAGGAGCTGTAAGGGGCCGCCATGCGCTACTACAATGACAGAAAAAAATACATCATCGCGGGGGCGATCCTTCTCCTGCTGTGCATCGGAATACCGATACTGGTCATCACCCTCCTCCTGAACCGCCCCGGTGATGAAATCACCGACATGCGGCTGAGGCAGATCGAGGGATACGAGCGGGTGCTCGAGGCCAATCCCGCCGACGTCAACGCCCTCCTCCAGATCGGCAACCTGTACAAGTCGCTCGGCGAATACGACCGCGCCATCGGATACTACCGGAGGGCCCTGAAGCACGACCCGGGGAACTACGACGCGCTCAACGAGCTCGGCCACGCGTACGCGCTGAAGGGCGATTATGACCGCGCCATAGACACCTTCAACACCGCGAAACAATTCAGGCCGTCCCACCCCTCGGCATACAACAAGCTCGGCAACGTGTACGACGACCAGGAAAAATACCGCAAGGCGCTCGATGAGTATCTCAAGGCAAAGAAGGTGTCGCCGAAGGACCAGGAAAGCTACCGCAATATCGCGCGCCAGAGGCTCAGGAACGGCGATAGCGACGGCGCCATCGCCATACTCGAAAAGGGCATCAAGGCCAACCCTTCTGACGCGGAAGGATATTACAATCTCGGCAACCTCTATTACGAAATCAAAAAATACGACAAAGCCCTTGAAAATTACGACAGGGCCATCGACAGGAACCCGAAAAAGTCGAAATATCACCGCGGACGCGGCGAAGCGCTTCTGAAGCTCGGCAAGACAGACGATGCCTCCGCTGCCTTCATGAAGGCCCTCAGCGTTGACCCGACGGACGCCATTGCGGCTGAGCGCCTGGGCGACCTGCACGGGGTGAAGGGCGACTGGGGAAACGCGGCGCGGTATTACCGCAAGGCCCTCGCCTATAACGGCAGGGACAAAAACCTGAAAAAAAAATACGATGATGCGCTCCGCCGCCTCAAGGGAGAGGTGGGTGACCGCACGGCAACCCCGGCAACGGTTATCGAAAAGAGAGTGGAAATCGAAAAAACACCGGCCGGAGCCATCAGGCCGGACCGCATCCCGCAAGAGACAAATGGCGACAGGGGCCTTGCCGCGGCAAAGGCGTCAAAACCGGCATCGCACTGGCGTGAAATCGGCGACAGGAAGCGCGCCGAAAAGGACTATGACGGCGCCCTGGAGGCGTACGGCAAGGCGGTTGAAGCCGACGAACGCGACGACCATTCATGGTACTGGACCGGGAGGATCCTCTACAGCAAAAAAGAGTATGACCCCGCCGCGGACGCTTTTGTGAAGGCCGTCGCCGCCAACCCTGTGCACGCCGATGCGCACTACCACCTGGGGCTGATTTACTACATGAAACAGAAATACCGGCCGGCCTATAACTCCTTCAGCCGGGCCATCAGCGCGAAAACGGTCTTTGCGAAGGCCTATTACTCACGCGGGCTCTCTAACGTCCAGCTCCAGAACAGGGCGGGCGCGATCAGCGACTTCAAAAAAGCGATCGAGCAGGACCCGACCCTGGACCGGGCATACTTCAACCTGGGGACCGTCTATTTCGACGGGAAGAATTACCCGAAGGCCCTCGAGTATCTCAAAATGGACCTGGAGCGCCGTCCCAATAATCCCGACACGAACTTCAAGATCGGCGAGACGTACCACGAGATGAAGGACTACTCTAACGCCATCAAGTACTACGGGCATACCATCGAATTTGACCCGGACCACTACCAGTCCTTCTTCAACCTCGGCCTGGTCTATTACCACAAGGGCGACTACGCCCGCTCGATCGAGATGCATACGAAGGCCTCCAGGATCAAGGAAGGCGACTACGCGCCCTACTACGAAATGGGAAAAGCGTACGACGCGCTGAGAAACCAGGAGAAGGCCATGGAGTGCTACGAAAAGGCCATCGACCTGAACCCCAGGGACACCAAGGCGTATATCAACCTGGGCACGATCTACTCAAAGAACAACCAGTATGACCGCGCCATAGAGCTGTACCGGAAAGCGGTGGACCGGAACCCGGAATCATTCACGGCGCACCACAACCTCGCCAACACGTACCGCGAATCGAAGCAGTACGCCAGCGCCATCGACGAGTACAAAAAGGCGCTGCAGATCAAGCCGCTCGACGCGCAAACACACTTTTTCCTCGGCCTGTCGCACCGTGACGCCGGCCATCATGCAGAGGCGGCGCAATCCTTTGAAAAGGCCCTCGCCCTCGACAGCTCCTTGTACGACGCCCACGAGGAGCTGGGGATGATATATTACCGTAAGATAAAAAACAGTGAAAAGGCTTTACAACATTTTGAAAAACTGCTCTCTGTCAGACCGAATCATCCGAGGGCGCGCGAGATACAGAACATCATCAGCGCCCTTAAAAACAATTGAACGCGTGGTAAGACATGAAACGATTACTCAGACATGCAATCATCGGCATACTCGTCGCACTCCCCTTCTGGCTTTCCCACTGCACGCCGCAGCTCCGGGACGCGATCGACATCACGACGAACGGCTTCGTCAGCGACAGCCACTTCCAGGCACTCATTGAGATCGCCCCCGATGAAGCCAGCCGGGGGCTGGTCGCGCGAAGAGAGAGCGCATATCTCAGGGCAAAGAGCGCGCGTTTAAACGACATGGCGTTCGAGAGCCTGGTCAATTATTGTATTGACAGCCAGATCAAAACCGGTATTCTTGAGAAGAACCGTAAGGACTTCGATCTTGCCGCCCACCGCACGGCGCTGGCGGATAAATTGAAGGGGACGGTGCGGCACGGTAAAATAGCATTCGTGTATTACAATGAAAAGAACGCCATGATCATAGGGTACCGGGTCTTCGCGATCGGCTTCAGGAAGAAGGTTGACGCAATCATCGCAGCCCCTGCCGCCGGCGGGCAGGAGAGCCAGGCTACCCCTGCGAGGAGTTAACCAATGAACGGAAAATCAATCGGCCCGATGGCACTGGCGGCGGTCATTGCTGCCATCTGTATTTCATCCTGCTTGAAAGAGAACAAAAAGGCCGTCACGCCGGAAGCGGAAGAGATCCCACTCAGCGACGTCGATATTGAAAAAAAATACCTCTCGGAAGGCTTCATTTCTCCCGACCTCTACCGGATCGTGATCGTTATGACTAAAGACCAATCGGCGACCGTGCCGGACATGGTGCTGTTCAAGGCCCGGAAGCGCGCGCAGGTTTCACTGGAGCGATGCATGGATGCGAGCGGCACAACCGCGGACAGGAATATCAGGGCGGAGATACTTTCGCTGATTGATCAAAACGGGAGCATAGAAAAAAAAGATATAGAGCAGAGCCGGTATTCCGTTTACTATTTCGATATTGTCAGAAAGAACCTGAAGAACCACCTGAAGAACATTTCTGCCGCCAGATGACGTGTGCCGCCCCGCCGCCGTCCCTATTCTGAATATATATAGTAGGACAGGTTTTTCAGAATAAACAGGTCGAGCAGTTCCCTCTGCGGGCCGTACAGGCTGCTGAACATTATTCCTATTCCGAAATCTCCTTCATCTTCCTTGTCGGTCCGAATCACCATCGCCAGGGCCTCGATGCCGTTGAATTCCGAGTCTATTCCTTTCAGGTCGATGAGTACCTTTATTATAGACGAAATTTCGATCGGCTTCCCGGATTTGAAATACAGCCCGCCCCTGCTGATGTTGAGTATCTTCCCGACAAACTCGATGGCGCTGGTGTCATCGCCTGAAGACTCAATCAGGGTATCGATGATGCGTATCGGGATCTCGACCTCGAGCCTGAAAAATTTTCTCCTGCTGGTGGCCCCCTGGTCGCTGTAATTCCTCAGCAGCCATTCATCGAACTTATTATCAAACCAGTCGATCATGGACTCATCGAACGTTGTTCCCGGCGCATGCAACTCTTTCGAGGCATGGTATTTTTTTATTTCATTTTTTATGTCGCCGGACAACTTTTCGTATTTTATGTAGTTATGTTTCATACACCGATACTCCACGATTTTCATCTGGGTGAATCACTATGTCGCACCGGGAAAAAAAGCACAACACATAAATTTTTAATTTTACTCAAATAAAAACAAAATATTTTCTTGAAATAATTCGATATTAATAGTAGGGTTCATTATTTCATGGACAATATTTTGGTTTCTGTTGGTTTTTAAATCTGACCGTGCAGGACGGATTTTCCCATTCTGCAACATTCAGAATTGACCGGCTGATTCATGAAATAATCCTCCAATAGCGCACAATACTGAATTATACAGAGATATCGACCATGGGTAAAATACACATCCTCGTTCTTGCTGCAGCCTTCTGTTTGTTAACGGCATCGGCGCACTCGACACCGGAAATCCAGTCAGAGATACAACAACCAAAATCCATACAGAACATATTAGACTCTGAGAACAACAAGGCGACACGGGACAGGATGTACGAAATAGTAAACCGGATAGACGCGACCTACGCAAACCTCTACGAAAAAATGAAGAACGGAAAAAAACTGGTCATCTTCATTGACCCGGCCCACGGGAAGCTCCCCAATGGCCAGTGGCAGGGCGGCGATGCAACGCGCCGGACGAGCTGCACAGGACTGCCGGAGGAATATTATTCCATCCTCCTCTCGCGAAAAATCTACGGGATGCTAAGCAGGAATAAATTTATTGAAGTGAAATCAACTGACGATTTCATGGAAGTGCTGAAAGGCGCCAGCGACACGTACCGCGATATCCCCTTCCCGAAGACGGTTGAGCTCGCCGACAAGGCCGGCGCATTCATAATCATATCCGAGCACCTGAACAACATATCGGTGGCCTACAAGGCAGACGGCAGGGTGAATCTGCCGGGGATACATGTCACCCGCAACGGGTACGGATGGAAGATGCTGCAGTTCGTACGCGACACCTATTCGGGATTTTTGACCCTCTACAACAAGGTCGATGCCAGCGGATTTTCGCGCGTCTACGCCCTGAAGCTGAAGACCATGCTGGAATCCAGGGGGCTTAAGCCCAACAGCTGGAACTTTGGCGCTGTCGGCGATACGAGGTTCAGCTACTTCATCGACTTCCCGATGTCCGTCATATACGAGTCGGGGTTCATTTCACACCCCGAAGAGGAGAAGAAGCTGAAGGACCCTGAGCACATCGAAAAAATCGTAAGCTCGCAATACAACGCCCTCCTTGAGACCATAAAGGAAATTTTCGCCGTTGACCTGTCCGGCGATACCGTGAAAACCGCGGGCAACGCCAGCCCCGAGCGGATCGAACTGCTCAAGCTTTCACGCCTGGCCATCTACTACATCCAGGCGGTCGATTCCGGCAAGGCGATCCAGGTCATCCGCGAGCTGGAGCGTAAATATTCCGGCTCAAGATACGGTGAATACACATACTTTTTCTCCACTATAAAGAACAATCTCGTCCTCTCGTCCCGCTACTTTCAGATGGCGGCGAAATACAAGCGCCAGAAAAAATCAAGGCTCGCGCGGCGATATTATTCGCTCGCGCGGCGATACATCATGCGGGCGCCCATCTTCGCGAAAATGCACGCCCGCTACCATGCCGAAATGCGCAGTGCCGGACTTACCGGGTCACCCGTAAAGGAGTCTGCCGTAGAAATCGTGCCGGCCGTCAAATCAAGCGGCCCTGTCTTCGTCGCGAAAGCGCCGCTCCGCCGGAGCATCATCCTTCCCATCGAGCAGAACCAGAGCCTCGAGAAGGCGATCCAGCTTGCCCTGGGCCCTGACGAGGACACCCTGAAGCGGCTCGTGAAGTCCTTCAGCAACGCAAAGAACTATTCGAAAACAAAGACATATGTCTATTCAAAGAAAAAAAAGAAACGCATCACCAAATGGGTCAAGTCACCCCGGAAGGTCAAGTTCGGTAGCGGCATCTATATTGTCAAACTCGACGGCAATTACAACGTGATTGGCGCGCGGTACGTCTCCCGGGTGCCGCTCAATCCCGGGCAGTACCAGAACCAGCAGTACCTGAAAAACTCATATTTCGCCCATGACCACAAAGAGAGATCACTGTAATGCCGGCAGACCGGCCGGCATGACATATAACTCCTTCAGCGAATATCTCCGTGAAAAATACCTGTGCCGTGTCCTGAAAATCCCGATCAACGCCGGCCTCTCCTGTCCCAACCGCGACGGCTCAATCGGCAGTGAAGGCTGCCTGTTCTGCTCCGCCGACGGATCGGCATCGCCCGGCATGTCCGTCTCCATGCCGATACCCGGGCAGATCGAATCCGCGAAACGCGCATTCAAGCGCGCCGACGAGCGAACGAGGTACATCGCCTATTTTCAGGCCTTTACCAACACGAACGCCCCGCCCGCCCGGCTGAAAGAGCTCTATGACATCGCGCTGGCGCAGCAGGACGTGATCGGCCTCATGATAGGAACCCGGCCCGACTGTCTGCCCGACGATATCCTGGACCTGATCGCCTCCTACCGGAAAGAAGGGCGCGAGCTGTGGCTCGAGATCGGGATGCAGTCCAGCCATGATAAAAGCCTTGATTTCCTGCGCCGCGGCCATACCAATGGCGATACGATCAACGCGGTCAGGCGGGCGGCGCAGCGGGAAATCCCGGTATGCGTCCACCTCATACTGGGTATCCCCGGCGAGACCTGGGAAGACATGATGGCCACGGCGCGGTGCGTACGCGGCCTGCCGGTCAGCGGGGTGAAATTTCACCACCTGCATGTCATACGGGGCACCGCGCTCGAGGAATTGTACCGCGCTGGCCTCATGGGCACCCTCTCGATGAAAGAGTATGTTTCCATACTGTGCGATTTCATTGAGCGGATTCCGCCCGCGGTCCTGGTCCACCGGCTCATGGGCGATCGAGAGGAAAACACGCTCGTTGCCCCCCGGTGGGGCCTTCACAAGGGAACGGTGCAGAAAGCCATAGACGATGAATTCCGCAGGCGGTGCACGTTCCAGGGATTCCTTATCGACAGGGACGGTACAGATACATGAAAATAGCCGTGGCCATGAGCGGCGGCCTCGATTCGTCGATGGCGGCGCTGCTGCTGCGCGAAGCGGGCCATGAGGTCGTGGGTATCACAGCGGACCTCTCGGCCGGCCTTGTCAGCAGGCACCACGGCCCATCCGCCGTGCCCGATAACGCCGGCGCGGCACGTCATATCGCCGATGCCTACGGATTTCCCCTGCACGTACTGGACCTTGAGGAAGCCTTTGTGTCCCTTGTCATCGCGCCATTCTGCCGCGACTACCTGCAGGGCCGCACCCCGAACCCGTGCGTCCGGTGCAATCCCCTCATCAAATTCGGCCGCCTGCTCGAATACGCGAAATCGCTCGGGTGCGAAAAAATGGCGACCGGCCATTACGCCCTGATCAGGACCTCCGATGCCGGGAGGCGGTATGTGGCGAGGGGCGCCGAAACCGCGAAGGACCAGACCTACTTCCTTTACATGCTCACGCAGGAGAGCCTGGGCAGTTCCCTCTTCCCGCTCGGCGGGTACACGAAGGAACAGGTGCGCAGCATGGCCGGGACACGGGGGCTGGACGTCGCGAAGCGTCCCGAGAGCCAGGAGATATGCTTCATCCCCGACAACCGCTACGCAGACTTTATCGAGCGGGAAACCGGCGCCGGCAGGGGACCGGGGGATATCGTTGATTCGAACGGCGCAGTGATCGGCAGACACCGCGGCATTCACCGCTACACGATCGGGCAGCGCAGGGGCCTGGGCATAGCGGCGCCCCGCCCCCTCTATGTCGTCAGCATCGATCCGGAAAAGAACCGCATCATCGCCGGGCCGCAGGAAGAACTCGAGACGACCGCCCTTGTCGCCGGTGACATCCATTATATGAAAGAAACGGACCTGCGCGACCGGGACGTCCTGGTTAAAACGCGGTCCACCCAGCCGCCGGTGGCGGCGCGGCTCACTGCAGCGAACGGCGGGCTGCTGGTCACGTTCGGCGAGCCGCAAATCGGCATTTCTCCCGGGCAGGCGGCGGTCTTTTACAATGAGGCGATGGAAGTACTGGGAGGCGGCGTCATAGAACGGGCCATGCGCGGGTGAATGCCACGCAGCGACAGCATGATATTCACATCCTTCGCACAAGGAGCTCCACCATGAAGAAAATAATTGCATCATTCCTGCTTGCCCTGCTGGCCCCGCTGGTTTCGGCCGGGTGCGGCGACATGGACCTGTATAACAGCCTGCTGATCCCCGAACCGCCGCCGGTCCAGGGGAGCGTGCGCATGACCTGGCTCGGCACCGCAGGCGTCCTGCTAACCGACGGGAAAACCGGCATCCTGATAGATCCCTATGTGAGCAGGTTCGGGATGCGTGCGATCGCACTCGGTTCTCCGCTGGAGCCCGACCGCGCGCTCATAAAAAAATGGTGCGGGGACCTGGCGGGCGACGGTCAAAAAATTGCCGCGATCATCGTAAGCCACAGCCACTTCGATCATGCAGCGGACGCTCCCTTTTTCGCACTTGAGACAGGCGCCCCGCTCATCGGGACGGAGAGCACCATGAATATCGGCAGGGGCGCCGGCCTCCCGGAACGCCTATTGCTCGCGGTGGAGCCGGGCCAAACCATGGAGTTCGGGGACTTTACCGTGCAGTTCATAGAAAGCGCCCACGGGCCGGCCTTTCTTGGCCGGGTGCCCTATCCCGGTATGATCGACGCGCCCCTTGTCCCGCCCGCGGCGGCGAGCAGGTACAGGCTGGGCGGCGTTTTCTCACTGCTGATCACCCACCCATCCGGGACGATCCTTCATCATGGAAGCGCCGGCTTCCTGCCAGGCATGTACGATGCCGTAAGGGCTGACGCTGTCCTTCTCGGCATCACCGGCAGGAAAGACACCGATAACTATCTTGATCAGGTAATGACGGGAACAGGAGCGCGACTCCTTGTGCCGATCCACCATGACAATTTCTTCAAGCCGATAGCGGGAGGCATGTCGTTTCTACCCACGGCGGGATTCGATGAATTCTGCAAAACCGCGGCGAAACGCCGACCGGCGTTTTCACTGCACACGGTACCGCTCGGGAAAGCGGTAGCGATTCTGCCTCTACCGGCCTCAGCCCGGACGCGCGGCCCTGCCAGGTAAGACGTTCAATCGTCAACGCGCTTTTTCCCGGCATGGGGGTGGAAGCGGTTGAATACCTTTTTAAGCCTTTCCTTTGTCGTGTGGGTGTACACCTGTGTCGTGGAGAGGTTCTTGTGCCCGAGCATCTCCTGCACCGCCCTGATGTCGGCGCCCTGGTCCAGGAGCTCCGTGGCAAAACTGTGCCGCAGGGTATGGGGCGATACGCGGTCATGCAGGCCGGCGGCGCGGGCGCGCTTCACCACGATATCATAGGCCCCGCGCACGGTAAGCCGTCCGCCGTCCCGGCCGTTGATGAAGAGAGGGCCCGCCGGAGCGCCGAACTTCCGCTGCCGTTCGACGAAATACGCGCGGAGGCGCGCGGCCGCGCTTGCCGTGATAAAAACGATGCGCTCCTCTGCCCCCTTGCCCATGACCTTAAGCCGTCCGCTTGAAAAGTCAAGGTCCGTCATGTCCGCCGAACAGAGCTCGGACACGCGCGCGCCGGTGGAATAGAACGTCTCAAGGAGGGCGCTGTCACGGTAATCGATGAACGACGCGCACTCGAAGGCAAGGACGGCGTCCACCTGGTTCAGGTGCAGAAACCTGGGCAGCCTTGACTCCTTTTTCGGGTAGCCGACCTTGAGCGCGGGGTTCGTCTGCACGACCCCCCGGTTGAAAAGAAAATTGAAGAATGACCTGATAGACGCTATGCGCCGCTCGATGCTCGATCGCTTCAGGCCGCAGTCGTAGGAATATTCGATAAAGGCGGTTATGTCTTCGGTCCCGATACCCGTTACAGGCACATCGTCATTGTTGACCCGGACCTGCACTTCATAGCGTTCCCTGGTGCCGGGCCCCATATCGCCCGCCAGGAAACGATAGAACTGCTGGAGGTCCCTGCTATAGGATTCAATCGTTTTTTCCGATGAGTTCTTCTCGATGCCGAGATACCTCATGAATTGGTCGATTTCAGCTATCATCCCCCCTGCTGCTCGGAGCCGTTATTGGCCTGCCCGTTGCCGTTTCCATTGCCGTTCGCCTGCGCCGTCTCGTCGAGGAGCTCCACCTGGTAGCCGCACGACTCCTTGAGGCAGATAAGCTTTTCGCCCTTGCCCTTGATGATCTTTTTGAAGAGGAGCTTGCCGCACCGGGGACAGGCTTTTTCCGCCGGCGTGTCCCGGGTGAAAAATTCGCAGGTCGGGTAGCTGGAGCACGCGTAGAAGGTGCCGCCCCTCCCCTTTTTTGACGAACGCTTGATCACGTCCCCGTCCTCGCACCGGGGACATTTCCCCAGGGGGAGCGGCTTGGAGTTGCGGCATTCCGGAAACCCGGGGCATGCGAGGAAAAACCCGAACTTGCCGAGCTTTTTCACCATCTTGCGGCCGCACTTCTCGCAGACAATATCGGTCTCGACGTCAAGGATGCCCTTCATCTCCTCGATGTTTATCTCGGCCTGGTCAACAGTGTCCTTGAACGGAGCGTAAAACTCGCCGAGCATCTTCTTCCAGTCCGTTTTCGCGTCCTCGATATGGTCGAGCTGGTCCTCCATGTTGGCGGTAAAATCGATCGACACCAGCGAGGCAAAATGCTTCGCCATGATGTCGTTCACCAGCTTGCCGAGGATGGTCGGCACCAGCTGCTTTCCCGACCTGGTGACGTAGTAGCGCTTGACCAGGGTGTTGATGGTCGGCGCGTACGTTGACGGCCGTCCGATCCCCGACTCTTCGAGGAATTTGACAAGGGAAGCGTCGTTGTAGCGCGGCGGCGGGGTTGTGAAATGCTGTTCCGGAAAAAACTCATTGACAGCCAGCCGGTCACCGACCTCGAGCTTCGGCAGGGAGGAACGCTCGGTCTTGTCGGTCGTCTCGACGGCGGTGAAGCCCTTGAACAGCACCCTGCTCCCGTTGGCCCTGAACACGTACTCCCCCGCTTCGAGGGAGACGGTGGTGACCTCGGAGACCTCGGGGGTCATCTGTGACGCTACGAAGCGCTTCCAGATAAGGTCATAGAGCTTGAACTGGTCCCTGGTGAGGTCGCCCTTTATTGAATCCGGGGTCCGCAGCACGTCCGTCGGCCGTATCGCCTCGTGGGCGTCCTGGGCCCCTTTCTTGTTCGCGTAATAGTTCGGCTTTTCCGGAAGGTAGTCGCCGCTGTGAGGTAGTGGTGATGATACTCCCGCACGACCTGTAGCACGCCTTCGGATATCCGGGTCGAATCAGTTCTCATGTAGGTGATGAGGCCGGTCGGGCCCTTCTCCGGTGATATCGATGCCCTCGTAGAGCTGCTGCGCTATGATCATCGTCTTCTGCGACGTGAACCCGAGCCGGTTGGCGGCATCCTGCTGGAGCTTGCTTGTAATGAAGGGCGCCGACGGTTTGCGCTTTCGCTCCTGCACCTTGACTGTCCCTGACCGTCATCTCCTTCCCCTTCAGGTACTCGAGTACCGTGTCGATCTCGGCCTTGCCGCGTATCCTGATCTTTTCATTGCGGAACGCCGCAAGCTGCGCCCTGAAGGTCTTGCCTGTGCGACGTGAGCTCGACTTCGAGCGACCAGTATTCTTCGGGGATGAAGTTGTCGATCTCCTTCTCGCGGTCGCAGATGACCTTGAGCGCCACCGACTGCACCCTTCCGGCCGACAGCCCCTTCTTGACCTTCTTCCAGAGTATGGGGCTTATGTTGTAGCCGACGATCCTGTCGAGGATCCGGCGTGCCTGCTGCGCGTTGACGAGGTCCATGTTGATCTCGCGCGGCTTCGAGACGGCTTCCTTGACCGCGTGCTCGGTGATTTCGTTGAACTCGATCCTCTTTATGTCGCCGTTTTTATCGGCGAGGGCGTTGGAGAGGTGCCACGATATCGCTTCCCCTTCACGGTCCGGGTCAGTCGCAAGGAGTACGCTTGTTACACCCGAGGCCAGCTTCTTCAGCTCGTTGAGTATCTTCGCCTTGCCGCGGATGGTTATGTATTCCGGTTTGAAATTATCTGCAACGTCGATCGCGAGACGCGACTTCGGCAGGTCGATGATGTGCCCGACCGATGAGGAGATGACATAGCCGTCTCCCAGGTATTTATGGATGGTCTTCGCCTTTGAAGGCGACTCGACGATCACCAGCGTGTTCGCCCTCTTGTTCCCGTTCTTTTTGCTCATCCCTTGTCCCCGTCTTGGTATCGGTCGGCCCCATGGCGTTCCGGCCGCTTCATAACAACTGGAAATATATGACCCTATTTGTCAAATAATTCTTTTATATTCTTTCCCGGGTCCCATCGCACCAGCGCGTACAGGAGGCCGCCGAGCAAAATCGTCAGGATGATAAAAATTATTTTCCGCTCCGATGAATAATAGACCGCCGTGTCATACGTGCGCTCGAATCTGAGCGCCCCGATCACCTCGCGCCTGTTCCACCTTGTGTGGCAGAATTTGCAATCGCCGCGAGCGACCAGCGGCACCACGGAGAAATACCTGCCGCTCCTGATCCCGGAATGCGTCTTCGGCGCGCGGGCATTCATCACCCTTAAAATTTCGCGGTCAGGCTGACCGGCTTTCTCTCCGGGAGCAGGAACGCGGTGTCCCTTGTAATCGTACACCGTGATCCTGATAGCATGCTTCACTCCGGTGTCAGTGAGAAAAATCCAGGCGTATTCCGGCCGGGCCATCGACTTGATGCCGATAAAAGAGTCTGTTATGACGCCAAACCCCCGGTCAAGCTCGTCGAAATATCCCGATTTATACAACGGAAAGACGTCGTCCGCGAACGGAGGGACAGGGAAAATCTGGGACATGGAAATCAGCATCAATGACCCTATGATGATCGCGAATATGAGCTTTACCTTCACTTCACGCTCCTGCCATTACACTCGTGATATAATGTTCCCGCTGCGCGTAATCCTGCCGCCGAGCTCCAGCAGGACGACCGCCTCGTTGACCTCTCCCGGGTTTGCCGCCATCCGTCTCGTGATCGTATCAATGTCAAAATCACCCGTCTCCAGGAAGCGAAGGATTCGTGACGCCAGGGTGTCCGGACCGGGCTCTTCCGGCGCTTCCCGGGACAGATCCCCCTGTGGGGTCGTCCCGGCCAGGGCCGGGGGCTCGCGCACTGCGACACCGGCGCACCGCGACAGCTCTTCGACAATATCTTCGGTGCACGATACCAGGACCGCCCCGTTCCTGATGAGCCGGTGGCAGCCCGCGTATCCATCGTCAAACGAGTTGCCGGCGCAGGCGAATACCTCGCGGTTCTGCTCCAATGCATGGCGCGCCGTAATGAGCGCACCGCTCCGCTCCCCCGCCTTTACCACCACCGTGCCCGCGCAGAGACCGCTGATGATGCGGTTCCTCCTGACAAAGGTCCATTTCCCCGCCATGATGCCGGGAGGGTACTCTGAAACGAGCGCCGAGCCCGGAGAGGTCTCTATCAAGCGGAAGAGGTCACGGTTCGGCCATGGATAGATAATGTCAATGCCGTTTGCAAGCACGCCGACCGTGCGCCCTTTTTCATCGAGCGCGCCCAGGTGCGCTTCCCTGTCGACCCCCACGGCCATACCGCTGACCACTGCGAATCCCCGCGCACTCATCTCCCGCGCGATCCTCCGCGCGATAAGCGCTGACCGGGTGTCCGCCCTCCTGGTGCCTACTATGGCTACAGAGGGGCCGGCGGGCATCTCTCCTTTCACATAGAGGACCGGCGGCGGGCACTGGACCTCCCGGAGCAGCGCCGGGTAATCATGGTCCCAGAACGTGAGGACCCGTATCGACTGTGACGACGCCGCATCGATGATCATCCGCGCGACGGAAAGCGGATCACCGGGATACGCTTCGGTCAAATACGCCTGCACCGCAGGCCTGCAATTCCGGCTGATGACGCTGAATATCTCCGCCGGGGGCATGCGCGACTGGAGCATGTCCCATATACCGTTGCGGGCCGGAGATGAAACCGTTGAAACTGCGATCGCGAAGATCAGTTCGTCATCCGTCAAACAGGCCGGCGCCGCTTCATCCTGATGAAATAACATTCCCTGTAGCATGATCGTCCCGCCTCTCTCCATGTGATCGGTTCTCCTGCTCTAACGATCCGGAGAGGTCGGGTGTGAAAATTATTTCACCCATTTAGACGATAATTTCAATGAACTGCACTAATGTGACATAATTATGAACAGTGTGTAATTTTTATCAATATTTATTTTTATTTAAGGGGAAAAATATTCCATGATGACTGGCAGAGGTAGTAACCTGGCAACAGTTATCGGTAGTACCGGAGGGGCAGAATAGCTTCGAGACCGATAGTTATCGGTAACCCTCAGGGGTCAGAGCAACTTCCGGACCGATAGTTATCGGTAGCTCCCAGGGGTCAGAGCAACGTTCGCACCGATAGTTATCGGTAGCTCCCAGGGGTCAGAGCAACCCGCCACCGGGGCAATAAAAAAAGCCGGCGTTTCCGCCGGCTTTCTGATGTCTCGTTGTGCTTCTTCTTACGACTCGAGCATGCCCGTGAACGTCGCGTCGGAGGCCTTGACCACCGCGCCTTCGCCGAACATAAGGGCTTCGATCTTGCCGAAGAATTTCGGGAATTCCGCGCCGAGATAGAACTGGGAAGAAATGACCTTCCCGCTGTAAAACGCGGCTTCCTTGTTGTCCTTGAGCAGCGCTTCGCGGTCTCGGACCTTTCTTGTCGCCGACAAGCTCTTTCATCTTGGGGATGGTCTTGGTCAGCATCCAGAGGTGGGCCCACGCGATGCAGAGCATGAACATCGCCTGCTGCAGCGGTGTCGCGTTCATGAAGAGGAGCAGGAACTGCCCTTTCTTCATCTGCTCTTTCATCATCTCGATGACTTCGTCGAGCTTCTGGAGCCCGCGCTCCACCAGGCCGATATACTTGTCTTCAACTATGCCCTTGGCATTGGCGCAAACTTCGTTTATCTTCTTCTTGAGTATGGAGTAGTTGTACTGATCCGGGTTCATCAGTATCTTCCGGAAGGTCAGGTCCATCGACTGGATGCCGTTCGTTCCTTCATAGATACAGGTGATCTTCGAATCCCGCATCATCTGCTCGATGGGATATTCGCTGCAGAACCCGTAGCCGCCGTATACCTGCATCGCTTCCGAGGTGATCTCGACTGACTTGTCGGTGTTGCCCGCCTTGCATATCGGGATCATGATCTCGGCAATGGCATCGGCTTCTTTCTTCTTGTCGCCTTCGCTGAAGTGCGCGATGTTCAGGCTGTGCGAGAGGTAATAGGTGATGAACCGCATGCCCTCGACATGGGACTTCATCCAGAGGAGCATCCGCTTCACGTCAGGGTGCTGGCTGATGGCAACAAGCTTGGCATCGGGATTCAGCATCTGGGTGACATGGACGCCCTGCTGCCTGTTTTTCGCGTAGGTGGCGGCATGCATGTACGCGGCGCTGGAAAGGGCTTCAGCCTGCAGGGCGACGCCGAGACGCGCTTCGTTCATCATCTGGAACATGATCTTCATGCCCTGGCGCTCTTCGCCGAGGAGCCAGCCCTTGCAGGTGCCGTTGTCGCCGAAGCTCAGCGTACAGGTCGCGGAGCCCTTGATGCCCATCTTGTGCTCGATGCCGGCGCAGGTGACGTCATTCTGCGCGCCGAGGGAGCCGTCCTTGTTCACCAGGAACTTGGGGACCATGAAGATCGAGATGCCCTTCGTACCCGCCGGGTCGCCTTCGATCCGGGCAAGGACGGGGTGTACCATGTTCTTGTAATAATCGTTTTCACCGGAAGAGATGAATATCTTCTGGCCGGTGATCTTGTAGGTGCCGTCCGCCTGTTTGACGGCTTTTGATTTCAGGTTGCCGACATCGGAACCTGCGTCAGGCTCGGTCAGACACATGGTGCCGCCCCATTCGCCGGTCATCATCTTGGGGATATATGTGTCTTTCTGCTCTTTGGTCCCGAAGGCAGTTATGAGTTCCATTGCGCCGTGGCTCAGGCCCGGGTACATGACCAGGTTGTAGTTGCCTGCCATGATCGTCTCGACCGCCGACATATACATGATGGCGGGCATTCCCATTCCGCCGTATTCCGGATCGTCCATCGTGCCATAGATGCCGGCTTCGTAATACGCGTCAAGGACCGGCTTGTAGCACGCGGGAATGGTGACGCCCTTGGTCTTGGGATCAAACACGCACCCGACTTTATCTCCCTCTTTATAAGTGGGGAACACTTTCTCTACCGCGAGTTTTTCCGCGAGATCGAGGGTGCTCTCAAAAGTCTCCCGGTCGTAATCTGCGTACGCGGGGAATTCTTTCGTGAATTTTTCGAGCTCAAGCATTTCGAAAAGGCAAAAACGTATGTCTCTTGAATCTATCAAAGGATTTAAAGCCATCAGGGACCTCCTCTTAGTATTGTTTGTTTTATTATTTTACTTCTTGAAGAGATATTAATAAACGGTGTGGACCGGGATCCCGTGGGTTGTAACCTTACGCCGCAGGAGCCGATTGCAAACCTGATCTAAAAATCTCTCTGCCTCATGCCCGGTCAAGTCTTAAATTATTATTACAGGCAAAATTCATTAAAAATCACGCCTTTTGGTGATGGTAATGAGGATGGTTCCGAATAATAAGAAAAGAGCCGAATCCCCACTAATTTCAGCATAAAATCCGGTTATTATATGTCAACGGAAATAATAGGATTTTAATCAAAAAAACGTCAGAATTGCATACTTGTAAAACGTGAATTGAATATTCTCAAAAGCATTTTTCTATTTACCTGAGCAGCGATCTGTTTTTAAGAATGAAAGCTTTTCATTGACTTTTTGCATGATATCCTGTTAATGTCATTAAAATTTAAATAAGGGGCGGGGTATGAAGCCCGGATCCGCACCGCAGAATTAATATGAACAGCACAAAATACTGGATAGCACTTGAACAGTCGCACGGTATCGGGCCGGCCCACCTGATCGAGATTCACAAGGCATTGAACGAGGTCAACCTTTCGTTGACTGACCTGGGCGACCTGTCTGCCGACGAGATTAAAAAGGAGTTCCGCTTCCCTGACAAGGTTACCGAGGCGCTCGCCGGGCTGTCATCCGTCCTTCCGAGGATAGAGGAAGATTACTTCAAGCTCCTTGAATCGGGTATTGAGGTTGTGCCGTTCTTCTCGGAACGCTACCCGGCGCGCCTGGCCGAGGTCCTCGGAAACGCCCTCCCGCCCCTCCTCTACGTCTGCGGCAACGCCGGGCTGCTGAAGAACAGGGGGGTCGCCATTCTCGGCGACAGGGACGTCAGCGACCGTGGCGAGATGATCTCCTTCGGGGCGGCCCGAGAGCTCTCGCGGCACTCGATCGCCGTCATCAGCGGCTACGCGCAGGGCGTTGGCATGATCGCGCACCGGTCCGCGCTGGTCAACGGCGGCGCCACGATTGCTTTCGTTCCGTACGGCATTTTTCACCTGAAGATGCCGGACATCCTCAAGGACGTGATGGACCTCGAGCGCTTCGCGATCGTCTCGCCCTTCTACCCGACCAGGGAACCCAACAAGTACAACGCCTTCATACGGAACAAGTTCATCTGCGCACTTTCATATGCGGTCTACATCGTTGAGGCCCCGGCTGACGGGGGGATATTCGAGGCGGCAAAATCGGCGCACAACCTGAACGTCCCGCTCTACACGACGGAATATGCCGACATCCCGAAAAACGCGCCGGGCAACAGGAAGATACTGGACGAACTTGGCGGCATGCCCGTCCTTGGCAGGATGGAAAACGGCATGCTCGTTCCCAATATGGACACAATAATCGGAAGCGCGAAATTCGGATAAGCCCATGAAAAAATTCTTATTGTTATCGGCGCTGCTGGCACTCGGCGGGGCGTCCCTGGTTCTCTATTTTAACGCGCCCCCGCCGGGCATGCGTGAAACGACATTCACCATCGAATACGGAGAATCGGTCAGGATGGTTGCGGGAAAGCTGGAACGGGGCGGGCTGGTAACAAGCCGCGAGTTTTTCCTGCTGGCCTCCTACGCCGGCGGGCGCCGCTTCATCAGGGCGGGCAGGTACCGTATTTTTCCGGGGACGACCACGCTGGAGATACTCAGGAAGCTCACGCGGGGCGACGTCCTTTCACGGAAGATAACCATACCGGAGGGGTTCAACCTGTACCAGATAGCCGACCGGCTCGACGCGGGAGGGATATGCGGTTCCGGCACCTTCCTGGACTATGCCGCGGATGAAGCGTTCCTCGCGACCCTGCGCATCGGCGCGGCGTCGGCCGAGGGGTACCTCTTCCCCGACACGTACACCTTCCCGGAAGCGTCGGACCCACGCGACATCATCGCCGCGATGCGCCGGCGCATGATGGGCGTGATCGGCGACCGGCCGGCATACGGTCCGGGCATGAGCCTGCATGAGATCCTCACCATGGCCTCGCTGGTGGAGAAAGAGGCAAAGGTGTACAATGAGCGGGAGCTGATATCGTCGGTGTTCCATAACCGCCTGCGGAGAAACATGAAGCTCGACTGCGACCCGACCGTGCGCTACGCGGTGAAAAAATTCACCGGGCCGATAACCGTGAGCGACCTTAAAAGCGAATCTCCCTATAACACCTACCGCCGCACCGGCCTCCCCCCGACCCCCATATGCTCTCCCGGGCGCGAATCGATACATGCCGCCATGTA
The DNA here is from genome assembly GCA_963827275.1 of uncultured Spirochaetota bacterium. Classification (GTDB taxonomy): domain Bacteria; phylum Spirochaetota; class UBA4802; order UBA4802; family UBA5550; genus RBG-16-49-21. The sequence continues at coordinate 363,587 of CAWHAA010000010.1, forward strand.
CCCGAAGAAGACCGATTTCCTCTATTTCGTGGCTAAAAATGACGGCTCGCACCGGTTTTCAAAAACATTGAAGGAGCATAACGAGGCGGTGCAGCGGTACCAGAGGAGAAAATGACATCATGATCATGCCATACAGTCAAACCGGGCCGCATTATTGCAGTTTAATGGACTGCCGGACTATTTCTTTATTGACTTTCAATAAACCTGATGATAGAGTCCCCATGGTAATCATCAGGTACGGAAGGTTCAGCGGCAGGCCGGCAATCAACCGATAGTACGTGCGAAACGGTTCGGGCGTGTACGCCTTGATTCACCTGGCAGTATGTTCAACCTGGTTAAAATAATTTTAATTCATTCGTGCTGATGGCACCTTTTCCGGGTAAACAGCCGGACACTATCACGATCATGGCATAATCCTATGAAGCTGCGCTTAAAATCGATCAGCGTCAAGATGACCCTGCTGTACCTCTTCCTGGCAATCGTGAACATGTCGATCTTCACCATCATGATCTACGAGAACCAGATCGACCTCATTACCGAAAACAGCAAGTACCATATACGGGAGAGGACCGAATCCTTCATAGCGTCGCTGCACAAGCTGTCCGGCGAAACCGGCGATAAAAAAATATTCCGCCTCGATGACCGGGAAGAGGTCATCCGGGAGGTCTCCGCCATCATACGCAGCAAGCTGATCGGCAGCGACAGCCTTATCATCTTCGACGAAGAGGGGACCGTCCTTCATAAATCCCGGCCCGATCTCGCGCTCGGCGCGCAGGACATCAAAAACGGCATCACCGCGATCGCCAATCTCGACTATACCGGCCGGCAGATTTATTCAACGGTGGACGAAGAGAATTTCATCATATCATTCTATATCCCCTACAAACTTCATCTCGTGGGCGATACGATCATGCTGCTCAAGATAGAGATGCGCGATTTCAAGCGGCGGCTCTGGGACCTCTACCGCATGATAATCGTCATAGTCGTATTCCTCGCGCTGTTTCACGTCGGGTTCGCCATAATCTTTCAGCAGATGTTCATCCGGCCGATACAGGCGCTCCATGAAAAGAGCGTTGAGATCAGCAGGGGCAACCTGGGCGCCCGGTCCGACATCAAAAAAGACGATGAGATCGGCGAGCTGGGCATGGCCTTCAACAACATGGCCGATTCGATACAGGAAAAGATCATCACGCTCCAGCGTCAGCGCGACCAGATGGAAGACGAGATGGAGGTCGCCAGCGGCGTCCAGCAGCTCATCTATCCGAAAATCATGAGCGACCGCCGGTTCAATTACGGGATATTCCACAAGTCGCTGGCCAAGGTAAGCGGCGATTATTATGATGTCATGAAGCTCGAAGACGCGCGCACCGGCTACATCCTTGTGGACGTGTCCGGGCACGGCATGCCGGCGGCCCTGGTGACCATGCTGGTCAAGGAGATCTTCAACCAGGCGGCCTCCCTGTACGACAAGCCTGACGAGCTGTTCCGTTACATGAACAGGGAGATTATCGAGCTGCTCACGAGGGAAGGCATCCACCTGGGAGTGTACTTTACCGCCATCTACATAATGATCGACCAGAAAAACGTCCTCTCCTACTGTAACGCCGGCCACGAGCAGGCCCTGGTCCTCAAATCGAACATGAAGAAGCTTGTGCCCCTTTCAGCAACCGGCGGTCCGCTCGGGATAGCCGCGATAATGGACGACCTCTACGCCACCAGCGCGCTCAGGCTCGAGCAGGGCGATAAAATCATTCTTTTTACCGACGGGATCACCGAGGCCCGGAACCCGCAGGGCAGGGAATTCGGCATGACGGGACTGAAGGAATCCATCAGGAAGCACTTCACGGCCGGCTGCGAGCAGATGCTCGCGGGCATTACCGGCGATCTCACCGACTTTGTCGGGACAACAGGCCTGAAAGACGATGCGACGATATTCCTGATCGAGGTGAAATAGGCCACTTCCATGACGGCTCGCTCGTATAAAACCGAATCGGTCCTCTTCCTCATAACGGTCGGCATCATCGCCCTCATGCTGTTCCTGAATGACATCAACCAGCATATCCGGATAAAGGAAGTCCGGATATACATGCAGAAGAGCAATCGCGAGGAAAACAGCATCGACCATATGGGACTGGTGATGAAGTACCAGACCCAGAAGAGGCTGTACGAAAGCCAGATCCGCCAGGACGACGCCGACCTCATCGAAATGAGAGCGCACGCGATACTCGCAGAAACCGCGGCATCCAGGAGCGTGACCATGGACCGGTACCGGTTTCTCTCCGGTCCCTCTGTTTTCATGATCAACCTGTTCAGGTCAATCATCAGCAAAGGCCCCATCAGGTACCTCACCGACGACCCGGCAAACATCTTCCTGGGAGTGGCGTATTATTACGAGCGCAACAATTCGTTTGACGGGGCCCTGCGTCTCTACTCCAGGGCGCTGAAAGAGGAGCGATACAACATGCCCGCCATCGCGGGGATCATCCTCCACCAGGGGTACTGCTACGCCATCATGGGGAATTACCAGGTCGCCAGGAAAAAATACCTCGCCGTCATACGGGAACATGGAGACACCCGGGCGGCCTCCACGGCGGTCATCCTGCTCCGCTATCTCGAGGGATTCAGGAGCGAGATCGACCGCATCCTGAAAAAAGAAAAAGATTCGGTGGAAAAGGCGAACAAGCTGTTCACGCTCATCGCGTACCGGGACGCGCTCGCCGTTTTAAGAAGGATCGAAAAGAACGCCGCCCCCGCAGACTGGCCGAGGATCGGGTATATAAAGGGACGGTGCCTTGAAGGGCTTTCAGAGAAAGAGAAGGCGATAGACACCTATCATGATGTCGTGACGAACAGTCCCGGTTCGCCCTACTCGGCGCTCGCAAACCGGAGGATATATCTCTCGGGCGCCATGGCGACCAACGGCGCAAAAGTGAAAGACCTGGCATCGGACAACAACCGGTCTCTTCTGGACCCGATACTCAAGAAAATGGCGGGCCTGGAAGCGAGGCTGCGCGCCGCGGGAAACGAAAAAGAGAACGCTCTCTTCTCACGGGAGCTCGCCATAGAGGAACTTCATGATCCCGTGCTCGACCTCGACAAGGTGGAATCCCTTTCCCGCACGGAGCGCGCCTCGCATCCGGAGAAAAAAATCGGCGTTCCCGGCGCTCGCGCGGCGAAGAAAAAACCGCCGGCAATCACCTACAGGATAGAAACGACCGAGGGCAACATATTTATCGGTTCCATCAGGAAAGAGACGGCCGAGCTCATTATCATGGAGACCATGGTGGGGGACGCGACCATACCGAAAAGCAAGGTTGTGAGCAGGAAGAGGGTAAAATAGACCGTTCCCGGGGATCTACGGGAACTTGACGAGCGATTGGCCCGTTCTCTGATTTTCGTACTCCAGCTTTATCCAGTCGGCAGAGCGGACCACGCTGGATATGCGGACCTCGTCCATGCTGCCGTTCAGATTGAGGTTAACACTCCCCGCCCGCGATGTACTTTGAGCCCGTGGTGGAAGTGATGTGATCGGACTTACCAACCGTCATTCTTTGATATCGCCTCGCCGTTTCTGTACATCTCGACAGCTGTTGGTTGCCGTGTCGAAGGAGACGGTAATCTGCACGTATTCAGCGGGAAACAGCCAGTTCGCGAGATGAAGTGACGGTGTAATCGACGCTCCAGTAGCCACTGCCGTCAACGTAAAACCGAGCGGCACCGGTTAGTGATACCCGGTGACAAGACCCGGATAAAAATCGATATAGCCAGCCGTTCCCGGTCGGTGAAGATTTCGCGCAGAGGAAATTCTCGTACAAAGCAGTCCGAGCAGATCCGATCGTTTTATCTGACCCAGAAGCTCGCGGTCAGATTCGCCGGCTGCAAAAGGCCGCTGGTGCCCAGGTTTATCTCATCGTTTGATCCGTCAAAATCGAGGCTCTGGCCGATCTGCCCGGTCGACCAGGTCGCTCGAATCCATGCCGGTTGCAGTGCCGTGGATTGCATTAGAGGTCCTGTCGGTGATGGCGCCTGAGCCGCCCGCCGGGTTTTCGTTCATGTGATATACCGCGGCAAAGCCGTTCGATGTGCTGAACACCGCCGCCGCGTTCTGGCCGCCCGGGACCGCGTCGTTGACGGCATCGTTATAATACATGGTGATATAGGTATTGCTGTTTCCCGCGACTGAAGGCACGAGGACCCACACCTCTGCCACGTTGTTTGCCTGGTCCCACCGTTCGATCTCGTAGCTGAGCCACGCGGTGCCGCCGATGGCGCGGAACCGGAGATCATCCGCGTCGGAGCGCACCGCGTCGATGATCGCCGCATCCGTCAAACGGATCAGCACCGGGAAGTTTGTCACCGTGCCGTTCACGTCCGCGCCTGACGGGGTCGTGTCGAGCCTGATGAGCTTCGTGGACACAAAATCCGAAGGCAGTATCGCGCTCCTGGTTGCGTTTATGGTATAGGCAGTCGTCCCGCCGATGTACGAGGTAACGACGACCGTTATGGTGTTACTGCCGATACCCATCGGGATGCCTGCAGACGGCTGTCCGGAAGCGACCGCGGCGCCGTTCACCGTAACAGTGGCGTACGGCTCGGCCGCGGTCGGCGTTACGGTGATCGACCCTTCGGTGACTTCGGCGCTGTAGGAGGTCGTGCCCGATGAAAAGGAAGGTGAAAGCGATCCGTTCGACAGAGCGAGGCCGGCAAGGCTCGAATTGTCCTCGTCAAGCCTGGTTATGGTCACGGTGTAGGTCTGTGACCCGACATTGGTCACTACCACGGTAATGGTGTTGACTCCGTAGTTCATGGCGATGGGGGCAGATGTCCCTCCCGAGGCGACTGTTGTCCCGTTTACCGTAATTGTGCCGACCGGCGCGAAGGGCGTTACCGTCACCGACGATACGGCCATGTCGATAGTATCTGTGTATGTTGTCTGGGCCGAATCAAAAGACGGATTCAGCGTCACGCTTGATACGATCAGGTTTGATAAAAGCGTGCTGGTCAAATCCAGCCTGTGGACTATTACCGTATAGGTGTTTGTATCGCTCCCGTCGGCCGAGGTAACGACGACATCGATAGTATAATCCCCATCGACGGGGGTGCTGATGCTTCCGGACTGCTGTCCCGATGCTACCGGCGATCCCTCCACCGTTATGGTCGCGTAGGGGTCGTCCGCTGTCGGGGTCACGGTGATTGATGAGACCGTGGTATGGATATTCGTATTATAACCCAGCGTACCGGGATCAAAAACCGGAGAAAGGGTCCCCGTGGACAGCACCAGGTTCGACAGGTCGGCGTTGCCCGGATCGCACTTGATTACCGTTACGGAATACGTCCGCGAAACCGACCCGTCATATGAGAGCACGTCCACGGTGATGGTGTTCTCCCCCGGGTTGAGGGGGATGTCCGGGGACGGCTCTCCCGAGGGGACGAGCGTCCCGTTCACCCGTATCGAGGCATAGGGCTCCTCGGCGGTCGGCGTCAGGGTAATCGATGGTTCTGAAATATCGACATAGGCCGTGTAGGTATAGTCTGAATCAGAAAAAGCCGTGTCCAGGGTCCCTGATGACAGCTCAAGATTGGCGAGGTCCGCGTTGTCCAGATCACACCTGAGCACACTGACGTCATAGGTCTTCACCAGGAGCCCGTCACCCGAGGAGACGTCCACCGTGATCATGTTTTCACCATGGGCCATGGCGATTGGACCGGTCTGCTGGCCGGAAATCCCCGGGACGCCGTTCACCAGCAGCGTGGCATTTTTTTCCACCGTGGTGGGGGTGACAGTTACAGAGGGGACGGAAATATCAATGACCGAAGTGTATGATGTCGTGCCTGACTCGAATCCCGGCGCCAGGTCCCCGGTTGAGAGCTCAAGGTTCGACAGATCCGCGGAGCCGAACTCGCCGTTGAGAAAAGCCATATAGCTTCTATCCGGCTGCATCAGCACATCCAGTCCGTCGCTGCAGCGAACGAAGAATATTGAAAGCATGAGAACTATGCAGCGTATTATCTGCGATGATGATATATTATAACTATTCATTATATTTTTATACAATCCCTATACGGGAAAACAGTCGGGCAGCATCATCGGTCGATTATAACCATATAATAAGAAGGCATCGGATTTATTTCAAGCCATATTTTGATGCACCAAGAAGTGGCCATAAAATAGCATATGTTAAGACGACATAATTGGCAGCGGGAGGACTCAAACGACCGCGGCGCCGGAAATTTTACCATAGCCTGAATGTTATTCCAGCCGCCCCCCCTATCCCGTTAAACGCAATGTCCTTGTCCAGTATGTATATATATCGGAAGTGAATAAATAGCGCAATTATTTTGAAAGAATATTCATATCCCAGTATCCCGGCACAGGAAAAATGCACACCTTTGCTCTTTGATGAAGAATCTTCATTTATGATATGATAATAGCCGGCGCCGGGAAGGGCTGCTATGACTATGGCCCCCCACGTATTGTCAAGCGAAGGCAAGGCCCAGATCGGGCCGGCCATGAGGAAAAACCCCGAAAGTCTGCGGGACGACTTAAAAAAGAATTTTCTCTCAAAATCGATCACGCCCGCTTCAATCCGCACGCCCGGTATGGCCATATGGCGCTTCCCGATCAGCCGTTCAAGCCCCTGGTCGTACGTGAGGTTCGCGGCAAGACCGCTGGGCACCCTGGAGTAAAGGCCGCGGGACACGATGGTGCTGTAGTATGCCGCTTCCAGACCGAGGCGGCCGTAATACCATTCATCTGACGGCGGGGACGTCCTGCTCTTCGCCTTTTTTTTCCGCTCCTCCTTCTCCCTTTCAAGCGCCTCTTCTATTTTTTTCCGTTTCAGGCCTTCCTCAATATTTTTTTTAATACTATCTTCGTTGATTGCAAGGCCCATCTTCTTCTGAATAGAGATGTCTTCCTGGTAGGATTGGGTGATATATATCTTGTCCACGGTCTCCTTTTTTACAGTAAAGGTCCCGTAAGAGTTGGCAACAACATACGTCAGGGCCGTTTCTTTTATAACCTTGCATATGAGGACCGTGCCATCGTTCAAAAAAAACGTATCGGCCCGCACCGCGATACTCCCTCCCAGGACGGTGAGGACGGCCGTGACGAAGCAGCGCATATACCTGAATTTCGTCGACATGGAGATAATAGTATCATAGCGTCTTGTAAAATCAAGCGGGATTTTTCTTTATACGATCACCGTGCGATTATCATTCAGCGCGCCCTTGTTCCCGGCGAACCGGAAAATAACACCTCGCCGGAGACACTATATGAAGTTATTCAAAAGCGCACGGGGCCTTTTCCACACCCCGTGCGCTTTTGAGAGGAAGAATTTATGAAATATTAAAGCGGGGCGCCCCACCCTGCAAGACCATCTGCCGGGATCCCTGCTATCCAAGTGAAGGGCGCCAATCACATCTCCCGCTGGCCAGCAATCCCGATTAATACCTCTTCGGGTATTTCAGGTCGCTCGTCTGCGTGAGCCTTTTATAGTGATAGCCGGGATTAAAATTGTGCTTTATCGAAATTGCGCCGTGCGGGCAGGCCGCGCCGCAGTCGAAGCACGCCACGCACATGGTGGCGCCTTTTTTCGTGGTCTTCACGCGGGGCTCGCCGTATTTCCCCCCTCCGGCCCTGCCGGAGAGAAGGTCCATCTTCGTTGTCGTCTCGGTAATGATACATCCCCCGGGACAGAGCTGGACGCAGATGCCGCACTGCCTGCATTTTTCCAGGTCGAAAACAAGCTCCCCCGACTGCATCTGCTTCGGCGAGTCATAGTCCGGTATCCTGATCCTGTCAAAAAAAGAGTATGTTGTCTTCATGGCGTTATTCTCCCTGCCGAGTGTATCGTGGCGGGTCGTTGAGCCCGCGGTCGAACCATTCCACGACCTGCTCCTCGCGCGGCGCGATCCCGTCGGCTTTCGGTTTCTGCCACCCGAGGGCGATGCACACCTCCAGCCGGTGCGGCTTCTTGATGCCGAACCGCTTTTTCCACCAGGGCAGGTACATCAGCACCTTTATCAGGCCGATCCAGCAGGAACCGGCCCCCAGGCTGTGGGCCGCGAGCACCATGTTCTGTCCGCAGATGCCTATGTCCATCGGAGGACATGATACTCCCCGGCTGTCCTCTACCATCAATATCAGGGTCGGGGCGCCGTGAAAGACCTTCGTTTCCCCCCTTGCTATCTGGGACATCAGCTCAAAGGGGACCGGATGCAGCTCATTGCCGAGTATCCGGATGTAAAATTTAGCGATCGGTTTCTTTATGAGCCGCACAAGAACATTGCTCGTGGTATAATCCAGAAAAAACATGAACACTTTAATGATGCTGACCGCGGCCTTTTCCATCGCAGCCAGGATCTCGGGGCTCTTCACCACGATGAAGCGCCATGGCTGGGAATTCCCCGCCGATGGCGCAAAACGGCCCGATTCGAGTATGCGCTCGATCATTGTATCGGGAAGCGGCTCACTTTTAAACCCGCGGATACTGCGGCGCTCCATGATGACCTTCTCCACGGGGTTCCAGGGCATCCCCTCCTGGTACTCGTACAGCGGAGACAGCTCCTCCAATTTCATGTTCATCCTCCCCCTCCTGTTAGATTGTTATATCGCCATGCCATCAATAATAATAACCAACTCCGTACCGGGCGTTACCCGTTCAATTCTTCTTTTGACATCCCCAGGTACGTTGCGAACAGGCCCCTGGAATACACAAATGTCAGCACCTTGAAATACATCTCAGGAAAGAAACGCTTGCTGAACCAGATGAATTTCCCGTCAAGCTGTTTGATGCGGTACATCCGGTTTTTCTCAATGCCCCTGATCGCGTGGCGCGCGACCTTATCCGCGCTAGTGAGCGATTTCTCGAAAAATTTCTCCGCTATCACTTTCTGCCGCTCGTCCGAGGTATACGCCCCGACCATGAGGTTCGTCGGGAAAAAGGTGGGGCACACGGCGGTCACCCCGATATTGCTCGACGAAAGCTCGGACCTGAGCGTCTCGGATGCCGAGATGACCGCCGCCTTGGTCACGTTGTACCCGCCGAACTCGGGTAGCGAGGCAATGCCGGCGTTTGACGCGATATTGAGGATGTAGCCGCCGCCCTGCTCCTTGAAAAGCGGGATGAATGCGCGCGCGCCGTATATGACGCTTTTTAGATTCACGTCGATGATCCAGTCCCATTTTTCAACCGGTATCTTCTCAAACCATCCGACCGACACCACCCCGGCGTTGTTGACGAGGATATCAACTCCGCCCCATGCTTCCTTCACCGTCTCCCGGGCCTTTTCCAGGTCCGCCGGATCCGCGACATCGCACGGTATTTCAAGCGGCTCGCCGCCTGCCTGCGTCACCATGCGCGCCGATTCATGCATCGTTTTCGGATTAATCTCGGCGATCGCGACCTTCCACCCCCTCTTCGCGAACTCGAGGGAGAGTGCGCGCCCGAGGCCGCTGCCCGCCCCCGTTATGATGACTCTCTTCCCGGGGAACCTTTTTTCCAGTTTCATGCACTGTACCCTCTCTGTTTTATTCGCACTCGTCGATGATGCGTGAGATGAAATTGATCTTCCGCAGCGGCACCATCCCCAGCAGGGACTGCGCATGCCGCGCGTCGCGCATCCGCTTTTCCTGGGGATAGTCCTTCATGTAGCCGTTCCCGCCGAAGAGCTGTACCCCGTCCGTGCAGGAGCGCGTGGCCATCTCGCCGACATGGATCGCGGCCGCCTGGGCGCTCTTCTCCCACCCGCACACGCAGCAGTCCATCTCCTGGCAGGCCATCGCAATGCATGACTCGGCGATCTTCAATTCAATGGCCATGTTGGCCAGCATCATCCGTACCTGGCCCCAGTCAATTATCTGGCGCCCGCCCTGGTACCGCTCCGCCGTGTACTGCATCGCGTCCTGGAACGAGCCGCGCATGATGCCGAGTGACATGGCTGCCGCGCATATGGCCATCCGGTCGCTCATAGCGCCGAAATAGTTCTGCCCCTCGCCCTGCTTCCCTATCAGCCGGGCCGGGACCTTTTCAATGGTGAGGTCAACCATCGGGCACCCGTGGAGACCGAGGCTCACTATCGGGGCCGATATCGTGACGCCCTTATCCTTCAGGTCGATAAGGTAGTACGAGTACGGCAGCCCCTCTTTTTTCACAACCGGGACAACGGCGTAGTCAGCGATATTCCCGAGCGCGCAGTTGCTTATTTTCGCGTAGAAAATCGTGCCCCCGTCCTTGCTCATGATCCCCGGGCTTATTTCCTCCGGGCTCGCGTACATGGGAAACGCGATCGGGGCCGTCCCGAGGGTCGTTATCCCGGAATAGATGCCCGTGTCCCCGGTGCTCGCTGCCGCAGCGGCGATTACCTCCAGGGCCGCGGCGTTGGAGAATATGACCCCGGCCAGGCTCGCGTCAACCTCGCTGATCTTCTCGAGAATGACGGCCACCATGCCGGTGTTCATGTCCACGCCGCCGAAATCGACCGGCAGGTTGACGCCGTAAAATCCGACGATCCCCGCGTCCCTGATCGCGTCCCCGGAAAGCGGGGCGAACGGGTACCTGTCGTTCTCCTCCCGGTGCTCCACGAGCTTCTTGAGGCTTATATCCCTCGCCAGGTCGGCAAATGCCTGTCGTTCGGCCGCCATTGCATCAACATTTATTGCGTTCATACTATTCCCCCCGCTCAAATATTATTTGAAGTATTCAACATCGGGATAATTATTCCCGACCATGCAGTAAAACGCGTTCATCTGGTTCACCTGGTTCGTGCTCTCGTAGATCTGCTGGAGCTTCACGTCACGGAAGCACTTTTCCGCGCCATGGTCATGGCGCAGTCCGTCCGCTCCCATGAGGTCGAGCGCCAGGTTCGCGTTCACCAGGCCGTAGTCGCTGCAGGTATACTTGGCGAAGGACGCCCACCCGGAAGAGATGTTCCGCTCCTCGTCCGTATACCAGTCGCAGTAATATTTCCTGAATATATATGTTGCGATCCTGGACTTCAAAACCGGAAGCATGAGGGTAAAGAACCATTTGGGCATGTACTTCATGTAATAATGGATCGGCTTCTTGTAAAGTATCTTGAATATGCCGCAGAGCATATCGGCATAGACGCTCTCCATGTAGACGTTCCGCGTCATGCACACGTTGCGGAACATGTCGGTAAGGATGATCTGGGCCCACTGGTGGTTGACCAGGAGCTCCCCCCCTACCCTTTTCCTGCGCGCGTAGTCCATGGCTATCTCGTACGCGCACCTCCCGATGCCCGTGGCGATCGCGCCGACGCCGGCCCGCGAAGCCGAAACGACGAAGTCCATCATGGTGTGGACCACCCACTTCGGTCCCTTTTTCGAGTTTTTATAAAACGGCTCCCGGGCCCGTACGCTCACCCACTTGTCCGGCACAAACACGTCCTCGCATATAACCTCGTCAGCGGTGGAAGCCAGGGTCCCCATCTTCTTCTCGCTGGCGCCGAAGCTCAGGCCCTTGGTCCCGTTGGGGATGACGAACTGCGTCAGCGACGACGCGCGGTCGTTCTTGTCCTCCCACGAATGTATGAGGTGCCAGTAGGAGAGGCGGCTGTTGGAGATGAATACCTTTCTCGCATTCACCCTGTAGCCGCCCTTGACTTTCTCCATGGTGGAGGTCATGCGCCCCCTGTTGATAAGGATCGGCTCCTGGGCGTCAGAACCCGCGTCCGGCTCGGTTATGGTCAGGTCAACAAGATGGGGCTCTCCCTTCTTTTCGCTCTTCGCCACGTCGCGGAAAATCGTCTGTAATACCCGCATGTTCATCGACGGGAACACGGTCGCGGCCCCCAGGTAGTGGACGAATATCAGGTGACCGAGGCCGGAGCAGACCGATGCTATCTCTTCAATAAATGGATAGAGGCCCATGAAATGAATGTTCTGTCCGCCGAACAGCTTGGGGACGAAAAGCGTAAAAAAACGCCATTCCCCCGCCTTCTTGATGATATCAGTAGAGAGGAAGTCATGGTCCTCCATGTGCTTGAGGTCACGATCAAGGTACATCGGCCGCAGGACCTCGTTGTTGAATTTCCTGGCGATGGCGATCGCCTTTTCAATGTCCTTGTGGACGCCCTTCGCGATCCGGTGATGGATTTCTATGCTGTTATAGACTTCTTCCATGCGAGGGCCCTGTGCGAGCAGGGCGTTCTTTTCTGCTCGGCTCATTTTCCAAGGTTTCATCATCAATCCTCCCCTCTCTTTTTAAAAAAATTTACCGGATAGCCGGTCTGAAAATTTCTTGTTACAACTTCAATCAGGCCATACCGTAAAGCATACTTCACCCCTGACCCCCTGACTACTCCTTTACGAAACTTTTGATTCAGAGATATACGTGTTTTTCTGCGAATCGAACGTCCCGGGCACAACCCCCAGCTTTTCGAGTTCCTTCTTGATGATCCGCTGCGTCTCGGTCTTGGGGAACTCCGTGACGATCTTCACGAAACGGGGCACCGCGAACCTGGGCAGGTCCTCCTTCAGTGCCTCTACCAGGTCCGCTTCTTTCAGCTTCTGCCCTTCGACAAGGAGCACGCTCGCCATTATCTCATCTTCGGCAAGCTCGGACGGCACCGCGTACACTGCCGCTTCGACGATGGCCGGGTGCTTCTGGATGGTGTGCTCCACCTCGTAGGCGGACACGTTTTCGCCCTTGATGCGCATGAACTCGGCGTTGCGCCCGACAAAGTAGAGATAGCCCTTCCTGTCGCGCCGCACCAGGTCGCCGGTGTATATCCAGCCGTTGCGAAGCTTGTCGTTGGTGGCCTTGTCGTTCTTAAAATACTCGACTGACTTTTTCTTCCCTTTCGATTCGAAGATCAGCTCGCCCGGCGTGCCGTCCGGCACGTCGTTGCCGTCCTTGTCGACCAGGCGGTACACCACGCCCGGGCTCGGTTTGCCGATCGAGCCGATGGGAGCGTTGCCCAGGTTCATGATGCTCTTGCCGCCGCCGTCCACCGAGCCGTAGCCTTCGTAAATGGTGATGCCGAACCGCTTTTCGAACCTGGGCCACTCGTCGGCCGGGCAGGCCGCGGACAGGGTGAAGCGCACCTTGTTGTCGCGGTCATTCTCCTTCGGGGGCTGCTTCATGAGTATCGGGATCATCGCGCCAATCGTGTTAAACGCGGTCGCGTTGTATCTGCGGATCTCGTCCCAGAACCTGCTCGCGGAGAATTTCCGCGACAGCGCCACGCTGCAGCCGCGGTGCATGGCCACCGTGCAGGTGGTCCAGAGCGCGTTGCCGTGGAACAGGGGAAGGCAGGTATAGAGGATATCCGATTTTTTGTACATCGAATAGGCCACGACGGACAGTAACTTTACCGTGGTTTTGCCGTACCGGTACATGACGCCCTTGGGAAGCCCGGTGGTTCCGGACGTGTAGAGGATAAAGCATTTATCCTCCTTTCCGTATTCACCCTCCGGCTTTTTCGGCGACTGGAGACAGGCCTCCGCCATCGGGACCATGCCCCCGGGGAGCGTCTTTTTCGCGGAAGAATCCGCACGGTTGACGATCACGGTCTTGACCTTCTCCAGCCTGTCGGCGATCTTCTGGTACGCATCGAGGAACTCCTCGTCGATAACCACGTACTCGGCGTCGCTGTGGTTCAGGATATACAGGAGGCTGTCGCCGCGCAGCGACGTGTTGATCGGGACCAGGTACATCCCGAGCTTCTGCGGCCCCATGAAAAAATCAAGGTACTGGGGGCAGTTCCCCATGATGATGGCAAGTCCCTTGCCCCTCCCTCCGCCGAGGCCCTTCAGAAAATTGGCGGCCCGGTTCGCGTTCTCGTCCATCTGCCGGTACGTGAAGGTCCTGTCCTCGAAATAGAGATAGGTGCGGTCCGGGAACTTTTTCGCTTTCTCCTCTATCAGCTCCGCCCATGACATGTCTTCCACGAACTCCAGCCGTTTCATGCTTTTCAGGTTGGCCCCCAGGGTGCCGCGCTGCCACTCGTCACGAAGGAGGCATAACACTCCTTTTCCCAGTTTCAGGACTATCTTTATGCTTGCAAACAGGTACATGGCAAATCCTCTTGATGAACGTGAATATTACCCTACTTTTTCGGCTTCTTCAGGAGTTCAATGAAACGCCTCACCCGGGTCCATTGTATCCTTTTAATTATACGGCTACAACTATAAACTTCCCGTCGTTTCGGCTGCAGGGGTAGTATATGCATTATTTATATTTATAGTCTTCAACAATACGGAGGTTGAATGTAAAAACTCAAATATGTATAATGATTAATGGTTCAGTACTGTAGAATTCATATCGAAACAATATACATTGAATAAAATATTGCTTGAATATTCATTACTATCGATCAAAAATCCGTCTACAGGGGCCGCAGTTTACATATCGTTATTATTCAAATTTGAATTTCTTGCGTGAACCCATTAATTTTAACAGAAAGAATGGATAATTTTGAAATTAAATGCAACAATCATACCCGCACTCATTCTTTTACTGGTAACGGCCGGTTCCTGCGGGGGGACCGGCGCGACTACTTCTGATTTCATTGATTTATCCGGAAAATGGAAAATCATTGAAGCCGGGGACAACGCGCCCGCCGCCCGGGGTTACAACGACAGCATGGCGGAAGAAATAACCATCCCCGGCGACTGGAAGCATATCCTTGAAAAAAATGACGACCTCACCGCCACTCTGTGGATACGGAAAAAATTTGTCATAAACAAGGACTTTCAGAAGGACCTCTCTGACAGGATGTTACTGCTTTCCCTGGGCAATATCGCGGTCTCTGACAAAACATATGTCAACGGATCGCTGATCGGCAGCACCGGGAGCTTCCCGGAAAAAGAAAAGCCCCTCGCCTACCGGTCCGGATGGCACAAGGAGCGCAACTACCAGTTCAATTCGTCCCTGCTGCATCCTGACGGGGAGAACGTCGTGGCAATCAGGGTATTCTCCCACTACATCAACGGGATGACGCGGGGGCCGGTCATGTCCACGAAAGAAAAGTGGCAGGAACGGGTATGGCTCAGGGAATACCTGCCTCCCCTGAACAATTTTTACCCGATCATACTCACTGCCATACTTGCCATTTTACTGTTCATAACCCTGAAAGGCGAGCTTCCCGGCAATTTTTCCCTGTTTTCCATGGTCCTGATTCTCTGCGTCTCTTTCATTGACATGCTCATGCTGGGGATCCCTTCGTTCGACAACAACATATACCGCTTCAAGCTGTTCATTGGATTATACGTGTGCATCGATTTTATTCTCGTCCTTCTGCTCCAGGAATTCTTCAAGATCACGCTCAGGAAGGTCACCATTGCCCTGTCGCTGATGCTCGCCGCCGGCATCGCGCTTATCGCGTACGCGCCCTCGATGAAATTCCTTGTCTCCCGCTGCTACCCGATAATGTCGGCACTTATAATAATCTACGTGCTGTACGCGACCGGCATATTCCTGGCGGCCCTGTACAGGGACCCGAGACGGTTCTGGTACCTGTCCATCATCGCGGTGTTCATCATACTCTCGGCGGCCGACACGCTCTACAACGTCATCACCAACCAGTTTTACAAGATATCGTTCATCTTCACCCTGCGCCTTCCGTTCATCCTGCTCGGCGGGGCGATCGTGTACCTGTTCGACATACACAATCTCATCAGGGAAAACGGGTCGCTGGCCAGCGCGCTGCTCGACAAGACAAAGGAGCTCCAGCGCACGAAAAAACTGGTGGCGAAGATAGAGATCAAGCCGGAGCCGCGGGACATCATCCACGACGTCGTCGAATACCTGGACAACAATTTCAACGAGACCTACGACCGGAAAAAACTGGCGGAAAAATTCGGCCTGAACGAAGACTACATGTGCAACCTGTTCCGGAAGGTGACCGACACGAACATCGCGAACTACATAAACATGCGGAGGATAGAGGCGGCCAGGCAGCTCTTAAAGGAGACCGACAGCAAGGTCATCGATATCGCCTTCCACGTGGGGTTCGACAACCTCACCTATTTTTACCGTCACTTCAAAAAGCACACCGGCTACTCGCCGATCGAGTACAGGAGCATGGTGCGGGAGAACGCGATCCCGATCCCGATCGACGACGAGATCTGAACGCTCCCGGCCGGCGACCGGCCGTGCGGCATTACCCCCCGCCCGCAGGATAACGGCGCTATTTCAGCCTGAACGGCCCGCTCTCGTCAAACTCCAGCTTCATCGGCTCGGTCTTCACCTCGTCCGGGAACTTGATGCTCGAATACCCCTTCATCTGGTAACGTCCCTCGCGGTTGTTCAGCATGTTTATCACGGCCTTGCCCAGGGCCTTTGAGCTGAAGGTGTTGGCGATGCGGATGGTGGACCTGTTCCCCTCATTGCGGACGTCGCCCGTCGTTCCGTTCAGGACCTTCGCGTCGCTGACCATGAAGCTATACGTCATGTCCCTGCAGGCAAGCTGCGCCTTCGTGTTGTTCTTCACCTCGACGTCGAAGCTCAGGCGTATCGGGATGTCAAGCGAGGTCAGGTCGAGCGCCGGGGTCGGGTCTTTCCCCGATATAAGTCCGTCGATCACGTTGAATATCTTCACCGGGTCGAGGTTCTTCTTCCCGGTTTCGACGAGCGAACGCCTGATCTCATCCACGGTGGGCGCCTTCACCTCGAGGTTCGCCACCCTGAAGGTGGGCTTCAGCGCCGGTATCTTCTTCTGGACGGTATAATCGAACGTGATATTCTTCTTGATGGACTGCACCGCCGCGGGGAGCGGGATCACGATATCGATGTCCACCGCGCAATTGAGGTAGTCGCGGTCCACGTAGTCCTTGATGATGCGGATGATGTCCGCGTAGACCAGGGTCACCTTGACCGACGTCGTCTCGCTCCCCCCCGCCTTGACCGTCACGCCCTTTTTTGTCCTTGTCTTCAGGAGCTGGTTCTCTTCGACGCGGACATTGAAGCCGATGTCTTCGAGCGTGAAGCCGATCGGATAGGGATTGGTCAATTCGAAATCGAACAGGAAGGTGATGTCCTTCAGGCTGATGGCTTCTATGTCGAACTTCTTGAGGCTCACCTCCGGCTTTTTGCCTATGAGGTTTTGCAGCGCCGCGCAGGAAAAAAAGAGCGGCAGCACCAGCAGGACGATCAGCTTTTTCATATACTCCCCCTTTATCGATACATTGCGGCGCGGTTAAAACCTGAAGCCCACGTTAAAGGTAAGCCCGTACATATGGTCCCAGTAGCCGGTCAGCCAGCCGTCCCGGTGGGTCAGGTCCAGGACCGAGGCGTCATTGCCAAGCGACACGCACACGACGCCGACCCACCTGAACCCGATCCCGATCAGCATGTGCGCCTGCTCGATGTAGTAGGAGACGCCGATGTCCGTGTCAAAGCCGAAGCCGAGCAGGTCCCCGTCGTACTCGAACGGCATCAGGTACGGGAGGCCATTCGGCCGATACAAGCTTGCGCTCCAGGTAGTTGTTCCCGCCGTTAAACAGGCCATTTACGTCGAGATAGACGGTGAACCCCTTTATCGTATAGTTGAAGCCGACGCCGAGCTCCGGCCCGACCTGCCACAGGTGGTACTTGTCGTTTCCAAAATTCAAATCCAGCGGCAGATACAGATGGAACCGGGACCCCTCCCCGCCGCCATAGCTGAACCGCGCCCCGAAATTGAAATTAAAGAAATCATTCAACCGCTTCGCGACCTTCAGGTCAGCGTCATAGCGGCGGGCAGACGAGTCACCGACCATTATGTACGGCGAGAAAGGAAGGCCGGGACAATATTCCACACTGTCGCGTTCCATATGAACGATGAATATTCCAGGGTATTCTTGGTGACCCCGAAAAGCACGGAGAGGTTCACCTTCCATTCCTCAGTATAAATGCCCAGCTCCGGGCCCAGCATGAGGGACCCGTCCTTGTCGTTTTTCAGATTATACCCGGCCATCTTGCACGGCTCGCCGTAATGGAGCCTCTGGAACGCCGGCTTCCACATGTCATACATGCCGTTGACCCCTATCCCCACCTCCACCGCGTGCGAGGGAGCGGGTGCGGCCGCGCCGTACAGGATGGCGGCAAGGGACAGGCAGGCGATTGTTGATTTTTTCAAAGGTGACCTCCTTCTGCGTCGGGGTAATAATTAATTATTGCCGCCCTATACTACTCCACCCGGCCGCGCCTGTCCATATTTTTTTTTACTTGCCGCCCGGGGCCCCGCGATGAACAATTGATGCACCATGACCCGACCATCACACAAACGCCCCGAAATCGTGGCCCCCGCCGGCAACCTGGAAAAACTGAAGTTCGCGGTCCTCTACGGCGCTGACGCGGTCTATTTCGGCGGGGAGGCCCACAACCTCCGGATACAGTCCGACAATTTTACCCGCGATGACATCCGTGAGGCCCTCGGCTTCTGCCGCGAGCATGGCGCGAAGGCCGTCTTCCTGATGAACTCGTTCCTGCACGAAAAGGAGATACCCGCTGCAGAACGGTATATCTCGAACATGCGGGAGTTTTCCTTCGACGCGGTCATGGTCTCCGACCCGGGCATGATGGCGCTTATAAAAGACTCGGGGATGACCTGCCAGGTGCACCTGTCGACCCAGATGTCCACGCTGAACCACCTGGCGGTGCGCTTCTGGCACCGGGCCGGCGTGGACCGGATCGTGCTGGCACGCGAGGCCACGGTCGAAGAGATACGGATGATACGGGACAACACGGACGCCGAGATCGAGGTGTTCGTCCACGGCGCGCTCTGCATCGCCTATTCGGGGCGCTGCCTCCTGTCGCGCTACCTGGCCGGCCGCGACGCGAACCGGGGCGACTGCGCGCAGGCGTGCCGGTGGCGCTACTCCCTCGTGGAGGAGAAGCGGCCGGGGGGCCATATCGACATACAGGAGCACGCGGCGGGCACCGAGCTCCTGTCGTCAAAGGACCTCTGCCTTGTTGACCGCCTTGGCGAGTATATCGACGCGGGCGTGGACGCCTTCAAGATCGAGGGAAGGATGAAGTCCGTCTATTACACGGCGAACACCGCGCGCATCTACCGCCACGCGGCCGGGTGCGCCGGCACGCCCGGATTCGAAGCGAACCTCCCCTTCTACCGGGAGGAGCTCGACCTGGTGAGCCACCGCCCCTACACCGCCGACCTGTTCAACGAATTTGAGGGCGGCGGGTTCACGCCCATCCCCTATATAAAAAAGGCGATGTTCCTTGGGTACCGTTCCGGCGCGTCCCGCGACGGCGCCGCGCTCGTGAAGACCAGCAACCCGATACGACTGAACGAAACGGTGGAGGCGATCTTCCCGATACAGGGGACTATACGGGACGGCAGCTTCGTCGTGAAGGAGATCCGCGACGGCGAAGGCGCGAGCGTTGACCTGGCGCGGCCCAACGCCCTGTACCGTATCACCTTCGACCGCGAGCTCGGCGAGGGGGCGATTCTGCGGAAGAGGTTCTGATACATATGTACGGCGGACCGGAGTCATCCCGCTCGTCCGCCTCGTATGCCTCGACAAGCTCGGCAACCGTTGAAAGTTTCCTGACGAAAGTAGCGTTGACGGTTAGTGAGCCTGTCGAACTACGGCGGAACCGGCGACATCCTGTCGCCTGCTCCCGGGAGAACTCCCGGTCCGGTATATATAAAATAATAAAACTACCACTGTAGTACTCTTGACAAAATAGAGTGATATAACTATTAATTGTTTCACCCCTCAAGCCCTCACCTCCCCCTGAATGGGGGATATGGCCGACTTGCCCTGAGCTTGTCGAAGGGAGGCCGGAGGGGGCACTCCCCAGACAGGGAGCAAGACGATACCACAATTGAGGACATTATGTTGACAAAACCCCCAGGCATCGAGGACGTCTTCCCGGACCGGATCGGCAGGCGCGACCTGATCACTGACGCGGCCCGCGGGATGTTCCGGCTCTATAACTTCCGCGAGATCGTCATCCCCGTCATGGAATTCACCGAGGTCTTCGTGCGCGGCCTGGGCGACGAGACCGACATCGTTTCCAAGGAGATGTTCACCTTCGAGGACCGGGGCGGCCGGAGCCTGACGCTGCGGCCCGAAGGGACCGCGTCGGTGGTGCGTGCCTACGTGGAAAACGGCGAATACAACCGCCTCGCGACCTGCAAGTTCTTCTACATTGGCCCGATGTTCAGGGCCGAGCGTCCCCAGAAGGGCCGCCTGCGCCAGTTCAACCAGTTCGGCGCGGAGCTCTTCGGGAGCGGCGACCCCTACCACGACTTCGAGGTGATCGCCATGATGGACGCCATTGCGAAGCGGTGCGGCATCGAGGGATACCGCCTGCTCGTCAATTCCATCGGCTGCCCCGCATGCCGCGTGAATTTCGTAAAGGAGCTTACCGGCTACTATTCCGGGGTACAACACCTGCTCTGCAAGGACTGCGCGTCCCGGCTCGGACGCAATCCCCTGCGCCTCCTGGACTGCAAGCAGGAGTCCTGCCAGCCCCTTAAAAAGGATGCGCCCCGGATCACTTCGTTCCTGTGCGACGCGTGCGCGGCGCACCACGAAGCGCTGAAGGGATACCTTGCCGGCGCCGGCATCGACTACACCGAGGACCACCTCCTGGTGCGGGGCCTCGACTACTATACCAGGACCACCTTCGAGTTCGTCACCGAGCGCCTGGGCGGGCAGAACGCCTTTGCCGCCGGCGGGAGGTACGACAACCTCGTGGAGCAGTTCGGCGGCAGGCCCACGCCCGCCGTCGGGTTCGCCGCGGGCATCGAGCGGATGGATTTGCTCCTTGACGGGAATACGGCCCCTTCCGCGGGCATAGACCTCTACATCGCCCACACCGGCGGCGATACGCTCGCGCGGGCTGTTTCCGTCTGCAGGCTGCTGCGCGAAAACGGCTTTTCCGCCGACCTGGACCCCGCGTCAAAGGGGTTCAAGGCGCAGTTCAAGAAGGCGGACCGCGAGGGCGCGGCCCTGGCGCTGGTGATCGGAGAGGACGAGCTCGCCGCCGGCACGTATACCGTGAAGGACCTGAAGAGCGGCGAACAGGAAACGGTATCGGCTGACCGGATCGTCGGGTACTGCAGATCAAAGCTGAACAGGTAGGCCCCGGCGCCCTGCGGGCGCGCGGTCACTGCCTGTCGGCGGAGGGCACGGACATGTATTCCATACGCGGCGTCACCGATGCGGACTTCGGGATCATCCCCGGGTTTTTCGCTGACGAGCGGGAGCTGCATTACGCGTTCCCGAACGCCGGCTGGCCCCTCACGGCGAAGGACCTTCGGCGTTCCATTGAAGCACGCTCCGATTCATCGGTGCTGCTGGCGGGCACTACCCCCATCGGCTTCGCGAACCTGTTCGATATAAAAAACAATGTCGAGTGCACCCTCGGCAACGTCATCATAGACGCGCGCAGGAGAAAAAAGGGAGCGGGACAATTCCTTGTCAGAGGAATGATCGGCATCGCCATTGAAAAATATAAAACGCCGCGGATACTCGTGTCCTGCTGGCAGGAGAACAACACCGCCATGATGCTCTATGCAAAGCTCGGATTCACCCCTTTCGGCACCGTCACTAAGGAATTCACCGGTGGCATAACGGTGCCGGTCATCCTGTTGGAAAAAATCTACACCTGCGACGTGGAAGAGCCCTCCCCCGTCGGCACGATATGAGACGCGCATGGAACGTAAAGAACTGACAGACAGAATGAACGAGATCTTCCGCGCCTGCGGATTCGACCTGTCCCCGCGCCAGGTCGGGCAGTTCGGCGGCTACTATGAGCTCCTGATGGAGCAGAACGAGGCCCTCGACCTGACGCGTCTGAAATCCTTTGAAGACATCGTGATAAAGCACTTCGTCGATTCGATCTACTTCACCGAATACGTGGAGCTCCCCTCGCCCCTCATGGACATCGGCTCGGGCGCGGGGTTCCCCGGCATCCCCCTGAAGATATATATCCCGGGCCTGGACATCATCCTGGCTGAACCGCGGAAAAAGCGCGCCGCGTTTCTCGAAGAGACCGCGCGCGCCATCGGCCTCGGCGCCGTGCGGGTCTATCCCCACATGGTGACCGGCCTTACCGACTTCGCCGTGCAGGGCGTGATTACCCGCGCCCTCGAGACGGTCGATGAGACCCTCACCCGGGTCTTTCACCTTCTGCCGCGGGGGGGAAAGGCCATATTCATGAAAGGGCCCGACGCGGACCGCGACCTTGACGCGCTGTCGGACGACAACCGCTCGGCCTATTCCCTGGAGACCGACCGTCACTACACCCTGCCGCACACCGACCATGAGCGCCGGATCATAGTATTCAGAAAGGAAACCGGCGGCTCGCGCAAAACCTACGCGATACTGAAAGACCTGAGCGCGACGACGGGCACCGCCATCACGTCCGAAGAAAACAAAAAATTCAGGGAGCTGAAAAAGCTGTCCGCCGGCGACGGGATCCGCAAGAGCGGGTCAATACTGGTGGCGGGGAAAAAGATCATACGCGAGATAGTTGCCGGGGGGACGGTCCCCGTCAGGGAGCTTGTCCTCTGCGATGGCCATGTCGAAGATGATGCCGGCATGGACGGCATCATCAGGGAGTTTGCGGCCCGGGGCTCGCTCCTGGTCATGAAGAAGGCGCTCTACAGCGAGCTGGACCTGTTCAACACCCGCGGCCCGCTGCTGTCGGCGGGCGTTCCGGAGATGAAGACATGGGACCTTTCCATCGGGCCCGGCTGCACTCTCCTCATCCCGTTCCAGGACCCGGTGAATGTCGGTTCGGCGATACGCTCGGCGGTGGGATTCAATGTAAAGAAGATCATCATGCTGAAGGAAGCGGCCAACCCCTTCCACCCGAAATCGGTCAGGACCTCGGCGGGGGCCGTGTTCGGCGCCGATATTGAAAAAGGACCGTCCCTCTACGAGCTCCCCGGCCTTTTAGCGGAGGCGATGCCGCGGATCATCACCCTCGACGCGGGCGGGGCGCCGCTCTCCTCGTGCGTGTTCCCCGACCGGTTCCTCCTCCTGCCGGGGATCGAGGGGCCGGGGCTGCCGGATTCGCTGAAGGCGCAGTCCGTATCCGTCCCGATCAGCGGCGCGGTGGAGTCGCTCAACGCGCCCGTGGCGCTCTCCATCGCCCTGTATGAATGGAGCCGTCACTCTCCTTCGAACTCGACCAGGCTGTAGTGATTGTATCCCGCCGCTTCGATTTTCTTGCGGCCCCCCAGGTCCGGCAGGTCCACGATGAAGGCGATCTCGACGACGACCCCGCCCAGTTTTTCCACCAGCTTCGCGCAGGCGAGCGAGGTGCCGCCGGTGGCGAGGAGGTCGTCGATGATCAGGACCCGCTCGCCCTTTTTGATGGCGTCGATATGCACCTCGATGCAGTCGGTGCCGTATTCCAGCGCGTATTCATGCGAGACCGTCTCATAGGGGAGCTTCCCCTTCTTGCGGATCGGCACGAGCCCCTTCCTGAGCTCGTAGGCAATCGCCCCGCCGATCAGGAAACCGCGCGCTTCTATCCCGGCGATACAGTCGATCTCCATCCCCTTGTAGCGCCTGATGAAGGCGTCGATGGTCATACGGTAGCCTTCCCGGTCGCTGAGGAGCGTCGTGATGTCCCTGAATATGATGCCCTTTTTCGGAAAATCAGGGATGTTCCTGATTTTCGACTTGAGCATGGCTATGATCTTCGGGTTGCCCTTCGCCTGCATCAATCATCTCCCCCGGCGCGTCATTGCGCCGTCACTCCTTAGAATTGCACTTCTGCCTTTATGTACACGTTGTTGTTCGGCGTCGGGTCTTTTTTCGTTATGTCATGCAGCGACGTCGCGACATGGTACCTGACGGTCTCATAGTAGAGCACCATGCGGAAATAGTCGCTGAACTGGTACCCGATTCCCGCGCCCAGCACGAGCGTCTCGTTCGAACGGCGTCCGTTGGCAAAGAGGCTTTTCAGCTCCCTGCCCCACGCGGCCCGGCCGATGATAAGGACCGGCGCCGGCCTGACGATCGCGCCGAGGTTGAAGTTGAACCATGCATCCACCATCAGGAAACGCTGCCGGTAGCGCGGCGTGTAGCCCGTAAAGGGATATATGAACGTCGTCTTGGAGTACTGCATCTCCGGCGCAAAGAAGTTCGCGCCGACCTTCAGATAATCGCTGTACCAGGCGATACCGGCGCCCAGGTAGCTTCTTTTATCGATGCCCTGATACTTGACGGGGAGTCCCGCCGCGTCCTCTTCGATCCTGTTCTTGTTCGTGTCTTCCCATCTCCCGTAGAAATTGACCGTGAGGTTTTTCAGGTAATCAACCGGGTTTACCGACACAAGGAGGGTGTGGGACTTGCCCGCGTATGTCTCGTTGTGGTCCGACCTCACGCCCTCGCCGTTTGAGATCATGTATTCGAGGGTTACCATGTTGAAGAGCGCGAGCGACACCATGCCGCCCAGGTCGGCGGAGTCGTCGAAGCTCTTCCCGTTCAGTATCATCTTGGAATTGTTGAGATAGTTCTGTCCGATCCACCGCAGGTCGGAGAGTCTGTCGGTGATCCCGACGACCGGGGTCCCGATCTTGCCGACCTGCGCCTTCAGGCCGATGGGGCCGACCGGCGTGCCGAATTCCTTGTAGAGCTGGATAAAGCCGTATTTCAGGTAGAGAAAATCAGAGCTCTTGGGGTCGATATCAACGGTGATCTTCGCGCTGAATATCTCGCCGAGCCGCTTTTTTACTGTTATATAAGCCCGGTTGAGCCTGAATGAATTGCTGTCTTTATATGAATAATTGGACGGCTCTTCGCCGGTAAGTTTCGTGGGGTCCGACCACGCCGCCAGGTAATCGCCTGTATTGATCCCCCACCGGGAGACTTTTCCCCAGGTGCTCGCACCGGTGTATTTGAACCCGGTAAAATAGGCCCATTCCATGTACATGAGGCACGAAAGATCGACCCAGAGCTTGCTCGGGTCTTTCCGGGCCGAGTCTTCCTTCGCTCCCGCATCTGCCGCCTGCTGCTTCTCGATCTCGGGCTTCTGGCGGTCGGGCCTGTCCTGGGATACCGCCGGCACGGAGAGCGATAACATGACTAGTGACGCGATTACGGCAAACATCCTGTTCATAACAGGCCTCCAATGATTTCATCTTTTAAAATTGCGATTTAAAATAGCAATAATTTATCGTGCGTCTTTTTTTTTCAAGCAGTAAAAATTACGGACAAAAAATATGGGGTGCGCGCCGGAACCCCCGTAAAAACGCTTGTAACTTTTTTGTCCCGGCGTACACTCATTTCATCAGTGTATTCAACAGCACCCGGGGCCGCCAGGGGATACTGACAGCGGCCGACGACGGCCGCGCAAGGCCCCGGCAGCAGCAGGAGGAATGAAGACATGAAGCATGGCGGGATAAAACTGGCTGCCCTGTTTTTTTCTCTGGCGCTTGCCGCAGCAGCGGCGCGGGCCGATTCCGGGTTCCCCGGCGAAACCGGGAGGGAGTCGCCCCTCAGGCAGGAGAACCGGAACTCGCCGGTATATGAACTGCAGAACACGTTCCAGAAGGTGTACGAGCAGTATAAAAACAGCGTCGTGTTTATCAGCACCGAGAAAACCGTCCAGCCGCGGTACCGCGATCCCTTCATGGACGATCCCTTCTTCAGGGAATTTTTCGGGAAGCGGGGCGTCCAGCCTGAAGCGCAGAAGCAAAAAGGCCTGGGGACCGGGTTCGTCATCACCAGCGACGGCTATATCTGCACCAATCACCATGTGGTGTCGAACATGGATTCGGTGACCGTCAGGATCAACAACAAGGACTACAAGGCAACGCTGGTCGGGTCGGACCAGCTCACCGACATCGCGCTGCTGAAGATCACCGCTACGGGGAAATTCACGCCGGTCTACTTCGGCAACTCGGACCGGGTCAAAATAGGCGACATGGTCGTCGCCATAGGGAACCCGTTCGGCCTGGACAAGACCATTACCACCGGGATCATCAGCGCAACGGGACGGCACGTGTACAATGATACCGGGGTCTCGCACATACAGACCGACGCCTCCATCAATCCCGGCAACAGCGGCGGTCCGCTCATCAACCTCGACGGCGAGGTGATCGGCATGAACCGCATGATATACTCCAGCACCGGCGGCAGCCTCGGCATCGGGTTCGCCATCCCCATCAATACCGTCAAGGAGACGCTGGGCCAGCTCCAGAAGTACGGGAAGGTCAAGCGCGGGTATATCGGCGTACAGATATCCCCTCTCACCCCGGAATTCGCGAAGGAGCTCGGCCTTAAAAAGCCGGAAGGCGCACTGGTCGGGGCGGTGGAGAAGGACGGGCCGGCCGACATGGCCGGGGTGCGCGTCAGGGACGTCATTCTCCGTGTCGGCGGCAAGGCCATACAGGATTATACCGACCTGGTAAGCTTCGTGGGGAAAATGGAGATCGGGAAGAACCTGCAGGTGACCGTGTGGAGGGAGAAGGCCGAGGTCAACCTCTGGGTCACGGTCAAGGAGCGGCCGTAGGAAGTCCCCCTCCCCCGGCAGCCTAACATAAAAACCCCCGCCGACGGCGGGGGTTTTTCGATTGTCCCTGTCACTGATCGCTCTCCGATCGTTGGAAAAACCGCCGCTCTGTTGCGGCGGCTGCGGCGCTAGAGCTCCCCGACGTTCTCGTATTCAGCGTACTCCTGCCCGCCCCCCTGCGGCTTTCCGCTCATTGCCTTGTCCGTCGTCACTTCAGAGGGCCGCGCCCTGTCATCGCGTTCGACCTTCTTCTCGCCGTTGCTGTCTGCATCGATCTCCGGGAGCACTCTTCTCTGTATCCGGTAGAGCATCTCCTGTGTGCTCATGCCCTTCCACTTGCGGGCCGTGTCGATGAAGCGGCCGCGCGGGTAATTGTTGATATATATCTGGAATTCGCGGGCGGCAAGGTCGAATTTCTTCAGCATGAAATAGGCATAGCCCTTCCGTATCCGGGCGTCCTCGCCCTTACGCCCGCCATACTGCATGAGCACCCGGTCGTAATAATTAATGGCCGTGCCGTATTTATGCAGGGCAAAATTGCACTGCCCGATCCAGTAGAGACAGTTCTCGGCGTAATCGTTCTCCGGGAAATTGTTCAGGAGCCGCTTGAAATAGGATATGGCCGACGTGTAGTTACCCTTGCGGTAGTTCTCGTGGCCGGTCCGGTATACCTGGCGGACATAGGCTTCCCGCACATCTTCCGCGTACGGGCTCATGGCGCCGTAATACTTGAGGAAATACTCATAGGTGCTGAAGGCCAGGTCGTTCTGGCCGAGACGCTTGTAGGCGCGGGCCTTCCCGAGTAACGCTTCCTCGTTGTTGCCGTTTTCAACCAGGGCGATATCGAACATGCGTTTTGATTTCTCGTATTCTTTCATCTGGAGGTAGGTGTGTCCAAGCTCCGAATAGACCCTGCTCCTGAATTCCTTGTTGTCGGAATTATTGAGCAGTGAAAGGAGCTGATGGATGCCCTCCTCCGTGTGGCGCTTCATCACCGTGAGCCGGGCGATCCTTGCCTTTACCTCCGCGGTGAGGGCGGGGTCAAGGTCACGGCCGTTTTTCAGGATGTACACGTATTTCAGGTAGGCCAGCCGGTTCAGGTCCATCTTCTCGTAGCACTGGGCGATGAATAAATACGATTCCGTTTCCGCCTTGGTGCCGGGATAGCGGGCTATGACTTTTGAAAAAATTGTTATGGAATCGTTGATCGCCTCGCGCGAACCCCGCTCGTACACGAGCTTCCCCTCGGTGAGGAGCTCCGTGGCCTCCCGTTCGTGCCTGATGAAGTTGTTATAGTAGGCAAAGAGCCCTATGCCTATGACGATCAAAACCGCTCCGATTATAATTCCTTCTTTTTTCATATGCCCTCGAATAACGCTGTTATAGTTAATAATTCTTCAATCGGGTCAACGCAAAATCCTGCCAGAAGGCAGACTGTTTCGGAAAATACGCCTTCACGTCCTTAGCGAACAGGTAATCAAGCGACTTCCGGTATTCTCCCAGCTCGATATATGATCTGCCGATAAAGAGCCCGGCCTTGGCAGTCACCCCTTTATTATCGGTACGCCGCAGGAGATTGAGCAATTCTTTTATCGCATTCCGGTATTTACCCTTGAAGAAGGTCCGTCTCAGGATCCGGTCGATATCATCCGTTTCGGCGAGATCTATCTTTATTTCCGGTCTCTTTATTCTTTCTTTAATGACAACGGGGGTCCTGGTGATATTCACCCCCGGCACCAGCTCAACGGCTGCGCTGCCGGCGGCCCCGGAAGGAACAAGGCCGTAATAGTAGGCCCCCGGAAGGGTTACCGGGTCCCGGTATTCCCTGCGGGATATGTCAATTTCCTGTAAAACCTCTCCGTCCGTGACCTCGCCCGACGCCGTATGGAGCTTCGCGGACCGGAACAGGCGGTGCATGTTCCCCTCTCCCCTGCCGGTGAAATTCCAGCCGACAATCACGCCGTCCCCCCCGGCCCTGGCATTGATAGATGTAATGGCGACCGTTTCAGGCGCGGGAGCGCTCAGGCGCACCGCTACCCCCTGGGTGGTGAAGTTCGCACCGGGCACCAGGGACCGGTTTTCCTTCCCCTTGAGGGAACGCGCGGTGACCGCATAATAATAGTCGCCCGGTTCGGTGATGCCCTCGTCGAGAAATTCTTCCGCATCGGTCACGGTGCCGAGCTTGTCCGCCGCATCGAGACGCGCAACGGAATCGATGGCCTCCCGCGACCGGTATATGTAATAATAAACGCCCGTCATGTCGGGGTTTACCCAGGCCAGGCGGACCTTGAATTTTTCGATCTCCGCCGCAGCGATTCCCGCCACCAGCAGCTCCTCCCCGCGAGCGCCGATAACGGCCGGTTCGCCGGTATAATTGCCGTCGCGGAAGAGGCCCATCCTGTTTTCCACGATGCTCTTTTTTGAAAGCACGACATAGTAGTAAGAACCGGGGACGCAGCCGCTGTCATCAAAGCTGTTCTGTTCCGCCCCCTTTACCGTTGCAATCACCCGCGCGGCGCGGACCTTTTCAGCGGTGTCAATAACGCTGTCGGACTTCGCCACGATATATTCTTCTCCGGCGAACTGCGGGTTCAATTGCCAGCGTACCCTGATCACGCATGATCCGTCAGGTGCGGCGGGCGGCGTCTCGGCCGTTATGCTGCGGGCCATGTCATCCGGGGCCTTTTCCTCTTCGTCTTCAAGAAATTGCGGATACAGGCTCGCCGCCCAGGTGAAGCTCATCAACAGGACCAGCGGTACAAGCCGCCGCGCCATCCCCTTTTTTCTTGCATGCATTGACGTTTTCCTTGCCCTTGATTTGCCCGGTCCGGCCCGCGCCGGGTGCCGCCGTAGCATATGCACTGGGACGCATATACTATTTTTTATATTTTCGGATAATGACCGGTTTTCATAAAGCCTTATTTGCCCTTATATATGATGGAATTTTATAGATACGGCGCGGCACCCGGCCCTTAAATTAGTATTGACTTCAGGCGCACAGTGCGCTCAATTAATGCCGGTATGGCAGACATAGAACTGAAAATCCGCAGCAGGGACATCGGCACCCTGCTCAAGATGATAAAGATCAGCAACCCGGAGATCGACCTCACGGTCATCCAGAAGGCCTATCTTTTCGCCAACGCGGCGCACGAGGGCCAGGTGCGGCTCTCCGGCGAGCCCTACATCGTCCACCCGCTGGAGGTGGGCATCATCCTCGCCGGGTTCAAGCTGGACACCGATACCATCGCCGCGGCCCTGCTGCATGACACGGTCGAGGACACCGGGACCACGCTCGACATGATCGAAAAGGTCTTCGGGACGGACGTCGCCCTCATGGTGGACGGCGTCACCAAGATTTCGTCCATTAAAAGCAGGACCAAGGCAACGGCGCAGGCCGCGACACTCAGGAAGATGCTCATCGCCACGGTCAAGGACGTCCGCGTCATCATCATCAAGCTCGCGGACAAGCTCCACAACATGCGCACCATCATGTTCCAGCCGCCCGAGACGCAGGAGCGCGTCGCCCGGGAGACACTGGACATATACGCCCCCCTGGCCCGGCGCCTGGGGATGTCCAAGATATCGGGCGAGCTGGAAGACCTGGCCTTCCGCGTGCTCGAGCCGGACGAATACAATGAGATCAGGAACAACATCGCGCAGCGGAACACCGAGCTGGAGGCGTATCTGGACAGCGTCCGCGCCCTCCTGCTGGAGCGCCTCAACAGCCTCAACATCGACGCGGTCATAACGGGAAGGGCCAAGCACTACTACTCGATCCACAAGAAGATCGTTGAGCAGGAAAAGACCTTCGAGGAGATCTATGACATCAGGGCGATACGGATCATCACCAAGGAGATACGGGACTGCTACGGCGTGCTGGGCGTGGTCCACACCCTCTGGTCCCCCATCATCACGCGCTTCAAGGACTACATCGCGGTCCCGAAATCGAACATGTACCAGTCGCTCCACACCACGGTGATCGGCCCCGACGGGCACCGGCTGGAGGTGCAGATCCGCACGGAGAAGATGCACGCGACCGCGGAGATGGGGATCGCCGCCCACTGGCTCTACAAGGAGGACCCCGGTGCGCTGAAAAAAAACAGCAGGGCCCTCGCCTTTCTCAAGGACATCACCGAGCACCCGGAAGACCTCCGGGACACCCGCGAGTTCATGAAAAGCCTCAAGATGGACCTCTACGACAACGAGATCTTTGTATTCACGCCCAAGGGCAAGATCATAAAGCTCCCCACGGGCGCGACGCCCCTCGACTTCGCCTACGCCATCCACACGCAGGTGGGCAATACCACCGTGGGCGCCCGGGTGAACAACGCCATGGCGCCGCTGAAGACGCGGCTGAAGAGCGGCGACATCGTGGAGATCATGACCAGCAAGAAGGGGCACCCGTCCGAGTCGTGGCTCAAGCTGGTGGTGTCCCCCGGCGCGCGGAACAAGATCCGCGCATGGGTCCGCAGGCAGATGGAAGCCGGGACCAAGCCTCAGGAAGAGGAAAAACACCATGAGGAAAAACATCACGATGAGAAGGGACGGAAGGAGGACAAGGCCCGCAGGGACGACAAGACCGTGGCGGTGGCCATTCCCCAGGACGAGCAGATAAAGCTGAAGACCGTCTCGAAGCAGAAAAAAACCGGCATCACGATCAACGGGGCGTCCAACGTCCTGATACGGCTCTCCCAGTGCTGCCAGCCGATACCGGGGGACGACGTCGTGGGGTTCATCACCCGCGGCAGGGGCATCACGGTGCACAAGCGCAACTGCCCCTCGCTCAAGCGCCTGGCGGGCGAGCCGGAGCGCATGATCAACATCGTCTGGGAGGGCTCACCCGACACCTTCTATCCCATCAAGGTCGCCGTGGAGGCCATCGACCGCCCCAACCTTCTCAAAGACGTCGCGGACGAGATCTCCCTGGGCAAGACCAACATAATAAAGGCCGAGGCGTACGTCGAGGAGAGCAAGCACGCCGTATTCAAGTTCATCCTCGAGGTCAGGGGCAATGACCATCTCAAGGAGATCATACACCGGCTGAAGAACATCAAGAACGTGACCAACGTGTACAAGCTGAACGAAAAGGTCATACTGAAATAGTCCATGAATATACTCCTGGGCTCCTCATCCCCGAGACGTAAACGCATCGTGGCATCGCTGGTGGACGACTTCAGTACCGCGCACCCTTCTATCGATGAAACGCCGATGGCATCCGAGGTCCCGGCCGCGTTCGCCGTCAGGATAGCGGAAGAAAAATGCCGGGCCATCCTGGAAACGGGCGCCCTGCCCGCCTGCCCCTCGCTGGTCATCACCGCGGACACCATCGTCACCATCGACGGCCTTGTCATCGGCAAGCCGGCCGACTTCGATGATGCGGTGGCGATGATTGCGCGGCTGAACGGCCGGACGCACCAGGTCATCACCGCCCTGACCCTCTGCGCGGCCGAACGGCCGGGGGAGACCAGGACCGTGTCCGGCCGGGAGACGACCGAGGTGCGGTTTAAAAAGCTCGACCGCGAAGGGATCATCCGGTACCTCGGGGCAATCGACTACCGGGACAAGGCGGGCAGCTACGCCTTCCAGGAGCACGGCGGGATGATCGTGGAGGGGTTCCGCGGGTCGGCGACGAACATCATCGGGTTTCCGCTCCGCCTGTTCTTCTCGATGCTGTCTGACCTGGGGCTGGTGGACCGCGTCTTCAGGATATGATTCCCCCCGCCCGCGCGGGTCACGAATCAGGGTCCGATCACCCTACCGCCCCCTGGCCCCCGTCGGGGGGACGTGGTAAGTGACAATGAGGGCCGGTTGGCGGACAGGCGTATCGGTCATTGCAGGCCCGCTTACTTTGGCTTCACGCAGGTGAAATACCAGTCCCAGGGCGGGTCCTCCTTCGGGTAATACATCTGCCCCGCCTCTCTCCACCTGGTCCACCGGTACGGGACCCTCACGATGTCAAAGTCGGCGAAACCGGCCTTGCCGAACCTGTATACAATTTCAAAGCGGTAAAAGGCCTTCTGTACATCGCCGTCAAAGTCAATTAATCCGTGAAACGCGTCATAGGACTTGTGGTCCAGCTTCCTGGACGCCTGCAGCATCACTTTTTTCTGGGAGGCTTCCTTTTCCAGTTCCCGGTCGACAAAAAGCATGTTCTGGTAAATATAGGACTCCATTGCCGGAATGATGGCGAACAATCTTCCTCCCGGTTTGAGGATTTTGAATGCTTCGCATATCATCCTGTTCAGCTTCACAAGGTCCGAGGCGAGGATTGAGTTCACGGCCACCGCGGCATCGAAAGACGCTTCCATGCCCGCCATGCCGGCAATGTCCATGACCAGAAAATTCGCGTCAGACCCGGGGTTGTTCGCTTTCGCCAGTGCGATCATCTCCTGGGAGAAGTCAATCGCGGTGACGGTCCTGAAATTTTCATCAAGGAAAGGAACAAGCTCCCCGATGCCGCAACCCAGCTCAATGACCGATAATTTCTTTGACCTGAGGGCTTTCAGGTCGTCGATCAGCGGATTGTGCATGGCGTCTTTAAGAGGGCTTAATATTTCCGAATAATAATCCCCTGATATCCTGTCCCATGCCTGCTCATCCATTATGCGCCAGTCTAGCCTCCTCCATAGTAGTTACTCAAATTGGACGTGGTAAAGATCCCGGCTCATTTTCTTAAACTGATCAAAATCCTTTGCTGTTTAAAACACAAGGCAACTGTTTATGGCTTTTACTCTGTTGCGAGACTACAGATCCGCCATCATCATCCAGTCAATACCAATTATGTCACATGATTCCCGATATTGCAAGGAACTTTTTCCCGGATAATATATTCCCCATGTAAGTTATTTTATGATCATATAAATTATGTTTGCTAAATAAAACCCTATCTGACATAATTAGCCAAATTGCACAGTTTATGGCATTGAAACCGGGGGGAATTCTTGTTTCAGCTCTGCTGATGGTCTGTTTTTCCCTGACAATTGTTTCATGTAAGCAACAATCCAAAACATCGATCCTTCCGCTTCCGGTTGCCGCCGGCAATGACGGCGGCGGAGATGATGGCGGGGATGTTTCCGCTACCGCGGTAATGCTTAACGGCAGTACACTCGCATTGAATAGGTATTCAAGCTATTACACGGCATTCAACAATGCCGGGTACGGAATGGCGGTCTGGTATTCGGACGCAGGCAGTGACTCGCATATCGTCTACTCCATATATGATCCCGGCACGGGCGAATGGTCCGCGCCGCTGGAATTCGCCGATAATATCAATTCCAACTACATACGGATCGCCAGCAACGGCGCCGGCTTCATGGTCGTATACGGCAGGAATTCAATCATATATGCCAGGCCATGGAGCGGCGGGACGCTGGGCGCACCGGTCAAAATATCGGGGAACAGCACCCAGACGGACGCGCCGAATGTGTCCTCAAACGGCAGCGGGTACTGCGCGGTGTGGCGCCAGTATGATACAGACCGACACAACCTGTACGCGGCTGTCCATAACGGCACATCGTGGGGTACTCCGGCGCGGCTTATCGATACCACTGATTATCCTGACGTGTGCGCGATCTCGACAAACAGCGCCGGGTATTGCGTCACCTGGCGTGAGAACAACAGGCTTTTCGCGGCCGTGTACGCGTCTTCATCATGGTCGGCGGGCGTGACTGTGGACGCGGGAGCGTATCCATCCAATTATAGCGTCGCCGGCAATGCCTCCCGGTATGTGATCGTGTTCCAAACCGGGTCAAACGATATTTACGCGAACATATACAATGCCGGGTGGGGCGTCGCCTCGCTGCTCGAAACCAGCGGCAATACGGCCCAGAGCCCGCGCGTCGCGTCCAACGGCTCCACCTTCTGCTGCGTGTGGCACCAGTATGACGGCACATATTATACTGTTTACGCGAGCTTCTACGACGGCAGCAGCTGGAGCGAGGCAGAGGCCATTGACAATGGCGATAATTATGCCTATAATCCCGAAGTGACATCAGACGGGAGCGGTTATTGCGCGGTATGGTTCCAGGGTGACGGAACATCGGACAAAATATTCGCCAACCGGTACACCGCGTCATGGCAGGGGGCCGAGGTCCTCAACCCGGACAATACCGAGGGATCGGGTTACCCGTATATCCGCTCAAACGGTTCCGGCTATATGGCGCACTGGAATGAAACCGTGTACGGGCTCCTCCCGGGGAACGCCGACCTCAGGGGCTCATACCTCACCGGCGCTGACCTTACGGGCGCGGACCGCCGGGGACCTTGACACGAATCACCGCAGATCATGATCCGGCGCCCGCCCCACTCCGTCCCCGCTTCGACGCACCGTGTCCATATGAAAATATATTGACTTTAACCATCTATCCTTCATATATAGGGCATCGGCAGCGCGGCGCCAATCTGAACCATTCCCGAGGTCCCACATGAAAAAGCGGAAAACCTATCTCATCGACAAGCAGTACCAGCTGCGGACGACCTTTTCGATAATCGGCATCGTGTCGATCATCACGGCCGTCATCCTGGGCGCCATTACCATCAGCGTGGTATACAACAACGGCATACTGAGGGAAAACAGCCATAAGATATCGAATATCTACGAGATTGAAAACAACATATTTACGTCGCTCTCGGAAATACCACGGGCCGTCATGGACCCCGCCACGAAGGCAGCCATAATCCAGAACACCCATAACCATGAAAAAAACATGGAGACCCTGAACAACATCACCGAGTATAACACGAAAATCATAACCTACAACAGGATACTGCTGTGGGCGATCATCCTGGTGATCCTCGTCCAATGCGTGGCCCTGTATATCATTCTCATCAGGCAGACACACCGGGTATCCGGACCCATATACGTCATATCCAGCTTCATGAAGGACATCATTGCGGGCCGGCAGCCGACGCTCAGACCGCTCCGTCAGAAGGACGAGCTGAAGGAATTCTACGAGCTCTTCAAGCAGATGGTCGCCGCGGTACATGAACGGGAAAAGAAAAAGTCCTGATGATACGACCGGAACGGGGAGCGGCCGCGCATGCCTGACGACATTGCCCTCATCATAGAAAAAGCCAGGGAGCTTTCCGCGTCCATACGCGGGCACGAGCTGACCAGGCGCTACAACGAGTGCCTGGCACGGATGAACAAAGACCGCACCGCGCAGGAACTTTACATGAAACTCATCTCCATGGGGAAGGAGCTGAACGACATCATGGCGGCCGGGGGCATCGTCCAGAGGCCGCAGACCTCGGAATATGAGCTCATGCAGAAGGACCTCGAGAACAACCCGCTGGTCAGGGAATACATCCAGGCCCAGTCGGAATACCTCGACCTGTTAAAAAAAGTTACCGAAATGATCAAGAACCCGGACCAGCAACAAGCCGATAGTTATCGGTAGTCCCCGGGGTCAGAGCAACCTGTCAACCGATAGTTATCGGTTGTCCCGGGGTCAGAGCAACTCAACCGATAGTTATCGGTACCATCTTCATCCAATAATTTTATTAATAATAAAAATTCTTTTTATTATTAATCCTCCCGACTCGTTACCCGGATAAATCAACAAAAAAGGAGCTGCGCTATGCAAAACTATCAGACGGTAACGATTGAAGGACGCGCGACGCATGACCCGGTGCTGAAGCAGACGAAGACCGGCAAGAACGTGTGCACGTTCTCGGTGGCGATGAACCACTATTCGAAGGAGGGCGCCGAGCCCCAGGTATCGTTCATCGACGTTGAAACTTGGGAAAAGCTCGCGGAGTACTGCTCGGGCAATGTTTCAAAGGGAAGGAGGATAATGGTCGCCGGCACCCTGCGGCAGGACCGCTGGGAAGGCCAGGACGGTAAAAAGCAGTCGCGGATCAAGATCGTCGGAAAGGAAGTGCGGTTCATCGAGACCGTGAAAAAGCAGGATACCGAACCGATGCGAAAGGCGAGCTGACTTCTCCGCCCGGGGTGCCGTCTCCGCCGGCGTCCCGGGCCGCGGCCCTTGCTATGCGAGCGCCTTTTCTATGCCCTCGATAAGTCCCGCCACATACCGCTGCACGTCATCGATCTGACCGCGCGGGACCCTGAATCCTACAGCCCCCTCGTGGCCGCCCCCCTCTTCTATGGAAAAAAGTTCAATGACCTTTCGCAGGTCGAAGGTCTTAAACTTCTGCCCGCGCCGCAGGCGGAACTGGACCAGGCCGGAATGTTCGCCGTCGTCATAGGCGACCAGGCCGAGAAAGCCGCTCTCCTCGGCAAGGTGGTCGGCGATCGACCGCGTTACCGATACAATGGTATCACCGTCAAATTCGCCGTAGAGGTACCGCATGTCATCCTCTCCCAGGACCGTGTACCCGATATGCCGCGAGAATTTTTTTCCGCCTATGATATACCGGTAGCAGCGTTCCTCCACCGATGAAAGCCGCTGTATCTCATGGAAGATTTCGTCCTTGTTGACGAAGTTGGATTCCTTCGTCGTCTCCTGGGCCAGCATTGAATTATAGAGGTTGCTGAAAATATCATAATAGCGCTTCTGCCGTCTGGATATTATGTACTGGCCCATGCTGGTGTCTCCCACAATCCCGGTAAGCACCGACAGGATCACGTTCCGGGAAAGCGGGTTCTGGACATTGTACCGCTGCATGATGTCCTGGCGCTTTGACAGCTTGAGGGCCAGGAGGCCCACCAGTTCGCTGGAGGAAGTCGCCTCCGTGACCAGCCGGTATCCCTCGTCGCCGATATACTGGCTGTCGGCGCCGAGGTGGTGGTCCACCTCAATTTTCAGAATCAGGCGGTCCTCCAGCATCCCCATGATTTCAGGGACCGCGTCGATCATCGCCGGCTTCGGCGTATCGCACACGACGATGACATCAACCGGACCCGGCACCCGGTCCCCGGGGCCGATGCAGTCGATCGCGTTATGCGTGCAGATGTTGAGCAGGTACTGAAAATGCTCGTGGACCCCCTCGCTCAGATAGATCGCGGCCTTCCGCCCGAACTTGCCTATAATGAGGGCA
The DNA here is from genome assembly GCA_963827275.1 of uncultured Spirochaetota bacterium. Lineage (GTDB taxonomy): Bacteria > Spirochaetota > UBA4802 > UBA4802 > UBA5550 > RBG-16-49-21. Next base: position 401,038 of record CAWHAA010000010.1, read on the forward strand.
AAGGCGACCATCGAACCGATGCAGTCTTCATCAGGGCTTTTATGGCCCAGAAACAGAAAGTGGTTGTAGTGGCCCAGGGCATCGATGATATTTCCGACGATTCTGTTCTTTTCATATATCGTGGTTATCGCGCGCTTGATCAGATGGGCGGTCGGTTTCCAGGCGCCGTTCGCAACGAGCGCCACCTGGTTCCTCCCCCACTCCTTGGCCAGGTAGAGCGCCTGGTCTGCCATCTCTTTCAGCTTTGCGGGATCATCAGCATCATCAGGAAACGAGGCGATGCCGATCGATATCGTGAGCCCTCCCTCGCGGCCGCCGCAGCCCTTCATCAGCCCCAGCGACTCCACCTCGGCCCTTCCCCGTTCCGCGATTTCCAGCGCCGTCTCGCACGGGGTATTGGGCATGAGAACGATGAACTCGTCCCCCCCGAACCGCGCGAGCAGGTCGCCCTCGCGCAGCACCCTGTTGAAGGCCCGCACGACCTCCACGATGCACCGGTCCCCGCCTTCATGCCCGTGTTCGGCGTTGATGTCACGGAAAAAATCGAGGTCCACCATGGCGAGCGACAGGGGCGAACCCTCGCTCCTGGCCCGGTCCACCTGGCCCGCCAGCGCGTCGTCGAGGAAGCGGCGGTTATAGGCGCCGGTGAGCTCGTCCGTGATTGACCGCCGCCGGGCCGCCTCGCCCCACTGCACCATGTCCGACAGGAACTCGCCGGTGCCGCGCAGCCGCTGCGTGGTGATGTTGAGCATCCGGTACATTATTTTCACGGCGATATCGGGACGGCGCTCGATCATGCGGTAGAAGTCCCGCTCGTGGAGGCCGAGGAGCGTGCACGGCTCCGCGCAGACGCAGGTTGCGGAGCGCGGCGCGTTCTCGAATATCGACATCTCCCCGAAAAAGTCGCCCGGTCCGAACCGGGCGATATGCCGGTCGCTCCCGTCCTTGAGCCGCAGGGTGCTTGTCACGGCACCGCTCTTCACGATGAAGAGCTCGTTCCCGCGGTCGCCCTCCCTGAAGAGGACTTCGTTCATGCCGATCTCGTGTGTAGTGAAGAGTGCGCTGACGAAGCCGATATCGTCCGGCTCGAGGAGCGACAGGATCTCCACCCTGCTTAAAAAATCTATCTGGCTGTCCATCCGGTCCTGGTCCTGTTGCTCTGTCATGGACCCTCGCTGATGATCCGGTCCCCTCCGCCCTCGCGAGCCGTGAACATCCTCCTGAAACAGAGGTCGACAAGCTCTTTCGGATGGCCCGCGTGGGACGGGTACGCGGCCACGCCGATGCTCACCGTCGTGCCGAACCCGCCGCCGGTTATATGGTCATAATTGAGCGCGGCCAGCAGCCGCAGCACGTGGCCGGCAAAGACACGCGCGGCATCGAGCCCCGTGGCCGGCAAAATGACGGCAAACTCGTCGCCCCTGAACCGCACCGCGATGTCCCGCTGCCGGAACTGCGACCTGATGCTGAAGGCGATCAGGCGCAGGGCCTTGTCGCCCGCCTCGTGGCCGCATTCGTCGTTGATCGCCTTGAAGCGGTCCGGCTTGATCATTATAATGCAGGTCTCCGGGCCGAACTCCTCGAGCTGGCGCGGGAATTCCTCGTCGAGGAACGTCCTGTTGTAGAGGCCGGTGAGCTTGTCGTAGAAGAGCTGGTGCTTCAATTCGCGGACCCACTGCGATTTCTCGGATATGAGCCGGTTGGTGCTCCGGATCCTGCCGGCAATGACCGCCATGAGCTCGTGGAGGATGCTCGCCGAAATATCGGGGTGCAGGGCCAGCACGTCCTGGAACCGTATTTCCCGTGCGGGAAAGACCAGCAGCTCCGCGTCGGTCTCGGCGCTGGCCGTCGCGGTCATCTTCTTGTTCTCCAGAAGGTCCATCTCGCCGAAGCACTCGCCGGCGATAAACTGTGCGATATTGATGGTTTCATCCTCACCGCGCTTTTTGGTAATGAGCACTTCGCCCTTCCTGATCACGTAAAGCCCGTCGCCGTAGCTCCCCTCGCTGAAGATGACGTCGCCCTTGCCGTAGGCGTAATAACCGCTGTTCTCGGCCACAACGGCGAGCTCCCGGCTGCCGAGCTTGGCAAAGAGGTTCACCCCCTTCAGGAGGTCCATTTTTACGCTGATGTCGGTTTCGTTATCGGTGCCCATCGCCCGTCCTGCATCTGAAAAAAGCCGCGCCCGGTGCCGCCGCGGCACCGGGGCATCGCCCTACCGGAGCTGCCGGTTGAGCATCTCCATGTAGCCCTTGAGCATGAAGAGCATGGCCCGGTCGAAGTAGAGGGTGACCCGGTTGTTCAGCTCAAGCGCCTCCATGTAATCGGTCTTCTCGTCATACATCCTGTTCATGACATAGAGCCATATGTGCCGCCGCTGGAGGATCAGGCCCTTCATCGCCTGCTGGACCGGGATCCCCATGTCAAAACGCTCCTTCCCGACCTTCACGTACCGCTCCTCGATCTTGTCCTTGGAGAATTCCCGCGAGATCCACTTTGACAGGTCCTTGTACATCGTGACGCTCGACTCGTAGATCTTGTCGCGGTCGGCGCCCCGGTACGCGGCGGTTTCCGGGTGCTTCAGCAGGTCGTTCATGAACGTCTCGGTCAGTTCCTGGTGGTTTTCCTCGATGAGCTGAATGAACTTGTTTGAAAGTATGTTCCTGGTCTTGATGATCGGCTGTTTCATCTCATCCCCTCCTTGCCTCATGCGACGTCTTAATTTTCAAGGATCGTTATCTCCACGCGCCGGTTGCGCTTCATCCCCGCTTCCGTCGAGTTGTCCGCTGCCGGCTCGCGGGACCCCCTGCCGCGCGTTGTCACCTGCGCCTTCCGGGTCACGCCCTTTGATATAAGGAAATCGGCGACCGCCATTGCGCGCTGCTCGGAGAGGACCTGCGACGTCCGCTCGTCCCCGAACCGCGCCGTGTGCCCGGTGACGAGGAGGTCCCGGTCGCCGAACCGCGCGAGCAGGCCTGCGATGCGACCCAGCTTTTCCCTCTCAGCCTCGGTCAGCAGCGATGAATTGGGAGGAAACTGCACATTCTCCATCACGATGGTGACGCCCTGCTTGTCCTTCCGGACCGCCGTATCGGTAATCCCGCCGTCCCGGATCTTTTTATTCAGGTCATCGGCGACCTTCTCCCGGTCAAGGAGCGCGGATTTCAGGAGCCGGCCGTCAGCGGTGCCCCGGTACTCAATCGTTGACCCGTTTGAAAGATGGAATATGTAATCGAAATCCTCGTGGTACGAGTGGAATATCCCGGAGGCGGTGTCCCACCAGTAGACGAGGTCTGATCTCCCCGTTATCTTCACCGGCACGGCGCGCGCCGGCGTGCGCGCGTAGCCGACCGTGTGGAAGGTGGTGTACTCGACCTTCAGCACGGCGCACGGCACCCCCTCCTTTACCTCATCGCGCAGGTAGGTAAAGTGAGCCTTCACCGGGAAGCGGAGCGGGTCCCGGATGTCGTAGCCGCGCCGGAGATCATGCACCTCCTCGGCTTCACCCGTCCAGGCGTCGCCCGGCACCACGGCCCTGCCGGGAAACTGCGGCACGTTCCGCACTACCGGCATGAAGTACTTCCCCTCTATGGTGAAAATCCCCGCCCCGTCGCGCCAGAACTGCGAATGGTAATCCTCTTTTAAATGGTAGGTGTTCAGGCCGCCCTGTATGATCTCCGACATCTGGAAATCGCATTCGAGCCTGCCGCTGCCCTCACGCACCTCGGCGGTGTGCACTGCGACCTTGTTGAGGATGCGCGACGCATGGGAGCGGGCGCCGTTTACGAGGATCTCCTCGTTCACCTCGGTAAGGATGCGGTAGTTGGCCCCCTGTTCATACTTGAATTTCAGGGCCTGCCCGTCAGCCAGCGCCGTACTGCCGGCAGGCAGGGCCAACAGGAGCAGGCATATCGGCATACAGCGGGAAAAACGTTTCATGTCTGTCACCCCTCCATGTATCAATCAGTACGCCGCGCCGGGCGGACCCGGCGCCGGCCTGTTCCGCGGCGAACTTCATCGGCTGTCGTTTCAACCCTCATTGTGTCGTCCGCGCTATTCCTTCTCTTCTCCCAGCGGTGCCTCGATCAACCGGGACTTCATCTTTTTTCTTCCTCTCAGACGTTTGACGATATATATAACCGAAGCGACCAGGAAGATACCCCCCATGATTATCAGCTCGTATTTCTTGATATCATCAACCACCGCTTCCATGATCTGTCCGAAAAAAAATCCGAGCACCCCGAGCGTCACCGCCCAGATCGCGGCGCTGAGTATGTTTAGCAAAATAAACTTCTTCAGGGAAACGCTGCTCAGGCCAATGGCAAAGGGGGCCACAGTGCGAAGGCCGTATAAAAAACGAAACGCCAGGATAAACCAGGTTTCATGCCTGGCCATCAGCTTCCTGAAACGGATGACGCGGGGTTCCCAGCTCCTGTATTTCTTGAGCAGCGATTCGCCCTTGTACCGGCCTATGAAGAAATAGAGCTGGTCTCCGAAGAGGCTGCCGAAAAACGCCGCCACAATAACAAAGGGAAGCTCCAGGTATGCCTCGTAGGCCGCGAAGCCGGCGACAACAAGAATGGTCTCACCCTCAAGAAACGTACCGATGAATACCGCCAGGTAGCCGAATTCCCGCACAAGCGATTCTATGTTCATTTTATGATAATCCTTTGAGTTGCATTCCCTTTCGCCGTGGCGATGACCGCTGCGTCCGCGACCCCCGCGGCATGCAGGTCGGCCAGGAATTGCTCCGCCCTTCCTTCAGGAACGGCGATAAGAAGCCCGCCCGAGGTCTGCGGGTCAAACAGTATATCGGCGAGCTCGGCGGAAAGCGACGGCCCGGTCTCGCACAGGCCGCCGACGAACTCCCGGTTCCGGTACATGCCGCCGGGGATGAGGCCGCCCGCCGCCGCATCGCGCGCGCCGGGGAGCACCGGGACGCGCTTCGCGTCGATCGTGATTTCAAGAGCGTTTTTTCCCAGCATCTCCTTCAGATGGCCGACCAGGCCGAACCCGGTGACGTCGGTGCAGGCATGGACGCCGTGCAGGAGCATGATCTCCGCGGCCGCGCTGTTCAGTGTCGTCATTGAGCGGACAAACGGCCCGATGACCCCCTCGCCCTGCGGGCCCGCCTTCTGGGCGGTCGCTATCAGGCCGGTGCCGAGCGGCTTCGTCAGCACGATGACGTCGCCGTCGGCCGGCGTATCGTTGCGCACCGCCCTGTCCGGACGCACCGTGCCCGTCACCGCGAGGCCGTACTTCAGCTCGGGGTCATCGACGCTGTGGCCGCCGAGGAGCTGCGTCCCCGCCTCTTCCATGACGGAGAGGCCGCCCGCGAGGATATCGCGCAGTACGCCCATGGAGAATTTTTTTACGGGAAAGCATACGACGTTCAGCGCCGTTATGGGCCTGCCGCCCATGGCGTAGATGTCCGACAGGCTGTTGCATGCAGCAATCCTGCCGAAGGTAAAGGGATCGTCAACGATCGGGGTGATGTAATCGACGGTCTGAACCAGCGCGATCGATTCAGATATCCGGTAGACGCCGGCATCGTCGCTGGCGTCCATCCCCACAATGACATTCCCGTCGTAGCTGACGCGCATGCCCCTCATTACCGCTTCAAGGTCGCCCGGACCTATCTTGGCCGCTCAGCCGGAGCTGGTGACTGACTCGGTGAGGCGCAGCTGGTCCAGCCTGCTGATGTCGCACTTGTCGCCCATTGCTTCTCCTTCTCCCCGGGTTACAGCCCGGGGCTATCAGAACCCGGAGATATCAGAATCCGGGATCATACCCATTCCTCAATCCTCTCGTATCCCACACCGCTCTTTTCAAGCACGTCCTTCACCCGCTGGACGTCTTCCTTCAGGACACGCACACAGTAGCCGCAGTCCGGGCTCAGTGAACTCGGTATCGGCACCATTTTCCTCTCGATGCCCGCCTTCTTTAAAAGGCGGAATGTCCAGACGGACTGGGTAATGGAGCGGAAGAGTATCACGCAATAATTTTTCATCGCTTCCCGCGGCTGATTTCCCCGAGCGCCCGTACGGCGAAATCGACCTCTTCTATCGTGTTGTAAATCCCGAAACTGAACCGCACCGTACCGCGCGGGTATGTCCCCATGGAGCGATGGGCCAGCGGGGCGCACTGAAGCCCGGGCCGGCACATGATCCTGTAGCCTTCCGAAAGATGAAACGCGGCTTCGGACGGCTCGATGCCGTCTATATTAAAAGAAACGACCCCCGTCCCGACCATGTCCGCCGGCACATAGAGCTGCACTCCCCGCACGGATTCACCCGCGCGGGCAATAAAACGCTCCGCGAGCGCCCTTTTATGCGATTGTATCCCCCGCACGCCGTCCTGTAAAGACAAAATATGCCGTATCCCCGCAAAGAGGCCGCTGATGCCGGCGGCGTTCAGGGTGCCGCTTTCATACTTGTCCGGAAGGAACCCCGGCTGGTATTCGCTGTCCGAATTGCTGCCGGTGCCCCCGAATTTCAGGGGGCGGAGACGCTCCGCATCGAAGCTTCCCGCGAGCACGAGGCCGCCGGTCCCGGTAGGCCCGTAGAGCCCCTTGTGGCCGGCAAAGGCGAGCAGGTCGATGTAATCCTGCTCCATATCGATGGGGATGACACCGGCGGTCTGGGCGCAGTCCGCGAGAAGGAGGACGCCCCTCTCCCTGCACAGCGCCCCGATCTCGCGCAGCGGCTGGAGGGTGCCGAAGGCGTTCGAGGCGTGGTTGATTACCGCGAGCCTCGTTTCCGGTCGGATGCTCCGTCGAGAAGAGGGCGGGGTCCAGGCGCCCGCCCGGGCAGGGGACCACCGTCAGTGATACGCCGCGGGCCTCCATCTCCCGGAGGGGGCGGATCACGCTGTTGTGCTCCATGGCCGAGGTGACGGCATGGTCCCCCGCGCCGAGGAGGCCCTGGATGGCGAGGTTGAGCGCCTCAGTGGCATTGGAGCTGAATATCACCCGCATGGGACTTGCCGCGCCGAACAGGCCCGCCGCCGCCTCCCGCGCCGAAAAGACCGCCTCACCCGCGTCCACCGCGCGGGCATGCGCGGACCGCCCCGGGTTCCCGCCGACGCGGGTCATGTAGTCCACGACCGCTTCGGTCACGGCCGCGGGCTTCGGGAACGAGGTGGCCGCGTTATCGAAATAAATGGCGCCGGCGGCTTCTTCCTGTGATGTCATATCTTTCAATTAATGCAGTTTCTTTCAATTGGACTTGCGGACATGCCCAGGATCTGCTCAAGGGCACGCTTCATCTTCCGTCCCGATCGATTATTTAGCAAGAAATTTTTTTCCTTCGTGCTGCCGCGGGGGACAACGGGGCCTATTATCACGGCGGCTTAATGTTTTTTTACTTGCGCAATTATCCGCATGGATGGTAGTGTCACAAACCATGTTCATTGCCGGGACTGAAAAGTAAACGTCATTGCGCGGCCATCATAGCCCATGTTCACATATTTTGAATACATCATCATCTTTATCCCCCTTGTCCTGATCGCGTACTTTCTCATGAATTCGCGGGGACTGTACAGGCCCGCGTCGTTCTTCCTGATCGGCGCCAGCCTCCTTTTCTACGGGCTCTGGAGGCCGGTCTTCGTTCCCCTGCTGCTGCTGTCCATTCTCGTAAATTTCGCGGTCGGCACGGCCCTCACCCGGCACGGGCCGGGGGCCATGAAGAAAAAAACACTCATTATCGCCGGCCTCTGCTTCAACATCGGGCTGCTCGGCTACTTCAAGTACATGAACTTCTTCATTCAGAACATCAACCTCCTCTTCGGGTCGGACATCGGCCCCATGAAGATACTGCTCCCCCTGGGGATCAGCTTTTACACCTTTCTCCAGATTTCATTCATCGTCGATTGCTACCGCGGCAAGATCATGGCCATAGACCCGCTCCGGTACCTGGAGTTCGTCACCTTCTTCCCCAAGCTCCTGCAGGGCCCCATTACCACCCATGACGAGATGGTGGCGCAGTTCGGCGACCCCGGAACGAAACGGGTGAACTATGAAAATATCGCCCGCGGTCTGCTGCTCCTCGCCATCGGCCTGATAAAAAAGATGGTCATCGCGGACAACCTCGCCGTCTGGGCCAATACCGGCTTCGACAGCGCCCCGGTGCTCAATTTTCTCGAGGCGTGGTTCGCCGCCCTCTCCTTCATCTTCCAGGTATACTTCGATTTCAGCGGCTACAGCGACATCGCCATCGGCATCGCGCTGATGTTCAACATCAAATTGCCGCTGAACTTCGATTCACCCTACAAGGCGACCGACATCCAGGACCTCTGGCGCCGCTGGCACATCACCTTCCAGCGGTTCATGCGCGACTACGTGTATATATCCCTCGGCGGGAGCCGCAAAGGCGAAGCGCGGCTCTATTTCAACCTTATCATTACGTTCATTATCGGCGGCTTCTGGCACGGCGCCGGGTGGGGCTTTATCTTCTGGGGCGCGCTCAACGGGGTCGCCCTGATCGTCCACCGTATATGGAGAAAAACCGGGGTCGTGATGAACGACCACCTCGCCAGGGCAGCGACCTTTTTATTTTTCCTTTTTTCCGGCGTATATTTCAGGGCCGCTTCGCTCAAGGACGCCTTCAAGGTGCACCGCGGCATGCTCGGCCTCGAAGGATTCGCCCTGCCGGAATCCCTGAAGGGGCTCCCCTTTTTGAAGCCGCTCGCCGCGGACCGGGGCAACTGGCTGGCGCACCTCGGCCCGGAACAATATCATTTTATCTATCTCATACTGGCCTCGATTGTAATAATCTTTTTCATGAAAAATTCAATGGAGCTGACTGAACGGATGAAGCCGACGGTCCGGTGGGCGCTGTTCGCCGGGCTTATCCTCGGCATCGGCATACTGCACCTGACCCAGGTATCGGAATTCATCTATGCAAATTTTTAAGCTGTGACGACTATGAATTTTAAAAAATGGACCATCATTACCCTCCTGCTCTCCCTGATCGTGCCGGGCATCGCCGCGGGCATCAATTATTTCATGGACCCCCTCTGGTGCTTTTCCCATTCGCACCGGTTCAACATGGTGCAGGACGATTTCAATGAGCGCCAGCAGAAGACCAATTATATAACCTTTCGCGACTTCAATTACCGGGGGATCATCATAGGCGCCAGCACCAGTACGAACATCAGCCAGCGGTCGTTCGCGGGCATCTCCGTGTACAATTACGCGATAAACGGGCTCACCCCGGGCGAATACCTTCCCTACCTCACCTACGCGAAGCAGAGGAACGGACGCGATTTCGAATACATCTTCCTCGGGCTGGATTTTCTCATGGCGGCGAGCTTCGGCGACCTGCAGATTGACGCCGAGAAGGTTTTTTCAGAAACTAACGGCTGGCTCTACCGGGTCAAGACGCTGGTCAGCGTCGACACCCTGAAATTCTCCAGGAAAAACTTCATGAACTCACTGGGGGTCCGCCATATCTATTACGACCGGGACAACATCAAGCACACGACCCCCCTGCCGCCCGAACGGATAGCATTGCACATGCAATACCTTATGGCGCATTTTGAAAAATCAAAAAGTCCCTATTCCTTCAACAATTTCGTCTACAACCCGGGGTACCGCGCCACGCTGAAAAAAATGCGGGATGAAAATCCGCGGAGCAGATTCGTCGTGTTCACCACGCCGGTCATCATGCCCCTCATGGCATCGCTGGTCAAAAACAGGCTGCTCGGCGAATACCTGCGATGGATCAGGGACATCGTCGAGATATACGGCGACTGTTACCACTTCATGTACCCGACCGCGATCAGCAGGGACTACATGAACAACTTCCACGACCCCAACCACTACAACAGCTCGGTGTGCACCTTGATGGTCGACGCCATGTATAATAATACAATCACCGGTGACACGGACTTCGGGATGTATATCGACCGGTCGAACCTCCCCCGCAAGCTGGCGCAGCTGGAGCGCGCCATGAAGCAGGCGGCGCGCTGACAATGCCCCTGCCCTCGCCCGGACGACGCTCCCCGAAAAAGGCGGCGTTCCCCCTGCCGGCCGCCCTGATCCTCGCCGCTCTCGCCATCATCGCGTCCGCGCACCCTTCAACCGCACGCCGCGCCCTGCGGCCGCTTTTCATACAGGTCCATATAACAAGCCCCGTCTCACGTATCTCGTCGGCGGACCTGCGTGCGCTGCTCGCCGGCGGACCTGCGCTGCCCGGGTCCTCCGGCAGACGGGGGGCGCGGATCTTCGCGGACAGCGCGATCGCGGACGGTCTCAGGCGGGCATACCCCTCCCTCAGCGTCACTACCAGGTCATTCGCGGACGAGGGCCTGATGGCCGACCGGGGCTTTATCGGGATAAGCGACCTGCGCGGGCTCAGGCCCTGGTTCAAGGCGGTGTATCTGGACGGCGCCCTCCCCTGGGGCCGTCTCGGGGAGGACGGCTCTCTGGAGGAGACGGGTTCGTACCCGTTCGAGATGAAGGAAGCCGAACCCTGGGACCCAGCGAGCCACATTTCGATAGCCCAGACCGGCGTAACCGCCATGACCCGCGCCTTCATCCGCGCGGTCGACCGGTCGGGTGACGTGCTCTCGCCGGTCAGGTACACGCGGAACATAACAGCGCGGGCCGACCTGGCCGTCACCTCCAGCGAAGTCTCCTTTCTCGAGCCCTGCTCCTGGCCGCTGAAGGACAGGATGCGCTTCTGCTCGCCGCTGCGCTTTTTCTCCATACTGGAGGCGTCAGGGTTCGATGTCATCGAGCTGACCGGGAACCACAACAACGACTTCGGGAGCAGGCACGCCGCCGCATCAATCGACTTGATGGAACGGGCCGGCATGCGCTGGTTCGGCGGCGGAAGGGACAGGGGCGAGGCCGAATCGACGCTGTACGTCGGTATCAAGGGGAGGAAGATCGCCTTCCTCGGATACAATGAGCCGGGACCCGAGTACGCCTTCGCGACCGGCACAACCGCCGGGGCCGCGCGCTTTTCCGGCGCATCGTTCCAGCGCTCCATCGCCGCGGCCGCGGGAAAGGCGGATATCGTCTTTGTCTCGACGCAGTCGGCCAATGAGAACGACCCGGTCCCGTGGGAATCCCAGAAACGGCGCTTTCACCGCGCCGCGGAGCTCGGGGCCACCGTCATCGCCTCGTCCTCGGCGCACCGGCCCATGGGGATCGAGTTTTACCGGGGCAGGTTCATCTCATACGGGCTGGGGAACTTCCTCTTTGACCAGATGCAGAGCATCAATCACCGGCGGGGCATCATCGCGCGGCACCACTTCTACAACGGGAGGCACGTTTCTACCGAACTCATCCCGTACATGATACATGACTACTCGCAGCCGCGGCCCCTCTCCGGTGCCGGCGCGCGCGAGTGCCTCGAGGAGGTGTTCAGGCACAGCATCGGGCCGGCGTTTCGATAGATACCGGGTTGACCGGAAAATAATTGATTTTTATAGTTATGCGAACGGGCGGCGAGCTTGCCGGCGGGACAGGCTCGCCGCCCATCGAGTATTAATTTTCAGCGCAGCTTTTCCGCGATCATGAGGTTGGACTTCTCCGGCACGAAGCCGTAACCGAAATCGAAGGGAAGCGGCCCCGCGGACCTCTTCTTCATCACCCCGTCGAGGTCCCGCTGAAAGCGGTTGGCGAACATGGCCAGGACGCGGTAGTTGCCGTAGAAGCTGAGCGCCCACTCCTTTTCTGAGAAATATTTATACGGGATGCCGCTGTCCTCCTGGACAAGGTACCGGCTCCCTGCCAGCAGGTAGGCGCGCAGTATCGTGAAGTTGTCGTAACTCAGGAGGTATGATGCCGACTTGAGGAACGTGGTGAACCCGCTCCGCTTGCTCAGGAACGACGAGAACCCCCTGAGTCTGGTGAGGGACCCGTCGGAAAGATCGACGCTGAAAAAGCGCGCCGTCTTTACCGGAGACCCCGCCCTCTTCCTGAACGTAAACTCCACTCCCCCGGTCACCGCGGCGCCGACCGGGGGGCGGTCATAGCCGATGTTCCCGTCCCTGTCGATGAAGATATTTGTAATGCCGAGTATCCGGTAATCGTACCGGGCGAGGAAAAACATCATCACCCCGGTGATGTTGCTGAACGAGCCGGCGCTGAAGTCAGCCTTCATCTCGCTGGTGCGGAAAAGATTCAGGTCCAGTATCGTCCTCAACGAATTCCTGAGCCGCCAGAGCTCATTATACACCGTGCCGGCCGGCAGGCCGAGCGGCTCCGGCACGTCACCGGGCAGCTCCAGCCCTATCATCACATATTCATCAGCGCCCGGGAAAAACACGAGCGCGTTCAGGATGTCCGGCCCGCTGAAGGGATACATGACCAGCCCCGTTCCCTTTCCCGCGACATGTTTTCTTCTCCATGATTCCATGTGTTTCAGGTTGCGGGCCCTGAACCGCTCCCACATGTCGTCGACACCCGCCCGGTACGCGCGGTACCGGTCGTCCCGGGTCAGTGGATACAGGGACGATCCCCGCCGCACGGGGGTCCCCGCCAGGAACGCGGCCGTATCGTCAAGCGAGCGCGCGTCTTTGTAGAGCGACCGTACCTGCGACTCGCTGAGGCACCTCCTGTCGCCGCACGATACGAACATGAGCCCGACCACGGAACAGAGCAGCAGCGCCGCGATGCCTTTTCTTGTCATATACATCCTCATCAATAAAAAAATCAGCCTGTCAGCAGTCAAGCGTTGAAGCTTCTGTTGCCGTCGCCGGCCAGCAGCTGCGCCAGCTCGCGGGAAACATCCTCCATGGTATAGGGCTTCTGCAGAAAACCCTTCGCGCCCAGCGTGAGCACCTCGTCTATCCGCGCATCATTCCTGAAACCCGACGTGATCAGCACCTTTACCCCGGCATCCATGCCTTTCAGCTCTATGAATGTCTCCTTTCCCGAGCGCTTCGGCATCACCATGTCCAGTATGACGCCGTCGATCTCCCGATGCCTCTCCCTGAAGACCTCGATGCCCCGCTGGCCGTTCTCGGCAAGGATGACATCATACCCGAGAATGGACAGCATCTTCTCGCAGGTTTTTCGTATGGCCGGGTCGTCTTCGATCAGGAGGATGGTGCCCTCGCCGGAACGATGCTCCGTGTCAGGCGGCCCGTCAGTGTCACCGGCCGCATCATGCATCGATGACGGGATATAGACAGTAAAGGTGGTGCCCGTGCCGACCTCCGAATATACATCGATAAAGCCGTTATGCTGCTTTATGATATTGTACACCATTGCCAGCCCCAGCCCGGTCCCGCCAAGGCTCTCCTTTGTGGTGAAAAACGGGTCGAACACCCGCTCCCGGGTATCCTGGTCCATCCCGACGCCCGTATCGCTCACGCGCAGGCAGATGTACTCGGGCGATGTGGCATCGGAATATTTTGCCGTGAAATCGCGGTCGGTCGTAAGCCGGTATAGTATCACCGCCAGCGTCCCGGCATGCTCGCCGCCCGGGCCCCGCATGATGGTCATCGCGTCGTGCGAATTGATGCACAGGTTCAGAAGCACCTGCTCGAGCTGCGTCTCGTCCCCCATGACGACCGCCGGGACAGCGGCATTGTACCGGAAATCGAGCTCTACCTTTTTGTCAAAGGTGTTCCTGCATATTTCATGCACATGCTCGATGATGCCGTTGAGGTCGGTGAGTCCCATCGTGAGCCGCTTGCGCTTCGATATGGCGAGGATCTGCTCGACCATTTTCATGGCCCGCTCGGCCGATATTTTCAGCACCTCCATATCGTCCTTCAAATCATCGGAGTCTATCCGCTTGTTGTTTTTCAACTTGAACTCAATGAGCGATATTGATCCGATGATGCCCCCCAGGATGTTATTGAAGTCATGAGCGATACCGCCGGCGAGACTCCCGATGATCTCCATCTTCTGCGACTGGATCAGGCGCTGTTCGAGCCGTTGTTTTTCCGTGACATCGCGTATGATCCCCCGTATGCCCGCTATCCCGCTGTCGGAGGTTGTCACCGCCGCCTTGTTCTCGCCGATGATGACGCTCCCGTCCCTGCGCTTTACGGCATGGATGAAAACGGTTATCGTCGCGCCCTCCCGTCGATGGTCAAGGAGGCCTTTCATCGTTTCAAAATCCTCGGCGTCCATGATGGTGCCCAGCGGGAGCCCCGCCGCAAGGTCAGCGGGGCTGTATCCGGTCAGGAGGAAGCCGGTTTCGTTCAGGTAGGTGATGTTCAGGTTCATGTCAGTCTCATAGATGATGTCCGGGAGGAGCGCGGTAAGCTCCCGGTACTTTTTCTCCGACTGCCGGATCTCCTCCCCGCGCTTCTTCAGGTCAGACACCATGTTGTTGAACTGCTCCGATATGTAGCCGATTTCATCAAGTGACGCCACCTCGATGCGGTGGTCCAGGCTTCCCTTCTGGAGATGCTCTATCCCGTTCAGAAGGTTGCGGAGCGGCCGCACCAGGCTTATGGCGACCATGAACCGTATGAGGAAAAAGAGGAACACGACAATCCCCAGCGAGGTGTTAAAGCCGATTGAGACAAATTCATGTATATACCTGCGGTAGGAAACATAGGGGAAGCCCGCCTGTATCAGGTACCGGTCGCTTCGCGCGTCGCGGAACAGGTAGATGTTTTTACCCAGCGTTTTAAAATGATAGCTGCCGTTGGTCAGCGATGCCGTCGCGCGTGTAACGGGCAACCGGGGCTGTCGGCCGACAAGGTATCTCTCACTGCCGTCTTCCCTGTTCAGCAGGGTGATGTATTCCGCGGAGCGGCCGTATCGCTTCGCATAATACGCCCGGTCAAGGATGTTCCTCGACACGTCGAACTCTATCTGACGGACCGTCGTGTCGAGGGTGGCGAAATATCCCCGCTTGTATGACAGGAACGTGAACGAGGATATAATGTTGATGATGATAATGGCCAGAAAGAGTATGACAATGCCCGTTTTGTCGGAATAGTAGAACCCGATCCTGGCATGGTCGATGTAGGTCCAAAAAAAATAAATCATGCAGGCGCCCGTCACAAATGTCATCAGCGTATTCCCGATGTTTTCGTCAATATGCAAGTAGCGCACCATGACGAACGACAGGGGGAGCGTCCCCAGGCCGATCAGCAGGCAGAGGGATATTTTACCCAGGTATGTCTTTGCGTCCCCCCTGAACATCAGCAGCTTGATGACCAGGTTCTTTGCGGTTATGCCGGCCATGACAACGAGCATGAGAACAATGTATTTGCGAACAGGCACCGGGGAGATCATGTATATGTCAAGGGCCGGGTTAAAGGAGACCTGCATCGGACGCTGGAAGTCGATGAACAGGGCCCGCAATAATATCGCGCACCCGATCATCAAACCGAGGATAAACACGATTGTCCGTTCCCGCGGGAACATCGGCTCTATGAAATAATACGAAAACATCACGAGGCCGAGGTAGGAAAACACGGTGTACCCGGAATTATAAAAATAAAATTCCGGGTAGGCGGAGACCGGGTCAAACAGGGTATTGCCGACGATAAAGCAGAGCTGCCAGACGAACAGCATGGACACGAAAAAGATAAACGAAAGCACCTCGGGGCTTTTTTCGGCCCGGATCGCGAAGTATGAGATCATTATCAGCAGGAGGACCGCCAATAACATATGGTTGATGGATATTATATTATAAAGCCACATATATCACACCGTTTAACACCGGTTGTTTTAATTAGTACTACCCGCCCCCGCCTGTCAATTATTAAGCGCATCCGCCGCATTATTATCCATGCCGGACAGCCCTCTCCGGGGCGGCGTCCGCCGTGCGCCCTGGCGCGCGTCAAAACGCATCTCGGTTACCGGCCCGACAACGCCAAACCTGTTCATGATCCGCGCGCGAACGACGTTCTCCCCCCGCGCAGGCATGATCTCAATCCGGTCGCCGGCGATCTTCCAGTCCTGTTCGTTGATTTTGACAAGGTATTCCATGAAATTCGGGGTGTAGTTGTTTTCGCCGAACGCGTCAAGCCGCAACCTGACCGGGCCGCCGCCGGTCCCCGCCCCGCCCTCCGGGATGATGTCCACCCGGTTCAGGTCATGAAAGAGGCTCCCCGGGGGGTACCCCTTGCCGTCGAAGAAGAACGACTGGATACTGTTCCTTCTGCGGGCCTTTTTCGCCATCTCGTACATCGGGTCCCAGCGCGCCTTTCCCCCGGAACCGCCTGATGAAAAAAAATCATTGCGTCCCAGCACCGATATTTTGTCAGCATAACTCGGCCACGCCCGGTCCAGAGGGAGGAGCCTCCATATGCGGCTGTCCCTTCGCCTGACGGGCAGATCGCGCACCCCGTACCGGCGCACATGTTTCCCCGCCCCGAACAGATACACGAGGTCCCTGCCCCTGTTTTTCTTCCATTCGCGGCGTATTTCGTGTATGCCCAGGGGCATGCCCCGCAGCTCGAGGTGGATGTTCCACGTCGGATCGAAATAGACCCACTTGCGGTGCTGGTTCGACCATATGTCGGCGCCGGCATGCTCCTCGCCGGTCGGCCGTTTCAGAAATACCAGGCGGGCGGTCCATCCCATGCTCGCGGCGCACTGGACAAGCACCGTTGCCTTCGTCGTGCAGAGGAAGGCGTCCCCCCTGCCGGCGCGCCGCAGGATCGTGCGGGAATCGCGCAGCTCCGCGTCGCCGAAATTCAGGCCGTAGGGGATGCGCGCGTACACCCAGTCTTTCAGCAGCGCCATCTCCTCCATCTCGTTTGTTCCTGCCGACGCATGCGCGGCAAAATCGTACTCCTCCCTGAGCTGCGTGAGCCGCGGGTCCTCGGCCTCCTCGTGGTGGAACAGAATCGGGGCCCGCTGTGTGTCGGCGGCGGACAGTGCGCCCGCTAACAGGATGCAGACGGTGCCGATAATTGTGAGGGACCGGAACAGCACTGGTTATTCCTTCAGGTCCACGACCGTTATACTGACGGGACCGGTCACGACGTCCGCGCCGCCGCCGGGTTCCGTGCCGGACCACCGGCATACCCGGCTCCATTCCGCCTCGGCGAACACGCTCCGGTAATCGCTGGCATCGAAATCCCCCTCGAACATCACGCAATAGCCGTTTGAGATGACGGCGAACGACTCCTTCGCCCTGTCGTAATCCCTGCCAAGGCCGATATCGACCCAGCCGGTCCCCGGCATATACACCTGGTTCCAGGTCGCGGTCGGTTCCTGCCCGTCCTCCCTTCCGGTCTGCCCTATTGCCAGGCCGCCGGCGGCACGCGCCGGTATGCCCAGGACGCGCGACAGGGCGGTGAACCCGACCGTCTGACCGTACGCGTCGCCCCTGCCCCTGAAGAGGTAATCGCTCGCCTTCACCCAGCGGTCTCCGTACGCGGTAAAGCGTATCGCGTCATTCACATAATCACGGACCGCCAGGACCCGCGAGAGACAGGTGCCGCCTGCGACGATATTCGACGAATGGGACTTGACCACGTAATGCGATATATCAAAGACGCTGGTCTCACCAGGCGGTGCCGGTCCGCTTTCACCGCCGGGGACAAAATCGCCCTCTGCCCCGACCGTCTGGGCGGCCGCGGCCGTTATGATGTCAAACCTGAGCAGGGCGCGCACGCTTCCGGTGGCCCGGTCAAACCTGAGCCGCGCCCACCGGTTGCCGAACCGGTCCTCGGTGATCTCCCGCGGCGCAGGATCGATGGAAATCTGCCTGACATTCTGGAAACGCCGGTTGGACGGATACGGCACCCAGAGATCGGCATTGTACGGGGACGAATTCCTCCCGGTGACCGGGATGGTAACCGTTATCCTCCGCACGGCAGGCCCGGCCAGCACCAGGTTCCTGTCCTCGAGGACCGCTACCGGCGAAACGACCGCGCCGCCCTGCCCGTTTACCATGCAGTAGATGCGCTTCCCGTCGCCGGCAAGGGCCACAGGCCCGGTGTCCACGAACCGCAGCTTTTTTTTCATCACACCGGACGGATCGAACATCAGCAGCCAGTGCTCGGCATACCGGTCAAACTCGTTGAGATAGGCGACAATGCCCCCCTGGCAGGAGGCGACCCCGCCGATCATCCCCCGGTACGAGCCGATCTCCTTCAACCGGCGGCCCGAAGGGTTGAACTGGAAGAGCGCCGATCCGTCCCCGCGCCTTACGGCGAACGTCAGGACGTCGCCGGCGCAGGCAAGGCCGCGGATCGCGCCCTCGGGCAGGGAGCGTATGCCGACTGAGCCGGCGGTTTTCCCCGAGAACGTGAGCTTGCGGATAAAATATTTCTCCGACCTGCTTATTATCCATATATGGCGGTCATCGCAGGTAATGGCCTCGGCCCCGAGGCGGCCGATCCCCCAGATCGTCTGTATCCTGCCCGTATGTCTGTCAATGGAAAAGATGGCATCGGATACCAGGTTGAAATTATTAACCAGCACGTACAGGACATCACCGCGCACCGCGAGATCCACGATATCGCCCTTTACAGGGGCAATCCTGGTGCTCGTTATATCATTACCGAAGAAGCCCGCAAGCCTGTTTCCGCCGCTGTCAGTCCATTCAAGGGCGGGATCGGGAGGCCGGGGCGCCTCCTTTTTGTGCTTAACATGACGCGCGGAAGAATATCGCGCCCGTGATACGCCTTTCTTTCGCGTTTTTGACAGGAGCCCCTGGTCCGCGAGAAAAGTAAGAAGAATGCAAAATAGTATTACCGCCCTTGCCCTGAGCATCCCTTCAACCATATCATGAAAATTTTTTATACATAGAACAATTATTCATCTGTAAAGTCAACACAATATGGGCCCTGTGCGGCCCGGTGATCGTGTTCAACACGCGCTTTCCGGCATCATGACATCCGGTCAGGGCACGTCGGTCGCCGACAGCCGCCACGCGACTGCGAGCGCCGCCAGAAGCACCGCGATGACCGCGGCAAGCGTGCCCGCCATCCCCGCGAGCGGCAGGAACACCATCACCGTGAGCAGCGAGCCGGCAATGGCGCCGAAATGGTCCATCGCGTCAAGCGCCGAGGCGGATTCAAGGTACCCGTCGCGCCCGATCGCTGAAAAGAGGGCGGGAAAGAGCGCGCCGCACAGGAAAGCAAAAACGACGAGCAGCGGCCAGAACAGCGCCCCGGTCCCGGGAAGCGTCAGGGCAAGCATGCCGAGCACGGCCAGTGCGAGGCCGGCGACGATCACCCGGGGCCGCGGCGTTCCGCCGCGCGCCGCGGCAAAGCCCCCCGCGGCGAGCCCCAGCATGAAAAATGCGTTGATGAGCGCGATGCGGTGGTAGACGATACCGTGCGCATTCTGGTACAGGATAATCATGACCAGCATCGCCGACATGCTCGCCAGGCCGGTCGCGCAGATCACCGCGCCCGCTGCCATGCGGCGGGCGCCGTAGCGGCGCCTGATGTCCAGGAGCGCGGCTGCCACGGCAAGGGCCGCCAGCACCGGCAGGAGCCAGAAACCCCGGACCAGAAAATAGAGCGCCGAACGCTCGCGGAAAGCGGCCAGCACGGTGTTCCTCCAGTACGCGCCCGGCCGCATGTCCCGGTTTTCACCGGCCCCTCCCTGCATGCGGGCCATCTCCTTTTCGAAATACCCGACATGTGTCTCCTCGAAAAACATGCGCAGCTCGCGGGGAGAAAAATTATCGCCGATCTCCTTCTCGAAGGCGGCGCGCGGCGGGTTCGCTTCATAGCGCGCGATCAATGCGCCGCCGCCTGCGGGAAGGACGCCCGCTTCCGGGGCCCCGGCGAGGTAGATCGTCTCGCCCGATGTCACCAGCCGGGAGGGGAATTCGGCCGAGAAGCCCCGGTAGATTGACGCGATGAACCCGCGCATCTCCGGCGACATGTAATTGCTGAAGCCATGCAGCGACGTCATGAAGACCCCGCCCGGTCCCAGCCGCTTTCTGCACAGGGCGTAAAACTCACGGGTGTAGAAACGGTTCAGCATGATGTTCTCCGGGGCGGGCGGCAGGCTGATGATCATGTCGAAACGCCCGGGATGCCGCGCGAGAAAATGCCGCGGGTCTTCCCGATAGAGTACAAGCTTCGAATCGTCCGTGCCGGGATAGAAGCTCTTCCTCCACGGCGCCACCGCCTCCCAGAGGCCGGGGTCCGGCTCGATATAGGTCAGGCGCTCGATATCGGTGCGCAGCAGGTTGTTAAGCAGCGCGCCGGGGCCCGATCCCATGAGGAGCACGTGTTTCCTGTCTCCCCGCAGCGCATTCACCAGGTGCACGATCCCGCGGGACTCGTAGCGGTCCGGCAGGGTGTACATCAGCATGCCGTTGCCGTACACGCTGACCGTATCGCCGGACGACTCCACCGCGACCGCCTGGTATTTCGTGCGCCGGTAGCTTTCGAGCGTGCCCGGGTGGGTCCGCTCCCACGCGGCGGCGAGTATCCGGGTCTCTATCCGGTCCGAAAAAAAGACGCAGGCGAGAGGGATCAGGGCGGCGGGGACGAGTCTTCTGCCGCCCAGGAACGCGATGAGGACAAGCGCCGCGCACAGGAGCCCCGACGCGAGGGCAAGCGGGTTCGCGGCCTCCACCAGCAGGAAGGAGAAGGCCATGCCGCCCGCGAACGAGCCGAGCGACTCGGCGCAGAACACGTGGCCGCCCGACCGTTCGCCCATCAGCGCCGAAGCCAGCGCCACGAGGGGAGGGAAAAAAAAGCCGACGAAAAACCCGGCGGGCACGGCGCACGCCAGGGCGATGAGGGCCTCTGCCGTGAAGGAATAGAAGGTCCCGGCCGCTCGGGGAACGAGCACCTGCAGCGCGTGGGTCCCGTACACCGCCCCGGCCATCAGGAGCGGCAGCAGCGCCATTGAGAGAAGCACGCGCCGCACGAGCGCTTCCGGTGCGCCGGGGGGATTGATACGGGCCCCCAGGAAAATACCGAGGAACCAGGAGGAAAAAATTATGCCGATGATGAGCTCGTTGCCGCGGCAGACGGTGAGGAGCTCGCGTATGAGCACCACCTGGATGATCGCCGCCTCGATCCCCGTGAAGAAAGCGACCGCGGTGATCCCGGCGCGGCCGGGCCGCTTCACGCCCACACCCCCGGGATTTTGGTGCCGCAGAAGGGACACGCGCCGCCCCTGACGCCGCTCTTCACGCTGAAGTACCCGCTCCGCTCGATGATGATCCTGTTGCAGTTATGGCAGTAGGTGTTCTCCCACCGGTGGCCGCTCACGTTCCCGACGTAGGCATAGCGTATCCCTTCCTCTTTCGCTATGGTGCGGCAGCGCTCCAGGGTCGATACCGGCGTGGGCGGCAGGTTCTGTATCCGGTACATGGCGTGGAACCGCGTGAAGTGCATGGGCACGTTCGCCGAGAGGTTCTTCCTGACCCAGGCGGCCATCCTGCGTATCTCGGCCGGGCTGTCGTTGAGGGTGGGGATCACCAGGACCACGATCTCCACCCAGGCGCCGGCCGCGTGCACCGCCGCCAGGTTGTCAAGCACCGGGGCGAGCCTGCCGCCGCAGACCGAGGAGTAGAATTTTTCAGAAAAGGCCTTGAGGTCTATCTTGATGCCGTCCATCGCCCGGGCCAGGGTCCGGCCCGCCTCGGGCATGATGTAGCCGTTCGATATGATGACCGGCCTGACCCCCTGCCGCCGCGCCGATGCCGCCGCGTCCAGGATGTACTCGTACTGCACCGTGGGCTCGTTGTAGGTGAAGGCGATAACCTTCGATCCGGCCGAGCGGGCGCGCTGCGACAGCCCATCCGGTGTTATCGGCGTCGCATCCAGCTCCTCGGGGTCAGCCTGGGAGAGCTGCCAGTTCTGGCAGAACTGGCAGGACAGGTTACAGCCGGCGGTGGCCACGGAATACGCGGTTGCGCCGGGCAGGAAGTGGAACATCGGCTTCTTCTCTACCGGGTCCACGTGGGCAGCCGCGATCCTGCCATAAACGAGGGTGCGGAGCTCGCCCCCGATATTCTGCCGCGCCCTGCAGGCGCCCCGGTCGCCTTCGCCGAGCCTGCACCCGTTGGGGCAGAGCCGGCATAGCACGTCGCCGCCCTGAAGCTTCTTCCACATCTTCGCCGGCCTGGTGAAACGGTCGCCCGGCTGCCCGGAAGCCCCGGAACAGCCGGCAAGGCCGAGGCCCCCCAGGGCGAGCAGGCACAGTCCCTGACCGCTCGTCAGGAGGAATTCCCTGCGCGGCATCGTGGCGCGCCGGCGTCTCATGGCGTCCCCTTCTCCCCGAAAACGTTTGCCTGGAAACGGAAGACCATCGTTACCCCGTCTTTCCACGCGCCGGCGGGAAGGCCGGCCTTGCGGCAGGCTTCGTCAAGGAACCGCTCCCGGTCCCATCCCTGCTCCACCGCCACCTGGGGAAGAAGCAGGCCGCGGTACGGGCCCCGCTCGACGATGAGACCGTCCCTTCCGGTCCGGACCTCCTCCACGGAGCGCACCGGCGATGGCTCGGTGAGCACGGATATCTCTATGGCGATGTCCTTCATCTCGCCGGCGGTCACCGGACCGAAACGCGGGTCCTTGAACGCGGCATTGTATGAGTTGTCAAGCACCCCCTGGATGATGGGCTTGATCCCGGCGATGTAGCCGATGCAGCCCCGGAGCTCCCCGCGCTTCTTCAATGTCACGAACACGCCCCTCTTCTCAAGGCAGGCTTCCGGGACCCTGTCGGGAAAGAACCTGATGCCCCTCTTTTTAACGAGCCAGGATTGTATATTGTCCCTGGCCGCCTTGAGGAGAAAGCGCTTGTCGCTCCCGGAAAGGTCAACCGAACCCGCGGGGGCAGCGGTTGCGGCGCCGGCAAGCCGGCCGGTGAAGATGATAGCGGCGTAACTGACGGAGTTATCATAGCTCCCGGTGATGTTCCCGGAGGTGTCATACGCGACCTTTTCCGACCTGAACCCGTCAATGGGAAGCGACATGGCGATTTTGATCGGATTTTTGCCGCAGATGGTTGCGCCCGTCCGTTCCAGGTAAGCGGAAAAACCCGCCAGGTCCCTCTTCATTATACGCTCGACAGCGCCGTCATCGAGATTTTTTAACCTTACCCTGCTCCCCTGCGCGGAATCGTGTTTAAACGGCAGGTACCCGAAATTCGGCCCGTAGTGGGTGAAATCGCTGCTTACGATGAAGAGCGTTTTTTCACCCGCAACCGCCGCGGTGATGGCGGCCGCGGCGCGCGCCGCGCCGCCGTCATCAAGCTCTCCCACGAGCACGGGCAGCACGCGGATCTCCTTTTCAAGAGCGCGGCCGAAAATCCTCTGTAAAAAGGGAAGATGGATCTCGATGGAATGCTCCCGCTCGAACGCGGCCGGATTGATGCTGAACAGGCTGTTTGCCACAAGGCGCTCCGCGGCGCCTGTTTCCATCCGCACCCTGCCAAGCGGTGTTTCATACCGGTCGGCGTCAAGCAGGGCGCACCCACTGAACGCGCGGGAGTGGGACGGGCCGATGATGACGACCAGGCCCGGGGCGACCGCCGGCTTTCCCGCGCCGCCGATTGCGCGATACCCGGCAGCGGCAACCCCCCCGGAATACATGTATCCCGCATGGGGAAGTATCAGGAGAAGCTGGTCCCGGCGCGGCACGCTTCCGGACACAGGCCGGGCGAGCAGTCCGTCAACCTGCCGTGCCAGCTCCGCCCGGTCTGCCGGATACCACTGGCCCGCGAGGTTCGATTTCTTTACCTTCGCGGAGGATTCCGGGGAAGCGCAAGAAGCGCATAGCGCAAGTATCGCGATCAAAAAAATGAGCTTTTTCATGGGTACCTCGGTTCTGTAAAGAAGGGCCTTGCTTCTCTCCCGGATACGGACGTATTCATGTTATAATACGATATATGAATAATAACAAGAAATTTATCATTTTTTGAGCAGGCTTTTATCATCCATCCGGTTAAATAAAAAGCCTAATAAGGCTTTTTTTGTTTGACTTTGTCATGGGGGTACTTTACTTTAATATTGGTAAATACAGCCGGATTTAAAATACCCTGTATTGTTTAACAGGCTTTTAGCCGAAACATTATACTAAATAGAAGACCGCTGCAGCAGGAAGACTTATCAAGAGGAGTTACTACATAATGAACCTCAAGAAACATTATTTGTTGATTTTTATTTTCGCCATCCTTGCGTATTCAATCAATCTCAATGCCGCATCCATTGTCCTCAGATCAGGGACGGCCCTGAAGGGCAAACTCATCGACAGGAATGATGAAGAAATAACGATACAGGACCCGGCCACAAAACAGCTCCGTGTCATTAAAGCGATATTCATAAAAGACCTCGTCCTTGATCCGGGCGAGGAAAAAATAGGCGTCAAGAAGAAACCGGCTGAGCCCGCGAAGAAGGGAGGAACCGGCGCCGGCGGCGCAACAGCATCCCCGGACCTTCTGGCCGCACTTGAACCGGCCCTGGGGCTCATGCCCGGGGTCGCAATCCCGTTTGGAAAGATAAACAAGGGCGTAAATATCGGCTTCGGCTTCACCCTTTTCTCGGACCTCAGCATCCCCATGAAGCTGGATGTTCTCAAAATCAGGCCGGGGCTCTCGATCGGCTTCCTCTACCACACGACGAAGGGTGGCAGCCCTTTCTCGCTTGAAAAGCGATCGCCCTATGTCATGATGATCCCGGTCATCGCGTACATCAAGCTCCAGTTCATCGCGCCGCACGGCTTCAGGCCGTATATCAAGATCGGCGGCGGTATTACGCCGGTTCTTGCACAGGGAATGTCGTCAATGGATCCGACCTTCGCTCCCGGGGTCGGGCTCGGGTACGTGAACGGCAAAATACCCTACCTGGAGTTCTATATCGACATGGGCGTCCTGATGGCCTTTGAAAAAGTCAGGGGCGATTTTATCACTGCCTCTGTCGGCATCGCCTACCGCTTTGGCGCGCCGCCTCCCGCGACCGGCCTCAAATAAACGAGCCAACATACACGACTGCCGTACCGAAGGCCGGGCACTCCCCGGCCTTTTTCATTATTATTGCCGCGTCCCGTAATTTACTGTATATTTGGCGTAAGGGCTCTGCCTGATGAAATTATTTGTTGACGATAATCGCCCGAAGGGGGATTATACCAACCATCAACGCGCGGGGAGGAGTATCGATGTCTCTGTTCCAGACGCAAAAAGAAAAGATGGAGATAAAGCTTTCAGCCGAGCTCTCCTTTAAAATCATGCAGATAGGCCAGCTCATCCTTGAGCTGAAGACCGACTACATCCAGTTTTTCGACGATGACACCCGGCTCAAGCTCCTCCAGGTCAACGAGATGATCGAGGAGCTGGCCCAGCAGATGACCGGCAGTACGGCGGAACGGATGTATCTGTGGCGCGTCGAAAAAGAAGAGAAAAAGCGCATCGAGCAGCAGGAGAAGGAGCTCGCGAAGGAAAAAGAATCCGCGCAGAAGGCCCCGCAGGCCCCCGCCGACGAGCAAGAATAAACGCACACCGGCCAACCGCATGAAAACGCAGTGCGGTCACACCTCGATCCTGCCGGCAGGCCCTTCCGGCATCGAAGGCGGGATCGACGCGTGCGATTCCTCGATGACCCGCATGCCCTTCCATTTTCCGCCTGAAAACCGCGCCATGAACACGATCCCCAGCAGCATCACGTACCCCGTCAGCACCGCCCACCCCGTGTAGATGCCCATATCAAAGACAATGAGCAGCACGGCGGTCGGGATGACAAGGCCGAACACAGACATGATGACGATGGCATACATGACGAAACGGGTATCACCCGCCCCCTTGATCGCGGAAGAGAAAATGATGTTCATTGAGTCAAATACGCAGTAGAGCGCCACGAACCGGAGCAGCACCCTGACCAGGTCGGCGGTCGGCTTGAACTGCGCCCGGTCAGTGCCGGCCCCGTACAGGGAAATAAAGATATCGGGGGCAAACAGGTACAGAAGGGCCACCGCTCCCATGTACGCGGCCGCCAGGTGAAGCCCCGAGTAGACGCTGTATTCGGCGCGCTCGGGTTTATTCATGCCCAGGTACTGTCCCACGAGCACGGATACCGTGATCCCGAGGCCTATCATCGGCATGAAGGCGATGGTGTTGACGTTGAAGGCGATATTCGTCGCGGCAAGGCTGTCGGTCCCGAGGCGGCCCAGGATCAGTATGAACGCGGTGATGCCCATCATATCGAGAAAAAACTGCGCGCCGTTCGGCAGGCCGAAGCGAATGAGCCGCCTGAACAGGCGCGCATCGAACCGCCACCCGCCCAGGGTGTTGAAGGCCGCGTTGTGCGACGGCTTGAAGATGACCACCGCGTACACCAGGAAGGAAACGCAGGAGGAAAGGACCGTCGCTACCGCCGCCCCCTCGATCCCCATGCGGGGGAACCCGATGTTACCGAAGATCAGGACATAGTCCAGCACCAGGTTCACCGCGGTTGCCGTAAAATTCGAGACAAGGATGATCCAGGTCCTGCCGATGCCTGAAAAAAAGCCGGACATGGCCGACGAGGCGACCAGGGG
This sequence comes from uncultured Spirochaetota bacterium, assembly GCA_963827275.1. GTDB lineage: Bacteria > Spirochaetota > UBA4802 > UBA4802 > UBA5550 > RBG-16-49-21. Next base: position 427,420 of record CAWHAA010000010.1, read on the forward strand.
CACGGCCCCGAAGCAGAGGATCCGGAAATATGCCGATTCGTATTCCTGGACGCGGGCCTCATGCCCCACGAAGGCGAAGATATCAACCGAGAAGGGGACGAAGAGCATGATAATGACGCCCGATATGAGGGAGATATAGAGAGACTGCCAGAGGACCGGCCCCACCATCCTGTTCTGCTCGGAGCCGTAATATTGCGCGATGAAGGTGCTGACATAGGAGACCGTCCCCATGAAGAGGCTCACCAGCGTGAAATTCAGGCTGCCCGCCGGCATGGACGCGGCCATCGCTTCCTTTGAAAACCAGTTGAGAAACATGCGGTCGATGAAATGCTGCAGGGCCCATGAACCGGTCGTGAAGATAAGCGGGACGGCAATAATCAATACATCCCGGTAGCCGCCCTCTCTATTAAATCTGCCGGCGAAATGCCGGCGCGCCATGTCATATAATTTCATGATCTTCCGTTCCACTGATAACTGTCGGCCGGCCCGGCCGCGGCGATTCGCGTGCCCGCCGCTGGCGGGTTGAAAGGAGTATTAATGGGGAACGCCGCCCTGGTCCGGCGCCGCCTCGGCTTTCTGTAACAGCTTCCTGCGCTCTTCCAGGTCCCGCGCCAGCCGTTCGCTCATGCACTCGTGCGCGACCTGGTAGGCGAAGGCGTTCATGCGGAGAAAGACCCCGTCCAGCATTGAATCTTCCATCACCCTTTTCCCCGCGAGCTCCTTCGACAGCGGGGAGCCGTTCCTGACATCAAGGATGACACAGTCGTAAAACGGGAGCGGCCGCCCCCGTCCGCTTGATTCATCGAGCCCCCGTGCCTTGAGCGATTCCCGCGCCGGCTCGGTGCCCGCCCCCGGGGGCCTGCCCGCGGCCCAGCGGCGGTGCTGGTCATAGACAACCTGCAGCTCTTTGCCGAAGAGGTAAAAGCAATCGCCGATTGACCTGATCAGGCGGTCCACCAGGGTCCCCGAGCCCGCCTGCGCCTTCATCGCCCTCCGGACCTCGTCCCTGCCGACGGCGCCGGTGGGGTTGCCGGTCCTGAAGGAATGCATATCATTGAGCACCCTGTTGAAGATGTCCAGGTGCGCTTCGAAATAATTCAGTGAGAATATGGCCCCCTCGCTCTCCTGCCGGCCCATGTCCCGGAACACGACCGTCGAGCCGTCCAGCAGGGGGACATACATATTTCTGAAACACTGCAACAGCGCGTCAAGAAAATTTATAAAGTTCTCGTTGTACATCATCTTCGAGTCATAGTGCTTCTTGTCGATATAGCGCCACTGGTCTTCCGCCCCCTTCAGGAGCATGTTGCGTCCCTCGTCGTCGAGCCGGAGCAGCACCGCCAGCGTCTCGTACGGCTCGAGCTCCCTGCGGATGGCATCCCGCGTCTTTTTCATGAGCGACTCCCTGTCCTTCCCCACCTTCACCAGGTAGTCCTCGCTGTAGTCCCATTCCACGTTGTTCACGAACGGGGCCTTGATGCCGTAGTGCGCGACGATCGTATTCTGGTCGACATGCCGCTGGAACACCAGCGCCTCCTCGGCGGCCATCATGAACTCCCCGAGCCCGCCCGTTTCGAACCGCTCCTTCATCCGCTTCGACAGCAGGCATTCCTGCCCCGCGGACAGAGGGACGAACGAGCGCAGGAGCATCATGAACTCATACACCAGCTTTTCCTTCTCGAGGTTGCGCTTCTCCTTGTCCCTGCGGTAGGCGGGCGGCTCGCCGTCAACGAGGTCCTCCTTGCGGAAATCGTCAATGGACCGGAGCCGCGCTTCAGCTTCAGCGATGATTTTCTCCCGCATGTCGGCGTTCAGCAAGAGGAAGGAAAAATACGGGGTCACCCACCCTTTGAGCTCCCGCTCGAACTGCGCCCGCTCCATCCATTTGACCACCTCGTACTTCAGCTGCAGCAGCGGGGCCTCCGACATCCATTTTCTGAGGCAGCGGAGGTAGTTGAATATCAGCGGGTCCTCAACGGCGGGGTCCTCGAGTATCTTCATCATGATAACGACAAGCCGGCCGGCGATCTCGCCCTGGACGCCGGCAAGGTAGGCCATGATCTTCATCATCTTTTTCGAGGGCACCAGGCGCTTCCTGATGCCGATGCCGAGCTTGTTGTTCCGGTGCACGAGGTAGCGCCTGCGGAACAACCCCCGGTCACGGTATTCCCGGTAGAGATCGTCAATGTAATAGGAGGTTTCCGTCGGAGCGTGGACCTCCGGCGCGGCCGGCATAGCATCCGGCGTCCGCGGCTGCGCCCTCTTTTTCTTCGCGGGCTCCGGCCGGACGCCCTCATTCTCGTACAGGACGACCTTCTTGTCCGGGCAGGTATGGACCAGCTCAATGATGGCGCGGTACTTTTCGTACGGCTTGAGATGGCGGTTGTTCATGAGCGTGCGGACCAGCTCCTGCTTGTGGGGCGGGATCTCTTTGCTAACAAGCATGGCCCGTGCGCGACGCTCGAGCTTTTTTATCTCTTCCTGGCTGCTCATGTCCTGACAGGGAAAAGAATCATTTGCCGGGAAGGCGCGGTATCACGACGATCTCCACCCGGCGGTTGAGCGCGCGGTTCGCGGGCGTATCGTTGGGAACGACGGGGTTATATTCCCCGTACCCGGCCGCACTGAAACGGGACGCGTTCAGGTTCTTTTCGCGTAAAATATAATTCAGGACCGACAGGGCCCGCTCGGTGGAAAGCTGCCAGTTGTCCCTGAACCTGCTGGTGCTGATGGGCACGTTATCGGTATGCCCCTCGATGATTATCCTGTTGCCGGTATAGTTGTTCAATATGGCGGTGATCTTCAGCAGGGCCGGCATGACGTCCTTCTTCAGCTCCGCCTTCCCGGAATCGAAGCTGATTTTTTCGCCGATGTCTATGATGAGCCGGTCGTGAAAACGCTTGAGTGTGATGTCTCCCTTCTGTATCTCATCCGCCAGCTGTTTTTCAAGCTCCTTCGCCTGTTCCTCCATGCGGGCCAGCTCGTCCTTCTGCTTCTGGCTCAGCTTCTCGAGGTTCGAAAGCTCGATGTTCAGGTTGTTGATCTCCTTTTTGAGGTCGGCGATCTTCTTTTCATACTGGTCCCGCACATCGCCCAGCTCCTTGATGTGCTTCTGCCGCTCCGCGGCAAGCTCGTCGCGGAGCCTTGCCAGGTCGTCCTCGCTGCGCTTCTGCAGCTTCCGGTTCTCTTCTATCAACTGCTTCTCGCGATCGCTCCCCTTTTTCTTCATGAGGTCGATCATGTCCTCGAGCTCCTTGGCGCGGTTGGCGCACTGCTCCCTGTCGCTTTTCTGTTCCTTGCGGAGATTGTCAAGCTCCCGCTCAAGGATGTCGATCCTGTTGTTCAGGCCCGCGATCTTGGCCTCAAGGTTGGCCTTGTCATTGCCGTACTGCCGCTTCAGCGAGTTCAGTTCAAGCTGGAGCGCCTCATTTTCATTGTACAATTTGTTGTACTGCGTCGACGTGTAGAGGAGCGCCCCCCGGGCGGGGAACGGTCCGGCGCAGAGCAGGAACGCGGCCGTAAGGGCCGGCACCATGAGCCTGAAGACCATGTCTCTTTTCATTGTGATGTATCCCTATTTGATCAATTTATCTTCGGTTATCCGCACCTTGACCGCGGCCTCTTCACGGTCCTCTTTTTTATCCGCCAGGATCTCCTTCTGCTTTTCCAGGAAGACCCGGTATTTTTCGTCATACTTGTCCGGTGAGTCGGAGGACTCCTTCTTTTCCTTCGGGTCGGCCGCGCCCAGCCTCCTCACCAGGTAGTCCCGGGCGATCCGGGCCCTCTCGTAGCGCAGTTCGGCGACCTGGACTGACAGGTCGGCTTCCGCGACGTCCTTCTCCGCCACGGCGAGGTCGCGCAGCGCGGCCGAGTTCTCGACCCGCGCCGCCTGTGCGCGGATCTCGTTGTCCTTCTGGGCGATCTGGTTCGCGGTCTCATCGACCCGCGCGCCGTCATTCTCCAGCTTATATTGCTTCTGCTTGTCCTCGAGAAGTTTCTTTTCATCCTTCAGGATGCCGAGCCTACCCCTGTCGATTTTGAGCTTCTGCTCGGCATCGTGGAGCTTGTCCTTCACCACCCGGGCCGCGTGGTTTTTCGCGATGACAAAATTTTCCAGCTTCTCCAGGGACTTTGCCTGCTCGGCCGATTTATCGACAAGGTATTCATCCGGCACCGGGTCCGGCATGGTGACGCATCCTGCCATAAAAACGAGTGAAGCGGCCAATAGCGATACGATAGCTTTCATATGATACTCCGATTTTTATTTTTCCTTCCATCCCTGTTCCTGATCATGGGACAGCGAATCATTATAAAATGTTCTTTTGTATTCGAAAATATTAAATAATCAACTCATATTCTATGAGTTGACGCGCTAATCGCAAGTTACATGCTTTTCGGAATACGTCAAGAATAATATGGGCGCCCGCGCCGGAGCGTGCGGGGTCAGTCCTCCCCTATCGGCACGGCCGCGATCCGCTCCTCGCCCGGGGGCCCCTGCGGGCCCCGGGGGCCGGTCCTGACCCGCGAGGCCGAAAAGAGGTTTGCCAGCGCGATGCCCGCCCCGAGCAGGAAGACGTACTGGTACCCGACCTTCTCCCATATCACCCCGCTGACCAGCGCGATCGAGATCGAGAAGATATGGTCTATGGTGACGCCCATGGTAAGGGTCTGCGGCACGTCGTCCGGCGTGACCGCTATCTTCTTTAAATAGGTGGCCCGCGCCATGCCGACGGACATGAGCAGCTGGTCACAGATGAAGCAGGCGCACGCGACGTAGAGCGCGATCTCCCCGCCGAACAGCTGCCGGGAAAAGCCGTAGCCCAGGCATACCACCACGAGGATGACCGCTTCGCCCATGAGGATCCGCCGCTCGCCGAGCCGGTCGATGGCCCTTCCCAGCAATGGATTGAAAAATATGCCAGCGACGCCGCCGATGGTAAGGAGCGTGGCGATCATCTCCGTCTTCTGGTTGAATATCTTTATAAGCACCCAGGGCGCGAAGGTGAGAAAAATCTGCTTTCTTGTCCCGAACAGGATGTTGAGCCAGTAAAAAAGGCCGTATTCCTTCCTCAGGGTAAAGCTGGCCCTGACGGGGCGGGCCTTCCCCGGCTTCATCATGAACAGCAGCAGCGCCGCGCCGAAATAGCCCGCCGCGGCCAACAGGAACGAGAGGGTAAAATCGAAGCTGAAATACGCGAACCCGATGAAAATGACGAAGCTCCCGCTGATCGCGGCTATGTTCATGGCGCCGGTGAGCTGACCGAGCCGCCTACCCGCCTTCCCTTCCCCGGCGAACTCCATGCCGAGGCTCTGGTTGAGCGGAAGATAGATGTGCTGGCCCATGCTGTATATCAGCAGCCAGGCGAGCATGATGGAGAAGGTCGGCGAGTACAGGCCGATGAGCGCAATGCCGATCGACGCGACGAGGTTGGCGAAGGCGGCGAGACGCCGCGAGCTCATGAAGAAAAAGATGGCCGAGAAAAAAACGACAAGGAACCCCGGCACCTCCCTGGGCAGCTCGAGCATTCCCCGCTGGGAATCAGTGATGCTGAATACTTCATTGAGGTAGTTGTTGAAGACGGAATTGATCGCGCTCTGGGAGAACCCGATGAGCACGATTGAAAGGATGAACAACTGGAAATCCCTGGGAAGGGCCCGAAACCGCTGAACGAGTCGTTTCAAACAGTTACATCTCCGGCGACGGTATGATCGCTGATTTGATCCGCTCCCCGCTTACCGCGTCAAGGATTTTTCATGCCCGGGTCAGTGAAATATGGAATACGCGATCCGGCTCAGGCTCGCCAGCAGCGTGTAGGCCGAAAAATCTTTCACCTTATGGCTGCCCTCCTCGACCTGCCGGATATACTTGTGCATGTTCGCCAGCTCGTTTTTGTCGAGCCAGTACGAGCCGCACGAGGGACAGCGGTCCATGACGATGTCGGAATAGTCGAGGAAATTGATCTTCAGCATTAGAACGCCGGCGCATTCCTGGCACTTAATCGGCCTGTAACGGTCGTCTTCCGGCAGGGTATTGTACGAGCAGAGCTCCACGTCGCCGCCGCTTTCTTTGAGAAGGTTGTTGAGCTGGTGGCGGTGGAGCCACATGCCGCCGCACTCCCTGCAGACCTGAATATCCTCCCCTTCCCTGTTTTCTTTGACCAGGCCTTTCCTGCATCGCGGGCATATCATAGCGCACCTCCCTGATGATCGATACCCCTTCCGGGGGGGCAAGTCCGGGAGCGAACGCCGGTGCCGAAAGAACCCGCTCCCGCATGAAATATACTCCCTTTTATCACCCGGCGTCAAGCCGCCCGGTGCGGATAGGGCAATAAAAAATCAACTTAATCAATGAAACAGTTGTAATTATTTAGATGATTTTTTTCGACAATGTAACCGGAACCCGGGTTCCGGGCTCTGTTATTCTGTCATTCTATTAAAGCGTGCCGAAATTGAAAAGGACATCCGCGCAACATCCATCACAAGGCCATATCGCGTCATTCTCGGACACGGCGCGGACGCTTATACGCGAAAAGTCGTCCGGCGTGCGCTCAAACGCCGCCAAGACCGCCAAGTACCTGTTCATGAAAGTGACCCGGAACTTTTTCTTCAAGCTGTTCTTCGCCGGCTTCCTGTTCCTCTCGGTTTTTTCAACGGCGGTCTACTATTTCGAAAGCAGGCACGTGTTCTACCGCGAGGAAGGCGGCGCCATGGTCGAAGACGAAGCGGCATCGAGCAATATCCGGTCCATGAAAGACGCGGTATGGTGGGCTTTCGTCACGTCAACCACGGTCGGATACGGGGACTATTACCCGAAATCGGCGGCGGGACGTCTCATGGGGATCCTGCTGATGTTCTTCGGGGTCTCACTGGTCGGGGTCATCACTGGTAATATCGCTTCGGCGCTGGTGGAGAAGCAACTCAAGGAGGGTCGGGGCTTGAAAGAACTAAAGCTTAAAAACCACTTTATACTGTGCGGGTGGAAGCGCGACATGGCAGACGTCCTCTACCATATTATGGAAAAGAACAAGGAGTTCCTGCCCTCCGACTTCGTGCTGATCAACACCGCCGGTCCGGAGGAGATCGAAAACCTGAAATCCGACGGCAGGTTCGCGCAGATCAACTACATCCACGGCGACTACATCGACGAACGGGTGCTGAAGAGGGCCAGGCTGAAAGACGCGGCGCGGGTGATCGTGTTCGCCGACCGCATGGTGCAGGGATCGGTGCAGGAGGTCGATTCGCGCACCGTCATGTGCATCATCACCATCAAGTCGATGTCCAAGACCATATACACCTGCGCCGAAATCCTTGACGAGAAGTTTGAGCGCTATCTCCGCTTCTCCAACTGCGATGAAATCATACTCACAACCGAATACAACCGCTCGCTCATCGCCAATGCGTCCGCGGGAAGCGGAATTTCCCACGTGATCAGCGAGCTCCTGAACGTAAACGCGGATGTATGCATCTCAACACACGAGATCCCGGCGCGGTTCATCAACAAGACGTACGGGGAACTCTTCGATTTTTACCTGTCACGCGACCGGACGATACTCATCGGCATCATGGAGAACACCGGCAACTTCTTCACGAGGAAAACCGAGGCCATCCGGGAAGCCCAGAAGACCCCGGACATCTCCAAGCTCGTTGACAACCTGAAGGACGTGAAGCAACTTGTCGCCAACATGCCGATAATAAATCCGTCGTCGGACTACGTCGTCACCCACCACAGCAAGGCGATCGTCATTGAAGGGCGCGCGAGCAAGCCCATGATACAATCAAGGAAAGTGAGCAGCCATGCCGTTGTTTAAGCGAATAAAAAAAACCCAGGAACTGCCCGACTCCACGCTTGAAAAGCTGAAGGAGGTGTCGTTCTTTTCAATGTTCGCAAAAGACATTGATATGATAAAAAAAATCGCGGGGCTGTGCGCACGCAGGTCCTACCGGAAGGGGAAGAAGATAATCCGCGAAGGTGATTTCGGCGACGAGCTCTTCATCGTGCTGAACGGCCAGATCGATATCATAAAAAAAACATTGCAGGATGAACAGTACACCGTGACCACCATGAACGCCGGGAAAGGCGCCGTCTATGTGGGGGAGATCGCCCTCATCGACAACGACCGGCGGTCAGCCTCGGTGTTCGCGAACACCGACTGCGACTGCCTGGTCATACGCCGCGACGATTTCATCAAGTTCGGCGACGAAAACCCGAAGGCCGGCCTGGCCATCACGCGCGTCATCGCCCGGCGGCTCTGCGGCAACCTCCGTAAATCCAACACCGATATCATTACGCTTTTTTCCGCGCTGGTGGAGGAGATCTCTTCTACCAGGTAGCCGGAGGGCGGCGCGCAGCTACTCCTGCAGCGAGTTTCCCGTTATCGCGGCATAGGCCGCCAGCACCGATTCATTCCCTATGTCACCGCCCGCCCCGGGCGCGGCGACGGAATCCCCCACCAGGAACAGGTTTTTAACGCCGGGGACTAATGTCCCGGGCCGGTTATCGGCCGTCTGCGTGGTGTTCACCTGCGCCCCGTCCACCATCTTCAGGCTCGACTCCCGCATCCAGAGAACATGCTGCTCGATGTCCGGGAAATACTTTTTGATGGCCGTCCAGAGCTCGTCCTTGCGCTGTATCCGGAGGGCGCCGTCGCGCACGTCTTCCATCGTCACCGGGTAGAGCATCGTCAGCACCTGCCCCCCTTCGGGCGCGAGCCCGTCGGCGAGGTTCGAGGTAAGCATGCCGTAGGTCATCGGGCTATAGGTGTAGAGGAGCCCGTCGTAGTCTGCGATCCGCCTGTCAAGCGCGATGTCGAAAAAAATCCCGGACGTCGGCACCAGCTGCTTGCACATCTTGACGTAGGTCGGGCTGAAGGAGGCCTCCGGCAGGATGGAAAAAAGCTCCTGTACCGGCAGGTTGATCACGACCCGGTCCGCGGCGACGCGCCTGCCCCCCGCAACAACCCCGACCGCCTTTCCGTTCTGTATGATGACCGATTCGACCGGGACGCCGCAGCGGATGGAGCCGGCGGTCTCTATCTCGCCGACGACGGCGGCATGCACGGGCTTCCAGCCCGTTGCCGGATATTCGGCCGAGTGGCCGGTGACGAACACCTTTTTCAGGTTCCTGAACATCTCACCCGCCGACGTTTTTTCGAAATAGGGGCATACCATGACCGAGGCGCTCAGGAGCTCCAGGTATCTGCGCATGCCGCCGGTGATATTGTTCCTGATCATCCAGTCGCGCAGCGATACGTCCATCAACCCCTCATCGAGCGCCCCTTTTTTTATCCTGAGGAGCAGGCCGAAAAGCCTGAGCTTCTCATACAGCGTGAACATCGTGGTCGTAATGATCCCCAGCGGGCTCGTGGGGAAGAGGACCCTTCGCCCGTTTTTATCTATGAGGTACGACGCGCCGAGCTTCCTGAACGACACCTCCGCGCCGATCCGCTTCATGATCTTCGCGAGCGCGCTCTCGGGGCCGAACCTGGTCAGGTGCACCCCGTAATCCATTACGTAGCCCCCGCGCTCGTACAGGAACGCCCTCCCCCCCGGCACCCTGTTTTTCTCGAATACCGTCACGGTCTCGCCATCATGGGCAAGCAGCGCTCCGAGGAGCAGCCCGTTGATGCCCGCACCCACTATGATTGTCCTGCCCATCAGGCACCTCCTTCCCCGCCGCTAGATGGCATATGCGCCGCCCCCGTCCCGTTTTTCGCCCGGTTTCAGCTCCGCCGCGCTGTACCTGACCGCCCCGCCCGAAACGACAAGGAGCGGCGACCGCACTGCGCCGATATCAGCGAGCGGATTGCCGCTCAGGACCGCGAGGTCCGCGCGCATCCCCTTCTGTAACGCGCCGATGGCGTCGGACAGGCCGAGAATGCCCGCGTTGTTGATGGTCGCGAAGCGGAGGATCTCGTCGTTCCTGAAGCCCGCCCGCGCCATCATTGCCATTTCGCGCACGAGGGACCCGTGGTAATGGAACGGCACGCCCGAATCCGTGCCGCAGCCGATCCGCACGCCCGCGTTCCTCATCCTGCGCAGGTTCGCCGCGCCGTGTACGAGGACGCCGAAGCATACCTCCGGGTCGGACATGAACTTACCCTGTTTCGGCATCTCGGCGCACCCCGGGTCCCGGAACCAGACCTTGGTTTCAAGGTTCAGAGCATGCAGGTCCGGATCGTAGCCGGCGGGAGCGCCCTCCGCCAGGTACTCGTCGCGCAGCGCGAGCTCTTTCTGAATAGAGGGGGTTGAATATTCGCGGGGGAGCACATCATAGCGCTCCCTGAACGAGACCATCTGCCCGATCAACAGGGTCGGCACGATCGACACCTTTTTCCTGACCATGGTCATTATTTCCGCGTCGCTGACGGCCGCGTCGCTCGTGATATGCTCCATCGAATGCACCGGATAGTTCAGCGCCCGCTTCAGCCCGAAGTGCATAAGGCTGTGCACGGCCACGGGCAGGCCGTTCGACTCAGCGAAATCAAAGATCGCCGCGAGGTCGTCATCGCTGTATTCGGGTATTTTTCCCCTGCCGCATATCAGCGAGCGGTCGTCCATGGTCAGCTTGATGAACGAGGCGCCGTTCTCAACGTTCCGCCTCATCGTCTCCATCAGCTCTTTGCGGTTCCGGTAATAGGAATAAATTCTGCCGGTGATCGACTCGGTAATGGGCGCGAAGGCCGACAGCTCCGTCGGCTTGATGTCGGGGTGCCCCCCGTCTATGTTGGTGAAGGCGTTGCAGTACACCACCCCGGGTCCCGTCAGAGAGCCGCTTGCATAGTCTGATAGTAACGAGTGCATTAATTTCGGGAAGCACCCCATGTCGCGCACGGTGGTGACACCCGCGTTCACCTGCATCATGCCGTTCCGCTTGATCTGGTCCAGGTACTTCGTGGCATGCACTGTTTTAAAATAGCCGCACGACTGCAGCGTCAGGTGGCAGTGCGCGTCGATGAGGCCGGGGATCACATGGCGCCCCCCCAGATTTATCGAGGTATGGACCCGGTCATCGCCGGGACGGTACGGCTCAATCGAACGAATCAGCCCCATCTCGAGGGTGATGGTCCTGTCGGGGAGGACGCGGCCGGCCGCGACATCGACCACGCTGCAGCGCGTGAGGAGCAGGGGCCTGGCGTAGTCGATCGCCGGCAGCCTGACTGCCGGTGAAGCAGCGCACCCGGAAACCGCCACACCGGCAAGTGAGGCCGCGGCAATCGCCGCTGACGACGTCTTCAGAAATTCACGCCTCGTGTACGGTTTCATGTCACTAAAGATCTCCATGTCTTGAATACCATGCCCGCCCGACGGACGGCGGACGTCTCCGGGGCACAACCGCGATCAGGCCCGTTCATCCCTCACCTTTCGGTACAGGACGAGGATCAGCACGCCCAGGGGAAAATCCGAAAAAGGTATCAGGAGGTTTGCCAGCGTGTTCCAGCCGTTTTCGGGCCACAGGAACCCCGCGATGAAAAAGCCGGCCCCGAACAGCGATGAGGTGAACTTTGCCGCCGCCAGCGGCACCGCCATGCGGTAGTTGGCCCTCACGTCACTGTATATGAGGAGGGACAGGACGATGATAGTGACCATCATCGAAACCGCGAGGGACACCCAGAATTTACCGGAATCGGCGGCGGGCGGCAGCGAGGGGAAAAGCGACGCCGACACGGCATTCATCGCGGCAAGCATCGGTCCCGGCACGATGATGAACACCAGCACCGCTGCAATGAACACGAGCGCATAGACCAGGCCCGTGTATTTCAATATTCTTTCTTTTTGTGTCAGTTCCATATCCTTCTCTCCCGTTGATGCCAGTGGGATGCATTCATCAACCATACAATAAACCATTTGTCAACAAACAAATTCTCACCCTCGCCGTACCCGCCGGGAGCGTGATGCATGCCGCGTTACGCACCGGGGACACGCCCGGGAGAAAAAGATGTTGTAGCATTTGAGCGCACCGGGATAATTGGCAGGTGACAGGCGTCCTTCCCATCCCCCGGACGGACGCGGCGCACCATGAACAGAGGCCATCACCGAAATGAAGCAAAAAAAGATAATGATTATAGCCGATTCCGTATCCATGCCGCGGCCCGGCATACGGTACGAGGACACCTGGATATACCTCCTGAAAAAAGAATTCCCGCAGTATGATATTATGGACCGGACCGCCCGGGGAAGCACGTCCACGCGCCTCGTGACCGAAGGCGGCGGAGGCCTGGATCTCCTGGAAAGCTACATGCCGGACATCGTGATACTCCAGCAGGGCATGGTGGAATGCGTGCCGCGGCTCTTTGACAAAAGAAGCGCCGAATTCTATCTCGTGAGCAGGGTGATGCCGCCGCGGATCCGGCAGCGCTACATCGAATACGTGAAGAGGAACCGGGTGCGGAATCCGGAAGTCACGGAGGTTTCCCCGGAGCAGTTCAGGTCCAATATCACTAACTTTTTCACCCGCGCCGGGGCGATATCCGCCCGGTGCATTGTAATCCCCATCCTGCCCCCGACCGACCTGCACATGCGGAAAAGTCCCCACATAGCGCGCAACGTGGAACGCTATAACGCGATCTACCGTGAAACCGCGGAATTGTTCCCGGGCGTTACGATAGTCGACCCCTTCAGGAACAAAATCGACATAAACGAACTGTCCGTCGACGAAACGCACATCAACCCCAGGGGCCTGCGGATGATCTTCGACGGGCTCCTGCCCCTCCTCCGTTCCCTGCCATAATTTCTTCGATTTTAAATCAGTAAATAAATTATTGATTTACTTTTATACTCGCAGTGTGTAAATTGACTCCAGTATTGCGGCCCCGCATGCGAGCGCTGCAAACAATATGGAGATCCGGGGACACCATGAATCTCAGGAACAAGATCATCATCATCATCTCGCTCTGTCTCACCCTCTCGGTCGGAGCGGTCGTTATCATCAACAGGATATTCGACAAAACGGAGGAACAGCTCCTCCGCAAGTGCCAGATCGAGGCGCTCTTCGGCGCGAAGGTGATGAGCACAATGATGGAGATGCTGATCCATACCAACCAGCTCACCTATGAGCAGATCATGGACACCAATTACGTCGAGATCCCGGGCACGGACCCGAAAAAATACACCACGCAATACGACGCGGTGTTCGACAAGACCATACAGAAAATCCAGGACGAGTTCCTCAACGACGAGGATGTCGTGTTCGCCATCCTGTTCGACCGCAACGGCTACGTGCCGACGCATAACTCGAAGTATTCCCGGCCTCTGGGGAAGGACAGGAATATCAACCTGAATTACAGCCGTTCGAAAAGAAATTACGCGAATACGCCCGAAATTAAAGAAGTGCTGAAATACCGGGGCAACGGGACGGTCAAGTACCTCTACACCCGCGACACCGGTGAGCCGATATGGAACATAGGGGCGCCGGTGCGGCTCCGCGGCGAGATCTGGGGCGCGTTCCTGATAGGCATATCCCCGCACCGGATGGACATCATCAACAACCAGATGGTCATCATCACGGTCACCATCATGATCATCATTTTAAGCTTTACGCTTCTGATCCTGCTGGCGGTGATCCCGCAGAAATACCTGCTGGCGCCGGTCAAATCGGAAGAGTCCCCGGGTACGGAACCCCCGCCCCCGCCTGACGCCCGGTAGGCGCGGACGCCTGACGCGGATCAATCCATCACCCTGAATACCTCCTCAAATGAATCCAGGACCCCGGCGTCAAAGAGGCCGAGCTTGGTGATGCCCGCATGGGTAAAGATGGCGAAGGTGCCCTTCGACCGGGCGCAGAGCGTCCCGGCGTCGTCGTAGAGCATCCCTTCCAGGATCACCTCCCGCTCGCTGGTTTTCTCTATCACCCGCGCCTCGGCCACTATCGGCCGCTCCGTCCAGACCGGCCTGAGGAACTCCACGGTCATCGATTTTGTAAGGATATACCGGCGCAGGAGGCATATCGACGCCCAGCTCATGGCCTCGTCCATCACCGTCGAGACGACCCCGCCATGGACGATATCATTCCACCCGCACAGGTGAGCGGGGACCGAAAGGCGCGAGAACACCGCCGAGCCGTCGGTATAAAATTCCATTTTGAGGCCGTATGGATTCGCCGGTCCGCACCCGAAACAGGGATTGTTCTCGCGGTTCGGCAATTTTCTCATCTGTTCAATGCTCTTCATCGTAATCATGACACTACCCTTTTTGTATAGAACATGCATGTCCCGCTATTTTTTTAAAGGAGCATGCCGCGTCAAGGAACATTTTGATAAAACCGCCGGCCGCGACATCGCATCGTATGAGCGATTTATTTGTTTGACATTTTTTTATACTGCGGGGACAAGATAGATAATAACAATCTTCCAAGGAGTCGCGCCATGAGCACCATCACCTATGGACTTGAAGGAAAAGTAGCCGTCGTTACCGGCGGCAGCCGCGGCATCGGGCTCGAGATAGCGAAAAAGCTCCTCGAGGAAAAGGCGCGGGTCGTGATATGCGGCAGGAAGCAGGAAAACCTGGATGCGGCAGCCGCGTCCCTGGGAAATCACGGCAACCTCATGACGGTCGCCGCCCACATCGCCAGGGAGGAGGACGTGGACGCCCTCTTCGACCGGGTGATGGAACGATGCGGCGGCCTTGACATCCTGATCAACAATGTCGGCATGAACCTGATGACGCCCTCCACGGCCGACGCCACGGCCGCCCAGTGGCAGAAGATCATCGAGACCAACCTGACGGGCACCTTTCTCTGCTCAAGGAAAGCGGCATCCATCATGAAGAAAGAGAAACGGGGGGCCATCGTGAACGTATCGTCGATAGCGGGACGGAAGGCCTCCCCCGGCATGGGGATCTACGGCATCGCCAAGGCGGGCGTGGAAATGATGACCAGGGTGATGGCCGCCGAGCTCGCCTCCTTCAATATCCGGGTCAACGCGGTCGCTCCCGCGATGGTGCGCACGGAATTCAGCAAGCCATTCTGGTCGAACAAGGACATCGCCGACCATGTCGTGCGGGGAATTCCGCTCGGGAGGATCGCCGAGCCGCTCGACGTGGTGCACCCCGTGCTCTTCCTCGCCTCGGACGCCTCCGGTTATATCACCGGCCAGACGCTGGTGGTGGACGGCGGCGCAACCGCCGTGTGACGCAAAGACAGCGACGGCCGGGAGATCTTCCGGCCGTCGCGCGTATTCCGTGGTATTTGTGCCCCGCTCTATTTCTTCTTGTGAAGATCCTCGAGCCTTGTCTGGATGGAATAATAGGCTTTTTTCGCCTCTTCCCTGACGCTCTTGTTGAGGTCTTCCTTGGCCTTTTCCAGGGGCTTGAGGCACAATGGGTCAAGGATGTGCTCCAGCGCCTTGACCGCCTCAAGGCGTATGTCATAGTACGGGTCGTTGATCATGCGGGCCAGGGTGTTGATCGACCCCTTGTCCCTCATCGATCCGAGGGCCTTGACCGCCTCAAACCGTACGTTTTTATATTCGTCGCTGGTTGCCTTGTGCACGAGAGGCAGCGCGTCCGCGAACCGGTGCTTCCCGATATAGACGAGCGCGTCCACCTTTGACGCGACGCCTTCGTTCATCCGCTTGACCATCATCATCAGCGGGGCGTCATTCAGGGCCTTTTTGGCCTTGTCGCTGCCCAACCCCTCGATGATCTCCCTCGCCGCGCGCCGTATCTCAAGCTTGTTGTCGGTGAGGGAGCCGATGAGGAGGTCAACCGCCTCGTCGGTCTGGATATTGCCCAGCGCCTTGACCGCTTCAAGCCTGATCTGGTGGCGCATATCGTGCAGCTTTTCCTCGAGGTGTATGATCGACGTGTGGTCGCGCAGCGTCCCCAGCGTCCGGATGGCCTCCAGCTGCACCATCCCCTTCTTGTCGTTAAGGGCAAGGGCTATGATGGCCGACGAGTCAGGGTCGGTTTTTCCCCGCGATGCCAGGATCCGGAGGGCATCGATCTTATCGTTCTGCGAGCCATCAACCATGATCGCCCGGAGGTCGTCCAGTATGCCCTCATCCCCGACTTCGGCAAGCTTCAGTATGGCGGTATTTCTGATCCGAACGTCCTTGTCGTTCTTCATGTTGCGAAGGGCGGAGACAATGTCGCTGTTTTTCTGCTCTTGGTTTAAAAGGGCTATGAACGCCTTCATCCGTATTTCAGGATTTCTGTTGGTGGTCGCTTTGATAAGGCCGGGGATGTTATTTTCACTTATTAGCTTATCAATATTGGGTTTAAATATCGACATCGTGTATACCATGCCTTATTTTTTTTATTATGGCCAAATTATCATTTACGCCTTAAATGTCAATATAAAACAAAAAAATCGAGAAAGAATGCCATGAAACCATAGATTTCCGTGATGGTTTAATAACCGGAATTTGTGATGCGTCCCTGTCGGGGCTGACACGGGGACCGGCATACCGCCATCTGGTGATGAAACTTTCCGGGACGGCCTGCTCCAGCCAATACCTCCCTGTCATCATCACGCTGATGATTATAAAGCACCCCCGCACTGATAATATAGTACCGGGACAGCGGGACGGCCAGCCGGGACAGAAAAAAACAGTTATAAAAAAGTCACCCGGGGTGTGATACGTACAATGGCGCGTCGACAGGCGGTCGGATAAAATAGTTGTGCGAATAAAATTATTATAGACAATGCGAAGATTATATGCCTCAATTGCATGAAATGTACCGGTATCGCCAACGGTTTGGGATGCCGCACCAACTAAACAGAGTTAATTATGAGCCTTCGTAGAAAAATCATACTGGCGATCACATTCAGCCTGTTCTCCTGCCTGGGATCTTACCTGATCATCACCAAGATCTTCAGCAATCTCGAAAACCAGCTCTATGAAAAGTGCCGTATCGAGGCGATGACGGGCGCCAGGGCCATGAGCGAGATGATGTATCTCATGATAAACCGGAACATGCTCACCAGAGGGGAAGTTTTTGACACGAACTATATAGAGATCCCCGGCACAAACCCGAAGAAATACCGCACCCGATACAACGCGGTCTTTGACAAATGGATACAGGATGTCCAGGACCAGTTCCTTTACGATACCGAAGTTGAATTCGCGATCCTGATGGACAAAAACGGGTATGTGCCGATCCACAACAGGAAATACTCGCAGCCCCAGACCGGCAACTACGCGCGGGACGTCATCTACAGCAGGTCAAAGCGTAATTTCTATTCCTACGAGGGCATTAAAAAGATCCTTGAATATAACGGCGACAGCGCCCACCGGGAACGCTACAACAGGGACACGGGCGAGGTGCTCTGGAATATCGGCGCGCCGGTACGGCTCTTCGGGGAACAGTGGGGATCGTTTATCATCGGGGTCAACCTGGTCAAGATAGACATGATCAAGAACCAGATGCTGCTGCTCATTATCATCACCATGTCCATCATCCTGGTGCTCACCAATCTCGTTATCCTGATGATGATACCGAAGAAATACACCGCGGACACGGATGACGAAGAAAAACTTATTCAATAGGCAGGATAACGGGAAAATCACTCTCCGCCGCGCACGCTGAAAACACCAGAACACCCGCTCGTCGCGGGTGTTCTGATATACTGCTGCAGTACAATTAACGCGTTACAGTACGGTTTTCATTTCGTCCGGTTGGGGTTCATCTCATTCTGCATAAAATAATCGACCGGCCGCATACCGTACACCTTCTGGAAATCATCCTTGTAGGGGCAGAGATTGCAACCGATTTTTTCAATAACGTTGGTGAGCTTCAGCAGCTGCATTGACGTATCCTTGTCAAGAGCGCTCCTCCCTCCTCCGCCAAGACCGGTCTCCAGGTACTTCCTCAGCTTCTGAAGCACGCATGCCTTGCATTTTTCGGCATGTTCCCTTACATTTTTAGTGATTAACGCCATTGTAGCTTCCTCCCCTTCAATTTACTTAGCGTATATTAATTCGGTTACCATGATAACCGTTTGATACATAATAAAATGAATCTGCATAATTTTCCACTAATATTTTTTCATTAAAATCATGCCACTATTGATCGGCGATCAATAGTGAACAATTCAGGACAATATGTTTAAAGAAAAAAGCGTATTAATTTCGCGATAAAATACGCGCCGGTAAACAGGAACAACGGTATTGAGGCAAAAAATACCGCCACCTCGCTCGATTTTACCACGCCGGGGTTGAGGACTTTTTTACCGAAAAAATTATAATGATAATACTCCGGCATTTTTGACCGCTGGTATATCCTCAGCGCGATCATCATCTGGCTTATGAACATGAGCACCATGATGAAGCCGTTCAGCAGCCACATCATAATCGGGAACTTGATTCTCTGGATCTGGTCCGGCTTGTACAACGCCACGAAGATCAGCGCGCCTGACAGGATGACGTTCGTTATCGTCGTGAGAATATATTTCTGCAGCAGTTCCTGATTTCTGGTTTGAATGTACCTGGTCAGGTATAACAGATGGACCGCAAGAGAAAGAAACAGGACCAGAAATAAAATGATAATAATCACTCACACGACTCCCGGTAAAGGTGATGCTCTGTAATTTTTGATATATAGATACAGGTCTTCCCTTTGCAAAATTCAAGACACTACCGCTGGTTTTGGAAAAAAGACTACGAACGACAGAAATTTCATGCCATGAACGACATTTAAAGAAGATAGCCGCATTACACGTGTTTCAAACTCATGATCGCTTATAGCCGGGAAAGTAATGAAAAAAAGACCCCCTGCGAACGCGTACAATTATAAAACACTACTCGTAAAAAAAGTCAAGTGCAAAGATGAATTTTTTTTATTATTTGGGCCGGTCGGGTGTTAAAAAGAGTTCCTCCCTGGAGGAATTATTCACTCCTCCAGGGAGGGGAAAAGGATATGGAGGGTTTAAATCGGTTATCAACCGTTAAACTGCAACATTAGTTTTGGACCCGCTCCCGTGAGACCGCGGTCTGTTCATGCAATCGCCGCTTTCTCAGGAAGGTCATACTCATGGCGCCGAGAAGCATGACGCCAATGGTCCCAATCGTTATACCGCTTCGCCCCTTTCGGAGGTCACCGCACTGGTAACATCTTCCTGGTCGGTAGTGACCCGTATGAGCGCATGATTGAGCGGATTGTTCAACTCATCATATACCCGGTTATAGAACCCCGCATTATGGAGCGTCGTGTACCTGAATTCTCCCGCTGCAAAAGCTCCATGTGTGCCGGCTGCGATGACAAGGGCGAACAGTAATGAGAAACTCTTACTATCTTTCCTGTATAAGACTAAATTTTAAGAACGTATACAATCATTATAATACAAATGGAAGCATAAAAAGTCAATTAAAAATCCCATCCAGATGGGCTCAAATTTGATTTTTTTTAATTTTTTGATTCTATCCCTTTTCATAAAACCAGGCATATTTTAAGCCTCTATTTCGATAAAAAACTGCATACATGCCAATGAAAGGATGGACTATTTAAAATTATATTGACTCCATGAAAAATCTATACGAGTGGTGATTCTGTTCTTTAATGAAATAAATGACGATCTTTTCCGGTGTGTTATTGTCTAATGACCGATGATACCAAAACAACAGCCAGATCGAATCAGGAAGATGAGATCTTGATACGGGACTTTCTGTCGGATAACGTCAGGGCCTTCGACCGGCTCGTCGTTAAATACCAGGGCCTTGTTTTCAACCTCTGCTTCAGGATTGTCGGGGATTACGATGACGCAAGCGACTGCGCCCAGGAGACCTTCATAAAAGTGCATAACAACCTGAAAAACTTCGGGTTCCGGTCCAGCTTCACCACCTGGCTCTACCGGATCGCCATCAATACGTGCCGCAACACGCTCTCTTCCTCCGGCAGCCGCGCCAGGAAAGCCATGGTGCGCATAGACAGGCCCGGGGAGGCCGGCGCAGACCCCATCGAGATACACGACTGCTCGTTCGACCCCGGCGCGCTGTTTGAAAAGAACGAAAAGGCGCGGTTGATACACCGGGCCATCGACGCGCTCCCTGACGATCTGAAAATCCTCGTTGTCCTGAGGGACCTTGAAGGAAACTCCTACGAGGAGATATCGGGCATAACCGGCGTGAACCTGGGAACGGTGAAATCACGCCTCGCGCGGGCGCGGCACCTCCTGAGAGAATCATTGCGGGAGGCCCTGTAGATGAACTGCGAACAGGTCAAAATGATCCTGGCCGACTACCGCGACGGCACAATCACCGAAAGCGAGCGGGCGATGGTGGACGCCCACCTGAAGGTCTGCGATGACTGCAGGGAAGAGCTCCGGTTCCTGAAAAAATACAAAACCGCGATCAGACGGTACCCTGCCCTCCAGGCGCCTGACGGCCTTCTTGAGGAAGTACACCGAGGGATTGAGAGTCAAAAACGGGGCGGGATCGTGCGGGCACTGTTTTTCCCGCTCCGCGTCAAGGTCCCCCTTGAAGCGGCCGCGCTGCTGGCGCTGGCCCTGACAGGGGTGCTCGTATTCAAGCCGTACAAGACATCGATGCTCGATTATAGCGCCGAGCATCAGACCGCCGTTACCCGACAGAGCGCGCCTTCCGGTGCGGACGCAGCGCGCGCCGCCGCGACGAACCAACGCCGGACCGCGAAAATCGACGGGACGGCCCGGGATAAAAAGCGGGAGGCGCCCGCGGCCCCGGAGCGGGAAGGGATATCGGTGACCGCCACCTCGCGGCAGGACGCGCCGCTGACCGAAAAATCGGCTGACGCGCGGGAAGTTGAGGAGATCACCATCTCGATGCGGATGAAAGCCGCTCCGGCCGAAGAACCGGCCCCCGGGGATTCCGTCAGGCAGGAGGAATCCGAATCGACCGCCGGCGTCCTGACCGGGGACGCCCGGAAGACATTGCGGTCAAACGCCATGACGGGAACGCCACGGGCCATGAAGGCCGGGCCGGCCGGCCGTGATACAAAAACGACGGAAACCATTGACGGCCTTGCCAGGTCCCTCGGCGGTAAAATAATACAAGAAGAGACAGACGATGAAACGGGCGGCGTCAGGTCCGTTGTGGTAGAGCTCCCTGCGGGGAACTACAATCAATTCATCGGCGGGATGAGGGCCCGGTGGACCATCCTCGGACAGACCCCGGCGGCGCCGCCCGCCGGCACCGGCACCGTCCGCATCACCATGCATGTCCGTGATTGATTTACCCGCGCGCCAGCCGGTCGAGAATAAGGCCGAAAAATCCGTCACTGACTGATTCGTACCGCCACCCCAGGTGCACATGGCACGAGGCGCACACGACGTAGCACCAGGCGTAGCCGGGAAACCACGTGTATTCCCCGGTGAACCCGCCGACCGCCAGGCATCCCCCCGCGCCGGAAAAACAGCCGACATGGAACACCACGCCCCCGGGGTTTTTACAGATATGGTCATGCGAGCCGTTCACGACGATGCTGTCCGCATCCGAGGTCACCTGGTTGCCGCATACCGCGCAGTGAAGCCGGTGTTCTTCTTCGCCGGCGGCATTGCGCTCCGATTCCTCGCGGCCGATACCGGCATTGGACCTCGCGTCAGTGCGCTGGAGCAGGCATGCCGGTGCGGCCGCGCCGCCGCCCGTTCCCGGGCATTCCCTCTCATGGACGTCTTCCATGAGGAAAATATAGCCATCCCGCGGCGATTTGTCAATTCCCCTGAAGAAGTCTCTTGACACGGCCATCATCAATTTCTATACTCAACCGCAGCAGACGCGATAGAACACAAACCAGAAGAAGGACGCCCCGATGAAACAGAACAGCACCACCGCACGCGCGGCCATCACCGCGCTGATACTGCTCGCGGGCATCGGCTACGGCGTTTTTTATTTCAACTATTTCGAAACGCCCTCCGGCGATTATATCGGCAACATACGGGGCCCGGTGCTGCAGTACATGGGGGGCGATTTCCCGGGAACGAACTTCAAGTTCCTCCCCTTCTTCCCGCTGCTGCTCTCGGTGCTGACACGGGTGAACCCCTTCCCGGCGGAGGACCCGGTCTACCTGACCGCGATGATCCTCAACATGGCGCTGCTGCTCCCCTATCTTGTCCTCGCGTTCCTTGTCTATCGGAGGTTCCTCGCGGAAAAGGCAGCGATGGCGGCGCTCATCATCCTCGGGACGAACATCTATACCGTGTACATGGCGGTCAACGCCGAGCTCGAGATGACGCTGACGACGATGATACTCCTGTCGCTCTACCTTGCGCTGCGGGACTCAAAGCTGTCCTACGCGACGGCGTTTTTCACCGCCTTCACCAAGTGGGACTCGGTCTTCATCGTCCCGGCGGTCATGTTCAGGGACTTTTTCTATCGCAACAAAAAGCCGCTCTCCCTTGTTCTCGGGACCCTGGCCGCGGCCGGGGTTGCGACATGGCTGGCGCTCAGCTTTATGGCCACGAAGAGCCACCCCTACGTCGCTGAAATCGCGCACCGGGGCCCCAACGTCTACCGGTATATCCTCGACTGTTTCCTGGTCGCCGGCAGCTTCATCCAATGGATGGCCGGCCACGCGTGGTACATGCAAAACACCGCCCTGAAGCTGTCCATGCTGGCGTTCCTGGCCATACCCGCCGCGGCCGTCATTATCGGGATCCCGTGGGGCATGGTGCTTGTCTGGAAAAAACAGCGCAGGGAATTCGCGCCGGTCTTCATGTTCTTCGCGGGGTTCCTCCTCATCCACCTGGTGTACCAGAACACCAAGGACCGCTACGTCATGCCGATCCTCTGGATACTGACGCTCTTCCTCGTCACCGGCGTCACCGGCGGGCTGTGGCCGCGGCTCTCCGCGGCATGGGACCGCATGAAGCCGAAAACGCGCGTCGCTGCGGCCGCCCTTCTCGGCGCCGCGGCGGCCGCGCTGTATGCCGCGACCCTGGCGGCCATCGCGATCGACGATACCCCCGCGCATGTCGCGTTCGCCCTTGCCTTCACCGCGCTGATGGCCGCGGTCGTGACATGCGGGAGCGGCAGGCAGAAGACCGCTTCCGCCGCGTTCATGGCGCTGGCGTGCGGCGTGCTCATCAACCTGTCGGTATATTACGGCGTGCGCGCCCTGGACCATCACGGTCTCTCACGGGTGGAATTCAAGCAGGCGGCGCTCTGGTTCAGGGAGAACGCCGGCCCGCGGGACAGAATGCTCATCTCGGAAACCAACGTTCCGATGTACTACTCAGGCTTCGGCCCCGAACGCTTTGCCGTCTCCTTTTTTATCAACGGGAAGACCGTCGAGGAACTGGTCCCCGAGCTCAGGGCCATGAAGGTCACCCACGTCTTTGTTGACGACTTCTACATACGGCGCCTGCCGATCAGGGACCCGAACGCCATAGACCGGAGGGCCTGGGTCTTCAGGGAGATCCGGGACCGCGGCGCACAGAGCGGCCATTTCACGCTGATCAGGACCTTTCACACGAAGGGCGGCATTACGAGCTACCTGTACCGGTTCGTTCCGTGATGCGTCCGCAAGAAATAATCAATCCGTAGCTGAAATTAACTTGAACAATTCCGCCCGCTGCCGGATAATACCCGATACGCGGCAATCCGCGCACCGATGCCGCGGCCGCGGTCCAGAGGTAAGAAGATGAAGCTGATCATTCAGATCCCCTGTTACAACGAAGAAAAGACGCTCCCCGTGGCGCTCCGCGAGCTCCCGCGGAAGCTCCCCGGCGTTGATACGGTGGAGTGGCTCATCATCGACGACGGCAGCCATGACAACACGGTCGAGGTCGCAAAAAAGCACGGCGTGGACCACGTCGTCCGCTTCAAGAAAAACCGGGGCCTCGCCGAGGGGTTCAAGGCGGGCATCGACGCCTGTGTCGCGCTGGGCGCAGATATCATCGTCAACACCGACGCGGACAACCAGTACCATGCGGGCGATATCCCGAAGCTGATACAGCCGATCCTGGACGGCAAGGCGGACATCGTGATCGGCGCCCGCCCCATCTCCCAGATCAAGCATTTTTCCATCGTCAAGAAACTGCTGCAGAAGCTCGGCAGCTACGTGGTGCGGCGCCTGAGCGCCACGGACATCCCGGACGCGCCAAGCGGCTTCCGGGCCTTCAGCAGGGACGCCGCTCTGAAGCTCAACGTGTTCAACAGGTACACCTACACCCTGGAAACCATCATTCAGGCGGGGCGGAAGAACATGGCCATCACGTGGGTGCCGGTACGGGTCAACGAAGACCTGCGGCCGTCGCGGCTGGTGAAGAGCATCCCGAGCTACATCAAGCGGTCCATCATCACCATTTTCAGAATATTCGTCGTGTATGAGCCGTTCAGCTTCTTCATACGGATAGGGGGGTTCCTTTTTGCGATCGGCACGATCATCTGCGCCAGGTTCCTCTATTTTTATTTCACCGGGTTAGGCAGCGGCCACATACAGTCCCTCATCCTCGCCAGCATACTCATGCTGATGGGGTTCATGTCGATCCTGGCGGCATTCATCGTCGACCTGATGGCGGTCAACCGCATCCTCATGGAGGACATCCAGTACAGGATCAGGAAGTCCGGCATCCAGGAACACGGCCGCGGCGCCGGGCGAAAATAGCCGATGGCCGGCCCCGGTATCCAGCCGCCCCCGCAGAGCGCGGAAGCCGTCCTCACCGAGCGGAAGAGGCGCATCTTCAGCGTAAAGACCCTGGTCCTGCTCGCGCTTTCGATCGCCATCGCCTACTTCCTGGCCGGCAAGCTTGACCTCGGCAGGTCCTTCGACATCATCCGGAACGCGAACGTGTGGCTGATAGCCGCGTCGTGCGCCGTCTATTTCTTGTCGAACTTCTTCAAGATGCTCCGGTTCCGCGTGATGCTGTCCGGCTCCGGCATCCCCCTCTTCGCCCTCTACTCGATCACCAGCTATCACAATTTCTTCAATCAGATCATGCCCGCCCGCACCGGCGAGCTTACCTTCGTCTACTATCTCAAGAAAATCGGGAACGTTGACATATCGAAGGGCCTTCACATACTCGTCGTGACCAGGATCTTCGACTTCATCGTCATATCCGCGTTCTTCATCTGCTCGCTGGTGCTCTTCTTCGGGGCGAAGACATCGATAGCGCTCGTGGTCCTCGGCGTGATATTTTTTATCGTCTCTATCGTCACCCTGTTCAACCTGAAATGGCTGGTGATATGGTCCGGGAAGCTGTTCCACATAACGACCGCGCGCTTCAAGCTCCAGGATACGCCGTTCGTCGCGAAGGTCCTGGGGAAAATCGATATCGTGGTTGAGGAGTTTTCCTCGTTTAAAGCCGGCCGGCTCGCGCCGATGCTGGCACTGACCAGCATGCTCACCTGGGGGGCGCTCTATTTCCTCTTTTTCCTGACGATACGCTCCTTCGGGATCGATATCGGCTTCATCCAGTCGGTGGCCGGCTCCACCGGCGGCGTCCTGACCAATGTGCTGCCGATCAACAGCTTCGGGAGCTTCGGCACGCTCGAAGCGGGATGGACCGGCGGCTTCCTCCTGGTGGGGATGAACGAGCACGACGCCATCTTCACCGGGTTCGGCTACCACGCGATCAGCTTTTTCGCGAGCGCGCTCATCGCGCTTGTGTGCTTCATCGTAACGAAGATACGGAAATAACGGCCCCTGTCCGGCGCTTTTTCTGCTGAAGGAGGCTTGTTTTTAGAGGGGGTAATTGCTGATAAAACGCATTCAGCCACATAGGCCGCAACCTGTGAGGATGCAGATTATTATTGAGTTAATCAGGAATTTTCCGGAGATTGTCCGCCATCAAACCGATACAGTATTGAAAAATCGGCAAATCTGTCAAAACCATGCCCATACATGATATAATTTTTCTGGAAAAGCCCTCCCAACCTAAACGCAATACCGCCCAAGGACGCATTATATTTTAATCCTCCGCTTATGGACAGGATGACATTTTTTGCGGTTATAATATTGATCCCGAGTACAAGTCCGAGGTGCAAAGACCCCATATTGTATTTCGCAACATTATACCATGTTTTCAATATATATACCATCAATGGTTCTGCGGCCACAAAAGCTGTATTGCCATAATGCGCATCGCATATATTATATCGTGTTTTGCCGAAGATGTAATGCACTCCTATCTGTGGTCCCAGCCAAAGGTTCATATAATTCTTTTTTAACAATGAAAAACAGAATGTATTATCAAAATTGAAGCGTGAGAGCTTTTGAGTATAGCCTGCATTAATTGCATAATAATCCAGAGAGAGATTAAAGCGATGGATATAGTTTTTATAAGGTGTCTGGTAATCCAAAACCAGACCACCGCCGGCATTCAACATGTATGCGTAATCTTTATCATGCGATTCCCTGTGAAACGGGTTTTCTCCATACCAGATCATTTCTCCGCTGCCCGCAGTCATTGATACCCCGATATCAAGAGCCTGCGCGGGTCCGCTTGACACAGCCGCTATTATTAATAATACAACAAAACATGTCTGTTTCATAATACCCCCCCCCCGAGGATTTAATTGATACAGAATAACAAAACATTGGTTGAAAATTCAGTAAATCATAATTTCGCTAAAACCGAGAAATGTCAATAAAATTTATAGCCCCTGTCCCGCGCTTTTTCTGCTGGAGGGTGCTTAATTTGAGAGGGGGTCGGCTTCAGATAAAACGCATTCAGCCGCATAGGCCGCAACCTATGAGTCTGCTTTTTCCTGTGTATTAAAAATTCTGATTTTTCGAGGTTCCCTAATATTAGATAAGCCAGGATATTGCTTCTTCTTTATCCTGAAATAACGATAATAAAAGGTTCTGATTGACGCATACGGTTTCAAAGAATCTATAGTGTTCCCAGTGTTCTGGTTTAATTATGAGTGCTATTTTATAATTCAATCTTGTTACACTTTCTTTTAATTCTTCAGGCCGCTCATAAATGTCCACTACACTTCCGATCACTTTTTCTAAATTACGATGATCAATTAAAACCTTCTTGAAATTATTGGCTTCCGCTTCGTTAATGACAGCTTTCGCCATTTTTAATGAGCTATCTTTGTCAGCAATGCCCCTTGAAATAACTTCGATGTATTCATGCTCATCATTGATTATAATATCCCACTCCATAAGCTTCCCCTATATTTCTAAAAATAACTAAATTTCAAGGCCTCTGTCCAGAACTTTTTGTGTCGAAAATATAAGGCTGATCTCTCATGGTAGCTACCGATACCATTCAGCCGCATAGGCCGCAACCTATGAGTATGCTTTTTCCTATGTATTAAAGTAAGTCTGATCACCCCAGCCACCTGCGGGAGACAGGGGGTTTTTGACACCGGGGTTCATTCCTTCATATATTTTTTTCCTTGACGGGCGTGTCCGCAGCCCGACAATAGCGGAAATCAGAGTAAAACCATGGGAATGAGCGTAGAAAACCTTTCAATCGTAGCGATGCGGGCGCTGCAGCGCAACAAGATGAGGACCCTCCTCACCTGCCTCGGCATATTCATCGGCGTGCTGTCCGTCATCGCCCTCACCGGCGTCAGCAACAGCCTCCGGGTCGCGGTGCGGGAGAAGATCCAGAGCTTCGGCACCACCGCGATCATGATGATGTCCGTCAAGAAGCCGTTCACCGACAGCGACCTGAAAGACATCCGACGCTCCGTCCCCGAGGTCGAATACATCACGCCGATGAACTCCTGGGAGTTCCCGGTCAAATACAAGAACAAGAACCTGAACCGCAAGGTGTACGGCGTCAGCAACGAATACTTCAGCATGGGCAACTGGGAGTTTGAAAGCGGCGGATGCTTCACCAATGACGAACTCAACGCCCGCGACAAGGTCGTCGTCATCGGGAGCAGCATCAAGAAGCATTTTTTCGAGGGCGAGGACCCCATCGGCAAGGTCATCCTCATAAACCGCATCCCCTTCAGGGTCATCGGCTCGCTCCAGGAAAAGGGGATGTCGCTCGGGGGCGCCGACTTCGACGATTTCATCGCGGGCCCCTACACCACCATGGCGTCGAAGCTGTTCGGCACGAACAATTTCTTCATCATCAACATATCCGCATATTCCGAGGACCAGGTCGACGACGCGAAGAACAACCTCCTGGACATGCTGCAAAAAAAATACAACCTCAGCGCCGAGCAGCTGCAGGACTACCGGATCAACTCCTTCAAGGAAGCCATACAGAAAACCGAGGAGATCAGCGGGCTCCTCTCCCTCGCCATGGTGGTCATCGCCTTCATATCGCTGGTGGTGGGAGGGATCGGCATCATGAACATCATGCTCGCGTCAGTGAGCGAGCGGACCCACGAGATCGGCATCCGCATGGCGATCGGGGCGAAAACGAACGACATACTCAGGCAGTTCCTCATCGAGGCGATCATCGTCAGCTCCATGGGCGGCATCTCCGGGATAATAATGGGGGTCGTGCTTTACTTCTTCTACACCCTGGCGATGGGCCAGCCCTTCATCCTTTCGATGGTGTCGATCGTGGCGTCGTTCGCCTTCTCCGCGCTGGTCGGCGTCGCGTTCGGATATTACCCCGCGAGAAAGGCGTCCCGCCTCAATCCCATCGACGCGCTCAGGTACGAATAGCCGCGCGCCCTGTTGCATTAATGATACAACTGTATTCTTTTATCACTCGCGGTTGTGTCCCGCCGGAAAAAATCAGCACTTAATCCTTGACATAGAAATTTTATAGTTTTAATCTGACGGCGCATGAGGGGCTCCATGTGGAAAAAATTTTCCTGTTTCCACCCGTCATCCGCTGCACGGCGCCATGGTTACGCTATGAAGGAGCTACGCTGAAAAACCATTGCCGTGCCCGGTAATAATTAATGTTCAACGGACTGCGCCAATTATGAAAAAAGTGAAAAAGATCAGGGTCGCGCTCTTCACTGACGTGTTGAAGGAAAATTATGACGGCGTCACCTACACGCTCTACAATATCATCGAGAGGATCCCGAAAGACCGGTTCGAATTCATTTTCATCACGCCCTTCCCCCCGTCGGAGAACGTCAGGCTTCCGTTCCCGGTCATTGTATGCCGGTCCTTCAAACTGCCCCTCTATGCCGAATACCTGGTCGGGTTCCCCTACTTCGACAAAAACCTTGAAAAGGCGCTCGCCGACTTCAAGCCCGACCTCGTCCATTTCGCCTCGCCGTCATTTCTCGGCCGCTACGCGCTGCGGTACGCGCAGAAGCACGGCATCCCGGTGACCAGCACGTACCATACCCACTTTCCCATGTATGTCGATTATTACTTCAAATATCTCCCATTCCTGAAATTCCTCAAGTATCTGGTGCCGGTCATTCTCCGCTTTTATTACAACAACTGCGAAATCGTATACGTGCCGACCAGACCCGTTCTCGAGGACCTCGCCGCGGTGGGCATAGAGCGCAGGCGGATGATGATATGGGCCCGCGGCATCGACACTGAAAATTTCAATCCCCGCAAGCGCGACAACGTCTTCATCGACGGCCTGTGCGGCAAGGGAACGATACGGATCCTCTTCGTCAGCAGGCTCTTCTGGATCAAGGAGATCACGACGATCGTGAGGATATATAAAAAGCTCCGGGCGAGCCTCCCCGAGGCAAAAATAGTGATCACCGGCGACGGCCCGCAGCGCCGGTACATGGAAAAGAAGATGCCCGACGCGGTCTTCACCGGCAAGCTGCTCAACAACGAGCTGTCAAGAATATACGCTTCCTGCGACATCTTCCTCTTCCCGTCAATAACCGAGACCTTCGGCAACGTGAACCTGGAAGCGATGGCCTCCGGGCTGCCGGTCGTGGCGGCGGCGAAGGGCGGTCAGTGCGGCATCGTGGAGGAAGGCGTCACCGGCTACCTCGTCGAGCCGAAAAACACCGACGCCTTCTGCGAAAAAATCGAATACCTGGCCAGGAACCCCGAAGCGAGAAAACAGATGGGGAAAAAGGCGGTCGCGTACGCCCGCACCCAGAAGTGGGACATCCTGTGCGACGCGATGTTCGCGTCATACGAAAAGGCCGTCGCGGCCAACATCGCCCGGAGCGGGGGGCCGAATGAAGCTGCCGTCTGACCTTGAAGGCGCCCCGGCCCCGAAACGGAGCACGGTCCACTATCTCGTACGGGGGGCGGGCCTCCTCCTCGGGATTTTTCTCATCTACTGGTTCGCGTCCCAATCGCCCCTGACGGGAATATGGGAACAGCTGAAACGCTTCAACGTGAAATTCCTGTTCCTTGTCGCGGTGACCTTCGTCGCGTACATGATGGTCACCGTCGCATGGAGGCTCTCCTTCTACCGGTTCCCGGGCCATCTCTCCACGATGCTGCTCTTCCTCATGCGGCAGACCGGGGAAAGCCTGGCGCAGATCAACCCGACCAACGTCATTGCCGGCGACGCGCTCAAGGCGGTGCTCCTGAAAAGGAAGAACGTCCCCTACAAGGACAGCATCGTTTCCCTCACCATCTCGCGCTTCCTGGTCATGCTCTCCGCGCTGGCCATCATCATGATCGGGGCGTACCTGTTTTTCGACCTGCTCAAGCTGAAGGCGAACGCCGCGTCGCTGGCGGCCGTCATCGCCATCCTCTTCGCGCTCCTGGTCTTCCTCATCTACCGCCTCGGCACCGGGAAGGGGATACTCGCGCCCGCGGTGGGGGCGCTGAAGCTCATTGAAAAGCGCTTCCCCGGCTCGGAGCGCATTGTGAGATCGATGGAAAAGCTGAAAGAGGTCGATGCCGAGCTGATCGATTTTTACAAAACGAAAAAAATAAATTTCATCGCGGCATTCCTGCTCTCGTTCTGCCACTGGCTCATGGGGGCCATGGAATTTTACGTGATCCTCTATTTTCTCGGGCTCGAGGCGTCGTTCCTTTCATGCATCGCCATTGAGGTCGGGGTGATGGTCTTCAAGGGTCTGGGGGCCTTCGTGCCGGGCCAGATCGGCATCGAGGAATACGCCAGCAAGATGATGCTGGAATTCGTGAACGTGCCCGGCGCGGGCGTATGGATCACCGTCTCGATCCTGCGCCGCGCGCGCCAGCTCTTCTGGATCGGGGTGGGATTTATCGCGTTTCTACTCATTGTGCGGAAAACCGGGAGACCTGACGATGGAAATACTGTTCATAACGCATAAGTACCCGCCTTCGGTCGGCGGGATGGAAAAGCAGAGCTACGAGCTGATCAACGGCGTCGCGCGCTCGTACAAGGTGCACACGCTCATTTACGACAACAAGTCGAGCAGGGTCAAGTTCCTCCTCACCGTGCCCCTGAAGGTGAAAAGGATACTCAGGGAGAACCCGAACATATCGATCATCCACCTCAACGACGGGCTTATGGGCTTCTGCGGCACATGGATCAAGCGGATCACCTCGGTGCCGGTCCTGATGACGCTGCACGGGCTCGACATCGTCATGCCCAGCCAGCTCTACCAGCGGCACATGGTCGACCGGTTCAGGAAGCTGGACGGCGTCATCGCGGTAAGCCAGGCGACGGCGCAGGAGTGCATCGCGCGCGGGTTCGACCGCGACAGGGTCTACGTGGTGCGCAACGGGGTCGACACCGAGATGTCCCTCATCAGCCGGAAGGCGGGGTTCCGGAAGACGCTCGAGGGCAAGCTCGGGATACCGCTCGAGGACAAGAAGGTGCTGGTCTCCATAGGCCGCAGCGTACGGCGCAAGGGGTTCTCCTGGTTCATGACCAGGGTGCTGCCCCATCTCGACGAGAACATCATCTACCTCATCGTGGGGCCCACCGACCCGAACATCCGCAGGATCAATTTCATCCTGAAACTGCTCCCGACGCGCCTGGCGCACCTCATCGTGCTGGGCCTGGGCCTGGGCCTCGACGAGATTGACGTGCACGAGGCCCTGCGGAGACCGGAGATCAAGGACCGCGCCTTTTACCTCGGCAAGCAGCCCTTCGAGGACATGGTCCAGATCCTTAAATACGCCGACATGTTCGTGATGCCGAACATCAAGGTCCATGGCGACGCGGAGGGCTTCGGGCTCGTCGCGCTCGAGGCGTCGGTGAACGGCACCCCGGTGCTCGCCTCCGCCATGGAGGGGATCACCTGCGCGGTCATCGATGGAAAAAACGGCTTTCTGGTGCCGCCGGAGAACGACAGCGAGTGGGTGAACAGGATCCACGCGCTGACTTCAGACATCACCCACCTCAGGGAGTTCGGCGAGCAGGCGAAACAGTTCACCATCACCAATTTCGCATGGAAAAAGATGGTGGACGGCTATATCACGGTATTCAAAAAATACGATTACCTGCACGCGATGCGGCGGGCGAATGCCTCCCCGCCGGGCGCGGGTCATTCCGGGGACGCGGGCAATCCGTCCCGGCGGGAATACCTGAAAAAAGATGCGTGAGAGACCGCCATGCTGCGTACCCTGAACAGACTGGCCGAAGGCCGCCGGTTTTACGCCGCCGTTTTTCTCTTCATACTCCTCTTCACGGGAATGAGGCTGGCGCACATCAACGCGGACGCCCCGCAGGACCTCACCACCTCCGCGGCCTCGTACACGGACGAGGGCTTCAAGACCTACGACGCGCGCAACCACGCCCTTTACGGCAGCTGGAAATGGACCCCTGAAGACGAGTACGAGGGCTGGCTCGCGAAAAGCCCGCTGACGGCGCTGCCCTACGCGCTCATCTTCAGCCACTTCGGCGCGTCCTACGCCTCGGTCCGCGCGCTCTCCGTCGCCTACGCCGCCGGCACGATGCTGCTGCTGGTTATTTTCCTGTTGAGGAACTACGGGCGCCTCACCGCGCTCGTCGGCCTGGCGCTCTTCGGCACGAATTACTTCACGGCGATGTTCAACCGGCTCGGCATGTACGAGTCGCACCTGATATTCTATATCATGGTCTTCATCCTCGGCGCATCCGAGGCGTCCAGGCCCTACCGCGCCCGGCGCGGCAGCGAGGGAGAACGGGCGTACGCGATCAAACGCGCGGCCTGCCGGGCGCTCTTCGTGGCCGTCGCCCTCGCCGGGTTCGCCGGCGGGTTCTTCATCAAGAGGAACCTGCTCATCATCATCCCCGCCCTCGCGCCCGCGGCGCTGCTCTTCCTGTGCGCCCGCCTCGGGATGCGGGAGCGCCGCATGAACCTGGCCTTCGTTCTTTTCATCGCGCTCTTCGGGGCCGTCTACCTCGTGTTCGCGCAGATGGATGAGTTCAAGATCAAGCTGGCGTTCATGCTGATGTCGGTCAGCGTCTTCGGCCAGCCCCTGGGCGCCCTGCTCCCCTTCACGGCCTTTGACCCGCTGCAGAGCGTGGTGCTGAAAAGCCTTTTCATGGAATTCGTGTTCCTCCATCCCTTCACCTTTTTCGCGGGGATGCTCCTCGCCCTCTCCACCATCTACAACTATATCTACACGGCCCGGCGGAATACGGCCGACCTGTTCCTGGCAAGCTGGCTCCTCTTCGGGCTCATCTTCACGAGCGTGATGTACTACAGCCCGTCGCGGTACTATCTCATCTCGATCATTCCCCTGATCATCCTGGCCGCGCGCTTCATCGCCGGCTTCAGCGAGTTCGATTTCGCGTCGTTTGTCGCGGCGAAAAAACGCTTCCCCCACAACATCATATTCTGGGTGTTCATCCTGTTCGGCCTGCTCTATACGGGCATCGTGCTCGTCGAGCAGGCGACGCCCGCCATGCTGAGGAACTACCTGGTGGACCGCCTGTATCCGGCGTACATGAAGGGGGAGTACGGGGAAGCGGCGGCGATCATCGCCGCGGTCGGGGCACTCTGCCTGGCATGCGTCATCGCGACGGTCATGTACCGGAAGCGCCTGGCGGGCCTGCTGCATGACCCGAGGCTGCCGTCGATCCTCCTGTCGGTGGTCCTCGCCCTGCAGGTCTTCCAGTACGGGCGGTGGTTCCTGTTCCACGAACACAACCTGTACAACGCGTCGCGCGAGCTGGGGCGCGAACTGCCCCCGGACGCGATCATCGCCGGGAGCTGGTCCGCCGGACTGACGCTTGAGAACGACAGGAGGGCGATCATTTTACAGTCCCTGATCCCCTACAACCACAACCTCGTGAAAAAAATCATACACGATATAGACATTCCGGTCACCGGGAGAAAGGGCAGCGCAGTGGAGACCGGGTACCGCTCCGGCATCCCCCTCTACATGGCGGTGTGCCGTAACGTCATTTTTGAAAAGACCATAACCGGGGTCTACCGGGAGCATTTTACGCCCGGCAACCTCGTCAAGACCGTGCGGCTCGGCTACTTCCAGGTTGAAATCTTCAGGATGAACAAGAAAAGGCGGGAAGTAAAAGATGCGGTCAACGCGCTTTTCAGACGTTTTCTTTAACAGCACCTTCTCCCTTCTTCTGTCCGGGGCGGCGCTGCTGGCGTCCGGTTCGCCCGTGCGGGCCGCCGATGACCAGGCCGTTGTCGGCGTGCTCCGTCCCGTGACAAACGCCGCGCTGTACAATACCGCCGCAGCCCTCCAGCGGGGCATCATTGACTCGGCGCGCGCCGGTTCCCTCTTCGCCGTGCCGCCGGTGAACCCCGGACCGCTCTGGTACGCGTACGGGCAGGAAAGCGATATCACGCCGCGGAATCTCGAGCGCTACGAGGAGATCTGCGCCACTCTCGGGTGCAGCCACCTGCTGATGGGGAAATTATACGCACGGTAAAAAAGAAATTCTGGCCGAGATCAGGCTCTACTCGTCCCGGGAAAAAAGGCTCCTCCGCGTCCCTGGCGACACGATCGCGCCCGGCGCGGTGAATAAACCGGCAGAGCGGATCGCGCGGCGGGTGTCGCTCTATCTCCTCGGCCGGCTCCCGGCGGTCAACGAGCTCAGGGTCTCGAAAGGCTCCTCGCCGGCCGACGTCACCCTCTCCTGGAAATGCCCCGGGAGCGACAACAACTTCATCATCTCCCGGTCGCCGTTCGAGACCGGCCCGTACGCGAAGATCGGCGAGACGCGCTCAACGCGCTTTATCGACACCACCGCCGAGCAGGGGATGAAATACTGGTACTCGGTTTCGGTCGCGCGCGGCGGCCTGGAGGGCATACCGGCATCGGGCAGCGGGTACCGGAAGCCGCCCGCGCCGCAGGGGCTTACCGTGAGCGGGATGATGGACGGCCGCACCAGGCCCTGGCCGGAACCGGGTTCCCGCGAAGAACGGGAGAGGGAACGGCTCCATCTCCAGCTCTTCGAGAAATATTACGAGAGCCCCTTCATGGTCGCGTTCATCATAATGGTCGGGAAGATGTACATCAACAGCGGCGAGCTGATCGCGTTCCGCGATTTCACCTCGTACGCCTGGGAGCCGGGCGAGCGGGTGGTCTATCTCATGAAGCCGGGCATGCCCCGCATCAGGTTCCACTCCCGGAGGTTCTTCCGCTTCGCGCGCGACATGCACGACCTCCATATACCCTTCGAGGAGCTCATGCCCCGCGTCATCGGCAACGCGATCCTCTTCTGCGTCCGGGTCGATGATCAGGAGACCCGGCTGGCGGACGGCAGGACGCGGTACGTTCCCGTCCTGGAAGGGGTGGGACTCTCCACGGAGTACCACCGCGATTACGTGAAATGGCGGAGCAACACCGTCGTGTTCGGCACCAGCACCGACGCGCTGTACAAGCGGATCCTCGAGGCCCAGCGCAGGGGCTACTGACCCCGGCCGCGCGCCGGGGCGCGCCTCACTTCTTCCAGACCTTCTTGATGAACGCGGTGAACCCGCGCTGCTCGTGCTCGAGCGAACCCTCGAGGGTCGCGCGGTTCCGGAACTCGATCAGGTTCTTCATGGTCTGCAGCATGTCCGGGTTCAGCGCGGCCACCTGAAGCCGGCCACCTCCTTGGCCCGCGGCACCAGGCTGTCCGCCGGCGACGACCTCGTTTACCAGCCCGGCCCGCAGCGCCTCCTCCGCCGATGATGAACTGGCAGGTGTAGCGACATCTGCTTCGCCATCCGCTGGCCCACCGCCTCCTGGAGGAGCTGGCTCATGCCCCACCCGGGGTGAATCCCCATCTTTACGTGCGTGTCGGCGAACGACGCCTGCTCCGAGGCGATGAGGAAATCGCAGTTCAGGGCGAGTTCGAACCCGCCGGTCATCGCCGGGCCGTTGACCGCGCCGATGATCGGCTTCGCGCAGGCGGCCGAACACCTCCGATCAGGCCCCGGCCGTCGCCGCGCGGGTCGATCAGGTTATCGGTCGCGATCGCCTTCAGGTCCAGGCCGGAGCAGAACGCCGTGCCCGCCCCGGTGATCACCGCCGCCCGGATGTCCCCGCCTGACGCGACCGTCGTCGAGGCAGTCGTACAGGTTCTCCAGCAGGTCCTGGTTCAGCGCGTTGCGCCGCTCCGGGCCGGTTCAGGGTGATGAGCGCGACGCCGCCGGTTTTCTCAAAAATAACGGTCTTTTCCATAATTATGCCCTCTTTCTATTATTATTTCGATGAAATACCCGTCCTTGACCCCCAGGCCGACGACGCTGCCCCTTCTTTATCACGAAGTCGTAGATCTCCCCCTTCTCGGTCTGGCCCGGATATATATAGACAAAGGTATGGAGCGAGGTCGGCACGAGGCCGAGCGCGCGCCGGTGTACGACTTGGCCGCCACCAGGTACCCGCCGGGGTGCAGCTCGATGTCGACGAAGCGGCCGCCTGCCGGGTTGGTGTACTGGCGGTAGCGCCCCACGAAGAGCCCGAGCTGCTTCGCGCCCGGCCTGTCCGCCTCGAAGGTGACGGGATCGAAACCGTCCGTCATCAGGGCCGCGCAGAACCGCACCAGGCGGCTCTTCAGCCGGTAGTAGTACCCGTAATACTCCTCGCGGTCGTATACCGGCGGGTTGCTGATGAAGACGTAGCCGCTGTTGTGCCGCGGGAACAGCTGCATGAAGCCGCCCGCCCCGGGCATGTGGGCGGCGTGGTGCATGGAATAGACGCTCCTGCCGACGGACCAGATCCGAAAGCAGAGCCCGCGGTACTCCTTCCTGCGCGACGGGGGGCTTTCGATGGTCTCATTGACGATCCTGTCGAACATGCGCTTCGATATGAGCCGCCTCCCCCCGTACCTGCCCCCGTGCAGGAACATGATCATGTATTTCACGAGGTCGTTCAGCGAGCACTCGATCCCGGCCGCGCCGCGCGTGTACGAAGGCGCCCTGGAATCTTTCATCTCCAGCGGCGACCAGGATGTTCCGGGTCACGTACTCGCCCAGGGGCAGGCCTGACGCTTCGAACACGATGAAGCCCAGGAGGTTGTAGCCCTGGTTGCAGTAGTTGAACCGGAACCCGGCCGGATATTTCTGCTCGGGCACGATGAAGGGATAATTGCTCCGTTCCTGCTTCGGGTCGGGTCCTCGATGAGGCCCGAGGTATGGGTAAGGAGGTGCCAGACGGTGATCCGGTCCGAATTGAGCCCGGGCGCCTCGAACGGTACCCCCAGGTGCGTGCTGATGGGATCGTCAAGGGAGAGGATCCCGCGGTCGGCAAGCTGGAGGATTGCCAGGGCGGTGAAGGTCTTCGTGAGCGACGCGGCCTGGAAGAGGGTCGAGGGAGTGCAGTTCACCGTCTCGATCGCCACGGGCCTGCCGTTCCATACCACCGCGGCCGCTGCGGACGGCACCACCGGGCCGCCGGTGTTCGCCCGCATCCACGAGGAGAGGGCCCTCTTTTCAGCGTTGATTTTTTCGTCGCTGACCCTCTTCTCCTGCGCGGCCTTTATCTCCGCACTCCGGGCCGGGGGCCTCTCCTTCTTCTTTGTATCCTCCCAGAACCAGCCCGTGGACAGGAGCAGGGCCATGCAGATCAAGATCGGGACAACGAGGGGATGCGACATATATCGGCCTGCGGTACACATACCAGAGTAGAGCGTCGGGAGATCAATCTGTCAAATACAAACGGAAAAAAAATACCGTCGGTGCGCGGCTATTCCCGCACCGCTTCGTAATAGCCGTGACGGAGCGCGAGGCCGACCACCCGGCGGTCCTTCCACACGAAGTTGTGAAGCATCCGCCCGCTGTCGATCAGGAAGCGGTTCGAGGTGAAGGTGCGGAGGGGCATCCGGCCGCCAAAGCCGTCGCTGAAGAGCGTGCCGCCCCGATACGACACATGCACCGTCTGCCCGGTGATGACGTTCCGGTAGCGCCCGTCGTACTGCCTGAGCTCTTCCGGGGTCAGTGACGGCCAGGCCGTGCAGAGGGTCTCGTCGCCGGAAATCTTCCGCACCAGCGAGCGGAGCATGGCGGTGAGGCCCTGGCGCCACGACATGAAGGAGTCGCCCAGGTGCGCCGGCGGATTGCAGAGATATATGAAGGCGATTTTTTTCGACGGGAAGACCTGCAGGCCTGACGCCTGGCTGAACCACCGCCCCGCCTTGTAGTAGCTGTCGATGTCGCCGCCCACGGTGATGACCTCCCAGCTCAGGGAGTAATAGTAATCGACCTTCGTGCGCGGGAGCTCCACCGGCCTGGTCAGCATCTGCGCGAAGCTCTCCCCGTTGAGGATCCTCCTGCCGCGGAAGGTGCCGCCGTTGATCAGCATCGCCGCGTAGTTCGCCAGGTCCCGTATCGTGGTGACGATGCCGCCGGTCCCGTTCGAGAACTCGGCGGTGCTGTCGCGCATCTCCAGCGGCCGGAGGACCATCTCCATCATGCCCTCGGCATACGACCTGCCGGTCGCCGCTTCGATGACATGCATCATGAGCTCGTATCCCTCGTTCGAGTAGGAATAACAGTAGCCGGCGGGGTGGACCTGCCGCGGCACGGAGATCGTTTTTCCGCCGACAGCATACTTTTCATAGATGGACCCGGACGAAGGGATGCCGGAGGTGTGCGAAAGCAGGTGCCTGACGGTGACGGGGGCGGAGCGCAGCTCGCGCCGCTCGATCACCACGCCGGGCAGGTACCTCGACACCGGCTCGTCCAGCGACAGTATCTTTTCCTCGTGGAGACGGAGGGCCAGCACCGCGGTGAAGGTCTTGGAGAGCGAGGCGATGCCGAACCGCGTGTCGCAGTCGGCCCTGACCCCGTGATGGTACACGAGCCGGTCGCCCTGGACAACCCCCGCCGCCGCTGACGGGACGATGCCGGCCGGGACGTTGCCGTCCAGCCATGACGCGAACTGGCCGCCGTATTTTTCAACGCGCGCCTCCATGCCCGGGTCGATGACCGCCCGCGGCCCGGTTGACCGCGACCCGGTGGCCTGGCCGGCGAAAATGATTACGCCGAGCGCCGCAGCCGCCGCCGATAACAGGTAGAACCTTCTATGCATTCCGCATCCCGAAAAGAGTTATATTTCTTATGAAACGAAAGAGATTGTTATCTATATGCGCCTGCGGGGCCGTTATTTGCCTCGCAGACTGAAATTTTCATAGATAGTACAACAGTGTCAATACTGTCAAGTTAAAAATGCGATCCGCCCGGGGGCCCTTCGCTCCCGCATTATACTAATTATATCGGCCCGTGAGCGACAGGACACAACTATCTGAGCAGAAAACCATTGCCGCCATCATTTCACGCTCCCCTGTCCCCTGCCTCGCGCCCCATTTAAGGGACACAAGGGCGAAAAAATTATTGACCGATGCTCCTTGACTTTCCATAACTACAGGAGTACTTTTATA
Organism: uncultured Spirochaetota bacterium; assembly: GCA_963827275.1. Taxonomy (GTDB): domain Bacteria; phylum Spirochaetota; class UBA4802; order UBA4802; family UBA5550; genus RBG-16-49-21. The sequence goes on from CAWHAA010000010.1 coordinate 466,889, forward strand.
TATCTCATTCCGTTCCCCGGGAGCGGCGGGGAAACAGGAAGCGCGCCATGACAGAAGACAAATATGAACTAATCATCAACCACAGCCTCGACCGCGGGTTCGAGCGGATCAGCCTTGACAAGAGAGACTACCTGAAAGAGCTGTCCTACCTCTTGAAAGAACCGCACAAGGTGTTCCTCGGGCTGGGAGACTTCCTGGAAATAGGCGACTACAACACCCTGATCGACAACATCTTCTTCGACACCGAGGGCATCAAGATAGAGAACATCCTTGACGACAACAACCGCCGGCTCTCCACCGGGGGCGACGTCCCCTTCTCCTTCTTCAAGCTGGCGGTCTACTTCCCGGACTTTTTACTGAAAGACGTGCCCACCTCCTGCATCTCGGTCATCGGCGAGAAGTCGCGGCTCTTCCCCGGCGCGGAGACCTTCATCAGGTTCATCAAGTCATACGAGCCGGTCGTGCTCACCGCGATGCCCTTCGAGATCGCCATTGAGCTTATCAAGCGCGTGGGACTGGACGAAAACAACCTCGTGTGCACCGATTACAAGAAAAAATCAGACCCGGTCAAGAAGGAGGTCTACGCGGGCGACATCAACCGGTTCCTCTCCGGCGACCGGAAGAGCCTCGTCATAGAGAAGTACATGCACGAGAACGACCTCAAGGAGAACGATGTCGTGTACATCGGCAGGGGCGAAGCGGGGGTCAAGACGTTCTCCTCCGTAAACTCGGTCGCCTTCAACCCGTTCGACAACATCATCCAGCAGTCGAAGATCACCCTGTACGGCTCGTCGCTGATATCGCTGCTGGCCCTCTTCAACTTCGACGGCAGGCTGGACGAGCTGCTCCTGTCCGAGAAATTCGAGGAGTTCATGCCGTCCCTGGTCGTCTATTCCTCGGTGAAGGAAAAATCACCCGAGCTGGTAAACATCGAGATACAGCACCGCAACATGCAGAGCAACATCATCGGCCAGCGCATCGAGCATTCGGGCGAGAGCTACAAGTCGGTCGAACGCGAGATCGAGGTCGTCTTCGCCGGGTCGTCCATCAACATCAACCAGGTGAAACAGCTCGTCACCGAGCGGATGGAGGAGTACCGCCGCAACCCCGCCGAGCTGGTGAAAAAAATTTACGAGATAGCGAAAGTACGCTACAAGAACTTCTGCACCGCGGGCGCCCCCCCGCAGCAGGCCCCGCATGTCGTTCTGTGAAACCTGCCCCATCGAAGAGAAGCTGATGCAGTGCTGCGGCAGGCTGCCCATGACCGGGGAGCGCGCCGGGCTCGCGCTCGAATCGGGCGCCGTCGTTAACGCCTGCCCGCACCTCGGCGCAGGCGGGCGCTGCACCATCTATGACGCCAGGCCGCAGGGATGCAGGGAGTTTTTCTGCGACGCGTTCATGACTGACGTCAGGGCGTTTGTACGCTAGACCACCCAGTCCGCAGGAATCCATCAACTACCCCCTGGCAAACGGAAATTGCGCACATGATCATGTCAACTCCCCCCTGTCCCCCGTAGGGGGCACGTAGGATTTTACTTTCTCTGTTAATTCTTTCTTGATCTTAACAACGACTGAATCAATGTCTTTCATAACTTGATCATTAACAAATCGCAATGTCGTGATCCCGAGACTCTTCATGAAATCGTCACGGTATTCATCACAGTCTTTTCTTTCTCTATGGATGTCTCCGTCCAATTCAATTGCCAGAAATCTTTCATCACAGTAAAAATCAAGAATATAGCGATATATTGGATGCTGGGATCTGAACCTGTATCCCTCAAGCTATTTATTCTTCAACCTCTGCCATAATAACTGTTCACTGACAGTTAAATTATTTCGCATATTTCTTGACAGTTGAATAATATAATCCGGTGTTTTAACGCCGTTATTCATTTGCCTTTACATCCAGCCCCTTGATTCGTGCCCCCTACGGGCGCCGTGCTGAGCTTGTCGAAGCGGGACAGGGGGGTCGTGAGTTATTTGTGTCTCCCTATCACTTCCCGGTATTTCGCGAACACCTTCCGGTCGGAAAGTATGCCCTCGTGGTCCACGTCAAACGGGAATGTTTCCCGCGCGCCGCTGTAGGCGCGCTCGTCAAGGGCCCGGCCCTTTGCGACGCCGTCGGCCGTCCCGTAAAAGAGGTAGTAGCGCAGGCCGTCCGGCAGCTTCGCCCGCAGCGCCCGGTCTATGAAGGCGCTGGCCGACGTGACGTCGTACCAGACCGGGAGCTTCTTCGACGGGAAACGGAAGGCGTTGTCGGCGGACTCGAAGCCGCCCCACGGCGAGGCGAGGGTCACATAGACCGTCACGTTGATGCCAGCCCTCTTCAGGTCATACCGGGTAAGCATGTCCCTGGTGATAAGGCCGCCCATGCTGTGAGCGGTGATGCAGATGGCGGAAAAGCCGAATTTTTTCCTGAGGTCTTTCAACGCCTCGAACAGGAGCCGCGAGGCAAGGCCGAGCCGGATGCCCGAAGGGTAGTAAAAGAACCAGGGCTGGTAGCGCTTCGCGTCCAGCCTGAACAGGAAATAGGCCCAGTTCTGCGGGCTGCCCTGCGCGCCGTGGACAAAGAGCACCGGCACCCTGCCCGGGTCGTAGTCCCGGTGCAAGGAAGATGTTCGCGCCGAAGGCCTTCATGAAGGCAGAGGGCGACCACCAGCCGATCTCGGCGTTCCCGGCGCAGAACCGCTCGTCGTATAAACGGGCCACCGTGCCGTTGGCCGCCAGGCGGGGAGCCGATGCGGGATCATCCTTCAGACGGAACGGGCGGGGAACGGCCCCTGCCGCGGCCCGCCCCGCTCCCTCGGCAATCAGGACATCGGTTTTCACCTCATCAACCCCCACCTGAATAACGCCCGGTCCGCCCCCCGCGCCGGCGCCGCGATAGGCGCCGGAGACCCCGGTCTCGTCAAAGACGCCATCGCCGTCAGCATCGCGGACGGAATAGAGGCGGTATGCCCCGGCGGCGAGATAGAGGCTGAAGGGCCCGGGGCGCTCCAGTATGACATGGTCCTCCGCGGGCGCGGCCGCGCCGTCCGCGCGGCAGGCCAGCACCAGTACCGGGCCGCCCTCCGCGCCGGAGACCCGCCCCAGTATCACGGATGAATTGTATTCCCGGGCCCGTCCCTTCTGCACATCGTCCCGCGTGCCGATGGAGAGATACCCGCACGCGCCGATCGACACGATGCAGAGAAGCGCAAGCGCCGTTCCTGCGGTTTTTCCCACGCTACTTCCCCGTCCCTGTTTTTTTCGCGATGAGGGCGGCGATCTCATCGAACCTGTTTTCCCGCGCGATCATTTCAGCGGTCTTCCCCTCGCTGTTCCTGATGGATATGTCAGCGCCGTGCTCCAGGAGCCAGGATACGGTATCATGATAGCCGTAGTAGGCCGCCGTCATGAGGGCGGTCATGCCGCTCCCGTCCTTCCGGTCGGGGTCCGCGCCCCCGCCCACCAGCACCGGCACCTGGTCCAGCCAGCGGTTGTATATGGCGAAATGAAGCGGCGTCCCGCCGTCGGGCCCGCGCGCATTGAGGTCCGCGCCCCTCCTGATGAGCGCGGGGAGAAGGACGTTCAGCCCCAGGGAGAGCGCGAGGACCGCCGCCGGCCGCCCCTCCCGGTCCTTCGCGTCCGGGCCGGCGCCGTGGGAAAGGAGGAGCTCCGCCATGTCGGCATACCGGCTCTCCATGGCGACGATAAGGGGCGCCGTTGCCCCGGCATCGGGATCGGCGCCCTTCTTCAGCAGCAGCGCGGCAAGGTCGAATTGGCGGTATTCAAGCGCCGCGACCAGGGGGGTCTTCCCCTGGCTGTTCCGCGCATTGACGTCGGCGCCGGACCCGATAAGGACCGCGGCGATGTCGCCGTATCCCCGGCAGACCGCCTTCATGAGGGCGGTGTCCCCCGCGCTGTCCGCGCCTGCGGTCCTGGCGCCGATGTCCATCAGGTAGCGCGCGGTCCCGGGCCGGCCGCTGTCAAGGGCGATCATGAAGGCGCTCCTGCCGTCCTGGTCTGTCGCGTTGATGTCCGCCCCCTTTGATACCAGATATTCAACCAGGCCGTCATGACCGCTGCGCGCGGCATACATGCACGCTGTCCATCCGTAGGCGTCCCGTCCGTTTGCCGCGGCGAGCCGCTCCTCGACGCAGCGCATGGCCGCGATCAGGTCGCCCCGCTCAGCGGCGCTGTTAAGGTATCCCTGGGGGTCGTGGTATGAACGGGAGAGGTCCGTATTGACCGTGCGGAGCTTCGGGGCCGAGCAGGCACAGGCGAGCGCAATGAGCGCGATTGAACATAGTGCCTTCATGATGATGTCACCCCCCCTCTCCCCCGGGAACGCATACGCTTGATCATGTCAACTCCCCCCTGCCCCCCGGGAACGCATACGCTTGATCATGTCAACTCCCCCCTGCCCCCCAGGGAACGCATACGCTTGATCATGTCAACTCCCCCCTGCCCCCCGGAGGGGGCACGTGCGATCATGCTTATACTAACAACTCTTTTGTCCCTTGCCAGTTGAACAACATAATCAGGCGTTTTAATACCTTTATGCTTAGTACCTGATAACAAGCCCCCTCAACCGTGCCCCCTGCGGGGGACAGGGGGGGAATTCAGCCCCCTCAACCGTGCCCCCTGCGGGGGACAGGGGGGGAATTCAGCCCCCTCAACCGTGCCCCCTGCGGGGGACAGGGGGGAATTCAGTCCCCTCATTCGTGCCCTCTGCGGGGCAAAGCACTGAGCCTGTCGAAGCGGACAGAAGAGTTTACGCTACAGGCTGATCATCTCTATAAACACCGCCACCGCGAGCAGGAGGTCGGTACCGAGGACCGTCACCACGTTCATACCCAGGGCGGGCGGGAGCTTCTTCATATCATCATAATATTTCAGCGTGGTCATCCCCGCCTTCACGGCGAGCGGGAGCGTCAGGAACCCCAGGAGCAGCCACCACGATGAATAGCCGAGCAGGGGCACGATCAATATGGAGAGGTAGGTCGCGGCCAGGCCCGCGACGTAGAGATACGATGCCTTTTTCCGGCCAAGCCAGATCACCAGGTGAAAGCGCCCGCCGCCCGTGTCAGCCTCCACGTCGGGGAACTCGTTCAGGTAGAGGAGGAGCGCCGTCAGGATGCCCGGCGGGACGGAGATGAGCACCACGTTTGCCGGGAACAGCCCGCACGCCGCGTCGCCGGGAGCGGCGACCATCGCGATGTAGGTCCCGATCACCACGAGGGACCCGAGGCTCAGGCCCGCGAAGAACTCGCCCAGCAGGACCTTCGCGAAATGGGTGGTGTAAAAAACGATCGATATGCCGCCGATCAGCATGATGATCCCGATCATCCAGTGCGACAGTATAAAAAAATACAATCCGATGATGAAGGCCCAGGATATCGTCAGCCACGCGGCCGTGCTCACCGCTATCGGCGTGGTCACGCCCGACTGGATCAGGCCCGTGCCGCCGCTGAAGGGCGTGCGCTTCGTGTGATTATCGATCCCGGTCCGGGAATCGGAATACTCGTTGAAGAGGTTCACCGACGCGTGGGCGATCACCACGCCCAGCATCACAAGGATTGCATCGATAACGCTGAAGCCCTTCACGACGAGACCGAAAACATTTCCTTCAGCGATCTGCCTGAAATGCAGGCCCGCAAGGGCGAGCCCCAGCAGGACAAGAAACACCGCAAGCAGAAGAAAATTGCTCCGCACCTGGCCGGCCCAGGCCTTGACAACTTCACGTTTTAGCATAGAGAACTCCGAATGAATTATTCTCTCCCCTGTCCCCGTAGGGGGCACGGAGGAATTCAGCACCTTGATTCGTGCCCCCTGCGGGGGACAGGGGAATTCAGCCCCTCACCCGCGCTCCGCGCACCCTCTCCCATTAAACCCGGAAAAAAGGAGAGGGTTTCTGAGGTAAAATATTTATTCCTTTGTATCCCCCTCTCCTTTCTTCATTTTTTAACGGGAGAGGGGGACCAAGGGGGTAAGGTGCCTGTATCAATCTTTCTTCTTCTTCATAAACATTTCAATCAAATCAATCGGGATCGGGAAGAGCGTGGTGGAATTCTTCTCCGCCGATATCTCGCGCAGGGTCTGGAGATAGCGCAGCTGCAGTGACATCGGGTGCTCTTCCATGAGCGCTGCCGCATCCACCATCTTCTGGGCCGCCTGGAACTCTCCCTCGGCGCCGATGACCTTGGACCGGCGCTCCCGCTCCGCTTCCGCCTGCTTCGCGATCGCCCGCTGCATCTCCTGGGGAAGGTCCACGTTCTTCACGTCAACGTTGGAGACCTTGATGCCCCACGGCTCGGTATGGGTGTCCAGCACCTTCTGGAGCTCGGCGTTGATCCGGTCCCGCGCCGACAGGAGGTCGTCCAGCTCCACCTGCCCGAGGATGCTCCGCAGCGTCGTCTGCGACATCTGCGACGTGGCGTACATGTAATCGTCCACCTCGGTGATGGCGCGGTTCGGCTCGATGACCCTGAAATAGACGACCGCGTTGACCTTCACCGACACGTTGTCCTTGGTGATGATGTCCTGGGGCGGCACTTCCATGGCCACGAGCCGCAGGTTCACCCGCACCCACCGGTCGATCACGGGGATGATGATGATAATGCCGGGGCCCTTGGCGCTCTTGAGGAGCCTCCCCAGCCTGAACACGACCGCGCGCTCATATTCCTTCACGATCTTGATGGATGAGATGAGTATGAATAGACCGATAATGATAATGCTCATGACGAGACTTGATCCGAACAGCATGTGAGACCTCCTTTTTTATATGCGCGCCTGTCAGGCGCGCTTTTTGACCTTCAGCACCATTCCTTCCACTTCCATCACGACGACCGTGTCGTCCTTCGCCAGCGCGTCGCCGCTCACCGCGTCCCATATCTCGCCGTACACGCGGACCGTTCCCCTGCCCTGTTCATCGAAATCGGACAGGGCGGTCCCCATCATGCCGACAAGGCCCTCGCGGCCCGTGGTCACCTGCGACCGGTGGACGCGGAGCACCGCGCGCACCACGATAAAGAAGAACGCCAGGAGCACCAGGGCCATCGCTATGATTGTCGACATCGGTATTGAACCTCCGGGGAGGGGGGAATCAAACAGTATCATGGACCCGAACACGAAGGAGGCGATGCCGCCCGCCGTGAGGAGCCCGTAGCTCGCTATCTTCAGCTCGAGAATGAAGAGCACGATCGCCAGAATGATCAGGAAAATCCCGGCGATATTGACCGGGAGGATGCGGACCGCGAGGAAAAAAAGGAAGAGCGACGCCGCGCCGAGGACGCCCGGCACGATGAGCCCGGGGCTCTTGACCTCGATGCCGATGCCCGCCACCGCCAGCACCAGGAGGATGAGCACCATCTGCGGGTCGGCGAAAAAGTTGACGAACCGCTGCTTCCAGTCCATCGGGTATTCCACCGCCGCCCACGGGCCGGTCCTGAGCGTCACCGTCTTCCCGTTCATGGCCACGCGCCGGCCGTCGAGCTTCTTCATGAGGTCCGGCATGTCCTCCGCGATAAAATCGATCACGTTCTCGCGCTGCGCCTCCAGGTAGGTGCTCGACACCGCGTTCTTCACGGCCCGCTCGGCCCAGGCGACGTTCCTGTTCCGCTTCTGCGCGAGGCTCTTCGCGTACGCGACCATGTCGTTCAGCACCTTCTTTCGCCATCACGTCGGCGGGGTCGCCGTCCTTCTCGCGCGGGATGAAATCGAGCATGGGGCTCACCGGGTGCATGGCGCCGATCTCGGTGCCCGGCGCCATCACCGCCACGTGGGCGGCGAGCATGATGTACCCGCCGGCGGAGGCCGCCTGCGCCCCCTTCGGGTAGGTGAAGGCCACGACCGGCGCGTCGGAGGACATGATGGCCTTGATGATCTCGCGCATGGAATCGACCAGCCCGCCCGGCGTGTCGATCAGGAGCACGATGCAGCGCGCGCCGTCCGCGTTCGCCTTTTTTATGGAGGCCGCGAGGTACTCCGACACGATGGGGTTCACGCTCCCTTCCAGCTTCAACAGCGCATAGCGCTCCTTCGCGAGAAGGGGCGCGGAAAGGAGAGCAACGGCGATGACGATAGAAGTATTATACGTTTCATAATAATTACCTTCTTTGAAATCGACCGACTTCAGAGTTATAGCCCCCCGTCCCCCGTCGGGGGCACGTACTATTTCGCTGTACTGCAGATAACGATAATCTCGGTGCATGCACAAATTCAATCCATATCTACCCGCTCCATTTCATGGAATCGGGTCTGCAGGACAATGATACTACAAGGCCCCAGGGCCGCACGGCTGACGGCGCCCCCGCCAGCGCGTCCATCATCGACCGCGCCTTTTCATAGATGCCGTCGAACCCGCCGTTTGACATTATCAGTATGATGTTCTCTTCGTCAAGGGAGATGTTATTTTCGATGAACCCGAGCATCTCGTCGGCTCCCGGGAACAGGTGCGCGTCCCGGTTGAAGGCCCGTATGTCGTCAAGGAGCCTGGCCGGATCGAGCCTGCTGCCGCCCGGGACGGCAGAGCCCTCGTAGGGGGTCCGTATGAGGACGATGTCCGCCGGCTCGAACGAGCGCGGCAGCACGTCCTGGAACACGTTCCGCCGCGACGTGGCCGAGCGCGGCTCGTACAGCGCCCAGAGGCGCGCGCCGGGATAGCGGTCCCGCATGGTCCCGAGCACGTAGCGCACCGCGGTGGGATGGTGCGCGAAATCCTCGTATATTTTGACATTGTTGCGATCGTAGATGAGCTCCTGCCTGCGCTTCACGCCGAGGAACGAGGCCATCCCCTTCGCGATGCCGGCCTCCGGCGCGCCCAGGAGCCGCGCCATGGCGGCCGCGGCAAGGACGTTCTCGTAGTTGAAGCCGCCGAAGAGCCGGGTCTTCAGGGAAAAGCCCCCCTGCGGGGAGGCGATATCCAGGGAGGAGAAATCACCCTCGTAGCCGCGGAACGAGTAGCTGAAATCGGCCGCCCCGCTCCCGTAGGAAAAACGCCGGGAATAGGATTTCGCCACGATCTCATGGAGGTTCGTCGTAGTCGGCCGAATAGAGGAGCGTGCCGTCCGAGGGGACCATGTTCACGAGCCTCCTGAACCAGAGCTCGATCTCGGCCAGGTCGCGGTAGATGTCCGCGTGGTCGAACTCGAGGGAGGTGAGCAGCAGGTGCGCCGGCCGGTAAAAAACGAACTTCGGCACCTTCTCGAAAAAGGCGGAATCGTACTCATCCGCCTCTATGACGAAATACCGCCCCGTGCCGAGCCGGTAGCTGGCATCGTAATTCCTGGCGACGCCGCCCACGAAAAAGGAGGGCGACATGCCCCGATTCCTCGAGGAGGTGCGCCAGCAGCGCCGTCGTGGTGCTCTTGCCGTGCGTGCCGGCGACCGCGACCACCTCTTTATCATGGAGGAAGAAGGCGTAGAGCGCCTGCGCCATCGACATATAGGGGAGCCGGGCGTTCAGCACGTGCTCCACCTCCGGGTTTCCCCTGCTGATGGCGTTCCCGACAATGACCAGGTCGGGGGAATCGATAGTGTCCGCGCTGAACCCCGTGCAGAGCCGCACGCCGCTCTTCCGGAGGACATCGCTCATCGGCGGATACATGTTCTGGTCGGAACCGGACACGGCGTACCCCCGCTCATGGAACATCGACGCGAGCGTGCCCATGGCGACGCCGCAGATGCCGATCATGTGGATCTTTTTCACCTTCACTCGGCGCAGTAGCTCTCCTGTAGTATCTCGACCCGTACCAGCTCACGCCGGCCGTCCCTGACGACATAGGAGGCCTCGACCTTCTGGCATATCGCGACAGCGCCCCGGTCGGCCTCCCTGCCGTTGACCAGCACCTTTGACTCCCCGGTCCAGTAGAGGGTGTACTCCTTCGCTTTTTTCTTTATCTCGATCGACGTATCCGACGCGCTGATGACCAGTCCGGCCACGGTCGAGGTCCCGGCCGCATACGCACCGACGATTCCCATCATAATAACGAGAAGACCCGCGCATATCACCTTTTTCATTTTTCTCTACCCCCATGGATATGATAGAACCTTCGATAAAACAAAACTAATATACCGGCATAAATATTTCAAATAATTAATAAGAATAGACAGGGATGCAACAGCATGGGACCCGCACGTACAGAGCAGAGAATTCCCCGATAAAAAACAGGATACGGCTTAAACGCCCCATCCGCGGCGGGATTCGCTTAATTAATTGACAAAATACGGTCAACCGGGTATATTTGACGTAATAAAACAGTTCCATGCAGGCCATGAAAAAGAAAATAACCTTCCACCGCTCCCTGTGCGCAATCGCCGTCATGGTGTTATGCATATCCCGTCTGGCCGCAGCTCCGGCGTACGAATGGGGGACCCCGCTCGACCAGCTGAAAAAATCGCTCCCCTCGGACAAGGAAGCGACGCAATTTACGCCAAAGGAAAAGCCGAAATACAAGAACAAGCTCCTGAGCTACATCACCGCGATCGACGGCAACCTGGTTGAAAAGATCATCATCGTGCGCCTGAAAGCCCGGCCCGTGGTCGATTACCTCTTCGTCAACAACAAGCTCTATACCATCATGGAAAACTGGGGCAAGGTGGACGAAAAGACCGCGAAGGAGATCGAGGCCAACCTGAACGGCCTGTACGGCCAGCCCCTGGTGCAGCAGGACAAGAACTTCTACATCTATTCATACAATACCGACAAGACCAAGGTGCTCTGCTATTTAATGAAGAACACCGACGGCACCTCCACCTGCAAGGTGTACTATTACACCAGGAAGCTCTTCAGGATGCTGATTACCGAGTAATACCCTGACCCGGTTGCGGGTCGTGCAATTCATGGCGAGGGGAAGATGGCTCCTCGCCCTCTTCCCCTCGCGCTCCCCATCACCCACGGCCGCTCAAACGCCGCGGCGGGCTCGGGCATAACTCGGCCGAACCCGCTTCGCGGGATTCGGCCTCATACAACATGCCCGATTGGTTTGTCCGCCTGCGGCGGACGTTCGTATGGCTTTTGTGTGTTATAAATTATCCCCGGAAATCGTGTTGAGCAACCTAAAACCTTTCGCTCGGCGTCCCGTTCCGGGTCAGCCTCGCACCAATGATTTCATGTATGACGCCGCACAGGATGTGCGGCGATGCGAGTGTGGCCCAGGATGTGCCCGACATGGATGTCGCAATGCCGGCTTCGCCATGAATTGTCGCTCCGGAGCATACCATGGGAATAAAAAAGGGGGGCCTTCACGGAAAGGCTCCCCTTTTATTGTGGGCGCTACTGGACTTGAACCAGTGACCCTCTGCTTGTAAGGCAGATGCTCTTCCAGCTGAGCTAAGCGCCCTGTTATTGTATCTTCGTCTCGGTGATCTTGCTTGCGCGGAACGCGATGGTGGTCTTGGCCGGAACGTCTATGTCCTTGCCCGCGATGGGCGAAAATACCTTTCTCGCTTTCTTGTCGGCCCGGTAAAAGGTGCCGAATCCCCGGATCTCGACCCTGTCTCCCTTCAGCGCGCTCTCTTTGACTTTTTCAATGAAATTATCGACGATATAGAGGACCTCTTTTTTCCGGAGTCCGCTCTGGAGGGTCAGGCGGTCCACTATTTCGGATTTCGTCATGCCGGGCGCTCTTACGCTTTGGCTTTCATCGCCGCGTTGACCCGCTTGGCCACCCGTGATTTTTTCCGCGCGGCGGTCTTCCTGTGCACCACGCCGGCGCCGGCGGCCTTGTCGATGGTCTTGACGAATTTGATGAACATCTTGTTCAGGGCCTCGGGGCTCTCCTTGCCGGCCGCGACCGCCTTTTCAACCTTCTTGGCGGTGGTGCGGATGGACGATTTGACCCCGACGTTGCGCTCACGCCGTTTCTCGTTCTGCTTGTTTCTCTTGATTTGTGACCGTATGTTTGCCAATTGTTAAGTCCTTGTTTTAATGAATTTCTTCCGGCGTCCCGCCCGGCGGTGAGGGTTGACCGCCGGAATACGCGCCGGTTTCTAAAATATATACAATTAATATATATTGGATGGCAAATATGCGGTGGTGCATGGAAACTGTCAAGAATATTACAGAATTATTAATATCCTGTGGATATTAATTGACTCTCCCCACTCCGTGGGGCGGGGCGGCTGTCCGGGGATGCAAGATCAGTCAGTTATTTAATATCCTATCTTTTTTCTGGGTTTTTCTTCTTCTATAATAAAACTCCTCAAAGCATCAAAAATAGCCCTGAACTGCCGATCATACCTGTTTTCCATATCATCAATTTTATTTTTTAGCTCGTCATATGTTATCATCATCTGTCGCAACTTTGTAAAGGTACGCATTATTTGAATATTGACGTTAATTGCACGATCACTATTAAGAACACTGGATAGCATCAATATCCCATGCTCGGTGAATGCCATGGGAGCGTACCTGGATCCACCCCGATTTGAGATCACAATTTGTGATCTCAAGTTTTGAAATTCTTCAAGGGTCAACAGGTGTGGCCGGGAGTCCGGCCCGGAAATTCATGGCGAGGGGAAGAGGGCTCCTCGCCCTCTTCCCCTCGTGCTCCCCATCACCCCCGGTCCCTCATGCGCCGGGACGGGCTTCGGGCGTAACTCGTCGATTCGGCTTTGCCGAAATCGACTTCGAACAGACGCCCGATTGGTTTGTCCGCCTGCGGCGGACGTTTTTAGAGCTGGATGTGTCACAGCAAACCTTGTTCTATTAGTAGTAGTCATGGAACTTATACCATATTTTTGCTTTTTTCCGGCTACAACAACCGGGATATGGAGCTAAAAGATATCTCAATATGGATTACATCAAAGAGATCGTTTTTGAGTCAGCATACTATTTCGTCAGTTCGAGGAAAAGAGTGAAGGATGATTGACTTTATCATGGAGCCAGTTGAAGGCGGCGGTGCGGCAGCGGGTGTCCTGAATATTATTCATTATCTATAATTTAGATCCAATCACTTTCAGCGATTCAGTAAAAAATTTATTTTGCTGTCCTGTAGATGGGAAGGGAATAACTATCCCGTTATTTAGCACATTAAAACCCTTACTTAACAACCTTTTCTCAAGCAAACGACATATATTTGCCTTTACAAGCATTATCTTCAACTGTTTGGGATCGCCAAGCTTTTTTAGATCAGCAACAAGATTCTCAAAATTCTCCAGAATCTTATCTTCTCGCTCTTTATCATTAAGCTTGTTGACTGGTTCATATGTTGCATCAACTATAAAATAACCGGAATCGGCAAAATAAGTTAGACCCTCTCGTTTACTCCGAAGATTGAAATTAAACAATTTCATCATTGCCTTAAATAACGGTTCATTAACGCTTCCTTCTTCATCGTAGAAATATTTACCTGATTCTGGCGGAGATTCAAGAATAAAAATCATTTTTAATTTTTTCGGGCGATATTTGTTTCTAAGACGGTAATAGTATTGTTTATTCATTCTTGTGCAAGCTATTTACAATGATGTTATTGCATTAAAAGGTTTTGCACCCATTCAATTATCTTTTCGTTACATTCGATTACAAATTCCTGCCCTTTCTTTGCCGAATCAAAATAATTATTCTTAAACGACTTTTTTGAATGATAAGATATTCTTACATCTTGAAAAATATCCGGCAAATCCCAATGGCTCTTTGTCTCACCTTCTTTGGTCAATATCAAGCGTTTATTATATTTCAAGCACCCGGATCCCGCCATGGGATCATCCAGACTCAATACCTCAGATGCTTCATAGATGCAATTGTTCTTATCAATTGAATATTTATTGGCATGAGGATGATACATTGCCGAAGGAGGTATATCCGAGCAAGAGGAATAGATATGACCTATTTGCATATAGGCATATACAATGTGTAAATCAGGCGCATTTTTTACATAACGTAAACTTTGATTTACAATTTCAGTCTCTTTAAACCATCCGAAAAATAAAAATATATCCCCTTCTTGTACATTTTCATTTCTTAAATGTCCTTGTGCGCTTCCCATTTGGCCAAACAATGCCTTCCAGTACCCTTCCCTTTTTATTGCATCATGCCTGATGTCGGGATCAAGATGACATGTATGGCTGCTTTTAATTTTGGTATTTGGTTTTAGATCTTTAATTATCTCATAATATGACTTATCTTGGTATGATAAATCTGAATACTTGATATACTCATTCTTGGAAGGTATGGGGAGTGATAGTAAGGTGCCATCAGGAAGTATGGGGCTTGGCTGACCGCCATAGCTTGAATCAAAACCTTTACGACTCAATATAACTTTCATCGCTTTTCCAGCTCAAATCATCTTTAAACCACGAATGAGGATGATTATATAGTCCCGGTTTATATTTTAATTCAATAAATGAAATAAATTTTTTTGTCGTTTCAGGATTATGAGTTCTTACTCCGTGACTGGATTGGCCCTTCGGAACTTCCGGCCTTACATTCTCGGGTATAACAAGAGGTGTTTAGTGATAGTATTCGCCTGACACATTCCTCTGAAAGACTTGATTTTCAGGCTACGCTATCCATCTCCATTGGTTCATTTTCTAACGGCCTTATACCTTCGACAAATGCCTGATATGGAGTCCGGCCATTCATATTGCGGCCTTGGTGGGACCTCTCATTGTTGTAATGCTCAAGGTACTTGTCAAAGTCATTTTGCATTTCCTGAACCGACTCATAGAATTTAGTCCTACCAGCAATTCGGAAATGCTCATCAAGAAATGTTCGATGCAGACGCTCAACATATCCATTACTCTGAGGCCTGCGGACCTTCGTTGTCCGATGCTCAATTTCTTCAAGCTGAAGAAACAGTTCAAACGGATGCTTATCAGGACGACCGCAGTATTCACGGCCATTGTCCGTCAGCACTGTTTCAACCTTAACATTGTGCTCTTCAAAGAACGGCAGCACATCATTGTTAAGCGTCTGAACCGCAGTCACCGGAACCTTGGTCGTGTACATCCGTCCCCATGCATACCGGCTGTGGCAATCGATCACTGACTGGAGGTACACCCTGCCGATTCCCTTGAGCGTACCCACTAAAAACGTGTCCATTGCCACCAAATGGCCCGTAAAATCAGCCTGAATATGTCGTTCCCGGTATTCAGGGCTGAATTTCTCCAGAAGCCGAACCTGCTCTTCTGTGAGCTCAATCTGGCGTTTCCCGGTGATGCTCCTCAAGCCTCATTAAGCCTTTGGTGCCTGGTCTCAAGTTTGTTTCTTAACCATACTCCTCGGACACCTCCGGAACTCACATTGACACCCTGCAAATTCAACTGCTGGGCTACGCTGAGGCATCCCTTCGTTGGATGCTTTAATGAATACTCCAGGATAGCTTTCTCAACATCCTCAGATACTCTATTCGGATGTGGACCTTTTGCCCCCGGTATTTTGTCTAAAAGTCCCTCTGCACCGTATGTCTGGAAATTCCTTCGGATCTCATAGAACTGCTGCCGGGAATATCCCATGATCAAACAGGCTTTGCTGACATTATCAAGTTCCTGGGCCAGCTCCAATAAATTTAGCTTTCTTCTGGCTGCCTTCTGTGTTACATTGGCATTGGTGGTCATTTGTTTCCTCCTGATATAAAGTTTTTGTGGTAAAAATCATTATATCTTTCAGAGGAACTTTGACCACCTTTATTTTTTAGGTGACTGTCAGGTGAATACCGTCACTGTACATAATAATATCGATTGGAAATTAATACATATTTCCCGTTTACATCTTTTTCGTGATTCTCGGCAGTATGATAAAGATTTGGCAGCTGTTTGAAATCATTGGCGTTAGCCGGATGTTGAACAATAGGAATATATATATTATCTCCTATTCTCTTAAGAATATCATTCGAATCTTTCTGAGGTTTTCTATTTTTATATTCTGAATTTCGCCAATATTCTTCAAATGAGATTTTATTTGTAACCTGCATAAGATAAACGAGCTTTTCTTGTCCTATTATATCATTATTCAATATTCCTGATGTGAATCCAGCTATCCAATCACCGATTTTTTTACATTCTCTTATTTTTGGCTTACATGTCGCCAATGTCATGAATCCGCCGAAGGGATTGGGTGCGAATCCGGCATCATGTGTCATCTTGTATGAAAATAATCTAATTTCGTCCATAATAAAAACCGGAGGATAATGCATCAGGCATTACCACTACTCCTCCTCAATCTCACACGATTCCGATATTTCATCCAAATATTCCGGCTTTAGATACTTAATAAGTGATTTTGTTCTTTGAATTTCGTCTTTCAAAAATTTTATTTTTCAAGTGACTATCGGGCGGTTACGGTCACTATTTATAATATGGATTACATCAAAGATATTATTTTAGAATCAACACAATATTTCGTTAGTTAGAGTGATCCCACCCCTTAAATTTGTACCACGAGATAGTTTAGTTTTAACCGATAAATAATCAAGACTAATGAGGTTAAAATGAAAAAACGATTCTCAGAAGAGCAGATTGTCAGAATCATTGGGGAACATAAGGCGGGAAAAAAGGTAAAGGATATCGCCCGAGAACACGGCATTAGTGAGAACTCCTTTTATATCTGGAAACGCAAATATGGAGATATGAGCTCTCAGGAAATTGTTCGATTGCGACTACTTGAAGATGAAAATACACGATTAAAGAAACTGGTTGCCGATTTATCCCTGGATAACATGGCACAGAAGGAGATCATAAAAAAGTTCTGCGACCCGGAGTGAAGAGAGAGGCAGTAAGCTATCTGGTGAGTAGCTTCGGGTTTTCGATACGACGATCATGTAAGGTTTCCTGTATGGCTCGTTCTACATTCTCATACAGTCCGCAGCCAAATGATGACGCACGAATCATTGGAGAGATAGATTCGATCCTTTCAAAAAATTCAAAATATGGCTGCGGAATGATACAGCTCAAGCTGCGGCAAAAAGGGATTCTGATTAATCATAAGCGTACAGAAAGGATATATAAAGAGCATGGGCTGCAATTACGAGCGCGGAAACGTCGGAAAAAGATAGCTTCATTAGAACGATCACCCGTTGAATTGCCGAATGAACCTGGCGTCATATGGGCTTTAGATTTCATTCATGACTCGGTGGGCTTTAAAAAGAATCTCAAAATACTGACAGCCATTGACCCTGTAACGAATCATTCGCCACTTATTCATACTGGATTTTCAATAACGGGTAAGGATGTTTCTGAACTACTTGAAAGAGCATGTGAATCCTTTGGGTATCCAGAATTTATACAATGTGACAATGGGCCTGAATTTAGAAGCCAGGAACTCGACCGTTGGTGCTATGAAAAGGGGATTAAAATAATTTTCACAAGGCCCGGCAAGCCATCAGATAATTGCCATATAGAAAGTTTTAATGGAACATTTCGGAATGAATGTCTCAATGCTCATTATTTTAAAAAACTGAGTACAGCCAGAGAGATTATTCATGAATGGTGGAGAGAATATAACGAGGAGAGACCTCAAAAGAGATTAAAAGGGATGACGCCCAAACAATATTATGATATGTTAGTGATCGAGAAAACTAAACTTGAAACTGGTCGAATTGTGGGGTCAAACAATATTATGATATGTTAGTGATCGAGAAAACTAAACTTGAAACTGGTCGAATTGTGGGGTAGGATCAAGAGTATTGAAAAAGCGAATATTACGAGACTGTCAGATATTTTGTGTAAATAGCCGTTGATCACAGCGGAACCCTGTCACCAAAAAATACGGCAAACTGGTTCATTGCAGCTCCCCACTCCCTGATTGGCATAGTCCATTTCTTTTCGGCCCTCGTCAATGCCAAATATAGGATTTTATAAATTGCTTCGTCCGTTGGGAACGCAGACCTTTTCTGAGTGACCTTCCTAAGACTTGAATTAAGTGATTCAATGGCATTGGTCGTATATATTGCCCTGCGGATATCGTCCGGATACGCAAAAAATTCATTGAGGTTTTCCCAATTAGCACGCCATGATTTTGAGATCATCGGATATCTGGCATCCCATTTTTTACCGAATTGATCAAGCGCATCCTGCCCCGCCTTTTCAGACGGCGCGGAATATATGCTTTTCAGATCCGCACAGATCTGCTTACGCTCTTTCCATGATACATATTTTGTGGAATTTCGTATCATATGCACAATGCACAGTTGAATTCTGGTCTGCGGGAATACTGTATTGACTGCATCAGGAAACCCCTTGAGCCCATCCATGCAGGCAATGAAAATATCTTCAACGCCGCGATTTTTAAGTTCATTGACGACCTGGAGCCAGAATTTTGCACCCTCAGACTCGGCCATCCATAACCCCAGGACCTCTTTTTTCCCTGTTATATTGATCCCTATGACGGTGTAGACCGATTTATTGGCGACTTTCCCATCAGTTCGACCTTTTACCACAATCGCGTCAAGATATACAATAGGATATACCGGATCAAGAGGACGTGACTGCCATTCGAGAACATCTTTGATTATCTCGTTTGTGACCGTACTGATCAATTCAGGGGAAACCTCTACGCCATAGATATCTTCAAGATGACCCTGGATATCCCTTGTCGTCATTCCCAATGCGTACATCGATATGATTTTCTCATCGAACAGATCGAATCGTTTCTGATGCTTTTTGATAATCCGGGGTTCAAATTCGGCGTTGCGGTCTCGAGGAACTTCAATTTCAACTTCGCCGTTGTTTGTTAATACTTTCTTTGAACTTTTACCGTTACGGACATTACCGGGTTTGTCAGCCGATCTTTCGTTTTTCTCATAACCAAGATGATCGGTCATTTCGGCATTCATCGCCGTTTCAATGATTTTCTTGGTTAACTGCTGAATAAGACCGTTCTTCCCGGTAACCTGTTCGGGGGTCAGTTTCTTGAAATCTACGTCTTTGAGTAATTCCTTGATAATTTCATCTTTGTCCATAGCCATATCATGCTCCTTGTATATTAAATATTGATATAGCTATTTACACAAATCTTTTTACAGTCTCTATGTGACCGACACCACAAGCATTGACGCATCCTATTATTACCAGCATAGCTTCTTTGGATATCCGGAAGACCGATATGATCTTCATCGGCAGGATCGGAAGCGTACTCCGACGTCTGGGACTATGTATCGATTTACGGGGGGATTAACCTCGGCTTCGACTCTGACAAGTACCTGATTGCAGGAGGAGACCTGGGGATAACATTTAATATTTTTGGCTACGTGACGCTTTCCGTTACATATATGCCGGGATATTACAAATTTACCAGGACGTATAGTTCCCTTGACCGGTTCATTGGATCATATGTCTACTATTTTATGGATAGTAGCCTGGTAAGCTCCGACAATCCGTATTTCCAATCGTCCCAGGCAGGAAAATCATTCATGAATCACAGTGTCAGTTTCATCATTGCATATAAATACTGACCCCTCGACCCGACACCCGGACCCGTGCCTGCCGGCCGTTTACCTTCCCCTTCTCATCTGCTGGTTCATATTGGTCCTTGAGTTCCTGCGCATTTCATTCATCTGAATCTTGTTCTCTTCCATTCTCAGGCGCATGCGCTCCCTGTCCAGGTCCTCACGGGCATTTCGTTTCTCGGTCCTGTCATCCCTGAAATGTTCGCCCGTGGCGCGATGGTTTCCCCCGACGACATCGCCGCTGCCGAGCTCCTTCCTCGCCCTGACCTTGCCGTCAACCGGGATTCCACGTATGTCCGGAAGAAGGAGGTGCGCATACCGGCCGCCGCGCAATCCTTCCGCGTCGTCGAATAGCTTCAGGTCATCAGTTGAAGCGGGAATTTCCTAATTGAATCAGATATGACACACTTGCGGCCCGCCCTCACCTCACGGCTTTCCCCGGTTTTTCCAAGAATGACACGTATCGCTCCCTCTTTCAGCGGTACGAGCGTCGCGCCGCCCCCGGCCTGGAGCAGGAATTCCGTTCCCAGGGGCACTATTCGCGCATCGGGGGTCCGGTACTGATATGAGACGGATGTCGTTCCGGCAGGTATGGCTGAAATAAGCATGCCGTCACTGAGGGAAAACCCGAGCTTAATATTCGAACTTTTGTCAATGAGCAGGGAGTCAGGGATGCATTCGTTTTCCCTATAAGGGTAATGTGTGTCATTGTGCCGGGAACGAGACGCGCTGCCGCACCGTCTGCCACCACAATCCTGCTTGCGTCATATACCGCTTCGCGCTGCATCATCGTATTCCCGTTCACCGCAACACCGGGACCGAGCGGGAGCAACACCATTGAGGCGCGTGTTGGCCCCTGCGGACCCTTGATCACGATCGCCACGATCACCACTATCATCGCGGCGGCTGCAAGGGCCGATGCGACCGTCAGTCTTTGCCGGCTTCCGGACAGGGAACGCATGCCGTCAGCCGCATCTCCGCTGCGTATTTCCCTCCATGAATGCAGGATCCTCTCCCATACCTCTCTACCCGGCTCAATTGACCCATGGCGGGGAGCCATAATCTTTACCATTCGCTCATACCGTGCGCGGCATGAAGCACATTCCTGGATATGTTTTTTTACCCGTTCGACAACCCGTTGGCCCGCGGTATCCGCGATATATGAAGAAAGATTTTTATTTGTCACATGTATCTTCACGGTACACCAACCCTACTCATTTATATAACGATTTTTATCAGGATTAAGGCCATAAAAAACAGAAATAAAAGCTTAAAACCCGATTTTTCGAGTGAATCCGCCAGGTATTCAATCATGGCACGCATCTTTCTTTTTACTGTCCGCTCCGATATCCCCAGATTTTTAGCAATCTCTTCATATGGAAGAGAAAGCTCATTCCTCATTAGATATACCGATCTCGAAACAGGATCTTTTTCATCAACCAGCCTGTCGACATATTGTCTCAATTCCTTATACTCAACACCTTCCTGATCGTCACGAGCACCGGCATATTCGATATTTTCCTCAAGCCGTGATTCCTGCTTTTTACGGTTTTTTCGCGAATCGTCGATGCAGAGATTTCGCGCGGTTTTATAGAGAAAAGCACGGATGTTCCTTTCATCGAGAGAATAGTCCCGGGAATACTTAATTAGCTTCACAAACGCGTCATGGAGGATATCCTCGGCCGTCTCTCTGACCCGGACAAAACCGTATATATACGAGAAGAGCTCCCTCGCATATTTCTCGTAGATGTCTTTTAATAAACGTTCGTCAGTCATATCCGTGTCACAGATTGGACGTCACACGCTATTTCACCAGTATCATCTTCAGGGAGACGACAAGCAGCACTAGGCCGAACATCCTCTCGAGAACAATATCGGATACATGGTGTGCCAGTTTGGCGCCGAACAAACATCCCGCCAGGAACCCGACGCATATGAACAGGGCCGCCGTGAGGTCAACATGTCCCTGCCGGTAATAGGTCCATGCCGCGAGAATTCCTATCGGCGGGACCATCAGGGCCAGGGTGGTCCCCTGTGCCTGGTGCTGGGAAAACCCGAAAATAAATATCAGAGCGGGAATGATTATGATACCGCCGCCGATGCCGATCAATCCGCTCAGCATTCCCGCCACGAGGCCAAGGAGAATAAATAACGCTATAGTTGTCATAAAACTGCAACCTGCCTGTCATGAAAATGTCTAATAGGTAAATCTTGGTTATGATGATAAAACAATGAATGAAATAATATATAGTAGCGGGCAGGCATGTAAAAATTGCAACGAAATTAATCCGGCTGATTGCATTATTGGCTTGATTATTTTATTCCTGTTGGTAATCTTCTCAAGAATGATTAAAACATATAGATCAAAAAAGACCCGTTGATCAATAGTTCTGAAGGTGTTCAATAAGGGAGGTTGATCACAATGAAATCGCTCCATACAACAAGCCGTTTCGCCCCGTCATTTGCACTGCTTTTATTGCTGCTCATACCTATCAGCACCAGCAACATCAATCAGCTTTACGGAGGCGCCATGGAAGACAAGATCGCGATCAAGGGATACGATACGGTCGCCTACTTCAGGAGTGGAAGGCCCGTTAAAGGGAGCAGTGCCTATACTTTGATTGCTGGCATGACATGACCTGGCATTTTTCAACAAAGGAAAACAGGGACCTGTTCGCGGCTTCTCCCGGGCTGTATGCGCCGCAGTACGACGGTATTGCGCCGGGCGATGGCGGAATCCCGCAAGTCCGTCACCGATCCCAGGTATGGAAAATCATGGACGGGAAGGCTTTATCGTAACTGCAGCAGGCGGCGTTGAAAAATGGAGCAAAGACATACCGGGGAATATCAGGAAGGCTGACGAAAACTGGAAAACGGCTTTCCGGCAAAAAATGATACTGCCGCGATTTATAATGCAGGAATCACCATATCCCGGCAGCTTGTTTTTTTCGGCAAATTGCCGGATGATATAGTATTATCCGCGCTTCTCAGTTTTTCGAAGAGCCAAAATGAAGTGACGGTCAATTTCTTCAGTAAGCCTGATGATGCTTCCGAATTCGGTTGCGATATCATTGAAGCCCGATTCAATTGCCTGAGCATGCCATTTCTTTAAATCCGCTGCGTGATCCTGGTTATGCTTTTTAAGATATGTCACAAGCGTCCTGAGATGCTCTGGATCAAGTGCCGCATCATCATGGGAATGGTCATGACCATGATGATGCCCGTTCTCTTCCTTCATTTTTTCCTCCCGCGTCCCCGCAGTTCAAATAATAATCGATTACGTCAGTCTGTCGAGCACAACCCCGCCTCTTCATCCGACCTGACATCGTCGCGAATGATTCAATTTCATAATTTGCGCACTATCATCAATTTTTACTCTTCAAAATAACCCGGTTGTTCATAAAATCAATTTGTTCAATTACCGCTTTTACAACCTTTCTTTCCCCGAAGAGAGCCGATAAAACTATCGTATCATTTTCAATTTTCAGCGATGCGGTATCAGTGAAAATCTTTTCTTCGCCAGAATTTCCGTTTATCCACACTGTCGGCATGCACATGCTGAAACCTCCGGTTACTCCACATGTATTCCGTAATCGGAACAGGGCACTTTGCTTTATCGCCGCGCGACATAGAGGATCTGCAGCGGGTCTTCGATCATGGAGACCTTAAAACCGTGTTCCCTGAGAAAAACGCCGACGATGTCGAAATGGTTCCGCCGTCATGATGCCTGCCATCGGAGGCGTGTACGCGCGCGATCAGATCGAAGCCCCGCGGGTTGAAATCCGATATAATGATCTGCCTTGCCGCGACCCGTATCATTTCCCTGATCACCTTAAAAGGATATACAAGATGATGGAAAGTAAATGCCGAAACCGCAGCATCGAAATAGCTGTCAGGGAAAGACATACTTCCGGCATCGCCGGCAAAAAATGCAATTTTCTCAAGCGTACCATTATAGGCAGCGTTGAGTTTCGCGATGCGCTGTCCCGCTTCGTCCGTATCGATCGAAACGACCCGGTCAAAATTGCGGGCCAGCATTGTCGTCAAATATCCATACCCCGTGCCGATCTCGATGATAGCCCGGTTTTCCCTGTCCAGCTGCCGGACCAGGCGTTCCCGCAGGTATTCCTGATCGATCCCGAATTCTTTATACCAGGCCGATCTCTCGAGGTACCTGTCATGGTTTTCCGTAATTTCTTTCTCGGTGAATGGTTCTTCCACAATAACCCTTGATTCCCCTTGTAACGATGGGTTTTTCTTCATCTTAATGGTTTCCATCTTGAATCCTCTCGTATTATTTCCAGACGGCGATTTTTTGTCCCATCTTTATCTTACGGCCCGGCGATTCAACTGTAAAACGAACCATCCCTTTCCCGAAGAGGACTATGACGGTTGAGCCCAGGTTGAATACGCCGATCTCATCGCCGCGCCGCACGGTCTTCTCAGCAGCCGCGGGATACAGTAGCTCCCTCGGTGAATGCGAAAAAGATATCGAGGCCATTGCGTCATACGACAGGCTTATGGCGCCCACGTTGGCGGCCCCTACCTTGCAGACCGCGGCCATGCCCCGATTCGTTCGTATATACGTGATAACCCGCTCGTTTCCGGTGTAGAGGCCCGGCACTGTCCGAGCTACCGATTCGCGCACGCCCAGGAGCCTGCCGGGAACATGCATATACCCGGCAATGGTACCGTCAACCGGGGAATGTATGCGATGGTAATCGCCCGGCGAAAGATAGATGGTGATGAAGTTGCCGCTAATGAACGCACCGGCTGCTTCGGACGGGATGAGGTCGCGCACGGAATACTCGATTCCTTTTGCCTGCACCATGGTATTCTGGTCAAGCCGTCCCAACCGGTCTATCCGGCCGTCGACGGGAGACACCACGGCCCTGCGGTCCGCGTCTATAGTTCTTGCTCCCGCCTTGAGTCTTCTTGTGAAAAACTCGTTGAACGTCCTGAAGCCTTCAGGGGGGACGGCCATCTCTCCCTGGTTGACACCGTAGCGTAAAGAATAAAAATTCGCCGCGCGCCGGAGAAGCCATTGAGGAAAATGTACGCGAGAAATCATCCCGATAATTCTTGACACCATCTTTAATGGTATGAGAGGATACAATCGTACCGTTATCACTTTATCCATCATCTGCCCTCATCAAATTTTCATGTGACACAACATCGGACAGGTCAATGCATCTTCATGAAATGATTTTGATGTAGACATCAAATCCTTCATCCTTCACATCATCGCTGTAACCGGCGACCCTGTATACCGCGCCGTCTTCGGTGCCCGAAGGTATGCCGACGATCACCGTACTGTGGCCGGTTGATGTTTCGATGATAAAGCTCTTCTCGGTCCCGACGCGGGCCTCTTCCCGGGAAAGCTCTACCACGCAGTAAGAATTGAAGGCCCTCCTGCGGCCCCTGCCGCGCCTTCCGCAACACCCGCCGCCCCCGCAGCCGGCAAAGGGGGAATTCCATGAAGTTGCGGAAAAATCAGCTGAATACCGCCCGCCTGAGACGCGGGACAGGTCGTAGTCGCTTCTTTTCGATGGGTCCGCGAGCACGTCATAGGCAGAAGCAATTTCCTTGAACATACGTTCCGCCTCAGGATTACCGGGGTTTTTATCAGGATGATATTTCAGGGCGAGGTTTCGGAAGGCCTTTTTTATCTCGTTCTCGGAAGCTCCCGTTTCAATACCCAGTATGGCATAATAATTGTAGGTATCCATTGTTTTCCTTATTACGACCGCCCATTCCTGATTTCCGAATATTCATTCAGATATACTATACCAAAGAATAATATCAGAAGAGGGAGTGTAATTACTTTCTTTGCATCGTTTTACCGCACTTGGGGCATTTCTGCTGCATGCAGGGGATACCCTGCTGATGTGGTGCTGTTGTGCCGCACGAGGGGCATACACACTCGCCGCCGGTTCCTGATCCTCTGCCACCGGGACCCATGCCACGTCCTCCGCCACCTTGCCCGCGTCCGATACCGCGGCCACTGCCGCTTCCGGATCCGCCGCCTTTTCCCTGACCTCCGCGCATAACCATACCTCCTTTTGGATGTAAACCTTCTATTTCATCGATATAGCTTCAAGAGGGCAAATTTCTACGCATACGCCACATCCTGTGCAGAGGTTTTCGTCAATCTCGGCAACTTCGCCCACCGTTATGGCTCCGGCCCCGCATTGCGCTTCGCAGGCCCCACAGCCGCTGCATATATTCCTGTCAACCTGTGCTTTCAATTTTTCTGCTCCTTTTCGTATAAATCTTTCCTGCATGCTCGCTATCTTTTTTACCGGTTCTTCCAGGTCCCACCTTTGTTCACCATCTGCCGGGATAAGGTTTGAAAAAGATCTTTGCCGTTCGTTCAAACTGTTATTATCATGCCGTGAAATGAAAGCATCACATATCGCTGGAAGCATTGAGGCAAACAATGTTGTTAAAACCGGATGTCCCAACGACCTTCGGGACTGCATGGTAGCATTACCCATGCGGCCCCTGCCGCGCATCCTTCTCCCGAATCCTCTTCCACGGCGCATGACATCAACCCTTCATGCCGGAATGATCCGTTTTTGTTATACTTACGGCTAGTATCATGATTCACCATTCCCCTGACGGTATCGCCATTCGCTTCGCTATGAGTGAAAATTCATGCCGCCAGCAACATAATAGTACCATTCTGATTGCCGGCGGCATTGTACATTACGCGTTCTGATCCCTCTTTTTAGATACCAGTTCTTCCATTTCCTTTATGCGGCCGTTAAGAACGTCCATCTGTTTACGGAAGAATTCAGACTGGGCCTTGAGCGCCTCCACTTCGCGCTCCGGCGTGAACTGGCCCTGGTTTACTGATCCTTCAGGTTCATAGCCGGCAGGAAACGCGGGATACCCGCGCGCCCAGAATGGCAGCCCGGTGGCGTAAAACATATTGCGCCAGCCCCGGCCGCCGCCGCCAAAACAGCGGCCGCCGCCGAAACCTCTGCCGTGGCCCATACCCGCGTTCTTATATCCGGGAATACCGGAACCCGAGCAATACCCCGCGCCCCTTCCCGTCATTGGCCCGTTACCGAGCGGACCTGTTCTATCTCCTCGTGGCATATCATACCTCCTTTTTATTTAATAATGAAAACCATTTTCATTATAATACGCAAAAAAAATTACCCTTCGCTTGCATTGCTTCGCAAAATCCATAAAAGCTGATCGCATGATCAGTTATGTCAAAATTATACTTTTTCGACAGCCTGTTCTGTGTTTTCCCGATCAATTCAAGCTCGTCATCAAGGAACTCTGTATAATCAATGATCGCCTTGCACCTGCAGGCATATCAGGTGATGATGGTGCTTCTTCCCGTCGGGATTGTTCACCAGCTCGTACCGGGCCTTGCCGTCGCCGAAATCGAACTTCTGAACGATACCCATCTGCGTCAGCATGTCCAAGGGTACGGTACACCGTGGTTAGGCCGATTGATGGGATTCATCTCATGCGCCTTTATGTACACATCGGTCGCGCTCACGTGATCGTCAGTTTCATGAAGTATGTCTATTACTACTTCCGCGCGGCGCCGTTACGACGCGCCCCGATGTCATGAAACCGGTCCTGCCACCATGCCCCTCTTCCGTGTCCTTTGCCTCTCACGCTTTCCTCACTTTATTAATTGAAAATGATTTTCATTATCAATATAATAACCTTCACGCTTTCCGTCAACTATTTAATGCGTTATTGAGTAAAATAATTCATCAACGACTCGTCATCCCGCCTCGGCGGGGGGAAAATGCCATATAATTTCGATAACACCCTTCTTCTATGAGAGCTTTCGTGCTCAGGATATTGCCAAGGGGTGCAACAATTGCCGAATATTGTCAATGAAGAATTATCAAAATTAACCGGGTTCGGTTTTGTAATAAATCCTTTATTCGCGTATTGCTACATCATTAATATTAAAACGGCCATACCCGCTCATGTCGTCTACTGGCGAGTGAAGGCCCCCCAAGCCTTCTCCGACGGGCCCTTCATGGACTGGACCGGAGGCCTGATCATCTTTCCCGCGGATGGCAGGGATATGAGCGAGTCGATTATTTAAAGCTGATCGGTCTTGTACCCCCTTCCCGGGGCATTGAATCGAAACATGTCGGCTGCGGATTAGTCCATTTGCCGTCGGAAGAAATCTGCCATTTTGTATAATAATCCATCGGCGAAGCGGTTTTATCTATGCGGTAACCCTCGGGATGGAAACCTTTATTAATTTCAGAAGCGCTATAAGTTTTTTCCATGATCTCAACTCCTCAACTATAAAAATATTCGCATCTGGCTTTACAGAAGCAAACATCCGATTCAGCAGAGGTCCCCTGGGACACAATAGTGCCTAAACCGGGCCTCTTGAAATACAACACGAAAAAGCGGGGGATTGACCCCATAAATTTGCTTAGTTATATTTTAAACGGGTGTCTTTATCAGACATTGTCGGTGCAATAAGATTCTTCCAATTCTTGGCCTTCCCATGTGCCAAGAGATGAATGCATAATAAAATATTTTTCCGGTATTGGGTGTGTGCCTACAATGACGTTAACCCCGTTTTGTTTTTCAAAAAATGCTTTAAATGTATCGATGTAAGGGCACGGAGGATATCCAACGACCATCCCGGTAGCTAAATGAATGGTTTCCGCGCCGTTTTTCACCATTTCCTCACCTGTATATTCTATATTACCGCCGGGACAGCCATCGCACGTTGTAAAACCGACAAGCTCAATTTCTTTATTCGCGTAGATGCTGAATGCCCCTTCTTTATTTTTCATTGAGCGAAGACATTTACCTCCCGCACAGCGGCGATAGCGGTCACAGATAATTATACCTATCTTTATTGTTGGGCTCATTTCAACTCCTTTAAATTTTTTTCAGATAGAACGGGCGGTTTTCCTGGCCGTTCGGCATAAAATACCTTCGACAAGGGTATTAAATCACTATATCCTTTTTCATCGTAAGCCTTTTCACGCCCTTTATCTGTCTGAAATTGGCGCCCTGGCTCACGCATTTTAATGCAAGTTCGGGGTCTGCTACTCTTGTTCCGGAAACTGCATCAATACCATAATCGAACAGAACCGCCGACAAAGGGACTGAATCACCTAAGATGATCTTGTATGACTCAGGGGAGCATAAATCAAGCAGGTGGTCCAGAGTATGGTTTGTTATGGAAGTCCCGGTTATGGCTACAACATCGGCCCGGGGAATATATTCCCCTGCTTCCGCGTCTGTGACATCCCCCTCACGCGGATTTTTTTCAATGACCCAGACCTCCCTGCAAAACTCGCGGAGCCGGGGAATGAAGGGGAAGTGGCCCACGATAGCCACGTTTTTATCTCTTCCTTTCTCCAGGATCAGCTCCGACGCGTTAAGCTCAAGACACCTGCCTTCATCAAGCTCGATAAGCGAATTGATTGCCGCCATGCCAATCGCGGCCTCAAGGATCGCTTCGGAATAGGACAGATTTGCAAGGTCCCTGGCGGTTTTATCCATTAAATAGCCGGGTTCCCTCACCATAGGGGGGTCCTGCCGCAGCGCGTCCCGCGGGAGTGTAGCTGCGAGTCCGCAGTAACGGGTCAAAACACCCGTGTGGAACACTCCCTGCCGGATATCCCGCACGGGAGCATCAAAGTTCAGCGTTGAAAGCAAATCATCAAGTATTTTCATATGTCCTTCAGAGTACCAACGAGTATCCGTCAAGAGAAACCACGCCCGCACAATGGAAATTGTCTTGACAACCGGCATTGTTATTGAAAATAGTTTTCACTGTCAATAAAGATTTACAACGGCATTATCATATATGTCGATTGCTGGCCTTCTGATAAGATAAACAGGGGGTTTCAAGGTCAAAACAATAAGAATTTTTCACCATTTATAATATTAATAGTATATTGGTTAATAAACTATGAA
>CAWHAA010000011.1:0-47537 GCA_963827275.1 uncultured Spirochaetota bacterium
CATAACCGTGTCCAGCAAAAACGTCTCGTTCGAGCGGGGCCTGGAGCTTGCCGGTGTTGACCTTGGGCGGGGTCATATCAGCGAGGCCCTTGTGGGCGGCGTGGACGAGGCCGTTATTTCAAGAGACCATTTCGCTGCGAAATACGATCCATCATATCATGCAGTTAAACTGGTCGAAGGGAGCAGCTGGCTGTATCTTAGAGCGGAGAAGGCCGGCGCCCTGGGAAAGATATCAGGGGTCAAAACATTTAATGCTGAAAATGAAGCGATCGCCTGGGCCCGCGGCGCGGCGGATGACCCGCCGGTTATGGCGTTCGGCATTCTCATGACACCGCCGGAAAAAGAGAAGTGGAAAAACGAATGTCCCGCCGCGGAAGAGCTGGATTATATCGGCACTCATGGCTTTTATGACACGGCCGCATCTTTCGCGGTTTGCAAATTCATGGAGTCGGGAAAACAATCAGCGCTGGTCCACGTCAACAGGAACATGCAAGGGCATTATGTCGTCCTTACCTGTAAAAAATAGTGGAAAAACCGGGGCAATTTCAATCACAGAAATCATTTCCACTTTATCTTTTTTAAAAACAGATAGGCTTCCTTTTCTGCGCGCGCGCATTCCAGGTATATGTCTGCGGTCTTGTTCAGGTCTACCTCATCGGTTTTTCCCTGTATGAACTTCCCGCATGTGGAAGCGGCTAGCCGCCACTTGTCCCCGATGGCAACGAATTTTTTCGAGGCTTCCAGAAGTTCCGGTATTTTCAATAGATCGTAGGCCTCCCGGAGGAATGCAGCATACATGTATCGGAACCCCCCGCCGCCGGTGCCGACCTCCTCCTGGAAAAGGACGATGTGGTTCATGAGGCCCCTGACAACCTTTATATTAGGATTTTTCTGGAGCCGCCGTATCATCCTGGCGAAGGTTTTCATTCCCAGGATTCCGTAATAGGGAAACATCGGCTGCAGCATCATGAACGGGACATGCTTGACTGCTTTCTTTATTGCTTTTTTATAGTCGATGTTTTCAGGTATTTCGAGAGGATAAAACATGAACCCCTTCGGCGCCTGCGGCCCTTTTGCAAAACGCGCGTTTCGAAGATCGTCTCGATGGGCCCTTGTCTGATAGTCCCACAGCGGATCGTTGATCAGGTATTCATCACCTTCCCTGCCGATGACAATGGTCATGTGGCTGTTATTGGGAATTCGGAACTCCCCCAAAAAATATTTAAGATAAGCCACGGAACACTGAATTCCCACCGGCTTGCCTTTATCCAGCAGCCGGTCCAGCTCATCCATGGCTTCCTGCTCGTTATCATAGGTTTTGATGCAAAACTTGATGCCGAGACGCTTCTGCACCCCCTTCACTATGCTCTGCGGAAGCATCCGCCACGCGATCAGTGGTTTTCCCCAGATCTTGACAAACGGCAGGTACACGAATCCGATGTTGCTCGATATACCGAAAGCCATGGGCTCGGATAAATCAAACCCGTAGTTTTTCACGATCGATGATACCGAGCCTGATTCGCAGTGCCCGCCCTGGTGGTGCGTATAGTTCTTTTGCGCAATGGCCGTTTTCATTATAGGGTACTCTTGAATTTTTTTATTGTTTCAATGTCGGTGTGCATGACATGCGCGTACCAGGCGAGGGTTGCGTCGTCCAGTTTTTCAAAGCCTTGTGGCGTTAAATGCTTTTTTACTTTTCGTTTTGGTATCTCCGTAAACTGCGCCAGGCCGTCAAGATCCAGAGCTGCATGATACATGAAATACTCCAGCGGCGAGGACTTGTTGCTTTTCACCCTCTCCCGCGCCTGTTCCGCCAGTTCCTTGAACTCCTCCTGGATGTTATAACCCGCGTAATAACCGGGGTCCCATCCGTTTGAAGGAATCTTCTCGAAGGTACCATCGTCATTCACGGCGTAATGTACGAGGGTCGTCTTGAGCATTCTCTTGCCGTCCTGGGGAACTTCGTTTACTTTCATTGCCTCATCCTTCGAAATGATTGAATAATTTATGAATTTAATTCTATTTTGTCAACAAAAAAGAAAAAGACAGCGCCTCGTATCTGTACAGAAACAATACAACACCATGATGCCATATCCCGGCCGGGATTGTACCGAATTTATGTTGACTATATCTGGACACTTGATACAGAATCATGATGCTGTTGCTGAATACAAAATCATAACCCGATTATCGCGAGGTTGACATGGAAGCAGACAGATGGTGGAGCACCTGGGCGCCGATATGGGACCATATTGAAGACAGGCATTTCGGGACCAGGGTCACGGAAACCCTTCTCGATCATATTAAGTCCGACGTATTGATTGTCGGCGCCGGGCAGGGCCTGATTGTGCGATACTTGAACGAAAAGGGAATTCGTGCCGTCGGCCTTGACATCAATCCTGACATGGTGAAAATCGCGAAGGAAAAATACGGCCTGGATATAATTGAAGGGGATGCCGGCAATCTGCCCTTTGATCAAGGCCGCTACGGCACGGTCATTATTTCTTCCGGCGTGGTTGATTACGGTGCGGATGAATCGGCGATAACAAACTTCATCAATGAGGCGAAAAGGGTATGCCGCACGGGCGGAAAAATTTTCACCGCATTTTACCGCATTCTTCCTCCCATAGAAAAAATATACAGGAAAATCGGGGTCATCGACGCGAACCACACCTACCACATGACACGGATCTTTGAAATCAATGAAATTGCGAAGAAAAATCCCCTCAGGTGCATGCCCCGGATACGGGAATGGACCGGCAAGAGCCGGATGCGGGTAAGCCTTGAATGGGCGATCGTCGGGCTAACGCAGCCGAAGGAATTCATGGGTGAGAGGAAATGGATCAACAATATCTTCAAATCAGGAGCCGCGCTGGGACTTTCAAGAAAGACCCTTCTCGACAGCGTGCCGGACAAACTGCCGTACCGGACGAAAGCTCAGATCGAGGAATTGCTTCGTCGTATTAATTGCCCATACCGGGACATCAGGGAATTCGACGATTGTACCGTAGTCGTGATTGAAAAATAACCTCACAGTTTCTCGCCAAACGCCTGCCGCATCAGGTCCCGCCGCCGCGGGCGGTAGGTGCCGAGCTCACGCTCGCGCTCCACGACCTTCTGGATGAGCCTGAACATTTTGTACTGTTGCGGCTCGTCCCGGTAAAAGCGCTCCCACGCGAAGTAATAGAGCTCCTGGAGCCGCTCCGGGCTCATGAGCTTCGGCCGGTACACAACCCTTCCGGCGTTGAAGTCGTTCCAGTCGCGGCTCAGTATCCGCTTCTGCTTGACCATGTCGTCCCAGGCCTTGGTGTGGGGGAAGGGGGTGAGCACCGTGAATTCGGCAAGGTCAAGGTCTATCTCAAGCAGAAAGTCGATCAGGCGCTTGATGTATTCCTCGTCGTGGTTGTCCATGCCCAGGAGGATCGTGCCCTCGACCGCGATGTCGTGGTCGTGGTAGCGCTTTATCCGCTCTTTAATGAAATCCGACGTGTCGAACACGGCCTGGTACACGTACCAGGCGCCGGCCTGCCGCGCCATGTCGAGCACCTCGGGCTTGTCCTCGATCGTGTGGCTGCACCAGTTTTTCTTCAGCGGGATCATCTCCCGGAAGAGATCAATCTCCCACCGGGTGTCCTGCGCGAGCGAATTATCAACGACAAAAAGGCGGTTGTTGTCGACCAGGGCGATCTCCTCGATGGCCCTGTCAATCGGACGGGGCCTGAACTTACGTCCGCCCAGATAGGCGACGGCGCAGGGATAGCAGTTGAACCGGCACCCGCGCGAGGCATGGACCAGGTCCACCATCTGCACTCCCTTGTAGTAGTAGAGGTCGCGCTTGTAAATGTTCCGCCGCGCCGGCCCCACGCTCTCGATCGGGGGAAGGTCGGCAATATAGTTGTACACGTTTTTGAGGACGCCGTTCCTGAAATCGGAGAACACCTCCTCCATGCGTCCCTCCGCCTCGCCGAGAAAAACCGCGTCCGCGTGCGGGAGCGTCTCCTCGGCGTGGAGCATTGTCGAGATGCCGCCGAAGATCACCTTTACGCCCCGTTTCCGGTACTCGTCCGCGATTTCCCATCCCCGCTTCACCTGGGTGGTCAGCATCATTGATATGCCCACGAAATCGACCGGATCGTCATAGCTGAAGACTTCCAGGTTCTCGTCAACGAACTCCACATCGACATAATCCGGGAGTGCGGCAGCCATGACCGCCGGACCGTGCGGGGGCAGGTTGAAAGTGGTCTGCTCAGGGAGCTTTTCCCAGCGCGGGTAAATGAGCCTGAATTTCATGCTGTTACCTTTCGTAGGCTTACGCTACGGAATTTTTCATTTCAGTGTCAAGCATTTTCACGCCGCCCGGGGCATGCCATGGACCAACGGTCCACGGCATATTGCATCACGTACAATTCACCGCGCCTGCTCCGCCTCTATTAGGTCAAGGAGCAGGGAATAACCGATGGGACCGTGCGCCTTGAGCTCGATCCTGCCCGGCAGTCCGTCGCCGCGCATGCGGGAAAATCGCGCCGTGCGCGCCTTTCTCTCCCCTGTGAATAAAACGACATCCACGGTCCCGTCTGGTCGTGAAGAAACGTCCGTCACGCCTTCATCCGACCGGTACCGGCACGTCGGCATGCCGCCTGTCAGGCCGACCTCCGCCGGCGCTCCGGCCGGCCCGAAGAGCATAAGCCTGATGTCCCGCACCATTCCCATCACCATGTCCGGGGACGAGAAGGGGCCAATGCCACGCTTGATGACAAGCTTCCCGTCATAGGTCGCGTCGCAGAGGACCAGCCCTTCCACTGACATCAGCACGCAGCGAAGCCGCCCTGCTGCCGGCAGCGCCCAGGTCACTCCGATCATGGTCATACCGCCACCACCGGGGAACGAGCCGCTGACGGAATGTATGAGCCGCCATCCCTTCGCGAGGAAAGGCGCGCCGCATTGTGCCGAATGTGTCGGGCGGTCGTTGCCCGGCAGTGGCTGGAGCCGTGGGACGCCGGAACAGGAGAGCAGCGCGGGGAAGAGGAGGCAGGCGAGGGCGCGTCTCATCACATCTTCCTGAATACCGTTTCCGGGATTTTCGTATTCATCTTCACATTGCCGAACGCGAGCACGGTGCGGGATTTTTCGCTTTCATAAATGGTGACCGTCCTGATCACGCCGGGCCTGTCAGAAAGCTTCAGCTCGATCTTCGCGATTATATCGGCCATCCCTTTCTCCTTCGGGGTGAGAAGGATCGTCCGGCCGGCTTTAAGCTCGGCCCTGAAAGCCGGGTTTGAGTCGAAATCGCCTTGCATCCAGAGGGCAATCTCCTGGACCACGACCCGCATCGACTGAAGGCGGGCGGCGGAATCCTGCACGACCGCATCGCCCCGTTTCACGTAACGGCTGATAGAGCTGCCGTGCATCAGCAATACGCTCCACATGGGCGTGGAATATTCCCACCGGAGCGAGCCGGGCGCCTGGTAGTAGAGCTTCCCTTTCGAAACAAGCGGCTTCGACAGGATCTCCATCTGCTTTGTCTGCGTGAAGCTGGCCTCAATGGAGGATATGTCCGCCGCGCCCTTCCTGATCGCGTCCCAGGAATCGCCCCAGGCGAGCAGGGCGAGTGACAATAGAATGATGGCAGGACACACGCCGCGGTTTATTGACTTAATAATTTTCATAACCTTAACCTTTACCGGCTCCTCCTGCCCAAAGGTCCCATGCAGAGGTGCATGAGGTAGACCACTAATGGACACGAATGAACACTAATTAGTTCTGACAAATAACCCTGA
Source organism: uncultured Spirochaetota bacterium (assembly GCA_963827275.1). GTDB lineage: Bacteria > Spirochaetota > UBA4802 > UBA4802 > UBA5550 > RBG-16-49-21. The sequence goes on from CAWHAA010000011.1 coordinate 5,778, forward strand.
CGATCCAGTTGAATATTGTATCAGCGGAATTCAAATCATGGTATATTTTTATATTATATTGATAATCCATTCCCACAAAATAAAATGTTCAATCGCAGAATTGAAAATCACCTAAACCTCTTTAGTATAATTATGCAATTATTCGTGTTCATTCGTGGTTAATAATAGAGCGCTATGGCTATGCCAGCCGTTCATTCATTCTTAATTCCCACTCTTCCCAGGTGAGGGATTCGAGGATGTGAGGTGCTTACATCATGCCCCCGTTTACGGAGATCACCTGGCCGGTGATGTATGATGCGTCATCCGAGCAGAGGAAACGGACGACTTTCGCCACCTCTTCCGGCTTTCCGATCCGGCCCATGGGAATCACGTTCTTGATGAACTCAACCGGCGCGTCCTTAATCATGTCTGTTTCAATGAGGCCCGGCGCGACCACGTTGACCCGTATCCCTTTTTTGGCGATCTCCGCGGCGATGGAGCGGCTCGCGCCGATGAGGCCCGCCTTGGCCGCGGAATAATTTGCCTGCCCCTTGTTCCCGATCAGACCTGCAACCGAGGCGATGGAAACCACCGAGCCTTTTTTCCGCCGGAGCATCTTTTTTAAAACCGGCTTGGTCATGTTGTAGAAGCCCTTGAGGGTCGTGTCGATGACCGCGTCCCAGTCCGCCTCGGGCATCATAAGGAACAGGTTGTCCGCGGTAATGCCCGCGTTGTTGATCAACACGTCAATCGTCTCAAAGCGCTGCATCATCTCCTCGACCGCCTTCTCCGCCTGCGCGGTGTCCGCGACATCAAACTTCACGGTCTCTCCGTCGCCGCCGCGCCCGCGGATCAGCGAAAGCGTTTCTCCGGCGGCCGCGTCGTTCGAGCGGTAGGTCGCGACCACGTAATACCCGTCGGCCGCAAGCTCCAGCGCAATGGCGCGGCCGATGCCCCGGCTCCCGCCGGTAACGATAGCGACTCTCTTCCCCGACCCTTCACTCATGATATTACTCCTTGATCGGAATCCGATTCCGGGCGGAACACCTGGAGCTTGATCTCGCCGACCGTATCTCCGCCGATGCGGGCGGTGCCGGATATCTCTGCGTAGGTCCCTCCGCGTTTACGGTCGTTGATCGACACCTCGATGCGGGAGCCGACCGGCAGCCGGTCCCGGTAAAACTCGGCCTTCTTGATGCCGACGATCCAGCCCGCTTTCCCCGCGGCCGGGTCCCCTTTCCGCATCTCCTCCCAGCCGAAATGCACACCCGCGGTCTGGGCCGCCAGCTCGATCAGCAGTATCGGGTCAACGGAGCCGCCCTCGCACAGGGGCCAGTTTTCCGACACGGTCGACGCGGTCACGCACCGGTCATCATCCATCTGGATGATTTCGCCGATGAGCTTCATGGCTCCGCGGTGTGGGATTAGTGCTTCGATATCGTACATGGCGAATTTCCGGCCGTCAATAGTACAATACCATAGTTGCACCGGCTCATTGATGTCAATAAAAATATCTTGACATCAGGCCGGTATCAAAATCTATTTTAGAGCACCACACAATCGAGGAACGTAATGGAACAATTGATCGCCGAACTCAAAGAAAAGATCATTGATACGCTTGACCTTATTGATATCAAGCCATCCGATTTCAAGGAAGACGAGCCGCTGGTGGGAGGACCTCTCGGCATCGATTCCATCGATATTCTTGAGCTTGCCATGATGATCGACCGCGACTACGGAATAAAAATCGACAACAAAGAGCTGGGGCAGAAAGTCTTCACGTCCCTCAGGACCCTGGCAGAGCATATCCAGAAAAACAGAAACAGGTGACGCGCGTGAACCGCACTCGGGTTTTCATCACCGGCATGGGGATAACAAGCGCCCTCGGGGAGGGCACGGACGCGAACATCGACGCGCTGAAAAACAACCGGACCGGCATCCGGCCCCTCAGCCTCTTCCCCGTGTCCGAGGGGAACCTTTTCCCGGCCGGGGAGATCGCAGGTTTCCGCGCTCCCGCCGGCCTCCCCCGCACCCATGCCCTGGCGCTCGCAACAGCGCGCCAGGCGGTCCCGGCCGGAGCGGTTCCTGACGCGGTCATCATCGGCACCACTACCGGCGGCATGCCGTCCACGGAAGAGTCTCTCAAGAAGGGAGAGACCGGGCCCGAAGCCTATCGCTTTCATTCGACATCGTCAGTAGCGGAGCTGTGCGCCGCGGAATTCGGCTGCATCGGACCGGTCATGACCGTGACCACGGCCTGTTCTTCCGGCACCGCGGCACTCAAGCTGGCCCTTGAATTGCTGCGGAGCGGGAGGGCGCGGCGCGTCCTTGCCGGCGGCGCCGACGCGCTCTGCCGCCTCACCTATTACGGGTTCAACTCCCTCCAGCTTCTCGACCCGGCAGGCGCGCGCCCCCTGGACCGCACCCGCCGCGGCATGAGCGTGGCGGAAGGAGCGGGCATGCTCATGCTCGAGGCGGCCGTATCACCGCCCGCTGGCGCGATTGCAGAGCTTCTCGGCGCAGGCCTCTCCTGCGACGCGTACCATCCCGCCGCTCCGCACCCGGAAGGGGACGGGGCCCGCGCGGCCATGACACGCGCCCTCGAGGACGCGGGCTTACGGGCTGCAGACATAGGGTACATAAACCTGCATGGCACCGGCACCGCTGACAACGACCTGGCCGAGGCCCGGGCCATCCGCGCGCTCTTCGGCGAAACCGTGCCGCCCCTCTCCTCGATCAAGGGGGCCACGGGCCACTCCCTCGCCGCTGCCGGCGCCATCGAGGCGGTCGTCTGCGCCATGGCCCTCCGGGACGGCCTCATCCCCGCGAACACCGGCTGCATCGAGCCGGACCCGGCGCTCGGTGTCATGCCCCTGCTCGCGCCCCTTGAACAAGATCCGTCCCCGGTCCTGTCCAACTCCTTCGGGTTCGGCGGCAACAACGCGTGCCTGGTTATGTCCGGCCCGGACGCAGCGCGCGTAGCGCCGGCGCGCGCGCCGATATTCAGGTTCGAGGCCGAGAGCAGCGCCTGCTTCACCGGTTCCGGAGATATTGAGCAAACAATCGCCGCGCTCATCGAAGGAAAGCTGTGCCGCGGCATGCTGCCCCTGGCCGACATATCGGGCAAACTGCCGCCCCGCGAGGTGCGCCGGCTCAAGCGTCTCCCGCGCCTCGTCATATCACTTGCCATGGAAGCGGCCGGGCGCGCCGGAAGCGAAGCAAAGCCATCATCGATCTTTTTCGGCACCGGATGGGGCCCGCTGTCCGAGACCTATGATTTTCTATCAAAGCTCTTCGAGTCGGGAGAGCAGTTCACCAGCCCCACTGATTTCGTGGGGTCCGTGCATAACGCTCCCGCGGGCCAGGCCGCCATCTGGCTTAAGGCCACCGGCGCGAACATTACCGTGACCGGCGGCGACTATTCCTTCGAGCAGGCCCTGTTTGCCGCGGCCCTCGCCGCTGGCGACGGCGAGAACCTGCTCGTAATGGGAGCTGACGAGCACCATGACATTCTTTCGACCCGGTTCGACGCGTCCGTGCGCGCGGGCGGCGCTCCCTCGGACGGAGGCGGCGCCCTCTGCCTCAGGAAAAGCAATAAGCCTGCCGGCGTCACGATAGCCCCGCACTTTTTCCAGGGCTCCCGGAACAACCGGGAGATCATCCCGGCCCTCATCGAAGCCGCAGGAGGCGCGGGCGCGATCGGGAAAAAGTATGCAGCGATTCTCGCCGGAATGCCGGCCGGCAACAGGCAGGAGTGCGAGTACCAGTTAAGCAAGTTCATTGCCTCAACCGGTTTTAAAGGCCCGGTCGTTGACTACCGCGGCCTTATCGGGGATTTCGCCTCGGCCTCCGCCGTCGCGGCCGCGCTGGCAATCCGCTTCGCCGGGCTCGGCGAGGTCCCCGCGGCCATTGCGGGAGGCGCATCCTGCCCCGTCTCCGGCCTTAGTATCCTTATGCTGGGCCTGGGCGATTTCATCACCGCGGTAGAGATAACCGCCTGAGACCGCATGAAAGTCCTGCTCATATCAGCAAACACCGTTCGTGTCCCCTATTGCATCTATCCCATCGGGCTTGATTATGTGGCCGGCTCCCTTTCACCGCGACATGAGGTGAAAATCGCGGACGTGAATATCGTGAACGAGACAGCCGCTATCGGGAAGCTTGTCGACGAGTTCGGGCCTGACATCGTCGGCCTCTCCCTCCGCAACATCGACAACACTGACGCGATGGACGCGAAAGGCTTCATACGCGCCTACCGCGAGTTGACCGACGCAGTTCGTGCACATACCTCCGCGCCTGTCGTGCTTGGCGGGAGCGGGTTCACAATATTCCCGCGGCAATTGATGGTTGCCCTGAGCGCAGATTACGGGATAATCGGCGAGGGCGAACGCCTGGACCAGCTCCTGGACGCACTGGAACAGGGCACTGACCCTGCCCTGGTGCCGGGGATCATCATGAAAAACATACCGGAATCGAGCCCGCAGCCGCTTGTGCTGATTCCGAGGAGGAAGTTCAATCCCGGCGATCACGATCGCTTTTACATCGACCGGGGCGGCATGCTTAATCTGCAGAGCAAAAGGGGCTGCGGGTACAATTGCGTGTACTGCACCTATCCCCGCATCGAGGGGAGCGACCTCCGCCTTATACCGGCTGACGAGGTTGCCGCCACCGCGCTCGAGCTTGAGCGGGCGGGCGCAAAATATTTTTTCATAACAGACTCGGTCTTCAACGGCAGCTACGAGCACAGCCGCGAGGTGGCCCGCTCTTTTAAGAAGCAGGGCCTCTCGATCCCCTGGGGCGCCTTTTTCGCGCCCACGCGCCCCCCCGCCGGGTACTACGAGGAGCTGCGAGACGCGGGCCTGACGCACGTCGAGTTCGGGACCGAGGCGCTGTCGGACCGGATGCTCGCGGCGCTCAGAAAGCCGTTCAATGCCGGCGACGTGCTCGCAGCGCACGAATCGGCCCGCGGCGCCGCCCTCTACATCGCCCATTACCTCCTGCTCGGCGGGCCGGGCGAGAGCCGGGACACGGTTGCCGAGACGATTGAAAACGCAAAGCGCCTTGAAAAATGCGTCATCTTCTTTTTTTGCGGCATACGGATATACCCCCATACCGCGCTCTACGACATCGCGCTCGCAGAAGGCCAGATTTCCGCGTCCGACGACCTGCTCGAACCCGTGTTCTACCAGTCGAAGGATATCGGAAGCAGGGAGATAAACCGCGTGGTCTCCGAGGAGGGCGCGGGACGGGAGAACTGGTTCGTCGGATCGGGCGGGAGAAGAAGCGCGCGGCTGGTCGCCCGCCTTCACAAACAGGGACACACCGGCCCCCTCTGGGAGCACATGATCAGATGAGACGGGGACCTGCAATCGCCCCCATCGCGCCGGCGCACCTGGTCGGGCTCGGCGCTCTCCAGGCCGCGGCGCTGCTTGCCTGTGTCGACACGCGCCTGGCCGCTCTGCCGCTTGGCATCTTTCTCTTCCTGTGCTTTGCTGCGCCCTTTTTCCCGCGCTCCGGCTTCTACCTTCCCGTGATATACCGGGGACCGGCGCGCGGCCGGGCCGTCAGCCTCACCTTCGACGACGGTCCCGACCCGGCCGTAACGCCCGCTCTCCTCGAACTTCTCGCGAAGCACGGGGCCAGCGCTGCTTTTTTCGTCACCGGCAGGCGCGCCGCAGCGAGACCGGACCTGGTCCGCATGATCCTTGAACGGGGGCACGAGATCGGCAACCACTCGTATAATCATTCGCCGCTCCTCATGTTCCGGTCCACGGACGCAATACGCAAAGAGATCGCCGGTACGCAGGAGGCCCTGGCCCGGCTCGGCGTAACGCCGCTCGCCTTCCGCCCCCCGGTCGGGGTCACGGGCCCGCGGCTCTGGCGGCCGCTCCTCGAGTCCGGCATGTTCTGCGTCAATTTCAGCCGCCGCGCCCGCGACGCCGGCAACCGCCGGGTCCGCGGCCTCTCGAAAAGGATCGCGCGGCGCGTCCGGCCGGGCGACATCGTGCTCCTGCACGACGTGGCCCCCTCGAAGGACTTCGATGTCCGGTCGTGGCTCGGCGAGATCGAGGCGCTCATCGTTTCACTCAAAGACCGCGGGTTCGAGATCCTTCCGCTCTCGTCCCTGATCGGCAGGCCGGTCATGCAGGCGGCCGCCGCTCCGTCGCCCGCGGCCCTTTTCTACGGATCCATAGCCGGGTCCTACGACAAGGAGCGGCAGCGCCACGCCGCGTGGGCAAAAGAACGGGACCTCTTCGAGTCTAATCTCCTGCCCCTCCTCACCCGGAGCCACGACGTGCTCGAGCTTGGCGCCGGCACCGGCCTCTTTACCATACCGATTGCGCGCAGGTGCGGTCATGTCACGGCAGTCGAGCTCTCTCCTCTCATGGCGGGCATACTGAAACACAAGGCGGAGCGGGAAAACCTGGGAAACATCGACTGGTTGATCGGCGACATCGAGCAGCTCGATGCAGGCGGCCCGTATGACGCGATCTGCTCATTCTCGGCCCTCGAGTATGTCGCGGATACCGGCGCCCTGTTCGCGCGGCTCTCCCCGCAATTGAAGCCAGGCGGCGTTCTCTACATGACCACAGCGCGCAGGTCCCTTTTCCGCTTCTTCACCCAGGTCGGCAACGCCCTGCGCCAGGGACTCTGGCTGCGCGCACAATCGCGACGATCCATAGAAAAAGCGCTCGCTTCCGCAGGTTTCAGGTCCAGGCTGGTCTCGGCACACGTCTTTAAATTCGGCCCCTTCGGAGGGATGCTCTTTGAGGTGATAGCGAAAAAAGGGGTGCGGTAACCGGGTCTTTTTTCCTTGACAACAGGTACGGGCTTTTATTCTAGTTATATTCATTTTATAAAGTTGCCATATACTGAAAGAAATCCGGAATTATCATATAATGGAACATCAGTGGCATTGTGTGCAAAATCCAAGAGAGGACGGCCCGCACGAGCTCTCCGCCGAAGCGACCCCGGGACGGGACTCGCTCTGGTTTGACGGTCATTTTCCGGGCGCTCCCATCCTGCCGGGGATAGCGCAACTGGGCATGGTTTCTGACCTGCTGAAATGGCGGGCGGGAAAACAGGGGGCTGCTGTCGCTATCTCTTCATTTTCCAGGGTGCGGTTCCGGCAGTTCATCCGTCCCGATGACACCGTGGCCGTGACGATTACGGCTGGGGGCGACGGCCCCTCGGCGTACAAATTCAGAATCGTTGTGAAGGGACAGCTTGCGTGCAGCGGACAGTTCAGGACGGCGGGGACCGCCGAATGAACGCATCAACGATGAAATAACGAAAGAGGAGGAACCTCATGGCTGATAAAAAAATGATCCTTCGCGTCGCGGAGATCCTGATCGAAGAGCTGAAGCTAGAAGACGTGACGCCGCAAAACTTCGACCCGGAGATCGACCTGGTCGACGAAATGGGGATCGACAGCATGGACCTGACCACGGTGGTCCTGGTGCTCCAGGACGAATACGCCATATCAATCGATGAAGACGATTACCCGAAGCTTAAGACCGTTCGGTTAATCGCCGAATACATCGATCAAAAGTTGAATGAAAAGTGAACATTCGGTATATTGACTTCACTACCCGGCGCCGGTCCGGGAGCGGGATGAGTCAGTCATGAACGTCAAACAGGCACCCGTCCTTGCGGCGGAAAATAACGCCGCCGGCAACAAGATGAAATTCTCGCAGATCATCGCGGACCCGGCCGTGCGCGAGCGGTGGGAGAAAGTACGCCGCTGGTTTTTTCTCCGCGAGTCGACCTACGACATGACCAACCGGTGCAATATCCGGTGTGACGGGTGCTATTACTACGAAGGCGAGAAGCAGTTCGCGAAGGAAAATGGCACGCCGGAAGACTGGCGCGATCTCATGGAGAGGGAGAAGGAGCGCGGCATCACCTACGTCGTCCTGGCCGGCGCCGAGCCTTCCCTGGTCCCGGAGCTTTGCCAGACCTGCTACGATGTCGTACCCCTGGGCTGCATCGCCTCCAACGGCTTCAAGCGGATCCCGGAAAGCGTCGGATACAAGATACACATCTCCGTGTGGGGAAACGACGACACGAGCCGGCGCATCCGGAGCGCGAAGGACCTGCTGCTGAAGCAGATCGACAATTACCGGAACGACCCGCGCGCCGTGTGGGTATACACCTTCACGCGGGAGAACATCGACGAGATATACGCTGTGATGGAAGCCCTGTCGAACAACGGCTGCAGGGCAACCTTCAACATGTTTTCCGCTCCGGTGGGATATACGGGCCCGCTCCGGCACGATGCCGGGTCGCTCGCCCGCACCCGCGAGGTCATGCTGGACGTCCTTGCGAAATTCCCGGAGCACGTCCTTTATTCGCCTTACAACGCGGTGGCCCACACCCACCGGCTTGGCCTGCATGACCTGTACGCCTGCTCCTACCCGCGGATGAACCCGTCGACCGATATCGGGCTCGGCAGGTCCTTCCGCCAGTACCGAACGGACCTTACCTGGGACCGGGGCGTGGCCTGCTGCGTGCCGGACACGGACTGCCCCGACTGCCGTCACTACGCCGCCGGAAGCGCGGTGGTGACCGCGCGGCTCTACCGCCACGGCTCGGACCCGGAAGCCTTCAGGGCCTGGCTCGACTACGTGGACACCTATCTCGCGGTCTGGGTCATGGGGTACGAGAAGGGGAAAAACCTGCTGGACCGCCCGACGCCGCCTCCCGGGTTCGAGCTGTAGGCGGCGGTTGCTCACTTAAAACGCAAGTAAATAATCGAGGAGAAATCCATGAACACCGTCAGTTCATTGCTTGATACAGAATGGCATGAGCGATACCGCCGCATAGCCACGCTCAACATACGGAGCTCCATCTACGACGTGACCAACAACTGCAACCTCCGGTGCAAGGGGTGCTTCTTCTTCTCGTCCGACGAACACAAGAAATCGCCGGACGAGCCGGACATCCGCAAGTGGGAGGAGTTCATCGACAAGGAAAAGGAGCGCGGCGTCAACCTGGCGATCCTGATCGGCGGCGAGCCGACCCTCTTCCTGGACCGGGTGGAGGCCTTCTACAAGCGGCTGCCCACCTACTGCGCCACCAATGGCATCATCAAGGCCCCGCGCGACCGGTTCCCGGACATGATGGTGGGCATATCCCTGTGGGGCGACGAGGAGGACGAGAAGACCCTCCGCGGCCGCGACACCTTCTCGATCTCCCGGAAGAACTACGAGGGCGACCCGTACGCCTATTACCTGTACACGATAACGCCGAAACAGATCGGGAAAACCGAGCGTATAATCAAGAAGATCGCGGACGCCGGCCTCAAGGTGCACATGCAGCTCCTCTCTAACGACGAAGACGTGGACGGCTTTTCCTGGACCGAACAGGAACTCGCCGCCATCCGGGACGAGATGGACGCCATGCTCGGGAAATACCCGGACACGGTCATATCCTCGAAATACTACCATGAAATAATTACCACCGGGAAGATGCTCGGACGGCCCTTCGGCTGGAACGAGTGCCCCTCCGTGACCAAGCCGCTGGACAGGCGGGACCCACAGCCGAAGCGCCTCATCGAGTTCATCCGGTGGGCCGCTGACCTCAAGACCATGCACCGCTGCTGCACCTCCGAGACGCGGGACTGTTCCACCTGCAAGGACGGCGCGGCCCACATGAGTTGGGTAATGGTTAACAAGCGCGCCCACATGCGCTCGACCAGGGATTTACAAAACTGGATCGAGGTGTACGAAATGTTCGCGAAACTGTACAAGTTTATACCCTGGTAACCCCCCCGTCCCCTAAAGGGGGCGAGCAGGAACGAGCTTCATCGTATTGTATTATTGAATATGAGATACTTATGATGAGGAGGCGGTGGGGTTTAATAAAGTCGGATTTACATTAGTTTCAATAAAATGATTGGGCTTCTCGGCTTTCATAGTATTAACTTTGAACTCAGTACCCGTGCCCCCTCCGGGGGACAGGGGGGACGCGGCACATGAATGGAAATGACAACAGACAACCGGTAATTCTTGGATATGACCTGGTCTCCCCCCTGGGAACAGACCTTGCCTCCCAGTGGGAGCGCGCCGCCCGCGGCGAAAGCGGCGTGGCCGCGCTGACCCGCTTCCCCTACGACGAAAACTTCCCGGTGCGTATAGCCGGCCAGGTCGGGGAGATCGACACCGCTCCCTACCCGTTCCTCGCTCCGCGCGAGATGGCGCACTGGACCTCGCCGATTTACCGGCACGCTATGCTCGTGGTGCACCGCGCACTGGCCGCAAGCGGCGTGGAGATCACGCCGGAGCTCGCGCCCCGTGTGGGCATCACCTTCAGCACTGCCGTGGGCGGGCTGGACGCGGTCATTGCGGCGGACCGGCTCATGGTGAAAGACGGGAAGTCGCCCCATCCCTTCACCAACCCCAATTCCTGCATCAACATGGTCGGCGGCAAGGTCTCGATCCTGACCGGCGCGACCGGACCCATAACCGCGACGATCACCGCGTGCGCGACCGGCGCGACCTCCATGATCATCGGCTCGATGTTCCTGCGCCAGGGAATAGCAGACGCGGTGATCTGCGGCGCGGTGGACTTCCCGCTCGTAGAGCCTATCGTGGCCGGCTTCGCCTCGATGAACGGGGCGTACAAGCATAAAAAGGAGCAGCCGGAGGAGCCCTCTGCGGCAAGCAGGCCTTTTTCCGCGAACAGGCGCGGCTTCATCGTGTCCGAAGGCGCGGCAGCGGTCATCATCGCGACGCGGGAGTTCGCCGAGGCGCACGGCCTTCCCTACGCGTTCGAGATAGCGGGATGGAGCATGACCTCGGACGCGTACCACTTCGTGGCGCCAAACCCCGCCACGGTCACCCGCTGCGTCGGGGAGAGCCTGGCCGCGGCCGGCATAGGACCGGCGGACATAGCCGCGGTAAACGCGCACGGCACCTCGACCAGGATCGGCGACAAGGTTGAGCATGACGCCCTTTCAGCCGTGTTCGCCGGAAAAATCCCGCCCGTGTCCGCGAACAAATCGCAGATCGGGCACGCCATGGGCGCCTCGAGCGGCATGGAATCCGTTTTCGCGCTCGAGGGCATGAGACGGAGCACGCTCCTACCCACCATCAACTACTCGCCCGACCCGGAGATCCCGGTCGACTGCGTGCCCGAGGGCGCACGCCCGCTCTCGCAGGAGTTCGTCCTCAAAAACGCCTTCGGCTTCGGCGGGTGCAACTCCTGCATCGTGTTCCGCCGCGTTCAGTAAGTTCTTTTTATATCGTAATAAAATGAGGCAGGCCCCGGTAGGGTGCGTCCCACTGTACATACCCGATCCGGTTCTTCCGGTTCCGGTCGGAGATCGTCGGCAGGGACATCCGTATGATCGGTATGCCGGTGTGGGGCGTCGAGGTATAGGCGAACAGGAAGCGGTGATTGTGGCCGTGGATCACCGAATGGAACGGGAAGCGTTTGAGGAGGCCCTCCTCAATGTAGCGGCCGCGGTAGATGCCGGCGTGGCGGTCGCCGGATTCGCGCCAGAGGCTCCGGTGCGTTACCAGGTGCAGCAGGCACCCCCGGGTATCTATCGACGCCAGTCGTTCCGCGGCCCACGCCACCTGCTTTTTCCTGATCCTGTTCATGCCGACGAGCCCCAGCTTGTGCGCCTGGCCGCGGTGCGTGCTTCTCAGGCACACGAACAGGTGGTTATCGAACCGGACGATTGAGTCGCACTCCTCACGCGCGAGGACGCCCTCCTGGGACAGCACCGGCTCCATGAGCCGCCCGTACCGCTGCCGCGCCTTCCAGTTCGTGAGGATATACTCGCCGATCCAGTCGCCGAAGTCGTGGTTGCCCGGGGTCAGGACGATACGAATGCCTTCGCCGAGGAGCGCGCTGATGAACCGGGCGGCCTCCTCGTATTCTTTCGGGGTTGCGTGTTGGGTCATATCCCCGGCGATCACGACCAGCCGCTCCGGATTCATGGCCGGGTTCACCGCCGCTTCCATGAAATGCCGCACGTTTTTGGATACGATGGCGCCGAAATGTATGTCGGATATGAGGAGCATGGAAACGCCGACCCCCGGGAGATTCAGTAGTGATGCTGCCTGTCCAACATGTCCCCGTACCGATAAATATCAAGAAATTTTCAGTTTTTCCCGCGCCTCTTGTATCGCCGATTTCGTGTCAGGCCTGTGCAAATGATTTCCATGGTTGACCATGATGATGTCCTGCACCCGTATATTGATACATATAGTAATTGACCGGCAGACACGATCTTGATTATATATGAGCGGCATATCATTCTTGCTTGAGAGGGCATCCCATGCGGCTATCTATTCTCGGAATAACAGGCAGTCCGGTGAAGGACGGCAACGTCGAGCTGCTGTTGAAAAACATGATGGATTCGGTACAGGGGGCTGACGTATCTGTAGAGATAGTTCATCTCTCCAGAACAGACATACAGGAATGCCGGCATTGCAACTTCTGCCTTAGAAAACAGACTCCCGACCGTTACTGCGCCATACAGGACGGAGCGCAGGAAATATACCGCAAGGCGGAGTCGGCGGACATCATCGTGCTCGCGAGCCCGGTGTATTTCATGCGCACCAGCGCGAGGATGGCGGCCCTGCTGGACCGCATGCGCGTGTTCGTGTTCGGGAACATTGCCGGCGGGAAGCTTAAGAACAAGGTGGGCGTGAGCGCTGCGGTCGCGTGGGCGCGCCACGGCGGACTGGAAACCACGCACCTCACGCACCTCTACTTTTTCCTGACGACGGAGATGCTGCCGGTGAGCGTGCACCACTGCATCAGCCCGCTGGGCGCCTCCGCCGTTGCCAGCCCCGGCGGAACGGGCCTGTTTGACAAGGAAATTCGCCACGGCGTCGTAAAAGACGCTGCCGGCCTTCACTCGGCATCTGTGATGATGAAGCGCGCGGTCGAGCTGGCGACCCTCGTCAGAAAAGGCAGCGGAAAGGAGTGAGCGCGGGAGCGCGGTAACGTTTCAGTGTTATGGAATCATTCAATATGCGTAAATTACATTGAAAAGAATAATAAGTGAAAGAGCGAGGCGAACATGGAAACAAGGCGATACTCTCTATTCGTCCTGCTTGCCGGCATTGCCACATTTGCATCGATGTTTTTTATGATCGCCATGAGCGGCGGCGAGATAGCCCGGCCGGCAGAATATCCGAATAAAGATGGATTCACCCAGGCCATATTCTGGTTCGAGATGGTCCGGAGCCCGGAGGAGGTCAGGTCTGTGCTGGGGGACCCTGGATCACCGGAGGGGATCAATTTGCGCCATGCCATGGATATGACCAACAGGTATGACTATATTTTCATGGTGTGCTATCCGCTTCTCATCGCCGCACTATTTCTTTTTCTCAACCGCCGCCTTGCGGATGACGGACGACGGCCGCGATACGGCACCGTGCTCATTACAGCGGGGATATGCCTGTCCGCGCTCGTCTTGTTCGCTGACGCGTATGAAAACCTCCAGCTCTTCAAGCTGTCGGCGTATACCGATCTTTCAAAAATCGATCCCGGCGTGATCACGCAGCTCATGATCGCGACGAACATCAAGAGCGGCTCCATAACGATCGCCGGATTACTGCTTGTGTATTTATACGCCATGTACTTTAAAAAATCGCGGGGCATACTGCTTCCTGTCATATATGCCGTTTCAGTCGTCATCGGCGCAATAGCCCTGATCGTCACCTCCCGGAGGGCCCTGATCGAAACGGGCGCAACAATCGGCATGATCGGATGGCTCATTTCCACGGCGCATGGAGGATACTGGTTCTTCAGGAAGACCCCCGTAAGATAACGGGTCCGGCGGGAGTGGAACGCAGCACCGTATGACCGGTTTTCAGCCGGCTCTCATACCGGCTTCTTGCAGGTAAAATACCAGTCCCAGGGAGGGTCCTCCCTGGGGTAATACATCTGGCCTGCTTCCTTCCACTTCATCCACCGGTAAGGGACCCTTACAATGTCAAAGTTAATAAAACCCTCCTTTCCGAACCTATAAATAATTTCGAAGCGGTAAAACGCCTTTTGAATATGACCCTCGAAATCTATAAATCCGTGAAACGCATCATAAGATTTATGGTCCAATTTCTTCGAGGCTTGTATGATAACTTTTTCCTGTGGTACTTCCTTTTCCAGTTCCCGGTCGACATAAAGCATGTTCTGATAAATATAGGATTCCATCGCCGGGATGATGGCGAACAATATTCCTCCCGGCTTGAGAATCTTGAATATATTTCCAACCATACGATTCAGCTTCATCAGATCCGACGAGATAATGGAATTCACGGCGACCGCCACATCAAAGGACGCATCCATCCCGGCCAAATCGGCAATATCCTTTACGAGAAATTCCGTGTTGGGCTTGGTGCTCCTTTCCTTAGCCCTGGCGATCATTTCAGGAGAAAAGTCCATTGCGGTTACCACCCTGAAATTCTCTTCCAGAAGAGGGAGAAGTTCTCCCAGACCGCAACCCAACTCAATCACCGACATTTTTTTTGATTTGAGAGCTTTCAAATCATGAATCAGCGGATTGTATTTACAGTCCTTGAGAGGACTCAAAATTTCAGAATAATAATCCTCTGATATTTTGTCCCATGCTTGCTCGTTCATTATTTTATTTCTAAACCGATGTCATAAAATTTTAAACAAAGAATAAAAAAAATACAAAAATAAAACAATCAAAAACTCGATTATTACCCGGAAAAAATCGCCTTATCACCTGCAAGGCCAGGGGGTGTAACGGGAAAAATTGAAAAAAATTTTAGTTGTTAATTCTATGCGCCTTTCCTATTGTTGACCCCATGTTTTTCAGGAGGCACTGCCTTCTGAACCATAACGAAAATATCATGAAAGCACCGAAAAACAGGCGAGTTTATGTCATTGGCTACGGGGCTGCTACCCCCCTGGGGGCCACTTTCGACGCATCGTGGGCACGGGCGGTCAGGGGCGATGCCGGTTTCCGGAAGGTGACCCGCTGCGAGGTCAACTCCGCTTGCAACGTCGTGGGTGAGATCCCAGACTGGGACCCGCGCGCCCTCGATTTCGCGGACGAGAAGGAGATCTATAACTGGAACGCGGACTTCGTGCTTCTCACCATGGCGGTATGCCAGGAGGCGGTCCGCCGCTCCGGCCTTGTGATCGACGGGACCACCGGCCCGCGCACCGCCTGCCTGATCGGCTCGGCCCTGAACGGCTCGGACGCATACCGCAAGGCGATGGACAGTTACCTCTCCCGCGGGCCACTGAAAGTAAGCCCCTACCTGCTGCCAAACCTCTGCGCCAACCTGCCCTCCGGCAAGGCGGGCATGCTCCTCGGGTTTACGGGACCCATCTTTTCCCCTGAGGGCGCCTGCGCCTCAGGCAACCACGCCATCGGCATCGGCTCGCGTATGATACGGGACGGCGACGTGGACTTCGTGCTGGCCGGCGGGGCCGACACCTGCATAATCCCCGAGATCATCCACGGGTTCGAGAACATGAACGCCACAATCAAGATAAAACCGGGCGACCGGGCGCACGACGACCCGGCGCAGGCCTCGCGGCCCTTCAGCGCGGACCGCAAGGGCTTCGTTCTGTCCGAGGGTGCGGGCGTGGTCGTGCTGGCCGCGGACGAGGCGGTCCGGGCCTACGGCCTGGAGCCGAAAGCAGAGGTGCTGGGCGTGGGCTGGAACTCGGACGCGCACCACTTCACCCGGCCCAACAGCGAAACCATCATCATCTGCATCAGGCAGGCCATCGATGACGCAGGCCTCGCGCCCGGCGATATACAGTACGTAAACGCGCACGGCACCTCCACGCCCAAGGGCGACGCGACCGAGATCGAATGCCTCAAGGAGGTCTTCGGAACTCACATGGAGAAAGTCCCCGTGTCATCGAACAAATCGCAGATCGGGCACACCCTGGGAGGCGCCGCGGCGATCGAGGCGGCGCTCGCGATCGAGGGGATGCGGCAGGGAATCCTGCTTCCTACCGTTAACTACGTCCCGGACCCCCTGCTGGGGGGCGTTGACGTGGTCCCCGACCGGGCGCGCAAACAGAGCCATGACATCGTCCTGTCAAACGCCTTCGGCTTCGGCGGCACCAACTGCTGTGTAGTGTTCAGGGGAGGCGCACAGTGAAGCCAAAGCCCTTCAGGCCTGAAGCATTCAATAACGACGAGCGGTTCGTGCGCGACCGAATGACCGGCGATGTCTGGCACCGGTGCGCCCACCGGACCCTGTACGCGGATACGGACCGGTCCGAGGTCGTATACCACTCGAATTACCTGCGCTACTTTGAGCTGGGCCGGGCGTCCCTGATGCGGGACGCCGCCTACCCCTACCGCGAAATAGAGGAGAGCGGGTTCGTGTACCCGATCATCGACCTGGGCATCACCTTCTACGCTCCGCTTTACTATGATGATCTCATCTGGGTACACACCAGGCCGATCGAGCTCGAGCGGGTGCGCCTCAAATTCGACTACCTCATCACCCATGCCGAAACAAACAGGCTCATCTGCCGCGGCTTCACCAGGCACTGCGCGCTCAACAAGGCTGGCAGGCCCGTGGCCGTGGACGAGAAGACCGTTCACCTATGGAAGACCTTCCCGAAATAAATAAGCCGGAGCGCGTGCCGGTATCGCTCCGTATTGCCGACTACCTGCGCGACCATGTATTCCAGGGCCGTGCCGTGTACCCGGCTGTCGAGGCCATGCGTGTGCTCGCGGAAACCACGCGCGCGAGATTCCCGGACACGGACGCGAGCTGCATCGAAAACGCGGACTTCACCCGCTTCCTTGAAATTCCTCCCGAGACCTCAGCGGTCGATGCATTTGCCGAGATAAGTCCCCGTGGCCGGGCCGTATCCGCAAAGCTCCTTACCATCAAGAAGTCCGGCACAACCTCCATCACCCGGTTCCTTGAGCACGTGTCCCTCACCTTTCCCGGTGAGATGCCAGTGAGACATCTGCCGCCCCTCGACGAAACCCTCGGGCTCGAGGGGATATGCGCGGTGCCGGACCCGGAACTTATCTACGAAGAGCTTGTCCCGTTCGGGCCGTCCTATCGCAACATCGAACGCCTGCACGTTTCTGAGCAGGGGGCGATTGCGCTGGTGAGCGGCGGAACAAACGCCGCGCCGGACGGGCCGCTCGGCTCGCCTTTTCCCCTGGACGCGTCATTTCACGCCGCGTGCGTGTGGGGCCAGCGGTACGCGGGCATCGTCGGGTTTCCCGTGCATACCGACGGCCGGGTGATCCGGAAAAAGACCGCTGCAGGCGAAACGTACACGAGCAGGATCACGCCCGTATCCTCGGCTGGCGGCCTGCTCGTCTTCAACATCCTGATCTACGATTTGGACGGCGGACTGTGCGAGGAGGTGTACGGCCTGCGCATGAGGGACGTGAGCGGCGGCACAATCCGGCCGCCGGACTGGATCCGCGCCGCGGGTCCCGATCCCCTCGCGCGGATACGGGACCGCTGCCGCGACCTCTGCGTGGTAGAGCTCGACTCCCTGACCGCTCCCTGCGCCGGAATACTCTCGGAGGCCGAGCGCGCGCGCTTCAGCTCCATGCGGGCAAAACGCGCCCGGACCTTTCTCGGCGCGCGCATGGCGCTGAAAAAGCTGGCCCGCAGGCTCCCGGGCGCTGATCCCGCCATCCCCTCCGGCGCCCTGACCACCATGCACGAGAACGGACGCCCCCGCTGCCCGCTTCCGGACGGCAGCGAGCCGTATCACTGTTCCGCTTCCCACGACTCGCGGTTCGCGGTTGCGGCCCTGTCCGGCGGCAGGATCGGGATAGACGTCGAGGCTTTATCAAACCGCGTTATGAACGGGCGCAGCCTGTACATGCATGAGGAGGAGCTCGCACTGGTGCGGGAGCATCCCATCGGCGAGATGGAGGCATCAGCACGGGTCTGGTCCGTCAAGGAAGCGGTGTCAAAGGCCCTGGGAATGAACCTGGCCAAAGCGTGGGAGAAGACCGCGGTTGCGGGGATCGAGACTGACCGGAGCGCGTTGACCATTGACGGCAAAACAGAGGTGGCCATCCATTCTGTCGTGGACGACCACCTGTTTACGCTGGTTTTACTGTCCAAGAATTGGCAAAAATAAAAAAACGACAGTTATTCCGGTTTAACGCTCAGGAACTCTTTTACCTGGGCTATGCTTTTTTCACTGAGGATAAAAGTCAGGGGTGATGTTCCGAAATAGAGTCGTATAGCCAAACTATTACAGGTTTTTATTGCATCCTCAATTTTATTATTGAGTAGGATTTTCGTATCCCATTCCTCGTGCTGAGAGGTGTTAATTTGAGTTCCGCCCATGGCATAATTCGGCGTCCCTGATATGGTTGTAATGTTTACCGCAGAGGTTTCGCCCAAAATGATATTCAAAATAATGAAGCACTATCCGGTCCGGCTCCGGTCAGCCTGAAAAATTCCTTGAAATAAAACTTATACGCACGGTATTGTCGGCCAATGAGTTTACAAGTCAACATCCACGGACTAACCGGGAGATCATGAAACTAATAATTATTATGGCAGCCGCCTACCTGGCAGGTTCAGTAAACTTCGCGATACTGCTATTCAAAATACTCGGCAAGGAAGACCCGCGCCTTCATTACAGCGGCAACGCGGGCACCACCAACGTGTACCGCATGGCCGGACCGGCCTGGGCCGCGGCGGTTCTCCTGCTGGACGTCGTCCGGGCCGTGGGGATAGCTCTTCTCGCGCGGTACGCGCTCACGCCGGGTGCGGTCCCCTGGGCGGGGCTCGCGCTGGTGATCGGTAACCGCTATCCCTGTTTCCACCGCTTCAGGGGCGGCAAGGGCGTGGCGAACTACCTGGGGTTCTCCGCAGTCATCACCCCTGCCGGGGCGGTGGTCTCCTGCATCGCGTGGGTGTGCGTATATGTATTGAAGAGGGTGCCCTTTATTGCATCATTTGCAATGATAGCCGTACTCGCGTTCGGAACGATCGCGGCATGCGGGTACCGGCCGGCTGCTGTCGTCGGATCGGTCGCAACGGCCCTTTTCATCATGTTTAACCACCGGATAAACATCACGGCGATGCTGCAGGGAGGGAAGGAAAAAGAGAAACCGGATACCGATTAGCTCACGCGTTTTTCAACGCCTTTTCCCCGGTCATGATGGTACGGTCTTTCGCGATCCTTTTGACCAGTCCCGCGAGAACGGCGCCCGGGCCGGATTCCATGAAAGTCGCGGCGCCCGCGTCAACCGCCGTCGTCACCGACCGCTCCCACTGGACCGGGCTCGACAGCTGGAGCACCAGCTTTTTCTTTATATTCGCCGGGTCCTGCTCCATCAGGCCGGTGACGTTATCGATAAACTCCACGCCTGGAGGCCGGAATTCGAACTCGTCGAGAAAGCCCCCGAAATCCTCCGCCGCCGGCTTCATGAGCGACGAATGAAAGGGCGCCGACACGTTCAGCTCGACCGCCTTCCCGATCCCCCCGTCGTTGATAAGGGACACCGCCCGGTTCACCGCCGCGGTTTCGCCGGAGAGTACCACCTGCACCGGCGAGTTGAAATTCGCGATCTCGACGACGCCGTCCTTCGCGCATTCGGCGATCAGCGCCTCGACCTTTCCCCGCTCGGCGCCAATGACGGCGGCCATCTTGCCCGGCGTGTTTTTTACCGCCTTTTCCATGAGCTCGCCCCGCCGGCGCACGATCCGGACCGCGTCCCTGAAGTCTATAACGCCGCCGTGCACCAGGGCCGCGTATTCCCCGAGTGAATGTCCCATGACTATATCGGCCCGGTGCCCGCGGTCATCGAGCCCCCGCGCGAACGCTACGCCCATGACAAGAAGCGCCGGCTGCGTGTTCGAGGTTCGGGTAAGCTCCTCGTCAGGGCCCTCGTCGATCAGCACGCTCAGGTGGAAGCCCAGAACATAGTCCACGGTGCTGAAAAGCTCCTTCTGCTCCTCGGTCATGGCCCCGAGCTTGCTCCTCATCCCCACCGACTGCGACCCCTGGCCGGGGAACATGTAGACAGTTTTTCCTTCCATGAACGACCCCCCTCTCGATGTTCTAACGACCGGGCGCGAAAAGCTTCAGCAGCGCCTCTCGATCAATTTTTCCCGTGGATGTAGATGGCAGTTTGGCAACGACCCGCAGGCGGCGTGGCATGGCATAGGATTCCATCGCACCGGCAAGGGCCTGCTTCAATTCTTCTTCGGTAGTATCGGCTTCGACAACGGCCGCGACATCGGTGTCCCGCGCCTTTCTCCCGGGCAGGGAAAAAACATGGGCATCGCGGACCCCCGGGATGCGCTTAATGATATCACGCACGCTGATTAAATCAACTCTTTTTCCGCCTACTTTCACTACACCGTCCGACCTGCCCAGGAGCGAAAAGCCGCTCCCGGCCGCCTCCACGCGGTCCCCGGTCGTGAAGAAGCCTGCCTTGTCGAACGGCAGGTCAGGCGACAGGAAGGGCGATTTCACGCAGAGCCGCCCGTCCTCGATCTTCCAGGTCACGCACGCGAACGGCTCCAGGACCTCGCGCCTGACCGCCGGGCAGCGGCACGCGATACCGCCGGTCTCTGTCGAGCCGAAAATCTCCTCTACGCCCACGCCGGTCTGCCGGTAAAACCAGAGCGCGTCATTCCGGTCAAGAGGGCCGGCAGAAGAAAACGCGCGGCGCAGCGAGGAGGCGTGTATCTTCTCACCGTTCAGGACCCGGTAGTGGACCGGCACGCTTGCCAGGACAGTGACCGGGTTTTTCTCAAGTGCGTCCTGGATCTCGCGCGGAAACACCACGACCCGCTCCATGACCCTCGCCCCCGAGATAAAAGGAATCATCACCGAGAAAAGAAAGCCGTAAATGTGATAGGGCGGCACGGTAGCGATAAAAAAATCGCCCGCGGTTATCCCATACTTTTCCGACTGGAACGCCGCCTCGGAAACGACGTTCACCGGCGTCTTGGTCCAGACTTTCGGCTTGCCGGTCGAGCCCCCGGTGAAGAGTTGTAGGCAGGGATCATCGATGCCGCGCGGCTCTTCCGCTCCCTGCCACCGGCCGCGCGCGGGCGTGATGCACCGTATCCCGGCCGGGAGCGCCATCTCCCTTTCCGCGAGCCCGAACCTGACACCCATGGCCTCGGCCGTTTCCCGGATGCCCCGCTCGGATAGGGCGTAGGGAACCACGAGGAGCGGCCCGCCGGCAAGGGAGGCAAGCACTCCAGCCGCGACCAGGACCTTGTCCTCGGTGCAGAGGCAGAGCGGCTCGCCCGGGGCCATGCCTGACGTCCTGCACGTTTCCAGGAGCCCGGCCGCAGTCTCATAGACCTCGCCGTACGTGCGGCCGGGTATCACGAACTCCCTTTCGGGCGCAACCGGACCGTCAAGGAGGCGACGGATGGTTTCATTCCAATTAAGCATTGCCTGATGTCCTCACTCTGCCGTTCCAGGCTCGAAATTTTTCCTGGCACGCGCGAATGACGGAAGATGCCTCAGGAGATACCAGAGGCTCTTCCGGTGCTGCCAGAGCCGCCTCCCGAATGTTCTTCTCCACTCACTGCCCGAATAAAACCGCTTCACGTGCTCGTTGTACAGGTGGTCGAGACGCTCACGGGACGATATCCCGCCGGGCACGAACACGAAGTTGAGGCAGTTCATCTGCTGCCAGTCGTTTTCCAGGGTCCCCTCGTTCTCAATACCGGCCCATATGGGAGCGCCGGGAAACGGGGTGAACTTCGCCATGTTCATGTCGTCGAGCCCCAGGGACATGACAAAATCACCGGTAGCGCGGATCGATTCCTCGGTCTCGCCCGGGAGCCCCATCATGAACAGGCCCTTCGCGCGCAGGCCGGCTTTCTTTATGCGCGCCACCGTTTCCCGCACCTCGTCAAGGGAAACGCCCGCCTTGTGCCGCTCGAGCATCCCCTGGTCCGCCGACTCGATACCCAGGGAGACCATCAGGCACCCGGCCTTCTTTAACTGGCTGAGAAGCCCCTCGTCCGCGTGGCCCACCCTGACCGCGCAGTTGAAATTCATTCCCAGGGGCTTTGTCTGGAGGAGATCGCAGAGTTCCTCGATGCGGCGGCGGTTCATGGTGAAGAGATCGTCATAGATGTTGACGTGACGGACCCCGAACCGCCGGCGAAGGTGCTTCATGTGATCGTAAATGTAGCCGGCGGAGTTGTAACGGAAGCCGCGCTTGAACACGGACCGGTCGCAGTACGAGCACTGGTAGGGACAGCCCCTGCTCGTGACCATGGTGGCGCCTGGCGTTTTAACATAGCTGAACAGCGGCAGGTTATAACCACCGGGGAACCCCGCGAGCTTTTCATAGGCCGGAAACGGAAGCGAGTCAAGATCGTCGATGTGCTGCCTGGGAGGGTTTGTGACGACGCGGTCACCGTCCCGCCACACCAGCCCCTCGATCGCACCGGGTGCCCGTCCGCCTGCCAGCTCGGCAAGGGTTGCCTCGCCCTCGCCCATGCAGAGGTAATCGATGTCCGGGTATGATTCGAGGAGCGCGCCGCCCAGGGCCGATACATGGACCCCGCCAAATACTGTCAGGACCCCGGGCCGCTCTTTTTTTAACATGCCCGCAAGGCGGTACCCGTCCAGGAACCCCGACGTGGTCGCGGAAAAACCCGCCAGGTCCGGCCCGTACGAGAGTATTTTCCTGATGTTTGCGGCAGGGTCCGGGTGCGCACGGGGCCCCAGGCAGTCATGGACAAAGACCTCATGTCCCTGCCGCTCGCAGTACGCGGCAATCGACAGGAGGCCGAGCGGGGCCATCCTGTTCGCCACGGCCGCGAGGTCCTTTGCTCCCCTGATCCAGTTGGAGCCGGCCGGATGTACGAGGACGATTCTCATGCTTA
This sequence comes from uncultured Spirochaetota bacterium, assembly GCA_963827275.1. Taxonomy (GTDB): domain Bacteria; phylum Spirochaetota; class UBA4802; order UBA4802; family UBA5550; genus RBG-16-49-21. The sequence continues at coordinate 28,583 of CAWHAA010000011.1, forward strand.
TAAGAATTGCCGGAGTGTCTGCGCTGTCAAGGAATATACAGGCCGCTGGGCGCCGGGCCCGACGGGCCCTATAAAATGTGGAACCCCACGCTGATCTCTCCGCCCGCCTCATGGTGCGTTGCGCGCTTTTTACCGTCGTAGTAGATCGGAAGGGCCCTGCCCAGCCTTATATTCGTGTACGCATAGATCACGTTCACGCCGAATGTGATCGGCACGTACTTGTTGAGGGAGAAGTGCGGGCCGAAGCCGATCCGCACGGTGTAGCCGTTGAAATGCACGGTATTGAAACGGCTCGTGTTGGTCAGGTTCGCGATGCTGGCCGGCAGAAAGGGCGGCGTGCCGTAGGGGCCTGCCGCTCCCAGCATCTCCCATGCAAGGTAGCGGGCGCTCCGCAGGGCGGCAGCGCCCCTGGCGGTGCCGTTGAACACCTGGCCGCCAACCGCGTAAAAATTGAGAAGCAGGTTGAACGCATTGCTCCGCGGGCTGAAGACAAGGTTCATAACGGGACCGGCGGCCCAGTAGTGATAGCTCATCAGCTCGCCATGAAACAGCTCGTATTCGTCGTACGAATAATATGAGCTGTCATCATAGATGGTGCTCTCGGTCACCTCGTACCCGTACCTGCCCCGGATGCCGAATTTTATGCCGGTCAGGTCAAAGCTCCTTTTCTGGGTGAATTTAACCGCAGGCGGCATTAAATCAAGCTCTCCGCCGCCCGATCCGAACGTGTTATACATCCGGTAATCCCGGGGAATGACATATGCTTTCAGGAGGTCGGCACGGTACGCGTCCAGCACCCTCTGCTCGCGCTCAAAAAGCCCCCCAGCGGAGCTGCCAAACGAGAAGAACCCCGCTATTCGGACCCAGGAATCGATAAAGCCGCCTGACTGTTTTTTCTCCTCGTACACCACCACTTCTTCTTTCTGTTCCCTGTCGCCGGGGACGTCCACTGCGGTGCCATCGCCATATTCAATCCGGTCGATTTCATTGCGCACCACGGTTTTCTGTTCGCCCGAACCCTCCGGCGTATACAGGATAAGGTCTTTCGTCACCCTGATGACCGTGCAGCGCACGGCCGTTCCATCAGTGCGATGGAGCGTGTCCACCCTGAAATTAACAATCGTTCCGTTATCGTATTTGATCTTTTCGACCGTTTTCTTATCGATGACATCAAAAACCCGCGCTCCTTCCGGATCGTATTCCACGCCGGTATCGGTTATCTGGATAATGCCACCCTTGATGACGCCGCCGTCCAGGAGATAGATCTCGTCGGCAAAGAGCGAGGGGCCGACAAGAAGGATTGCAGCAATTATTAATAATTGTTTCATACCATAACTCCTTCGATTGAAAATGGGCTCTCATTGAGGATTTGTTCATACCTCGATAGACCGGACTGACCTGTTAATTCTTGCCGCGGACCCGGTATCGGGAACAGATACCATCAATATACAATATATGACTGAGAGTGGTGTGAAAAAGTTCAACAATTTTCTGTAAAAAAACCGTCAGGATATGATCCTCAACAGGAAATACCCGGGCCCGGGAGTCCTCAATCCATCCCGAGCCTGGCTTTCAGCAGGGGGGCGTACTTTCTTCCAACCGTGAGCGAGCTTTCATCCTCGTCGTTTAAAAAAGCGAGATACTGGCCGCCGATTAAATATTCAATCCATGATATGTATCTCAAATTGACGATATGCTGCTTGTGGATCCTCGCGAACATTCCCTGGGGAAGCCTCATCTCAACGTCTTTAAGTAAGACAGGCGTTTCCCTGTCCCCGGCGACCGTGTGTATTACCGTATTTTTACCGTGGGACGTCACGTAGATGATGTCCTGGTACTGGAGAATATGCAGCCTGCCTCCCTCCCGGACGGTAAATCCGCTTTCCGGCGCCTCGCGAGCGGCCGAGTCCCGGGTGGCCAGAAATTTTTCGATGGAGCGGTTGAACCTGTCTATCCCGAACGGCTTGAGGAGATAATCTACCGCGCCGAAATCGAACGCCCGGAGCGCGTAGCTCTCGTACGCGGTCGTGAAAATGACGGAAGGGGGCTTTTTCAGGCGCCCGAGCACTTCCAGGCCCGTTAGCTGCGGGAGCCGGATATCGAGAAGGACCAGGTCGAAATCCCGTTCCGTCATCTGCCTGAGCGCCTCCTCCCCGGTCCGCGCAAGGCCGGAAAGCTTGAGCTCGCAGCGGGTCAGCAGGTAATCCACGAGGAGCTCGCGAGCCGGCACCTCATCCTCGGCTATCAAAACCGAATAGATCTTTTCACTTTCCATGGGTGCCACCTCCCGGTAATCCGCCCTGCGCCGCCGCGACCGTTTCGCAGGGGAATGTAACGGTCACGGTTACCCCCCTGCCGCGGGCGCTCTCCAGGGCGATATCGGCCTCGCCAAAGCAGTGGTGAAGCCGCTTCCGTATGTTGCCGAGCGAGCGGGAAAACAGGTCGCTCGAATCGAGCCCCGCGCCGTTGTCCGCCACGGTAACGGTGACCCTTCCGCCGTCCGCCCCGGCAAAAACGCTCACCGAGCCCTGCCCCCCGCGTTTCTGCACGCCGTGTTTCAGCGCGTTCTCCACCAGCGGCTGTATGGTTAGCGGGGGTATAGAGATGCCGGTAAAATCGCCCTCCCGTTCCATGCTGACCGCAAGGGAATCGCGGAACCGCAGTTCCTCCAGCTCGAGATAGTTTTCCACGAACCGCCACTCCTCGTCAAACGGCACAACGGTGAGGAAGGAGTGATCGATCAGGAAGCGGTAATTATCCGCAAGCATGATAACCGCCTGGTCCGCCAGCTCATGGTCCCTCCTGATGAGCGCGTGGACCGTGTTGAGTGCGTTAAACAGAAAATGAGGGTTCATACGCTCCTGTAATAACTTGTATTTCGCCTCGTCGTGGTCGCGTACGGCCCGCTTCAATGAAACAAGGGTCCGGACCCTGGCGAGCAGTTCCTCGCGATGGATCGGTTTGACCAGGTAATCGTTCGCACCGCTCTCGAAACCGGCGACCAGGCCCGCGATGCCGTACTGCGCGGTGAGAACGAGGACCGGCAGCTCGTGGAGCGAGAAGCGCTTCCGTATCTCGCGGCAGAGATCGTACCCTGAGATTCCCGGCATCATTATATCAAGGAGCACCAGGTCAAAGGCGCCGCCGCCCAGCAGTCCGAGAGCCTCTGTCCCGCTTCCGGCCGCAACCGGGGAATAATCACCTGCCGCCAGATAATGGCCCATCACCTGGCGGTCCATGGCATCGTCATCGACCACCAGGATTCGACCGGCGGTGCCGGTCGCGGGCAGGGGCATGCCCCGCCCCGGCCCGGATCCCGCTCTCACGGCTGCCCGCATCACCGGATAGACCGGCAGGGACCGGGCCGTCTCTACCGCGGCCGGCTCGCTCCATTCACACAGCGGGAGCGTGAAGAAAAACCGCGCGCCAGGGACAGCGGGCTCGACCCGTACCGTTCCGCCGTGGAGCTCGACGATCTGTCTCGCAACGGTCAGCCCGATACCCGAGCCGACCGCCGTCCGTCCCTCGCTGGCATACAGGGCCCCCGGCTCGCAGTCAGGCAGGATCTTCCTCCCCGAATCAGTTACGGAAATCTCCATCAGCCCCCCGGCGCCATCACGGCCGGCCGCCACGCGTGACGATACCGTTACATGGCCCGAATCGGTGCGTGCAATGGCGTTCGCCACGATCGTATGAAGGACCTGCTGGATCCTGTCCTCGTCCGCGAGGACCTGCGGCCCGTCCGGCTCGATAATATTGAACAGCTCGATCTTCCGCGCGCCCGTGAGAGGTCGCGCGAGCGCCAGGACTATGTCCGCAACGGTCCTCATGTCAACAGCTCCCCTGCGCAGCACAAGATCATGGTTGCGGAGCCTTGAAGCATCCATGATGTCATTGACCAGACGCGCCAGCTTGCGTCCGCTGGCTGATATCAGCCCGAGATTGTAGCGCGCTTCCAGGCACATCAGGCCCTGCCGGCCGTCGATCATTGACTCGGCCAGCCCGATCATGCCATTGAGCGGTGTCCTTATCTCATGGGATATGGCAGCCAGGAACTCGTCTTTCAGGGCGCTGATCTCGGCAAGCCTCGAATGTTTACGGTCAAGTTCGGCAGAGAGCTTTTCAACCGCGTCGTATGCCCGTGAAAAGCGGACCGAGAGAAGAAAAGACTGGGAAAAAATGAAAAGGAACAGTCCGAACGGCACGAGGTAGCCGGTCTCCGCCATCAGGTTGCTCTGCAGAAAATCGTTGATCACGGTGATGAAAAGGATCACGAAACCGGCCAAGAAGGTGGCGGCCCCTTCCCTCTTCCGGACTATTGCGAGTACCAGTGCCGCAAATCCGAACAGGCTCATGACGATCGAAAGGGCCTGGTATGCCTGCATGGTATGGGTATACAGCCGGGAGGGCAGGAGCATGACCATGCAGCAGAAAAGAGCGCCGGCCGCCGCCACAACGCGAAGCACGCGGGGCGAAAACTCACCGGGAAACAGCGAACCCATAAAAAAAAAGAACAGGGGGACGGCGCCGTAAAACGAAAGGTATTCCGCGCAGATAATGGATTCCCACGACATGCGCGGGAAGAGCCTGATAAGATAGTAATCCCCGGTGGCGATGATCCTCACGGCTATGAGCAGGCAGAAAAGCCCGAAAAACAGATAGGACCTCTCCTTATTCCGCATGATGAAAAGGACGATGTGATAAATCCCGATTATGAAAATCGATCCAAAGAGAAAAAAATCCCGGACGAGTCTTTTCTCCCGCATTTCCCTGATTACCGGCCCGGCGCCCATGATGATTTTTTCCCATGCGCCACCCTTCCGGTGATGAAAATTCGATACCTGGAGGACAACGACCAGCCGGTCCCCTCCAGGGGCAAATTCGTACACCTCCGGACGGTAACCGGGGCGGGCCGTCCGGATCGATTTACCCACGACGCCGCCCTGCCCTGTTGCGACTCCATCCAGGTATAGTTTGTAGGCGGAGCCAAGGTCCGGGATCATGACAGCCAGGCGCTTTGGCCCTGATACCGATAGTGTCTCCGGCAACATGACCGTCAGACGGTAGGTCGCGCAGCCTTCCCCGGCGAGCACCCGCCCCTGCTCTATCCGTCCGTTCCACAAGCCCGGCACATGCAGGTAACTGCGGCTCTGCTCATGCTCATCAAATCGTTCCGGCTCCAGGAGGGCGCCCCAGTGGAACTCCCAGGCCCCGCTGAGCTCCACAGGGCCGTCCCTGTTAAAATCCCACTCCCTGAGATCAAGCCGCCCCCGGACCGCTTCTTTACACTCTCGTCCTGGAAGGCCGCCGGAACAGGACACGGTCATTATAACCGCTGACATTGCGAAAACTGCCCTGAACGCTGCTCCGCGTACCATTGATTTTTTCACGTGTTCCTCACGACCGGCGATTAATGACGCGATGAAGCCGGCATAAATTGAAGTAGCGCGCACCTCCCGTTCCATGACAAAATTTTTTAAAAATCCCGTAAATTCCAGTTTGGGCATTTTTTAAACATATGCCAGATAATTACTTGAAATAATACTCGCTACCGGTATTATCTCGTATTTATGTAACGCCATCGCTCCGCCGCCGGCCGCGGCCGGAACCGTCGGCACTGAATCATTTATCAAAGGATGCTGCCTTGGTATACCTGGAAATAATACTCGCCGGATGCGCGGCACTGGTATCGCTGGTCATTTTTTTCTTCAATATTTTTAAAAAATCCCGCACCATCGCAAACCTGATGTTCTCAATCGTGAGCCTCGCTTCCGTGCCGTTGTTCGTCTCCATTGGACTCGATCTTGTAGAGCAAACCCTTATTTCCCGGGTTCTTACATTCAAAATCGAGACGGCCCTGTTGCTGCTTATATCGACCCTGATAACCGGGTTTCTTGTCCTGTATCCGTACATCAAGCCAAGACACTTGATCATCTCCCTGGCAGGGAGCCTTCCAGGTTACGTTTTGTGCATCGCAACCGTTGCAACAGATTACATCATGTCCGACGCCGGCGGAGGCGCCGGCCGGCCCGTATTCATGTCCGGATACCCGGTCTATCTCACCGCGCTGACGGCTTATTTCCTGATCGCCATCTCCCTAGTCGGATACCGGGCCTTTCAGCACGAGTACCGCGCGGTCAGGAACGACCTCTTTTACCTGTGCGCCGGCATGGGAGCGCTCGTCATCGCCCTCATGGCCCTCTCTGTATATACGCCCTATTTCCAGGCCTATTACAGGCTCCGGAACATCGGGATACTGGTACCCCTGCCGCTTATGCTCATTATCATGAATTATGCCGCTACAAACGTTAAATCCATTGACCTGAAAAAATTCTTTTCCACGGGAATGTACTGGCTGTTGACGTTCGCGCTGCTCTTCGTCCCCGTCATGCTTCTGCTGAAATTTAACACAAAAGAATACCTGATCGAGCCGATCCACCCCGTGGGGATCGCCCTGGTCCTGTTCCTCTACCAGTTCCTGGTATTCAAATATCTTCGCCCCCGGATCGAGTACCAGTTTCAGCGGGAGGCCCGGCGCATGAACGAGCTTGTCGACGAACTGTTCGGAAGGCCCTTCGAAACCGGGGACAGACAGGAGAAGAAATGGGAGGAGATCGTTACCGCGCTTGTCGACGGGGTGGCCGAGGCCTTTGACATCTCCGGAGCCCAATTATACATCCTGAACATCCGCGAGAATAAGTTCACCAGGTTCCACGGCACCGGCGGTGATACGATCGACGAAGAGATCCGCCCCGAAAGCCCCATTATGGCGACCCTGGGCCGGGAACAGGCCCTTCTCTATAAGCCGGTAGTCAACTATGCCGTGGAATTCCGGGACTCCCGCGAAGCCGTCCTTGAATTTTTCGATCGAAACAGGATAGAAGCAATTCTCCCCTTCATCAATCCAGATAACCAGGTCATAGGGCTTCTGGCCCTCGGCCCGCTGAAGGGGATCCGGATATACACCAAGGGCCTCATCTCCTCTCTCGAGCTCTTCCGCATCCAGTTCCAGCAGTACCTGGCAAACACCCTTTTGCTTGAAAAGGTCAGGGACACGCAGGTCCTGGACCATGACCGGATGGTGGTCAGCGCGATAAAGAAGAGGATCATTCCAGAGAGCATGGGCCAGATAAAAGGCTTCCGCGTGAGCTCGCTCTACATCGACAGCTCCCCCAACGGGGGCGATTATTTCGATTCCATCGTGACCGGCGGGGACACAATCGTGTTGTTCATCTCGGATTCCTCGTACGCCGGGATCGATTCGGCCGTCATCTCCCTCGAGCTGTACACTGTGATGCACACGCCGGGCAAGATCTTCGGCTCGCCGGACCGTGTGCTGGGCACCATGAACTGGGTGATCTCCACGTCTCGCTTTTCAGACAGGCAGGCCTCGGCCTATTGCGCCCTGCTCTCCTCCTCCGGAGAGGTGGCGTTCTCAAGCGCGGCCTATAAACCGATGATCATCTACAACCCGGACAACGATTCGTTTATCCCCTTTGACACTGATGGTGCCCCGATCGGCGCGGATCGCATGTCCCGTTATGAATCGAAAACAATACGCATGGCCCCGGGAAGCTACGGACTGCTCTATTCTGACGGCCTGGTATCTGCGACGAACAGCGCGGGCGAGGAATACTCGCTGGAACGGGTCAAGCAGGCCGTCAGTCGGGTGCACGGGCGGGCTCCCGCCGACCTGACACGGGCCCTCTACGAGGACCTGCGCCGGTTCACCAGAGACCTGAAACAGGCGAGAGACGTCAGCCTGATAATTTTCAAGTACCAGTGAGGGCCCGCCGTGGATGCTTCTCCCGCCGCGCTGGCGGCATCGATCAGGAAATACCGCAATATTCTGATCATCATCAAGGGCTCGCCAGATCCTGACGCCATCGCGTCATCGTTCGCGTTGAGCGCCCTCTGCCGCAAGCTCGGAGTGTCCAGCACCATCATCTCTGGCAAAAAGGTGTCACTCCCCGAAAACCGGATGTTCATCGCCACGCTGAATATACCGGTTCGCTTTTCGCCCGACCTTCCGGACATCCGTCATTTCGACGCGTACATCGTGACCGATTTCCAGTCCCCCTCGGCGCATGAAATCGCCGGCGACCTGCCCTGCGCCGTGTTCATCGACCACCACGAGCATGACGGCGAGGAAGCCCGGGCCGATTTTTCATTGAGAAACACCGATGCGGGATCAACCAGCACCATCATCGCACTGCTTCTTAAAGAGATGGGCGTGAAGCTCGAGCTTTCCGACATGGTCCCGGTCTCCACGGCCCTCCTGTACGGCATCTATACCGATACGGACAAGTATTCCCATGCGGGAAGGCTCGATTACGAGGCGCTTGACTACCTCTCGGGATTTTCCGATCATGAGGCATTCAATAAAATCAGCTCGACCCCGCTGTCACGGGAAACGCTCGAGCTCCTTAAAACAGCCATCCGCGTCAAGGTCGCGCACAAGAACTGGCTCATCGCCGGCCTGGGGTATGTCGGCGCCGACAACCGGGACAGCATCGCCGTGATCGCCGACTTTCTGCTTAAGCGTGAAAAGCACCATGCGGTCGTCGTATTCGCGGCGATCGAGAGCGCCGACGGGAGCCGGCTCACCCTTGACGCGTCGCTCAGGTCGGAAAGCGACATGCTCAACCTGAATGACATCATCAAGGCCATTACCGCGGAGGGCGGCGCCCGTAAATTCAAGGGGGCCTACCAGGTCAACATGGATTATTTTTCTCGACTGCCCGGACCGCGACCTCCTCTGGGACGTGATACGGCTAACCACGATCGAAGTCTTCAAAAAGACCAGGGACGAGCTATATGTCACCGAGATTAAGGGGTTCTACAACAAGCTCAAGAACAGGATTCGGCGACGCCTGGGCTGAGGGCCGTCAGAAGAGGAGGGTCAAATGCGCCCCCACCTCTACCGAGAAAATCTCCTTTCGGATGTTCCCCGTGTACCGGTTGCGGTACTGCTCGAGCGCAAACCGCGAGCTGAACCCTCCCTGGACGTTCTTATGCAGATCGAGGGTAAGCTTGCTGGTGACGAGGTGAAGGTCATACGGCTCCGGCGACACGGTGAAGGTGTAATCGTACCGGTTGAGCTTCATCGCGTATTCGAGTGTGTAGATCGGGAACGCCGCCAGCCGGTAAAAGCGGGAGAATATCTTGAAAATCCACTGCACATCGGTCTGGAAGAATATGTTGAAGCTGTAGCCGGTATCCGTCTCCTTGAACAGGGCATACTGCGCCATGTTGTTGATATACACCTGGTCCTTGTATGAGCGATTGAGGAGATTGAGCGAAATGTACGGCTTGCTGTACCGCTTCTTGAGATTCACCCCGAACTCGAAGCTCAGGCTGGCGCGGTCCCGCTTGAAGCTGAGTCCGGCAGCCGGCGTGTGGACCTGTTCCTCGATATTCTGCGTGACAAGCATGTTGGTTTCGAACCTGTAGCCCGTCGTCATGAATGCGGCATGGTAGGGGAGCCCCTCCTTGTTCGGCCTGAAAAACCAGAAGCTCATCAGCTTCATGAGATCGTAGTTTACCGCCAGGTCTACATTCGCCGTGACCACCTGGCTCGGGACACCGTACACGCTCTGCCGCTCGCAGACCTGGTTCAGGCCCGTGTTCGATGTGACGGTCACCTTGCCCAGGTCCATCTGCCAGTTAACGGCGAAATTATCCAGGAGCCTCAGGGTGTTCTCATAATCCTCTGTCACCTTCCCGTTGGCGTAGATAACCGGAATGTTCATGGTGGTATGGATGTAGTCGCGCGCCCGGGCATAGTTGTTCCTGCCGATGAAAAAGCAGAATGGATAATACTTGAATATATTGAGGGCGGCGTTTGCCAGACCGTTTACCGCCCTGCTCATGCCGAAGCGCTCTTTCATCGGGTCATACCGCTCGCCCTCGTAGGGAACGTTCTTCTCGGTGAAATACAGCGAGCGGTTGTAGCTCAGCGAAAGCGTCCGGAAAAACTTGAGCGCTTTCACTTTGTGAAGATAGATCGGGACATCAATACCGGTGCCCAGAAGGGTACGGGCGTCCTTTCCCCTCTTGTACCCACGCAGCGGCTCCTTCATGAGATCGTAATCATGAAAATTGTTCTCGAAATACTGGATATCCACCTTGTATCCGGGCGCCGCATAGGTGAAATCGCCGAGACCGGCCGATATGGCGAACACCTTGTTGCGTTCGACGAACTTGCAGTTTTTATTGTACACGAAAGGAAAATGGAAATCGCCGTTCAGGTTATAGAGTATCTCGGAGCTGTTTACCCCTGATTTTCCCAGCCAGGCCACGACCTCCTCGGAGCCCACCTGGAACGCGGGACGGAAATAAAAATAACGGTGAAGATAATCAATGCCGAACCGGGCGTCGGTGCGCTGCCGCTTTTCAATCTCAAGCAGGGAGGCGAGCGATGCCAGGTCCTTCACCGTCAATTCGTACGACGTCCGGTTGATCCTCTCCTTTTTAAAAAGCATATCGAGGTAGAGCTCGGCGGTCACCTTGCCCCAGAGGAACTTTTCGATGATCTGCTTGTAGTGAATGACCGGGGCGTGATTGGCCAGCGTCTTGTTACGGGTGACGTCTTTGCTCGATATCTGCTCGGTTATCGTATTGTTGTAATCGTCATACTTGTAGATGATGCCGATGCTCGGTACGCCATTGAGGTCGGAGGTGTAATCGGTGGCGAAGATCACGCTGTTCTTGTTCGTCTCGCCGCGGCGCGATTCCTCCACCTCCTCGTTCAGGCTGTCGGTCTCCGAATCCTCCCTGATGTAATCGAGCTTCACGTTCCAGTTCGGGAGCACGGTGAACGACGAGAACACCTGGTTGTACTCCTCGGCGATGTCCTGGTCGGTTTTGCCGATCGTGCTGAAGCCGGCCCCGTGCCCCCTGTTGACGTACTTCACCATGAAATCGGACATGACCGGCACCCCGCTTTTCGTGCGGTAAAACGGCTTCGTGACCTTTATTTCCCCTTCGTACCAGTGCGCCGAGTCCTCCACGACCTCCGGCTCCTCCAGGTATATCTCGTCCACCCAGAAGGAGCCGATGCTCGGCGGGGCCGCGGAGTATGCTATGATCTTCATAACGGTCACGCGCTTCAGGTCAGGCCGGCCGGCCATCTGCGCGGGGAGCACGAAACCGCTCGATCCTTTCTGGAGACACATTTTCATCTCGCGCCACACGCGGGGAAATTGCATCTTCATTTTGTAGACGATAAAATCATTGTCCGACGAGCCGATCATGATCCCGATCTGGTCGTTCGCGGTATAGCCGCGGAAGTTCACCCAGGCGGTGAGGGTCTTGTAATTGCGGAAATCCATCGGCTTCGCAAATCGCCGGGTTGCCGATACGCTGGTGTACGCTCCCCCGATGCCATACTCGACCTTAAGCGCAGTCTCGCGCTCTTTTAAAAGATCGTTGTTATTCTGCACGCCGTACATGGCCTTGTATATGTCACGCATGACCAGAGAGAACGACTCGAGCAGGTATTCTTTGTCCTCGATGTTGTTTATAGTGGTGACCATTATCTGGTCAGGGGACGCGGTATCGTCATCGGCGCGAAGGTCCCGCCACTTCGGGGACACGAACCGTATGCCGTCGACATAGACCCTGCCTGTCGCCCCTGCGTTCTTTCTTACGGTTAGCCGCACTGATACTACGCTTTTCAGTATATTGACCTGGCTCTGGGACATGATCGAATGGTCGAGATAGATACGCTTGACCTGCCATTTCCTCTCCGCTGCGATGAGCGGGACGGGGTCCGGAAAGGGGTACACGTTGTCCGTCGTATCGAGGATGCCGTTGCCGTTCAGGTCCTCGGTGGTAAGGACGCCGTCCCCGCGGGTTATCCTGTTGAGCCCGGGACCTCCGCCGACCCTTGTCGACGGGTGGCCCGTCTCGTTAAAGACATACCCGACGTCCTCGGTGATCCCAGTATTCGGGTCGCTGTCAATGATGCCGTTGCGGTTCACGTCCTCCGTGTCGTACGTGCCGTCGCCGTCCGCGTCCTCGTCGACCTGCCCCGCGTCCAGGTACAGCTCAACGTCGGTGGTGCCGTCGTAATAATAGGACAGTTCTACGTACTCAACGCCGGAGAGATCAACCGCCTCTTTTCCGAAGCCGCGCGTCACGATCGACGTATAGTCCCCGCTGCCGGTTGAGGGATTGTCGGCGAAATCCAGCACCAGGGAGCGCTGTGAAGACTGGGCAACGATTGAATCGACAACGTGCCCCGTGGCCACGTTGTACGGCCCGGTTTTGATCGAGTAATCGATCTTCGGGGCCGCATAGAGCATTCCCTTGAGCACTGCCGGGTTGCCCGGGTCGCGATAATAGTAGTAATTCAGGATTCCCCGCCCGGTCGCCCAGGGGGCCCAGGAAGGCCGGGACGCCAGTATCCAATCCCTGTCGCTCATCGACATCACGATCACTTCCTCGGCTGCCTCCATGTTGTCCACCAGCGCCTTCCCGAAGGTGTTCACCGTCTTGTAGCTCTTGGCGTACTCGGCGTACCCGTTGATCTCAAGGGGGACGGCCTTACGCTTTTCACGGGTGAAAATATTGAAAAACTGGGCGAGCCGGCGGCCGTCGAGGTTCAGCGTCGTATCGCCCTCGAAAAAAATCGTCTGCGTGGGTTCGCTTCCCACCGTGGGGATCTTCTCGTCACCGGAAGAGCGCGAATAGAGCAGGCTGCCTCCCACCTTGAGGTCGCGGCTGAACGCATACTCGGTCCTGAAACCGCCGACGAACTCCTGCTCCTGCGCAAGTGACGGGAGGTATTCGTAGCGGACCTCTATCGAGGTATCGGAACCGATCAGGGGGTTGGTTGGGCTGTTGAAGGTGATGTATCCAGCCGTATAATCCACGGTGTAGAGCGACGCGGGGATTACCCTCCCGTCAAGCTTGATGACGACGCTGTCGGGAATGATATTCAGGTGGTTGAGCTGGAAGCTGCGGGCTTCCCTGAAGTAATCGATCTTGATTTTGTAACGCGAGTAATCATACACGTTATCCGGCTGCCGCTCGGTATAAATAATCGACGCGGTACCCCCGGCCTCAAGCAGCTGCCGGAAGGGCTCCCGGTAGGTAAACTGGATCACGCCGTACGTGTAATCGACGGCATACGGTCCGAGGCTCGAAATATCGCCCTGGGTCATTACGCCGTTCTCCATGAAAAAGCCGATGCTGAAGTTGTCAGGGAGAATGTAGCGGTCGCCGATGTAGTAGAACGACCTCACCTCGTACACGTCCGGGGCCGGGTGGTTCGGCGGCGGTACCGGATCATTGTCCAGGGAGTACCCGTATTTTAAAAACAGGAATATCTTGCCGGCAAAGGGTCCGCCCGGGTGCCGCGCGTCCGACGGCTGCAGCGCCGAGGGGTCGGCCGAGGCCCCCAGCAGTTTATACACGACAAAGATCCGGGCGTTGTCCGGCACCGGCTTGAGGAACTGGACCAGGCCGGTCGAGTAGTTTATCTTGTAATCGACGCCCGACTGCGCCTTGGTGTAATAACCTCCGTAGACCGGGAGCTGCACCGCGTTCTGGTTATTGTAGGGATTCTGGTCGTCAACATAGAGCTCGAAGCCGTAGGGGTTGAGATTTACCGGTTGCAGCGCATAGTTTGGCGGATAGGGCGGCCCGAGCACGCCGTTGTAGCGAATGTACGGCTCGATCTGGTAGTAAACGCCCCGTACGTACTGGTATTCTGAGAGCTTGATATTGCCGGGCGTCGAATTCCCCCGGAACACCTCCACTTCCGTGTTGCCGCGTGTAACGCTCCCGAAGGCCTTTAGCATGAACCCTTTTTTTTGCAGGGTGAGGTCCACGCCGAGCCCCTTGGCGGTGTTGTTGTCATACACCGCATATTTAGATCCCTGGAAATTGATGTCGATCTCGCCGGCGTTTATCTCGCGTATCAGCTCCTCGTCGCCGACCGCCTTGTACTTGAACATGTAATGGTTGTCGGTTTTCTTACTGTCATGATCAATGTAGATGGTCATCCGCTCGCCGATGTTCCCTTCCACGTGGATCTGGAGGTCCTGAGTCGGGTTAAACCCGCCCGGAATGACCCGGGAAACCGCCTTGTCCTCGTCGTACTCCTGGTAGCGCTTCCTTGTGAACATGGACGTGCCGTACACGAGGTTCAGGCCGAGGGATCCGTAAGTATTGATCCTGACGTCATCCCCTTTATAGAGAGAGATCTTCTTTTCCATGCCGTCGATTGCTTTATACCGCGAGGAGATAACGTAATCCTCCCAGTCGCCGGGGCGGTAGGAAAAGCTGTCATATGTTTCATTGATGGAGGAGGTATCGGAAGGCTCCGTGATGCGGAGCCGTGTCTCTTCGGTCAGCGCGTTATCATCAATATAGTCGAGCAGGTCCTGCCTGAAACCCTGGTCCCTCGCATTGGCAATAACAAGCGCAGACACCGCGCCGGCAACCAGCGCGCATTGCATATAGCTCGTCAGATATTTCAGCATACCGTAACGGGAGTGCTATCGCTACGATCACCATATCCTGCTCATGTAGGGATATGGATTGATCGGAAGATTGCCCAGCCTGATTTCATAATGACAGTGGTTGCCCGTGGCGTTCCCCGTCTGGCCAACATACCCGACGACTTCGCCTTTCTTGACCTCCTGCCCCTGGGAAGCCGCCACCCGCTGGCAATGACCGTAGAGCGATTCAAACCCGTACTTGTGCTGGATCCTGACCATCCATCCATAGCCACCGCTCCATCCAGCCGAGGTAACGGTGCCTGCGGCAGTCGCCCGGATCTCCGTGCCCGGCGGCGCGGCTATGTCGATCCCCGTGTGGAAGTCCCTGCCGTGCCCGAAGGGCGAGCGCCGCCAGCCGAACAGGGAGGTGATGTGGCCCGGGTTCGGCACAATAGACGGCGTGTCGCGCACGACCTTGCTGCGCACGTCGACGAAGTTCTTGACTGTCTTGATAGTATTGGTCGTGCAAATGATGTCCTTCTGCACGTTCTTGATCGTGAATATCTCCTCGGGGAGTATGTGCTGCATTTTCCTGAGCTCCGCAAAGTCCTTGGCGTCCATGTCGTCAAGGTCCCACATCTGGTCCACCTCTTCCGGCCCGGCCGTGAGCTCGTAGAGCTCCTCGATGTCCGGCTTCATCTCGTCAACCTGCTCGGCTATGTCGTTGGTGAGCTTTTCGAACCTGAGCAGGTGCGACCGGATGTCCTCATACGTCATGAGAAGCCGCTGCTCTTCCCGCTTGACGGCCGCGTGGCGTATAACCGCGTATGCGGACGTTCCCAGGACCACCAGGAACAGGAGCATGAAAAATGATATGGTGAATTTCGATATCTGGAAGTTAAATATCTTCCGCTCGTTGTGGGGAATAAACATGACGGTCATCTTCTCATGGCCTTTTTCCACGAAACCGTCCCGGAATTTCGCAAACTTCTTCCTGAAGACGTAATATCTCTCGAAGAACTTCAAGCGGAATCTGCCCTGGTATTGTTTGATTTTTATCTTCATCGTGCGCTATTGTCCCACTGTCTGCATTCTGCCACAGGCAACTCATTTTATCAAGAAATTTTTCAATCCTGCGGGCCCCCGCCGGGCCATGTCTTACGACCCGGTAAAGGACGGTTTCCGCTTCTGCGAGAAGGCCGTTACCGCCTCGAAAAGGTCGTTGGACGGGATGACCGCTGCGCTCATGACCGCGTTGAACAGGAGATTTTCGTTTACCTGCGACGCTACCAGCTGGTTAAGTACGAGTTTCGTCGCTTTGACCGCTATCGGCGAATTCGCGGCAATCTCAAGGGCCAGTTTCTCCGCGCCCTTCATCATCTCCTCCTGGTTCTGAAAGACCTCGTTTACAAGGTTCACCGCTTCCGCCCTGCGGGCCGTAATGTTCTTGGCGGTATACGCCAGCTCGCGCGCAATCCCCTGGCCCACGATATTCGTGATGCGCTGCAGGACCCCCATGTCCGCAACGAAGGCCACGGCCACTTCCCGCAGAGAAAACTCCGCGTCCTCGGTGCACACGCGTATATCGCATGCCGTTGCCATATCAAGGCCGGCGCCGATGCACTTCGAGTGAATCGCAGCGATGACGGGCTTGCGGCACTGCTCGATGCAGGAAAGGCCTTCCTGCATCTTTATTATCTTCTTATACAGGTTGAGTTTGACCCCGCCCTTCTGCTCTTTATCCATGAGCTCTGGTATCACCGGCATCATGCCCAGCATGTCGATACCGGCGCAGAATATCGAGCCTTTGCCTGCGATGATGATGGCGCGGATCTGATCGTCATCGTCAAGGTCCTTCATGATCGGGATGAGTTCGGTCCATGCGGGAGGATGCATTGCGTTCTTCTTCTCCGGCCTGTTCAGCCAGACCCAGGCGATCGGCGGTTTTTTCTCGACGCTGTAAAATTCATATCCCATTGCACTCCTCCTGGTTAATCCGATGAACACACCGGAAATGTTAATGTTTCAGCGCCTGGAAAAAATCCTTGAACACTCTCAGACCTGAACGACTTGAACCTAAGAACAGGAATAAATTATGCAATTAAAAAAAATGACATCCGGAAATTTGTCGCTTATCCACAAAGTTATCAACAGTATCCACATAAAAACTAAAAAATAGACCTCCTAGAGTCTTAAAAACATATCACTTTTTGAATTATGTCACATTAAAATATTTCAGGTATCTTATATGACATAATATTCACTACCTGAAAAAATCAGGAGTTGGGCCGAAGATGAGCGAGGCAGCCCCCGGTTGAGCGTTACTTTCTCCTTCGACCCGCATTATAAGCCGCATGAAAAGAGGGCCCGGCAGTTCCCGGGTAAATGAAATTGTGAATAACTTTTTATTATTTGAATATTCTTTGAAAGTGTGAACTTAAAAAAATATTTATAAGGTGACGTGAAGAATCTTCGGAATCATTTTTTAAAAAATTATTCCAGGGCAATAAATTAATTGATTAAATAATCGGTATATGTCACATACGTAGGAGCATCATATAACGGTCGGGGCACCAGGTGAAAATTGCAATAGCTTCAGATCATGGCGGCTTCAGACTTAAGGAAGCCATTATGCGATATTTTACGGAATTACAATTCGACGATGTCGGAACGTACACCGAAGAATCGTGCGATTATCCTGATTATATCGCAAAGGCATGCGCGAAAATCCAGAACGGCAAGGCCGATTGCGCCATTGTTATATGCGGCACCGGTATCGGCGCGTCGATAGCGGCAAACAAGATACAGGGCATCAGGGCCGCTCTCTGCTGTAATGAATTCATGGCCGAGATGTCCCGGCGGCACAATAACGCGAACGTTCTGGCCCTGGGGGCCCGCGTGCTGGGCGACGAGCTGGCTGTACGTATCGTCGAGCGATGGCTCGCCTTCCCATTCGAGGGCGGGCGGCACCAGCGGAGGATCGACAAGATACACGACCTGGAAGCTGACCGTAATAACAATCGCGCCGAGCCCTCCGCCGAGCTCGTCCATGCGCTGGCCGTAGACCTCGAACTCGTGGTCGACCAGCGGCGCGGTGTTGTCGTCGCCGTACCAGACGACCAGGTACTCGAGCTGCCGGGTGTTGAAGACGACGTCGGGCCGGAAAGCGTCGTAGTCGGGGTCGCCGGTGCCGCCCATGTCGCTCACCCGGAAGTTGCCGCCGACCAGCGTGCCGTTGGCGGAGAGGCGCTGCGCCCAGATCTCCTGTTCGTCGAGCACCAGCCCGCCGGAGTTGGTGTCGCCCGACCAGACCACGAGGTACTCGTTGCGCGCCGGGTTGTAAGCCGCCGCGGGGTACTCGGCCCCCCAGGCGGGCGCGCCGTCCGGCCCCATGAAGCTGATGCGGAAGTTGCTGCCGACGTCGATCAGGTTGGCGTTCACGATCTGCCCCCAGACTTCGTACTCGCCGCCGACCAGGGCGCCCTCGTCGGTGTCGGCTACCCAGACGACCAGGAATTCGTTCTCGACGCTGTTGTAGACGACGTCTGGCGTGAGGGCGGCGAAGGCCGGGTCGCCGAGCCCGCCGGTCGCGCTGATCAGCGGGTCGTCCGGGCCGACCATGGCGCCGGTCGCCCCGACGATCAACTGGCCGTGGATCTCGTTCTCGCCCTCGACCAGCAGGCCGGTGTCGTCGTCGCCGCTCCAGACGACGAGATAGCGATCGGCGAGCGGGTTGTAAGCGATTGCCGGGGCGGAGGCGCGGTAGTCCGGGTCGCCGTCCGGTCCCATGGTGCTGAGCCGGAAGTCGTTGGCGCCCACTTCGTCGGCGGCGAGCGGCGAAGGGGTGGCGAGGAGCGGAGCGACGAGGAGCAGAGCGACAAGGGACGCGAAACGAGGGCGCATGGGATCCTCCTGGCCGAACGCTGGGGTGTCGGCGGCTGGGCCCAAGCTAGGGCCGGCGCCGGCGAAGATCCATGGACGGGCGCGCCAATCGCTTGCACGAACGCGCCAATCCCGGGTGTCGCGGCGTCGTCCCTAGCCGGGAGCGGCTATTCAGTCTCGCTCTACCAGTCCGACCTCGCGGTCGGGGCGCCCTATGCCACCGTCGGAGACGACTACCAGGCCGGGGCGGCCTACGTCTGCGGCTGGTCCGATCTCGAAGGGCACCTCTTCTCGGATGGCTTCGAGCGCGGCGACGACAGCCGCTGGAGCGCGAGCACACTCTGAGGTCCGCGGGCGCTCCGCCTACTGAGCTGTCCGCCAGTTCTGGCCTGCTTCCGGCGGCTGGCGGCGCCCCAGAAGGTCCGGCACCTATCGTGGGGTTGCCTGGAGGTGGAGGTGCTGCCGGAAGGGCGTTGGCCCCATCGCGGAACCGATTGCGTACCTCCATGAGTAGGTCCTCAAGAACATGGAGGGGCGATGCTCCGAAGCCGTCGACTTGGCGCCCTGGCGCGACTTGCCGCCCTGGCGGTGCTCCTGGTTCTGTGGTGCGCCACGCCGGCGAG